>CAWHAB010000012.1:0-689921 GCA_963827105.1 uncultured Solirubrobacteraceae bacterium | reverse complement strand
ACGTCGAGGAGTCCGTAGGCGTTCGGCGGAGAAGCAGTCCGACCGGGGTCGTGCCGCGCCATCCCTTCGCGCCGGTGTTGCGCCAGGGGAACTCGCCCTGCCAGTGGGTGGGCCATCAGCTCGCCGCCGGGGCCGCTCATCGTCTCCCCACGCGAAATTCGTCCCCTCGAGGCCGCCTCTCGCGGCGTACTCCCATTCGGCCTCGCTGGGCAGCTCCTTGCCCGCCCATTTCGCGTAGGCGTCCGCGTCCGCGTAGGCGACGTGGTGACGGGTGATCCGCGCGCTGGGAGTTGTCGCTGTTGCCCCCACGGGTGCGCGCCAGCTCGCATGGGCACGTATGCCCACCATCGGCTCGGTCGCCCAACGGCACCGGGCCCGGCGTCGGCCGGAACACAGCCGATCCCTCGACAAGGAGCGACGGGTCGGCGCCCGGGTATAGCGTGGGGTCGGGCAGCTCCTCGGCGACGGTGAGGTAGGCGGTGTCATCGATGAAGCGCGCGAACTGCGCGACCGTTATTGGCCCACGGTCGATCGCAAAGCTCGCCGACTTGCACCTCGCGTACCGGCTGCTTTCGGGTATAGAAGCGCTCCGAGCCCATCCGGAAGCGGCCTCCCGGGATGCGGGTCATGTCGTCGCCGCTCATCTTCCGGGATCCTAGAAGCGCCGGCGAGTCGATTCACGCCTAAAGTCTGGACGACCGCGCAGCCGGCGTCCTTTAGGCTGCGAGTACAGAACGCCAGTGCGTCGTTCAATCCACTCGCGTTGGACCCGAAGGGAGAGTCGTGATGGCTGAGGCACCGACCGACCTGCTCGTTGCGGGCTACGAGGACATCGACGACGCCGCGAGGGACTTCGAGTCGCTCGTCGCGCTCGTCAGGGACAAACAGGTCTCGATCGAGGGCGTCATCCTCGTGACGCACGCCCAGGACGGCAGCGTCGCCGTGCGCCAGACGGGCGACGAGCTCGGCCGCAAGGGATTGGGCTGGGGCGGCGGAGTTGGACTCGCGGTCGGTCTGTTCGCGCCGCCGCTGCTCGCGTCGGTCGCGGTCGGGGCCGCCGCCGGCGGAGTGATCGGCAGGTTCGCCGACCACCGCCTCGAGCACGAGATCCATGAGAAGATCGGCGAGAACCTGCCGCCGGGATCGGCGGGGATCATCGCGGTCTTCGATGACCCGCAGCGGCTCCGTGTCGAGCAGGCGCTCGCGGGGGCACAGCTCCGCCCGGTTGTCCAGGGCGACAAGAAAGGCACGGGCGCGCTGAAGGAGTCGCTCGCCGAGGCGATGGGGAAGCTCAGCCCGGACCGCGCGGTGCTGCCGATCTCGGACCCGAACTTCGGCGGCACGATCGGGCGCACGCTCGAGGAGTCGGTTCCGGACTGGACGGTCAACATGACGCCGTCGCCCCCGCCGGGCGCACCGGACATCCTGCTCGTCCTGATCGACGACTCGGGCTTCGGCAACCCCTCTACGTTCGGCGGCCGGTGACGACCCCGACCATGACCCCAGTCGGCGATCAGGGCCTCACGTACAACCGCTTCCACGTCGCGGCGCTCTGCTCGCCCACGCGGGCCGCCCTGCTTACCGGCCGCAACCATCACACGGTGGGGTTCGGATCGATCGGCGAGCTTCCGGGTCCCTTCCCGGGCTACACGGCATCGGTTCCACAGGACTGCGCCCCGTTCGTGCGGGCGCTCCAGGGCACGGCTACAACACGGCCGCTTTCGGCAAGTGGCACCTGACCCCCGATCACCTCCAGGGGCCGCCGGACCGTTCGACCGTTGGCCGAACGCGTGGGGGTTCGACCACTTCTGGGGCTTCCTCGGCGGCGAGACGGGTCAGTATGACCCGGTCATCACACAGGACAACACGACGATCGGTGTTCCCGCCGGCGAGGACGGGGGCGAGTACTACCTCCCCGACCACCTGACCGACCAGGCGGCCAAGTGGCTGCACATGGTCCGTGCGCAGGACCAGACGAAGCCCTGGTTCATGTACTACTCGACCGGGTGCGCGCACCGCCGCATCAGGTGCCGCGCGAATGGAGCGAGAAGTACCGCGGCAAGTTCGACCAGGGCTGGACGCACTGCGCGAGGAGACCTTCAAACGGCAGAAGATGCTCGGCGTGATCCCTCCCGAGGCGGAGCTTACCCCGAGGCCCGACGCCCTCCCGGCCTGGGACTCGCTGTCGGAGAGCGAGAAGCGACTGTACGCGCGCCAGATGGAGGTATACGCCGGCTACCAGGAGAACTGCGACTGGGACATCGCTCGGCTGCTCGACGCGGTCAAGGAGATGGGCGAGCTCGACAACACGCTCGTGTTCTACGTCTTCGGCGATAACGGCGCGAGCATGGAGGGCACGATCACCGGCTCGTTCAACGAGATGACGATGCAGAACGGGATCGGCTGCCCCTGATCAACAGCTCTCGCTGATCGACGGGTACGCGAGCTCGACGCCTGGGGCACCGACGCGTTTGCGCCGCACTACGCGAGCGCCTGGGCGTGGGCGGGCAACGCTCCCTTCCAGTGGGGCAAGCAGGTCGCCTCGCACCTCGGCGGCACGCGCAACGGCATGGTCGTCTCCTGGCCGGCGCGGATCAGCGACGCGGGCGCGCTGTGTTCCCAGTTCACCCATTGCATCGACATCGGCCCGACAATCCTCGAAGCCGCTGGCATCCCCGAGCCCAAGCTCGTCGACGGGATCGCACAGAAGCCGATGGAGGGGACGAGCTTCCTGTACAGCTTCGATGATCCGAGCGCGGCCGAGCGACACACCGTGCAGTACTTCGAGATCTACGGCAACCGGGCGATCTACAAGGACGGCTGGTGGGCCGCGTGCATGCTCGACCGCATCCCCTGGGACGCGTCGCCGCCAACGATCGCGAGATTCGCGCCCGGAGCCTACGACCCGGAGCAGGACACATGGGAGCTCACTACCTGCCCGACGACTTCTCACAGGCCAAAGACCTCGCCCGGGAGCACCCGGAGAAGCTCGCACAGCTCAAGGAGTTCTTCTGGGAGGAGGCCGAGAAGCACAACGTCCTGCCGCTGATGGCGGGCTTCTCGGTCTTCTTCGGGATCCTGCCGCCGATGCCGACGACCACGACCCACATCTTCTACGGCGATGTCGAGAACATCGCCTCGGGATGATCCCCCGTGTCTACGGGCACTCATACGCGATCGAGGCCGAGCTCTCGCTGCCGGAGCAGGGCGCCGAGGGGGTGATCGTCGCCGAGGGAGACGAGATGGGCGGATTCTCGCTCTGGATCGACGAACAGGGGCTGCTGCACCACAGCTACTCGATGATGGGCGTCGAGCATTACGAGCAGGTCTCGACCGAGCCGATCCCGACCGGAGATGTCGCGATCCGCATGCAGTTCGATGCCGACACGGAGGAGCGCTCAGCTGGAGGAACGGTTTCGCTCTATGCGAACGATCACCCGATCGGCGGGGGTCGGCTCAACAGGACAGTGTTTCTCCGCTTCTCGCCCTACGGTGGCATGGACATCGGCCGCGACAATGGGCTTGTCGTCGACCCCGCATACGCGCCACGGGCTCCGTTCGCCTTCACCGGGAACGTGAAGAACGTCGTGTTCGACCTTAAGCCCGCGGCCAGGCACGAGGACGAGCAAGCCTTGCACGCGGCTGCAACCCACGGTGCGACAGCGCACGGCATCAGCGCCTAGGTGTCCCGCCTCCCCCGAGCACCTGTTTCGTACCGATTCAGTACCACCCTCAGGAGACCTGCCGTGATCTGCCGGACGCTGGGATGCCTTACCGCAATGGGTTCTTGAGCAAGCACTGCTCGAAGGGGATCGTGGGGCGCTCGCCGGGCTGCGACCCGGCCGACGGGCGGCCGCCCGGAGCTCGACGCCGTCGGTGCACGGGTCCGAGGCTAAGCGAGCGATCGGGATGCCGCGCGAAGCATGGCGTCTACGGTCGGCCGTTCCCGCCGGCGGCTCGGCGAGGCGCGTACCCGGCCGGAGGCGCGTTTCAGCTCGACGCAGGGCGCCAGCAACGCACGCACCGCTGCGCGTTCTATTCGCATTTCGACTTGGTGACTTCCTGGATTTCGCTCGCCGAGCGCTTCAGGGCTTCGATCTGCGCGGGTATGACGGAGGCCGCATGGGCGACCGCCGAAGAGCTGGGAGCGCTGCCGAGTCCTTCATCGAAGCTTCAAGTGCCGCAACGGAGCTCTTGACTGAGCTGATCTGCGGCGCAAATTCGGTTTTCACAGCTGACTCGAGTTCCTTGGCGCTCGTGCCGACCTTCTCGACGTCCGTCGCGATCGTGTTGAGGTTCGATGGGCTTACGTCGACCTGTTCGAGCGTCGTTACGGAGTTCTCGAAGTTTGTCACCTGCGTGCAGTAGGCCGGCTTGCTGCTGCTTCCGCAACCGGCGAGGAGCGCCGCTGCGATCAAACCGGCTGCCAACGCTGCCAGCGATCCACGGTGCATCTTCGTCCTCCTGGCCATTAGGCGGCAGACCGGGTGCGGTCCTCGACGGCGTAGGCGAGGATCACGGCGAGCGGGAAGACGAATAGGCTCAGGATGAAGTAGCCAAAGAAGCTGTGTCCCTTGCGGCCGGCCACTCGCGCCGGCCAGAACGCTAGGGCAACCCAGACGACTGCCAAGAGGATCCATCCGACCGTTGACACGGCAAGAACCATCTCAACCCGCCTCGCATAGGAGGTCAGCGATCCCACCAGCTCGCAAACCACGCCAGCCGGTAGTTCGTGCAGGCTACTGGAAGCGGCGCATCCGTGCACTCTGGGGGGAGGGGAGCACGGGGCATGTGTGTCCTCAGCGCTTCGCGTGGAGGTTTCGGCGAGCGCGGAGCTGTCGGAGTCGCTAACCGAGCAGGCCGTGGAAGGAACAGGCCCCCTTCGATGCATCCACCGTGCTTCGCATGCTGTCGGCCGACCTGCAGTACATGGTCGAGCATCTTGCGCTCTGGTCGCTCAAACGATCTGAGCCGAGGGTCGCCTCGGCGGTCGAGAAGCTTCGCAGTTCGCACCCGGATGCGGGCGCGGCCGAGCATTGTCGGATGGTCATCGAGCGCCAGATGGAGTGAGGGTGCTTTCGTGGGCGGCCCGTTCATCGTCCTGCTCGGGGGTCTCGCTGCTCATCGGCGTCGCCGTCGTCGTCAGCTACCTCTAGATCCAGTCACTCGCGGCACTGCGCGCCAACCTCACGTCGAGCACGACAGGCGAGGCGAAGGTGGCTCGCTCGACATGACGATCGCCGGCACCAGCGGCTGCGCTTCAGTGGCTTGACAGTTGGATAATGCCGACACTGTCGAGCCCGTCGAGGACCAGCTGGACGGCCAGCGCCGCGAGAAGGATGCCGAACACCTTCTCGGTCACGAGCATGCGACTCTCGTCGAGATGATCGCTGACCCGGTTCGCGCCGCGGAATACGGCGACATCGAGGGCGAGCACTACCGCCAGCAGCACGAGAACCATTGCGAACACGGCGACCGAGTCTGCCTCGGCCGAAAGCGTCACGAGCGTCACGATCCCGGCAGGGTTCAGCAGATACGGGATCGCGAGCGGAAACACCGCGATCTGCATCGGATCGCGTCCTTCTATCGCTGCGCTGTGCTCGGGATCGCCCGCCCCGAGCACCATGTTGACGGCGATGATGATGAGGATGATCCCGCCGGCGATCGACAGCGACCCCGTCGAGAAATGAAGCAGCCTGGCAAACAGCTCGCCGAGCCCAACGAGAATAACGGCGACGACGCCGGCGGTGATGAGCATCTTGCGCACGACGCGCGCTTTCGTTGCACGGTCGATCCCGGCGGTGACCTCCAAGAATGGGACGAGCGCGATCTTCGGGCCGATCCCGATCAACAGCAGGAGGAAAGTGTCGATTACCAGATAGATGTCGATCGATGTGTGATCCATCGCGTTCCTGTCTCGTGTCTTCCTTGTTCCGGGTCCGCTGAGCCACCAGGCCGGCCGTCGCCAGACCGGCTGTGAATCGGCATCAGCTCCAGCGCGGGTGTCTGGACCTCGCGCAGCTCGCCGGGGTAAGCCCGGCCCGGGCCATTATTCCTCGAGGCACGTGCTCGGGGACCGAGATGGGGAACTGATGGGCTCGCCTGCAGCCTCGTCGCCATGCGACGACCATACTGCGCGGTGCTGTTTGGTGACACCGCTGCGGAGTCGGATCAACGCGCAAGGCGACCCGCTCGAACCGGACGGCCGCCCAAGGAGCGGCCGTCCGGTCATGCTCTGCGTTGCTGCCTTCGGTCTTCTACGCCGCGCAGTTCCACCCAGCGGCGGTTTTGCCGTTTTCAAGGCACGGCAGGATCGTCGGCGGTGTCCAGTGGCCGGCGCCGCCTTCGAGGATGCCCGGGATGGCCGATTCGTCTGTGCCGTAGAGGCGCATGATGAGCTGGAACGGCCCGGCGGGTGCGGGCAGCCAGTTGCTCTGCTGTGCTTCGTTCGTGGGTTCTGCGGCCTGGAGGTAGATGTCCAGCGAGCCGTCTTCGTTGTAGTGCAAGACGGAGCGGTCGCCGAGCGTGAAGCGTTCCAGCGGGTTGGCGACGAAGAAGCCGTTGACTTGGTACATCGTCAGCGACCAGAATCCCTGCACCGGCACCGGGAAGTCGCTCGCCGGGAAGTGCGCCACGTAGCGCGCGCCGGCCGCGTTGAGCGCGTGGCCCGCGCGTTCGGTCTGGGCGACCGGGTAGATCGCGATGGTCGGCGGTAGGGCCCCGAGTCCGATCTGGTCGGTGACCGCCCTCAGCGAGTAGTTGGTGCCATAGTTTCCGATCGACGGCACCAGCCAGCCATTGTGTGCGGTGAACCCGGCGTGGAACAGTTCGGTCAGTTCTTTGGTGACCTGGCCCGGGCCGGCGGCCACGGCTGCGCGCAGACCCGCGATCGTGCCGGGGCCCAGCTTCGTGTTGTTGGCTGGGGATTTGCCGGGTCCGATGCCGACGGTCTTCAGCAGTGCGAGCTCAGCCGTGTCGGCAGCCGGCGGCTTGAACTGCTTGAGCGCTGCTCCGAGGGCCGTCCAGTATGTGAGAGCGTCTTCGCCCGCCTGCGTGCCCGGGACGTGGTATTCGGTCGGCGCGGTGACTTCCGTTTCCGGTGCTGGCGGCTGATAGTTGAGGCCTTCCCTTTTCCACCTGTTCAGCGGCACGAGCTTTGTTTCGGCCTGGATCGCTGCCGCGTTGGGCAGATCTTCGTGGCTTTTGACCTCGGTACGCGCGATGATCCATGCTCGGTCATACGGTGAGTGGATCACCTTCATGCCCTGGACTTCTTCAACGCCTTCATATGTCGTGCCGCTGGCGATGACGTAGTTGCCGGGCGCCAGCATCCTGGACGCTCCTTCGCCGACGTTGCCGAAGTTCTCCGTGTACGGCGTCATCAGCGGGACGACGTTGAGGCGTCCCCCGCTCGACGGAACGTGCAGCACGATCGGCTGCGGCTTGAGCTGCAGCCACGCGATCGAGTACAGGGTATCGGCGTTCGGCGCGACCACGACGCCCTCTTTGGTGTTCGCGAGGTCGGTGAAGTGCGAGAACTGGTTGACGGGAGCGTCACCGGCGTGGTCGGCGACCGTGACGCTGGTCTCGCTCTGGAACACCCGTTGCATGTCGAGCAGCGGCTCCCCGTAGTCGTATGCTTGGGTGCCGACACTCAGGGCCTGTTCATATTCCTTGTTGTATTCCGCCGACGCGCCTGTCGCTGCGACCGCTGAGATCGCGCAGGTGAGCGCCAACGCGACGGCTAGGCGCCGCCAGCTGGTTGAGATCTGCCTCATGGCTGATGTGGTCCTTTCGTGGTGCGCCGAACATGAGCCGAGCCGGGTTTGGCGGCGAATCAGCCATCTAGCCCCAACTGCCGCTGTCAGCTCCAGCGGTCAGGGCTCTACCTCACCCCCGTCGGTCCCTCTCTCGACGGTGTATTCATTGATGTAGCGGACCCTAGGGCGCCTGCTCCAGCCGCTCTTGTCGAATCTCCACGGGTAGCCTGGCCCGCGCTGTGGAATCCGACAATCCGCCGCTTGACAAGTGGCGCTTCGCCGGGTTTCACCGCGCGGCGGCGGCGTCATCGCTCGGTTGGACGACGCTGAGGAGCGCGAGCGCGACGCGTAGCTCGAGTGTGCGCTCCTCGAGGCTGCGTCCCAACAACTCCTCGGCCTGCTTTATCCGGTAGCGGACCGTGTTCTCGTGAACGCCCAGCCTTTTCGAGGCCCGGGCGTGACTCGGAGCCCTCCTCGAAGAAGATCTGCAGCGTCGCGACGAGTCGGGCCGAAGCGTCATCGGGCCCGGTCAGCTCGCCCAGCTGGCTTGCCACGAACTCACGCGCCTGCTCCACGTCGGCGGTTGCGAGGGCCGCCAGCGCGACCCGCCGGAAGCGAGTCACCGTGCCGGGCGGGCGGCCCGCGAGCGTCGCGACCCGGCGCGCGCGAAGCGCCTGGCGGTGGCTGTCGCGAAAGCCGGAGATGCCGCGCGCCGGCTCGCCGAGGGCGACGCGCGCCCCCGGTCCGAGGCTCGCATCGAGACGCAGGCCGTCGAGCGCTCGGCGTCGAACCCGGATCGGCTGCCAACCCAGGCGGCGACGGCCAGCAGGCCGAGCGGTTCGCTCAGCGGACGGTCCGCTGCTCAGGTGCCCCGCCAATTCGGCGATCATCGCCTCGAGGGAAGCGATCGCGTCGCGCCCCTCCTCGGCGGCGTCGTACCAGCCGACGATCGCGACGTGCTCGCGCTCGAGCTCGTAGCGCAGTCGGCTGGAGGCCGCGGCGACGTCGATCGCGCGACCGTCGAGGATCGTGTCGATCGTGTCCCTCTGTACGGCCGCCGCGGTTCGCACCCACCGCTCGCGCTCGTTGGCGTAGGTCTCCTCGGCGAAGGTCGACAGCACGTCGACGTACGCAAACAACCAGGCGGAGGCGAGATCGGCGGCGGCCGCCAGCTGGTCGCGGTCGCCGCTTCGCTGCTCGAGCTGAGCGAGAATCGCCCTCCAGGCGGCGGCGTGGCCGAGGCGCAAGCTGCGCAGGAAGGCCGCGAGCGGCACGCCGCGGCGAACACCTTCGCGGACATAGGCGATGCCGACGGCGGGCAGCTCTGCCTCGCGTGGTTCGCGCCCCTGCAAGATCAGCTCCGCGAACAGCGCGATATTCGCCTCCGTGCTCGCGCGATTCTCCTCGAAGTCGTCCTCGGTCGGGAAGAGCTCGGGGAATTCCGCGCGGATCTGCCTCACCACCGCCACCGCCAGCTCGGGCGCGCCCGCTCGCAGCTCGTCGGCGAGCGGCTGGAGGGTCTCCAACCAGGCGCGCCGCGCCCCTGGCTGGCGTGCAGGCTCGAACTCCGGTTCCATCGCGGCCAACCATACCGTCGGCCCGACGCGCGACCGACTCGGTCTGCCGGCCGGCGCCGCGCCGGATCCAGAGCGTCGGGAAGCCGCCGCGGCGCGACGTCGACAAGGGCGTCAGCCGGTGAAGCTCGTCAGGTCATGACTCTCCAGACCGTTCGCATCGCAGTAGGCCGCGTAGCGCGCGAGCGCCGTCTTGGCGTTCTCGCGTGCCAGCAGGTTGCCGCTTTCGTCCACGAACTCCAGCTCGCCGATGATGTAGAAGAAGACCTCGGCGTCTTCCTCGCCGACGCTCTGCGGCGTGTGCGAGGAGGCTGCGGTCTCATAGACCGTGTCGCCCGTGCGCGAGACCCAGTCGTGCTCGATGTAGCGCCACGCACCCCGGATCGTGTGCGCGACGACGATCCCGGTGTGGTAGTGGGTGGGAAGCTCGAGTCCTGGCGGGAAGCGCATTGAGACGACGATCTCGCCGCGCACCGGGTCGATCTTCCAGTACTTCAAGAGAACCTCATCGCTGTAGGGGGTGAACGGAATCCAGGGCAGCGACTCCCCGCCGACGTAGCTGGTCTCGATTTGGTCATGGAGCGTGGGCATGGTGCCCTCCTTTCTCGGGATTGGCCTGACGCTAGGGATCCCGCCACAGGTGCGCTTGGAGCTTTCGCCAACGCGCGACGCCGCTCTTGTGGGTTGCCGACAGGCCAGCTTCATCGATGCCGCATACGGTGTGATCACAGCACAGGCTCCCGGACCGCCGGTTCGCGATCGGCGGCGATGAGTCAGAGCACGCGGAGCGCGTCGATTGGCCCTGCTGGGAGCGCAAGTGAGGAGCGAGATCGCATGAATGCAAGGAACCTGACCGCGACCGGGCGCACCGCGGCGAGCCCGGCGGTGGTGCCGCGCTGCGCTGGCGAGGATCGTCGTGCGGGGCCCCCGCTCAACCAGGTGGCGCTCTCGGTCGTCGATCTGGCGTTGACCGAGCGGTGGTTTCGAGAGGGGCTGGGCTTCCGGCCCGCGGGGGGCTCGCGCATCATGATGCGCGGTCCGCTGGCCTCAGCGGTGCAGGGCCTCGCGCGCGCCGCTTCGACGTGCTGGTGGCTGGTGGACCGCAACGAGTGGTTCAGCTCGAGCTGTTCCAGTTCGAGCGACCGCTCGCACGGTTGATCGCCCACGAGCACCGGGCGTGCGACATAGGCTACGCGCGGATCGGCGTGTGGGTGGCCGACTTCGACCAAACGCTGACCCGCCTGAAGGGCTTGGGCTCGATGCCGTTGAGCGACCCGATCGGCCCCGCGGGCCGGCGCCGCGCATGCGTGCGCAACCCGGACGGGGTCTTCGTCGAGCTCATGGAGGACGACCCCCTCTCTGGGTCTGGACTCAGCCCCTCCCGGTCCGGCTGTCCGGTCGCGCTGCGCTCGGTCACGATGTCGGTCCCCGACCTTACCCGCTCCGAGGCGTTCTTCTCCGACGGACTCGGCCTGCAGCGCTCCGGGGCGCCGCTGCGAGCGCCCGAGCACGAGGGCCTGTGGGGTCTGGCCGGCGCACGGACGAGCAGCACCGTATTCACCGCCGGAAGCGTGCTCGTCGAGGCCGTGCAGTATCTCGACCCGATCGGCTCTCCTCGCCCGGCGGGCTACAGGGTCTGCGATCAGGGCGTCCTCAATATCGCATTCGGTGCTCGGAGCAGACGCGATCACGCCGAGCTATACGATCGTGCCCGGAGCGCGGGGGCGCGGGCGAACTGCAGGCCCATTCACCTGCCACACGCGGGCGTCGTGTACGTCAACGACCCGCAGCAGTTCTCGGTTGAGCTGCTCTGGATGTCCGCCGCGACCGACAAGCACTGGGGGTTCACGCTGCGACCTGCGAACCGCCGGCCGAACGCCGACACACACGCGGTCGAGCGCACCGTGCGCATCGCCGCGCCCTTACACGCCATATGGCAGGTGATCGCAGACCACGAGAGCATGCCCGCGTGGATCGGCGTCGGCTGCGTCCGCCGGGTCGCCGAGGGCGCACCGGAGCGGGACGGTCGCGGATCCGAACGGCTGCTCGAGCTCGCCGGCGCGAGGATCACGGAGCAGGTGCTCGCCTACGACCCGCCGGCTTCCTACCGCTACCGCGTGACGGACGGATCCCCGTTTGCCTGCCACCAGGGCGAAATCCGGCTGCGAGCTGTCGACGGGCACACCGAGCTCACCTGGAGGATCCGGTTTCGGCCAAGACTTTGGGGCACCGGGAGTGCCCTGGCGATCACGCTCTCCTGGTTGCTCGGCCGGGTCCTGCACTCGGGCCTGAAGCCGCATGTCGAAGCGCTCGCGAGGCACACGCCAGGGACCTCTCCGAACACCTCCTGGCAACCAGAACCCTCGACCCGCAGCGCCCCCGAGGTGACCCGATGAGCACACGCACCTATAGAAGCACGGGCACTCGCGGCGCGGCCCAGTGGAAGCCGGTCGCAGCGGCCGGTGGAGTCTCCGCCCTCCTGTATCTCGCAGCGTTTGTGCTCAGCCCCGCGGCCACGCTTGACTCGGGTTCGTCAGGGGTGCGAATCGCACGCTACGCGGCCGTTCATCGCGGTCAGATCCTCGCGAGCGACCTGCTGATCGCCATGGGCCTGCCCGTGCTCATGATCTTCGCCGCAGCGCTGTATCGAATGATGAGGCATTCCGAAAGTCCCGACGGTTGGCTCGCGATGGCCGCGCTGGCGAGCGCAGTAGCCGGCGCCGGGATCTTCGGTGCAGGCACCGCGCTGTTCATGGCCGTCGCCTACCGCCCGGGAACGGATCCTGCCGTTGTGCGGGCGCTGTGGGACGCCGGGTGGATGGCCTACAACTCGGCTGGGTTCGCGTTCAGCGCGTGGATCGTGATCGTCACGGTTGCGACCCTCACCTGCCGGGTGCTCCCGTCGTGGACGGTGTGGGTCGGGGCTCCGGTGGCGCTCATCAACTTCGTCGGTCCGCTCGCGGTGAAGTCGGGAACCGGCGCGTTCTCGCCACAGGGCTCCTTTACCCTCGTCGTCGCCACCACGTTCGCTGTGTGGGTTGTCGCGATCTCGCTCGCGGCGTGGCGATCCGCTGACGCTTCGGCGATCGCCTCCTGACGCTGGTTGCATCGGGTCCCGTCGGGTTCACGCCCAGCAGGGGGTCGAGCAGGCGCCGGACATCGCACTGCTACTCGCACGCGCCGAATTGCCGGGGACGCACGATCTCGAGTTCTGGTCCGGGTGGTCGGCGCGTCCGGTGTGAGTGTTTCCCACGGAGCTGTCGAGGCTGGAGTGACTGACGCCCTGGGCCGCTGAATTTCGCGACGGTCGGGCAAGCGTTGATCCTAGGGTAGGTTCTTGGAGCGACGCTCATGTCTTTATGGCCTCCTCGTTGGGAGGATCAGGCGAAATTGGATGTTCGCTCGGGCGCAAGTCCAAAAAGGGCGGTCAGGCCGCCAGACGAAAAGCGGCGCCTCGGGGAGCGAACTTTTCCTTGCGGGAAAGCATGTGCCAGATTGCGTGGGAGAGCCTGCGCGCGATGTCGACCTGGGCGACTTTCGCGCCGCGCTGTTTGCCCAGACGTTTCTTGGTGCGCCGGTAGCGCTCAGCGTATGCCGGGTGCCGCAGCGCGTGCATCGTGGCCGCCAGTAGCGCCCAGCGCAGGTAGGTCGGCCCGTGCTTGGTCAATGGGCCGCGCCGGTCCTTTGCCCCGGACTGGTTCACACGCGGACAAAGACCGGTGTAGCCAGTGAGCTTCTCCGGCGATGAGAACCGCTCGATCTCGCCGATCTCCGCGGCGATCGTGAAGGCAAGTACCCAGCCGATCCCGGGGACCGTCAACAGCAGCGGGACGTAGGGGTGCTCGGCGTGGCCGTCCTTCAGGCGCTGGTTGATCTCAGCGATCTGCTCTTCGAGGTCGTCGATCAGCTCGATCGAGGCCGCGATGTTGCCCCGCCACGGCTCGGGCACCTGTAGTCGCTTCAGCAGCCGGCGGCCCTCGAGGCCGAACAGGTCGGTGACCGGGCACGGCTTGCCAAAGTTGATCAGGGTCGAGTGGATGCGGTTCTTCAGCGCCGACTTGTGCTTGACGAGATGCAACCGAAAGCGGGCGAGCTCACGCTCCTCGCGGACACTCGGATCGGGCAGCCAGATCGCCGGCACCAGGTCGCGGTGACTGAGCACCGCAAGAACCATCGAGTCGATCTTGTCGGTCTTGCACGCCAGCGGCGCCAGCCCCTTGCCCTTCTGCGCGTCAGCGATCTCGACAGACCAGCCCTGCTGCTCAAGAGTGTCGTGCACGATCCTTGCGCCGGTCATCGACTCGATCACCGCGCAGACCTGCTCACAATGGACTTCCTCGATGCGGCGAGCGAGCCTCCTCAGCGAGTCGACGTCCGGCGCCACGACGAGCTGATCCAGATGCTCCCCCTGATCGGAGAGCACGCAAACATCAAGCTTCTTGCGGCTTAGATCGAGCCCAGCATGCAACATATAAACGGGCCTCCTCGAGGTCGGTTCTTGATGACAAGCGGAGCTTGCCACCGAGGAGGCCCTCCTTCATGGCAGTCCATTGCGGGCGTCTGGGTTAGGCTCCGCAGCGACGCGCGGTTTCCTGGCATTGCGCCAGCGCCGAATGGTGCCAGCTGCTGCGGGGCCGTGGGTGCGGCGTCGGGCGTTCGGCGGCCGGGCGGCTTATACTCGACCGATGGCCCGCTGGCGCCTCTCTGCGCTCCCGCTGTGCGCGTCGATCCTCGCAATCGGGCTCGTGCTTTGCGCGTCCTCAGCTGACGGTGCACCGACCGCGGGCGAGGCGATCAGCTGGCTCAACGCCCAGCGTGCCGCCAACGGTCTCCCCGCCGGCATCACCGAAAACCCGGAATGGAACGAGGGTTGCCGGCTGCACATGCAGTGGTACGCGAAAAACCCAAACGCGAGCAACCCCCATATCGAGGCGCCGGGCACTCCCGGATACACGACGCTCGGTGCCTTCGCCGGCGCTCACGCCGTTTTGGCGTTTGGCGAGGATTGGACCCGGAGCGGATCGTTTCCCTGGGATGCGGCCGACCCTTGGGAGTTCGCCCCGATCCATTTGATGCAGCTGCTTGCGCCGGAACTGTCGGTTTCGGGTTTCTCTCCGGGCTGCATGATCACTTTGGGCGGCTACGAGCGCACGCCCCCGGCCGAGCCCGAGCTGCTTACCTATCCGGGCAACGGCACAAGTTTCATCTATCCCACCGAGCAGGCAAATGAGTGGCCTTTTACACCGGCGCCGTTTGTCGGTCTAAAGCAGGGAGCCACGACTGGCCCGTATCTGTTTGTCCTGGGCTGGGGGACAAGCAGCGGCCGTCTCACCAGCGCGTCGCTGACCGGGCCCACCGGCGCGGTGCAGGTGCGCACCGTCGATAACTCGACCACCGGCCCACTCGGAGATCTGGGCTCCTACATGCCGCCCGGCGGGATGCTGATACCTGCCAAGGCGCTCTCACCCGGGAAGCGCTACATCGCCACCGCCACCTTCGCGCCCTCACCCGCCGTTATCGAAGAGCCGCCCCCCGCCGTCGAACCGGGCGTGATCGCCTTCCCCTCGTTCGAGATCACCGGGAACCTGCTCGAGCTCAGCCCCGGCGAGTCCCAGACCGCCCCCATGCCGCTGTCTGTCACCTGGTCCTTCAAGACAGCTGCTGCGCCCAGGCGGTCAACTGGGTGCCGCCGTGAGCGAAACCGCTCAGGGTCTTGCAGGTTGAGGAACAAATGACCGCGCGAGCGCGTAGCAGACGACAGGCGATCACATTCAACGGAGGTGTTTATGTCTCTGCGCGGCACTAAGTGCCTGGCACGAGGTTTCACCGGCATGGCCTTGTCCGCAGTCGTGCTGGCCGCGACGCTAGCAGGGGGCGCCGCGGCGTTTGCGTCGACGGTCGGCACCTACAAGGGGGGAGGGAAAGGCACATTGAAAGACACCGTCGCGATCAAGGCGTCCTCGAGCAAGGTGGTGTCCTACGACGTAAGCATCGAAACGCTATGCGGCCAGGTCAACGTGGGTGGCGACCAGACAGTCGTGTGGCCCGTCACGCCGAATTCCGGCGAACCGCCCCTGAAGGTGAGTCGCAGCGGCGCTTTCACGGGCCATCAGCACGAGACAACGACGATCCCGGCGATCTATCACGTCACCTCCGAACCCGCACCGGGAACCTACTCGTTCTCAATCTCAGGCAAGCTCAACCGAGCGAAGAACAAGATCGAAGGCCGTCTCAGCCTTCATATTGAAACGAGCAGCGGCTACTTCTGCACGGCGAGCAACAGCCCGTTCGTAGCCAGGAAGAAGTAGCCCGGCGCGCGAGAGGGAGGCTAGGGGCCGAGACCGTGACGGTGGGACTGGCAGCGAGGCCGAACTAACGGGTCCGGACGCTAACGGTGCCGCAGTCGACGGGGTCTGTGCGTGTGCACTGGGGGCTTGGCGGGCGGGGCCTGCGTGGTGAAGGAGAGCGACTGCGTGACGGTCTCGCCGGCAATGATGGTGGGTGGGGCTTCCGGTGAGAAGACGGGTTCTAGCTCGGTCCATTTGACCTGCAGCCGATAGGTTGTTCGTGGTCGCAGGATCGGAGGAACGAGGATCACGTCGAGGAAACCGGGCGCCAGCCGTGCGCCGGCGACGGGTGCGCCCGAAGCGCTGTCGAGGCTCACGAGCGTCGGTTTCGGGGCGATCCCCATTCCCTCCGCCCAGAGAATTATCTGGGGGCCGGTGCGATGGTTCGCGGGGAAGCCGACCTCCTGCTGGGGCGTGGTGGGCAGCTCGTCTGCCAGCTCGGATGTCACGGCGTGCTGGGGTCCCCGCTCATTGACGAACGCGTAGAACGTCGGCGTTGACGCCGCGAGAGAGGCTTCTAGGCCCGGTTCCCCCACTCCCATGCAGTCCTGTCCTTTGACGGACACATCACCGGCGATGGTGGCCAGCGGCGAGTAGATGACCTGCTGATGCAGCGGGGCGGTGCTGTACGGGGTAGCGCCGCTGCTCCAGGCATTGTCGGGCGCCCACACGCGCCCGGCTTCTCCAGTCTGAAAAGGGCCGTCCTCATTCGGACACCAGTAGCTTGCATAGCCCTGTTCGATCGTTGTGATCGACGGGATGCCGTTCGCTGCCCTTTGCGCATTGACAATCGCGATCACCTGAGCCCCTTCCGAGGATGGTGCGCCAGCCGCATTCGCGCACAACACCAAGCCCTGCAACGCGGCGAAGCTAACAGCGATCGCGGCCGTGCCGGATATGCGACGCAGCATGCGTGACTTACAGACCATGAGCCGAGAAGGTCGGTTTGGGCCGCACGTCAGTGGGCGTGTATCGTGGCGCGTACCCACGACGCGCAGCCGAGCGCTCGGGGATTCGCCGTGGAGAACGGATTCGCGAGCTGTTTTCCTTCGTTGTAGTCAACCAGGTAGGAGACTTTTGCAGTGCTTCCGTCACCGATGAAGCGGCCTTCGATGGCGATGAACAACTTGCCCGAGATCTGCCCGTCCGGTGCCGTGTTGGGAATGCTGAAGCGGTACCCGAACTGGCCAGCGGAATTGACATTGATGTAGCGGGCTGTCACAGAGCCGGTTCGAGCACCGCAGTAGTAGTAGTAGGTGCCCCTGAAGTTGAGAATCCTGCGTCGGTTGGCTGAGGTCTCGAACGAGACTCGCCCCGTGGACTCGCGCGTCCACCGCGGCGCGTTGTTCAGGTAGTCCGCGCCGGTACCCGCAAATGCTTGATCGGCCTTTGGAAGCGCCGCTGAAGCGGCGGGGCACGACAGCCAGGCGGCGCCAAGGACCATGATCGCGAGTGATCTGCTTATCGAGCTCATCCCGATCCCCCTGGTTGGCGTTGACTTCTGCGTCGAAGAGCACGGATCGTAGTCGAAATGGTCGTCGGATGCCGGAGACACAGCAGGCAACCTTCTAGGGCTCGAAAACTGCGATTCGCCGGCCTGCGGTGCCGATCGGCGACCGAGCGTCGGACCCTAGGATATGGGCAGCTGGCCACGGCGGTTCAGCGCTGGTTACATCTCGAGCGCGTGCCGCGGGGAGTCGGCCGGCAGCGTCGGGATCGGCAGCGGTGTGGGCCCCTGCGGCCCGTCGGCGCCGAACATGGGCCACGCAGGAGCGAGCACGGTGACAACATCGTTCCCATCCCGGGCCAGGCGGGCAGGCATACCCGCGGCGCGTCCTCCGTGCCGACGGAGCGACCTGTCCGGGGGTCAGTAGACAGGCTCGCGCGCATCATGTAGGGTGCCGGCAGCGGCGGAGGAGCCGGCTGTCAACTAGTCCAAACGGGTGGGGCAAGCGGCATGCACGGGGTCCACGGACTGTCAGGGATGCGACGGCTGCGCTCGTGGCCGCCGAGAGGCATCGGACGATGAGGCACTCCGCTTGAGCGCGCACGCAGAGATTCCCGATCTCCTCCCACGCGTCGGCCGCCCGCGTTGGCAGCGGATTGTCGGAGTCACGGCTGTAGCTGCCGCGATGCTGCTCGCCTTTGCGAGCCCCGTCGGGGCGGCTCCCGCCCCGACCGACGTGATGTTCGTTTTCGATACGAGCGGCTCCATGGAACCGGTGCTCGAAGAAGCCAAGGCGGAAATCGGCGCGGTCGTGGAACACCTGCGGGCAACGCTGCGGAACCCCGAGTTCGCGGTCGCCGAAGTCAAAGACACCGGGGAAGAAGAAGCCGGGATCTTTGCCTGGAGGTTGGCGCAGTCGGTGACCCCGGAAGCCTCCGCGGTCACCGGCGCGATCTCGACACTTTCGGCTGCGGGGGGAGGAGACGGCCCGGAAGCCTATGGGCGGGCGCTGTATGAGACCGACACCAACCCGAGCGTAGGATGGCGGGCGGGCGCGCGGCACCTGATCGTGCTGATCGCCGACGAGGTGCCGCACATGCCGAACGTCAACGAAGGGATATCCGAACCGTTTTGGCTATCAAACCCGTTCGACACCGGCGAAGAACTGGAAGCAAACGCCGGCATCGCCTCGACACAATGGGCGCCCGGCGTCGACATTCAGTTCACGGCCGATCTCGCGCGGCTCGCCCACGACGGCAAGCCCTTGGAGATGGTGGACTTCCACGACACCGAAGGGGACTTCATCCATTACTGGGAACACTGGGCCAGCCTCGCCGGGGGCGTCGCCGTCGAATCCGAGGAAGGCGCTCACGATCTTGCAGAAAAGCTGATCCCGCTGATCGAACATGCCCCCGAAGACACAGCATGCGCGACGAGCGCGACGGCGTCGCCAGCCAGCCCCGGACCGCCCGGCGCACTGCCGACAGCGCTCACGCCGCGCTTTCTTCGGGCTGGGAGCACCGTCACGCTGACGGCGGCTGGCGGTAAGGAGTTCTGCATCGGCGAGGAGCCAGCCCTCGGCGGCAGCATAGTCAGCACAGCAAGCGAAACCTCGACAGGCAACCTCGTCTTCGAAGTGCCGCCGGCGGCCTCGAGCGGTCTCAGTCTCACCAGCCTGAGCGGAGGCATCTCACCGGCGGCGCCGTTCTCCCTCGATGACTTCCGATACCCGTGGGGCTTCAACATCATCAACGGCTATACCGCGAGCACGGGCGGCTATGAATCGGGCTTCCGGTCTCCTCCTCCGACGTCGACGCCGTCTTCCACGTCGAACCCGACATCCTCGGCTTCAAGTTCCGCGAAAGCGCGGCAGCTCGTGAAGCCGAAGCTGACATGCGGTCAGTTCTGAAAGGGGGCCTGTGCTACGGGTTCACGCTCTTCAAGCTGGGAGCTCTACCTCGACGCTCACGGGCAGCATCTGCCCCTCGAATGGGCGAGTTCGCCGGGGTTCGCGCTCAGCCCCGGCACGCTCCCCTACGCGCAGACAGAAGCCGCGGCCGGCGCGCACAGCTTGACGCGCATGCTCGTGAGAGCCGCGGCCAGCCAGTACTCGCCCGAAGCACAGTCGAGGTGGCAGCCGGTGAGCAGCGCAGCGGCGCTGGAGCAGAAAGTCAAACGGGCGTTCGAACTCGGCCAGCCGGTGCCGCTGCTGATCTTCTTCTCCGGCGAGGGGCATGCGATGCTCGGGTACAACTACCAGACGACCCCCGAAGGCGGCGTCGATGTCGACGTCATCGACCCGAACGTCCCATTCGGCGAAGCGCCCTGGCAGCGGCCGGAGGCAGAAGCCTTCCCGCAGCTGCAGGTGAAGATGAAGCCAAACGGCAGCTGGGAATTCGCCGGCTCATTTACCGGCTTCTTCACCGATCATGTCGGCGGGGGGCCCGGGAGCCTCGATGTTATCCCAGAACCGCGGCTACCCGGGCACCTTCTGCTCCCGAGCTCATCCCCACTCGCGCACCTGTTCACCTACATCCACCCGCCCGCCGGCGCTGCTGTCAGCGCGATCAGTTACGGACCGACCGCCGGACACGGCATTCCAGCCGACGCGCAACCAGAACGGATCGCCGACGAATCCGCCGACAACCGGATGATCGTGCCCTCAAAGCACCACACTGTGACGGTGACCGTATTACTCCCGGTAGCTTTGCGGACCCGGTCGGCCTCACCGGGCAGGGCTTCATCGACTACGCGGCCCTGGGCGCAGACAAGCACCAGGTGACCGTCGCCTCGCAGACCGGCACTCTGACCGTGCCGACCGCCGGTAACGGCACAGAACTGAATGTGACGCGCGTCGACAATGGCGAGCAGCGCGAAGCCCGCATACGATTCTCGGGACACGTACGCGCGCCATCGCTCAGCGTTAGCCTCTCCGGCACGGTCACGATCAGCGGAAGCGGCACCGGACGAGCAGCAGTCACCCTCGCCGAATACAGCGCCGAAGGAACCCGCGCCAGGACCAAGCCGCAAATAGTGTTGATCCACGGACGCATGCGGCTTCACCGACGCATCCCCAAAGCACCCCGTCGGCGCCGCCGACACCACCGCCGAAAACCGCACCACTAAGAAAGCGTCGACGGAAGGACGGTGCCCCCTGTCGCAGAGGACGGCGCGCGCGGGTCACTCGGTGAGCAACAGCGGCCTCCTCCAGCGGTCGCGGTGCCCGGCGCGATCGGCTGCCGCGTCGCCGCGCCGTGGTCACGCCATCTACTCCTCCCGCAACCGGTCTCCCTTTGGGTGCAGAGCGGTTGCGACTTCGGCGTGGCGCCATCAGGCGTCATCCAGCAGGCGTGACGGCGAGCCGCGAGGCCACGATCGTGGCCGCTGATCCTGCTCTCCGTTCCGGCACCAGGATCGCGAGCGCGGCCCGGCTTTCCCTGCAACGCGTGTAAAGCAGTCGCCGCCCGCGTAGCCAGCGAGAGGGCCGAGTTGACGAGTAGCGAGCGTCGCGGCGTCCTCCAGCCGCGCCGCCGCTTACCCGTCGACGCGCGCCTTACTACGATGTCGCCGCGCCCTCGCGAGACCCGTGCCAGCACGCTGTAGGGGTACGAAGTGATGCTGCTGGTGGTCGGAGGTCTCGGACCTCCGCTCGGTCAACCAGCCTTGGCGCTGAACGACGTCGAGCCAGAGCACCCAGGTCCCTCTTCAGTGCGCACGGTGCCGCCGACGGTACGCCCGTTGAAGGTGCCCGTGATGACCTGTTTGAGCGGAACGCCGGGTTCCGCTGAAAGCGTGTCGTAGATGGTGGCAGTGAACCGTCCGCCGTTTGAGATCTTGGCGGGCTTCGTGGCCTGGCTCTTCATGGCAACGCCGACGTTGCAGTAGAAAAGCGCCCGGCGGGTGCTGCCTTCGCTCACACCAGGGAAGCTGGCGGTCACGAATTTACCGCTGGGGGAGACCGTGAGCGTCACGGGAAATGCCTTGCCCTCGACGAATTCGAAGCGACCTTCGGAGTTGGTGCCGTAGCTGAGCGTCTTGCCGGTGTACGTCTTGCCCTTTAGTGGCCCGGAGGCGAAGGCAACGGCCACAAGCCCGAGCGCGAGAAAAACGGCGATGGTCAGGACTAGGCGCGACCGAAGGAACACGACGCTCCTCTCGAGGGTTGCTCGTGCGGGAGGTTACCAGGCGATGAGAGAGACGGCACGGGAAGCTTGCGGCACGGGTGGCGGCCGGGACTCTCCGCCTTGGCCCTGAGCTACCGACGCTCTCCGGATTTGGCGGGACTCCAAAGATCCACTTGATCAGAGCCAACGAAAACGGCTCTAGAATCGCGGTTTCGACAGTGGGCCCGCCTGGACTCGAACCGGGGACCTACCGATTATGCGTTCGGCCCAGGTCTTTGCGGCCGTTTGCGGCCAGTCACCCCTTTTGGCTCTGCAATGCGGTTCTGGCCGCCGCGCAGGGGTGCTCGTTTGCGGCTGTCTCCGGGTGTCCGGTGTACCCGGGATGTACCCGCAGCCTCTCCGCGGAGAGCGCGTTCGAGGGGTCGACCTTCGTGGACTCCCCTCCAACCTGCGAGGACCTCGGGGGGCCGGCGCGTGAGGGACCCGCTTATGCGGTGAAGGCGAGCGTGAGCGACCCCTCCGGCGAAACTAGTGCTCGTCGTCCAAGGCAGCCGCCTAGCCGGTACCGACCGAGACGGCACCGTTATCTCGCGCGGGCATGGTCCTCTTAGGTCACTGACAGGAGCTCCCACTGATCGGGCACGCCCTTGAGGCTGTGGAGGCCCCGGCTGGCGAACTCGAAGCCCGAGCCTGCGACGAGGTCCTTGACGGTTCGCGAGGCCAGCAGCTCGCCGGAGCCGGCCTCCGCAGCGACACGGGCGGCGATGTGGACGCCGATCCCGGCGACGTCCTCCCCCCGCAGCTCGACTTCGCCCGTGTGGACGCCCGCACGAATCGCGATCCCGGCGTCCGCGAGCGCCGCGCCCAGTGACTTCGCGCACTTCAGACCGCGGGCCGGAGCGTCGAAGGTGGCGAGCATGCCATCCCCGGTGCCCTTGATCAGGCGCCCTCGACTCTCGCTGACGGAGCGGCGCGAAATCTCGTCGTGCCGGTCAAGGACCTGCCTCCACGCATCGTCGCCGAGGGCCGCCGCGCGCGCCGTCGAATCGACGATGTCGGTGAACAGCACGGTCGCCAGCACCCGCTCAGAGGGCTTGGGGACCGAGTGCCGGCCGGTGAGGAACTCCTCCAAGCTCAGCGAGCTGGAGCTCGGTGTCCCCCCACATCGGTGAGTGCGCGTCGCCCTCGAGCTCCTCCATCCTCGCGCCGGGGATCTGCTCCGCCATGAAGCGCCCCTCGGCCACCGACACGAGACGGTCGCCGACCCTGTGCTGAACGAGCGTCGGACACTGGATTGAGCCGAGTATGTCCCCGAGGTTGATCTCCCGGATCCAGCGCCACGAGTCCAAGAGCCCTCCGGGGGAGCTCGACTGGCGCTCGAACCGATTCGTCCAGCGCAGGAAGTCGGCGTCGCCTGCCTTGTCAGGCGCCAGTCAGCTGCACGCTCAGCGTTTCCGGCGTCGCCCACTGCTCGGCCCACCTCGGCATAAGCCGGTCCCCGGCGGCGACGTTCGTGCGCGCGAAACTGCCGAAGAGAAACAGATGGCTGACGCGCTCCGGGTAGGTGGCCGCGAACATCGCGGCAGTCGACCCGCCCTCGGAGATCCCGCCCAGCGCGACCCGATCCGCGCCGACCGCTTCGATCACGGCCATGAGATCCTCCGACCCGATCATCGAGCGTTGGCACGCCTGAGTCGCGGTCCGACAGACCCTGGCCACGCTTGTCGAAATGGACCATCCGGACAAACGAACCGAGCCGCGTCAGCCACGCACGAGCCTCCGGGTCCTCCCAGATCAGCTCGAGATTCGACACGATGCCCGGCACGCCGACGAACGTCACCTCACCCTCGCCGAACGCCTGGTAGGCGATGTGGGTCTCGCCGTTGCGGGCGTAGACGGTCTCGGGCACCCACGACGGAGAGTCTGGTACCGGGATCACGCGCCCACCATACCTGGCCCATGTTCTGCAAATCGGACCGCTCGCCAGCGGCGCGGGATCCGCAGCTCCCGGATGTTGATCGAAACTCTCGGAGACGCCCAGACCTCGCAGGCGTCGATGCGGTCAGCCGCACCTGCATCGCCATCGAGGCGGGAGTGTCCAACGGGCGAGCGGTCGTACGGCGGCTTGCTCGAGCAGCGCGTTTGTAGCTTGGATGCCGCGAGAAGAATCCTTGCATGATGTTCGTGATGAGGTCCGCCGAGGAGTCGCTGCAATGAGCGCGGTAGCGGATGAGGCCATCGTCGAGCGGGCCGGCCAGGCCCTGATCGAGGCGGCGACGGCACCGGCCAAGGTGATCCTGTTTGGATCGCGTGCCCGTGGCGAGCACGACAGCCGCAGCGACTTCGATTTCTTGGTGATCGAGCGCGAGGTTGACGATCGTTTCGCTGAGATGGTCCGTCTGGGACGGATCCTGGGACGGCTGTTGATTCCCGCGGATGTTGTTGTCGTCAGCGAGCGGCATGCGGCGAAGTGGGCGCCGGTCAAGGGCACGTTGATTCATGAGGCCATGAGCGAAGGACGGGTTCTTGCCGAGTCCTGAGGCGCGGGAGCTCGCGCTCCTGCTCGTGCGCAAGGCGGAGGGCGACGAGTCCGTCCTCGACCGACTACTCGACGACCCTGAAGTACCTGACGAAATACTCGGCTTCCACGTCCAGCAGGCCGTCGAGAAGCCGCTCAAGGCGGTGCTTGCCTCGCGCGGTATCGAGTATGACCGCACGCACAGCATCGGCTATCTAACGTCCGTCTTGGAGCATCACGGGGTCGATCCTCCAGGCTGCCGCGAGCAGATAGAGGAGCTGACCCCGTGGGCGGTCGCGGCGCGCTACGAGGACAGCTTCGAACGGATCCTGGATCGCGTCGCCGTGCGCGAGTTGCTCGCGAACGTGCGCGACTGGTCACAAACGCTCATCGGCGGTTCCTAGGTCCCCGCGAATCGCGGAATCATCCTTGTCCGCACTACGGGCGGGGTGCATAACGGGGTGCAATCTGAGCAAGACCGGTACGCATCAAAGCGGACAAGAACAGCTCTAACAAGCCAAATCAACCGTGTCGACCACCCCGTCGACCCTCTCACAACCCGATGGTCCTAGGTTCCCACTCTTGAGGGTTCTCGCACAGCTTGGGACCTCGGTGGCGAAGCCAGATCGCCGCGACCCGTTGCGAGGACGACACCCGACCCTGTTCGGTGAGGCTCCTCAAAGGCGGCGAGCAACCTCGAGGCATGGGGCACTAGCCTGCGCTTTATATGGGTGCGTCCTATTTGGATCAGCAGCGCGTGCATCGCGTGGTGATTGTCGGGGGCGGGTTTGGCGGTCTCCAAGCGACGCTCAAGCTGCGGCGTGCGCTCGTGGATATCACGCTCGTGGACAGGCGCAACTTCCATCTGTTCCAGCCGCTCACCTACCAGGTCGCCACAGGCGCGCTAACGCCCGGCGAAGTCGCCTATCCGCTGCGTGCGATCTTCAAGCGCGACCGTAATGTCCGTGTGCTGATGGCCGAAGCGACCGACGTTGATCTCGATGCGCGCGAACTGCACCTAGCCTCGGTCAGCGGCGTGCCCGCGCCGCCTTCCGTCCCATACGACACGCTGATCGTCGCCGGCGGCTCGCGCTACTCATTCTTCGGCCACGACGAGTGGGCCGAGTTCGCCGAGGAGGTCAAGTCGCTCGAGAGCGCGCTTCTGACACGTGGACGCATCCTCAGTGCCTTCGAGGCGGCTGAGATGGAGCCTGATCCCGATCGCCGTGCCGCCTGGCTTACGTTCGTCGTCGTGGGCGGCGGGCCGACCGGGGTCGAGATTGCCGGCCAAATTGCCGAGCTCGCACGCGACACGCTCAGCCACGACTTCAGATCAGTGGACCCCCGCACGGGACGCATCGTGCTGATCGAGGCGTCTGACCGGGTGCTCACAACCTTTCCGCCAGCGCTTTCTGCGAAGGCCAAGCGATCGCTCGAGCGGCTCGGCGTGACCGTGCTGCTCGGCCGCACCGTCGTCGGGGTCGACAGCGCTGGCGTGACCGTGGACAACGGCAACGGTCAGACCGAGCGGATCGCCGCGCGCACCGTCGTGTGGGCAGCCGGCGTCACCGCGTCGCCGCTCGCCACGAAGCTAGCCGAACGCAGCGGGGCGGAACTCGACCGTAGCGGGAGAGTGGCCGTCGGCCCCGACCTCACGCTTCCCGGCCACCCGGAGGTACTCGCGCTCGGCGACATGGTGAGCGTGCGCGACGCCGATGGCGTGCCCCGCGTCCTGCCCGGAGTGGCGCCGGTCGCGATGCAGCAGGGCCGCTACGCGGCCGACGCGGTATGCACTCGGCTGCGCGGCGGGGACGCCCAGCCGTTCCGCTACCACGACAAGGGCAACCTTGCGACGATCGGACGCGGCGCGGCAGTCGCCGACATCAGAGGCGTGCGCCTGAGCGGTCTGGTCGCGTGGCTCACGTGGCTGCTCGTCCACCTCTGGTACCTCGTGGGATTCCAGAACCGCCTAGTCGTCTTCATCCGTTGGGCATTCAGCTTCGTCACACACGGTCGCGGAGCGCGCCTGATCACCGAGGGGGACCGGACTCAGAGCCGCGACAAGCTGCGCAGTCGCGGATGACGACTCGGGATCAGGGTGGAGCTGCTACACGTGGTTCGAGTTCGACTTCGCGTTCTTGCAGTCGGCGACTCTCGCCGGTCGCCGACAGCCGAGCGCATCTCATCAGCGGCCTCCTGATACCCGGCCCGATAGTCGGGCCAGACAATCTGGAAGACGACGCGCAGACGGCCCCCAGCGCGGCCGACCACGATGGCTTAGGGGTAGGGACGCGCCCGATCGCGTAGGTCGAGGGCCGCCGTGCACTGATAGGCTCAGGCGGTGGCCCGCCTTCAGACGCTCGGAATCCTTGCGGCGCTCGCGGCTTTTGCCGCGGTTTCGTCAGCGAGCGCAGCGCAGGTCTCGCTCGGCACCGACGCGGTTGGTTACAGGCCGCCACGAATCGTCGTAGACGGAAACGGCCAGGGATTCACATCGTGGGCCGACGGCGGTTCGGGCTCGGCGCTGGACTATTGCCGGCTGCCGCAGGGCGCCACGGGTTGCGCGACGAGACTTTCGTTTCCCTACGAAGCGGGCCCTAACTTCGGCAGCGACTCGGGAAACTCCCCTGTGCTCACTGCGGGCGGAGAGGTCGCGCTGCTCGACAGCCGTTGCTGCATGAAGTCAAATCAGAAGTTCCTCTTCGTCTCCTCCGACGGCGGTGCGAGCTTCGCCGGCCCGACCGCGATCCTTTCCGACAACGCCAGCGGCATGACCGGCAACACGATCGATCTCGCGCCCGGAGCGCTGTTCGCAGGCAGCCCCGAGCAGTTGCTGACAAGCGACGGGGGAGCCGTCACCGGTGGTGGCTCGGTTCAGGCAACCGGCCTTGGCGCCGAAGCTGCTGACCCTGGCTTCTACACACCTCCCGTTACCTCTGGCACGCTCACCGAGAGCGTCGGCCTTCAAGGATCCACACTCGTGGCCGTCTACACCGAACCCTCGACTCCGGCCTACAGCGTCCATTGGGTGAGCTACAGCCCCGGCGGGAACCCGAGCTCACAGTCGAGCTGGAGCGCACCGCAAACCGTTTCCCCCGCCCCGTCACTCAGCAGCGGCGCGCAGCTGGCCGGCGGGCCGGCGGGCATCTTCATGCTGCGCAACATCGCGACGCCGGGCGACAACGAAGCACTCGTCGTGCAGAAGTTCACCGGTTCGGGCTGGACGAGTCCCGTGACGATCACCACCAAACCATCAGGCGAACGATTCGCGATCGCCCAGACGCCGGCGGGGATCGTCTACGTGATCTACACGGAATCGGGCGGCGCCCTGAAGTACGCGGCCGCCACGAGCACCGCCGGCACCGGCTTCGCGACGGCCCTGACACTCCCGACGAGCGGCGATGTCGAGTTCCCTGAGATCGCAGTCGACGCGGCCGGTGCCGGCTGGGCGACGTGGACCAATGGGTCTAGTCCCTCGCAGGCGTTCGCGCTGCCGATCGTGCCCGGGCCGAACTCGACGAAGGTCGGGCTGTCTGACGGCGGAAGCGTGTCGCTGGGCGTGCCGCGCACTTGCGTCGCGCCCGGCGCCTCTTTCACCGTGACGCTCGGCTTCAAGGCGTCAAAGCGCAAGGGCTCCGTCTACATCAACCTTTCGCGCGTGGCCTTCTCCGTCAGCGGGTCCAAGGTCAAGACGGTCACCCACAAGCCGTTCCGCGCGACGCTGACGATCACAGCCTCCACGACGCCCGGATCTCAGGTTAGGGTCCGCGCTCGGGCGACGATCAAGACCCACCACGGCCGTCCGCCTACCAAGTCGATCTACGCCAAAGTCACCGTCTGCTCCTGAGCGTCCCACCCGCTCCGACTGGGGTCGAGTTTCCGGCCCCGGGTATCGCGTCAGGATTGTCGAGTAGGCGAGGGACGGCAAGATCAGCTCGAGACTGGGTCCCGACGTCGTCCGTCACGACGGACATCAGCTGACTTGGTCCCAACACCAGCGTCTCTAAAGTATTGGCGCCATAACTTGAGAGAGAGGATGGGACCGTAAAGCCGTCTAGAGGGTCGACTCATCGGTGGCTGCCAGTCCGTGCTTGAGTGTCTTGCACTTCTGTCTGCGCTGATCATCAGCTCGAGCCCAGCTCGGCGATGGGCCCGGCGCCCGGGCAGGTGCTGTCTCCCGCCGCAAGACCATGCCGGGACGCCGAGTGAGTAGCGCGGACGGGGTGCAAATCGGGGTGCAGTCGGAGCAAAGCTGGTGGGTACCAAAGTGCACAAAACTGGCTCTAACAAGCCAAATCCGCACCTACGCTATCGCTCGTCGTAGCACTCATAACGCGAAAGCCCCGAGGCGATGCATGTGTGGCGGCCCAGCGTACGACGCGGCTCGCCAAATGCGCGGTGCATATATCGGTTTAAGCCCGTAGTCCCAAGACCGACGTCCCTGGGCCCTGCGCTCTCGTGTGAGAGTGGGCTTGTCGGCGCCGGTGGAAAACTGACCCCCCTCCGCCGGTTGAAAATTGACCCCCTTGGGACGTAGGCGGTGGCGTCCGGGGTTCTGGTGAGCCTGGCTCGGTCATGTCATCGAGACTGGGAGAAGGGTCGTGTTGGACGTGGAGCGCTGGGCTGAGCTACGCAGGGAACACTTCGTCCGCGGGGTCTCGATCAAGGAGCTTGAGCGTCGCACGGGCCTCGCGCGGAACACGATCAGGACGGCGCTTCGCTCTGATGCCCCGCCGAGCTATGAGCGCTCGAGCAGGCCGTCGAAGCTCGACCCGTTCAAGGATGAGATCCATGAGCTGCTGCGCCAGGATCCGAGGCTGCCGGGGGTGCGGGTTCGTGAGCTGATCGAGCCGCTCGGGTTCGATGGCGGGAAGTCGATCGTGGATGACTATCTGCGCGAGGTGCGCGCGTTGTTTCTGCCGCGCAGGACGTTCCAGCGGACGGTTTATCGGCCGGGGGAGCTCTGCCAGTGGGATCTGTGGGAGACCTCCGAGCATGTTCCGGTCGGGCACGGGCAGCTGCGCCGGGCGTGGGTTGTGGTGGCCTGCATGGGGTACTCCCGCGCGGGCGCGGGCGCGTTGATCTTCAGCAAGGAAGCCCCGGATGTGTTGTGGGGCATGAGCCGCTGCCTTTGGTCGCTGGGCGCGCTGCCCGAGGTGCTGGTCTGGGACCGAGAGGGGTGCCTGCACGCCGGCTCAGGCCGCCCGACCGATGCCTATTCCGCGTTCTGCGGACAGCTGAAGGTCGACTGGCTTTTCTGTCAGCCGGCCGATCCGCAGGCGAAGGGTGGCGTCGAGCGGCTGCAGGGGTATCTGGAGAGCAACTTCGAGCCGGGCCGCAGGTTCGCGAACCATCTCGATTTCCAGCTGCAGCTCGATGACTGGTTCGCGAAGGCGAACAGCAGGGCGCACCGGATGCTCAGAGCCAGGCCCGTCGACCGGCTCGCCGAGGAGCTCGAGGTCATGCGAGCGCTCCCCAACGCGGAGCCTGATGTCGACCGATGCTCGAGCACGCCCGGACGCTGAAGGAGCGCCGCGGTGAACGCCAGCAGGATGTCGTCGTCGAGCAGCGTCCGCTGGCTGTTTATGACGGGCTGATCGCGTGAGCGCGACCTCCGAGCTCGCGCATCTGTTTCGGGCGATGAAGGCCCCGGCCGCGGCGAAGGCGCTTCCGAAGCTCGCCGACCGGGCGAGGGCTGAGGAATGGAGCTATGAGCGTTTCGCCGAGGCGCTGCTCTCCACCGAGACATCGGCCCGTGACGCTCACGGCGGCGATGCCCGCATCCGGACCGCAAGGTTCCCGGCGAGAAAGACGCTGGAGGAGTTCGACTTCACATTCCAACGCTCGATCAAGAAGCAGGTCGTCGAGCACCTCGGGCAGCTCGACTTCCTGCACGCCCGCGAGAACGTCGTCCTGCTCGGGCCACCCGGGACAGGCAAGACGCACCTCGCGATCGCCCTCGGGATCCGTGCATGCCTCGCCGGGCAGCGCGTCCTGTTCCGCACAGCCACCGAGTGGGTCGCGCTCTTGGCCGACGCCCAGCGCCAAGGACGGCTCGAGGACGAGCTCAAACGCCTCGAACGGATCCCGCTGCTGATCTGCGACGAGGTCGGCTACATCCCGTTCGACCCCCAGGCAGCGAACCTGATGTTCATGCTCGTCTCACGCCGCTACGAGCGCGCGAGCCTGATCATCACCAGCAACAAGCCCTTCTCCGCCTGGGGCGAGGTGTTCGGCGATGACGCCGTCGCGGTCGCGATGATCGACCGGCTCGTCCACCACGCCGAGATCCTCTCTCTGAAGGGCGACAGCTACCGCCTCAAGGACCGCGACCTCGGACCACGCCCCGCCCGCACCCCCGACACCGCCTGACCCCCCCAACGACGAGCGCGCCGCCGGCAGCGTGCTCCGCTCGGCGCTACGCGCCTTCGCTCCACACGCAGCCGGCACACCCAAGGGGGGTCAGTTTTCAACCGGCGAAACGGGGTGCATTTTCAACCGGCCTTGACAGGGCTCGTAACGTCCTGTGGACAATCGACTAAGTGGCTGCAGTCATCGTGTGTCGTCTGATCGCGACGCTGGCGGACGCAGAGCGCTCGCGACGCGTTGCTGAAGCTTGGCAGTGCGGGAGTCGAAGGATCCCGACAGGCCGTTGGCCGTTTGGCCGTAGTGCCCGGCGGCGCCCGTTGCCAACCTATGCGTCCTAAGCACATGGATGCACGGCGCGGGAGACCCCGAACCGAACTCGAGTTCCCAGGCGACCCGACAGGGAGATTTGGACCCGGGTGCGTGCCTAGTTCTCGCGCTCGCGCGTGGCGGGTTGCTGCGGGGCGGGGCGGCCGGGCGGTGGCAGAGCGCTCGCGCCGCTGGGCGGAGGCCGACTAGGTGTCGGTCGCCGTCGTCCTGCCGGGAGGAGGAGCTCGCGGAGCCTACGAGGTGGGGGCTCTATCGGTTCTCCTGCCGGCGCTCGAGAAGCGCGGCGAACGTGTGTCGATCTGGTGCGGCACGAGCGTTGGCGCGATCAACGCGACGGCGCTCGCGTCGCGCGCGCATCTGTCGGTGGAGGAACAGGTGGACGGGGCGCAGGCGATCTGGAAGGGATTGCGCAAGCAGGATGTGATCGCGCGGATGGTCGGTCCGGGCGGCGCGCGCATGGCACTGCGCCTGTTCGGGCACGCGCTGGGCGTGCCGGGCGTAGGGCTGGCGAGTGTGCTTGATCCTTCCCCGTTGGCCGGAAATCTCGATCGCTGGGTAGATTGGCAGCGCCTCGCACGCAACGTCAGGGCGAACGAGGTCGACGCGGTGTGCGTGGTCGCCACGCGTCTTGCCACCGGGACGCCGGTCGGCTTCGTGGCCTCGCATAGCGAGGTCCCGGCCCGCTCGGGCAATGAGATTCGCTACGTGAGAACCCGCCTCCAGGGCGAGCACGTTCGTGCATCCGCGGCGATCCCCGTGCTGTTCCCGACGGTTGAGGTGACCGCTCCGCGCGCCGCCGCCGGCCACTATACGGACGGGGGGACGCGGCTCAACAGCCCGCTCAAGCCCGCCGTTGACCTTGGCGCCGAGAAGGTGATCGTGATCGGCTTCGAGCCGTTTAAGCCCACCGCCGCGACGTCGGCGTCCGTGCGCCTCCAGCCGAGCATCGCGGACGTGGCCGTGAATGTGCTCGACGGCCTGCTCGTGGACCAGGTGGGAAACGACTTGCGGCGCGTCGCCGCGATCAACTCGTTCTTTGTCGAGGATCACAGCACCGGGCCGATCGGGTCGCCCAGGATCTTTCGGATGGCCCGTGGGCTGGCGCCGTATCGACGGATCTCCTACGCCCTTGTTGCCCCGCGTCGAACGGGCGCGATCGGGCGGCTGGCGGAGAGGACTTTCACGGAGCGCTACGGCGGGCTCCGCGCCCTGCGCGACGTGGACTTCGCTGTCATGGCCCGTGTACTCGGAGCGGGTAATGGCTCGCGCGGCGAGTTCCTTTCGTTCCTGCTCTTCGACCAGCAGTTCGTAGCCGCGCTGACCAATATGGGCAGACGTGACGCGCTTCGCTGGCTGCGCCGGCACCCTCGTTTCTGGTGTCGTGACGCCGAGCACGATCTGTGGAACGGGCAGGTCGATCGAGGACAGGTCAGCGAGGTGCACGCGATCGAGGAGTTCAGGGCGCGCACGCGCCGCACGGGCGCCTGAGCGATTCGCACCGCTCGACGCGCGACGCAGCGCTACCGGCGTCGGGGCGGGGTCACACTCATTCGACCGGCTCGGTCTGGACCTCGCGAGGGTCGAGTGTCTCGCCGCAGACCGCGCAGACGACCACGGCATGAGTGTGCTCTCCGCATGGCCGGTGGTACAGCCGTAGCGGCTCCTCGCGGTTCGGCACGTGTAGGTCAGCCCAGCGCAGGATGGCGACGATCGCGCCGTAGAGGTCGCGGCCTGCGTCGGTCAGGACGTACTCGTACCAGTCGGGGTCTGTGCGGTAGCGGCGGCGCTCGAGAAGGCCGTCGGCCACCAACGCCTTGAGTCTCGAGGCCAGCACGTTGCGGGCGATGCCGAGGTTGCGGACCATCTCGCCGTAGCGGCGTACGCCATAGAACGCCTCGCGTAGTACAAGGATCCTCCAACGGTCGCCGAGCATGTCGGCTGCGCGCTCGATTCCGTCGGGGCGGCGCGGGGTGTGGTTCTCGGCGGGCAACTGGTTTTCCCTCTCCAATGGATCTGTTGCACAACTAGTAGCGGGATGGTACTACTAGCCGGATGAACGACACCAGCAACCCACAAGCCGATTTCGACCTGCTGCGCTACACCGAGGACGGTCCTGTTGCGCGAATAACACTCGATCGCCCCGAGAAGCGAAACGCGCTCTCGATCGCGCTGAGCGACGAGCTCATCGTGGCAATCGCCCATGTCCAGTCCTCGACGTCCGTGAAGGTACTCATCGTCGAAGGAGCCGGCGACACGTTCTGCGCGGGCGATGACATCACCGAGATGTACAAATGGGGTGACGCCAACGAAGTCATGCGCCGCGCCCGTCTCTACCAGACGATGGCCAATGCGCTCGAGGAGCTCGACAAGGTGACGGTCGCGGCCGTCGATGGCTTCGCGGTCGGCGGCGGTCTCGAGATCACGATGGCCTGCGATTTTGTCATCGCTACGCAGCGTGCCCGCTGGGGGATGCCCGAGGTCGACGTCGGGATCACGCCCGGCTGGGGTGGCACGACGCGTCTGGCGAGGCTGATCGGGCGACGCATGACCAAGGAGGTCAACCTCCTCGGCGCGCTGCACCCAGCAGGCCGGGCGGTGCAGCTTGGACTCTGGAATCGCGTGGTGGCTGACGAGCGACTCGGTGCCGAGGTGGACGCGCTGGTCGAGGTGCTGCTGTCCAAGAACCAGCAGGCTGTGCGCCAATTGAAGTTCATCATCAACCGCGGCGTCGAGGCCGATCTGTACACGGCACAGGGCTTCGAGGCGCTCTCGGCCGGGCTCACCGGGGCGCTCAGCGGCGGCTCGCACGTCCTGGACGCCGATGGCGGCGACGGCGTTCAGGCCTTCATCGACAAGGGCGCGAAGTGGCAGCAGCGGCGTGAGCTGGCGCTCGAGTTCTGGTCTGACGGACCCGACGTGGCCGCGACGCAACGTGGCTCGTAGCGAGCGTCCGCGCAGCGACCGCTCAAGCAGCACCCCGTGCGGGACCGATACAGCATGTGCAGGTCTCAACGAGTTGGCAGGTCATCCTGTTCATGGGTCAAACGCATCTTCTGATGGTTCCCGACCTCGACATTTACAACCTCAAGCGCGGTTTCGAGCGCACGAACGAGTTGCTCGACCTCGGGCGCGCGAGCACGGGTTTGTCGTTCCTGAACCATGCGCGCCGCGTGCTGATGCCGCTGCCGGTGATCGACCGGCGAGGGCCCGTGCCGAGTGACATCCTCCCGCCTTTCAGAAGGCGGCCGATCGGCGCTTTGAAGGGCAAGCGGATCGGCGTCATTGCATCGGGAGGCGGCGGCGGGTGCGTCGCGATGGTCGGGGTCGTGCGGGCCTTCGAAGAGGCGGGGATCCGTCCGGCGTTGTACTCCGCGTGCTCGGGCAGCGCGATTTGGGGAGCGATGTGGGCCGCCGGCATGGACGCACAGGAGATGGCCGACTTCTCGCTGTCGTGGCGGGCGGAGGATTACCTGGACGTGCAGTGGACGCGGATTCCCAGCTTCGCGCTGAGCGCGCTGAAAGGCTTCACGGGGCTGATGAAGGGCGAGGCGCTCGAGCACCTGTTCAACGAGCGGCTGTGGAGCATGCCGATCGGTGCCGCCGCGTTCCCGATCACCTCGATCGCCTACAACATGGACCTCGGTCGCGTCGAGTACTTCGGCAGCGAGCACACGCCTGAGATGACCGTCGGCGAGCTCGTGCGCATCGCGGTAGCGCTGCCGATGTTCATCGAGTCGGTGCCGGTCGATGGTCACCTGTATGTGGACGGCGGCGTGATCGAGCTGTTTCCGGCGCAGCCGATCCTCGAGGACGGCGGCTTCGATCACGTGTTCGGGGTGAACTTCATGCTGCCGCAGGGCTTCGAGGCGCAGGACATCACCGGTTGGTCCGGGCGCCATGGGGGATTTCTGGAGGCGAGCCGGCAGATGCAGCAGGGCAACCATCTCGAGATGGCCAGGCGGGCGCGAGAGCGCCTCGGCGAGCACTTCACGCTGATCGATCCGATCGACCCCGCGCTGCTGCGCGGTGTCTCCTTCTATGACCTGTTCATCGACCGCCGCGAGTGGCCGGCGTTGATCGGCCAGGGCCATGAGGCCGCCACGCGCGCGCTCGACGGCCTGCGGACATCAACGCTCCGCAGGAGTCGCTCGGCCCGGCATTCGCGCTCACAGGCAGCTTGAACGAGGGCGATCGGGCAAGCCTCGCGACTGCGTGTCGCGGCCCAGCGTTCGTCCGGCTGCGCTCGCGGGGGAACCGGAAGGGTTGACAGGTGCGACGGCCTCCATCTAGTATCGGGCACAGAGGGAGCCCTGGAGGGGGTTCGGTGCTTTAGATTCGAGGCCGACGGCGAGGCTGCAGGTACCGGCTCTGGAACGGATTCCACCGGATAGCACGCGGCTGCGCGCATGTCGAGAGGCGCAGCCCCGGTACTGGCGCAAGCGAGGAATGATCCTCACGTCTAGGCAAGGAGCGAATCTTGTTCTCGAAGTCATTCAGATATTCATGGGTCGGCGCTGTCGGCGCGGTGATCGCGCTGCTGTGCATGCCGGTGGTCGCCCAGGCGACGAAGAGCACGCTGTGGGTCGCCGGCGGGGCCGTCGGCCCGGGCCCGGGGGTCAGCTGCGCCGACGCGGGCTACGCAACCGTCCAGGCGGCGATCGATGCAGCCACAAAGAGCGACACCATCGAGGTCTGCCCGGGCACCTACAGCGAACAGCTGAGCATCACGAAGCCCGTCAGCCTCGTCGCCGCCGACGGTGTCGGCACGGCGACGATCGCGCTTCCGGCGGTGCCTGCGAACTCCTCGACGCCATGCGACGAAGCGGCCGGAAGGACGGTGTACGGCACGCCCCAGGACGAGATCTCGATCTGCACCACGGGGAAAGTCGGGCTCAGCGATCTCTCGGTCGATGCCAAGTGGCCGGCGGGCACGTGCAACGAAAACCTCTACGGGATCCTCGTCGGCGGTGAAGCGACTCTGAAGGCGAGCGATGTGACGCTCGAGGGCGCCGGCGCCAGCCCGATCAACGGCTGCCAGGGCGGCGTGGGCATCCAGGTCGGGATGGCGTGGACCTCGCCCGTGCAGGTCGGGCACGCGACCCTGACCGGCGACACGATCAGCGAATACCAGAAGAACGGCATCACCGTCGACGGCGCGGGCTCGAGCGCGAAGGTCACAAAGACCAAGGTGGCCGGTGCATTCGCGACGACACAGATCGCGCAAAACGGCATCCAGGTCAGCAACGGCGCGGAGGGGACCATCAAGACCTCGACGATCGAAGGCAACGAGTGCCGCGCGGCCAGCTGCGGAGCGGACGCGTGGTCTGAAACCCAGGCGACCGGGGTGCTGTTCTTCGGCGCCGCGGGCGGATCGAGCGTGACGAAATCGAAACTGTTCGAGAACGACGTCAACGTGTACTTCGACTCGCAGAGCCCCACGCAGCCGAGCTCACCGGAAGTGACGATATCCAAGGACAGGATGGGCGCCGACTACGAGGGCATCGTCCTCGACCAGGGCGACGCGGCGATCGAAAACGATCTGCTCGCCGGTTCCTCGCACATCGGCATCCTGATCTTCCAGTACGAAGGCCAGGCGTATGCGCCGAACTCCACGGCCACCTCCGACAAGATCACGGATGACAGCGAAGCGTCGGTGAAAGTCGACTCAGACAACGCGCCGGGCGATCACCCGGGCAACTTCACGCTCACAAAATCCAACCTCGGCGGATACCCGCCAACTGAAGTGGTGAACGGAAGCAGCACGTACACGGTCACGCAGGTCGAACCGGTAACCGAATAGTGACCTGAGGCGGTGCAGGACGCGGGGCGCGGGCTTGCCCGCGTCCCGCCTGCTGCGTCGATGAGCCGCCGCCCCCGCAGCCGGCGACAGTTATGGCGACCGCGAGGACCGCGCCCGCGATCGCCCCAGCGTGGCCCGACCCGTGTCGCCGGTTCAGTTCGAAGGTTGGACTCGGGGTGAGGGTTTCATACGGTCCGCAGCGCTTCGGTTGGCGAGAGCCGCGCGGCGCGCAGCGCCGGCACCAGCCCGGCGACGGCGCCGATCAGGAGCGCGGCCCCGAACCCGCCGGCCCAGGCGACGGTCGGCACGACTATCGTCCAGCCCTTGGTCGCGGCGTAGACGGCGGTTGCGAGCGCGCCGACGGCGATCCCGACCGCGCCGCCGCCGAGCGCGAGGAGGATCGCCTCGGATAGGAACTGGGTGCGAATCTGCCCACGGGTCGCGCCGAGGGCGCGGCGCAGCCCGATCTCCGAGCGGCGTTCCAGGACGGAGATCACCATGATGTTCGCCACGCCGACCGCGCCGACCAGCAGCGCGACCGCGCCGAGCCCGAGGAACAGGCCGTTCAGGGCGCTCTGGGCGTCGGCGCGGGCGGTGAGTGTCGCGGAGGGCTGGCTGACGTTCACTTCGTTCGGCGCCTCCGGGTCGGCGGTCGCTGCCAGCACCGACTGCACAGCGGCGACCTGACTGTTGCGGGCGCGCAGGTAGACGGTGTTCGCGTGGCCGTCGAAGTGCAGGTAGCGTTCGGCCGCCTTGAAGCCGACGAGCACCGAGCTTTCGATTTCAGGCGTCAGCACGGACGGACCGAGGACGCCGGCGAGGTAGAGCCACTGGTTCGCGACCCAGATCCGCTCGCCGGGGTAGATGTGATCGACGCCCAGCCGCTGCGCGGCGGCCGCGCCGAGCACCGCCACCGGCTCCTGTGCGGTCGCGGCGTTCAGATAGCGGCCCTGTATGACTCGTACATCGAGTGTCTGCAACAGGTCGAGGCTGGCCGCCTCGACGCTGAGGGCGTTCGTGTCGACTTCCGGGATCAGCGGCGTGCGGTACACCTTGCCTTCGACCTTGCCGGTCTGCGCCACACTTTCGACGGGCTCGATGCGAGCGATCATCGCCGGTGCCACCAGCGGCAGCTCCGCGGTCTTGCCGGCGAAGCTCTGGCCGTTGGTGACCGTCAACAGATTCGTTCCCAGCTTGTCGATCTCTTCGAGCAGTCCCGCCTGGCTGGAGGCCGACAGGCCGAGCACCGCGACGATCGCGGCGACCCCGATCGCGATCCCCAGCGCCGAGAGCCCGGCGCGCATTCGCCGGGTGCGCAGGCCGACACTTGCAACGCGGGCGAGGTCGGAGGCGTGCAATCGCCGTGGCACGAGGTCGGCGCCGCCGGCGCGGTTGCGGGGAGGGTCGGCGATCGTGCTCACGGCGAGCTCATGGGGATTGGCCGGGAGCTTCATTGACGAGCGCGAACACCGCCGGCCGGGCTCGCCCGGCGCTGGCCTTGACGATGTAGCCACCCGGCTGAGCGGAGGCGCTGAAGGGGGGCGCGACCGCGATCCCGCAGCCGCCGGTCTTGACCTTCACGGTGCGCGGATATGAGACCCGGGCGCGGTGGCGGCGGGAGCCTCGGGAACGGAGCGTGAAGCGCCCGCCGGTCCCGCCGAAGGGGGCGGAGAACGTCACGAGCGCGCCATGCACCGGGTTCTTGTCCGCGTCGGTGACGGTGACCGCCAGGCGAATCGGGAACGCGCTACCGGCCGGGGCCGACTGGGTGGCGCCGGCGCCGGCGGCCACCTTGGCCGGTGTGCCGGCGAGATTCGCGAGCGAGAAGCCGACCGGTGCGACGCTCAGCGCCCCGGCGTTGCCGGCGCTTTCTCCCTGCCCACGCTGTCGCCAGCGCTGCCGCTCGAAATCGAGGCGGTCGCGGTGAACGAGCCAGCGGTGCTCGTAGCCGTGAGTGCCGGTGCCGTGGCGACGCCGCTCGCATCGGTGGTGGCGCTCGCCTCGATCGAGCCGCCGGCGAAGCTGGCGCTCGCGGCGCTCGCGGCGCCGCAGCGGCCGGCCGGGCCCGATCCGAGCGCGAAGGTGACGGTGGCGCCGGCCACCGGGCTGCCCGTCGCGTCCACGGCCCGGACCTGCAGCGGCTGCCGGAAGCGGCTGCCGACGCTCGTCGAGCTGTGCTTCAGGGGAATCGCCGCAAGCCGCACGGGGAGGCCGGCGGCGGTATTGGTGAGCTCGAACGAAACCGATCCGTATGGCGAGCCGGCGGTGACGATGTAGCTGCCCGCCGTGTCGTTCGCGGTGAGCGTCGGCGCCGCGACCGCGCCCGAGGCGTCGGCCCCGACGGTCGCGGTGTTGGAGTTGCTGGTCGAGAAACGCCCGCTCGCGCCGGCGGCGGGCGCGCTGAACGTCACCGCGACCCCGGCTGCAGCTGTGACCGCGCAGCCGTCGCTGTTGGCGAGCGCGACCTGCAGTCCCGCGGCGAACGCGCTGCCGAGCGTGGTCGTCTGGGGGGTGCCCGCCACGAGCGTGAGCTCGTTCGGCGCGTTGGGGGAGGGGCAGTCGGACGTGCCCGTCGGCGAGGACTGGGTGCCTCCCGGTGTGCCGCCGCCTTCCCCGCTCGTTTCGCCGGACGCAAACGCCGGAGCGCCGGCGATCGCGCCCGCCGGAGGCTCCCAGGCAGGCGATCAGGACCAGCCCGAGCACGGCGAGGCGGCGGGTCGGACGGACAGTCGGCCGCTCGATCATCGCTGCCCCGCCCCGTCTGTCGCGGCGTCGTTTGCGAGCTGCGCCGCGAGTGCCGGCGCTGCTGCGGGTGCCCCGGTATCGGCGACGATCTCGCCGTCGAGCACCTGGACCTGGCGGGGCAGGCGGGCCGCGAGGCCGTGGTCGTGGGTGATCACGAGGATCGTCGCGCCCTGAGCGTTCAGCTCTTCCAGGAGCTCGAGCACGCCTACCCCCGAGGCGCTGTCGAGGTTTCCCGTGGGCTCGTCCGCGAGCACGATCGCCGGACGTCCCACCAGCGCCCGCGCGATCGCGACGCGCTGGCGCTCGCCGCCGGAGAGCTTGCTCGGGCGGAAGTCGGCGCGCTCGGCCAGCCCGACACGCGCGAGCGCCGCGCGCCGCCCGCTCGCGGCGCTCGGCAGCCGCGACGCCGGCATAGAGCAGGCCGTCGGCGACGTTCTCCAGCGCGGTCGAGTGCTCGGCGAGGAAGAACTGCTGGAAGACGAAGCCGACGCGCGTGGCGCGCAGCGCAGCGAGCTCGCGGTCGGACAGTCGCGCGGCGTCGAGGCCGGTGATCGACACGATGCCCGCGCTCGGGCGCTCGAGCGTGCCCATCACGTGCAGCAGCGTGGTCTTGCCAGAGCCCGACGGCCCCACGATCGCGACCAGCTCGCCCGCGCGCACCGCGAAGCTGACGTCGCGCAGCGCGTACACCGGCGGTTCGGCGCCGTAGACCTTGCTGACGCCGCGCAGCTCCAGCACCGCCGGCGGCTCGCCGTCGTCTGCGTACGCGCAGCCTGTCGATGGCCCGCTCATTGCGTCACCGGCACGACCACGCGCTGCCCGGCCGACAGACCCTGACCGCTGACCTGCACGAGGCCTTCGGCGTCATCGAACAGGCCGACCGTGACGGCCACCAGACGGTGCACGCGGCCTTCGGCGACCTCCAGCGCGTAGCCGCCGCCGGCAAGCGCGAGCAGCGCGTCGACGGGCACCGCCAGCACGTTCTGGACGCTTTCGGTCGTGATCTCCACGTTCACCGGCGCCTGGTCGAGATGCCCCGTCGCCGCCGGGTCGGTCGGCGTCGCGTCGCACTTCGACCGTGGGCGCGCTTTCTTCTTCACCGCCGCCGCCGCCACCTTTCCCGTCCGAGGACGGCGTCGTCGCGACGCTCGACACGTAGGTGATCCGGCCCGGCGTGGTCTGGTTGTCGGGCAACGTGATCGTGACCGTGTCGCCGACCTTGACGCTGCCCTGCTCGGAGGCGTCGAGCGCGAGCTTGACCTGGCGAGCCGTCGAGGTGGCCGACAGCACCGGCCCCGGCATCACCGCCGGCGCCGACCGTCGGGGTCACGCTCGTGACGCGCACCGGCCCGGGCTCGAAGACGACCGATCCCACCAGCAGCTCGCCGGTCACCGAGGCGCCGCGTGCGGACTGCAGTGCGCGAATCGCCGCCGCCGTCGCGCTCGTGAACTCGTCGCCCGCGAGCCCCTGGCCGTAGCCGAGCGCGTCGAGGTTCGCGTTCAGCTCGGCCACGTCGCGCCCCGCGGACATGCCCGCCAAAAACGCCCGCGTCGCCGGCGTCGAGCCGTACATCAGCAGCACCGGCTCGCCGTCGATCGCATACAGGCTCTGCCCCTGCCCGACGATCTCGCCGACCGACGGCAGCGCCGTGAACGTCGAGCTCTGGCCGTAGAGCGCGGCCGAGGAACGCGCCGTCGACAGATTGGATCGCGCGCTCGCGAGCTGTTTTTCCGCAGAGGAGACCTGCGCGTGGTCGGCGGTGAGCTTGCCGGCGACGCCGACGGCGTTCTGCTGCGCCGAGGACACGGCCTGCGCGTCGCTCGAGCAGGAGCCCCCGCCTGTACCCGGCGAGCTGTTTTCACCCGCCGGCGACGCGTTCGCGGAGGCGGCTTCCGCCGCGCCCGCACCGGCGCAGTCGACCGCCTCGCGCGCTCGCGCCGCCGCCAACGTCGCCTGGTGGCCGGCGAGCGCCTGTGTGTCGGAGGCTCAGCGCAGAGGAGGCCGTCGCCAGCATCGCTTCGGCGCCCGCGACCTGCTGGCCCGCCTGGTCCACGGCCGACGGTGCCGTCCCGGATGCCACGCGGACGCTGGAAGAGCCGGCGTAGCCGAGCGTGCCGCTCACCTGTGTCTGCTGCGAGAGCGACTGCCGTTTTACCGCCACCAGCGAGGTGGCGCTGGCGTTGTCGAGCACAGCCGCCGCCCGATTTGCCGCCGCCGGCGAATGGGTCGGTGGCGATCAGCACGACGACCGCCACGACCAATGCCAGTCCCGTGGCCGCCAGCATCCGGCGGCGGGTGCGACTGTCCCCGAGGCCGACCCGCGATCGCGGAGCGGCGGCCGCTGTGTCGACTCGGGGTGGCTTGCCGGATGCGGGCGGGATCGCCTGCTCGACCCCCTCGTTCGGGGGCTGTGCCGCAGACGTCGCTTCGCCGGATATCGGATCGCTCATATCGCTCGTTGCAGTGCGCGGCGCCTCGTGCGCGGCGCGCAGACATGCGCCGCACCGCTTGTACGACACCGGCGGTTTCGGGAAGGTAACGCCGGCCTCACGCTCGAGCCCATGCTCCGACGCCCGTCGACCAACACGATCACGGGCCGACCGCCAGGCCCGCGGGGCCGCCCACCTTCGGCCCCGGCATGATCGACTGGCACGCTTTCTGGGCGGCCTCGAACTGGGGCGAGCTGAGATCGATCCTGCGCGCACTGTTCTTCGCGCCCCCGATTCGTATCCCGACCCCGCCGCCGCCGTGCGAGAATTCGGGATCGGGGAAGCTCGGGACTCCGTGGGTACGCATGCACTGCGCGAACTGCAGCGCTTTTTCCTGCAACTTCGTCTGTTCCGCGGGGCTCGGGGGCTTGCCTCCCTTTGGCGCCAGCTTTGCGCAGGCCTTGGTTGCGGCCTGGAACTGCGCGGACTGCGGGTTGACGCCGGTCACGTGGCCGTTGTGGTCGCTGCTGTGGATCAGCAGGCGGCCTTCGCTCGGTTCGGGGAATTCCGGCACCCCGTGTGAGCGCATGCACTGCGCGAACGCGACGACCTTCTGCTGGGCGCTTGCGCTGCTTTCGCTTTCCGGCGAGGAGGAGCTGCCGCCGGGGTCTGCGCTGCTGGAGGTGCTGGATGCGAGATGCGCGACGCCGGGGCTCGAGGAGGAGCCGCCGCAGCCGGCAACCGGCAGGACGGCGGTGGCGAGCACGGCCAGGGATAGTACGGTTCTTGTCATAGCTCGATCTCTTTCACCATCGGGTAGCGGTAATTGACGGTCGCCGGGAGACGCGGTCGTAGTGACGCGCCGGGGGTTGCCGCGAGGCAAAGACATCATGCGCAACGCGAGCTGAGAATCGGCTGAGAGGAAGCGAGGAGCTCGCTAAGTGACACATCAGTGGTTATGCAGTGGAAACACGCAGGCCGCCGCCGCCCGTGTGAACGTGGGTGACTGCTCATCGATCGTCCCGTGGAACACGAAGACGACGCCTTCGATGTCGCTGATCACGCCGCCGCGTCCGCCCAGGGCGGCTATGGGGTCGGAAGGAACGGTGGTCCGCGGGTCGGGGAATTCAGGTACACCGTGCACGCGCATGCAGCGCGCGACCGTCAGGAAACGCGCCAACGTCCTCGCGGACGGCGGTGGGCCGGCGCCGGGGCCCGGCGGCCGGAGCTTCGCGCATTGCGTCTGTGCCGCCTTGAACGCCGGCGATGCGGGTTCGACTCCGGCGCCGGTGTGCAAGAGAAAGCCGGCGCCGGCCTTCGGGTCGGGAAAGTCGGGTACACCATTGGCGCGCATGCAGGCGGCAAACGCGAGCGCTTCCGCTTCCGGCGAGCCCGAGCCTGGCGCGCCGACGCCGGTCGCGGCGCTCGAGGCGGGTGCGCTCGCGCCGGCGGACGACAGGTGCGCGACGGCGGGTTTGGCGGAGCCTCCGCCGCAGCCGGCGATGAGCAGCGCGGCGCTCGCCAGCACAACCGCGGTGACGTTGATTCTCCTCGGCGCCATTGCCGAGAATCATGAGGGAGCAACCTGAGAATCGACTGAGAGGAGGCGAGGGATTTGCTCAGATGACGCGTGACGCGATCGCCTTGTCCGGCTTCGATGAGGCGATCTCGGCAGCGGTCATCTGCAGCGGTGGAAGCTCGAGTGTCAGCTGCGCGCCGCCGCCGGGGTGGTTGCTGGCGTGCACCGATCCACCGTGGGCCTCGGCCGTCTGGCGCACAATCGCCAGCCCGAGCCCCGATCCCGGTCGCCCGCGGGCTCCGGGCGCGCGGTAGAAGCGGTCGAACACCCGGGGGAGGTCCTCCGCGGAGATTCCCGGGCCGTGATCGCGGACCTCGATCGCGCCGTCGCGCACGCGCACTTCGACGGCGCCGCCCGCCGCGTCACCCTCGTCGCTACCGATGGGCGGGTTCCATTTGCAGGCGTTGTCGAGCAGGTTCGAGATCGCCCGGTCCAAGCGCGCCGGCGCGGCTCGCACCAGGCAGGGCTCGGCGTCGAGGACGATCGGGCACCCCGGCGCATGCAGCCGCGCGCGCTGCAGCGCTCCGGCGGCCGCCAGGTCCAGGCGCACGTCCTCCACCTCGACCTCCTCGACCTCGGTCTTGGACAGGTCGACGAGGTCGCCCACCAGTACCGTCAGCTCGCGCAGTTGCGCCTGCGCGGCGGCGAGGATGCGAGCACGCTCGTGTGCTGGCAGTTGCTCGCCGATCGCAAGCGCGTCGAGGTTCGCCTGCACGCTCGTCAACGGCGTGCGCAGCTCGTGCGAGGCGTCGGAGACGAGCTGGCGTTGAGCGAACCGTGAGCGCTCGAGCGCGGCGAGCATCGTGTTGAAGCTCTGCGCCAGCCGCCCGAGCTCGTCGGTCTCGCCGGCCTGGATGCGGTGGCCGAGGTCCTGCGTGCGAGCCACGCGTTCGGCGGCGCCCGTCAGGCGGCGCACGGGGATCAGCGCCGTGCGCGAGACGAGCAGCCCGAGCAATGCCGCGAGTGCGATCCCGCCGAGGCACACGAGCGCGAGCACCAGCTTCAGGTGCGTGAGCGTGCTGTCCACGTCGGTCAGCGGCAGCGCCACCTGCCACACGCCGCCTTCCGGCGCACGCTTGGTCAGGATCCGCAGGGGTGTGCCGGCGAGGTCTGCTTCACTGAAGAAGGCGCCGCGCCGGCCCGCCGCCACCGCGCGGGTCGCGGCCGTGACCGGAAGTTGCAGTCCCTTGGTTTCCGAGCGCAGGACCTGCCCGTTGGCCTGGAACAGCTGCACGTAGCCGACCGCGCTGCCGGCTGTCGGAGGGGGCAGCACGAGCTGGTTGAGGGAGCGACGCAGTGCGAGCGGCTGGCGGGGCTCGCGGGGGACGGTTCGCCCTGGAGGAGCGAACCGGAGGATTTGCCCGCGTAGGCGGTTTCGATCGAATGCAGCACGGCCTGCACGCAGGGCTGCGCCTTGACGGCGGCGCCGCGGGGAAGGCTGAGCCGTACCACCGATTGGCCGAAGCCCGCCGGCGACGCCCCCGGCGTCAGCTTGCCTTCCCGCACGAGCCTGGGGAGTTCCGCGGCGCTGACATTCACGGTCTTGATCTGAACCGCCTGCGTCCGGCCGGGAGTGAGCTTTTGACGCAGGGAGGCGTCGATCCGCGCGTGCAACTCGTTGCCGGTCACGACGTAGACCACGACCGAGGCGATCACGATCGCCGCCGCCACCGCGCCGGCCGCCAACAGCACCACGCGCCGTCGGAAGCTCATCGCGGCGAGCACCTCAGCACGTAGCCGACCCCCCGCACCGTCTGCACCAGACGCGGCTCCCCGTCGGCCTCGGTCTTGCGGCGCAGGTAGCCGACGTACACCTCCAGCGAGTTCGACGCCGGTCCGAAGTCATAGCCCCACACGCACTCGAAGATCCTCGTGCGCGAAAGCACCTGACGAGGATGGCGCATCAGCAGTTCCAGCAGCAGGAACTCCGTGCGTGTCAGCTCCAGCGGACGTCCCGCCCGGCGCGCTTCGTGCGCGCGCGGATCGAGCTCGAGGTCCTCGAAGCACAGGATCTCGCCGTTGCCCTCCCAGCCCGTGCGCCGCAGCAGGGCGCGCAGTCTCGCGATCAGCTCTTCGCTTGCGAAGGGCTTGACCAGGTAGTCATCCGCGCCGGCCTCCAGGCCGGCGACCCGCTCTGACACCTCGGCGCGGGCCGTCAGCATCAGCACCGGTGTGCGATCGCCGGTCGCGCGGATCCGCCGGCAGACCTCCAGGCCATCCAGGCCGGGCATCAGCACGTCGAGGATCACCGCATCGGGTCGCGCCAGCGCTAGCGTGCGGATCGCCTCGCCGCCGTCGGCGGCGCTCGCCACCGCGAAGCCGTTGAGGTCAGCACGAGCTCGAGCGCCTCGCGGACGGAGGGGTCGTCGTCAACGACCAGCAGCCGCATGCGCCCGATGCTGACAGGCGAACCTGAAAGAAAGCTGAGGGCGCCGCCGCCTCAGCCGCCCGGTGCGGCCTGCTCGGCGTGGCCCGAGCCACCGTGCACGCCCCCGGGGATCAGCGATTCACAGTCGTGCACCGCCGCCTTGAACGCCGGTGAGCTCTCGTTGAGCTTCTCGTGTGCGATGTGGACCCCGCCGCCGGAGAACGTCGGGTCGGGAAAGCTCGGAACGCCGTGGGAGCGGATGCACGCCGCCGCCCTCAGGTACTGCTCCTGCTGCGCCGGTGTCAGCGGAGCCTGGTTGCCCGGTCCACCGCCGGGCAGGAGCTTGCGACAGGCTTGTTCGGCAGGCTTGAACCTCGGGTTCTGTCCGACGCTGGCGGGAACCGCCAGCTTGATGCTGGTTCCGCCGCCGTGTTCGCTGACTATCGGCTCGGGGAAGTTGGGCACACCGTGCGCGTGCATGCACGCGGTGTACGCGACCGCCTGGCGGGCGGGCGACACTTCGTGGCCTTCGCTCGCGCCGGCCGCGCCGGACGTCGAGGAGGAGGAGGAGGAGGAGGAGTGGGACGCCGCCGTGTGGGAGCCCAGGCTCGCCACGCTTCCGTTCGGGGACCCGCCGCCACAGCCTGCGAGGAGCAGGCCGGCGAGCAGGAGCCCAGCGGCGGCGCAGGCCGCGCCGCGGAGCGCGGGCGTGATTGCGCTCCGATCATCGAGTGGCGCGGCCTCGTCTGGCATGTTGTCTCCTTCGCAGCTCGTCCGGCGGTTGCAACTGCTTGTATGCCATGCGCGGTTTCGGGAACGTATCGATGCCCCGCCGCGTGGCGATACTGCGCCGAAACCGCCGGGGGCTAGCCTCCCGGGGGTGCGGGTGCTCGTGATCGAGGACGACGAGGAGATGGCCGAGGCGATCGCCTTTGGGCTCCGCCAGACCGGCGTCGCGGTGGACGTCGCGCTGGACGGCCCGGCCGGCCTCCTCCGCGCGCGCGTGAACGACTACGACGTGATCGTGCTCGACCGCGACCTTCCGGGGATGCACGGCGACGAGCTATGCGGAACGCTCGTGCAGGAGGAGTGTCGCAGCCGGATTCTGATGCTCACCGCCGCGGCGATGGTCGGGGACCTGGTGGACGGCTTGGCACTCGGCGCCGATGACTACCTGCCCAAGCCGTTCGACTTCCCGGTGCTCGTCGCCCGCATCGGCGCCCTCGCGCGGCGTGCCCAGCCCGCGATCCCGCCGCTGCTGCGCCGCGAGGACCTGGTGCTCGACTCGGCGCAGCATCGGGTCAAGCGTGGTGGGCGCGAGATCGAGCTGGCGCCGAAGGAGTTCGGCGTGCTCGAGCTGCTGCTCGCCTCGCAGGGCCGCTGCGTGTCGGCCGAGGAGCTGTTGGCGCGGGTGTGGGACGAGGCCGCCGACCCGTTCACCAACGCCGTCAAGATCACCGTCAGCCGCCTGCGCGCCAAGCTCGGTGAGCCGCCGCTGATCGAGACGGTCGCCAAGGCCGGATACCGGATATGAGCGACGCCGTGAGCCTTCGCCGCCGACTGGCGCAGCTCTCGCGGCACCTGCCGCGGCGCACGGTCCGTCTGCGCCTGGCGGTGCTGTACGGGAGTCTGTTCTTCCTCTCGGGTGCCGCCCTGCTGGGGATCACCTACGCCGCCGTCGCGCGCACCCACGGCGGTTATTCGCAGGCGTTCCCCACACCGGTGATCAAGCGCGAATCGCGCGCGGCGCCACCCGGTGGCCTGCCAGGCGGGCTCGCCGCGTCTCCCGGAAAGGCCGAACAGGCGCCGAACGCTGCCGTCCCGGGAGCCGCGGTGCGCGTCTTCGATCCCGGCCAGCACGGCGCCGATGTGCGCGTGCTCGCGTTCGTGTCCGTGATCGCCCTGGTGGCGATGGCGGCGATCTCGATGGGGCTCGGATGGCTCGTCGCGGGACGGGTGCTGCGCCCGTTGCGCACGATCACCGCGGCCGCTCGCGAGATCTCCGCGACGGACCTGCACCGGCGGCTCGCGCTCACCGGCCCGAACGACGAGTTCAAGGAGCTCGGCGACACGTTCGACGGGCTGCTGGGACGGCTCGATGCGTCCTTCCAGGCACAGCGCCAGTTCGTCGCCAATGCGTCCCACGAGCTGCGCACCCCGCTTGCGAGGCTGAAGACGTTGGCGCAGGTGGCACTCGCCGACCCCAACGCGAGCGTCGAGTCGCTGCGCGCCGCGCACGACCGCGTGCTCGCCTCCGAGCAGCAGCTGGAGCAGCTGATCGACGCGCTCCTCAGCCTCGCCGGCAGCGAGCGCGTCCTTGAACGTCGCCGGCCGGTGGACCTGGCGGCGCTCGTCGGCGAGGTGCTCGCAGACCGCGGCGATGAGATCGAGCGTCGCGGGCTGCGGCTGCACACGACCCTGGATGCCGCCCACATCCTGGGCGACCCGCAGCTGCTGGAGCGCCTGGCCGCGAACCTGATCGACAACGCGGTCCGCCACAACATCGTCGGCGGGCGCATCGAGGTCGCGACCACGACCACCGCCACAACCGTCGTCCTGTCGGTGGCGAACGACGGCCCTGTCGTTCCAGCGGAGGAGCTGGAGCGTCTGCAAGCCCCGTTCCAGCGCCTGGGCACTGCGCGCACCAGGCGCGGCGACGGTCACGGCCTCGGCCTCTCGATCGTGCACGCCATCGCCGGCGCCCACGAAGCCCAGCTCGGCGTCCGCTCGCGGCTCGAGGGGGGCCTGGCGGTGGAGGTGCGCTTTCCTGCCGGCGGCTAGCTGAACGACCCTGCGATCGGCGTCTGACAGCAGGGCGCGACGCGCTGGCCGGGTTTGGCCAGATTCATCGCGGGGCTCTTCGCGGCCGCGCCCCGCCGCTCTCGGGTGCCGAACAGCGCGTCGAGCGCTCAGGCAGCGGCTGCCGCGTCGACGACGCGGGCAACGTAGTCGCCGGTGATCTGCCGCGTCGCTGCGTTGACGCGGTTGAACGCGTTGATCGTCGCGATCGCCACCACCAGGGCCGCGAGCTGCGGCTCGGTGTAGTGGCGGACGGCCTCGCCCCAGACCTCGTCCGGCACCGGGTCAGGCCGGTCCGCCAGCCTGGTCACGGCCTCGGTCAGCGCGAGCGCCGCACGCTCGGCCTCGCTGAAGTACGGCGCCTCGCGCCATGCCGCGACGAGGTGGATGCGCTCGGCGCTCTCGCCGACGTGCTCGAGCTCGCGCGTGTGGATGTCCACGCAGACACTGCAGCCGTTGATCTGGCTCGCGCGCAGCGTCGCCATCGCGAGTGTCGCCTCCGGGATCCCGGCGTGCTTTGCCGCGCCGCCGAGCTGCTGGAACGCGTCGAGCGCGCCCGGCACGGTGAGCGCGGGGTTCTGGATCCTTGCCTGGGTCATGATCTTCCTCCTGGGTTGTCGGGGTCGATGGGCGTGTCTGGGGACGGCCCGTGCGCGCGGACGAGCGACGCGAAGTCGCCGACCACGCCGAGGTGTGCGAGCTTGTCGGGGTTCACAACCGAGCTGATGCCGCGGATCTCGCCGTCGGAGATCTCGAGCGACCACACGCTGATCAGCCGCTGCTGGCCGTCCATGACCATCACTCCAGGGCCGCCGTTCACCTCGCTCGGCCGCAGCGTGAAACCGGGAAGCCGCGCGGCCACCCGCATCCAGTTGAGCAGCACGCGGGCGACGCGGTTGCGTCCGCGCAGCGACCGCGCCAGCGCAGGAACCTTCCCGCCGCCGTCGCCGGTCAGCGCCACGTCGTGCGCGAGCAGGACCTCGAGCCCGGCCAGATCCCCCGCCCGGGCGGCGGCGAGAAACCTCTCGGTGAGCTCCTCGCGCTGCTGCCGCGATGTCTCGAAGCGGGGGCGGTGCCGATCGACGTGGCGCCGCGCCCGGCTCGCGAGCTGGCGCACGTTGTCCTCGCTCTTGCCGATGATCGCCGCGATCTCCGCATAGCCGTAGTCGAATACGTCGTGCAGCAGCAGCGCGGCCCGCTGCTCGGGAGTGAGGCGCTCGAGCAGCACCAGCATCGCCAGCGACAACGAGTCGGCCATCTCGGCGTGCTGGGCGGGATCTTCGACGCCGTCGGTGAGGATCGGCTCGGGCAGCCACTCGCCGAAGTACTGCTCGCGCCGTGCCCGCGCCGAGCGCAACTCGTTGATCGCCAAGCGCGTCGTCACGGTCGCGACGTAGGCTCGCGGCGAGACGATCTGCTCGCCGTCCGCGATCGCGCGATGGACGCGCAGCAACGCCTCCTGGACGACGTCCTCGGCTTCGGAGACGCTGCCGAGCATGCGGTAGGCGATCGCGAACGACACCGGGCGCAGCTGCTCGAGCTCGTGTTCTTCAACGCTCATACGGGTCGTGCTCCAGTCTCATCATCCGCGTTCGATCTGGCCTCCAACCGATATGACAGGACAGCAGCCTCAGTTGTGACAACCGCCCCGGCGAAGGCCGCGCGGCACCCGTCCCGTCACGCCGCCACCGCCTCGAGCTCTCCCCGCTGCGCCGCTTCGGCCTGCTCGCGGCTGTCGCGCGAGGAGATCAGTACGGCCGTCAGGATCGCCCCGATCACCGCGAAGCTCGCGCCGACGAGGAAAGCGCGGTCAAAGCCCTTCGTCAGCGCGACCGAGGAGCTGTGCACGCCGGCGCCGAGCAGGCTCTGCGTGCGGCTGTTCGCGACCGTCGCGAGGATCGCGAGGCCGAGTGCTCCGCCGACCTGCTGGGAGGTGTTGATCAGCCCTGACGCAAGCCCTGCCTCGTGCGGCCTCGTTCCGGTCACGGCCGCGATCGTCACCGGGACGAACGAGAAGCCGAGCCCGAACGCCGCGAGCAGCGACGGCCCGAGCACGTCCGTGCCGAACGATCCGCCGACACCGGGCACGCGCGAGAACCACAGCAGGCCGGCTGCGATCAGCAGCAGTCCCGTGATCAGGACCGGCTTGAAGCCGATGCGCGTCACGAGCTGCGAGGCGACGCCCGCCGAGATGATGATCCCGACCGACAGCGGCAGGTATGACAGCCCGGCCTTGATCGGCGAGAAGTGCAGGACGTCCTGCAGGTACAGCGAGATGAAGAAGAACATCGAGAACAGCGACATGCCGACGAGCAGGCCGACGATGTCCGCGCCGCGCAGCGTGCGCAGGCGGAAGATCGAGAACGGCAGCAGCGGGTGGCGCTGGCGCCGCTCGATCACGATGAAGGCCGCCAGCAGCGCCGCCGAGCCGGCGAGCCGCAGCAGCGTGCCGGTCGAGCCCCAGCCGACGTTGACCGCGTCGACGACCGCGTAGACGAGCAGCGCGAGGCCCGCCGTGACCGTCACCGCGCCCGGGATGTCGAAGCCTTCGGCGCCGTCTTCAGAGCGGCTCTCGAGCAGCAGCCGCGGTGCGAGCGCCGCCGCGATCAGGCCGATCGGGACGTTCACGAACAGCACCCAGCGCCAGCTCAGCCCGCTCGTGAGGATGCCGCCGAGCAGCACGCCCGCGGCGCCGCCCGCGCCCGCGACCGCGCCCCAGATGCCGAGCGCACGGTTGCGCTCGTGGCCCTCCGCGAACGTCGTCGTGATGATCGACAGCGCCGCCGGCGAGACGATCGCCGCGCCGAGGCCCTGAACCGCACGGGCGATGATCAGCCACGCCTCCGACTGCGCGAGGCCGCCCGCGAGCGAGGCGAGTGAGAACAGCACGAGCCCGACGATGAACATGCGCCTGCGCCCGAGCAGGTCCGCGAGCCGGCCGCCGAGCAGCAGGAAGCCCCCGAACGTGAGCGTGTATGCGTTCACGACCCACGACAGGTCATCGCGCGAGAAGTGCAGGTGCGAGCCGATCGACGGCAGCGCGACGTTCACGATCGAGGCGTCGATCACGACGATGAACTGCGTCATCGCCAGCAGCGCGAGCGCCAGGTTCTTGCCGCGTTGGGTGCTCAGGTCGGCGGTCGCCCGGCGAGGACGCGGGGCGCTGATCGGGGGGCTCGTCGTCGTGCTCGTCACGTTGCTCACCTCGGGAGTCGAATACCCGGCTGATTGAGCCGGTAGCAGGGCTGATGTGGAAGCGGAAGTACGGTTCCTCTTGTTTATAGCAGCATGCGGAGCTAAGATTCCGGTTATGAGCGTGACCGCCACCGATCAGCGGACCCTGCGAGCCGACGCGCGCCGCAACCGCGAGCGCATCCTGACCGCGGGCCGCGAGCTGTTCGCCCGCGAAGGCCCGCAGGCGCAGATGGACGACATCGCCGCCCACGCCGGCGTCGGCATCGGCACCGTCTACCGCCACTTTCCGACGAAGGAGGCGCTGCTGACGGCGATGGTTCGCGACCGCTTCCACGAGTTCGCGGAGATCGCGGTGTCCGCCGAGAGCATCTCCGATCCGCTCGAGGCGCTCGCGGACGTGATGCGCCGCTCGGCCGAAGCGGTCGAGGGCGACGCCGGCTTCCAGCTCGCGATGATGGGCTCGAACGAGCTCGAGTGGGAGGGCATCGAGGAGGAGAAGGCCGCCCTCGGCGAGGTCGTCGCACGCATCATCTCGCGCGCGGTCGCCGCCGGCGTCGTGCACGAGGACTTCTCCTTCGACGACTTCGCGATGGCGATGTGCGGGATCACCGCGACGATGTACTACAAACCCGGCGACGCGAACTGGCGCCGCCATCTCGAGCTGATCCTGCGCGGCGCTCAGCTCGCGACGAGCAGCGCCTGAACGACCCGCGTCCGGTTCTCGCGCAGGTTCTCGAGCAGGTTCGCCGCCTTGACCGGCAGGTCCGGCACGAACACCTGCAGCCCGATCGGGTTCGGCGGCGCTGCGAGCAGCGCGCCCATCGCCGCGACCGCCGAGTCCGTCAGGTCGCTCCAGCTCTGCACCTCAAAGCCGGCGCCGGCCGTGATCGAGCGCAGCTCCTCGGCGCTGACGAGATGGCTGAGCTCGGGCGCCACGGCCCACGGTACGGGCAGGCGGATTGGCTGCTCGGGGCCCGCGACGACGTCCCATAGGGCCAGCCGGCCGCCGCCGGCGAGCACGCGTCTGGCCTCGCGGTAGAGGGCGCCCTTGTCGGCGATGTTCATCTGCACGTGCTGGCTGAACACCACGTCGAAGCTCCGATCCGCGAACGGCAGCTCGAGCACGTCTGCCCGGCGCACGTCGATCATGTCCGCGAGGCCGACGCACCCGTTCAGCCACATCGCCGCCTCGCAGTACTCGGCCGTCAGGTCGACCGCCGTCACATGGCAACCGATCTGTCCGGTGAGAAACCGCGCGGCGCCGCCGATACCGGTGCCCGCATCGAGGACGCGGTCCCGTGCCCGCACGCCCGCCAGCTCGGCGAGCGCGGCGGTCGCGAAGCGGCCCATCGTGTGGAAGTCCTCAAGCGGCGCGAGGTCTGGGGGCTGGAGTGCTGAGAAGTCCTTGCCGGCATCGATCAGCGCGCGTTCGATGTTCGCTCGCGTCAGGCCCGTCGAGTAGTGCTCCTCGACGGTCGCGGGTGCGCTCATCTCCGCTCGCTTCTCTACCGTCATCTCAGCCCACCGCCGTGGGCACAGCGTCCACGCCCGGGCGCTCGGCGATCGCCGGGTCGGGGAGCGCGATCGGTTGCGCGGGCAGCAGCAGCGCCGCGGCGAGCGCGCCGAGCGCGGCGACGGCCCCCGCCACCAGGCAGCCGGCGCTGAGGCCCTTGATGAACGCGCCTGTGGCGGCGTGTTCGACAGCGAGGCCGAGCGCCGCGTGTCCCGCGCCGCCGAGATGTTCGGCGACGCCGAGCGCGGCGCCGACGGATGAGTGGGCGAGCACGTCAACTGCGCGGGGGAGGTGATCTGCCAGCGAGGAGCTCAAATGGCTGCTGTAGAGGGAGGCGTAGACGCTCCCGATCACGGCGACGCCGAGCGTCCCGCCGAGCAGCCGCGTCGTGTCGTTCACGGCCGAGCCGACGCCGGCCTTCTCGCGCGGGACGACACCCATGATCGCCTCCGTCGCGGGCGCGCTCGTCAGGCCCATCCCGGTGCCGTAGAGGACCATCTGGATCGCGATCGTCGAGTAGGCATTGCCGGGCGCGACGATCACCGCGACCCACACGTAGAAAGCCGTCACCATCAGCAGCCCGGAGGTGACCACGATCTTGGTGCCGAACCTGACCGCGAGCTTCGTCCCGAGCACCGAGGACACACCGACGGACAGCGCCACGGGGAGCAGGTGGACACCAGCCGAGAGCGCGTCGTAGTGCTTGATGAACTGGAAGTACTGCGTCATCACGAAGATGAACCCGAGCAGCGTGAAGAACGAGACCGTAACCGCTGCGCACGCGGCCGTGAAGCGCGGGTTGCTGAACAGCCGGACATCGAGCATCGGGTTGCTCGCGCGGCGCTCCCAGGCGATGAACGCGGCGAGCAGGGCGAGGCCGACGGCGAAGCCCGCGACGCTCCGCGCGCTGCCCCAGCCGTAGTCCGGGGCCTCGATGATCGTGAAGACGATCAGTGCCATCGCGGACGTCGACAGCGCGAAGCCGGGTCGGTCGATCGGCCCGACGCCGGGGTCGCGCGATGTCGGCACGTAGCGCGCGACCAGCGCCGCCCCGATCGCCGCGACCGGTGCGAGGGCGAAGAAGATGCTCGGCCACGAGAAGCGCCCGAGCAGCCACCCGCCGACGATCGGCCCGAGCGCGATCGCGACGCCCGCCGTCGCTCCCCACAGCCCGATCGCGCGGGCGCGCTCGGTGCGCTCTGGGAAGACGTTGGAGATCAGCGAGAGCGTCGAGGGGAACACCATCGCCGCGCCGAGGCCCATGAAGCACCTCGCTGCGATCAGCTCGCCCGAGTTCGCTGCGAGGCCGCCGACGGCGCTCGAGAGCCCGAACAGGCCGAGGCCGGCGAGCAGCATCCCCTTGCGCCCGACACGATCGGACAGGCTTCCGGCCGCGAGCAGGAGCGCCGCGAAGACGAGGTTGTAGGCGTCGACGATCCACTGCAGCTGGCTGTTCGTCGCGTGCAGTTCCCGCACGAGCGTCGGCAGCGCGACGTTGACGATCGTCGTGTCGAGGTTGATCGCGAAGGCGGCAAGCAGCAGCGAGATGAGGACCATCGATCTGTTGTTCATGAGACGACTATATAAAGCATCAGCGTGAGAAAATCAAGTACGAGCACAAATCCGTCAACTGCGGGCGCTCGGAGCGCATCACCGGTTGGGCGACTGCGAGCAGCGAGAATCGCCAAAGCGCCCGCAGCGGCATATAAAGTGATCGGCGCGCGGGCCGCACGCCCGCGCAGGACGACGGCGACGGGAGGGTCTCACGCCATGTTCATCGCGAGCAGCTTGCGCCGAATCGCGGCCGGGGCTCTGAGCTGTGCACTCGTCGCTGTGCTGCTCGCCGGCTCGCTCTCGCCGGCCGCCTCGGAGGCCCGCGACGGCGCTCCGGCGCTTGCGCAGGGCCTGCCCTCCGCCGCGGCGACTCCCGCCGCGGGCCCGCTCTCGGAAGTGCCCTCGACGACGCAGCCGTACGCCGCATGTCCGCGCCCGAAGCGGCGACACGCCGCCTGTCAGGCGGTGATCGTCCCGCCCGCCGCACAGCTCGCCTCGCTCGCGCTTGCGGCCTCGCCGGCGAGCGGCGGAATTGAAGGCAGTGGGCTCACCCCCGCCGAACTCCAGTCGGCCTACAAGCTGCCGTCCTCGTCGGCTGGGAGCGGCCAGACGGTCGCGCTCGTGGACGCTTTCGACGACCCGACGGCGGAAGCTGACCTCGCCACGTACCGCTCGGCCTACGGTCTCCCCGCATGCACGGGCGCCTCCGGCTGCTTTCGCAAGGTCAGCCAGACCGGGGGCACGAACTACCCGGCCGAGCCGACATCCGAAGACGGCGACTGGAACCTCGAGGAGTCACTGGACGTCGACATGGTCTCCGCGATCTGCCCAAACTGCCACATCCTGCTCGTCGAGGCCGACACGAACAGATTCGAAGACCTGACGACGGCCGAGAGCGAGGCGGTGGCCCTCGGTGCAACCGAGGTCAGCAACAGCTGGGCGGGCATCGACTTCGACGGCGAGACCGAATACGACGCCGACTTCGATCACCCGGGAATCCCGATCACGGCGGCGAGCGGCGACTGGGGCTATGAAAACCGTGAACGCGCCGGCGACGGGCCGAGCTATCCGGCGACTTCGCCGTATGTGATCAGCGTCGGCGGCACGACGCTCGCCCCCGCGACGAACGCACGCGGCTGGTCGGAGACGACCTGGCCGCGTTCGGGCGGTGGCTGCAGCGCGTTCGAGCCCAAGCCGTCGTTTCAAACGGACAGCGGCTGTACGCATCGCACCGGCAACGACGTCGCCGCGGTCGCGGAGGACCTGTCCGTTCGCGACAGCTCGCCCGCTGAACAGAGAGGCTATTCATGGATCGACGTCGGCGGTACGAGCGCCTCCTCGCCGATCATCGCGGCCGTCGAGGCGCTCTCCGAAAGCGCCGAGCGCTCGCTCGGGCCGGCTGCCTTCTATCAGAGCCCGGGCTCGCTGTTCGACATCGTCTCCGGCAGCGACGGCGCGTGCGGTGGGTCATACCTGTGCACCGCCGGCGGCGGCTACGACGGCCCGACGGGCAACGGCACTCCCGACGGGGCGCTGTCTTTGTCGGCGCCGCCACCACCACCCGAGTTGAGCGTCGCGGGGCAGGGCACCGGCTCGGCGCTGATCACCTCCTCGCCGGCGGGCATCGAATGCGGCAGCACCTGCGACGCCTCCTTCCCGCTCGGTACGAAGGTCACGCTGAGCGCCGCCCCGGCCTCCGGCTCGACGTTCCTCGGCTGGCAGGGTGTGTGCAGCGGGACGGGCCCATGCACAGTCACGCTCGCCCAGGGGGCCGCCGTCGGCGCGGACTTTCGCGGCCCGCCACCGCCGAGCGGCTGGAGCGCCGGCGTGCTTGCGCCGCCGGCGGGGGCGAACCGTTCCTCGCTGGAAGCGATGCCGAACGAACCTTCTACGCGGTTGCGCTTTCGGCCGACGGCAGCGTGCGCGCGAAGACGATCTTCAACCCGCCGGAAGGCTTTTGCACCTACGAAACGTCGAACACCGGTGGCGTCTTCCTCGAACGCAACACCGGCTCGGGATGGGTCACCGATGGGGAGATCACGGCGCCGTCAGTCGACACCGCGATCGCGCCGCGGTGGGCGAACTGCGAGGGGTTCGGCGAAGTGACGAAGCTGTCGGGTGATGGGCGCACGCTGTTGGTCGGCCAGGACATGGCCCCGGCCGGCGCGGGCTACCGCTGCGCCGCGTTCGTCTACCGCCGCGGTCGCACCGGCTGGGCGCTCGACGGCACGCTGTTTCCCCCCGGCATCGGCCCGGCCGGCTCGGAAACCACCGAAGGATGCAGGTGGTTCGGGATCGAAGATGTGATCGACGACGGCGGTGATCGCATCGCCGTCGCCGGCAGCGGGCGCGTCGACCTGTTCGTCCGCGGCGTGTCCGGCTGGTCGCTCGAACAGGACATCACGCTGCCGGAAGGACCCGGATGCACAGGCGCGATCGGACCGCGCAAACTGGCGCTCTCGGGTGACGGCGGGCTGCTGCTGGCCGGCCAGGAAGAGTGCGAAGCCGGCGGCTCCGTCGCGGCCGGGCGGGTCTATGCGTACTCGCGATCGGGCTCGGGATGGTCGCTGTCGCAGACGATCGAATCGCCCGAAGCCAGAAGCTTCAACGAATTCGGGAGGACCGTCGCGCTCTCCGATGACGGCTCGACCGCGGCGATCTCGGTCGGTCGCATTGCGGCGGGCCTGCCGTCCGACGCAGGTGCCGCGTGGATCTATGAACACGACGCCGCCGGATGGCACGCACGCGCCCGGCTGGCCGCCCCGCACCCAGAAGAAGCCGGGTTTGACTGTCCGAGCGTCGTGGCGGGCGGCGCACGCATCCTGTGCCGGGCGGGCGACACGGTCGGCTACAACACCCGCCAGGGCTCGCTCTACGCCTTCGAACGCCCGGCCGGCGGCTGGGGCTCGCCGCTGCAAGAACCGGTGCGGCTGTTCTCGGCGGAAGGTCTCGCCTACGACTACCTCAGCCTCTCCGGCGAGCTGCACTGGCCCGATCTGGCGGTCAGCGACGACGGCGCTCAGATCGACACGCCGATCAAAGCCACCAACGTCGCCAGCGGCGCCTATCCCGATCACAGGATCGGCTACGAGTTCACCGGCCCGCCCGCTCATTCGCCGCCGGCGATCACCGCGATATCGCCCTCATCCGGCGGCACGGGGACCGTAGTCGCGATCAGTGGAGCAAATCTCACGTCGGCCGCCGCGGTCAGCATCGGCGGCACCGCCGCCGCCGGCTTCACGGTCGAATCGCCGACCCAGATCGCCGCGACGATCGCTGCGGGGACGAGCTCGGGATCGGTCTCCGTGACGACCCCGGGCGGCACCGCCACGAGCGCGGAGAGCTTCACGTTCGTGAAACCCGAAGATGTCCCGCAGGTGACCTCGATCTCGCCCGCGGAAGGCTCGAGCAGCGGCGAAACGCAGGTCACGATCAAGGGCGCGCACTTCTTCGCCGGCGCGACCGTCACGATCGGCGGCGCCGCGAGCGCGGTGAACGTCCTCTCGGAAACCGAACTCACCGCCATCACCCCCGCGCATCCGGCGGGCCAGGATGAAGTGATCGTCAGCGACGAAGCGGGCAGCTCGAGCGGCGGGCCGCTCTACACGTACACCAACCCGCCGGTCGTCACATCGATCTTGCCCGCGGAAGGCTCGAGCAACGGTGGCACGATGGTCACGATCAGGGGAGCGCGTTTCGGTGCGGGCGCGACGGTCACGATCGGCGGTCTGGCGAGCTCGGTAAAAATCCTCTCGGAAACCGAACTCACCGCCGTCACCCCCGCGCAGCCTCCGGGCGAGGACGAAGTGATCGTCAGCGACGCCCATGGCGTCTCCTCGAATGGTCCCGACTTCACCTACGTGCCCGCGCCCTTCGTCTTCGCGGTTGTTCCCGCGGAAGGTCCCACCACGGGTCACACCGCAATCGTGATCTACGGCGCGTACTTCAAGCGGGGCATGACCGTGCTGATCGCCGGTCGGGCGCTCGCGTCACGCGTCGTCTCGGAAACGGAGATCACGGCCAAGACCAAGCCCGAGCCGGCGGGCAGCTATGAAGTGGTCATCACCGGTGCGCTCGGCCCCTCGCGCGAAGGCGCGCACTTCACATATATAGCTCCGCCCGCGCCGGCCGTAATCTCGGTCACACCGGCCGAAGGCCCGCCGGCGGGGGGCGAGACGGTCACGATCACCGGAACCGGGTTCAGGGCGGGCGCGAAGGTCACGACCGGTCCAAAGGGCAAAGCCTCTTCGGTGACGGTTCACTCAGAAACGGAAATCACGGCGGTCACGCACGCCGAGTCGCCCGGCAGCTATGAAGTGATCGTGACCGAGAAGGGCGAGCGCTCGGCCGCCGGCCCCGCGTACACATACCTCACACAAGCCGCCGGCGCGGGAATCCGCGGACCCGCTTCGAGCTGGCTCCAGGCTGAGGTGCTTTGAGCGGCTCGCGCCCGGTCCGTGCCGGCCATTCGCACGCTGTGACTTGTGACTGCGCGCAGGCGGCGCACGTTAGACGCGGCTCCGGCCGCGATATGGCCCGAGAAACAGCACGAGCACGACGATCAGCAGCAGCAGCACGAACGGGTTGACGAATGCGCCTCCCGCGATACTGAGCACGACCAACAGGATTATGAGCAGCAGCAGCAGGTCCAAGAGAAAACCCTCCTTCACATTCGGATGTTTTGCACCGATATGTAAGCGCTACCCGATCGGACGCTGCTTGAAGCGGATCCCCGCGCGCGCCGCTCAACCGCATCGCCTATGGTGGAGGGGAATGGGCTGGCGATGAACCCGGCAGGACGTGCACATCGTGTGTGGGCAGTCACAGCGCTCGTGCTTGCCCTGGCGACGGCCTCCTCGCCGGCCGCCCTCGCCACGGCAGGCGCCAGCCGCCGCGCGAGCGTATACCGGGGCAGGCTTGGCCCGCACGGACGGATTCAACTCGATATCGCGGGCGCCCATGCGCGCCTCTACTTCACCGCGCGATGCAAGGACGAGGGGCCGAACGCGCTCGGTGAGGAGCTCGTCGGCAGCTACCCGCCGCGGGCAACCGAACCGTCCTTCGAACCCGTTTCAGGGAACGTCCGTCGTGGGCGCGTCGCGATCGATGTCGAACAGCCGGGGGAATCGAAAGACGAGGCGCGCGGCGCTCCGACCGCGCATGTTCGGCTCCACGCAAAGGTGACACCAGAGCGGGTCTCGGGGGAGTTCTCGATGGACGTCGAAGCAGGCGCGAGCCTGTTCGATGAACCCGGCCCGGCCGAACACTGCAAGACGCCCGAGCTCGCGTTCACCGCCGCGCGCATCCGTGTCGGCGGCGGGGAGTAGGCGATGGCGGTGGGCAACGTCGCGCTTGTCCGTCGCGAGTTCGCCCTCAGCCGCTCTGCGCGCGGGCGCTTTCAAGCGCGAACGCGACGGTCGCCCGCTGGTTGTCGATCTGCAGACGGCGCTGCAGCACCGGCACGGCGGCGGCGGCGCGTCCGTCGAGCTGCAGGGCGCGGCCGAGGTCATACAGCGCGTAGGCGTAGGTGAGGCACGTTTCGCTCGTCGGCTGCAGGCAGTCGCCGGGCTGCTCGCCGGTGGCGGAGACGGCGCTCGTGAGCACCCGCACGGCATCGCTGTAGCGCCCGTCTTCGAGCAGTTCATGCCCATGCGCCTCGAGCTCGATCGCGAGCGCTCCCGACACCGGCGTCGTGCTCTGGCTGCGCACGGCGCGTGTGGGCGCGGCGCCGCCCGCGCGAGCTGAGGCGCTGGCCCGGGGTGCGCGCAGCGCGCTCGCGCGGTGACGGGCAGCACTGTCGCGCCCGCGCGGCGTCCCGATCGGCACGAGCACCGCGATCGCCGCTGCTGTCGCGAGCAGCGCGACCGGTGCCAGCCACGCGGCGCTCTGCAGGCGGCCGCGGCCCGGCCGCGGCGCGAGCGCGCCGGCCGCGGGCTCCTGCTCCGCGGCGAGCGACGGCGCGACGGCGGCTGCAAAGTCGCGCTGCGGGTCCAGCCGCACCCCGACGACGGTCGCGTCGCGCACGCGGAACACGCAGCGCTCGATCGGCGAGCCGGCCAGCTCGAGCTCGGAGACGACGCTCGCGGGAAACTCGATGCCGGCGTGCTGCAGCTCGCTGAAGCTCACCGGCGCGCCATCCCTGGCACGCAGCAGTTCGAGCAGCGCCGCCTGTCGGTGCTCGAGCGCCATGTCGTCGCAGACCGTCCGTCAGGCCTCGATCGCATCCTGACGCGCGCGGGCATGCTCGCGACGATCTCTGTGCGCGCGGTAGCGCTGTTCCCACGCCTGCTGGTTGCGCTTTGCGTCGAGGATGAACGGCGACCACGAGATCGCCTTGACGATCGCCCGGTTGATCAGCGACTCGGGGAACGGGAGCGGGCGCAGCACGTCGACGAACAGCACCACGCGCGTCTCATCTGTTTCGTTCCAGACCTCGTGGTTGAACGTGTCGTCGAACACCATGCTCGCTCCCTCGCGCCAGTGGCGGAAGTCCTGACCGACCCGGATCCTGCAGTCCTCGGCGTCGCGGGGGACGATCAGGCCGAGGTGGTAGCGGAGCACTCCCTTGTACGGACCGCGGTGGTCGAGGATGTGCTTGCGCGGTGACAGGATCGAGAACATCGCCGTCGTCATCCCCGGGATGCTCCGCATCAGCGCCGCCGTCTGCGGGCACAGTTCGGTGCCGAGCTTTGCCTCGAAGCCGTAGCCGTAGAGGAAGAACGTCTTCCAGTGGTCGTCGTCGGTTATCTCGATCTGATCCTTGGAGATGTCCTGGAAGTTCGGCAGCGCCTCGTGATCCTCGAGCACTTGTTCCAGCTCGGCCCTGATCGTCGTCCAGTTGGCCTCGAGCTCACCCACCCACGGGAAGCGCTCGAGCGGGAAGAACGTCGCGTCACCGACCAGCGAGCGCCTGCCGATGAACCGCTCGACCGGCGCGAGCACCCGTTCGCCGACCGCGATCGTAAGCGCGACGATGCGCTCCCACAGCGAGCCCTCGACCTCGCCGGCGACGGCCCCCCGATCGGCGGCGGGCTCGAGCACGCGCGACTCTTTCACGGTCGCTCCGGAGGTCGGCGAGGTGGACTCGATCGACATGCTCGCTCTACCGCTGCAGGCACCCGGCGCGGCCCGGCGCCCGTGGTCCGCGCATCGCTTTCATGATCTTGTCGGTCCCTGTCATGAGCACATTATTTCCGATCACGGCGCTCCATAAACGCTATCTCCCGCGCGACCGTCGCGCACGCCTCGGGGTCAGCCTCGAGGTTGAGTGAGAGATCATCCTCGAGAGCGATTGTCGCGCGTCGCACGCAGCCGTACGCTGAGGGCTGCATGGCGTCCGCGCGCTTCCTTCCCCCCCTTGGCGGCCGCGCGGGCGTCCGTGCGCGGGCCGGGCGCGCATGAGCAGCGCGCGCGTCGGGGCGCCGCGGCCCACCGGGGTCGACTGGCGGCGCGCGGAGTTCGTGCTGACGCTCATCGCGTTCCTCGGCTTCCTCGCGCTGCCGATCCGCATCACGACGATCTACAGCGGCCTGCCCGCGCACCCGCTGTTCATCCACGTACCGGTGATCCTGGTTCCGAGCACCGTCGTGGCCGCGATCATCTTCGTGTTCAGGCGCGACTGGTTCTCGCGCTTCGGCATCGCGCTTGCGCTCGTCGCGATCGTCGCGATGAGCTCGCTGTTCCTCGCGCTGCAGTCGGGCGCCGCGCTGCGCCGCGCGCTGAACCTCCAGGGCCAAGCCGCGACGCTGATCTCCGAACACTCGCACGCCGCGCACATCCTCGCGATCGTCTACGTGCTGTTCACCGCGACGCTGATCGTCACGTTCGCCGCGCTGCGGATCTCAGGCGGGATGCCGACCGGTCTCGGCGTCGTCGATCGCCTGCTCGCGCCGCGCGCGGTCCTCAGCGGCCTCTCTGTCGCGCTCGTGTTGCTGTCGATCGGCGCCGGCTACATGTGCTTCAGGACGGGTGACCTCGGCGCTAAAGCCGTCTGGCAGGGCCGCCTCCACCAGGGCGCAGGCAGGTTCCCGGGCGGCGGCTTCGAACCGCCGCCGGGTGGCGGCACACCGTAGGGCCGGCCGTCAGCGCGACGCTCAGCGCGCGGACAGCACCGCGCGCACGATCTCGACGATCCGCTCGCTCTCCGGTTCGCCGTCGGTCGCGATCGTCACCCACTGCAGCGCGGTGGCCACCTCGATGGCGACGTCCAGGCGCCTTCTCAGGATCCCTGCGCGTCGCGGCGTGTGGACTTCGTCGACGACGTCGCAGAGCCCCTGCACGAGGACTCGGTGCACTTCACCGTCCTCGCTCGTGAGGATGCGCAGCGCGAGCTGCGGCTCGCGCGCGATGAACCGGCGCACCGGTTGCGCGTGTGCGGTTGCATCGAGTATCAGCCGCAGGTAGTCGAGCACACGCTCATCGCCCTCCCCGACGGCCTCGCCGCGTGCCCAGGTGTTGAATTCGCGCCCTCGCTGCGCGAGGATCTGCTCGTGCAGCCGCTCGCGCGAGCCGCACCAGCGATAGAGGGTGGCGCGTGCGACGGCCAGTTCCTTGGCCAGCGTGCCCATGTCGACGCGAGCTCCGTGCAGGAATGTCGCCCGCGCCAGCTCCATCGCGTCCCGCGGCGTTGCCCGGCGGAAGATCCTCGGGATCGGATCCTCCCCGCCCACGCTCTCGGCCACCGGCGGCCGGGTCCGGGTCCTCGCCATCGATACCTCCGTGCTTGCCGGGAGATCCTGCACGTGCTGCGGTCAGGAAGCATAGCTGGCGTGGCGGTTCGTGGGATCAGGATCTCAAACGTTGCAGAAGATGTAATCACTGGATAGACTCAAACAAGACGATTTGACATCTGTCTCATCGGTCGCTAGGGTCCTGCTCTCAACAGCAGCCTCAGCACCGATGGGGAGCACGAGGGCGCCAGCGGCCGCACGCCAGGCGGGGAAGAGCACCGCCGCCGGCGAGCACCGAGCGCCGGGCCGGATCACGCCGGCCCGGCGCCGGCGGCGGACCCGTTGTCGGCCACGGCCGCCGCGTGTGTCAACGGCATCAACTCAAACGGAGGGAACGCAGAATGAGAGCAGCGATATCAACCAGGCTGGGGCGGATCGCCGCGGCGCTCGCACTCGCGTGCGCGCTGTCGGCGGTCGCGACCGCCGGCGCGTCGGCGGTCGAATACGCAAAGGAATACGAACACGCCTACAACGTCGGCGTCCAGGGCTACATCTACGGCGAGCCGCTGCTGAACATGCAGCGCCTCTACCAGAGCAACACGAGCGTCACCGTCCCCGACGCGATCGGTGACGCGCCCGTCAACCAGTGGTCGCACTTCACCGAACTCGCGACCACCAAGGAGGGCGAGATCGTCTCGCCGAACGCGGACACGCTCTACTCCTACGCGTGGCTGGCGCTGAAGCCGCAGCCGATCGTCGTGCACGTGCCCGTCGCCGGACGCTTCAACGTCGTGCCGATCATGACGCCGTATGAGGAAAACATCGGCAACATCGGCGAAGACGCCTCGGGCATGCTCGCCCCCGGGAATTATGTGATCGCCGGCCCGGGCAAGTACGCAGGCGAGGAAGAAGTGCAGGGAATGAAGATCATCCACTCGCCGTATGACCGTGTGTGGCTCGTCGCGCGCACGGTCGTCAACGACAAGGCCGACACCGCAAACGCGGTCGCGATCCAGGCCGAACAGAAGCTCGTACCGCTCAACCGCTGGAAGCAGGAAGGCATCAACTACCGGCCGCCGGCGCCTGAAACGGAAGTCACGACACCGATCGAAACGAAGGTCCCGGGCACGCAGCCGGGCGAAGAACCGCTCACCTACTGGACCGCGCTCGGCGCGGCGCTGAAGCAGTTCAAGCCGCCGGCCGCCGACGCGCCCGAGCTCGAAGCGCTCAAGGGCGTCGGCATCGGCGCGGGCAAATCGCCCGCGAACAACCCGAAGCTGGGCCCGGGCACACTCGCCGGGCTGCGCGCCGCCGTCGCCGCGGGTCCGGGTGTCGTCGCGACGCACCTCAAAGAACTCGTCGGCGCGGGCTTTGAAAAGCACAACGGCTGGGGTGTCACGCCGGTCGGCGTCTACGGCACGAACTACGCGCTGCGCGCCGTCGTCGATCAGTACGGGCTGGCCGGTCTGCCGCCGAACATCTCGATCTACCCGTTCGCGACGACCGAACGTCACGGCGTTCCGCTCAACGGCAGCGCGACCAGGTACGTCGCGCACTTCCCCGCGAGTGACTTCCCGGTGCCCGTGCAGGCGTTCTGGTCGCTGACGATGTACTCGACGAGCGGGTTCTTCGTCGCCAACCCGCTCGAACGCTTCACGCTCGGCAACCGCTCGAACATGCACTTCAACGAAGACGGCTCGCTCGACATGTACCTGCAGAGCGAACAGCCGACGAGCGAAGCCAGCCTCGAGAACTGGCTGCCCGCGCCGGCGGGGCCGTTCCAGCTGATCATGCGCCTGTACGGGGTCTCGGAAGAAGACATCGCCCCGATATTCGAAGGCGCGCCGGGCAGCTGGACGCCGCCGACGATCCTGCCGTGCCTGGCGAGCGGCAAAACCGCAGCCGGCTGGAATTGCGCCACCTAGGCGCAGCTCAGCCACCGCAACGATCGGACGGCCGCTCCCTCGGGGGCGGCCGTCGTGTTCGCGAGCGCGCTGCGGCCAGACGGCCTGGCCACGTTGGTGTTGCCGGTTTGCTGTAGCGTCACGGATATGAGCGATGGGGCCAGCGCGATCAAAGGTCGCTGCCTGTGCGGGAGCATCACGTACAGCAGCGATGCCGATCCCGTCGTTCAGGCCGTCTGCCACTGCAGCGACTGCCAGCGTCAGACGGGCGGCCCGTTCACCGTCGTCGTGGGTGTGCCCCGGGCAGCCCTGATCGTCGATGGTGACACGCTGGCCTCGTTCACGACGGTCGGCGAGGACCACGGCGGCGAGACGGAGCGGAGCTTCTGCACAGCGTGCGGGGCCCCGATCTTCAGTGTCTCCGCGGTCCTGCCGGAGCTGGCGCTGATCAAGTCCGGGAGCCTCGATGACTCGTCCTGGCTCGAGCCGGCGATCGAGGTATGGACGAGCTCGGCGCAGCCCTGGTCACCTCGCTTCGAGAGCGCCGCGAGCTTCGAGCGCGGCACCGGTTAGCGTCGCCCGCCTCGGGCCCGCCCGCGTCTGAAAGTATGGGCCGAGGTGGACGGCAGATCGGCGACCCCCCGAGGAGCTCTCCCCGCACGGCGCGGGTGGCTGGCGCGCCTCGCCGCGATCGCGGCGCTCGCGATCCCCGTCGCGATGGCGGTCGTGCTTGCGGTTGCGCTTGCGGGCGATGTCCCGATCGCCGTGCTCGCGGTCGCGCTTGCGCTCGTCGCGAACGCGGCGATCTGGTTCGCCCTGACCGAGCGCGGCGCGGCGCGCGTGTTCGGCGACGCGGTTGCGCTGCTCGCGGTCCTCGGCCTCGCGGTCGTGCTCGCGGTGCACTGGCAGGGCCTGCTCGTCGCGCTCGCGCTGCTTGCGCTGCTGCTCCTCTACGGCGTCGCCGCGCGCTACGCGCTCGGACGCAGCGGCGAGGTCGCCGTCGGCCGCACAGCGGCCACACTCGGGCCGGTGGGCGCCGCCGGCCAGTCGGCGCTGATCATCAACCGCTGGTCCGGCGGCGGCAAGGCTGAGCGCTTCGACCTCGTCGGGGAGGCGCAGCGGCGGGGCATCGAGCCGATCGTGCTGCAGCGCGGCGATGATCTGCTCGAGCTCGCCGAGCATGCGATCGCGCGTGGCGCGGAGGTCATCGGCATGGCCGGCGGCGACGGCTCACAGGCGCTCGTCGCGACCGTCGCAGCGCGGCAAGACGTCGCGCATGTCTGTGTACCGGCGGGCACGCGCAACCACTTCGCGCTCGACCTCGGCCTCGATCGCGACGATGTCATCGGTGCGCTCGAGGCGTTTGGCGACGCCCTCGAGCGGCGCGTCGACCTCGCGTGCGTCAACGAGCGCGTATTCGTCAACAACGCCTCGCTCGGCGTGTATGCGAAGGTCGTCCAGTCCGACGCCTATCGCGACGCGAAGCTCGAGACGTGGACGCGCCTGCTGCCCGAGCTGATCGGTCCCGACGCCGAGCCGATCGACCTCGAGTTCACCACCGCCGACGGGGACAGCTGCGACGACGCGCCGCTGGTGCTGGTGTCGAACAACCCGTACGAGCTCACCCACCTCTCGGGCGCGGGCACGCGCGAGCGGATCGACACGGGCACGCTCGGCATCGTCGCGGCGCGGGTACGGGGTGCGGATGTCTCCAAGCTCGTCGCCCTCGAGCTGGTCGGCCAGGCGCAGCGCTACCCCGGCCTGCTTTCGTGGTCTGCCCGCGACTTCGAGGTCCGCTCCGCTGGTCCTGTGGAGATCGGACTCGACGGTGAGGCGCTCGTGCTCGAGCCGCCGCTGCGCTTCAGCTCGCTTCCCGGGGCTTTGCGCGTTCGTGTTCCCCGCGGCGCCGGGCTGTCGCCGGCGGCACGTGCGGTGGCGCTGACGAGCGCGAATCTGGGCGCGCTGGCGCGCGTGGCGGCGGGGCGGTGAGCCGCGCCGCCGCGCAGCTGCTGCTCGGGCTCGCCGCATTCGTGCTGCTCGCCTGGGGGCTCGGGGAGCTGTGGCTGTCGCTCCTCGGCTCGGCCGACCTGACTGCGGTGCAGGAAGTCGCGGAGCTGCGCTCGCCGGCGCTGACGGACGCGGCGCGCGTGATCACGTGGGCGGGCAGCACCGCCGTGCTGATTCCGCTCGCGCTGATTGTGTGCGTGCTGCTCGAGCGCCGCGGCCTGCGCGGCGAGGCGCTTGCGGTCGCGCTGACGCTCGGCGGCGCGATGCTGATCTGGAGGTGCGGCAAGCTGCTCGTCGCGCGGCCGCGCCCGCCCGTCGTGCACCTGCAGGCGGTCTCCGGCGCGAGCATGCCCTCCGGCCACGCGACGCAGGCGAGCGCGTTCTGGCTCTCGCTCGTGCTCTCGCTCTCAGCCGCCGGCGCGCAAACGGCTGCGACTCGTCTGGCGATGGCGCTCGCGCTGCTGCTGATCCTCGCCGTTGCCGCCTCGCGCGTCTACCTCGGCGTGCACTATCCCGGCGACGTGCTGATCGGTGCGCTGCTCGGCTCGAGCTGGGCGGCGTTCGTGGCGCGCTGCCTGCGCGAGGCTCAGGCGCGGTGAGCGTCCGCGATCACGTCCAGCGCATGGACGGCCATCTGATGGGGCGCTCCTTCGCCGCGCGCTCACCCGCGCGCGACCGCCCGCTCGTCGCGGTCACGCGCGCCGCGAACTACTCGCGGCTGTGGCTGCTCCTCGCGGGCGCGCTCGCGCTGTTCGGCGGCCGCCGCGGACGCCGCGCGGCGGGGCGCGGCCTCGCCGCGATCACGATCGCGGCGATCGTCGCGAACGGCCCGGCGAAGCTGCTCGTGCGCCGCCGCCGGCCGTCGTCACGCTCACAGCCGACGCTGATCCGCACGCCGCGATCGACGTCATTCCCCTCGGGCCACAGCGCCGCCGCGTTCGCGTTCGCCGCCGGCGCCTGCGGCGAGCTGCCGGCGCTCGCGCCGGTGCTCGTGCCGCTGGCCGGCGCGGTCGCCTACTCGCGCGTGCATACCGGCGTGCACTACCCGAGCGACGTCGTCGGCGGGATCGCGATCGGGCTCGCCAGCGGCGCGCTCGCCGCGCGCTTCCACGGTTTCGCTCACGCGCGCGAGCAGCCGCCCGTCACCACGTGAGCTCGATCTCGAGCTCGCGCTCGTCGCTCTCCACCTCGAGCTCCAGCTTCAGCTGAACCTCGTCGGGGACGTGCACCTTGAAGTGCACGCCGCCGCGGTCGAACTCGAGGTCGTTGTGTCGCTCGAGCATGTCCGCGAGCACGCGCAGGCGCCTCGCGACCTCCTCGCGGCTGACCGTCTCCTTCTGCTCGATCTCGAAGATGTCCATCGCTCGCTCCTTTGTCGCGCTCACGCGGCCGCCGGATCGCCCGCGCGGCCGCATCGGAGTCCTGATCGTGACCGATCGGCGCGAACAGAGGCCGTGTCGCGCGCGCGCCGCCCGGCCCGAGCGCGTCATGATCGTTGCATGCGCGCTGTGCAGATAGACCGGCCCGGTGTGATGCGCGTGCTAGAGCGTGAGCGGCCGCGTCCGCGACCGGACGAGCTGCTCGTGCGCGTCAACGTGTGCGGCGTCTGCCGTACGGACCTGCATCTGCTCGACGGCGACGTCGAGATCCCGCGGCCGCCGGTCATTCCCGGGCACCAGATCGTCGGCACGGTGATCGCGGCCGGCGATCGCTCAGACGCGGGCGCAGACGGCGGCGCCGCGAGCTTCGAGCCCGGCACGCGCGTCGGGATCCCGTGGCTCGGCTGGACGTGCGGTCGCTGCCGCTACTGCCTCAGCGGCCGCGAGAACCTGTGCGATCGCGCGCGCTTCACGGGGCGCGACATCGACGGCGGCTACGCCGAGTTCGCGACGGCCGACAGTCGCTTCTGCTTCGCGCTGCCCGACGGCTACTCCGACGTGCAGATCGCGCCGCTGCTGTGCGCCGGGCTGATCGGCTACCGGGCGCTGACGATGACCGGCGACGCGGAGCGGCTCGGCCTGTTCGGGTTCGGCTCCTCGGCGCACATCATCGCCCAGGTCGCGAGCTTCCAGGGGCGGCGCGTGTTCGCGTTCACGCGACCGGGCGACGAGGCGACCCAGGCGTTCGCGCATGGATTGGGCGCGGAGTGGGCGGGCGGCTCCGATACGGCGCCCCCGGAGGAGCTCGATGCCGCGATCGTGTTCGCATCCGACGGGGCGCTGATCCCGGCGGCGCTGCGGACGCTCGCGAAGGGCGGTGTGGTCGTCTGCGCCGGCATTCACATGTCTGACATCCCCGCGTTCCCCTACTCGATCCTGTGGGGCGAGCGCGTCGTTCGCTCGGTCGCCAACCTGACCCGCCAGGACGTGCGCGAGTTTCTCGAGCTCGCTCCGAAGGTTCCGGTCCGTACCGAGGTGCGCCCCTACGCGCTCGAGGACGCGGCCCTGGCGTTGGAGGATCTGCGCGCGGGACGCTTCGAGGGCAGCGCCGCGATCGACCTCGGCGCGCGGCGCTGAGGACAGCAGGGGCGCCTTCAGGCCCTCGCGCCCGCGGGCACGTCGCCGGAGCTGTCCGAATCCGGATGCTCGTCGCCTCCCATCGGCCCGAACATGCGCCGCAGGAACACGTATGAGATGCCGCCGCCGACGAGCGGCACGAGGTAGCCGATCGCCTGGTAGAGCACGACCGCGGCGATCGCTTCGTTCCTGCCGACGCCGAAGACGACGAGCATCGCCGCCATCCCCGCGACGCCCGCCAGACCCGCCGGCAGGGGGATCGAGCCGGCGAGTCCGCCGAGCAGATAGCTGAGCGCGACGATCGCGAACGTCGGCGGGGAGTGGGCGTCGATCGCGGTGAACGCGGTGAACAGCACGAGCATGTCGAACAGCAGATATGTGATCGCCCCGAGCACGATCTTGAAGCTGCCGCGGTGGCGCAGCAGCGCGTACACGCCCTGCACGGCTTTCGCGAGCGTGCCGATCGCGGCCGAGACCTTCGGGCGGCGCTCGGCGGTGCGCGCGCTGAGTACGTCGGCTTTGCCGGCGATGAACAGCGCGAGCACAAAGCCGACGCTCAGGACTGCCGCGGGCAGCAGTGTCAGCGCGAGGCTCGCTTCACCCGGGAACACGCCGATCGCGAGTCCGACGCCGAAGAAGATGATCGCGAGACCGTCGATCGTCGAGTTCAGGAACATCAGCACGAACTGCCGTTCGGCGACGCCCTCCATCGACATGCCGAGGCGGTGCAGGAACCAGCCGCCGACGCCCATGCTCGCGACGGTGCCGCCGGGGATGATCATGCCGCCGCCGAGCTGCGCCCACGCCACGCGCGCGCCGAGGCCGACCCCGCGCGTGCGCCCCGCGAGCAGGTTTTCGGGGTCGAGGATCCCGCGCCAGGAGATCACGTAGCCGACCTCCGAGATCGTCTCGATCGCCAGCGCGAAGACGACCCACTCGATGCTGACGTTTTTGAGGTCTTCAAACGCGCTCTCGAGGCCCGGGATGACCTTGACTACCAGCAGCGCGAGCACCAGGAAGCCGAGCAGTTTCAGCAGCCGCCGGCCGAGCTGTTTGCGCGCGTCGTGCAGGATTTTGTGCGAGGTGCGGTTGACCTCGCGCCGGTGCGCGGCGCGCGAGAGCCGGTGTCTGTGGTGCCCCGGCTGCTCGGCCGCGCTGTCGCCCGCGTCGGCCATCAGCGCGCGCGCCCGCAGTGGTGCAGATTCGAGGCCCGTGCGGGCGTGAGCGATCGGGCAGACACGGTCCACCAGCCTACTTGGCGGCATGATCGCAACGGCCGGCCGGCGATCGCCACGGGCTGCCGCGCGGCTCGCGCGGGCGCCGGTCAGCCTCGCGACGGGTCGAGCACCGCCTTGATCACGTCTTTGGCGACCGGCGCGAGCGCCCTGACGGGCTCGCCGCGGTCGACGGTGCGCACGATCATCTCGTGCAGGCCGCCGACGAGCATCACGGCCTTCTCGAGCGACACCGCGCGCACACCCGCCAGGCGCGCGGGCTCGGAGTGCACGAGGCGCACGAACAGTTCGGCGAAGCGCTCGATCCCCGAGCGCTGGATCTCGACGCCGCGCTTGCCGAGCATCGGCAGGTCGCTCGAGAAGGTGATCGCCATCGCGGGATCGGCGTCGAGGATGTCGAGGTAGGCATCGATCGACTGGTCGATCTGCAGCTCCCACGCCGCGCTCGCGTCAACCGCCGCGTCGACCTCGCTCAGCGACGCGGTCGTGAGCGCTTCGGCGAGCTCGGCGAAGCAGCTCTCCTTGTCGGGAAAGGACTGGTAGAAGGTGCGCCGCGAGGCCTTCGCGTTGCGCACGATGTCGGTGATCTGCGTGCCCGCGAGCCCGTTCTCGCGGATCGACTGCGCGAGCCCGGCGAGCAGGCGGTCGCGGTGCTGGTCATCGCTCGGCGCCGGCTCCAGCGCGTGTGTGCCGCGCGCGGCGGCGGCCGGTTCGGAGGCTGCTTGCAAAGTCATGGTACTTACGAGTACCATAGGATACACCGAAGCGGTACTCGCGAGTACCGTAACGCCCTCGAGAAGCCGCGCCACCGGAGTAGCGAATGCTGAGCAACACACCCAACCCGCTCGCGGGGCAGACGGCGGTGATCACCGGTGCCGGCTCGGGCATCGGCCGCGGGCTCGCACAACGGCTCTCCGCGCACGGCTGCCCGGTCGCGATCGTCGACGCCGACGCGGACACGCTGGCGGAGACGGCCGGCCTGATCGAAGGCCCCTCGCTCGTGCGCGTGCTCGACGTGCGCGACCGCCAAGGCCTGTTCGCGCTCGCGGCGGACGTCCGCGAGTGGGCGCCCGCGCCGATCGGCGCGGTCTTCAACAACGCGGGCGTCGCGCTGTCCTCGAGCGTCGCGGACGCATCGCCGGAGGATGACGAGTGGCTCTTGAGCATCAACTTCGACGGCGTCGTGCACGGCGTGCGCGCGTTCCTGCCGGTGCTGCTCGAGCAGGGCACGGGCGCGATCGTCAACACCTCGAGCGTCTTCGGCCTGCTCGGGATCCCTCACCAGAGCGCCTACTGCGCGTCGAAGTTCGCGGTGCGCGGCTTCACCGAGTCGCTGCGCCAGGAGCTGCGCGGCAGCGGCGTGCGCGCGATCACGGTGCACCCGGGCGGCGTCAGGACGAACATTGCGCGCAACGGGCGCCTGAACTCCGATCCGCGCGGCGAAGGGCGCACGCAGCAGCAGCTCGCCGACGACTTCGAGGCGCTCGTGCGCACGACCCCGGAGCGCGCCGCGGAGATCATCCACCGCGGCATCGACGCGGGCAGGGCGCGCATCCTCGTCGGCCCCGACGCGTACGTCTTCGACGCGCTCGCGCGGATCGCGCCGACGCACTACTACCGCGTGCTCGACCCGCTCGAGCGGTTGCTGACGCGCAGGCACAGGCGCGCATGAGGCTGCTGCGCACGAAGGCCCGCGAGCAGGGGAGCCCGCCGCCGGCGAGCGAGCACTTCGACGTCCTGATCGTCGGCGCGGGGCTGTCGGGGATCGGTGCGGCGCACCACCTGCAGGCCGAGCATCCGCGGAAGTCCTACGCGATCTTCGAGGCGCGCGATGCGATCGGCGGCACCTGGGACCTGTTCCGCTACCCGGGGATCCGCTCGGACTCCGACATGCACACGCTCGGCTACCGCTTCCGGCCGTGGACGAACGCGAAGGCGATCGCCGACGGGCCGTCGATCCTCAGCTACGTTCGCGCGACCGCGCGCGAGGGCGCCATCGAGGATCGGATCCGCTTCCGGCGCAGGGTCATCAGCGCCGCGTGGTCGAGCGCCGAGGCGCGCTACACGGTCACGGTCGAGCACGTCGACAGCGGCGAGCGCGTCGAGGTGACGTGCGGCTTTCTGTTCGTGTGCAGCGGCTACTACCGCTACGACGAGGGCTTCACCCCGGACTTCCCCGGCGCGGAGCGCTTCGCGGGCAAGCTGATTCACCCGCAGCACTGGCCCGAGGACTACGACTACGCGGGCAAGCGCGTCGTCGTGATCGGCAGCGGCGCGACCGCTGTCACGCTCGTGCCGGCGATGGCCGAGCGCGCGGCGCACGTGACGATGCTGCAGCGCTCGCCGAGCTACATCGTCTCGGTGCCCGCCGAGGATCCGATCGCGAACGGCCTGCGCCGCGTGCTGCCGAGCCGCCTGGCGTATGCGATCGCACGCTGGAAGAACGTCGCGATCGCGACCGTCGTCTTCCAGCTCAGCCGCCGCCGCCCGGGATTCGTCCGGTCGCTGATCCGCAAAGGCCTCGAACGCGAGCTGCCGCCGGGCTATGAGATCGACACCCACTTCAACCCGCGCTATGAGCCGTGGGACCAGCGCATGTGCCTGGTGCCCGACGGCGACCTGTTCGCGGCGATCTCCGCGGGGGGCGTGTCCGTCTGCACCGATCGGATCGCGAGCTTCACCGGGACCGGCCTCGCGCTCGAGTCCGGCGCGAGCCTCGAGGCGGACGTGATCGTGACCGCGACCGGGCTGAACCTGCTCGCCTTCGGCGGCCTGCAGCTGAGCGTCGACGGGCGCGTCGTCGCGCTCGATGAGATGGTCGCGTACAAGGGCCTGATGCTCGGCGGCGTCCCCAACTTCGCGTTCGTCGTCGGCTACACGAACGCGTCGTGGACGCTCAAGGCAGATCTCGTCAGCGAATTCGTCAACCGCCTGCTGAGCTACATGGACGCGAACGGCCACCGCCAGGCGACGCCCGCGAGCATGGATCCCTCGCTGCCGACGCGGCCGCTGCTCGACCTCGCGGCGGGCTACGTCGAGCGCTCGGTCGCGCAGTTCCCGCGCCAGGGCCCGCGGGCCCCGTTCCGGCTCGGCATGAACTACGCCCAGGACGTCTTCACGCTGCGCCACGGCAAGCTCGACGACGGCACGATGCGCTTCTCGAGCCCCGCGCGCGCCGAGCAGGACGACGTGGCGGCGACACTCGCCGCGTAGTCGGGCGAGCGCTCCAGCCGTCGATTCGGAGGCGGCTGCGGAGCACCGCTGCCGTGCTCGCCTGCGCCCGTGCGCGCTCCGCGCTACTATTACGCTATGCGATACACCAGTGAGCGATCTACCGACCCAGGCCTGCTCGTGCTGACGAGCCTCGCCGAGGGTCCCAAGCACGGCTATGCGATCACCCGCGATGTCGAGCAGATCGCCGGCGTGCGGCTCGGGCCGGGCACCCTCTACGGAGCGCTGTCGCGCCTCGAGGGCAACGGCCTGATCGAGTCGCTCCCCGCCGAGGACCGCCGCCGGCCGTATCGCCTGACGGGCGCCGGCGCGGCCGCGCTGAGAGAGCAGCTGCACGCGCTCGAGCGCGTCACGCGCAGCGGCCTCGATCGCCTGCGCGCGGCGGGGGCAACCTCGTGAAACGCCGCCTCGCGGTCCTGCTGCTCGGGCTCTACCCGCTCGCCTTCCGCCGCCGCTACGGCGAGGAGATGGCCGCGCTGCTCGATCAGACGCCCGTGCGCGCCGGCGCGCTGCTCGACCTGCTGCGCGGCGCGCTGCGCGCCCATGCCCGCCCGCCCGCCGGGCTCGGCGACGTGCTCGCGGTCGGCGAGCGCGTGCGCGGCAGCGTCAGCGGCGTGCTCGCCTGCTGGCTCGCGTTCGCGGTCGCAGGCTTCGGCTTCTACGAGGCGACCGAGGATCACCCGTTTCCGGCGGTCGCGCGCGCGCACGTGGCGCTCGGCGGCGCGCATCTGACGGTGCAGCTGCTCGCGCTGCTCGCGTCGCTGGCGGTCGTGCTCGGCGCGCTGCCGCTCGTCGTGCTCGCCCTCGATCAGGGGCGCCGCCGCCCGCAGCTGCGTGTGCTGCTCGGCCTCCCGTTCGCCGCGGTCGCGGTGTTCATCGCGCTGACCGCCGCGCTGGTGGTGATCGCGCACGCTCAGCCGAAGCTGCACGGCGCTCCGGCCGCGCGCGCGGCGTTCATCGCGTGGGAGCTCGCCGGCGTGATCTGCGGGGTCGTCTGCGTGCTCGCCGCGCGCCGCGCGCTGTTCGCGATCCCGCTCGCGCGCGGCTGGCTGCTGTACGCGCTCGGGGCTGCCACGCTCGTCGCCGCGGCGATGGTCGCGATCGCGCTCGCGACGGCGCTCTACGCGATCACCCTGCCGCTCGACGCGCCGCGCCTCGCGGCCGAGACGACCGGGCCGCTGGCGCTCGCGAGCACGAGCTTCGCGCTGATCGTGCAGCTGCTCGCGATGGCGATCGCGAGCGCGCTCGCGCTCACGACCACGCGCCGCGGCTGGCGCGCGCTGCGCGCAGCGGATGGGCCCGCCGTCGACTGCTAGGCGCGCGAGCTTGCGGTGCGCGCCGGATGGTGTAGAACGAGGTGAGCGATGAGCGCGCAGCGAGCAGCAGACGAGCAGGAATCGGAGCGCGGCGAGCCCGCCGGGCCGCTGCTGATCGGGCTGCGCTACGTGCTGCCCTCGCTCGTCGTGCTCGCGGGCCTGATCGTGATGATGTTCGGCAGCGAAGTCGACCTCGAGGGCGGCGCGAGCATCGTCAGCGCCGGCCTTGCGATCTTCGCGATCAGCTGGCTGTACCGCGCGTCCTTCGACGGCGATCGCGAGCGCGACGCCGAGGAGGCCGCGCGCGTGTACTTCGACGAGCACGGCCGCTGGCCGGACTCGCCGCGGCCGCGCTGAGCTACGCCCGCGCCGCGAGCACGGCCATCGCCGCGTTGCGCCCGGGGATGCCACTGACGCCGCCGCCGCGCCGCGCGCCGGCGCCGCACAGCAGCACGCGCGGATCGGCGGTCTCGACGCCCCAGCTGCCGACCTGCTCGTCGCGCTCGGCGAACGGCCAGGAGAGGTCGCGGTGGAAGATGTGCCCGCCGGGCATTCGCAGCTCGGCTTCGATGTCGAGCGGGCTGCGCACCTCGATGCACGGCTCGCCGTCGCGGTCGGCGAGGATGCAGTCGGCGATCGGCTCGGCGAGCACGCTGTCGAGCGAGCGCAGCGTCGCCGCGAGCGCCGCGCTGCGCGCCCCCTGCGGATCGGCGGCGAACAGCCGCGCGGGCATGTGCAGCGCGAACAGCGTCAGCGTGTGCGCCCCGGCGGCGCGCAGCTCCGAGCCGAGGATGCTCGCGTCGGTCAGCGAGTGGCAGTAGCTCTCACACGGCGGCAGCTCGGGCAGCAGCCCGGCGGCGGCCTGCTCGTAGGCGCGCTGCAGCTGCTCGGCGCTCTCGTTGACGTGGAAGGTGCCGGCGAACGCGTGCTCGGCGGCGACGCTCTCGTCCTTCAGGCGCGGCAGCCGCGAGAGCATCAGGTTGACCTTCAGCTGTGAGCCCTCGGGGAGCGGGCCGGCGCCGATCTCCGAGCAACCGCTCAAGCTCGCTGGGCGCGGCGCCGACGAGCACGTGCTCGGCGTGCACCTCGGTCTCGGCGGCGCCGTCGCTGAAGCGCACGTCGACGCCGGTCGCCTCGGGCTCGATGCTCAACACCTCAGCGCGCGTGCGCAGCTCTGCGCCGGCCGCGCGCGCGGCCCCGGCGAGCGCGGCGGACACCGCGCCCATCCCGCCGAGCGGGACCCGCCACTCGCCCGTGCGCCCGCCGATCACGTGGTAGAGGAAGCAGCGGTTCTGGCGCAGCCCGGCGTCGTCGGCGGCGGCGAACGTGCCGATCAGCGCGTCCGTCAGCACGACCCCGGCGACGAGGTCGTCGTCGAACGCGGCCTCGATCGCGCGCTGCAGCGGCCGCTCGAAGATCGCCTCCCAGGCGCCGTCGTCGCCGAGCATCGCGCGCAGCTGCTCGCGCGCGCGCAGCGGTTTGGTGAGCGTCGGGAACACGACCTCGGCGAGCTTGCGGGTCATCGCGTAGAACGCCTCCCACGCATCGAGCTCGCGCCGGCCGCCGGTGACCGCCTGAAACGACGCGCGCGTCGCCGCCGTGTCTGAGCTGTCGACGAGCAGGCCGCGGGCACCGCCGTCGCGCGGGTCCGGCGTGTAGGAGGAGACCTTGCGCGCGGCGAGCGTCAGCTTCAGCGACAGCTCGTCGATGATCTGCGCGGGCAGCAGGCTGACGAGGTAGGAGTAGCGCGACAGGCGCGCGTCGACTCCCGCGAAGGTCCGCTCGGAGACGGCCGCACCGCCGAGCTGCGCGCGGCGCTCGAGCACGAGCACCGAGCGCCCGGCGCGCGCGAGGTAGGCGGCAGCGGTGAGGCCGTTGTGACCGCCGCCGACGATCACCGCGTCATAGCTGCTGCGATCCGTTGCGCGGGCCACGCCTACAGCGGCAGCCCGTCTGCGAGTGAGGCGATCGTGAAGTCCGCGCCGGCCGCTTCGAGTTCGGCGATGCTCGATTTGTGGCTTGCGACGGCGACGCATTCGATGCCGGCGGCGTGCGCGCCGGTGACATCGTGCGGCGTGTCGCCGACGGCGATCGCCGCGGCGGGGGAGACCTGCTCGCCGTAGACGACGTTCGCGCGCTTGAGCGCCACCCGCGTGAGCTCGCCGCGGTCGGTCGAATCGGAGCCGTAGCCCCCGAAGGAGAAGAAGCGGTTGAGCCGCGCGCGGTGCAGCTTGACGTGCGCGGCCGCCTCGACGTTGCCGGTCACGAGCCCGAGCAGGAAGCCCTTCTCGATCAGGCGCGGCAGCAGTTCCTCGACGCCGGCGAGCACGCGGTAGTCGGCCGATTCGGCGACGGTGTCGTGCAGGTGATGCAGACGGCGCTCGAGCAGGCGCGCGAACTCCTTGCGCTCGGGCGCACGGTGCAGCACCGATTCGAACGTCCTGCGCCCGACCTCCGGATCGGTCATGCCGGCGTCGGTGAACGCGCCGATGTCCGCGGGAATGCCGTACAGCTCATCGAACGCAAGCCGCCAGGAGGCCGCGCCGGCGCCGCCGCTGACGAGCAGCGTCCCGTCGATGTCGAACAGCACGGCGATGCGATCGGGCATGCACTCACTCCCTCAGGAAGTCCTCGAGGATCGCGACCGTCTCATCGGGCGCCTCGAGGAAGAACAGGTGTCCCGTCCCCGGGATCACGACAAGCTTCGCATCCTCGATCCGCGCGGCGAGCAGCTCGCTGCTCGCGCCGGGGATCACGCGGTCATCGTCGCCGCTGAGGATCAGCGTCGGCGCGCGGATCTCGCGCAGCCGCGCGGCCGTGTCGTGGCTCAGCACCGCCGCGATCTGCGCACGGTAGCCGGCGCTGTCCTGGACATCGAGCGACTTCTTCGCGATGAACGCCTCGAGCAGCTCCGTGTCGACGCGCTCGGCGAACGCGAACGGTGCCAGCGTGCGCATCCGCAGCGCCCAGTCATCGGTCGCGAGCGCGAACGCGCGCCCGGCCGCGGCCGGCGGTGGGCTGGCGTGGGCGACGCCGGCGTGCGTGCAGCCGAGCACGAGGCGGCGCACGCGCGCGGGCGCGAGCAGCGCGAGCTCCTGGGCGATCATCCCGCCCATCGACATGCCGAACACGTCGGCCTCCTCGACGCCGAGGTGGTCGAGCAGCGCGAGCGCGTCCGCGGCCATCTGCGCCGTCGAATATGGGCCCGGCGTGACCGAGCTCTCGCCGCTGCCGCGGTTGTCGTATGCGAGCACGCGGCGAGCGCCATCGGCCAGGCGTGCGGCCAGCGGGCGCCAGTCGCTCGCGATCGCGGGGATCCCCGCGATCAGCAGCAGCGGCCGGCCGAGCCCGCGCTCCTCGTAGTGCAGCGTCAGTCCCGGAAGTGCGGCCAGCGCCATCGCCGCGACAGCCTACGCGACTATCCCTGCAGCTGGATGCGCACGCTCACCGGCTGGCTTTCGAGCGCGCGGAACGTCGCCGCGGTCATCGCGCGCCCGACCGCGCTCGCGGCGAACGTGCGGATGCGCGCCTTGACATCGTCGTCGGGGAGCAGCTCGGCCGTGCCTGTCAGCCAGCGGCGGCCGAGCCGCACGCGCACGCGCGGGTCAGCCTCGAAGTTGCGCACCCAGCCGGCGTGCCGGCCGTGCTGGGCGATCAGCCACAGCGAGTCGCCGTCGCGCATGCAGATGATCGGCGTGTGGCGCAGCCCGCCCGAGCGCCGGCCGGTCGTCTCCACGAGCGCCATGCCGGGCGGCGTGACCCCGACCTTGAACATCGCGCGGATCAGCGGGTTGAGCGTGTAGCGGCCCATCAGGATCTCGATGCGTCGCTTGTTCGGCCTGTCGATCGTCGCGCTCATCCGCCCGCCTTCCAGCTTGCTTGTAAAGTCAAAGGTAGTGCTTGCTAAAGTAAATCACAGTGGGCCGTTCCTACAACCAGTTCTGCGGGCTCGCGCACGCGCTCGATCTGGTCGGCGAGCGCTGGACCCTGCTGATCGTGCGCGAGCTGCTCGCCGGCCCGCGCCGCTACACCGACCTCAAGGACGGGCTGCTGAGCATCCCCACGAACCTGCTGGCCGCGCGCCTGCGTGAGCTGCAGGACAGCGGCCTGCTCGCCCGCCGGCGCCTGCCGGCGCCGGCCAGCTCGGTCGTCGTCTACGAGCTGACCGCTGAGGGGGAGCGCCTCGGCGAGGCGATCCTCGAGCTGACGAGGTGGGGGATGCGGAGCCTGCCGGCCGACGCCGGCACGCGGCCGTTTCGCGCGCGCTGGCTCGTGCTCGCGCTGCGCGCCAGCGTCGATCCACGCGCCGCGCGCGGCGTCAGCGAGTCCTATGAGCTGCGGGTCGAGGGCGATGAGGCGGTCTCGCTCGAGATCCGCGACGGCGAGGGCGAGGTGCACGTCGGGCCCGCGCAGAACCCGGCGGTGCGCATCAGCGCCGACGCCGAGACGCTTGCGCGCCTGATCGCGGGGGAGCTCGACGGAGCCCACGCGCTCGAGCGGGGCGCGCGCGTGGAGGGCGAGCCGGCGGCGCTTGAGCGGATGCGCGCGATCCTGCCGTCGCAGCGCTCCTAGTGCGGCCCGGGCGCGGTCGCGATGCGCTGCCCGGTCGGCGCTGCGGCGCTCACGTGCGCAAGCGCACGCGGCCGCGCCCGATCACCTCGACCTCCTCTCCCTCCTCGCAGCCCGAGATCGAGGTTTCCTCGCGCGCGAGCGAGCGGCGCAGCAGCACGAACGCGATCGAGCCGAGCGCCGCCGGGATCCACAGCGCGATCGCGCGGTAGCCGAGCACCGCGGCGGTCGCGGCGCTGAGGGGCACGTGGTAGAGCACGAGCGTCGCCACCAGCCCGAGGTCGACGCCGCCGATCCCGCCGGGCACCGGCAGCAGGCCGCCCAGCTCGCCGATCAGATAGCCCATCCAGATGATCGCGAGCGTCGGCGCGGCGCCGAATGCGTGGAACGTCGCCCACAGGATCATCACGTCGAAGCCGAGATAGCCGATCAGCCCGAGGACCAGCAGCGGGTCGTGCGCGCGCAGCAGCGCGAGCGCCTCGCTGACGCCGTCGGCGATCGCGCCGAGGATCCGCGGCAGGCGCGCGTGGGCGCCGTGGCGTCTGGCCGTACGCCGCTGCGCGCGTGCCGCGAGTCGCCCGCTGATCAACGTCAGCGCGACCGACGCCGCGGCGACGATCGCCGGGCCGAGCGTCAGCGCGAGGCCGACGTGCCCGGGGAGGAGGCCGAGCGCGAGGCCCAGGCCGATGACGATCACGCCGAGCACGTTCGGCACGCTCGTGAGGAAGAAGAACGCGACGCTGCGTCGCGCGATTCGCCCGGGGTCCATGCCGCCGCGTTTGAGTGCCCACGCGCCGAGCGCGAGGCCGCCGGCGCCGCCGGTCGGCAGGACGGCGTTGGCGCCGAGCTCGGAGAGGCCGATCTCGGTGCTCAGACGCCAGCTCATGCGGCGGCAGAAGACGGCGCGGAAGATGAGCACGTAGGCCAGTCCGGAGAGGATCTTCAGCACGCCGCCGAGGACGAGCCACCCGGGGCGCGCGTTCGCGAACTGCGCGCGCAGGCTGCCGAGGCCGGGGGCGAGCGTGATCACGGCCGCGACGAGCGCGATCACCAGGCAGAACGCGAGCAGCCGCCGGCGGATGTGCTCGCCGCCGAGCGCGGGGGGCGCATCGAGCTCGCCGCGAAAGATCTCGGGGGCGGCGCCGCTGCTCATCGCGCGGCGCAGCCGCTCGCGCCGTATCGGCGATTCTCTGGCATGACCCGCCTTCCCAGTTGGTTGTCTGCACAACGATAGCTTCCGGCGCGCAAGCTCCGCGATCCTCGTCACCCGCGTTGGGTGAGCCCGCTTCACCCCGCCGTCGCCGAGACTTACCCGCCGGGCAGTTTGCGCACGCGCACAACGAGGAAGGCCACGATCGATCCGGGAACGTCTGCGGTGCCGAGGGCGGAGCGGTGAGCACCGCGCCGAGCGTCGCTGCGCACGGTGGCTGGGCGAAGCTGTTCGACGCCGCGTTCAAGCAGTCGCGCAACCCGATGCTGCTGCTCGACAGCCACCGTCGCCAGCTCGACGCAAACGGCGCGTATCTGCGGCTGCTCGGCTACTCGCGCGAGGACATCCTCGGCCGCCCCGTCTATGACTTCCACGCCGGCGACCGGCTCGAGCGCAGCGCCTGGGAGACGCTGCTGGCGGCCGGCCATTTCACCGGCGACGCACAGCTGCTGTGCGCCGACGGCGCGAGCGTCGCGGTGCAGTGGGCGGCTACGGTCGAGGTCGTCACCGGCCACCGCCAGATCCTGTTCGTCGCACTCAACACCTCTCGCTGGGGACGCCGCTTCCGTCGCTCGCTGCCTCCGGAGCCGCAGCCGGGCGCCCTCTCCGAGCGCGAGCTGACGGTCGTCCGCCTCGTCGCCGACGGCAACACCGGCCCGGAGATCGCCGACGAGCTGCGCATCGCCCACGACACGGTGCGCACGCATGTGCGCAATGCGATGGCGAAGGTCGGCGCGCGCTCGCGCGCGCACCTCGTCGCCAAGGCGCTCGGCGAGGGGCACGCGCTGCACTGAGCGCACACGATCACGCAACAGCGGTATGGACAGCGCTCGAGTGACGCGCGAGGATTGCTGCATGGTTCAACTGAGCTGCAGTCATCACCCGGGGAGCGCAGTCAGATGATGGACTCCGACTCCAGCCGCCTCGACTCGATCGCCCTCGCGGAGGTCGTCCTGCGAGCCGTCCGCGACATCGACGCGAGCAGCTTCGAGCGCCGCGACGTGCTGCTGTTCGACCTGCTCAGCGCCGCCTGGCCGGAGCCGCTCGCGCAGAACCAGTAGCCGCGCCCCTGCGCGGCCTACTCGGCGTCGGCATCGGCGAGCGCCAGCCCGGCGATCAGCGTGTCGATCAGCCGCTCGAAGGAGGCGTCGAGGTCGCGCGCGAGCGCGAAGCCGCCGCCGCGCTCGAGCGCCACGAAGCCGTGCAGCCCGCTGCGCAGCACGCGGATCGCGTCGATCGTCTGCTGCTCGTCGAGCCGCCATGCGCGCAGGATCGCGCCGAGCAGCGCGAGCAGCCGCGCGGCCGCCTCGCCGACGTCGCGATCGCCGTCGTTCGGCGCCGCCAGCATCGCCTCATAGCTTCCCGGGTTCGCGAGCGCGTAGGCGCGGTATGCGTGCGCGGTCGCGCGCAGCGCGTCCTCGCCTGCGAGGCCCGCGGCGGCCGCGGCGATCGCATCGCCGAGGCCGATCAGGCCGCGCAGCATCAGCAGTCGCAGCAGCTCGCCGCGACCGTCGACGTGGTTGTACAGCGACGGCGCGCGCACGCCGAGGCGCGCGGCGAGCCGCGCGAACGTCGCCTGCTCGAGGCCTTCATCATCGGCGAGCTCGACGGCCGCCTGCACGACCTGCTCGGTATCGAGGCCCTGGCGCGGCACGCTCAGCTCGCGCGCGCGATCGCGGCGTCCATCGCCGCCAGCGGAGCGCTGACGATCTTGCCGTGGCCCGGGGCGAGGCTCGCCGGCTCGAGGGCGCGCAGCGAGCGTGCGCTGTCGAGCACCAGCGGACGATTCCAGGTGCCCATCAGGATCAGCGGGAAGCGCGGGTTCAGGCGCGCGGACGTGGAGACGCCGCCGAGTGAGGAGTAGGCGTCGCCGCAGAACAGCGTGCGGTCGCGCTCGTCGAGGTACGCGACGTGGCCGGGCGTGTGCCCGGGACTTGCGACGACGAGCAGCGAGCCGACGTGGTCGCCCGCCGCGAGCGTGCGCGTCGGCGTCGTCTTCGCGCCGCGGTAGTCGCCTTTGACCTTCGTCTGCGGCTCGTCCTGCTCGAGTGTCTTGTCCTTCTCCAGCAGGCGCGCCTCGCGCGTGCCGATCACGACCTCGGCGTCCGGAAACGCCGCCTTGACGGCGTCGAGTGAGCCGATGTGATCGCCGTGGGCGTGGGTCAGCGCGATCCGCGTGATCGGCGCATCGAGCTCGGCCGCCGCCGCGAGGATCCGCTTGGCGCCCTGCGGGAGCATCGTGTCGACGAGCGTCAGGCCGTCGTCCTCGCGCACGAGATACGCGTTGACGAAGCCCCACAGGTTGACACGCGTGAGGTCTGACATCGGGAACACTCTCCTATGGTATGTAGGTTGCTAGCTATGGAGTATAGTAACAGATCCACGAAGGATTGCGTGTCGGTCGTGGTGCCCGGTCAGCGTGCACCGGCAGGCGCGCCGTGGGCAGTGCCGGGTCAGCGTGCACCGTCAGGCGCTTCGTGGGCGGCAGGGTCGGCGTGCGCCGGCAGGCGCGTCGTGGGCGGCGGTGGGTCAGCGTGCGCCGGCAGCCGCCTCGTGGGCGGCGTCGGGGAACACGAGGATCGCGCCCTCGCCGCTCGCGTAGGCCTCCTCGCCATGCTGGACGATGTCCATGCCGAGTGCCTCCTCGTGTTCGCTCGCGCGCAGCGGCATCAGGAGCCCGATCACGCGTAGCAGCACGTACGTCGCGGCGAATGCATATGCAGGTCCGGCGATCGCCGCGATCGCCTGCCAGCGCAGTTGGTGCAGGTTGCCGTAGAGCAGCCCGTTGGCCTTGCCGTTCCAGGCGATCTGTGCGACGAAGCCGATGAACAGGATGCCGGTGAGGCCGGCCGTCCCATGCGCGGCGAGCACGTCGAGCGTCTCGTCCACCCGCGTCCGCGGCCGCCAGACGATCATCGCGTAGCTCGGCAGAGCGGCAACCGCGCCGAGCGCCATCGCCCATCCCGGGCTGATGTAGCCGGCCGCCGGGGTGATGCCGACGCAGCCGACGATGATCGCGGTCGCCGCGCCGATCGCGGTGACGCGCCGGCCGCGCAGCAGGTCGAGCGCGAACCAGACCACGAGCGTGCACGCGGGTGTGAGCAACGTGTTGGTGAACGCGAGCACGCTCGAGCGCCCGACGGAGAAGCCGCTGCCGCCGTTGAAGCCGAACCACCCGAACCACAGCAGCCCGGCGCCGAGCAGGACGTAGACGGCGTTGTGCGGCAGCAGCGCCTGGCGCCCGTAGTCCTTGCGTGCGCCGACGACCAGCGCCGCCGCGAGGGCGGAGAAGCCCGAGCCCATCTCGACGGGCACACCGCCGGCGAAGTCGAGCGTTCCGTGCGCCTGCAGCCAGCCGCCGCCGAACGCCCAGTGCGCGAGCACGGCGTACACGAGCACCGACCAAAGGGCAGCGAACAGCAAGAAACGGGGTGAACCGCATCCGCTCGACGACCGCGCCGGAGACAAGCGCGACGGTGACGATGCAGAACGTCGCCTGGAATGCGAAGAACAGCAGGCTGGGGATCGTCATCCCCGCACGCGGAGCGAAGCCGACGCCGTGCAGCGCCACGTTGCCGAGACCGCCGACGAAGCCGTTGCCCGGCGCGAACGCCAGCGAATAGCCGAGCAGCGCCCACATCACGGTGGCGACGGCGAGCGCGGAGAGCGACATCATGAACGTGTTGAGCGTGTTCTTGGAGCGCACGAGCCCGGCGTAGAACAGGCCCAGCGCGGGCGTCATCAGCAGCACCAGCGCAGTCGCCGCGAGCATCCATGCGGTGTCGCCGGCGTTGATCTGACCGGCCGTCGCGAACGGCAGCAGCGGGGTCATTCGGCGAGCGGCGTCACGGCGCCTTCGTCGGTCTCGCCGGTGCGGATGCGCACGGCCTGCTCGAGCGGCACGACGAAGATCTTGCCGTCGCCGACCTGCCCGGTCCGCGCGCCCGCGCACAGCGCCTCGATCGTCGGCTCGACGAAGTCGTCGGACACCGCGACCTCGAAGCGGACCTTCTCGGCGAGCCCCATCTTGACGGTCGTGCCGCGGTAGGTCTCGACGCGGTCGAGCTCGCCGCCGTGCCCCTGCACGCGGCTCATCGAGATGCCGCGCACTTCGGCGCGGTAGAGCGCTTCGAGCACGTCGTTGACCTTCTCGGGGCGCACGATCGCGATCACAAGCTTCATGGATCTCCCCTCGTCGGATCCCCAGCATCGACGGATGGCGCTCGCGCAGCTCGGCGCGCCGGGCGCCGGTGAGCGCCCTCCACCGAAGGCGGGCGACACTATCACGCTCGATCGAGGCGGCCGCCGGGCGTCTGGTTCAGCGCTCGAGTGCCTCGCAGGACTCGAACCAGGCCGTCTCGAGCTCGCCGCGCTCGGCGATCAGCAGCTCGAGCTCGTCCTGCAGCGCCGCGAGCTTGGCGTGGTCGGAGGCGTTCGCGGCCATCTGCTCGGCGATCTCGGCCTCGCGGCCGGTCAGCTGCTCGATCGAGCGCTCGAGTCGTCTCAGCTCGCGCTCGACGCGCTGGGCATGTTTGCGCGAAGCGCGGATCTGCGCTCCCGGCGAAGGCTCACGCCGCACGGCGGCGCCGCTTGCCCTCTGATCGCCGCGCTGCTCGCGGCGCTCGCGCAGGTACTGCTCGATGCCGCCCGGGAGATGCACGATTCCGCCTGCGGCGGTGAGCGCGTGGGCGTTGTCGCACACGCGCTCGACGAAGTAGCGGTCGTGGCTGACGACGATCAGCATTCCCGGCCAGCCGTCGAGCAGATCCTCGAGCGCGGTCAGCGTGTCGATGTCGAGGTCGTTGGTCGGCTCATCGAGCAGCAGCACGTTCGGCTCGCCCATCAACAGGCGCATCAGTGCCAGGCGCCGGCGCTCGCCGCCGGACAGGTCGCCGACCTGCGTACGCGCCTTCTCGCCGCGGAAGCCGAAACGGTCGCACAACAGCGCCGCGGTGATCTCGCGCCCGTCGCTGAGCGTCGCATCGCCGCGCACCTCTTCGAGCGCCTCGAGCACGCGCAGCCGCTCGGGCAGCTCGACGGTGTCCTGGGAGAGATGGGCAAGGCGCACCGTCGCGCCGCGCTCGACGCGGCCGGCGGTGGGCTCGAGCTCGCCGGCGAGCAGCTTCAGCAACGAGGTCTTGCCCGAGCCGTTGACGCCGACGAGCGCGACGCGATCGCCCGGCCCGAGGCGCCAGGTCAGCTGACGCAGCACCTCACGCGCGCCGAGCGAGAGCGACACATCGACCGCGTCGAGCACCTTGCTGCCGAGGCGCGTGCTCGCAAAGCGCAGCAGCTCGGCGCGATCGCGCGCCGGCGGCTCGTCGTCGATCAGCGCGTTGGCGGCCTCGATCCTGAACTTCGCCTTGGTGGTCCGCGCGGGTGGCCCGCGGCGCAGCCATGCGAGCTCCTTGCGCACGAGTTGCCGGCGCCGGTCCTCGCGAGCCGCGGACTGTCGGTCGCGCTCGGCGCGCGCGAGCACGTAGGCGGCGTAGCCGCCGTCGTACTGGTGCACCGCGCCGTCGGCGACCTCCCAGGTCGAGCTGCAGACCGCGTCGAGGAACCAGCGATCGTGGGTGACGACGAGCAGCGAGCCGCGCCGCGCGGCGAGGTGTCCGGCGAGCCAGTCGACGGCTTCGACATCGAGATGGTTGGTCGGCTCGTCGAGCAGCAGCAGCTCGGGCGCGTCGAGCAGCAGCCGCGCAAGCGCCACGCGCCTGCGCTCGCCGCCCGACAGGCCCGCGAGCGGCGTGTCGATGCCCTCTGCGAACAGTTCGAGTGACACCCCGCCGAGCAGGCCCGTGAGCACACCCCGAAACGCCGCGTCGCCGGCCCACTCGTGCTCGGCGCGCTCGCCGACTAGCAGCTCGCGAATCGTCCGCCGCGAGTCGAGCTGGTCGTGCTGGTCGAGCAGCGCGACGGCGACGTCGCCGGTCCGTGTCAGCGTTCCGGCGTCGGCCTCCTCGACGCCCGCGATCAGGCGCAGGAGCGTCGACTTGCCACCGCCGTTCGCGCCGACGATGCCGATGCGCTCGCCGGCCGCGACGCCGAGGGTGACCTCGCCGAGCACGACGCGGCTGCCGTAGTCCTTGCCGACGCCGTTGAGGTTGAGGAGGTTGCGAGCGCCGGGCATCGACGCATCCTCGCCGACTTGCGAATGCGCCGCGCGCAGCGCGCGCCGACGGCGCGGCGTAGGGGCGCCGCGCGGATGGGGGGTTATCCGGCGGCGCCCGTGGACTTCGCCGGAAAGAATATCGTTACCCGATACTCTTGGCGTGGTGGCGAGCAACGGGCACGGTCAAGCACTGCCCGCCGCGGCGATCGCCGCGGCAGACGCGCACCCTGCGGGCACGCGGCGACGCGAGCTCGGCGACTTCACGACAACCCGTACCGTGCTCGCGCTTGCGGCCCTGGCCGTCCCGATCGGCATCGCCGTCGCGCTGCTCGCGCTCGCGCTGCTCGACCTGATCGGGCTGATTACGCATCTCGCGTACACGGGCACGCTCAGCACCTCGCTCGCTCCTCCCGATGTCAGCGTGCTCGGCGTGTGGAGCGTGCTGGTGCCGGTCGCCGGCGGGTTGATCGTCGGCCTGATGGCGCGCGTCGGCTCGGAGCGGATCCGCGGCCACGGCATCCCCGAGGCGATGGAAACGATCCTGCTTCGCGGCAGTCGCATGGAACCGAGGCTGGCTGTCCTGAAGCCGCTGTCGAGCGCGATCAGCATCGGCAGCGGCGGGCCGTTTGGCGCCGAGGGCCCGATCATCGTGACCGGCGGGGCGCTCGGGAGCATCGCCGGGCAGCTGCTGCACCTGACCGCCGCCGAGCGTCGAACGCTGCTCGTCGCCGGGGCCGCGGGCGGCATGACGGCGGTGTTCGGCACACCGGTCGCGGCGGTCCTGTTGGCGGTCGAGCTGCTGTTGTTCGAGTGGCGCCCGCGCTCGATGGTCCCGGTCGCGGTTGCGGCGTGCACGGCCGCGGTCGTGCGCGAAGCGCTCAGTCGCGCTGGTCTGCTGCGCGCGGCGCCGCTGTTCCCGACGGCAGCGCACGGGCCGCTCGGGGCGAGCGTGACGGCGGGGGCGATTCTCGTCGGGCTGTCGTGCGGCGGGTTGGCGTGGGCGATGACGCGCTGCGTCTACGGGGCCGAGGATCTGTTCGAGCGGCTGCCGCTGCACTGGGCTTGGTGGCCCGCGCTCGGCGGGTTCGTGGTCGGTGTCGGCGGGCTGATCGAACCGCGCGCGCTCGGCGTCGGCTATCAGACGATCGGCGCGGAGCTCGCCGGGCGACTGGCGCTCGAGACGCTGCTGGTACTGCTCATCGTCAAGCTCTCGATCTGGTCGATCGCGCTCGGCTCGAACACGAGCGGTGGGATCCTCGCGCCGGTCCTGATGATCGGCGCGGCGCTCGGCGGCCTGCTCGGCGCCGTGCTGTCGGGGGCGAGCGAGGGCACGTGGGCGCTGCTCGGGCTGGCGGCCGCGCTCGCCGGCGTTACGCGCTCGCCGCTGACGAGCATCGTGTTCGCGCTGGAGCTGACCCACGACGTCAACGCGCTGCTCGCGCTGCTCGTCGCCTGCACCGCCGCGCACCTCGTAAGCGTGCTGTTGCTGAAGCGCTCGATCCTCACCGAGAAGGTGGCGCGCCGGGGTTACCACGTCACGCGCGAGTACGAGATCGACCCGCTGCACGCGCTGCTGGTGCGTGACGTGATGAGCACCGAACCGATCACGGTCGCGTCGTCGCTCGCCGTCTCCGATCTCTACAGGCAGCTGCCGGAGGGCAGCGACGCGCGCCGCCAGCGGCTCTACCCGGTGCTCGCGGCGGAGGGGACGCTGCTCGGTGTGCTTGCCTTCTCGGACGTGCTGGCCGCACAACGATCAGCGAGCGGCGTGGCAGCGGGCGAGCTGGCGCGCGCGGCGCTGCTGGCGTTTTCCGACGAGACCCTGCGCGAGGTCGCCGACCGGATGCTCGCCAGCGGACACCACGTGCTCCCGGTCGCCGATCGCCGCGACGGTCGCGTCCTCGGCCTGGTCAGCCAGGCCGATCTGCTGCGGGCGCACGAGCGGGTGCTGATCGAGGAGCGCAGGCGCGAGCGGCCGTTGCGCCCGCGCGGGCCGTCGCGCGATCCGCGGACACAACTCGCCGGCGGCGAGGTCGCGCGGTGAGCGTTTCCACGTGCGCCGGCGGGCTGCGCGACCAGGACTACCAGCGACTGCTCGCGTTCCGCAGCGAGCTGCGCCGCTTCATGCGCTGGAGCGAGCAGGCGGCGCACGATTCGGGGCTGACGCCATCGCTGCATCAGCTGCTGCTCGTCCTGCGCGGCCATCCATCGGCGCCGGGGCCGACGATCGGGCAGGCGGCCGCGGAGCTGCAGATCCGCCACCACAGCGCGGTCGAACTCGCGCAGCGGGGCGAGGCGCTGGGGCTCCTGCGGCGCGTGCGCGACGAGCACGACCATCGCCGCGTGTACCTCGAGCCGAGCGCGCGCGGGCGCGAGCGGCTGGAGCTGCTCACGAGCGAGCACCTTCCCCGCATCCAGGCATTGGCGGCCGCGCTCGAGTTGGTGGTGAGCGAGAGCAAGGGCATGTGATGCCGTCGCTGTGGTTCGTGCTGCGCTGGCTTCACCTGCTCGCGGTGGCGTTCTTCCTCGGCGGGCAGATGGTCCTCGCGGCCGTGGTCGTCCCGGTAGCGCGCGCCGCGCACGAGCGCGAGGCATTGCGCGCGATCGCCCGCAGGTTCGGAGCGGGAACGCTGATCGCGCTGGCCGTGCTGCTCGCCACAGGGCTTGCGCTGGCGTTCCACCTGAACCTGTGGAGCAACAGCTCCTTCCAATTGAAGCTCGGTTTGATCGTGGTGCTTGGCTGCGCACTCGCCTGGCACGTGCGCCGGCCCGACGTGCATGTCCTCGAGGCCGTCGTGTTCGTGCTGTCGCTGGTGATCGTGTGGCTCGGCCTGTATCTCGCAAACGGCTACTACTGAGCCGGCGCGCCGACGGCGGCGAGGCCCGTGGCCTGCGGGCTTGCGCCCTCTGCTTGGGCCGCGATCGATGCGCTAGAGCGTCAGCACGTGCGCGGTGCGCGGACCGACGCGGCCCTCGAGCACGTCGAGATACGTGCTCTGCACCGCCTCGAAGCCCTCGCCGCGGATGAGCTGCAGCCACTCGCCGCTCCACGCGCAGAACGGGTGCCAGGCGTCGGCGACGCGGTCCTGCAATCCCGCTGCGCCCCAGTCCTTGGAGCGCTTGGTGACGCGGTCGGGCGCGAAGAAGAAGATCGGACGCGGCCCCGGCAGCTCTCCCTCACCGGCGCCGAACTCCTCCCAGTGCGTCACGCCGACAGCCATGCTGTAGAGCAGTTGGTCGCGGAAATGCGCGTGCACGGCGCCGCGCACGGCGGCGTCGCCGGCGATGTCGACGAACGTCGCCGGTTCGCGCTCGAGCGTGTCGATCTCCGCATACGTCGCGACGCGGCCGTAGATGCCGAGGCCCTCGACGAACTCGGAGCTGCGCGCTGATGTCAGGCCGATCACCTCGACGCCGTCGCGCTGGGCGAGCAGGAACGCGACGCCGATCGCGGTCTTGCTCGAGGCGCTCGAGATCACGACCGGGCCGCGGTCGCCGAGACCGTCGTCGGCGAGCTGATCGTCGATCAGAAACGACGTGAAGAACAGCGGCCGCAGCAGCATTTGCAGCGCCTCGGTGTCGCCGCGATAGAACGGATCGGTGGCGCTCGCGAGGTAGCGGTGGTAGGCGGAGGGCAGCGCGGCGCGGTGGGGCGCGCCGTCGATGAACCCATCGGCGCCGGCGGCCGCGGGGGTGACGATCAGCTGCGAGGAGGGGGGCAGGTACCCGTACAGGCGCGTCCCCGGCTCGACGCCGGCCGCCTCGCTCTGCTCGACCTCGGCGAAGCCCCACATCGGCACGCGGCCCCAGCCGTCCTCGGCGGGGAAGAAGTTCCAGTAGGACATCGCCTCGCCAAACACCGCGTAGGTGATGTTGTTGGCGGTCAGCCCGAAGGTATCGACGCGCAGCAGCGCCTGCCCGGCCCGCAGCGCAGCGGGGACCGCCGCGGCGATCCGGGAGCTGCGCAGATCGTCGCGCCGGACAAGGAAGTCGCTGGCCATCGGCCGCAGCGTATCGCCCTCGCGGGCGTGCTAGCCGGCGGCCGTCGCGACCGCCTCATCGGCCGAGGCGCCGTTCGCGGCGCCTGTGGCGGGAGACGCCGGCTGCGCCGCGGCCGCGGCGTACGCTCCGATCGCGCCGAGGGCGCCGGCGCCGAGCGCGGTAAGCGCCCAGCGGGTCCCAGAGCGCTCGCGCCCGCGCGCCTGATCGAGCGACAGCGCGCCGGGGCCGACCTCGACGAGCGCGAGCGCGGCGGCGATCAGGACGAGGTTGTACTCGTAGCCGCCGTTGCCGGTCCAGGGCCCGTTCTTGAGGTGTACACGGTGAATCGCCGTGAGCATCGTCGCCGTCAGTACCGACCCGGCGAACGGCATCGCGAGGCCGCTCGCGAGCAGCGCTCCGCCGCCCGTCTCGGCGGCACCGGCGGCGATCGCGTTGGCCTTGCCGGGGCGCATCCCGAGACTCTCGAAACCCTTCGCGGTCGCGTCGAGGCCGGGCCCGCCGAACCAGCCGAACAGCTTCTGCGTCCCGTGGCCGATGAACAACCCTCCGACGATGACTCTGAGCAGTGCACGTGCGATCTTCATCTCTGCACCTTCCGGTTGATTTGCGCTGGCTGGGGAACTACCCGCCTGTGGCGCGTCGCCACCACGGCTGTGCGGCGATGCCGCTGATATTCCAAGCATGCATGCAATACTTGTGTGTATGCATGTATCTCGTGGAGCCACGGTAGCAGCCGAGATCTCGGCGAAGCAGGTGGCCGCGGACCTCGAGCGGCTGCTCGCATACCTGAAGGGCGCGGCGAAGGGCAATCCGCTCGACGCGGTGGCCGAGCTGGAGCTGTCGGTTTCGCAGGCGCGCACGCTGGTGATGCTCGACCGGCTCGGCGGCAGCGCGGCGGTCGGCGTGCTCGCGGGGCGCCTGCCGCTGTCGCAGGGCGCGACCAGCCGGGTCGTCGAGGGCCTGCACAGGGGCGGGCTGGTCGAGCGCCAGGAGGACCCGAGCGACCGGCGCGTCAAGCGCGTGACGATCACGGCGGCGGGGCGCGAGACGGTCGCGCGCTTCGACGAGTTCCGCGAGGCGCGCGTGGCGGCGATCCACGAGTTCGCGGAGCTGCTCGACGGCGAGGACCGGACGCTGCTCGGGACCGCGCTCGCGCGCGTGCTCGCACTGCCGGAGCTCGCGCTGGCGGACGGCTGCGCTTGACGAGCGACCGCTACAAGTGGATCGCGCTCTCGAACGTCACGCTCGGCGTGCTGCTCGCGACGCTCGACGGCTCGATCGTGCTGATCGCGATGCCGGACATATTCCGCGGCATCCATCTCGATCCGCTGGTGCCGGCGAACAGCTTCTACCTGCTGTGGATGATCCTCGGCTTCCTCGTCGTGACGAGCGTGCTGATCGTCAGCCTCGGCCGCCTCGGTGACATGTTCGGCCGCGTGCGTATGTACAACCTCGGCTTCGTCATCTACACGCTCGCCTCGCTGGCGCTGACGGTCGATTGGCTGACCGGGACCTCGGGCGCCGTGTATCTGATCGCGTTCAGGCTCGTGCAGGGCGTCGGCGCGGCGTTCCTGCTCGCCAACTCGGCGGCGATCCTGACCGATGCGTTTCCCGTCAACCAGCGCGGCATGGCGCTCGGCATCAACAACATCGTCGGCGTCAGCGGGATGTTCGTCGGCCTCGTGCTCGGCGGCATCCTCGCGCCGATCGACTGGCGGCTGGTGTTCCTGATCTCCGTGCCGGTGGGGCTGTTCGGGACGGTCTGGGCATACCTCAAGCTAGAGGAGCGCAGCAAACCGAAACCGGCCGCGATCGACTGGTGGGGCAACCTCACATTCGCGCTCGGCCTCGTCCTGATCATGGTCTCGGTCACCTACGGCATCCGTCCCTACGGCGGCCACGCGACCGGCTGGACGAGCCCGCGCGTGCTCGCCCTGCTCGGCGGCGGGCTCGTGTCGCTGCTCGCATTCGCGCTGATCGAGCGTCGCGTGCGCGACCCGATGTTCCGGCTGCCGCTGTTTCGCATTCGCGCCTTCACGTTCGGCACGCTCTCGACGTTCCTGTCGGCCGTCGCCCGCGGCGGGCTGCTGTTCATGCTGATCATCTGGCTGCAGGGCATCTGGCTGCCGCAGCACGGCTACGACTTCACCGAAACTCCCCTGTGGGCGGGCATCTACATGCTGCCGCTGACGATCGGCCTGTTGCTCGCGGGGCCGACCTCCGGCTATCTCTCCGACCGCTTCGGTGCGCGCTGGTTCGCGACCGGCGGAATGCTCGGCGCGGCGCTCAGCTTCTACCTGATGACGCTGCTGCCGATCGACTTCCCGTATCCGCTGTTCGCCGCGATCCTCGCGCTCAACGGCATCTCGATGGGGATGTTCGCCTCGCCCAACCGCGCGGCCGTGATGAACAGCCTGCCGCCGGGGGACAGGGGCGCGGGCGGCGGCATGAACCAGACCTTCCAGAACTCCGCGCAGGTGCTCTCGATCGGGATCTTCTTCACGCTGATGATCGTCGGGCTCTCCTCGAGCCTGCCGCATGCGCTGATTGCCGGCCTCGAGGCACACGGCGTCGCGGGTGGCACCGCGCACACCGTCGCCGGCCTGCCGCCGGTGTCGATCCTGTTCGCGGCGTTCCTCGGCTACAACCCGATCCAGAGCCTGCTCGGCCACCACGCGCTGGCGGCGCTGTCGCCGCTCAACCACGCGGCGCTGACGGGGCGCGCGTTCTTCCCGCGCCTGATCTCGGCGTCGTTTCGCGCCGGCCTGCACGAGGCGTTCGCGTTCGCGATCATCGCCTGCCTGATCGCGGCGGCGGCCTCGTGGTTCCGCGGCGAGACCTATCACCACCCGGCGCCGCCGCAGACGCGCGGCAACGGCGCCGACCCCGACCAGCGCCCGCTGAGCACGGTGGCGCGCGAGGTCGTCCCAGCCCCGAGCAGAGAGGAGCAGCATGCAGGTTGAGTGGTATGGCCAGTCGGCCTTTCGCCTCAGCACAGCCGAGACCACGGTCGCGATAGACCCCTTCGGGGACATGTCCGCGGCCGCGAGCCGCGGGATCCAATTCGAGTACCCGGCGATTGAGGGGCTCAGCGCGGAGCTGCTGCTGATCACCCACGAGCACGCCGATCACAACGGGGTCGAGGTCGTCGGCGGAGATCCGCAGATCGTGCGCTCGACGGCCGGGCGGCTCGCCTCGCCGATCGGCGAGGTGACCGCGGTCGCATCCGAGCACGACGCGGCGGCGGGCACCGAACGGGGGCCGAACACGATCTTCGTGTTCGAGCTCGACGGCCTGCGCGTCTGTCATTTCGGCGACTTCGGACAGAGCGCGCTGCGCGATCAGCAGGCCTCGGCGATCGGCGCCGTCGATCTGCTCTTCGTCCCGGTCGGCGGCGGGCCGACGGCTGGGGCGCCCGAGGCGGTCGCGATCGTCGAGCGCCTCGCGCCGCGCTGGGCCGTGCCGATGCACTACCGCACGCCGCGCATCGGCTTCCTCGAGACGGCCGACGCGTTTCTCGATCTGTGCGGCGCCGTCGAGCGTCTTCCGGGCGCGAGCTTCGACACGGCCGAGCTGGCGTGCGGCGCCGCGCCGCTCGCGGTCGTCCCGGCGGCGCCGTAGCGCGGCGCGGCGCGGCGATCAGGCGAGCGGGTGGCTCCTCGCGCGCTGCACGAGCAGCGTGAACAGCCGTTCCTCGGTGCTCGCCGGCAGCGGCCGCGGCAGGTCGAAGCTTTCGAACGTGACCTCGGCGGGCCCGTCGATGAACCCGAGGATGTCCAGCGTGAAGGGGATCTCGATGCCGCGGATCCCGAGCCCCGATCTGAAGCGCCAGCCGAAGCTCCCGCTCGTCCCGGGCGCCGGCGGCGACCCGGCGGCGACCGAGACGGGCGCGACCGTGACGTGTCCGAGTTTTTTGCTTTTGAGGATCAGTTCGAAGTAGTGCGCGACGCAGGTGGGCACGCCGGGAGCGCGCATCGCCTTCAGTTCGCGGGCGGCGCCCGCGGCCGAGGTCGCGACGCTGACGCTCGAGCTGACCGTCTGGCTGAACGGCCCGAGCGCGCGCTTGAATTCCGGCGAGCCGGCTTCGGCGACTTCGGCGACGCCCTTCGTGCCGCTCACGCCGAGGCAGCCGCGCAGCTTTTCCTCGAGGCGCTTTTCGGCCGCGCTTTCATGTTCGGCGGGTGTCTTCGCGGACGCCTTGAAGCCGGGGACGTCAGCGGCGCGCAGGTTGACCGCGCGGGCGAACGCGAGCGCCTGCGCCTTGCTCGTCGTTCCCGCGGCCCCACCCGGTGCCGTACTGGTGCTCGCAGTGCTCGCCTGGCCCGACACCGTGACCGTGTGCGCGCCCTTTCCCGCACAGGCGCTGAGCAGTCCCGCCGCTGCCAGTGAGACCAACGTAGCGGCCGCCGCGCGCATCACCGAGGGCATTGTCGCAGAGCCCACGGCAGCACGTGATCGGATACAATCATACGTTATGACGGACGATGCGATCGCGCTGTTCGAGGACCATGCAGCCGACTATGAGGCGCTCAGACGGCGGCTCGTGCCCGCGTACGACGAGTTCTACGGGACGGCTGTCGCCGCCCTCGAGCTGGCGACGGTGCCGCTGCGGCGCGTGCTCGATCTCGGCGCAGGCACCGGCCTGCTCGCGCGCGCGGTCGCGCGCGCACATCCTCACAGCGAGCTGGTCCTGCTCGACGGCTCGGCGGCGATGCTCGAGCAGGCGCACGCGACGCTCGGCGCGGACGCGTCGTATGTGACAGCCGGGTTGGACGCGCCGCTCCCCGCCGGCCGATGGGACGCGGTCGTCAGCGCGCTCGCGATCCACCATCTCGAGCACGCCGCCAAGCGCGACCTGTACGCGCGCATCCACGCCGCGCTCTCTCCGGGCGGGGTGTTCGTCAACGCCGAGCAGGTCAGCGCCCCGTCGCCCCTGCTCGATGCGGCCTACCTCGCCTGGCACGAGCGCAGCGCTCGCGAGCTCGGCGCCAGCCCGGCCGAGTGGGCGGACGCCCGCGCGCGCATGGCCGCCGATCGGCTCGTCTGCGTCGAGCGCCAGCTGGAGTGGCTGCGCGCGGCCGGCTTCGCCGATTGCGACTGCCTCTTCAAGGACCACTGTCTCGCCGTGCTCGTCGCCAGACGTGGGGAGTGAGCGCGCGCGTCTCGGGTCTTACACCTAGCGCGCGGGCGCTCAGCCCTCGAGGGTGCGCTTCTGCGGATAGATCGTCTCGCCGCGTGCGAGCATCGCGACGTACTGCTGCAGGCGCCGGGCACGCGTCTCGGCGCGCTTGGCACTCGACAGCCGGTAGAGGATCGAGTAGCGGTTCTGGCTGGTGAGGATCTCGAACATCGCCTGCGCGGCCGGCGCTGCGGCGAGCGCTGCGGCGAGGTCATCGGGCACATCCATCTCGCGTGCGCCCGCGTACGCCCTCGCCCAGCGGCCGTCGGCCTTCGCGCGCTCCACCTCGGCGGCGCCCGCCGGGTGCATCCGCCCTTCGCCGGCCAGCCGCTCGGCGATCGCGACGTTGCGCTGTGACCAGGGGCTGCGAGCTCGCCGCGGCGTGAAGTGATGCCTGAAGGTTCGCTCGTCGCGTGCGCCGACGCGGCCGTCGATCCAGCCGTGGCAGAGCGCCTCCTCGAGCGCCTGCTCATGCGTCAGGCTGGTGGGCTCGGTCGTGCCCTTCCTGGCGAGCACCAGCCACACGCCGGCCTGCAGGCGGTGATTGGCGGCGAGCCAGCGCCGCCACGCAGCGGCGTCGAGAACGATCAATTCCGCTGCTTGCGGCCGTTTGCTGGACGTTTGTTCGATCATCGTGAAAGCGGGGTTAAGTTTGCGGGGCGAACGGCCGATACTAAGGTTGTTACGCGGGCTCCTTTCCTCTAGTTCGGGCCGCACGCTGCGTCCCGGGGAGCAAGCGCTCAAGCGAGGGATAGTCATTCTTAGCCGAGCAGACACTTCCAGCCGTACCCAGCCGACAGTGTTCGGCATCAGCAGACGAGAGCTCGACGTGCGCACGAGCGTGATCTCGGTCGAGGGCGAGCTCGACCTGACGACCGCGCCGCGCCTGAAGTGGATGTTGATCGACGCGCTCGAGGAAGGGCACAGCCGGCTCGCCGTTGACCTGTCGCTGTGCACCTTCATGGACTCGACGGCCCTCGGCGTGCTCGTGGGCGTCAACCGCAGCCCCGACCTCGGCGCGCAGCTCGCGATCGTCTGCGAGCCGGGAGCGGTCTTGAGGATCTTCGAGCTGTCGGGAATGGATGGCGCATTTGCGATCTTCCCGACACTCGAGGAAGCGTTGACACACGCCAGGGGGAACACCGCGCCGGCGGGTTGATCGGCGGTCTGAACCCTGATGAAGAGCGACACGCGCGAACTTTCACGATCCACCTCCCCCCGCCGGCGAATGGCGGCGGGGGTCGCCCTCGCCGTCACCGCGCTGTCACTCGCCGGTATTCCCGCGGCGACCGCCAAGACCGACCACGCGACGGCCGCGCCGTCGGCGCCGGCCAAGACGGGCACGGGCGCGAGCGCGACGGCGACCGTGCCGGGCGCAACCGGCACGGAACTCGAATCGCCCTCGCCGGCGACGGTCAAGGACCCGAGCAAGCGCGCAAAGCGCGCGACGGCCGACCCCGGCTCGGCGAAGGACTCGCCGGCGGCTCCCGCCGCCGCGGGCAGCCCGGCGCCGGCGCATGCGAAGGCGCCTGCGCGCACCCGCCTGAAACGCAAGCAGGCGGGCGGCGAAGGCGAAAGCGCCGTTGAAGCGGGCGCGGGCGGCGGCGTCGAAGCGGCCGCTGTCAGCCTTAGCCCGAGCACGAAGAAGAAAGCCAAGGAAAAGACCAAGGCGGAACGCCAGGCGGGGAAGGAAGCTCACGAGGCCAAGCTCGCCGAACGCGAAGCGAAGTCGCTCCCGGCGGGCAAGGGCACCGCCCCGACGCCGGCTTCCACGCCCGGCCCGAGCACGGTTGCCAGTGTCGCGTCGCTCCCGGCGACATCGCCGAGTGCCACCGCCGTCGCGCCGCCGGCAGCGAGCGGCACCACCGCGCCGTCGATCGAACGCTCCCGCTCGCAGCCGGGCACCCACCACCGGCGGGGCTCGGGACACCGCATCGCCGCCGGCGGCGCACGCGGCGCGTTGGCGCCCGCGGCCCTCGCCGGCGTCAGCGCGGTCGGGCTCGCACACGCGAGGACCGCTGGCGGGAATGCACGCGCTCGCAGAGCTCCCAAGCCGGACCCGGCGCCCGCGCCGCAGTCGCCGATCGCGCGCACGATCACCCGCATCGTCGACGTCGTGCCGATGCCGGTGCGTCTCCTGATCGCTGCTCTGCTCGCGCTCGCGCTGGGACTTGCCGTGCGCTCGGGCATCGTCGCGCTGCGCACCCGCCGCCTGGAGCGCCAGCGCGAGCAGCTGCTCGAGGACGTCGGTCTGCTGCAGGCCGCGCTGCTGCCGGCCCCGCCCGAGCGTCTCGGGCCGGTCGGCACCTCGGTCGCGTACCGGCCCGCCGCCGGCCCCGGCGCGGGCGGCGACTTCTACGACGTGTTCGCGCTGGAGGACGGTGAGGTCGCGGTGATCGTCGGCGACATCTCCGGGCACGGCCGCGAGGCGCTGCCGCACACCGCGCTCGTGCGCTTCACGCTGCGGGCCTACCTCGAGGCGGGACTGTCGCCGCGCGACGCCGTGCAGACGGCGGGAACGGTGCTCGAGCACCAGCTCGGCGGCCTGTTCGCGACCGTCGTCGCCGCCAAGTACAACCCGCGTGAGCGCGTGCTCGTGTACGCATGCGCCGGCCACCCACGTCCGCTCGTGCTGGCCGCGCCCGCGGGATCGGAGGCGATCGCCCCGACGACCGTATGCTCGGCGCCGCCGATCGGCGTCGGGCTGCGCACCGGCATTCGCCAGACCGTCGTATCGGTGCCCGGGAACGCGCAGGCGTGCTTCTTCACCGACGGCGTCGTCGAGGCGCGCGTCGGCGGCGAGCTGTTCGGCACCGAGCGCCTGGCCGACGCGCTCGCCGCGCTCGGCCCGCAGGTGACCGCCTCGGCGTTGCTCGACCGCGTCGCCGATGAGACCGATCGCCGGCCTGATGACATGGCGGCCTGCATGCTGAGCATCGACGGCGGCGCGGGTGCGCCGAGCGTCGTTCTCGAGGAACTCGAGTTGGACGACGAGGAGGTTGCGAGCGACCGTCCCGAGCATCTGCTGCTCGCCTACGGCGTGGCGCCGGAGGAGATCGCGCGCTTCATCGGCGCAGCTCGCGCCGAGGTCGGGCAGAATGGAAGCGTGATCCTCGAGCTGCGCCCGAACGGAAGCCGCCCTCAGCTCGGCCTGCGCCGCGACAATGTCTCGCTGCTGCATCCGCGGCCGGTGCGTTGGCGCGAGCGCCTGCGGGTGTCGCTGTGAGCGCGCAACCGCCGTACGCGCCCGACGCGGCGATGGTCCTCGGGATCGCGGCGACCGCGCTGCCGTTTGCGCGCACGCGCGAAGACGAGGCCGAGCGCTGGTTGCGCGTGCTGCGCCTGCACGGCGAAGTCGGCGCTGCACTGCAGGCGCTGGGTGTCAGCGAGGTCCCGATCGCCGAGCACTACGCCAGCGCCGACGGCGCGCGCTCCGCTGCGGAGGACGCCGCCCCACGCGATGCTGTCGCGCTCGTCACCGAGCAGGCCGTGCGGATCGCCGATGAGCGCGGGGCCGACGGAGTCGCGACGACCGAGCTGCTGATGGCCGTGATGCAGGTCTACGGCGAGGACTTCGACCGCGTGCTGCGCTCGCACGGCACCGACCGCGACGAGGTGCTCGCGCGACTCGACCTGCAGACGGCACCGCCGAACGCCGGCTGAGGCCGGCCGCTGTCAGTCGACGGGTGCGGCGGGCTGCTCTGCACGGGCGCCGTTGCGCTCGCGCAGCACCCGCGCCGACCATCCGCCGAAGGCGCTCAGGAACATGCCGATGATCGCCGTGACGATCGGGAGAAATATCGGATGGCTGCCGAGTGAGACCTTTGCGCCGGTGCCGACGATCCAGTGCAGCAGGAGCAGCGCCACGCCGTAGATGAAGCCGGCGACGAGCCCGCGGTCGGCGCCGCCCCAGCCGTCGAGGTGCTCGAAGCCGGCGACGATGCCGCCGATCGCGACGAGCGCCGCCCAGCCCCAGTAGGCGCCGCTGGAGACGCCCACGAGCACGCCCGCCACGCCGCCGAACACCGCGGGGATCACGCCACCCGCGATGATCTGCGCGGGACGCTCGCGGTCGCGGAACAGCACTGGATCGTACATCGGACTCCTCCCCTGAATGTGCTCGTGAGTCTACCGGCCGGCGGCGATCCCGGTCGTCGCCGCGGTCCGGGCGACGCTCGCGGCTGGCCTAGGATTGCCCGATGTCCGGTGCTCCCGAGAACGAGGCTCGCGCGGCTCCGCGGGACGCGCCGGCCGCGCCGGGGCGGCCGCAGCGGCTCCGCCTGTCGGTGCTCGATCAGTCGCCGATCTCACAGGGGTCCTCAGGGGCGCAGGCGCTGCGCAACACGCTCGAGCTCGCGCAGCTGGCCGACCGCCGCGGCTATCACCGCTACTGGGTCGCCGAGCATCACGGCGGGCCGATGCTCGCGGGCCCGAGCCCCGAGGCGCTGATCGGCCCGATCGCGGCGGCGACGTCGCGGATCCGCGTCGGCAGCGGCGGCGTGATGCTGCCGCACTACAGCGCGTTCAAGGTCGCGGAGACCTTCAGCCTGCTCGCCGGCCTGTTCCCGGGACGAATCGACCTCGGCCTCGGCCGTGCGGCGGGGACGGACCAGCTGACGACGTTCGCGCTGCAGCGCGACCGCCGTCACGCGGCCCCCGATGATTTCCCCGAGCAGCTCGTCGAGCTGCTCGGCTATCTCGAGGACCGACTGCCGGCCGACTACCCGTTTGCGCGCCTGGCGAAGATGCTCCCCGGATACCCCGAGCGTCCCGAGCCGTGGCTGCTCGGCTCCTCCCAGCAGAGCGCGCTGTGGGCCGCCGATCTCGGCCTGCCGTACGCGTTCGCCGACTTCATCAACCCGCGCGGAGCGGAGATCGCGGCGCTCTACCGCGAGCGCTTCGCCGAACGCGAGCACGAGCACGCGCGCCCGCGCACCGCGGTCGCCGCGTGGGTGATCTGCGCAGACAGCGACGAGGAGGCGGAGCGGTTGTCGGCGAGCGGGCGGATGACGTTCACGCTGCTGCGCCGCGGCGAGCTGATCGCGGTGCCGCCGCCGGAGGAGGCGCTGCGGTTCCTGCAGGCCGACGAGCGCGACCCGAGCCGGCCGCGCTCTGAGCGCCGCGCGATCCTCGGCTCTCCCGCGACGGTTCGGGCCGAGCTCGAGGATGTCGTCGCCGCGTACGGCGCCGAGGAGGCGATCGTCGTCGGGATCACGTTTTCACACGATGCGCGCATGCACTCCTATGAGCTGCTGGCCGATGCGTTCGCGCTGTGAGCGCCGCGTGCGCGTGAGCGGGCTCGGGCCGCGCGGGTAATGTCTGCGTCGATGAGCGAGACGCCGCCAGCGCGCCGGGCCACCGCGGCCGACGTGCCGCAGCTCGCGCGGATGCTCGCTCGCGCGTTCCTTGATGATCCGGTCGCGAGCTGGGCATGGCGCCCGGACGCGCTGCGCCTCGAGGCGCTCGAGCGCTTCCAGGCCGCGCGCCTGCGTCAGCTGATGGCCGGCGATGAGATCTGGACGAGCGACGATCTGAACTGCGCAGCGCTGTGGGCGCCGCCGGGGCGCTGGCACATGTCGCTGCGGGAAACGGCGATGCTCGTCCCCTGCTTCCTGCGCCCGCGTCTGTTCGCGCGCATGCCGCTGGTCGCGCTCGGCTGGGAAAAACTCGAGCGCGGCCACCCGCGCAAGCCGCCGCACTTCTATCTCGCGGTGCTCGGCACCGAGCCCGCGGCTCAGGGTCGCGGCCTCGGCTCGGCGGTGCTCGGCGGCGTGCTCGAGCAGTGCGACCGCGACGGGATCGGGGCGTTTCTGGAGTCCTCCAAGGAGCGCAACATCGACTTCTACGCGCGCCACGGGTTCCGCGTGACAGAGGAGATCAGGCTGCTGCGCGGCCCGCCGATGTGGAAGATGTGGCGCGAGCCGCGCGCGTAGAGCCACTGGTCGCGGCACGGCTGAGCGCGCAGCTGCTCAGCGGCGAGCGCGCACGCGACCCGGTCGATGTCGCACGGCGGCTGTTGGCAATCCAGGGCCAGGACCCGCGCGGGGCACGCCTGGCGATCAGGGCGCGCAGCAGCGGCCTCGGCGCCGCTGATGTCGATCGCGCCCTCAGCGAGGATCGCTCGCTGCTGATCACCTGGTGCAACCGCGGCACGCTGCATCTGATCGCGAGCGAGGACTACGGCTGGCTGCACGCCCTGACGACGCCGCCGCTGCGCACTGCCAACGCCGCGCGCCTGGCGCAGGAGGGCGTCAGCCCGGCGGCGGCCGAGCGCGGGGTCGCGTGCATCGAGAGCGCGCTCGCGCAGCACGGCCCGCTGCACCGCGCGCAGCTGCGCGAGCGCCTGGCGGCGGCGAACGTGCCGACCGCGGGGCAGGCGCTCGCGCACCTGCTGCTGCTGGCGAGCCTGCGCGGCCTGATCGTGCGCGGGCCGATGCGCGACGGGCAGCACGCCTACGTGCTCGTCCGCGACTGGCTCGGCGAGCCCGCGCCGGTCGATCGCGACCCTGCGCTGGCGGAGCTCGCGCGGAGATACCTCGCCGGCCATGGCCCGGCCGACGAGCGCGACCTGGCGAAGTGGGCGGGTCTGCCGCTGCGTGACATTCGTGCGGGGCTCGGCGCGATCGCCTCCGAGCTCGATCAGCGTGCGGACGGACTGCTCGACCTCGCCCGCCGCACGCAGCCCGCGCCGCCGCCGCCGCCGCGCCTGCTCGGTGCCTTCGACCCGCTGCTGCTCGGCTGGCGCTCGCGCGAGGCGATTCTCGCCGGCAACCAGGCGATCGTCACCGTCAACGGCCTGTTCCGCCCGTTCGCGCTCGTTCGCGGCCGGGCGCTCGCGACCTGGAAGCTGGCCGGCGCCGAGGTCGAGTTGCAGCCGTTCGCGTCGCTCGCGGCCGCCGATCGGGCGGCGCTCCGCGCTGACGGCGAGGACGTCGTGCGCTTTCTGAGTGCCGCGCGGCAGTGATCCGGATTCACCTCGCTCACGCACACCAGCAACAGAGCCCGCGGTGCAGCCACCCGGGCATCCAAGGGGCAGCGCTCCAATGGCGCGCGCCCGAAAGTGACAGAGCGGAGGTAACAGATGTCAGGTCCACTCATGGAGGAACAGGTCGCGGGGCCCGTCGCCGAGCAGGACGGGCCGCGGCCCGTTGGGCTCGTCGAGCGCCTCGTGCGCGACGACTATGACCGCAAGCGCTTCCTGAAGATGGCCGGCGCGACCGGCGCGGCCAGCTTCAGCGCATTCGTCCTCGCCGCCTGCGGCGGCAGCAGCAGGGCCAGCACGACCGCGACGACCGCGACGACGGCGTCGTCGGGCAGCCCGGGCGACCTGGCGATCGTCAACTACGCGCTGACGCTCGAGTACCTCGAGACGACGTTCTACGAAAAGGTGATCGCGTCGGGTCTGTTCACCGGCAAGGTCGGCTCGCTGATCAAGGAATTCGGCCGCCAGGAGCAGACGCACGTGGAAGCGCTCAAAGGGACCGCGGAAAAGCTCGGCGGCACGCCGGCGCCGAACCCGAACGGCACGTTCCCGATCGAAAACGCAGACCAGGTGGCCCTGCTGGCCTACAACGTCGAGAACCTCGGCGCGGCTGCGTATCTCGGCCAGGCGGCGAACATCCAGAGCAAGGAAGTGCTCGCCGCTGCGCTTGCGATTCACACCGTCGAGGGTCGCCACGCGGCGACGATCGGCACGCTGGTCAAAAAGTCGGTTACACCGGATGGCCCGTTTGCCAAGCCGGCCGACATGTCAATGGTGCTGGCGGCGATCAAGCCGTTCGTGTCCTGAACGCAGGCGACGAAAAGGAGCTTGAAAGCGATGTCACAGAACACATTCACAGACGCGACAGGGATCCGAACGGGCGACCCCGGCCTGGCGGGCGTCGAGGTGCACGGCCTGACCCGGTCGAGCTTCATGCTGCGGGGAGCACTTGCCGCGGGGGCGGTCTACGGGGCCTCGGCGGTCACGCCGTTCGTTTCGCAGGCGCTCGCGGCGGGTGGCGGCAAGGATGCTGAAATCCTCAACTTCGCGCTCACGCTCGAGTACCTCGAGTCGGCGTTCTACAACGTCAAGGGTAAGGAAATCACCCTTACCGGCGAGGCGAAGCGCTACGCGAGGGTGTTCGGCGAACAGGAGCAGGACCACGTGAAGGCGCTGACGGTCGCGATCAAGCAGCTGGGGGGCACGCCTGTCGCGAAGCCGGCGTTCGTGTTCCCGGTCAGCAGCCAGAGCACGTTCCTGGCGCTCGCATCGGCACTCGAGAACACCGGCGTCGGCGCCTACAACGGCGCTGCCCCGGCGATCACGAGCAAGGCGGTGCTGACGTCCGCCGGCAGCATCGTGCAGATCGAGGCGCGGCACGCGGCCTCGATCGACCTGCTGGTCGGCAAGAGCCCGACCCCGAGCGGGGGCTTCGACGTGCCTCTGACCGAAGCGCAGGTGCTTGCCAAGGCCGGCCCGCTGATCAGGAAATAGGCGGGCGGAGGGGCGGCCGGTGATCCGCCGGCCGCCCCTCCGCGTAGAGCGAGTAGGTGCTTGTCCGCGACCAGGACATCCAAATCGACTTCAGGAGGACACCCACGACATGGGACTCGACAATCCACTGCACATCGCCTTTCTGCTGATTCTCCTGCTGCTCGTGTTCGGAGCTAAGCGGCTCCCGGAGATGGGCAAATCACTCGGCAGCGGCATGCGCGGTTTCAAGGATGCGCTCGGCGGCGTGGAGCACCACGCCTCGCTCGTCGCCCACCAGCAGCACGGTCCAGCCGCGCCCGTCGCCGCAGCACCGGTTGCTGCAGCGCCCGTCGCGGTCGTCGCGGATGCGCAGGCGGCTCCCCAGCCGGCGCTGGAGGAGCTCCCCGCTTGAGAACAGGCGTCCCCCGCAGCACCAACCGACCGTAGCGCTCGAGGAAAGGAGAGACCATGGCTGTCGCGGTAGGCCGCATCGGACACGAAGACAAGCTCAGCCTGGTCGATCATCTCGAGGAGCTGCGCGGGCGCCTGATCATCTCGCTGGCGGCGCTGGCGGTGATGTTCGCGATCTGCATGGTCGAGAACCATCAGCTGCTGGCGATCATCAACGCGCCGCTCGCGCACGAGACGCAGAAGCAGGTGGAGAAAGGCAACGGCCCGCTCGGCGCGACCTACACCGTGCAGCAGAGCGCGCGCACGGTGGCGATCCAGCTGCGGACGGTCGTCGCGGCGCTCGATCGCCCCGGAAGCGGCGTCGCGGCGGCGACGAAGGCGGCGATCGCCCCCGTGGCACCGCATCTGAGCAGCGAGATCAGGAGCCTGTCGGCGGCTCCGCAGGGCGACAAGCCGGTCACGCTGGGGATCGGCGAGCCGTTCAGCACGACCCTCGGCGTGGCGCTGATCTTCGCGTTGATCCTCTCGCTGCCGCTGCTGCTGTATGAGCTCTACGGCTTCCTGCTGCCGGCCCTCAGCCCCGATCAGCGGCGGATCGCGACGCCGCTGATGCTGGCGATCCCGTTCCTGTTCGTGATCGGCGTGCTGTTCGGCTACTTCGTCGCGCTGCCGGCGGCCGTGCGCTTCTTCCAGAACTTCAACAGCGGCCAGTTCAACGTGCTCGTGCAGGCGAGCCAGTACTACCACTTTGCCGCGGTGATCCTGCTCGCGATGGGGCTCGTCTTCCAGATCCCGGTCGCGATTCTCGCGGCCACGCGCGCAGGCGTGGTCACGACCGAGCAGCTGCGCCACAACCGCCGCTACGCGATCGTCGCGTGCGGCGCGGTCGCGGCGTTTCTCCCCGGCGATGCGTTCACGCTCCTGCTCGAGACGATTCCGCTGTATCTGCTGTTCGAGCTGAGCATCTTGATCGCCCGCGTGGTCGATCGCCGCGATACGCGCCGCGCCGCGGTCGACCGGGCGGGCGCAGGCGGCGCGTAACAATGAGAGGCATGTTCAATCCGCTGCGGGGAGCCGGCGACGCATCGGGCGCCCGTCTGCAGCGCCTCGCCGACGAGGAGCTGATGCAGCTCGTCTACGGCGGCAAAGCCGAGGCGTTCGAGGTCATCTACGACCGCCACGGCGACGCGGCGTTCTCGCTCGCGTATCGCATGTGCGGCCAGCGCGCGCTCGCCGAGGACGTCGTCCAGGAGGCGTTCCTGTCGCTCTGGCGCAGCGGCGCGCGCTATGACCGCAACCGCGGCAGCGTACGCACGTGGGTGCTCGGGATCGTCCACAACCGCGCGATCGACGCGCTGCGCCGCCGCACCGTGCGCGATCGCGGCCTGATCGACGAAGCGGGCATCGCCGAGCGGCTGGTTGCGCCGGAGCGCACCGACGTCGAGTTCGCGCGCCGCGAAGACGCGCGCGAAATCCGCGGCGCACTGGAGCAGCTTCCCGACGAGCAGAGCCGCGTGATCGAGCTTGCCTACTTCGGGGGCCTGACCCATGTGCAGATCGCGTCGATGCTCGGCGCGCCGGTCGGAACAATCAAGGGGCGCATGCGGCTCGGCTTGGCCAAGATGCGCATGACGCTCGGTGATCCTGCGGAGGTGGTGCAATGAGCATCGACGAGCCCGACATCGACTTCGACGGTTGTGGCGGCAACGCCGCGCCGTACGTGCTCGGCGCGCTCACCGACGAGGAGCACGAGGATTTCGTCCGCCACATGGACTCCTGCGCGGTCTGCCGCGAGGAGGTCGCGGCGCTGCGGGTGGTCGCGGCGAATCTGCCGGCGGCCGCGCCGCAGGTGAGTGCACCGCCCGAGTTGAAGCGGCGCCTGATGGCGACGGTCCACCAGGAGGCGAGCCTCGGCGCGACGGCCGCGGCCGAGCGGACGCAGGGCCGCTCGCCGCGGCGAGCGCTCGGTTGGCGTCCCGCGCTGGCGCTTGCGGGGGCGGCGGTCGTGGCACTGCTGGCGGTGATCGCGCTCGCTCCCGGCGGTGGCAGCAGCGCGAGCACGCGCGTGATCAGCGCGCAGGTGACCCCGGCGAGCGCGCGCGCGAAGCTGCGGCTGAGCGACCAGCACGCGGAGCTCGACATCGCCGGCATGCCGCAGCTTCCCGCCGACCGCGTGTACGAGGTGTGGGTCGAACGCTCCGGCGCGGCCGACCCGACCGATGCGCTGTTCACGGTCTCAAGCTCGGGGAGCGCGTCGGTCGACGTGCCCGGCGATCTGCGCGACGCGCAGGCTGTGATGGTGACGGCCGAGCCGCTCGGCGGCAGCCGCAAGCCGACAAGCGCGCCGGTGATCCTCGCGCGCCTGAGCTAGGTGCCGCGGTCGCGCTTCGCGCCCGACAGTTGCGCGCTCAGGCCGCGGGCTCGCCGCCGGCGGCGACAAGCAGCTCGTGCTCGCCGATGCGCACGCTGTCGCCGGGATGCAGCTGTCGTCCGCGGCGGGTCTCGGGCTCGCCGTTGACGAGCGCGGGCACGGCGCCGAGCAGGGCCTTTGCCTCGCTGCCGCTGTCGACGACGCCCGCCAGCTTCAGCAGCTGTCCGAGCCGGATCGTCTGCTCGCGGATCTCGATCTCCTGGACCATCGAGGCAATCTAGCGGCGAGCACGCGCTGAAAGGAGCGATCGGCTACGCTCGCGGGCAATGGGCGAGCGCGACGGATACACCCCCGGAACGTTCTGCTGGGCGGAACTCTCGACGTCTGACCAGCCCGCTGCGAAGGCCTTCTACAGCGCTCTGTTCGGCTGGGAGGCGGACGATCGGCCGGTCGGCGAAGGCTCCTTCTACTCGATGCAGAACATCGCCGGCAGGCAGGTCGCGGCGATCGCGACGCAACCGCAGCAGCAGCGCGATGCCGGCGTGCCGCCGCTGTGGAACTCATACGTGTGGGTGGACAGCGCAGACGAGGTCGCCGAGCGCGCGGGCGAGCTCGGTGCGACGGTCCACGCACCCGCGTTCGACGTCATGCAGGCCGGCCGGATGGCCGTGATCCAGGATCCGCAGGGCGCCTACTTCATGCTCTGGGAGCCGCGCGAGCACCGCGGCGCGGGCCTCGTCAACGCGCCCGGCGCGCTCGTCTGGAACGAGCTTCAGTCTCCTGACCTCGACGGTTCGAGCGCGTTCTACAGCGACCTCTTCGGCTGGCAGATCGCACAGGCGGAGGGCATGGAGGCCGCCTACCTCGCGATCAAGAACGGCGAGGCGAACAACGGCGGCATGCGCGCGTTGGACCCGCCGGGGATGCCGCCCTCCTGGCTCGTGTACTTCGCGGCCGAGGACATCGACGCGGCGCTCGCCACGGTAGCCGAGCTGGGCGGTGTGACACACGCCGGGCCGATCGACATCGGGATCGCGAAGATCGCGGTTGTCGGCGACCCGCAGGGCGCGGTGTTCGCGCTGTACGCGGGCCAGCTCGAGCAGTAGCGGCGCGGCGGGCTCAGCGACCGGCGCGTGCGCCGTTCGTGCTCTCGGCCATGTCGGCGCCGGTCGTCGTCGTCATCACGGCGGCGGCGCTGCCGACGAGCGAGCGGCGCATGAGTCGCGGTGCGAGGATCCGCAGAGCGGCGGCGAGCGCGTATGGGCGCGGCACGTAGCGCTCGGGCCGGCGGCCGATGCCCGCCTCGTAGATCGCCTCGGCTGCTTTCTCTGGGGTCGAGACGATCCAGCGCGTCCACGGCTTGGCGGTCAGCTCGGACTGCGGAAAGCCCTCGGTGGAGATGAAGCCGGGGAGGACCAGCCCGACGTGCACGCCGTGCGCATGCTCCTCGGCCCACAGCGAGTCCGACCAGCCGGCGAGCGCGAACTTCGACGCGCTGTAGGCGCCCGTGCCGGCGCGTGCGACCCGGCCGGCGGTCGAGGCGATGTTGACGATCGCGCTCGGCGCGCTCGCGCGCAGCAGCGGCAGCAGCGCCTCGGTCAGCCTCACCTGGGCGTCGAAGTTGATCGCCATCGTGCGCCGGATGTTCTCGTAGCCGCCATCGGCGAACTGCGCACGCCAGGCGGCGCCGGCGTTGTTGACCAGCAGGTCCAGTCGCGTGTGGCGCTCGAGCACATGGTCGAGGATGCGCGCCGGCGCGTCGTCGTCGAGCAGGTCGACGGCGAGGAAGCTGACGCGGCGCTCCCCGAGCGAGGTCGCGAGCTCGCGCAGGCGTTGCTCGCGGCGCGCGACGAGCACGAGCGAAGCGCCGGGCTCGCGGATCAGGCGGTGCGCGGCGGCCTCGCCGATGCCGCTCGAGGCGCCGGTGATGAGGATCACGCGGGACTGCTCGGACGTGTGGATTGGCTCTGCCATGAGCTCCTCGCTGTCGGTTGTGAGTACCGGTACCGGTTCGGGCGCCTGGCGTTAGCCTGTCAGATCGGGCGATCCATGAGCTCATCCGCACCAAGCGACCTAGACGGCAGCGACTTCGAGTCACCGCTCAAGCGCGAGGCACTCGAGCTGTTTCGCGGCCTGCCGCGCAGGTATGACTTCCTCTCGGCCGCGCTCAGCTTCTGGCAGGACCCGCGCTGGCGGCGGGCGCTCGTCGGCGCGCTCGCGCCGCGGCCCGGCGATCGCCTGCTCGATGTCGCGACCGGCACGGGGATGGTCGCCGCGGAGCTGCTCGCACGCTGCGACTGCACGGTTGTCGGGATCGATCAGAGCGCCGAGATGCTCGCGGCCGCACGGGCGCGGTTTGCCGGCGCCGTCGGCGCGCGGGTCGAGCTGATCGAAGGCCAGGCCGAGGCGCTGCCGTTCGCCGATGCGAGCTTTGACGGCCTCACCTTCACCTACCTGTTGCGCTATGTCGAGGATCCGGCTGCGACGGTGCGCGAGCTCGCGCGCGTGCTGCGCCCGGGCGCCCGCATCGCCTCGCTCGAGTTCGGCGTGCCGCCGATCACGCCGCTGCGCGGCGCCTGGCGCGCATACACGGCGGTCGGGCTGCCGCTGCTCGGCAGGCTCGACTCGCGCGAGTGGCAGGAGGTCGGCAGCTTCCTCGGGCCGAGCATCCGCGGCTTCTACGCGCGCCACCCGCTCGAGCGGATCGTCGGCTACTGGCAGGCGGCCGGCCTCGAGTGCGTTGAGGTCCGCCGCATGAGCTTCGGCGCGGGCGTCGTGATGTCCGCCCGCAAGCGCGCCGCGGGCAGCGGTGCGCAGCGGGCGCCGGGCGATCCCGGCGGAGCCTGAGCCACGCGATGTCGGTGACGAGCGAGCGGCCGGCTTTCTATGCGCTCGGCCGCGGCCGCTTCGGCGATGTCGTCACGCTCCTGCACCCTCCGTACACGGCCTGGCATCTCAGCTACTTCGTGCTCGGGGCGGCGCTCGCGCCGACCGTGTACGTCAATCGCGTGCTGTGGGGCCTGGCCGCCTTTGCGCTGGCCGTCGGCCTGGCCGCGCACGCGCTCGACGAGCTGCACGACCGGCCGCTGCGCACGGGGATCAGCGACCGCGCGCTGCTTGCCCTTGCGACCGTCAGCCTGCTCGGCGCGCTCGCGATCGGCGTCGCGGGCGTGCTCGTCGTCTCGCCGTGGCTTGCGCCGCTGGTGATCGCGGGCGGCCTGTTCCTGCCTGCGTACAACCTCGAGTGGGCGGGCGGGCGATTTCACAGCGACGCCTGGTTCGCGATCGGCTGGGGCGCGTTCCCGGCGTTCACGGGCTATTTCGTCAATGCACAGGAGATCGCCCTGCCGGGGCTGCTGATCGCGGCGGCGTGCGCGCTGATGAGCGTCGGGCAACGGCGCTTGAGCTCACGCGCGCGCGAGCTGCGCCGCCGCACGCGGGCGGTCAGCGGCACGCGCATACGCGTCGATGGCAGCAGCGAAGAGCTGACCGTGGAGGGCCTGCTGCGGCCGTTCGACGACGCGCTCGCGGCGCTCTCGATCGCGGTCGTGATCACCGCCTGCGCGGTGCTCGCCGCGCGCCTGTGAGGATTGCGCGAGCGCGCGGCGGCGCAAGGACCGGCGCGATCGCCGACTGTCGCTCAGGACGGCGGCCGGCGTGAGGCGAGGTACTCCTTGTTCTGGCGGTGCTCGCCGCGAACCTGGATCAGCGCGTAGACGATCAGCAGGTTGACGACCACGCCGATCCCCCCGAACGTGGCGATCAGGCCGGCCGTCTTGAGAGTCGCTTCGCTGAAGGCGAGCACCATGCGCGAAGCCTAGCAACGGCCGTGCGGGGAGTGTCGTAGCCTTGTGCGCGCCGCCGTCGATCGCAGATCGGCGAGCAAGCGCCAGGAGAGGTGCCGGAGCGGTTGAACGGGCGCGACTGGAAATCGCGTAACGGGGGCAACTTCGTTCGAGGGTTCGAATCCCTCCCTCTCCGTGCCGCCGCCCCCACCGGTGGGGGCCGGCCGGCAGCACGGAGTGTCTAGGCGCTTTGAGGGCTGACGACCTCCGCGGCGCGCTCCTCCGGACGGCCTTCGAACCCGCTGGCGATCGGCATGCTGGCCATCAGGACGTCCTGGACGAAGCGGTCGCTGCTCCTTCGACTCCCAGACCGCGGTGATCAGGATCCCGTCGTCCGTCTCGCCCGCCACGTGGTAGGTCTGCCCCTCGGGCAGGGCGCCCGGGGGATGCACCACGGCGACGGTGGCGTTGTACTGCTCGACGCCGGCACCGGGCCAGAAGTGCGTGATCATCTAGGCCCTTCTCAGTCCTCTCGTTGGAGGCGTCACGCTACAGGAGCGTCAATTTCGCGAGCTTCAACCGCGCTCGTGGACACGCGGTCTCTATGCCCGACAGGCGAGCCCGCGCGTGAGCAGCAGCTCGCGCTCGCGCTCGTTGTCGCACAGCTCAGCGGCGCGCTCGAACTCCGCGTGCGCCTCAGCCGGCCGCCCGAGGCGCACGAGGATGTCGCCGCGCACGCTTGGCAGCAGGTGGTAGCCGCGCAGGGCAGGCTCGTCGGCGAGCGCATCGATCAGCTCGAGGCCGGCCTCGGGACCGAACGCCATCGTCACCGCGACAGCGCGGTTGATCTCGACGACCGGGGAGCCCGTGAGCGCGGCGAGGCCGTCGTACAGCGCGACGATTCGCGGCCAGTCTGTCTGCTCGACGCTGCGGGCGCGCGCGTGGCAGGCGGCGATCGCGGCCTGCAGCGTGTACGGCCCGAGCGCGCCGCTGAGCTCCTCGGCCCGCCGCAGCGCGGCGAGACCGCGCTGCACGAGCAGGTGGTCCCAGCGCGTGCGGTCCTGATCGGCGAGGAGCACCGCCTCCCCGTGCGGCCCGGCGCGTGCGCGCAGGCGCGAGGCCTGTAGCTCCATCAGCGCCAGCAGGCCGTGCGCCTCGGGCTCGCGCGCCATCAGCGCCGCGAGGATCCGTCCAAGGCGTAGCGCGTCTTCGCACAGGGCCGGGCGGATCCAGTGCTCGCCGGCGGTCGCGGCATAGCCCTCGTTGAACACCAGATAGATCACCTCGAGCACAGCCGACAGGCGCTCGCCCAGCTCGTCGCGGCCGGGCATCTCGAAGGGCACCCGCGCCGCGGCGAGTGTGCGCTTGGCGCGAACGATGCGCTGCGCTACGGTTCCCTCGGAGACGAGAAACGCCCGCGCGATCTCGGGCGTCGACAATCCGCCGAGCAGGCGCAGCGTCAGCGCGACGCGCGCCTCGCGCGACAACACCGGATGGCACGTCATGAAGATCAGGCGCAGCACGTCGTCCCGGACGTCTTCGACCTGAGCGGCGAGATCGGACCGATCGAGCCGCTGGAGGGTTTCCAGCTCGAGCCCGATCAGCTCCCGCTTGCGCTCGAGCGTCACACGACGACGCAGCGCATCGATGCCCCGGCGCTTGGCGGTGGCCATCAGCCACGCCCCCGGGTTGTCGGGGATGCCCGCTCCAGGCCACTGCTCGAGCGCGGCGACGAGCGCGTCCTGGGCCAGATCCTCCGCTACCGCGACGTCACGCACGATGCGAGTCAGCCCGGCGATCAACCGGGCCGACTCGATCCGCCAGACGGCGTCGATCGCGCGATGGGTGGCCGACGACGTCACGTGCCTAGTTCCGGGCGGCCTGCTGGCGCAGCCGCTCGTTGGCCTCGCGCAGGTCCGGCGTCAGCTCGTCGCCGAAGTCCGCGGTCTCGAAGATCGGGCGCAGCTCGATCTCGACGCCTCCGCCGAACGGCGCCCGCTTGAGCCACTCGATCGCCTCATCGCGCGAGGCGCACTGCCAGATCCAGTAGCCCGCGACGAGCTCCTTGGCCTCGGTGAAGGGACCGTCGATGACGGTGCGCCCGCTGCCGTCGAAGCGGACCTTTGCGGCCTGGGAAGTCGGCTGCAGTCCATCACCGGCGAGCATCACGCCGGACTTGACGAGCTCTTCGTTGTACTTTGTCATCGCTCCGAGGTCGTCCGTGCTCGGCATCTCGCCCGCCTCGGACTCGGGGCTTGCGGGGACCAGAACCATGAATCGCATTGGTGCCTCCTTGTGGTGGATGGGGTGGTTTCTACCCGCACGTCGAACGAGCGCGGCCGGAATCGACACATCCGGCTTTTTCTTGTTCGACCTCCACCGCCGCGCCTGGATTCTGGCGCAATCGTGCGGATGCCGGCCTATACGCCGGCGGTCCTGCGCTTTCCGTGTTCCTCGCGGGCATGGCCGACCGTGCTCGAGCGCAGGCGCGTCGGTCCAATTCGGCCTCGGATCTTCAAGCTGCGGCGCAGCTCGGGCGACACAGAGGGCAAGCCAACTGTCGCCCAGGGCAAACCCGTCGCGAGGCGGGGACGCGAAAGCCAGGGATCTCGATGAGACCGCCCGGTTGCCGACGTCAAACAGATCGGGTGCGGTCCGTGTCGCAGCTAGGGTTCCCCAAATCGCAGACAGCTCGCTCGCGCGAACGCTTGAGCGCCGCAGCCCGCGGACGCGCGCGTCCGCTGCCACGCGTGGCGCCCGCCGCAGCCGACGCGAGCCTCGAGCGGCCGAGCATGCCGGAGCCCGCTGTTCGCTTCACCGGCCGAGCGCCGGATCTCACACCGTCGGCGCGCCACCTCGCGCCTGTGGCGATCGCGACGCTGCTGGTCGCAGGCTGTCCGATCGCGGGCGTCTGGTGGCTGCGCGAGTCGGGGAGCGTGTCCTCGGCGGTGGTCGGCGTGATCCTCGGCATGGCGTTGTCGCTGGCTGCGTCGTTCATCGGCCGCAAGGTCTGGGAGCAGCGCCCCGGCTCTGAAGATCTCCTGTTCAGCGAGCTGATGATCTGGGGCTATCTGCATCGCCGGCGGACACAGCGGCGGCTCGCATCCGCGCTCGACATGGTCGGCCCGCTCAGCGAGGCGCAGGGCAGGGCGCTTGATGGGTTGAGCCGCACGGAGCAGGCGAAACTGCTCGAGCAGCTCGTCTCGGACATGGAGACCTGCGACCCCTACCTGCACGGCCATTCTCGCCGGGTCGCGCGGCATTCATGGATGATCGCGAAACGCATGGGCCTCCCGAGCGCCGAGGTCGCGCGCATCCGCACGGCGGCCGCGATCCACGACGTCGGGAAGGTCAACACGCCCAGGGAGATCCTCCATAAGCCCGGGGCGTTGACCGACGCGGAGTACGGCGTGATCAAGCTGCATCCGGGCGACGGAGCGCGAATGGCCGCGATCCTCCGCGACCCGGCGCTGACGGCGATCGTCCGTCACCACCACGAGCGGCTCGACGGCAGTGGCTATCCGGACGGCTTGGCGGGGGACCGGATACAGATCGGCGCGCGAATCGTCGCGGTCGCGGACACCTTCGACGCGATCACCTCGCGCCGACCGTATCGGCCGGCGAGCGCGCACAAGCGGGCGATCGACATTCTCAGGGAGGAGTCCGGGACGAGACTCGACCCGGCCGTCGTTCGGGCCTTCTGCGGCCACTACGCAGGGCGCGGTCCGCTGGCGCTGTGGTCGTCGCTGGCAGGCCTGCCCGAGCGCGTGATCTCGTGGCTCGGGAGCAGCGCAACCACCGTCGCATCGGCGGCCAAGGTCGTGGCGGTTGCGGCGCTCGTCGGCGGAGCGGCGGTCATGACGTCGACGCTCGGGCTGCACGCCGTCAAACACGCACGCCGAAGCAGGCACCACTCGACGGCGACGGCAGCGCGGGGCGCGCCGGCGGCATACTCGACGTCGCTGACAGCTCCCGCTCCCACGCCTGCGCCGATCCGCTCGCTGCCGCGACACAGCGCACGTCCACACCGGCCCGCCGCTGCCCCGCTCGCGCACGGCGTCGCTGCGACCGGCGCCGGCACCGGCGCGGCCGAATCGGCCGGGCCCGGCTCCGGCGCGAGCGCTGGCGCTGGCGCTGGCGCCGGCGTTGGCGTTGGCGCGAATGACACCGTCGGGACCAACGCCGAAGCAGGCCCGGGCAAGGGCGAGTCGCCGAGCACCGGCAAAGCCGAAGAAGCGCCCGGCAAGAGCGAAGCGCCGAAGGGGAAGAGCGGGGAAGCGCCCGGCAAGAGCGAAGAAGTTCCCGCGAAGGGCGAAGAAGCGAAAGGCAAGAGCGAAGAAGCCGCCGCGAAGAGCGAAGAAGCGCACGGCAAGGGCGAAGAAGCGCACGGCAAGAGCGAAGAAGCGCACGGCAAGAGCGAAGAAGCGCACGGCAAGAGCGAAGAAGCCCATGCGAGAAGCGAAGAACGCAAGAGCGAAGACGGCAAGTAGGCATTCGGTACCCTGCTCGTGCGGGGCTCGACCTCGGTCGGCTGTTGCTCACGCCGCCGTATGATCGGTCGATCGCCGGCCCAGCGGCCCTCAATCGGAGCAACGACCGCAATCCCGACCCGGATCGCCTCGGCGGCCTTGCCTGGGCGCGCCGCAGCGGCGGGAACCTGACCTCCGGCGAGCGGCGGCGGCTGATCGCGGCGGTCGCGCTCGGCCAGTGGGAGAACGCACTCGGGCGGGTCAAGCTCGCGCTCGGACGGCTGCCGGCGGGAGCCGAGCGTGTCGACCTCGACACCTTCGAAGTCCCCGACTCGGCCTTCGCGCACGAGGCCGAGCGTGCGTGTGCGGAGCTGCCTGAGGCGCTCGTCGGTCACTCCTATCGGACTTGGCTGTTCGGCAGGGCGCTCGCAGCCGTCGACCGCCGCGAGCTGGACAGCGAGCTGTTCTGCTGCGGCTCCCTGCTCCACGATCACGGCATCGCGCAGCCCACCGCCGGGCGCGACTTCACGCTCGCGAGCGCCGATCGCACGCTCGCCTGCGCGAGCGCCGCGGGCGTCGCCGAGCAGCGCGCGATGGCTCTCGCCGATGCGATCTGCGTGCACACGACGCCCGGAGTCGATGTCGAGCGCGACGGCGTGCTCGGCTGCTATCTGCAGTGGGGCGCGATGGTCGACGGTGCCGGCCTGCGGATCTGGGACGTCGCTCCGGCCAACGTCGAGGAGATCCTGCGCCGCTATCCGCGGGTCGAATTCAAGCGTGCGCTGATCGCGCTGATGCGCGCCGAGGCCGCCGCCGTGCCGCGGGGCCGCTTCGGGCTGCTGGTGCGCTGCGGTGTGCCGTTGGCGGTGCGTGTCGCGCCGCTCGCCGGCTGAGCGACTCAGGCTGTGATCGGCACGTGCCCGGGTTGCCCGGCGACACGTGTCAGCCACGCGCGCGTCGCGGGGTAGGCCGCGAGGTCGAAGCCGCCCTCATGCGCGACGTGCGTGTAGGCGTACAGCGCGATATCGGCGATCGTGTAGTGCTCCGCGACGAGGAACTCGCGGCTCTGCAGCCAGCGCTCCAGCGAGTCGAGCGCGGCATATCCGCCGCGCTGCCTCTCGGCGAGCTGCCCCGGCTCGGGGTCGGTCGGCGAGACCAGCAGCCAGAAGCGCGCGACCGCTATGTACGGCTCGTGGCTGTACTGCTCGAAGAACATCCACTGCAGCACCTGCGCCCGCGCGAATCGATCCTCGGGCATGTACGGCGTGCCCTCGGCGAGGTAGCAGAGGATCGCGTTTGACTCCGCGAGCGGGCGGCCGTCGTCGAGCACCAGCGTGGGAACGCGCAGACCGGGGTTCAGCTGACCGAGGATCTGCAGCCGGTCGGAGCGGTCGACGACGTCGAGCTCGCGACGCTCATAGTCGAGGCCCAGATGTGCGAGCACCAGTCGGACCTTGTAGCAGTTGCCAGAGACCTGGGAGTTGTAGAGCAGCATCGCGCGCCCGCCGATTCTACGGTGCGCGACCGCTCGCCCTGCACCGACGCGCAGGGCAGGGCGCTCACCCGCGCTGTCCAGCCGCCACAACGGTCGGATTTCGCGTGGTACCCTGCGACGTGCCCAATGGAGGGTCAGGCAACGCAGCGTGGGAGGCCGGGGGATGACAAGGATGACCGCTTCGCTCAGGCTCGCAGGCGTGCCGCGGCGGCTCCGTGTGATGTTCGCGATCACGCTGCTCGCCCTCGCTGGGTCCGTGCAGCTCGCCGCTGCGAGCGCACAGGCGAGCAAAGGCGAAGCTCCCAAAGTCAACCTCCAGCCTGCCAGCACCGCTGTCGTCGTCGGGATGCGCGCGAGTTTCGAAGCGGCCGCCTCGGGGACTCCCGTGCCGACCGTGCAGTGGGAAGTCTCGGCCAACTCGGGCGGCAGCTGGACGGCGATCTCGGGAGCGACCGGCGACACGTTCACGATCAACAACACGCAGCTCGCCGAAACCGGGCACGAGTTTCGCGCGACGTTCAAAAATTCGGCCGGCAGCGTCTCGAGCGAAGCGGCGAAGCTGACGGTCGAGGTTCCGCCGGGCATCAGCAAACAGCCCGCGAGTATCTTCGTCGAGGAAGGCCAGAACGGGGTCTTCGAAGCGGCCGTGACAGGGGTGCCCTCGCCCACCGTGCAATGGGAACGCTCGACCGACGGCGGCACGACCTGGACGCCGATCGCCGAAGCGACGTCGCTGCGGCTGACGCTCCCGGCTGTCACGCTCGCGGAAAGCGGCAGCCTCTACCGGGCCGTGTTCAGCAATCCTGCCGGCTCGGCCAAGAGCGCGGCCGCCGCCCTGACCGTCGGGCAGGCCCCGGCCGTCACCGTGCAGCCGCTCAGCACGACGCTTCTGGCGGGCCAGAGCGTCGTCTTGGAAACGGCCGCGTCGGGGACGCCCGCGCCGACCGTGCAGTGGGAACTCTCGACGAACGGCGGGGTTGCGTGGAGCGCCGTCGAAGGCGCCACCAGCGATCAGCTCGCCGTCGAATCGGCAACGCTCGCCGAGAGCGGCGACCAATACCGCGCCGTGTTCACCAACGCCGGCGGCGGGGCGATCAGCCAGGCGGCCACGCTGACGGTCTCCGCCAGCGACTACGGAGTCGCCGCCTGGGGTGAGAACTCGAGCGGTCAGCTCGGCGATGGCAACACCACGCAGGCCGACGCGCCGGTGGTCGCCGGCTCCCTGAGCTTCGTCACGTCGGTCGCCGCCGGCCTGCACCACAGCCTTGCACTGCTCGCCAACGGAACCGTCATGGCCTGGGGTTCGAACCTGTCCGGCCAGCTCGGCGACGGCGGTGCCACCTCGAGCCCGACGCCCGTGCCCGTCTCCGAACTGAGCTCCGTCAAGGCGATCGCGGCCGGTTCCAACCACAGCCTCGCGCTGCTCGACAACGGCAAGGTCGTCGCGTGGGGCTCAAACGAATCGGGCCAGCTCGGCGACGGCAACGAACAAGACAGCGTCGTGCCGGTGCCGGTGCCCGGCCTGAGCGCCGTCACGGCGATCGCCGCCGGCAGCGGATACAGCCTCGCGCTCCTCGCCGACGGCACCGTGATGGCATGGGGCGACAACGAAGAAGGCCAGCTCGGCGACGGTAAAACGGCCAACAGCGACGTGCCTGTCGCGGTGCACGGGCTGACCGGCGTGACGGCGATCGCCGCGGGCGCGGAGCACGCGCTCGCGCTGCTCTCCGACGGCACCGTCAGTGCGTGGGGGGCCAATGGGGCTGGACAGCTCGGCAACCCCGGCGTCACCGAACAGGCCGAAAACAACGAAGAAGGCGAAGACTTCAGCGATGTCCCCGTCCCGGTTGTCGGCGTCTCGGGCGTCACCGCGGTCGCGGCCGGGCAACGGCACAGCATGGCGCTGCTCAGCGACGGCACCGTCGAGGCCTGGGGCGGTGACCGCGAAGGCGAGCTCGGCAACGGCATGTTTGTGACGCGCGACGAAGTCCCCGCCGCGGTGATCGGCCTGGCGGGCGTCGGCGCGATCGCGGCGGGCGGCGAAGACAGCATGGCGCTGCTCAGCGACGGCGAGGTCATGACCTGGGGCGAAGGCGGACACGGAGCGCTGGGCAACGGGACCGCAGGCGGACCGAGCGACATCCCGGTTGCCGTCAAAGGCCTGGCGCAGGTCGCCGGCATCTCTGCCGGCGGGTTCCACGACGTCACCCTCGGTGAGCCGCTGCCGCTGCTCACCGGCGTGAGCCCCAGCGGCGGGCCGGTCGGCGGCGGGACCTCGGTGAACCTCACGGGCAGCAATCTCGATGGCGCCACGTCCGTCCGTTTCGGTGCTGGCAGCGCGAGCAGCTTCACGGTCAACTCGGCGAGCTCGATCACCGCCGTCGCTCCGCCGGGAGCGGTTGGGACAGTCGACGTGACAGTCACCACGCCCGCCGGGGTGAGTCCCCTCAGCGCCGCCGACCACTACAGCTACCTGCTCCCGCCGACCGTCGAAAAGCTCTCCGCGAAGGGCGGGAGCGCGGCGGGCGGAACGCATCTGACGATCACCGGCACGAGCCTGCAGGGGGCGACAGCCGTCAGCTTCGGCACCGTCAGCACCTCCGAATTCACCGTCAACTCGGCGACGTCCATCACCGTCGTGTCCCCACCGGCCACCGGCGGGAGCGTCGCGGTGACCGTCACCACGCCGCTCGGGACGAGCACGGCCGGCAAGAAGACCATGTTCAAGTACGCCCCCGCCGTCGACGCCCTCAGCCCCGCCGCCGGGTCCGCCGCGGGCGGGACGTCCGTGGTGATCTCGGGCGCCGGCTTCGCGCTCGGAGCGACAGCCACGACCTTCAAGTTCGGCACGAAGAAGGCCACCGGCATCAACTGCACCTCGAGCACCAGCTGCACGGTGACCGCTCCGGCTCATCCCGCCGGCACGGTCCAGGTGATCGCCACGGTCGCAAAAGCCAAGAGCCCGGCGAGCCCGCCCGGTGATCAGTTCACCTATGAATGATCGCTGCGCTCGTGCCCCTCGCGCCTGAGCGCCTTGCCGCTCGCGGGTCCCGCGAAAGACGGCCCGACTAGACTACGAGACCTTGCGCCCGTAGCTCAGCTGGATAGAGCGTCGGTCTACGGAACCGAAGGTCAGAGGTTCGAATCCTCTCGGGCGCGTCGCAGCAGCCTGCGCGGACGCTGTGCCTCACCCCGTCGGACCGCGGGGCTGCGCCAACGGCTCGTGCTCGACGGCGCTCGTGACGCGCCGCGGCAGCGTCGCGATGCGCGCGCTCGCCTCGGCGCTCGTGAGACGGCCCGCCTTCTCAAGCGTGCCGATCGCGGTCGCGCGCTCATGCACGAGCGCGGCGATCAGCCCCGTAGCCGACCTGCCGTTCGTGCCGTCGGCGATCTGCGCGAGCGACTGGCCGGCGCGCTCGCGCCTGCGGATCTCCGCTGGTGCCAGCGACAGGTAGTGCGCGGCGGCGAGCAGGTTGGCGCCGGCGAGGGTCGTCGACCCGGACACGCGCGACCCTCGCGGCAGCCGCCGCGCGCAGCGCGGCGAGGCGTGCCTTGGCTTCGCTCGCTGAAACCCGGGCACCGTTCTTCCTCTTGCTGATTGCCGCCGCCCGCGACTGGACGAGCGCGTCGATCAGCCCGGCGCTCGACTTGCCGCTGGTCGCGTTCGCGATTTCCGCGAGGCTGCGCGCCGCTGCGCAGCTTCTGGCGCAGTTGTGCGCCGCTCTGCATCCAGGTAATCGGCGGCGACCGCCGATCACGCCGAGTGCCTGATGCCCGGAGCGGGCGCTCGCGCCGCTGTTGTGGTTGCCGCTGTGCCACGTCGCCAGCGCGACGATCACGCCGATCACCAGCACAGCCGCCGCGACGGCGATCAGCGTCCTGTTCTTGGCTCCTGTCATCGCCTCTCCCTCCTGTCCACAGCTTGATCGCGGCGCTAAGGTGGATCTAAGCGCATCGCGGCCGAGGGCACGATGATCCTATCGCCGCGCTATCGATTCCAGCCGGGTACGCCAGCGTCGCCGCATCGGCGGGCGCCGAGCACAGCAAACAGGCCGATTCAGCCGCGCCCGACGACGGCCCGTAGGTGGCGTCCCGATGCGACCTTCTCGGTCATCGTTCGTGATATGCTCGGCCGCACTCTCGGGGCCAAGGAGGGGAGCCCATGTGTCCGCGGGTCGCTATTAGCTGATGAAGCGGATGACCACTGAGCTGAAACAGCCCTGGGGCGAAAGTGAGGACCTCAGGAGAATGAGAAGCGTAAGGATGATATTTGGGCTTGTCGTGGCCGTGTGCGCGTTTCCGCGCTACGAGCTCGGCATTCGCGCCGAAGAAGTCAAATCGGCGAATTCGTCGTGAACGTCTTCAGGCGCACGATCATGCGCAAGAGACCCTGCGGAAATGAAGAGCAAAGAAGGCGGCACTCGGCGAAGATCGCAGTTCGGCCCGTACGGATCGAATGCAGCTGGGGAACCGAGCACGAAGGGCTTCGTGACCGCCGAACGCTCGAGCACGCTGTCGACGACGTTGACCCTTAAGGGCTGCAAGACCAAGTCGAAAGTGATCGGCTCGGGCGAAAACGAAAACGGCGAAAAACTCAAGTATGATAGAACAGTCGAAGGTCGGCTCAAGATCCCGATCGCCTTCCACTCGAACGGGTCGGGAGGATTCGAAGAAGGAGTCGTCGCTCGGCGGGTCGTCCTTCGTCGTAAAGGGACAGGGGCGCGACTGCGTCGTAACTGTGCCCGCGCAGAACGTGCCTGCGAAAGTCTCAGAAGCGGCTCTGAATACGTGTCTGTTCACGAACGAGGAAGGCGAAATCAGGGAAAGCAAAAGACGATGGAAGAATTCCCGGCCGGGTTCCAGGCGGAGCTCGAAGTCGAAATGGAACTCAAAAACATCGTTCGACGGTTGCGCTCAGCACCAAGTGCGTGGGCGAAGACAGCAAAGGTCAGGAACTCGACCAGCGGGAACGTCGAATTCAAGAACGGCAAGATGGAAGCCGACGTCGAAGAAATCACGATCAAGCACGGCAACCTGTATTCGAAGAACCGGCCTAGCCGAGCCGGCAGGCGTAGGGGCGACCACGGTGGGTCGCCCCGATCGCTGAAGCATCGCTTCAGCGCAGAGCGCGGCGGGCTTGAGCTCGCCGCGCTCTTCGCTTCTCTACGGGCGATAGGCGGTCCGAGTCTGCGAGCGGGGCGCGACGCTCGCGGCCGAGACCGTCAGGAGCGAGCCGCGCTGCGGGCTCGACGGCGAGGTGAGCGGAGACGGGGCCCCGCGCAGACTGGCGGCCGAGGCGAGCACCGGCACGCACTCGCCCTGCTCCTTGGACTCGTACATCGCCGCGTCGGCCGCGCTTGACGAGCTCTTCGGCGGTGATCTGCTCGCCGCTCGAGCAGGCGACGCCGATGCTCGCGCGCGAGCTCGGCGCTCCCGCACGACAGCTCGAAGCTGCCGCACAGGCGCGTCGGCGATGCGCCGCGCGGCGCGCATCGCCATGTCCTCGCCGCGGACGTCGCGCAGCACGACGAGGAACTCATCGCCGCCGAGGCGGCCGATCAGGTCGGTGTCGCGGCTCGCGAGCCTGCAGGCGCTCGGCGACGAGCGATCGAGCAGCTCATCGCCGGCCGCGTGGCCGAGCGTGTCGTTGACGGGCTTGAACTGGTCGAGGTCGACGTACACCGTGCCCGTCATCACATCGTCCTCGCGCTCGAGCTCGCGCCTGCAGCGCCTCGATGATCGAGGAGCGGTTGTGGCACTGCGTGAGCGGTGTCGAAGGTCGCGCGCTTGACGAGCTCCTGGCGCGCGCGGGCGCTGTCGGTGACGTCGAGCACGCAGGCAGATCGCGCCGCCGACCTCGCCGTCGTGGCGCAGCAGCGCGCGCAGGCTGAACAGCGCACGCCGCCAGGCGCCCGAGGGGAGCGTGATGTCGACCTCGACGTCGTGGTCGACGCCGTCGCTCGAGCACCTCGCCGAGCGCCGCCTCGAGCGCCGCTTCGCCTCTCATCGGTGAGCGTCTTCAGAGGGTCTGGCGCCGACGCTCGCGTCGCTCGGCCGGCTCGGCCGCGAGGGCGTCGACCGCGTCGGTCTCCGAGGTCAGCGCATCCGAGCCGTAGAGGATGTCGAGCAGGCGCGCGTTGTGGTACTTGACGTTGCGCTCGATGTCGAGGTGCAGCAGGCCGACGGGCATCGCGTTCGGTCAGCCGGCGCAGCAGCTCCTCGCTGTCCTGGAGCGCCTCCTGCGCCTGCATCTCGGCCGAGATGTCGATGATCTCGACGAGCACGTAGTTGCGATCCGGCTGGTTGAGGAAGTTGTGCAGGGTGGTGTCGACCCACATGTAGGTGCCGTCCTTGCGCTGGCGACGCAGCCGCGTCTGCTGCGCGCGGCGCGTCGAGAGGACCGCCAGCCAGCCCTCGACCGCGCGGCCCTGGTCGTCGGGGTGGATCTGGTCGAGCACCGACTTCCCGAGCATCTCCTCCGCGGTGTACCCGAACATGTCGATGAAAGCCTGGTCGCAGTCGAGCACGTTCGCGCCCTCGTCCTCCATCAGGCTGCAGAAGCGCGGGATCGCCGGCGGCAGCTCCTCGGCCTCGCCGCGCCGTCCGCCTCCTCGTCGCTCGGCAGCACGACCGCGAGCAGCACGCCGTGGACTTCGCGCAGGTCGATGAAGTGCAGCGTCGCCCAGCTCGACGGGCGCCGCAGCAGGCGCACCTTCGCGGCCGCAGCGCCGTCGCTCTGCACCGCGATCCAGAGCTTGCGTCACCGTCGCGCGGTCGGCGGCGACGACGTGATCGAACACGGCGCGGCCGTCGATCGATCCCTGGCCCCACAACCCGACCGTCTGCGGTACGGGCACGATCAGGCCGTTGCCGGCGAGCCCGCAGACGAGCGCGTCAGGGTGCTCGCGCAGCAGCGCTTCCGCGGCGGTGGCGAGCGCCTGTGCGTCATCGCCCTCGAGTGGGACTGTGGCTGGCGGTGTTTCTGACATGGGCGGGGACCTTCGCGGACCGGATCGGCGGCAACGGCCCGAGCCATGAGTGTTGAAACGCGGCGTGGACGGCTGGCAGGCGGGGCGCTCCCGCTCGACGGGGCCACGAGCCGGCACAGCGGGCTCGTGCATCAGGCGCCCTTGAACGTTCTCGATGTTTCTGATACGTTTACTGAGCAATATCCGGTTGGCGCTTGCCAACGACGTTTCTCTCCTCCATATCTGCGGCGTGCAGTCGGCGCCGCGGACCCTCCCAGCGACCGGGCCGGCGCTCCCCTCGCCGGTCCGGTCGTCGTGCTTCTGCAACCGGCCCGAGCCGGCCCCGCAGCTAGCCGTCGGCAAACGGCGCGATCGCGACCCCGTGGTCGCGCTCGCGCAGGCCGAGCTCATAGGCGCAGCCGTGGGCGCTGCCGAGGCTGCGCGGCTCCGCGGCGCCCGGCAGCGCGACGCTCAGCGCGAGCGAGGAGACCGAGCAGTTGATCACGTCGTGCTCGCCGCCGCGCGGATCGCCGTAGCGCCAACCCGCCGCCGCGTCCGGCGGGTTCCGGGCGCTCGCCTCGATGCTCAGCCCGCCCTCGCCGGGCAGTCGCAGCCGGCACCCGTCTGCGCTCTCCTCGACATGCAGGCCGCGCGCGCCGAGCCCGCCGATGCGGTGGCGCCGGCCGTCGAGTGAGAGCACGCCGTTGGCAACCCACGGCGTCATCCGCCCGGCGACTCTCAGCCGGCCGAGCGCGACATCGAGCCACGCCTCGGGCGCGCCCTCGAAGCGCGACCCCATGCAGCCAGATCCAGCGCTCGGCGTGCTCACAGCCCCAGTTGTGCCCGACCATCCCCGGCCAGCCGGCCAGCTCGATCGGCTCGCGCCCCGGCAGCTCGATCACGCCGTCGAAGTGCGCGGCCGGCGCGAGGCTCGTCAGCTTCGTGCGCGGCAGCGGCGCCCGGTAGAGCCAGTCCGGCGTGAGATGACGCAGCTCGGGCTCGCCGGAGGTGTAGCGCAGCGACCAGGAGGCGTCGCCGCAGCTGCCGTACGCATGCCCGGGGCCGATGCTCGCGTTGCCGCCGATCGCGATCCAGCCGCCGTCCGGGACCCGCAGGTCCTCGCCGCCGAGCTTGTGCATGTACGGTGCGCCGCGCCGCGCGTCGAAGACCGTGCACCACAGCGAGCCGCGTGGGCGCTCTCCGGGTGGCTTGTGGACGGTGTGGCGAATCCACACTCCGAGCGGCTCGTGCGGCGAGCATGCGCGCAGGAAGAACGCCTCATACAGCGCTGCCCGCGCGGCTGCTCGCGGGAAGATCGCGCGCGTCGCCATCGCGCCGATCCTAGCCTTCGCTGGTGAACCTGAGAGGATCCCGCTGATGGAGCGCGCCCCTCTCGTCGAGCTGCCGGCCGCGCTGCTGCATCCCCGCGCCCGTCCCGGCGCGCGCTTCGTGCTCGGGATCGACGGTGGCGCGACGAAGACGCTTGCGGCCGTGCTCGACCTCGAGAGCGGCGCCCTGCACGTTGCACATGGCGGTCCGAGCAACGAGGATGCGGTCGGCGCGGCGGCTGCGGTGCGGGCGCTGCTGGGCGCCGCCGATGAGGCGATCGCGTCGGCCGCGATCACCGCGGGCGAGCTCGGCGCGGCGGTGCTCGCGGTCGCGGGCACCGACACCGACTCGATCGTCGAGCACCTGCGCGGCGAGCGCGACGACGGCTGGATCGTCGTCAACGACGTCGTCGCGGCGTGGGCGACGGCGACGGCCGCGGGCCCCGGTGTCGCGGCGATCTCGGGGACCGGCTCGAACGTCTTCGGCGTCGGCCCCGACGGGCGCTGCTGGCGCGCCGGCGGTTGGGGGCATCTGCTCGGTGATGAGGGCTCTGGCTACTGGCTCGGCCTGGAGTCGATCAAGGCCGTGCTGCGCGACCGCGAGGCATCCGGGCCGGCCACCGCGCTCAGCGACATCGCGCCCGAGTTCTTCGCGACGGCGAGCGTCGAGGCGCTCGCCGAACCGCGTCTATTCCAAGCCGCTGACGAAGGGCGAGATCGCAGCGTTCGCGATCGAGACCGCGAAGCTCGCCGAGCAGGGCGATGTGGTCGCGCGCGAGCTCTATGAGCGCGGCGCGAGCGAGCTGGGCCAGCAGATCGCAGCCGTGATCCGTGAGAGCGGCCTCGCGGGCGCCTTCCCGGTCGGGCTGATCGGCAGCGCGTTCAAGGCGGGCGCCGTGTTCGTCGCGCCGCTGAGCTCCGCCGTGCATGCATGCGCGCCGCAGGCGCGGGTTGAGATCGTCGAGATGGCGCCGGTCGGCGGCAGCCTGCTGCTCGCCGCGCGTGCCTGCGGCTGCGGCGAGCAGGTCTCGATCCCCGCGCTCTCGCAGCTGATCGAGCACGCGCTCGCGGTCTGAGCGTGGACTAGCTCCGCGCGCCCACGCGACGCGCCTCGACCACGCCCCGCTCGCCGATCGCCGCGGCTCCCACACCCTCGATGCGAACCGCCGCGGCGGCGTTCGCGAAGGCGCTCGCGTCCTCGACGCGGCGCCCCTCGGCGAGCGCGACGAACAGCGCGGCCGCGAACACGTCCCCGGCGCCGAGGTCGTCTCGGGCGCACTCGATCGGCGGGACCGCGAGTGCCAGCTCCTCGCGGCCGCGGGCGAGGATCGTGTTCGGCTGCCCGCCCGCGGTCACGACGACGACCGCACCGGCCTCGGTTGCGGAGTCGATCAGCCGCGCACAGCTCGTGCGCTCATCCGCGCTGACGACGAGCGCGTCGCAGCGCGCGGCCAGCGCGATCGAGGATCGCGGCGGCGCGACCGCCGCGATCGCGCCGCCGTCGCGATCCCAGCCGCGCACGAGGCCCTGCGGCGTCAGGCCGCGGAACGCGCTCTCTCCGAGCCACCGCGGCGGTGTCTCGCGCGCCACCGGCGCGAAGTGCAGGATGCCCGTGCTCAGGACCGGCGCGGTCGCGATCGGCCCGGCCCATGCGAGCAGCCTCTGCGTGCGGCCCGAGCCCTCGCCGCGCGTGTCGAGCGTTGTCGTCTGCGCCGCGGCGATGATCTCGAGCTCGAATGCGTCGCGGTAGGGCTCGAGCAGCGCCTCGATCTCGGCGGGCACGCCCTGCGTGATGATCCGCGTCCGCTGGCCCAGGCGCGCTGCCTGCAGCGCGCTGTAGAAGGCCGCACCGCCGGCGCGTCGCGAGCCGTCGGCGAGCACGTCGATCGTCACGTGCCCGATCGTCGTGTAGTCAAAGCGCGGTTCTGGGCTCAACCGTCTCCCCCTGGTGCGGGTCTGTGCGACCATGGCGCGAGCGTTTGCGGGCGGGCGTCGCCCCGCGCGCCCCGCCGACACCAAATCAAATGCCGCCGTCGAATGTTGTGGTGCTTGAGTCCGATGATTCCTGGTTTTGATCACCGACGCGTGCCGGGAGGCCGAGATCGTCAGCTGCTGCTGGCGCTCGCGCTGCTGCTCGGCGCGCTCGCGCTCGTTCCCGCGCCCGCGCCGGCGGCGAAGCCGCGGGCGCGGGCGAGCGCGGCGTCGCTGTACCCGGCGGGTGCCACGCGCGCGGCGTTCCGGCCACGGCGATCGGAACTCGCGCGCACCGGCGGCGCGCGCGCCCGGCTCGCCGCCGGCGCGCACAGCAAGAAGCCGCGCAAGCCCGTGCTGCGCGGCAACCCGGCCCGCGCGCTGCTCGCGTTCACCGAGATGCAGAACCTCTACTACATCGAAGGCTCGGGCCTCTACGAAGGCGAACCGTTCTCGTTCCTGTGGCCGTTCTCGCAGGCGCTGGCGGCGACGATCAGCATGGCCAACATTCCCCACACGGGCGTCTCCTTCAACCACGAGCTGCATGCCCAGCTGGTCGGGCTGAACTCCTATCTCGACATCGACAACTCCGGTGCCGCGGAAGGCACCTACACGAGCACGCTCGCGGCGTTCGACGGCACCGTCGCACCGCCGACGGGCCCCGGTGGCACGAAGTACTACGACGACAACGACTGGGTCGGGATCGAGCTCGTTCGCCTCTACGAACTGACGCACAAGCGCCCGATCCTCGGCAGCGCCGAAGGGATCATGGCGTTTGAGATGGCGGGCTGGGCCGCGAGCCCGGAACTCGGCTGCCCGGGCGGCGTGCCGTTCGACAACGCGGCCGAAAACACCGATCGCAACACGGTCACGACCGCGCCGGCGGCCGAGCTGGCGCTGCAGCTCTACCGCTTGACCGGCAACGTCCAGTATCTCCAGTTCGCGGAGATGGCCTACGAATGGGTGCGCCGCTGCCTGCTTGAGCCGAGCGGCATGTACGGCGACCACGTCAATCCGCAGGGCGTGATCGAACCGATGGTCTGGAGCTACAACCAGGGCACGATGATCGGCGCCGCCACGATGCTCTACCAGGCGACCGGCAATCGCGGCTATCTCGCGCAGGCGCGCAACACGGCGGCCGCGGCGCTTGCGTACTTCACGACCGCACGGCTCAACACCGAGAACCCGTTCTTCCCGTCGGTCTACTTCCGCAACCTGCTGTATTTCGACTCGGTGACCGGGGGCGCGCGGCGGCGAACGCCGCGCAGGCGTACGTCAACTACGCCTGGGCGCACCTGCGCACGCGCGAAGACCTGTTCGTCGCCGCCTCGACCGGCTCCGCACAGCTGCTCGTGCAGTCGGCGATCGCGCAGATCTACGCGCTGCTGTCCTCGCCGGCGAGCAGCTACTTCTAATCGGCGCAGAGCGCAGACGGCCGGTGGAGTAGGCTGCCTGGCAGTGAGCGAGGCGACGAACCTGACGACGGCTGCGGGCCTTGAGGCGCTCAGCGCCGAACTAGCGGCGCTCGAGGGGCAGGGACGCCGGGAGATCGCCGAGCGCATCAAAACCGCGCGCGAGTGGGGCGATCTGAAGGAGAACAGCGAGTACCACGACGCCAAGAACGATCAGGCGCACCTCGAGACGAAGATCGCGCGGCTGCGCGAGAAGATCGCCGACGCGGTCATCGTCGAGGAGGAGGCGGCCGGCTCAAGCGGCGTCGTCGGCTTTGGCTCGACGGTCGTCGTGCGCGATCAGGACGGCGGCGAGCAGACGTGGCGGATCGTCAGCTCACACGACGCGTCGCCGGGCGAGGGGCGCCTGTCGGCGGAATCGCCGGTCGCGGTCGCGCTGCTCGGGCGCGCGCCCGGCGAGCGGGCTTCGGTGTCGCTGCCGAAGGGCAAGCGCACGCTGGAAGTCGTCAGCGTCAGCTGACCCGCTCGCGGCGCCCATCGGCCGCGCGCAGCTGCGCGAGGAAGCGCTTGGGTGCGCGCCGGTAGAGCGCCTTGCCGTCGCGCAGCGCGCGCCTGTGCAGCTCCCGCCGGCGCCGCGCGATCAGCTTCAGCAGCAGCTTGCGCGTCTTGCGGGGGAGCCGTGCGTGCTCGCCCGCGGAGCGCTTCGGCCGCACGCGAACCCGCTCCGCGAGCAGCGCCAGATCGTGGTCTTCGCCGAGCAGTTCGCCGAGCTCATCGGCGCGGCGGGCAAGGGGGCGTCGGCCGAGCAGTTCGGCGGCGTAGCGCAGGTCCTTGACGCGCTTGCGCCACTCGTGCATCGCGCGCACCTGCTCGCCCTTGCCGCGTGCCACGCGCCGGTAGCGCTTGCGCCCTTCGCCGTAGCAGCGCTTGAGACCGGGTTCGATCAGCTCGATGCCGCCGCGCTCCGGCAGTCGCCACAGCACCACGCGCGCGCGCATCACGCGCAGCTCGACGAGCAGGCGCGCGCGTGTCAGCTCATCGACGCGCGTGCGGCGCTGCTCGGCGAGGAGCCGGCGCCGCAGCCGGAGCACGCCGCGGCGCCCTGAGAGCTTGCGCTCGTTGCGCTTGACGAGGCGATCGAGCGTCGCCAGCAGGACCTCGGCGTCGCGCGCTTCGGCGAGCCGTGCGGCGGTGCCGCGCAGCGCTGCGTCTTCGCGCTCGAACGCCTCGGGGCCGAGCCGTTTCTCGAGCAGCCTGATCAGCGCGCGCAGCCGCTTGAGCGCCTTGCGCGTCTCATGCACGGCCTTCTCGTCGACGCCGCCGGCGCGCGCCTCGCGGCCGTCGGCGAGCTCGAGCACGAGGTCGATCTGGCCGAGGGCGACACGCTGCAGCCCGTCGTGCAACGGCTCGCGTCGGCGCAGCGCAAAGCGGTGGTCGCGTCGGCGCAGGCGCTCGGCGTGATGCTCGCGCCCGGCCTTCGCGAGCGCCACGCCGACGCTCAGCGCGACGGTTGCCGCGACGGTCGCGGCCAGCGGCGCGACAATAGAGCGATGCCCAGCCTTCCACCCGCCCCATGGTGGACGGTGCGCCGTGCGGCCAATCGCAAGCCGGCGACGTATCGCTGTCCGATTTGTGGTCATCACTTGCCCGCTCTAAGCGAGCATATGCTGATTGCGCCGGAGGGAGACACGCGCCGCCGCCGCCACGCGCACAGCGAGTGTGTCCTGCGGGCGCGCGCGCGCGGGCAGCTCGTGCTCAAGGACGAGTGGCAGCGCTCCCAGCCGCGCGGGCCGTCGCTGTTGGATCGGCTCCTGCGTCGCGGCTGAAGCGGCGCCGCTCAGCTCCCGAACGCGTGTACGTGTTCGGGCTCGACGCGCAGGATCACACGCTGTTCACCGGGCTGGCGCAGCGGGTACTCATCCGCGTCCATGTACTTCTTCGCCATCGCGTCGATGTGCTCGTCGGCGCCGTCGTGCGTGCGCTCGGCGACGCGTCCGCGCACCTCGACGTACTCGTAGGGGTTCTCGAGGTTCTGCACCGTCAGCGTCACGCGCGGGTCGCGCTCGAGGTTGCGCGGCCACGCGCGTCCCTCGGCGGTGTTGAGCACCGGGCGGCCGTCCTGGACGTCAACCCAGACGGGGACGCCATGCACGGTTCCGTCGGCTCGCAGCGTCGCGACGTGGCAGAAGTTCTTGGCGCGCAGCAGCTCCTCGGCGCGGCCTTCGATCCTTTGGCTCATGACAGAGGCCCCTTTCTCGCGGTGTGGTTGTGTCCACACCAAGATAGGGCGTCGCGACGGCCGGGCGGGAGCTCAATGCGCGAGCTGGCGCAGGCGGCGGCCGTCGGCCTTGTCGGCGTACATCGCGGCGTCGGCGTGGCGGACGAGCTCCTTGACCGTGTGCCCGTCGCCCGGCCAGATTCCGCCGCCGACGCTCGCGCCGACCGAGACCGTGATCGCCTCCAGCGGGAACGGCTCGACGAACGCGGACTTGACCCGCCGCTCGGCTGCGCGGACCTGGTCCTCGTCGTCGATGTCGGCGAGCACGATCGCGAACTCATCCCCGCCGAGCCGCGCGACTTCGTCGCTTTCACGGCAGATGTTGCGCAGCCTCGCGGCGGCCTGGCGAATCAGCTCGTCGCCGGCCTCGTGGCCGTGCAGGTCGTTGATCCGCTTGAACTCGTTGAGGTCGACGAACAGCAGCCCCACGTGGGCCTGGCTGTCACCGGCGCCGTCGAGCGCGCTGTCGATGCACTGCCTGAAGCCGACGCGGTTGAGCAGCCCGGTGAGGCCGTCGTGGCTCGCTTTGTGGCGCAGCTGATCGACGAGTTGGCCGTTCTGGATCGCCGGCGCGGCGAGCGCCGCGACGCCTGTCAGACGCTCGAGCAGGTCGTTGTCGGGTCGCAGCCGCTCGGGCCGATCGGAGACCGAGACGGTCAGCACGCCGAGGAACGTGTCGCGCGCGACGATCGGCACGACCGTCAGACCGACGACGTTGAGGGCGACCATCAGGCGGCCGATGAAGCGATCGTCGGGGTCGCGTTCGAAGAACAGCGGTTGCGGGTCGCCGAGCATCCGTTGCAGATGGGGAGTGTCCTCCGGTGCGATCGAGACCTCGAGCAGCTGCTCGGCGTGGTCGGGCACACGCGCCCAGGCGGCCGTCGGCTTGAGCTGGCGCTCGGCGACGTCCCACAGCCACACCGCCATCCTGTCGCAGTCGACGACCTCCGGCGCGGCCGCGGCGAGGCGCTCTGCGACCTCGAGGCTCGTGCCGGCCTTGGCGAGCGCGTGTGAGAGCGCGAGCAGCGCGCTGACCTGGTCATGGCGCTTGGCGGACTCCTGCAGGCCGAGAGCCATGTCGAGCACCGCGGCGGCGTGCTTGGCGTAGAGGCTCAGCATCTCGCGTTCCTGCGGGAAGAACTCGGTGGCGGTCGGGTAGTGCGCGATCAGCTGGCCGTAGGTGTGCCTGCTGGAGGTGACATCGACATACAGCGTCGAGGCGCTCAGCGAGGGGTCGTGTGCGAGCGTCGCCAGCGCGACGGCCTCCGCGTCGCCGCGCGAGATCCCGCGGCTGTAGACCTGCAGCTCCGCGCCCTCCTCGGGGCGCACGGCGAGGATGTGGCTGGGTGCGCGGACGGCGTCGGACGCGCGTTCGACGATTCGTCGCAGCACCGTCTCGACATCCTCGGTGGAGACCAGGTCGCTGGCGATCGCGTAGACGCTGTGCAGGCGCTCGGTCGTCGCCACGAGTTGGGACTCGAGCGCGGTCACGCGCTGCTGCGGATCGGCGGCCTGGGCGGCGAGCTCGGCATCCCAGGTGACGATGTACCTGCACTGCTTGGCCCCGCGCGCCTGGCATTCGCTCTCCTCGACGTGCCCGACCGCGAGCCCGAACAGCACGGGGCTTCCTTCGAGCAACCCCGTCGTCCAGTCACAGTGCAGCCGCCGGCGGGGGAAGCCGGGGCGCGCGACCGCCGAGATGATCGCGCGGCCGGGGCCGACCTCGATCGCCTCCATGTCGGTGACCGTGCTGACCCTGCCGGCCGTCTTTGCGACCGCCTGCAGGACGGCCTCGACCGACCCGAGCGAGCGCAGCATCGTCGCGACCTGCTTGCCGGCGTGCTGTTGGATCGCATGCTCGCCGACCCGGCGCGCGAACAGCTCATCGCCGGTGATCTGCACGCCGGCCGCGAGCAGTGCGCAGGCCTCATCGAGCGAGACCCAGTTCTCGACGACCTCCAGATACGCGGCGTCGCGATCGCTGCCCGCCAGCGCCAGCATCTGTGCGACCGCCGCATCGCCGCCGTGGCCGCGGATCAGCCGCAGCACGACCGAGGTCATCGAACCGGAGATCTGCTGGTCGCCGTCGGCGTGCGCCTCGGTGGGCGCGACCTCAGTATCCATAGGGCTCCGTCGGCGCAAAGCGCCCGGCGCTTGAGCGCTACGTGTGAGCTTCCACGCTTCTCCCGCGGTCGTGCGGGTGTGTGTTTCTGACTCTGCGGCCGGGATGCGCCGTGTCGGTCGCGTCGCGCGTGGGTTCAGTTGCGGCTCAGCCCGCTGGTCGAGCTCGCCGGGGGGATGCGGCCGATTGGCGTCAGCGCGCCGTTGTTGAGCTGGTAGCGGACGATCGCCTGTCCGCCGCTGGGGCTTGAGAGCGGGTCGTTCGGGCGGTACAGCGCATACGCGAGGGTGACTTCGGTGTCGCTCTGGGAGATGACCTTGACGCTCGCGCTCGGTTCCTTCGCGTCGGTGCCGAGGTAGTGACCGTCGAGGAAGAAGAAGGCCTGTTGGCCGTAGCCGTCGGTGGAGCCGGTACGCGTGCCGACGAGTACGCGCAGCGTCTGATTTTCGTGGTATTCGGAGGTGTCGTTGGGTGTGTAGCCGCGCGCCCGCACGAGCGCTGCTGCGGCGCTGAGGCCTTCGGCGTGGGTTTCCTGCTGTGCGAACGCGGGCTCGGGCGCGGTCCGCGTGGTGCTCGGCGCGGCCGTGCCACCGCTCGTGCTCGTCGGCGCCGGGGTCGTGCTCGCGGGAGTCGTCGCGGTGCTCGTCGTGGTCGTCGGCGTCGTCGCCGCGCTCGCCGCCGGCGGCGCTTCGGCGACCGACACCGTCTTCGTCCCCGATCCGCCGCAGCCGCCGAGCAGCGCGCCGCCGCCGAGGCCGAGCGCGAGCGTCGCGATCGCAGTGAGCAGCTTGCGTGTCATCGCATGCATGGTATTCGCCGCCCTCGGGCCTGCTCCTTGACAAATTATTAGTAGCTGCTAAGTTCACAGGGCCGAGTTGATTAGCAGCCACTAAGCAAGGAGTTCGAGATGAGCGGCTCACGCAGGAACGGTTGGACTCTCGCGATCGTCTCGGTCGCGTTGTTCATGGTCGTGCTCGACAACCTCGTCGTGAGCGTCGCGCTGCCGACGATCCACCGCGACCTCGGCGCCTCGATCCAGGCGCTCGAGTGGACCGTCAACGCGTACGTGCTGACGTACGCGGTGCTGCTGCTCACCGGCGCGGCGCTCGGCGATCGCTTCGGGCGCAAGCGCATGTTCGTGATCGGGATGAGTATCTTCACGGCCGCCTCGGCGATGGCGGCGCTGGCGCCGAGCACCGGCCTGCTGGTCGCCGCGCGCGCGGTCCAGGGTGCGGGCGCCGCGGCGGTCACGCCGCTCACGCTGACCCTGCTCGCCGAAGCGTTCCCGGCGGAGAAACGCGGGATCGCGATCGGCGTCTGGTCGGGCATCAGCGGCATCGCCGTCGCGCTCGGCCCGCTCGTCGGCGGCGCGGTCGTGCAGGGCATCTCCTGGCACTGGATCTTCTGGATCAACGTCCCGATCGGGCTCGTCATGATCCCGCTCGCGGTGCGCATGCTGAACGAGAGCCACGGTCCCTACGGCACGCTCGACGTGCGCGGCCTCGCGCTCGCGTGCAGCGGCCTGTTCGGGGTCGTCTTCGCTCTCGTGCGAGCGCAGTCACTCGGCTGGCAGGCGCCGACGGTGCTGATCTGCCTGATCGCCGGCGCGGCGCTGCTCGCGGGCTTCGTCGCCTGCGAGCTGCGCACGCGTGAGCCGATGCTGCCGATGTCGTTCTTCGCGCGGCGTTCGTTCGCGGTCACCAACATCGCCTCGCTGAGCATGTACTTCGGGATGTTCGGCTCGATCTTCTTCCTCTCGCAGTTCATGCAGAACGTGCTGCACAACACGCCGCTCCAGGCCGGGTTGAAGCTGCTCGTGTGGACCGGCGCGACGATGCTCGTGGCGCCGCTTGCGGGCGTATTCTCAGAGCGTCTCGGCAGCCGCCCGTTCATGGTCGGCGGCCTCGCGCTTCAGGCGGGCGCGCTGGCGTGGCTTGCGAGCATGCTGTCAAGCGATATGCACTACTCAGCGATGATCGTCCCGTTCATCATGGCCGGCGCCGGCATGGCGCTGGTGTTCGCGCCCTCGGCGAACGCCGTGCTCGCGTCGGTGACCGCGCAGCAGGCGGGCCAGGCCTCCGGCGCGAACAACGCGATCCGCGAGGTCGGCGGTGTGCTCGGCGTGTCGGTGCTCGCCTCGGTGTTCACCGGCGCGGGCGGCTACAGCTCGGCGCACGCCTTCATCGCCGGCCTCGAGCCCGCGCTGTGGGTCGCGGCCGCGGTGCTTGCGAGCGGCGCGCTCGTCGTGCTCGCGTTCCCGTTCACGACACGCCCGCAGGCCGCGCCCGCAGGGGATGGAGGCAGCGGCCGCGGCGATCGGCGCGAGGCGGCGCCCGGCGCGCTCGCCGCCGAGGCCGCGTGAGCGCCGAGCCCGCTGCGCGCCGGCGCGTGCCGGCGGCCGAGCGGCGCGAGGAGCTGATCGCGGCTGCGGTCCACGAGTTCGCCCACGGCGGCCTGCACGGCACGCCCGTCCAACGCATCGCCCGCCGCGTCGGCGTCGCACAGCCGTACGTGTTCAGCCTGTTCGCGACGAAGCTCGAGCTGTTTCTCGCGGCGCTCGAGCGCAGCTTCGAGCTCGTCGCGCAGACGTTCACGCGGGCCGCGGCCGAGCACCACGCGGGGCGCGGCCCGGCCGACTGCGCGGACGCGCTCGAGGCGATGGGCCACGCCTATCGCGAGCTGCTCGGCAGCGACCGCGACTACCTGATGCTCCAGCACCAGTCCTACGCCGCCTGCGATGACGATTTCGTGCGCGCGTGCGTCCGCCACCGCTACGCCGAGCTCGTGCAGCTGGCCGCCGAGCTCTCCGGCGCCGAGCCCGAGCGGCTGGATGACTTCTTCCGGCACGGCATGGCGCTGAACGTCGCCGCCGCGCTCGACGTCGATGAGCTCTCGGTCACGAGCGATTGGGTGCGCGCGGAGCTCGACGGGGGCGCTACGATCGGGGCGACGCGAGATGGCGGCTCCCCCAGGACAGATCCCGCCTCCTAGCGGGACCCAGGCTCCGCAGAAGGCCGGCCGCCGCAGCCGGCGCGACACGACGCGCACCGGCGCGCTGCTGGTGCTCGCGGTCGTGATGACGCTGTTCGCGGTGCTCAACGTCAAATCGGTGCGCGTCAACTGGATCTTCGGCTCCGGGCAGGCACCGCTGATCATCGTGATCGCGATCTCGCTGCTCGTCGGCATCGTGCTCACCCACTTCGCCGAGCGCCGTGCCCGCAAGCGCGACTGAGCCGTTCATGCGCGCATGTCCGCGGCGAGCGCCGCGACCGCCTCGGCGGGGCCGATGAACGGCGCCAACACGACGTAGGCGAGATGGTCGCCGAGCGCGGGCAGCAGCGCGAGGCGCCCAGCGGCGAGCTGGCAGCGGAGCACGTGCGAGAGCGCGCCGGAAATCGCCTCGACGGCGAGGCCGCAGCGCGGCGCGGGCGCGGCGGCAGTCAGCTGCTCGGCGATCGCGCGCACGATCGCGAGGTTGCGCGCGGTCGCCTCGGGGCCCGCGCAGAATGCCTCCTGTGCGATCGTCCGTGCATACAGCGGCCTCGCGGCGAGCCGGCACAGCAGCCGCTCGAGCGCGACGCGCACGGCCAGCGGCCACTGCGAGGAGCTCGCGGCGTCGGCCGTGGCGAGCGCGCAGAGCTCCTCGCCGAGCATCTCGAGCGCCGCGAGCAGACACGCCTCGCCGTCGGCGAAGCACGCGAACAGCTGATCGCTCGAGACGCCGGCCTGATCGGCGATGCGGGCGGGGGAGAGGTTCGCGTGGCCCTCGAGCGCGTTGACCCTGAGCGTGCTCTGCAGCAGCCGCTCGCGCACGTCTCCACGCGGCGGCGCGCCGGCGCGCCGGTGCGCGCTCGCGCGTGAGAGCTCGCGCATGCGCCTGGCGAAGCGAGCGGCGAGCTGCTCGCGCAGGCATCCCGCGGCGGCCGGCTCGAGCAGCAGCGTCCAGTCGAGCAGCTCGGCGGCGAGGCCTGCGCTCTCGATCCGCGCGGCGTCGCGCAGACGCGCCGCGAGCACGCCGTGCACGCCGCCGGCGATCGCGCCGACGATCGGCGCCGGCGCCTGCTCGGCGCCGAGGTTCGCGCGCAGCAGCTGCTCGCCGCCGGCGATCGCACGCTGCAGGCGCTGTGTCCCGGCGGCGCCCGCGGTCTGCGCCGCGACGAGCACGAGGCCGGCGGCCTTGGGTTCACTGCGCGCGCTCTCGGTGAGACTCGAGAGCGCGGCGAGCAGGCGCTGCTCGCGCGGGCCACCGCTCTCGCGGCAGGCGGCCGCGACGCGCTGCAGCTCGCGCTGTGCAATCAGGTCGACGGTCGCAAGGAAGCACTCCTGCTTGTTCGCGAACTGCTCGTAGAAGGAGCGGCGCGAGACCCCGGCGAGCGCGACCACGCGCTTGACGCTCGTCGCCCGGTAGCCGCGCTCGGCGACCGTCTCGATGATCGCGCCGTGAATGCGCAGGCGCTGGTGGTGGACGACCTCGCTGCGCGCCAGCCGGTGGGGCCCGTGCGGAAGGCGCTTGTACATTGGCGCGCCCGCCGGCGCTCCGCCGCGCGCCGCGCGCTCGCCACACCGCGACGACGATCCTCGACCTCTCGATTCCATTCGACCTCCCACGTCGCGCTTGTTCAGCTCAGACCGCTGTGACGCCCGATCTGACATCCGGGATCATTCCACGTCTGCAACTTTTTGTCTACATTACGACGCGCAGCGGACGGCCGAGCAGCTCGCATTGATCGAGTCACTCGTCTCATCCGCGCGCGGCGCGGGCGTCGTCGTCGCGGGGCAGGCTCAGTGCAGGATGCTCTTCAGGAACACGATGCCGAGTGCGAGCACGGCGCCGACGGCCGTCTCGAGCGCGATCTCGCGCGGCGAGGCCCGCGAGCGCACGCCGGCGATCAGCTCGAAGACGAACAGGCTCGCGACCGCGCTCCACAACGCGGCCGTCACAGCGCTCGGCTGCGAGGCGCCGACCGCCCACGAGATCAGGAGCACCAGCAGCGGGATCGCCGCCCCCCTGACGATCGCGAATTCGTGCACCGCGGCATCGCGCAGCGCGCGCGCGGTCAGCCGCTGCGATGTCGCCAGGCGCCGGCCGAGGACCTCGGCGTAGGAATGCGCGAGCCAGTACAGCGCGGTCGCGACGAGCGCCGAGGCGAAGGTGTCCAGATAGCTCTCATAGCGGCCGCTCTCGGCGGCCATCAGCGACCCGACGGCGATGATCCCGTAGACGACGCGCGCGGGGTTCTCGACGGGCACGATCGCGTCGGCGATCCGCCCGGTCCAGCGATCGCGCTCCGCGGGCGGCGCTGCGGTGGGCTCGGGGGCGGCGGCTTGCTCGATGGGGCCGATTATCCCCGGCGCGGCGGATCAGCGGATCAGCACGGGGGCGCTGTAGCTGGAGACGTGCGCGCCGTCGCCGACCTGTACGAGTGCCTTGTAGAGCCCCGGGCGGACGTGCACGACACGGCTGAAGCGCGAGCCGGCCCTGACGACCGTGCCGCCGACGTTGCTCGAGCGGTGCCCGGGCTTGAGCAGCTGGAAGCCGACGAGCGCGCCGACCTGGGCCGGTGTCACGCTCCCGAACAGGCGGGCGAAGCCGCGCCGCCCGGTCGAGTGCGCGTGAAACGTCACGCGCACCGCGACGCCCTCGACGAGCACGGGGCTGATGACCGTCGGCGAGCCGACCGTCGCGACGCGCAGCTGGGCATTCTCGAGCAGCCCGACGACGGGCAGCAGGAAGGTCCCGGTCGCGCTCGTCAGGACCGCGTTGCCGACGTTCTGAAATCCGCCGAGGTAGGGGAACTGGTTCGCCTGCAGCTGGACGAGGTGGTTGGGTCCATCGGTCCCCGAGAGCGTGCCCTCGACGGTGAACGGGCTTCCGTAGAGAACTGGGTTGGGCACGCCGACGATCGCGAGCGACAGGGGGATCTTTGGCGTCGTGAACGTGCGGTCAGCGCCGACGTTCGAGCCGCCCGGGCCGACGGCGACGATCCGGTAGTGATACGTCGTGACCGCGCGCAGCCCGCTCAGCGCCTGGCTCACCTTGACCGCGACGGTGCGGCTGCCGGCGGGTGCGAGCGGCGTCAGCGTGCCGTATTTGCGGGTCGTGCCGATTTCGAAGAAGTAGTTCGTCGGCTCGCCCTTGGCGTTCACGGTTCCGTTCAGGGTCGCCGTCGAGTAGCTCACGCCGGAGGCGCTGTCGGTGCTCGCGGCCGGCGTCGCGACCGCGGCGCCGGCGCGAGCGGGTGCGATCGTGCAGCCGAGCGCACACAGCGCGAACAGCGCGGCGAGGAGCGCGCAGTGCGCGTGAAGGGTCGGGAGGCTGCTCGTTGATCGCATCGTGGGGTGGCTACCCGAGCGCCGCGAGCGGCAAACTGCGGTGATCCTCGCGGGGCCCGGCGGGCACGCTGGACGGTAGCCTGCACGACGATGGTCGCACACGCAGCCAAGGTCAGGCTTCGCCAGGCGGTGCTCGTCGCGGCCGACCTCGAGCCGATGGCCGCGGCACTGCGCGTGGCGCTGCACCTCGAGGAGCCGTTTCGCGACCCCGGCGTGGGCGTGTTCGGGCTCGAGAACGCGGTGTTCGCGATCGGCGACTGCTTCCTCGAGATCGTCTCCCCGACGCGAGCCCGGCACGGCGGCGGGGCGCCAGCTCGCGCGCCAGGGCGGCGACGGCGGCTACATGGTGATCTTCGACTTGACCGATCTCGACGGCGCGCGCGAACGCGCGGCGGCGCTGGGCGTGCGCGTCGTCTGGCAGATCGACCTGCCGGACATCTCGGGGACGCACCTGCACCCGGCCGACATGCGCGGCGCGATCGTCTCGCTCGACAGCTCTGAGCCGTACGGCAGCTGGCGCTGGGGCGGGCCGCAGTGGATCGGGCGGATCGGCAGCGGCGCGCCGGGCCGGCTGGCGGGCGTCACGCTCGCGGTCGCCGAGCCGGCGCGCGGTCGCCGAGCGCTGGGCGCAGGTGCTCGGCGTCGCGGTCGCGGATGGCGAGCAGCCGCTGCTCGCGCTCGACGGCGGGGAGATCCGCTTCGAGCCGCTCCCGCGGGCCGCGCGGAGGGGCTGTCGAGATCTCCGTCGCGCGCCCCACGCCCTCCCGGGAGGCGCCGCTCGATCGATTCGGAGCCCTGCGACTGCGACGGGTCGCCGCCGCCTAGCTCGGCGGCCGGCGCCTCCGGCTACTGCGCGCCGAGCGAGGCGAAGCGGGGATCGCGGCGCTCGAGGAAGCTGGTCACGCCCTCGACGAAGTCCGGCGCGGTGAACGAGTCGAGCATCAGCCGGTCGGCGTCGGCTGAGCGCATCCGGGAGCTCGCGCTGGAGGTCTGCGTAGACCTGGCGCTTGATCGTCGCCATGCTCGTCGGCGAGCAGTTGGCGGCGAGCTCGCGCGCGTAGTCGAGCGTCTCCTCGAGCAGTCTGCTCGGGTGCGAGCACGCGGTTGACGAGGCCGAGCTCCTGCGCCTCCCGGGCCAGCACGACGCGACCGGAGAGCAGCAGGTCGAGCGCCCGCGCGGGGCCGATGAGGCGCGGCAGGATCCACGCGATCCCGTGCTCGGCGACGAGCCCGCGGCGGGCGAAGGCGGTCGTCAGCTTGGCGCCGTCGGCGGCGAAGCGCAGGTCGCACATCAGCGCCTGCACGAGGCCGATCCGGCGCAGGCGCCGTTGATCGCGGCGATGATCGGCTTGGGGATCGACTGCGGGAACGTCTGCGGCCGCCGCTCCCGGGCGGCGCGGTCCGCGTCGACGCCGTCGTCGCCGAGCTCCTTCAGGTCCTGCATGTCGGCGCCCGCGCAGAAGCCGCGGCCCGCGCCGGTGACGACGATCACGCGAACCTCGCCGATTGCCGCACTCCTCGAGCATCCCGAAGTAGTCGTGCTCCATCTCGGTCGTCCACGCGTTCAGCCGCTCGGGCCGATTGAGGGTCAGGATCGCGACGCCGTCCTGCACCTGTTTCTGCACCACTTCGCTCATATCCCTGCTCCTCACACTGGCTCGGAGTGCCCCTCGATCGACACCGGCGTCGAGCGTACCGCGCGGCCGGCTCGCGTACCCTGCTCAGATGCCCGACGCGATCGAGCTCGTCGCCGCCTTTGAGCCGCTCGCGGGCGCGGGCTCCGAGCGCCGCGGCGGCGGGAGCGCGGCGCTATGCGCTGCTGGACGTGTTCACCGACACGCCGCTCGCCGGCAACCAGTTGGCGGTCTTCACCGACGCGCGCGGGCTGTCGGCGGCGACGATGCAGCGGATCGCGCGCGAGCTGAACCTCTCCGAGTCGGTGTTCGTGCTGGCCGCAGAGCACGGCGGCGACGTGCGCATCCGCATCTTCACGCCCGGCGCCGAGCTGCCGTTCGCGGGGCATCCGGTGCTCGGCGCGGCGATCGTCGTCGGCGCCGCGCTGAGGCAGCCGGAGGTCGTGCTCGAGACCGCCGCCGCGGCGGTTCCGGTGCGCCTCGAGCGGGTCGGCGAGCGCGTGAGCTCGGGCTGGATGCGCCAGCCGATTCCCTCCTGGAGCGCGTTCACGCAGGAACACGAGCTGCTCGCCGCGCTCGGCGTCGAGCGCTCGCGCCTGCCGGTCGAGGTCTATGAGAACGGACCGCGCCACGTCTATGTGGCGCTTGCGGGCGAGCGCGAGGTGGCTGCGCTGCGACCGGATCTGCGCGCGCTCGCGGCGCTCGGCGAGCTCGGCGTGAGCTGCTTCGCTGGCGCGGGCGGGCACTGGCGGACGCGCATGTTCGCGCCCGCGCTCGGCGTTGGAGAGGACCCCGCGACGGGATCGGCGGCGGGTCCGCTCGCGGTTCACCTCGCGCGTCACGGTGAGATCTCCTTCGGCGCGGAGATCGAGATCCACCAGGGCGAGGAGATCGCGCGGCCGTCGCTGCTGCGCGCGCGGGCGCTCGGCTCGGCGCACGCGATCGAGGCGGTCGAGGTGGGCGGCAGCGCGGTGCTGCTCGCGCGCGCAGAGCTGCTGCTCGGCTGACCGCAGACGGGCAATTTGTGGCAGGCTCCCCGGCCATGCGCGACGCCGTCATCTGCGAGCCGCTGCGGAGCCCGGTCGGCGGCTTCGGCGGCGTCTTTCGCGACGTCGCCGCCGACCGAGCTCGCGGCGAGCGTGATCCGCGAGCTGCTCGCGCGCACGTCGCTGCCGCCGGCGGAGATCGAGGACGTGATCCTCGGGCAGGGCTACCCGAACGGCGAGGCGCCGGCGATCGGCCGCGTCGCGGCGCTCGACGCCGGGCCTGGGTCGAGGTGCCGGGGCTGCAGCTCGACCGCCGCTGTGGCGCGGGCCTGCAGGCGATCATGCTCGGCTGCATGGAGGTCCAGACGGGCGCCGCCGAGCTCGTGCTCGCGGGCGGCGCGGAGAGCATGAGCCAGGCGGAGTTCTACGCGACCGGGCATGCGCTGGGGCGTCAAGGGCGGCGGCGTGATGCTCGAGGACCGCCTCGCGCGCCCGCGCGTCACCGCCGGCGGACGCGAACCACCCGGTCCCCGGCGGCATGATCGAAACGGCGGAGAACCTGCGCCGCGAGTACGGGATCTCGCGGGCCGAGCAGGACGAGCTCGCGCTGCGCTCGCACCAGCTCGCGGTCGCGGCCCAGGAGGACGGGACGTTCGCCCAGGAGATCGTGCCGATCACGGTCAGGACGCGCAAGCGAGGAGAAGCGTGATCGAGCGCGATGAGCACCCGCGCGCGGACACCTCGCTCGAGCGGCTCGCGGGGCTGCGCGCGATCATGTCGCGCAGCGATCCCGAGGCGACGGTCACGGCGGGCAACGCGAGCGGCCAGAACGACGGCGCGGCGGTGTGCATCGTCACCCATCCGGAGAAGGCGGCGGCGCTCGGCCTGCAGCCGTTCGCGCGCCTCGTGTCGTGGGCGGTCGCGGGCGTCGCGCCGGCGACGATGGGGATCGGGCCCGGTGCCGGCGAGCGCGAAGGCGCTCGAGCGCGCCGGTCTGGACATCGCGGACATGAGCCTGATCGAGCTCAACGAGGCGTTCGCGGCACAGGCGCTCGCGGTGCTGCGCGAGTGGCAGCTGCCGGACGGCCTGGAGCGCGTCAACGTGCACGGCTCGGGCATCTCGCTCGGCCACCCGATCGGCGCGACGGGCGGGCGGATCATGACGACGCTGCTGCGCGAGCTGCGCCGCCGCGGCGGGCGCTACGGCCTCGAGACGATGTGCATCGGCGGTGGGCAGGGGATGGCGGCCGTGTTCGAGAACCTCACCGCCTGAGCGCGCGCAGCGACTCTGCGCGCGAGCTCCCCGGGTGTATCGTGCGCCGGGTGACTGATCGCGATCTCGATGTGGTCGTCTTCGGCGCAACCGGCGTGACCGGCCGGCGCGTCGCGCGCATATCTCGCCGAACGCGCGGCGGAGACGCCGCTGCGCTGGGCGGCGGCGGGCCGCGACGCGGACAGGCTCGACCAGGTTCTGAGCGCGATCGGCGTGAGCGCGCCGGAGGTGCTCGTGGCGGACGTCGGGGATCCGCGCTCGCTGGCGGCGATGGCGGCCCGCGCGCGCGTCGTGCTCAACCTCGTCGGCCCGTACACCAAGCTACGGTCGCCCGGTGATCGAGGCGTGCGTTGCGGCGGGCTGCCACTACGCAGACCTGACCGGCGAGGTTCCGTTCGTGCGCGAGACGATCGACGAGTTCAACGGGCCGGCGCGCCGAGGCTGGGTCAAGCTCGTCAGATCTGCGGCTTCGAGGCGCTGCCACCGGATCTGATGGTCGCGCTCGCGGCGGAGAGCGCGCGCGAGCGCTGGGACGAGGAGCTCGGCGCAGTCGACCTCGAGGTGACGATCGCGCCGCCTCCCGGGCTGCCGCATCTCTCCGACGGGATGTCTCGGGCGGCACGTTCCAGAGCATGCGCCGGCGATCATCGCGACCGAGGACGCGGCAGGGGTCACCGACCCGGCGGTGCTGATCAGCGACGCGGGCGTCGCGGCGGCGGTGCGGCTGCACGAGCCCGATCGCGCTCGGCGCCCGCCGCGGCTCGGGCAGCGCGGTGATCGCGCCGATGGCGCCGGCGCCGTTCATCAATCCGGCGGTGATCCATCGCACGGCAGCGCTCGCGGCGAGCGCCGAAGGGCGCGCGGCGATGCCGTTCCGCTACCGCGAGGGTGTCGTGCTCGGCGGTGGTGCGGCGTCGCTGCCGCTGCGCTGGGCGATCGCGGGCGCGCTGTCGGCGACGCAGGTCGGCCTGCGCGGGCTCGCGCACGCGCAGCCTCGCGCTGCGCAGGCCGGTCGCGGGCGCGATGGCGCGGGTCGGGCCCGTCATCGGGCTTCGGCCCGGCGGCCGACCGGCTCGAGGGCTGGCGCTGGTCGATGTGGGTGCACGCGCGCACGACCGCGGGCAACGAGCTCGACGTGCACCTCGAGGCCGATGGGCACCCCGGCTACCTCGCGACCGCGCGACTGCTCGGCGAGGCGGGAATGCTGCTCGCGGAGGACGGCGCGACCCCGGAGCGCGGCGGCGCTCTGACGCCCGCTGCGGCGCTCGGCACGGCGTGCATCGCGCGCTTCGAGCGGGCGCATCTGCGCTTCTCGGTCGGCGGCCTCAGTGCGCCAGCCGACGCAGCAGGAACTCGCTCTGGTCGCTGACGACCTGCTCGAACAGCTCGCCGACGTACGGATCGAAGTGCCCTCCGGGGTAGTGGCGCAGCTCGGAGCGGGGCGCCAGGCGCGCGGCCTTGACGGCTAGGTCCGGTGGCGTGATCGCGTCCTGGTCTGCGATCGCGAACAGGATCGGGCAGCTGACCTCGGCGACCCTGCGGATCGGCCGATAGCTGCCGACGCGCAGCGCGACGCGGGCGGCCGCCTCGTTGGGCCACTCCAGGCCGTCGGGGTTGAGCGCGAGGAAGCCGGGCTCGGCGTCGGGCGTGTCCATCACCGCGCCCGATCCTGGCGGCCCGACCGACGCGAGCATGTGCGGCGGGCGCCCGGCGAGCACGCCGAGCTGGTCGCGTAGCCCGGCGAGCGTCAGCCCGAGCGCGTGGCGGCGGCCGAGGCGCAGCAGGTTGGCGAAGCCGTCGATGAACGGCACCTGTGCGATCACCGCGGCAACGCGATGGTCGCGGGCGGCGGTTTCGATCACGTGCCCGCCGCTGAAGGAGCTGCCCCACAGTGCGATCCGCTCGGGGTCGATGCGATCGAGGCCGCGCGCGTAGGCGACGGCCGCGCGCCAGTCCTCGCGCTGGCGCTTGATGTCGAGCAGGCTGCGCGGCTCGCCGTCGCTCGCGCCGAAGTGGCGGTAGTCGAACACGAGCGCGGCGAACCCGGCCGCGGCGAAGCGCTCGGCGAAGGCGTCGAGGCGCTGCTCGCGCACGCCCGTCCAGCCATGGGCGAGCACGACGCACGCGCTCGCCTGCTCGGGCTGATAGAGCCAGGCGGCGCAGCGCTGCGCGCGGGAGGTGAATGTCACATCGGCGCGCTCCACGATGCGCAGACCCTACTCCCGGGAGATCACGGCGCCGGCGCGGCGATCGGCGCGCTCTGTGCTGTGCCTTCGGCGCTCCACGTGAGATCCGCGCCGTTGAAGGCGACATCGCCGATTCGTGCGGCGACCGCGAGCTTGCGGATCTGTTCCTGCGCGCGCATGTACAGCACGTCCTGCGGCGGGTGGGGGGCTGAGCCTTCGCTCTCGCCCACCCACGCGAGGTCGCCGCTCGCGTCGACGGCGAGATCTTCGGCGGCGAGGCCGACAGGTTCCCCGAGCTTTGCGAGTGCCGCGGGCGGCGATTCGTTGCCGACGGGGCCGTACGCGATCACGGTCAATTCGAAGCGACGGCCGGTGAGGACATCCTCGAGCTGCAGCGCCTGGCCGCCGCCGTAGCGGTTGCCGTGGGTGTCGGTGAACGCGGCGAACGAGCCGGCGGAGACCAGTTCGGCCCCGTTTTCGCCGGTTTCGGTGAGCTTGCGCTTGTGCCCGTCGGGGGGGACGCAGGCGTAGTAGCTCTGGCTCGCTTCCTCCGGTTCGCGTTCATCGCTGCCCGCGCGCGTCACGCGCCAGACGACCAGCTGGTGGGTGTCGGCGAGCAGCTCGTACAGTGCCGGCGCCCGGCAGGTCCTCGGCAGCGGCGGGGCCGGCGCGAGCGTCACCGCGACGCTGCGATGGCCGGCCGCTGGCGCGCCGGGCCGCGGTGTCTGCGAGACGACGATCAGCGGCCCGTGGCGGCGCGTGCGGCGGACCGTCACAGGCCCGAGCTTGAGGTGCGGGCATCCGGGGCCGACACCGTCGATGAGTTCGACGTTGGCGAAGAAGCGTTCGAGGCCGAGGATGTGCGGCACGCGGCAGACGGCCGCGGCGCTCGCCACGGGGGAGTGGGCGGCGCGCGCGCTCGCGGCGGCGGCTGCGAGCCAGATCGTGACGGCGGCGAGAAGGACTGGCGCGAGCGCCGCGCGGGTTCTGTTGCCTGAGGTCATTTGGGCTTCCGCGACGATCATATTCGCGGCGACGCAGCGACTGGACGTATGTGCAGGATGGCGCAGGACGCGGACCGATGCGCGCGCGTATCGTTGCCGGCGATGACCGAGCACCGCATCGCGACGAACGGGATCGAGTTGCACGTGCGCGATCAGGGCGAGGGCCCGCTGGTGCGTGCTCTGCCACGGCTTTCCCGAGCTCGGCTACTCCTGGCGGCACCAGGTCCCGGCGCTGGTAGCGGCTGGCTTCCGTGTGCTCGCGCCGGACATGCGCGGCTTCGGGCAGAGCTCGCGCCCGAGTGAGATCGAGGCATACGACATCACGAGCCTGTGCGGCGACCTGTGCGGGCTGCTCGACGCCTGCGGCGAGGTCGGCGGCGATCGTGATCGGCCACGACTGGGGCGCGAACCTCGCCTGGCAGATGGCGCTGCGCCACCCCGAGCGCGTGCGTGCGGTCGCCGGGCTGAGCGTGCCGTTCGTGCCGCGCGCGCCGGCGCCGCCGATCCCGATCATGCGCGCGCATCTCGGCGAGGACTTCTACATCGTCTGGTTCCAGCAGCCGGGAGTGGCCGATGAGGCGCTCGCGCGCGACGTGCGCCGGACGCTCACGACCTCGCGCGTGTGGACGGCGCAGTGGGCAGCCGAGGAGGCGGGCGCGGGGAGCCGAAACTTGCCTCCGTGGCTCTCCGAGCAGGACCTCGCCGTGTACGTCGACGCGTTCGAGCGCACCGGATTCACGGGCGGGCTGAACTGGTATCGCAACATCGACCGCAACTGGGAGCAGTGCGGCGCCGCTCGCCGAGCGGCGGATCGAGCAGCCGGCGCTGTTCCTGACGGGTGAGCTCGACAGCGTGCGCAGCTTCATGCCGGCGGAGGCGATGCAGGGCTGGGTGACCGACCTGCGCGAGGAGATCGTCGTGCCGGGCGCCGGGCACTGGGTGCAGCAGGAGGCACCCGCGGCGGTCAACGCGGCGTTGCTGCGCTTCCTCGCGGGCGTGTAGCGCGACGGCGGCGGCCAATCCGTCCAGGCGGGGGTTCGCGCGGCGGGCGCGCGGGTACTGTCGGAGCGATCTCCCTCGAGAGCCCCGTCACGGAGGATCGATCGCGATGCGACCCATCAGGAGTGCAGTGCTTCTCCCACTGGTGCTCGCGGTGGCGGCGGCTGCGCCCGGCGGCGGGGACTCGGCGGCGGCCGCGACGGTCAAGCCGTATGTCGCGGTCAGCGCGAACACCTCGTCAACGCGAGCGGCGAGACGATCCGCCTGCTCGGCGTCGACCGCTCAGGCGCCGAGTACATGTGCCTCGGCGGCTCCGGCGTGTTCGACGGCCCGGTCGACGGCAAGGCGGTGAAGGCGATGGCGGCGTGGCATATCGACGCGGTGCGCGTCCCGCTCAACGAGGACTGCTGGCTCGGGATCAACGGCGTCAGCGCGCAGGTCGGCGGCGCCGCCTACCGCAAGGCGATCAGGCGCTACGTGCAGACGCTGGAGTCGCACGGGCTCGTCGCGATCCTCGACCTGCATTGGGCGGCGCCCGGCGCGCAGCTGGCGAGCAGCCAGTGGCCGATGGCCGACGCCGATCACGCGCCGGCGTTCTGGGCCTCGGTTGCGAAGACGTTCAAAGCCAACCACGGCGTGATCTTCGATCTCTTCAACGAGCCGTACATCAGTTCGTGGCCGTGCTGGCTCGAAGGCTGCACGACGAGCTACGAAGACGCGGGCAGCGACGTGAGCTTCCAGACGGCGGGCATGCAGTCGCTCGTCGACGCGGTGCGCGGCACCGGCGCGAGCAACGTGATCATGCTCGGCGGCCTGCAGTGGGCGAGCGATGAGAGCGGGTGGCTGAAGTACGAGCCGAGCGACCCCGCCCACCAGCTCGCGGTCAGCTTCCACACGTACAACTTCTCCGGCTGCAACGAAGCGTCGTGCTGGAACTCGACGATCGCACCGCTCGCGGGAAAGGTCCCGGTGATCACGGGCGAGCTCGGCGAGAGCGGCTGCACGGACACGTACATCGATCAGTACATGCCGTGGGCGGACGCGCACGGCATCTCCTACCTGGGCTGGACGTGGAACTCGACGGGGCCGCCGTCGAACTGGAGCTGCAGCCAAGGGCCGGCGCTGATCACGAACTACGAAGGCACCCCGACGGCGTTCGGGAGCGGCCTGAAGGAACACCTGGCTTCACTCGCGCAGGGCCGCCCCTGACACTCAAGTGATCGGACGAGCACGCCGATCGGGTGCTGGTGGCGCTGCGAGGAGTACTGATAGTCGCCGTCGAGGGCAGGCTCGGATCGCGCGTGCGGCGGCGCGCGCGCGGCTGCCGCGGCCAGCAGAAGATCGGCAGCATCCTCGATGGCCTCGCGCCGTCGGGCTGGCTGACGTTGCATGACCTCGCCGGCCGCGGCGGCAGCATCGACCACATCGCGATCGGGCCGAGCGGTGTCTTTGCGATCGAGACGAAGAGCCAGCGCGGACGGATCTCCGCGCAGCGGATCAGCAGGCGCTGGCTGACGCGTGCATACGCCGAGCGCGAGCGCCTCGAAGAGCTGACCGGGATCCGTATCGACCCGCTGCTCGTGTTCAGCGACGCGTCGATCATCGGTCAGCCGGTCTCGCGCCGGCGCGGCGTGCTCGTGCTGCCGGCGCGAATGCTCGCGAGCCATCTTTCGACGCGGCAGAAGATCCTCACCGGCGAGCAGGTCCGCGAACGGTACGCGCGGATCGTCAGCGCGCTGAGCGCGCGCTAGCTAGCGGCGGCTCACGCGGCGCCCGGCTGTGCGAGCGCGACGAGGGCGGCGACCAGCGGGTTCGGGTTGTCCGCGCGCCAGACGAGTGACAGCGTCGCGGGCTCGGCGTCGATCACGGGGATCGCCGCGAGGCCGGGGAGGGTCTCTGCGACGAGCCGCGCGTCGCAGTGCGGGATCGTCGTGATCGCACGCCGCGTGGTCATGATCCCGAGCATCTGCAGCGAGGTCTCGGCATGGTCGACGGTCAGCGACCGCGGCGGGCGGCCGCGGTGGTCGTCGAGGCTGTGGAAGCCGGCCCACTCGCGCTGGACATCGGGGTGGTAGCTGACGAAGGTCTCCTCGAGCACATCGGCGAGCCGCAGCTCGCTGCGGCCGGCGAGCGGGTGCGCGGCCTGCGTGACGACCGCCCGCGGCTCGGCCCTGAGGGCGTGCGCGCAGACGCCCGCGTCGAGCGCGGGCTGATGGCAGAATGCGATGTCGACGTCGGCGAGCCAGTCGGCGGTGCTGCCGCGCGGGAACGGCAGGTCGCGCAGCGCGAGCTCGGCGGTCGGCTGCTTGGCGCTGAATGCGGCGAACAGCTCGGGCACGCTCAGCGTCGGGGGCGGGCCGACGAACCCCACCTCGAGCACGCCCTGCGCGGCGCGCGACAGCGAGCGGGCGGCGAGCGCGACCTCCTGCTCCATCGCGACGGCCGCGCGCGCCTTCGGCAGGAACGTCTCACCAGCCTGTGTGAGCGTGACGCCGCGGGCGTGGCGCTCGAGCAGCTCGACGCCGAGGTCTGACTCGAGCTGGCGCATCGCCTGCGTGAGCGCCGGCTGGGCGATGTGGAGCCCGACCGCGGCGCGCGTGATCTGGCCCTCTTCTGCGACCGCGAGGAAGTAGCGCAGCTGGCCGCGCTTGAAATCCATCAGCCGGCGAGGCCTTGGGCGAACTTGACGAGCGCCGCGGTGAGCGAATTGCGGCGGTCCTGATGGCCGACGAGCATGATCGCCGACGGCTCAGCGTCGCTGAGCGGGATCGCGACGACGCCGCTCAGGAGGTTGAGGATCACGCGCGCGACCGACGCCGGGACCGTCGTGATCGCGTCGCGCACGGACAGCGCCGCAAGCGTCTCGTGCGGGTTGGCGACGCGGTCGCGGGTCATCTGCGCGGGCGGCGAGCCGCGATGGTCATCGAGGCTCCAGAAGCCGGCCCAGTCGGGGTCGACATCCGGATGGAAGGCGATGAAGACCTCATCGAGCACCTCGCCGACGCTGAGCTGCTCGCGCTGGGAGAGCCGGTGACGCGCCGGCGCGAGCACGACGCGCGGCTCGTGGCGGATCAGCTGCGACCAGACGGCCGGGTCGGACGGCGGGCGATGACAGACGGCGACGTCGACCTCGGCGAGCCACGCCGATGCTGACGGCGACGGGAACGGGAGCTCGCGAAAGCGCATGTCGATCTCGGGCTGGCCCTCGCTGAAGGCGTTGAGCAGATCGAGGCTGTCGATCCCGGGCGGAACGCCGACGAAGCCGAAGTCGATCGTGCCCTTCTGTGCCCGCGACAGCGAACGCGCGGTCTCGACCGCCTCGTCGGCCGCGGCGACCGCCCGGCACGCCTTCTCATAGAACGTCTCCCCGGCGGATGTCAGCGTGACGCCGCGCGCGCGGCGGTCGAGCAGCTTCACGCCGACCTCCGACTCGAGCTGCGCGACCGCCTGCGAGAGCGCGGGCTGGGCGATGTTCAGCCGCTTTGCCGCGCGCGTCATCTGGCCCTCTTCGACGACGGTCACGAAGTAGCGCAGCTGTCCGCGCCTAAACGGCATACGCCTTGATCCCAGCACCGGCGGCCGCCGGCTGAGCGCGGCGTGAGGCGGTGGTGGATGTCGGTTTCCTCGCTGTCATAGGCGTTGGGCCGGGTTCCCCCTCAGGACCCCAAGCGCCTGGGATAAGTATCCCTGATATCTGTCGCGGGAAGACCTATTTGACTTGGGAGCGCGACTCGGGGAATGTCTCATCCTGCGGACGCGCACGGCCATACGGGATCGGCACCGACGGCGCCGATCCGCGCAGCGCCGGCCCGCGCCTGTCGAAAAACGTGCTCCTGATCTCGATTTCGACCGCCTGGCTGGTGGCTACGACGTGCTCGGTCTCCCTCTGCCGGGCAGCCGCCGACGGCGACGCTGAGCGGGGGAGACCGGGCATCGCGAGATAGCCGCCGCGAGCGGCAAAGTCGTCGTGGAGGAGCGCAGCGGGCTCTCGGCGCTCCTCCACGGCGTCTGATCTGAGCGGCGCCCGCGCGCGACGTCGCCGACTCCAACATTCGTCCAGACCGGCGAAAGCGACCGCGTCGCTGGAGTTAGGTTGCGCGCTGTGCAGGTAAGCGGCGATCTGTCGAGCTATGCGGCCGGACGCTGGCGCCATCCGTGGCGGCGGGACACTCCGTGAGCGGTTCGTGGAGCACGTTTCAGGCGCCGTCCTCGCTCGGCTCGTTCGCCGCGGAGACGATCCTGCTGCTGAGCGACGGCTCGGTGCTGATCCATGAATCCGAAGGTGCGAACTGGCTGCGCCTGACGCCCGACGGCGAAGGCAACTACAGGACGGGCAGCTTCTCGGCGCTGCTGCCGATGCTCAACACGCGGCAGTTCTTCTCCTCCGCGGTGCTGATGGACGGCCGCGTCTATGTGATCGGCGGAGAGGTATCAAACGCGGGCGGCGACACGCCGCTGGGCGAGATCTTCGACCCGCAGACGAACAAATGGAGCGCGCTCGGCAAGCCCGCGAGCTTCGGCTTCATCCAGGGCGATGCCTCGGGCGCGGTGCTCGCCGACGGCCGCGTGCTGCTCGGCAACCTGCAGACCACGAGCCCGCCGTTCGCGACCTGCCTGTGGGACCCGGTGAGCAACGTCTGGACGGACGCGGGCTCCGGCTTCGGCGCGTCGAGCGGCGACAGCAAGCGCAGCAACTGCAACGAGGAGACCTGGACGCTGCTGCCGGATGGATCGGTGCTCGCGGTCGCGACGCTCAACGAACCGCAGGCCGAACGCTACGTGCCGGCGATCGACGAATGGGTGCCCGCGGGGGAAACGCCTTCGAGCCTCGTGCTGAGCACGATCACCGACCCCTCGAAAACGGTCGTCAGCATCTTCGAGATCGGCCCCGCGATCCTGCTCCCGAATGGCACCGTGTTCGCGATCGGGGCGACCGGTCAAACCGCCCTGTACACGCCGCCGCCCGCCGGCAGCAACCCGAAAACCAAACCCGGCACGTGGGCGGCCGGGCCGGCCTTCCCGGCCGACAAAAGCTCCGGGCACGTGTGGCCGACGCTGACGGCGAGCGACGCGCCGGCGGTGCTGCAGACCAACGGCAAGGTGATCTGCGTGGCTGGGGTCCTGCACGAGCGGTTCGGGAGCGGCGGGCCCGATTACTTCTCCAAGGAAAGCGAACTGCTGGAATTCGACCCCTCAGGTGCGACGCTGAAAGCGTTCTCACCGGCCGTGCCATGGGCGGGCGGTGCGCCGGAAACGTGGGAATGCCGCTTCCTGCTGCTGCCGACCGGTCAAGTTCTGTTGACGACGCAGTCCCAGGAAATCTATCTGTTCACCCCGGACGCGGCGACCAACAAACCGTCGGCGAGCTGGAAGCCGACGATCACCAGCAACCCCGCGACGCTCGTCCCGGGGCATACGTACACGATCGAAGGCACGCAGCTGAACGGCCTCTCGCAGGCCGTCAGCTACGGCGACGACGCGCAGATGGCGACGAACTATCCGATCGCGCAGCTGTCGAACGCGGCCGGCGAGGTCGTCTACCTGCGGACGTTCAACTTCTCGACGCTGGCGGTCGCGACGGAAAAACAGACCGTCTCGGTCGAGGTCGAAGTGCCCGGCTCGCTGACGGCGGGCGCATGGACGCTGAAGGTGATCGCCAACGGCATCGCGTCAAACGGGGTCGATGTCGAGGTCGCGATCCAGGACTGCTACCTGACGCTCGAACGCGACACGTTCGGCGAAGGCGAGATCAAGGCGATGATCAAACTCGACGGCGCTCCCGCGGAAGTCGATCCGGCCCTCTACGTGGTCGTGGAGGGCTACAAGGCAAGCGACATCGGCCTGACCGCGAGCAACCTCGCGAACCCGCCGCACAAGCCGAGCATCGCCGATCCGATCACGGGGATCTCAGCGGTCTTCAAGGGCCCGGTGCTGCCCGAGGACCCCTCGGTAGGAGCGGGCGTCGTGCAGCGCTTCACGTTCCCGTATGCCCTTCAGTTCAGCGGTACGAGCGTGTTCGCCGGCGCGCCGGAGGCGTTGACGGTGACCGCGAACTTCAGCCCGCCGAGCCAGCCGGCAGTGAGCGGGCACGGCGTCATCCACCTGATCGCCACGCCCGACCCGTTCATCCTCCACGGCGACGTTCGCGACGGCTACCCGTGGTATCTGAGCACCGACCTGCGCGTCTTCCAGATGAAGGCCGGGGACACGCGCTTCGGCACGACGCTCGCGAGCTCCGGGGCGGCGGATGAGATCGCGACGACATTCATCCAGGAAGTGCTCAAAGCGCTGAACGGCGACCTCGCGGCGGCGGCAGCGCTGTTTGAAGCGATCTCCCAGGAAGAGGAAGCCGCCGAAACAGAGCTCGCGTTCCTACCGGAGGACTCGCACGGCAACCGCCTGTTCAACTTCGCGCTCGCGCGCGTGCGCCTGCAGGACGTCGCCGCGGCGAAACAGGTCGGCGTGTTCTTCCGCATGTGGCAGGCGCAGCAGACGAACGCGACGTTCAACGCGGCGACGATCTACAAGTCGGCGAGCAACCCGGCGGGCGAGCTGATCCCGCTGCTCGGCATCGAAGGCGATGAGATCAGCACGATCCCGTTCTTCGCGGAAACGCGCGTCGACACGGGCTCGGTCTCGATGGACACGCAGACCGACGCGCCGAATCGGCGCACGATCAAACCGGACAGTCTCGGCGCGGAAACCGACGCCTACTTCGGCTGTTGGCTCGACATCAACCAGCCGGGCGAGCTGCGCTTTCCCGACCGCATGGTCGGCGGCAATCCCGCGGACATCCCCGCCGGGCCGTTCACCGGCATGGGCGCGCTGCTCTCGATCCAACAACTCGTGCGCAGCACCCCACCAGTGTCTGATCGCCGAGATCTCCTACACCCCGGATCCCGTCACGCCCGGCAGCGACCCGTCGGACTCGGACAAGCTCGCGCAGCGAAACCTGACCCTCGTGCCGGCGCCGAACCCGGGACGCCGTCCTCGCGCAGGGTGCCGCAGACGATCGAGATCCGCCCGACGCCCGTGCCGCTTGCGCCGGGCAGCCGTCCGGACGAGCTGATGATCGAATGGGGCGAGATCCCCGCGGGCAGCAGCGCCGAGATCTACCTGCCCGCTGCGAGCGCCGCGGAAGAGATCCTCGAGCTCGCGGCGAGCATGTACGCCACGCACCGCATCAAACTCCTCGACGCGCACACGATCGAGGTGCCCGCGGGCGGGGTCAGCTACATCCCGATCCCTCCCGGCGGCGAGGTCAACTACGTCGGGCTGCTGAGCGTCGACCTCCCCGCGGGTATCCGCAGCGGGGAAGAATTCGAGGTCATCGTCAAGCAGCTGACGAGCGCTTCGGCCGATGAAAAGCCGCGTGACAACGACGTCGGCGAGGCCACCGCGACGGCCGTCGCCGACCGCTTCAGCTGGCGGCGCGTGCACGGCGTCTTCAGGCTCCGGATCCCGATCGGCACGAAGGCGTCGCTGCTCAGCGCCGAGGAGCGCAGCCTCTCAGTCCTGCGCTGGATCGGCAAATCGATCCCGGTCGAGAGCCGCTGGTTCCCCGTCTTCCAGCGCTATCTCGCCCAGCTCGCCGAACGCGTCGCGGAGATGGGCGGCAACCCGGTGCAGGTGCTGCCCTCGCCGACCGGCCACTGGCGCGAACACGGCGGCGGCAAGGGCCGCGGCGAAGGCCACGGCGCCGGACGCGGGCATCGGCGCGGCGAGGACTGCGACGCGCTCGAGTTCACCGGCAAGATCACCGCGCTGATCCACGATCGCTTCGGCGACTTCGAGGGCTTCCTGCTCGAGCAGCGCCGCAGCGGCGAGATCGCGCGCTTCCGCGAGCCGCCAGCTCGGCATCGCCGAGGTCGCAGAGCGTGCCTGGCAATGGCAGACGACGGTCTCGGTGTTCGCCGATCGCGAGCGTCGCGAGGTCCCCGCCGCGATCGTGCTGCGCGAGGACACGACGCGTCAGCTGCGAGAACCTCGGCTGCCACGCTGTGGATGCGCGACAGCCGAGCTCACCGGCCTATTTTTTGGGTTTTTTGAACGTAAACGCACGTTTAGATGACGCTTCGCTCGTCCCGTTCGGCGTCGTCACGGTCACGTCGGCCTTGCCCGGCGCCTCGCTGGGCGATACGGCGGTGATCGAAGTTGCCGATATGAACTTCACTTCGGTCGCTGCGACCGCGCCGAGTGAACGGCCGAGACGCCGGTGAAGCCGGTCCCTGTGATCGTCACCGTGGTCCCGCCAGCGGCCGGACCCGATTTGGGTGACAGTTTGCTCACTGTCGGCGCGGCAGGCGCAAGCCTCTGCGCACATTCGAGCGTCTCGTTGTTGAACTCCTGCTGGTAGAGGTAGAGCCCGCCGTCGACGACCTGGTTGTACGGCGCTCCGTCGGGAGCGGTGCCCAGCGGCGGGCCGTATTCGGTCGCGGGCACGAACGTGCGGCACTTGTCACCGATCTCGTTGCCTTTGGCGTCAAACCACGCGTCGAGTTCGGGGTCGGTGATCGACTCGTTGTGCTCGTGGCTGAGGCCGCCCTGGATCGTGCCTTCGGCGGGGCTTTCGCTCGGGTGTTCGCCGCTGTCGCAGCCTTCGACGCCCTCCGTGTACGGGTCGTTGGCGAGACGATCGAGCTCGCGCCGTTGGCGATGAAGCCGTGGTAAGCGCAGAATTCGGGGCTGCTGCTGCCCGCCGAGCAGGAGTTGCCGGCCGCTTCGAAGCAGCTTTCCACGCCGGGCGGGGTGAGGATGAAGTACTCGGCGGCCAGGCCCGTCGGCAGCGCGTGGGCTTTGACGTAGCTCTTGAGCTCCGCCTGCAGCTGCGCGTCGGTGAGGCAGATCGCGGCGGCGTGGCAGCCGTTCGGCGGGATAGGCGTCGGTATCCACGAGCGCGCCTGCGAAGTGGGAGTTTGTATGCGGCGAATTCGCCGCCCGAATCGCCGTACTGCGTCGATACCGAGTCGACGTTCTGATCGCCGCCGCTGTCATGTGCGAGACGTTCGAAATACAGGTTGATGCCTGTCTGATAGCCGGCGGCATACGCGGGCGCGCCCGCCGGGTCCCAGTAGAACGCGTAGTTCGTGTTCGACGCCATCACCGGTCCGCCGTGGTAGATCAACGGCTGCTGTTTTTTGGCGAGTGGAGCCGGTGCGAGCTGCAGCGGCGGCGCGAACGGCCCGTTCACCGGCTCGTAGCTGATCACCTTGCCACCCGCGAGATGCACCACCACGGCCGCGGCGCCCGCGGCGCCGAGCGCGAACAGCGCAGTCGCGAGCACCGCGATCAGCCCCAGTTTGACCGCCACATCGCGCGAGCCGGCGCGCGAGCACCCGCTGTCAGTCATCGCGCGAGCTGTCTCAGCCTTCTGTCGCTCCATGATCTCCCTCTATTCGCCAGCAGAGCTGTCGGCCCCCTTCGCCGGCATCGTATCTGCGGCGCGTGGCGGCGTCCAGATGTCCAGCCTGGAGCGTCTGCAGTCAAGCGCCGAGAGCCCAGCAGCGGACTCGAACCGCTGACCCCTTCCTTACCATGGAAGTGCTCTACCAACTGAGCTAGCTGGGCGTACCAGTCGCCACTCTAGCGCGCAGGGAAGCGCCCGCGCGGCGCGTCGCGCTCAGCTGATCCCGTCGAGCAGTTCGCTCGCCGAGGCCAGGTTCAAGCCCCGCGCGAGGATCACGATCGTCTCCAGCCGCGGCGAGCGCTTGCAGCGCTCGAGCAGGCTGATCTCGGTCCGATGCAGGTCGCAGCGGTCGGCGAGCGCCTCCTGTGAGAGCCCCGCCCGCGTGCGCTGCTGGCGCAGGTTGGAGGCGAATTGTGTGCGCACGCTGTCCACCGCTCGAACCCTCCCGCCGCGCAGACGAAAGGTCCACAGACGATTGTCTCGCCGGGACGCGTGGCCCCAACGCTGCGATCGCCCGCGCCGTCCCCCGGGCGAGATAGAAACAGCAATCTAGCGTGCAGACAAGCGTCGGAGGCGCCGCGGGCGCGTCGCCGGCGTTCGCACCACTGCTAGGCGTCGTCGGCGGGTGTGACCGTCGTCACCGGCAGGCCCAGCCCGGAGATCTTGCTGGGCAGGTCCAGGCGCAGCCACTTCGAGACTTTCGCCGACAGCGTCGAGATGATCACCTCGTCAAAGCCGTGCAGGTTGATCGCGTCGTGGATCGCGGCCGCCGGGTCGGCGTCGCCGACCATCCCCTCCACGCGCGTGCCCGCCGCCTCGCTCAGCGTCGGCAGCGCCTCATCGATCACCCGCTGGGCCTCGCCCGCGCCCTGGTCCTCGGGATCGACGACCTTATGCAGCCCGTGCGCGGTGTTCGGGACGAGCAGCGTGAACGTGCACGGCCCGCGCGCGGCGCGCTCACGCACCGCGTCATGGAGCGGCTGCGTCGCGGCGGTCTTGTGCGCCACGACCAGGACTCTCGTCGGAACCTGCGAGGACTCCATAACGGCACTCCCTTCTCGCCGCCGCGTGGCGGCCTCGATTCACCGGAGCGGCGGCGCCGCCGCCTGCCTGCGTGTAGGTCTACCCGGAATCGCCGCGAGACGCAATCGTTGATCCGTCCTCGCGCGCGCCGGGCGAGGCTAGGCTGTCGGCGTGCGCATCGAGGTCACAGACGACGCCGTCGAGGTCCGCCTCGCCGCGTGGCAGAAGGTGCTCGGGCTGCTCAAAAACCTCATCGTCGCGCGCGCTGACATCAGCGACGTGCGCGTCGTCGCCGAGCCCCTCGCCGAGGTCGCCGGCACCGGCCCGAAAATCGGGCTGCGGCTGCCGCGCCTCTACTACGTCGCGCGCACGATCCACCTCGACAACGTGTTCGTCGTGCGCCGCGGCGTGCCCGCGCTGTCCTTCGCGGTGCGCAACCACGGCGCGCTCGAGCGCGTGCTGCTCAGCACTCCCGACGCCGAGGCGCTCGCGCGCAGGCTCCGCGCCTAGCGCGGCTCACGGGCCGGCGCCCTCGGCCGCGACCCGCGGCGACGGCGAGGGCTCGACGCGCAGCAGGCGCGCGGGCATCGGCGGCAGCCACCAGTTCCAGCGCCCGAACAGCGAGACGACCGCCGGCACGAGCAACGCGCGGATCAGCGTCGCGTCGAGCAGGATGCCCGCCGCGAGCCCGGTCGCGAGCACTTTGATTTCAGTCTGCGGACCCGACGCGAGCGATACGAACGCGAGGAACAGGATCAGCGCGGCGCTCGTCACCAGCCGCCCGGTGCGCCCGATGCCGCTGACGACGGCGACGTCGGTCGAGCCGGTCCTGTCGTATTCCTCGCGCATGCGCGAGAGGATGAACACCTCGTAGTCCATCGACAGGCCGAACAGGAACGCGAACACCATCAACGGGATCCAGGCGGTGACCGAGCCGGTCGCCGGGATCCCCCAGATGAAGTCCGAGCCGTGCCCGTTCTGCCAGACGACTGTCAGCACGCCCCAGGCCGCGCCGACGCTGATGATGTTCAAGATCACAGCCTTCAGCGGCAGCAGCAGCGAGCGGAAGGCGCGCGCGAGCAGGATGAAGGTGATCACCGCGATCAGCAGGATCATCAACGGGAAGTTGCCGTAGACGGCGTCGATGAAGTCCCTGTTCTGTGCGCCGATGCCGCCGAGGCTGACGTCGGTGCCGCTCGCGCGGACGGTCGAGGTGACGCGCGCGAGCGTCGCGCGGCCTTCCCCGGTCGAGGCGTCGGGCGTGGGGAACTCATCGACGACGGCCGCCGACGCGTGGCGCCAGTCCGGCAGGTTCGGCGCGACGGCCCCGTGCACGCCCGGCACCGCCGCCAGCTCGCTTGCGACGCCATCGGGCGAGGAGGAACCGCTGATCAGCACCTCGCCCGGCACCAGCACGCCGGAGCCGATGCCTGAGCGCTCGAGTGCGAGCAGGCCCTGCTTGGCGTCGCCTTCTTTCGCGAGTGTGTTGACGTTCGAGGTGCCGAGCTGCAGGCTGGTCGCGGCGAGCACGAGCGCGGCGAGCACGAGCGCGGCGCCGAGCGCCGCGACCCAGCGCCGGTGCACGACCGCTTCGGCCCAGCGCGTCCATGCGCCGCTCGCCTTGTCGTCGTTGCGGACGTGCGGCCAGTCCAGGCGTGTGCCCCACTTGCTGAGCACGACCGGCAGCAGCGTCAGCGCGACGACGACGCTGATCAGCGGGATCAGCATGCCGCCGTAGCCGACCGAGCGCAGGAACGGCACGGGCAGCGCGATCAGCGCGAACAGGCCGATCGCGACGGTCGTGCCGCTGAACACGACCGCGCGTCCGGCCGTCTGCATCGCGCGTTCGATCGCGGCGTCGCCGCTCAGGCCGTGCGCGAGCTCCTCGCGCCAGCGCACGACGACGAGCAGCGCGTAGTCGATCGACACGCCGAGACCGATCAGCGCGATCAGGAACTGCACGATCGGCGAGATTTCGGTCACCGTCGTCAGGCCCCAGACGACGAGGAACGTCGTCAGGATCGAGGCGATCGCCATCAGGATCGGCACGACCGCGAGGAACGACCCGAACACGAACGCGAGCACGAGCAGCGCGCCGAGCCCGCCGAGCATCGCCTCGAGCAGCACGCCCGGTCCCTTGCCGCCGCCGCTCTGCACGGACAGCGCGTCGTAGCCGGTGACGTGCACGGGTGCGCCGGCGACGGTCACGCCGGCGAGCGCCGCGGTCGCGTGTTTGGCCGCTTCGGGGTTCGCTTCGAAGGCGTTGGCCGCTTCCGGCGGCGGGTAGGCGATCACGAACGTCGTGTCGCGATCAGCGGACAGGAACGCCGCGCTGTGCGTGCTCGCATAGCCGGCGAGGCGGGCGCCCGGCAGCGTCTGGCGCAGGCGTCCTTCGACGGATCGCAGTTCGCTCTGGACGGGCGCCGAGCCGACCGGCCGGCTCGGCGGCAGCGTCACGACGGCGAGCAGCGGGGCGCCGTTGCCGCCGGTGCCGTGGAACTCGCGCTTGATCTGCTCGTTCGTGACGAAGCCTTCCTTGCCGGGGACCGAGAACTTCTGCTTGAGCGCTTTCGTCGCCGAGCTGGCCGACGCCATACCGACGAGCGTCAGCACGATCCACACGCCCGCGACGATGCCTTTGTGCGCGAGCACGAAGTGCGTCAGACGGGTCAGCGCGCCGGCTTCGGTTGCAGGGGAATCGATCATCCGCGGAGAGTCGGGCATCGTCGCGCCTCCAGTGTTTCAAGCAGGAATGGTTCCGAACAGAATTATCTATACCACAATCCATTCCACTCGACTATGATCCTCTTGTGAAGATCGAGACCGACGGTCATGTGCAGGCTCCGTCTGCGCTCGAGGAGGACCTCGAGGCCGCCGCGGGAATCGCGTCCGCCGCGAGCGTGCCGCCATTTCACTCCGTCGGCTTCGCGCTCTCCTCGCTCGGCTACGCGATCGCCAGGCTGTTCCGCGCGACGCTCGCGCCGCTGCAGCTGGAGCCGCGCGAGTTCGCACTGCTGCGCGCCGTCGGCGCAGCCGAAGGCCAGTCCCAGCAGGCGATCGGCGAGGCGCTGCAGATCCCGCCCAGCCGGATGGTCGCGTTCGTCGATGCGCTCGAAGGCCGCTCGCTGCTCGAGCGCCGCCACAACCCGCTCGACCGGCGCACGCGCGAGCTGCACCTGACGGCCGCCGGTCGCGACCTGCTCGAGCGCGCGTTCGCGCTCGCGGCCGGCCTCGAGCTGGACGTCTGCGGCGACCTCAGCGCGGCCGAGCGCGAGCACCTGCTCGCGCTGCTCGGGCGTGTCGGGCTGCGCATGAACCTGCCGCCCGCGGTGCACGCCGGGCGCGTGCATTCGGCGCTCCCCGAAGGCGACTGCGGCCTGCACGAATAGCGCCCGCGAGCGGCGGCGGCGCGAGCGCGCGCAGCGCCCACAGGCGCCGCCGCGCAACCGGCGGACGGGCGCCTTCAGACACTGGGCCAGCACGTTCGCGTGGCCTAAAGAATTCCGCTTACTCGGTCGAGTCGGCCCTGATGCCCCTGTTCACCGAGCACGTCGCGATCGAGGAGAGTGATGGCTCGCTGCTGCGTGCCCGCCGCACGGCCGGCCTGACGCGAATCTCGATGGGTGTCGTCGGCGTCGTGATGGTGCTCGCCCAGCCGCAGCTTCTGCCCGTCCCCGCGCTCGGCATCATCGGCTTCACCGCGATCGCCGTGACCGCGATCGTCCAGATCGCGATGCCGCGCCCGACATGGCTGGGCGTCGAGGAGTCGCTCTCCGGCATCGCCGGCGTGCTCGTGATCGGCTTCGGCAGCCAGCAGGTGACGATCCTCAGCGTGCTCTGGCTCGTCGCCGTCGTCAGCGGCGTGCTCGCGCGCGGCGGGCGCGTGCACTGGCTCGGGCGCAACATCGTGCTCGGCGCGCTCGCGCTGCCGGTCGTCCGCTTCGGCTACGTCAACGGCGAATACGCCGGGCTGTTCGTCGCGACGATGGGCCTGCTGTTCACCAGCGGCCGGCTCACGCGCGAGCTCAACACGCTGCTCAAGCAGGCGCGCCTGCAGGCCGAGAACGCCGAGACGCTGCTGCTCGCCGGTGATATCGCCGCGCGCATGGCTCGCGGCGAGCGCGCCGCCGACGCCGCGAACGCCGCGGCAGCCGCCGCCGAGGCCGCGGCCGCGCCGCCGGCGAACCCGACGACGTTCGGCGCCAGCGACCGCGACAGACTCGCCCGCCTGATCGACGGCGAGGGCCTGTCGATGGCCGTGCAGCCGATCGTCGACGTGCGCAGCGGCTCGATCCACGCATTCGAGGCGCTCGCGCGCTTCGACCAGAAGCTGAAGGACGGAAGCCCGCTGCACTGGTTCGCGCTCGCCGAGGAATTCGGCATGCGCCCAGCGCTCGAGCGCGCCTGCCTGCGCCTCGCGCTCGACCTGTTCAACCGCCGCCCGCTCGGCACCAGCGTGTCCGTCAACCTGTCCGCCACCGTGCTGCTCGAACCGCTCACCGTGAGCATGCTCGGCGCAGCCGGCAGCAGCCGTGCCGACGACCTCGACGGGCTGATCATCGAGATCACCGAGGAGACGCTCGTGCAGGGCGAAATGCACCTGCCGAGCGCGATCGCGCCGCTGCGCGCACGGGGCGCGGTGCTCGCGGTCGATGACATGGGCGCCGGCTACTCGGGCCTGCGCCAGCTCACGACCGTGCATCCCGGCTACCTCAAGCTCGACCGCTCGCTCGTCACCGACATCCACACCGACGATGAGCGCGCCGCGCTCGTCGGCGCGCTCGCGGGCTACTCGCGGCAGGTCGGCTGCCTGCTGATCGCCGAGGGCGTCGAGACCGCCGAGGAACTGCAGGTCGTACGCGAGCTCGGCGTGCCGCTAGTGCAGGGCTTCTACCTCAGCCGCCCCGCCAAGCCCTGGCCCGAGCTGAGCGCCTCCTCGAGCGAGGCCGCAAGCTCCGCCGCACCCGTCGAAGCGCTCGCCACGCCCGGCGCCAAGCGCAAGGCGCTGATGCCGGCCGCTTCGTAGGCAGCACCGGTCGCGCCCTGTCTCAGACATCGTCGCGGCCGTTGTCGAGAACGGCGAGGGCTGCGCGCGCGTACGGTCATTCTGTGTCTCCCGCCGTGATATGTTCCACCTATCGGGAGAGGCGTTCTGGCGGGCGCGACGGGGGATGACGGCGCCGCCTGCGTGACGCGGCCTCGGCCACAATTTCGCATCGCGAACCCAAGGAGATCAGGGAATGAGACGGATGACAATGGTGCTCGCTATCGCCGTCGGCGTGCTCATGTGGGGTGTGCTCGCCTCGCCGGCACTGGCTGTCAAAGAAAAACCGTTGTTCGGGAAGTTCCGCGCCAGCGTCGCCGGTACCGCGAAGGGCCACGGCGAAGCCGACGAAATGGTCCTCGGGCCATACAAGTTCGAAGAATGCGAAAAGGAACTGCACTCCGACGGCATGGTCGCCCTCGGAGAATCGGAAACGTTCTTCCAGGAAGTCAAGTTCTCCAAATGCATCGCCACGAGGAACGGCGGCGGGGGCCTCAGGGAATCGGTCTTCGCGAGCTTCACTCTCGGCATGGAATTCCATTCCAACGGCTCGCTGAAACTCGGCCCGACGAGCGTAACGTTCGGGGCCAGCAACAGCACGTGCGAAGTCACGATCCCGTCTCAGTGGGTCCCGGCGGCGGCCGAAACGAAGGGTGAAGACAAATCCTTCGAAGATGCGAGCTACTCCACGGAAGCGGAAAAACTCGAAGGCGGCGCGGAGAAGAAGTTCGGCGAATTCCGCGAACGGCTCGACATCGAATGGGAACTCAAAGGCATCGACACGACAGTCAAGCTGACGCCGACCTGCGGCTACGAAGGTGCGCACCTCAACTCCGCCGGAGAAGCCGAATTCAGCGGCGGAAGGATGGAAGGCGAACTGGAAGAAGTCACGCTTCAGGGAGGAAACGTGGGCTTCGTCTCGGCGCCATGACCGGCTGACAGCGCGAGCGCGACGTCGATCGCCTCGACGTCGCCGCAGCAGAGCGTGGATGAGCCCCGGCCGGACGGTTGGGGCTCATCCGTCCTGTGACGACACGCGAAACTCCATCGCCCGCGCGTGCGAGGCCCGTCAGTCGGTCGACTCGGACTCGGAGTCCGCGACCGGCTCGGCTGGCGGAGCGAGCAGGTAGACGACGATCGCCAGCGCCGCCAGGGATCCGGCCTCGAACAGCATCGATGCGAGGCCGTTTGCCACCCCCGCCGCTCGTAGGGAGCCCTCAATGCGGCCGGACCCCAGTTCGACGTCCTTGACGGTCAGGTAGATCCGCAGGCCCGCGTCCGCCAGGCTCGCGCCGAACAGGCCGCATACGACGAATAGCGCAAGGCCGCCCACCGGGCCGCGGCCAAGTTCAGGGAGCCAGCGGGTGCTCGCGAACACGCCGGCAAGCAGACAGACGAAGAAGATCGCGATCGGGACGCCCACGATCGAGATACTTCTCGGCTCCTCGGACGGATGGGAGACAGCGGCCGGGGGCGCTTCGTCTCCCCGTGCGACGGATCGGGCGGGCCACGCGCCGGCGGCCCAGCCGTGTGGTATCTCGGGGCAAGACGCCGACCTCGGCCCTGGGCAGGCCGACAGCTGACGGACTATGGCGGGGGCAGGATTCGAACCTGCGAAGGCAGAGCCAACGCGTTTACAGCGCGTCCCCTTTGACCGCTCGGGAACCCCGCCGGGGCGACGTCAGTTTAGGGACTCGCGCGCTGATGTCGCCGGCCCCGGCCGCGCGCGTCGCGCGCAGCGAGGCGCGGCGACGCTAGGAGGCCTCGCGCAGCCGTTGCGCTTCGGGCAGCGTCTGCAGCTTCTTGAGCGTGCGGTTCTCGATCTGGCGGACGCGCTCGCGCGTGATGTTGAACGCGCGGCCGACCTCCTCGAGGGTTCGTGCGCGACCGCCGACGATGCCGTAGCGCATCTCGATCACCTCGCGCTCGCGTCGCGGCAGGCATTCGAGCACGCGGATGACGTTCTCGCGCCGCAGCGCTTCGGAGGCGATCTCAAACGGCGAGGCCGAGGAGACGTCCTCGACGAAGTCGGCGAGCGCCGAGTCGTCCTCCTCGCCGACGGGCTTCTCGAGTGACACCGGCTGCTGGGTGATGCGCATCACGTCGCGTACCTCTCGCTCGCTGCACTCGAGCTCCTTGGCGAGCTCGGCGGCGGTGGGCTCGCGCCCGAACTGCTGGATCAGGCGCCGTTCGGCGTGGATCAGCTTGTTCAGCCGCTCGACCATGTGCACGGGGATGCGGATCGTGCGGCCCTTGTCGGCGAGCGAGCGCGTGACCGCCTGGCGGATCCACCAGGTCGCGTAGGTCGAGAACTTGTAGCCGCGGCGGTAGTCGAACTTCTCGACCGCCCGGATCAGCCCCAGCGAGCCCTCCTGGATAAGGTCCAACAGCGTCAGCCCGCGGCCGACGTAGCCCTTGGCGATCGACACGACGAGCCGCAGGTTGGCCTCGACCATGTGCTGCTTGGCGGCGACGTCGCCGCGCTCGATGCGCTTGGCGAGCGCGACCTCCTCCTCTGCGCTGAGCAGCGGCACGCGCCCGATCGAGCGCAGATACAGCCGCAGCGAGTCGAGGCTCGGCTCGACCGTCAGGTCGACCTCCGGACGTTTGAGCTCCTCGAGCTGCGCCTGCAGCCCGCTCGCCGGTGCGTCGCCTTCACCGGCGTGGTCTTCCTCGTGGCCGGCGGGCGGCTGCGAGTGCGCGGCGGCGGCGATCGGGTCGGCGGGCGCTACTGCGTCGTCGTCGGCGCCCGGATGCAACGCGAGCCCGGCGGCGCCGGTCACGGCGATGCCGTGCTCCTCGAGGTAGCTGAACAGGTCCTGCGTCTGCTCGCCGGAGAGCTCTGCCTCCTCGACCACGGTGGCCAGCGCGTCGGCCGCCACGAAGCCACGCTCGTGGCCCTCGCCGATGATGCCTCGCAACTCCTCCAACTCAACCACGGCGATCTCCGTGGTGCTCAACAGTCCCTCAAGCTTCTCGCTCATATGGACTCCCTAGGACCTCTCCTGCTCCCCATCGGAGCGGCATGCCGCTCCGACCCCGATCTCCCCTGCTAGTGCGAAGTGATACCAGAATCGACGGCGCGGCAGACGCTTCTTCGCGGCGGCGTGGCGGCCGCTGCGCGCTAGGCTTGCCGCGGTGCAGGCGACACGGTCGACTCCCACGCTGCTGACGGGCACTGGCGACGACGTCCAGGCGCGCGTCCCGGCGATCGCCGTGGGGCTCTCGCGCGTCGGAGTCAGCAACGTCGAGAAGGTCGTGCGCATCCGCGACGAGCTGTTCTTCGCGCGTTTCGACTGCTTCGTCGATCTCAGCCGCATGCAGAAGGGCGCGCACATGTCGCGCTTCGATGAGGTCATCAACGAGGCGATCGGCGAGGTCGTGCTGAGCGAGTCGCCGTTCCGCGCCGAGACGCTCGCCCAGCACATCGCCGAGCTCGTGCGCGCGCGCCAGCGGGCGGCGCGCGCGGAGGTGACGATCGAGGCGCGCTACCCCGAGCACAAGCCCGCGCCGGTGTCCGGCGTGCAGACCCAGGAGATCTACACGCTGCACGGCCGCGCGGTCGCCTTCGAGCACGGCACGCGCCGCACGGTAGGTGTCTCCGCGACCGGGATGACCGCGTGCCCGTGCGCCCAGGAGCTGATCGCGGCACGGGCCCGCGAGCGCCTCGGCACGGATGACTTCTCGGCCGAGCAGATCGACCGCATCCTCGAGCAGGTTCCCGTCGCGACGCACAACCAGCGCGGACTCGCGACGCTGCAGATCGGTTGCATCGAGGACTGCGTCGCGGAGATCGACGCCGCCGCGCTGCTGGCGATCGCGGAGGCGAGCATGTCCTCGGAGATCTACGAGCTGATGAAGCGCTCGGACGAGGTGGAGGTCGTCGAGAAGGCGCACCGCCGCCCGCGGTTCGTCGAGGACTGCGTGCGCGAGATGATCGCGGGCGTCGTCGCGCGCTTCCCCGAGCTGGACGGCAGGAGCTTCGTCTCAGCGCGCCAGGAGAACCTCGAGACGATCCACCAGCACACGGTCGTGGCCGAGCGCCACGGGCTGCTCTCGGAGCTGCGCGCGGAGTTCGAGACGGGCACGCCGGCGAGCCACCAGACGAGCCTCGATCAGTGGCTCGACGCGGGCGTGCGCGCCTGAGCGCCGTCTCAGCCGTCGGCCTGGGCTTCGAGCTGGGCCATGCGCCGGCGCAGGCCGAAGAAGTAGTCGAGGCCGGACAGGACGGTCACGACGACGGTCGTGTAGAGCAGCGCGGAGACCCACAGCGGTTCGCCCTGGACGGCGATCAGCGCGAGGATCATCGCGATCTGCAGGCATGTCTTGACCTTGCCGAACATGCTCGCGGCCATCACCACGCCGACCTGCGTGGCGCCGAGGCGCAGCACCGTCACCGCGAGCTCGCGGGTGATGATGACCATCGCGACCCACGCCGGCAGGCGGTCGAGTGAGACGAGCGAGATCAGCGCGGCGATCACCAGCAGCTTGTCGGCGAGCGGGTCCATCAGCTTGCCGAATGTCGTCACCGAGTCGCGCGAGCGCGCGAGGTAGCCGTCGACGAAGTCGGTCAGCGAGGCGAGCGCGAAGACGATCGCGGCGAGCACGTCGCCGTCCTGGGAGTTGCCGAGCAGCGCCACGACGAGCACCGGCACGAGCATGATCCGCAGCACGGTCAGGACATTGGGTAGGTTCAGTGGGAACACTGCTTCAGAAGATTATGTCGGCGAATCGAAAGGGAGGCGCGAATGTTCACGCGCAGGCTTGGAGCGGACGGCCCGGAGGTCGCAGCGATCGGGCTCGGCTGCATGGGAATGTCGGCGTTCTACGGCGTGACCGACGAAGGCGAGGCGCTGCGCACGATCGCGCGCGCGCTCGAGCTCGGCTGCAACTTCCTCGACACCTCCGACATGTATGGGCCGCACACGAATGAGCGGCTCGTCGGCAAGGCGATCGCCTCGCGTCGCGACGACGTCTTCCTGGCGACCAAGTTCGGGATCAGGATCGAGCCGGGCGCCGACGGCGGGCCTCCCGTGCGCTCGATCAACGGCAGCCCGGAGTACGTGCGCAGCGCGTGCGACGCGTCGCTGCAACGCCTCGGCGTCGGGCACATCGACCTCTACTACCAGCACCGCGTCGACCCGAACACGCCGATCGAGGAGACGGTCGCCGCGATGGCCGAGCTCGTCGCGGCCGGCAAGGTCCGCCACCTCGGGCTCTCCGAGGCGGGCGCCGAGACGATCCGCCGCGCGCACGCGGTCCACCCGATCACGGCCGTGCAGACCGAGTACTCGCTGTGGACTCGCGACGTCGAGGATGAGATCCTGGCGACGCTCGAAGAGCTCGGCATCGCGCTGGTCGCCTACTCGCCGCTCGGCCGCGGCTTCCTTTCCGGGCGTTTCTCCTCGCCCGATCAGCTCGACGAGAACGACTTCCGCCGCTACGGGCCGCGGTTCACCGGCGCGAACCTGCAGGCGAACCTCGAGCTCGCGGAGATCGTCAAGGAGCTGGCCGCGCAGCGCGACATAACCCCGGGGCAGCTCGCGCTCGCGTGGGTGCTGCACCGCGGCGAGCACGTCGTCCCGATTCCCGGCACCAAGCGCGTGTCCTACCTGGAGGAGAACGTCGCCGCCGCGGACGTCGAGCTGAGCGACGAGGAGGTCGAGCGGATCGGCGCGGCGGTGCCGAGCGCCTCCGGCGCCCGCTACGACGAGGCGGGAATGCGCGGGGTCAACATCTAAACGGATCTAGCCGGACGCAGGCGCGTGCCGGTGCGGCGTCTGGTTGACCTTGGCGGTCACGCCGGCGACGAGCTTGGGAAGCCGTTCGTCGGCCTTGAGCTGGGTGAGCCTGCCGGCGCTGACGAGCGTCTCGAGCTGCGCCTTCTTGGCTGCGACGAGCGCTTCGATGAGGCCGGCTGCGGACCTGCCGCTCGTCGAGCTGGCGACGCGGGCGAGGCTCATACCGGACTGCAGGTCCTGCCGCAGCTCCGCTGTGCTGAAGCCGAGGTACTGGGCGGCAACGGACAGCGCGCGGCCGCGTCGAGCGCCCTTCCGCCCGCCGGCGTGCGGGCCGCCCGCGCGGTCGACCTGCGCGGCGACGCGTTCGGGGAGCGCGGCGGAGGCTTCGGCGAGCTTCTGCCTGTCGGCGGTCTCGAGCGCTGCGATCAGTCCGGCGGCTGACTTTCCGGGGTCGCCGGCGGCGAGCTGCGCGAGCGACTTTCCGGATTGAAGGTCACTGCGCAGCTGCGCGGCGCCCAGCCCCAGGTAGGCGGCTGCCGTCGCGAGCGCGCCGTCGCCGCGGTGATGCGCGCCGACGCGATGGTCGGGGGCGCTGCTCGGCTGCGCGGCCATGACCACCGCTGCCGTCGCGCCCGCGAGCGCAGCGGCGACCGCGATGCCGAGGAGAAGCCTTCGTCTGAGCCCGCGCTTCATCTGCTCGCAGTGTAGGTGTGCTGGCCTAAGCGCCGGTACACGTGGACGTAAATGGTTGCTAAACACACGTGCGAGCTTCTGGATGCGCTTTACGGCGGTGTTCGGCTCTTCGTGAATGTGAAGGTTGGTGTTCGTTGGATCTACGATGGGTTGATCGCGCCGCGCATGGGTAACATCAGCCCACGCTGTGGTTGAAGCTCGACGTGGAGTGGCTTGCGTCGTCGCTTCTGCAGATCACGAGCCTCGGTGCCGTGCGGGGCGAGGGAACGCCTGTTGTGTGCCCCACGTGCACATCCCGGCATGCCGGCATGCCGGCCGGCTGGCCAGTCGCGTCCGAGGACAAGTCAGACCTGGGAGGTTGACAATGAAGCGTTTTGTACTCGTCGCAGCGATGCTCGTGTTCGAGGTCGCGGCGCCTGCCGGCGCGGATGCAGCGCCCCCGAGGCAGCCTTGGTGGCACGGCGGCTGTCGGTGGCTCTGCCAGGGTATTCAGCCACCCGCGCCATCTGCGCAAACGACACAAGCAGCGCAGCCCGAGGAAGCGGCGCCGAGCGCACAGGTGCAAGCAGGCGCCGCGACAGAAGCAGCGGCCGAAGAGGTCGCAGCGCAGCAGCCGCTCGTCGAAGGCGGCGAATCGGCGCAGGCACCACGCGAAGACGCCAAGAAGGAAAAAAACCCGAAAAAACACAAACACGAAAAATCCGACGAAGAAGAAGCGAGCCCGGGCGGCATGTGGGTCGCTGTGAACGGTGGCGGCTGGGGTCCCTCCGAACCCCCGGAAATGGCGCCGATGGTGAAATACGTGCGCCTCGAATCGGGCAACACGAAGGAATTCGCCAGCTTCCAGGCGGCGGGCATCCACGTGGACTGGGACGACTGGGGTCCGTACGTGCACGGTGTCAGCTCGCTCAGCGACGCTGAATACGCCTCCCACCTCGTGGGCGTGATCGAAGCGGACCCGAGCATCGTTTCGGTTGAGATCCTGAACGAGCCGGACGGCGACTGGTTCTGGGGTGAAGGCGCGAACAGCAAAGCCAACGCGGAAGCTTACGCACGGCTGCTCGAAGCGGTCTACAACAAGGTCGAGGCCAGGTTCGGTGGCGAACACCCGCTGTTGCTCGGAGCGTTCGAGGAAGGCTCGAGCTGGGGGGATGTGTGGTGGAACGCGCTCAAGCAGAAGAACGCGGTGGACGGCGTGGTGGTGCATCCGTACGGCGGCAGGGGGAGCCGCGCGCAGTCCGCGTTGGGTAACCGTGGCCAGGTCGAACGCGCGCGCTCATACACGGGCAAGCCGGTTTACGTGACCGAGGTCGGCTGGCCCACCGCCACGAAATTCCCGCCGACCGGCGACTCGCTGCAGTGGACGCAGCCCGAACAGGCGGCGAACATCTACGGCTTCGTCAACTGGGCGCGTTCGACCGGCTATGTCGCCGGCGTGTTCATCTACGGCTACCGCGACGCCGAAGCCAACGGCCCGGCGCAGTACGGCGTGATGACCCACTCGGGGGTCAAGAAGAATGGCTGGACTGCGTTGCGGCAGGCCGCGGAAGGAGTCGCCTGCACCGTGTGCTCCTGATGACACGGGCGCTGCGCAGGCGAACGAGGGCCGCGGTGAGACTCGGCGCTAGTAGCCGACGGAGTAGAAGCTGATGTGGCGGCAGCCCTCGAGCTTCCAGTGCGGCAGCGCGTGGTGGCTGGTGAAGACGACCTGGTGCGGGTTTTCGCAGTGGATGATGCCGCCGTCCTCGTGGGCGTGGACGACGGTCGCGGGATTGCTGCCGGTCCAGACGTAGTTGAGCGTGTCGTTGGCGTAGATGAAGTTCTTGCCGTTGCCCGCGTGGATCACGGCGGTCTGAAAGGACGGCCAGCCGGACTCGTGGTAGTCGCCCCAGATCACGTCGCCGCCGTCGCCGCCGAGGATCGTGTCGTTGCCGTAGCCGCCGAGCAGGTAGTTGTGGACACCGGGCCTGCCGGTCAGCGTGTGCGTCGCGCCCGGCGGGGCCCTTGTCCATCACCAGGTGCTGATCGGCGGGCCAGCCGGCGTGGCTGGTCATCGCGAGCGCGGAGGCGCTGAACAGCAGGCCGAGCAGCAGCGCAAGCGCGGGCGCGAAGCGCGAGATCGCGCGGCGGTGGGGGGGTAGCGGGTGTCGGCTCATCCGGGCTCGAGGCATCGATGAGTTCATCGTCGCCGCTTCCATATACCCCGAGCGAACCCTGCTCAACTCGGACATGCGGCCAGGGCACTGCACCCTGAACACACGCCCGCCCGTGGAGTAGCGCGGCGCGATCTGGTCGCTCCTCTGCAGGGCGGCGTGCGCGCGGCGGCGCACGCTAGGGTGGGGCGATGCCCCTGATTCCGATGGTCGTCGAGCGCACCGCCCGCGGCGAGCGCGAGTTCGACATCTACTCGCGCCTGCTCAACGAGCGGATCATCTTCCTCGGCACGCCGATCGACGACCAGGTCGCGAATCTCGTCGTCGCGCAGCTGCTGCACCTCGAGAGCGAGGACCCGGACAAGGACATCTCGATCTACATCAACTCGCCCGGCGGCAGCATCTACTCGGGCCTGGCGATCTACGACACGATGAAGTTCGTCAAGCCCGACATCGCGACGATGTGCGTCGGCGTGGCGATGTCGATGGGCTCGCTGCTGCTCGCCGGCGGGCACGAAGGGCAAGCGCGCGGTGCTGCCGAACTCGCGGATCCTGATCCATCAGCCCTCGGCCGGCTTCGAAGGCCAGTCGACCGACATCGAGATCCATGCGCGCGAGATCCTCAAAGTGCGCGAGTCGATCGACGAGATCTACGCCGAACCACACCGGGCTCTCCACCGGAGCAGGTCCGCGAGGACATGGAGCGCGACCGCTTCTTCACCGCCGAGCAGGCCTCGAGTACGGACTGGTCGATCGGGTGCTCGAGAGCCACTGAGCGCGGAACCACCGTCCTACGCGGCCGGCACGGCCGGCCGGGAGGGGTTGCGCGGCTGAGCTTCGCCGCGCCGCTCAGGCGATCGCGTGCTCGATCGCCCCGAGCTGCTCGATCTCGATCCGCACGACGATCGCCGGACTGCAGGAAGCTGCGGCGGATCCTGGCCGATGCCGACGCCCGACGGGCGTGCCGGTGAGGATCAGATCGCCGGGCTCGAGCGTGCATGTCTCGGCGATGAACGCGACCAGCTCTGCGACCTTGAAGATCAGGTTCGAGGTCGCTCGACTCCTGGCGCAGCTCGCCGTTGACCCACGTTTGCAGCGCGAGCGCGTGCGGATCGGGGACCTCATCGGCGGTCGTGATCCACGGCCCGTACGGGCAGAAGCCGTCGGCGCCCTTCGCGCGCGTCCACTGCGGCTCGCGCCCCTGCAGGTCGCGCGCCGGTGACGTCGTCGGCGACGGCGTAGCCGGCGACGCGCGCCGCCCGGCGCCGATCACGACGGCGAGCTCGCCCTCGTAATCCAGGCGCCTGACGACGGGTGGGCAGCTGCACCGGCGAGTTCGGCGGCGGCGGCCGAGGGGGGCAGCTTCATGAACACGAGCGGGCGCTCGGGCGTCTCGGCCGCCGATCTCGCGCGATGTGGTCGGCGTAGTTGAGGCCGATGCCGAAGATCGCGCGCGGCGCCGGTACCGGCGCGAGCAGCTCGACCTCGGCGAGATCCCACGAGTCGCCCGTCTCGATCTCGTCCGCCGATCGCGAGCAGGCGGCGCAGCACGGTCATCCCCGGCCGCGCGAAGGCGTGCACGCGATCGCCGCGCACCTCACCGGCGAGCGGGCTGCTCGAGCGAGGGGCGAGGAAGCTGGCCAGGCGCATGCCGCTGGCAGCGTATCGGCGCCGCCTCCCCGTCGTATGCGCAGGCTATTGTCGCTCACGGCGATGGCCGGCATGACACCCCTCGAGCGCTCGGCCCTGGCTGGCGATCGCTGCGCTCACCGCGCTCGCGGGCCTCGCCAACTACGGCGCCTGGGCAACGGTCCCGCGCTTCGCGCTCGCGACGCTCGCGCTCGCCGGTCTCGCCTGGGTCGTCTCGTTCGCGACCGAGCAGCTCGGCGAGCGTTCGGGCCGGGCGTCACGGGCATGATGCAGTCGACGCTCGGCAACCTCCCGGAGCTGTTCGTCGTCGATCTTCGCGCTGCAGAAGGGCGAGCTGGTGGTGGCGCAGACGGCGATCATCGGCTCGGTCTTCGCGAACGCGCTGCTCGTCCTCGGGCTCGTGATCGTGGTCGGCTCACGGCGCGCGCCGGACGGTCTGATGCGCTTCTCCAAGCGCCTGCCGAACGACACGGCGACGCTGCTGCAGGTGACGGTCTTCATCATCGTGCTGGTCGGGCTGTCGCTCGGCCGCCCACGACCCCGCGAGCCATCACGTGCAGACGATCTCGGCCGTCGGTGCGGTCTGCCTGCTGGTCGTCTACCTCGCCTGGGTCGTGCCGTATCTGCGCGCCGACAGCCTGCCCGCGCACGCTGTGGCGGCGGCCGCGGCGGACGCGCCCGCCGCGGGGTCGCCGACGCTCCCGCGCCGGCGGCGGCCGGGCCGCGCCTGTCGCTGGGGCTGACGCTGACGCTGCTGCTCGTCGCCGGCGCCGCTTCGGCGTTCGTCTCCGACTGGTTCATCAACGGGCTCGAGCCGGCGATCACGCAGCTGCACATCTCGCAGGCGTTCGCGGGACTCGTGATCGTCGCGATCGCGGGCAACGCGGTCGAGAACGTCGCCGGGCTGGTGCTCGCCTACAAGGGCCAGTCCGATCTCGCGATCTCGGTCGTCAAAAACTCTGTCGCGCAGATCGCGGCGTTCCTGTTCCCGCTGCTCGTGCTGGTCTCCTTCGCGCTCGCGACGACGCTGACGTTCGCGCTCGCGCCCGTCTACATCGGCGCGCTCGCGCTCACCGCGCTCGCCCTCTGGCAGGTGACCGGCGACGGCGAGGCCGCCGAATTCGAGGGTTGGGCGCTGGTCGCGCTGTATGTGATCCTGGCGGCGCTGACGCTGTACGAGTAGCGCGCGCCGGCGCCTCAGCCTTTGACGAGGCCGCTGATCAGGGCGCCGGCGACGCCGCCTGTCGCGGCGGCCCCGGCGGTCGACTGGTCGACGCCCTCCAGCGGCGCGATGAACATCGTCTGGATCGCGAGGCGTCCGGGTCCGGTGAAGCGGTTCCAGGTGAGCTTGCCGCCGCCGCCGAAGATGCCCGTCTTGAGCCCCATCGTGACCGCCTCGAGCCCAACGGTCGGATCCTTGAACAGCCAGCCGCCGGCCTCGACGTCGAGCTGCTCGCCGGCGTCGAGGTTGACGAGGAAGACGTTGCCGTGACCGTGCAGCCAGACGAGCGCGTCGCCATCGCTCGCGCGGAACTTGTCCATGAAGAAGCCGGAGCCGCCGAGGACCATGTTCTGCACGCCCTTGATCCGTTCGAAGCTGTAGTCGAGGTTGTCGGTCGCGGCGATGAACTGGTGCTCGCGCACGTCCAGGCCCTCTCCCTGCTTGAGGTGCAGCGGCACGCACTGCCCGGGGGAGTCGCGCGAGAAGGCGACGCGACCGGAGCCGGCGGTGCGCGTGACGAAGTACTCGAGGCCCGCGATCTTGCGTTTGACGCCGCCCGGGAGCTTCTTCAGCTCGATGTCCAGCTGCGTCTCCTTCCACAGCAGCACGTGGTGCTCGAACATCACCGCCTGACCCGCGATCTCGATCTGCAGCTCGGGGACGAGCTCGCCGCGAACGTGGTAGGTCACGCCCGCGAAGCTCTCGTCATGGACGGTCGGCGGGATCGGCTCGGGAAGGTGCATGGAGTCTCCTTGTCTGTCGTCCTCGCGCGGCGCGGGAGCGAGGGACGCGTGGTCGGCTGCGCTGCCGCGCAGCTTCGCGCCTGATGCGGACACCGTCAAGGCGGGCTGTAGCGCCGCGCACCGGGCAAGCACGCTAGACTGCTGCTACCTCGCGCCTGGGCGGGGTTTTTCTTCGCCCAAGGCCGCTGTCCACAACTACGCAGGGATTTCTGATCATGGCCCGCGGAGACGTTCGAATCGCCATCACCCTCGCGTGCGAGGAGTGCAAGCATCGCAACTACCAGACGAACAAGAGCAAGCGCAACAACCCCGATCGGGTGAGCCTGCGCAAGTATTGCCGCTGGTGTCGCAAGCACACCAGCCATCGGGAGACCCGTTAGCGCGGGAGCGCTGCTGTGGCTCGTGATCGCAAACGTGCAAAGCAGCGCCGCGGCCGCGGCGGTGCCGCGGCCGCTGGCCGCCGTGACGCAGCCGCGGGCCGCGCGCCGAACGGCACCCCGGACCCGCTTGCCGAGCTGCCCAGCGAGGCGAATATGCCGGCCGCGCTCGAGCACTCCGGCGAGGCCGACGAGTTCGACGCCGCGCTCATCCGCGGCGCGGGCGGCGTGCCGCTCGAGTCCGACCCCGCCGCTGTGCCAGCGGACGCCGATCCGGCCGAGCGGTGCGCGCCGACGGCGAACACCTCTCCGAGGGCGAAATCGAGGCCGAGGCGCTGTCCGAGGGGGACCTCGGCGAGGACGAACTTCAGGAACCGGGCTCCGCGGTGCGCAGGCGTCCCGGCGGCGGCGGCGCCGACGGCGGCGTCAGCGCCGAGCAGGCCTCCGGCGCGCCGATTCGCAAAGGCAACCGGGCGATCGGCTTTCTGCGCGCCAGCTGGGCCGAGCTGCAGCGCGTGCAATGGCCCGACCGCCGTCAGGTCACGCAGGCCACCGCCGTCGTGCTCGGCTTCGTCGCGGTCGCAGGTGCCTATCTGGGCTTGGCCGACTACGTCGCCAAGGAAATCGTTGAATTCATCCTCTGAGGTCTGAATGTTTCGCTGGTACGTCGTCAACACCTATTCCGGGCACGAGAACAAGGTCAAGCACAATCTCGAGCACCGTCTGATCTCCCTCGGCCAGCAGCGCGCGGTGCGCAGCGTGGTCGTGCCGACTGAAGCCGTCTCGGAGATGAAGGACAACCAGAAGGTCACCGTCGAGAAGCGCACGATGCCCGGCTACGTGCTCGTCAACATGGAGCTCAACGAGGACTCCTGGGGGGTCGTCAAGGGCACCCCCGGCGTGACCGGCTTCGTCGGCGCCTCGCAGGAGCCCGTGCCGCTGACGCAGGGCGAGGTCGACCGGCTCCTGCACAAGGAGGTCGCGACCGCCACCCGCACCCGCGCGCAGTTCACGATCGGCGAGTCCGTCAAGGTCGTCTCCGGCCCCCTGTCGGACTTCTCCGGCGAGATCTCCGAGATCAACGAGGACGCCGCCAAGCTCAAGGTGCTGGTATCAATCTTCGGCCGGGAGACACCGGTGGAGGTGCAATTCGACCAGGTCAAGAAGCTGTGAGCCGTCCGATGGCGCTGCGCCAGCCGGCGTCCTCGGTCGCTCGCGTGCGGAGCAAGCCACCACGCTCCCTGCGTCCTTGGCTCGCTTGGCCCTCGAACGGCTCAGCCGGCTAGATTCACAAACACACTCAGAAGCCTCCAACAGCCCCAGGACTCAGAGCAGCCCACCCGCCAAGACTTAGAACGAACTAGACGAGAAAGACAGCTATGGCCAAGAAGGTACTTACGACAATCAAGCTGCAGGCGAACGCCGGGCAGGCCTCGCCTGCGCCGCCGGTCGGCCCTGCGCTCGGTCAGCACGGGATCAACATCATGGAGTTCTGCAAGGCGTTCAACGCGCAGACGCAGAGCGAAACCGGAACCGTCATCCCGGTCGTGATCACCGTCTATGAGGACCGCTCGTTCACGTTCGTGACGAAGACGCCGCCGGCGGCCGTGCTGATCCGCCAGGCGCTCAAAATCAACAAGGGCTCGGGCGAGCCGAACCGCGTCAAGGTCGGCGTGATCACCGAGGCGCAGCTGCGCGAGATCGCCGAGCGCAAGCTCGATGACCTCAACGCCCACGACGTCGAGCAGGCGTCGAAGATCATCGCGGGCACGGCCCGCTCGATGGGCGTGGACGTGGCGTCATGAGCAAACACGGCAGACGCTACGGCGAGGTGCTCGGGAGAGTCGATCGCGACCGCGAGTACGAGCCGGCCGAGGCGGTCGCGCTGGTACGCAGCCTGAGCGGCGCGAAGTTCGACGAGTCGATCGAGGTGCACGTGCGCACCGGTCTCAACGTGCGCCACGCCGATGAGCAGCTGCGCGGCACGATCGCACTGCCCAACGGCCTCGGCAAAGATGTCAAGATCGCGGTCTTCGCGCAGGGCGAGAAGGTCAAGGAGGCAGAAGAGGCAGGCGCGGACTACGTCGGCGGCGAGGATCTCGCCAAGCGCATCGAGGAGGGCTTCGACGACTTCGACATGACGATCGCGACGCCCGACATGATGTCGATCGTCGGGCGCCTCGGGCGCGTGCTCGGACCATCGGGGAAGATGCCGAACCCGAAAGTCGGGACGGTGACGATGGACCTCGCGAAAGCGGTCGAGGAGTCGAAGTCCGGCAAGATCGAATACCGCACCGACCGCACCGCGATCGTCCATCTCGTGATCGGCAAGGCGAGCTTCGAGGAGAGCAAGCTGCTCGAGAACTACGCGGCGGTCATTGAAGAGCTCGTGCGGGCGCGGCCGTCGGCCGGCAAAGGCCGCTACCTGCGCTCGATCACGCTAGCCTCGACGATGGGCCCGGGCGTGAAGGTCGACCCGAGCCGGACACGCGACATCATCGGGGACGGCGCCGCGGTCGCCGCGTAGCGGCTACACTCGCCACACCAACGCACCGCCCGAGACCCCCGGCGCCGGCCGATCCCTGATCGGTGGAGAAGTCCGGGGCAGGTTGGAGCGAGCAGACAGCGTCTCGACGTCGCGTTCTCTCGTTTGCCTGCCATGGGCAAAAACCGACTCTTGAGAGCGATGGAGTAAATGAACCGAGACCAGAAGGCCGTGGCGATCGAGGAGATCGCCGGCAAAATCGACGAGGCCGACGCGATCTTCGCGGTCGACTTCCGCGGCATCACCGTCGAGCAGGTCGCCGAGCTGCGCACGAAGCTGCGCCCCGCCGACGCGACCTTCAAGGTCGTCAAGAACTCGCTCACAGAACGCGCTGCCGACCAGGCCGGCGCGGAGTCGCTGAAGGACTTCCTCGCCGGGCCGACCGCGCTGACGTTCGTGCGCGGCGACGTCGCGACGGCCGCCAAGGTCGTCGCCGACTATGGCAAAGCGACCCAGCTGCTGCCGTTCAAGGGCGGCCTGATGGAAGGCTCCCAGCTCGACGTCGCGCAGATCCGCTCGCTCTCGCGGCTGCCCTCGCGCGAAGTCCTCTACGGCCAGCTCGTCGGCGTCGTGGCCTCGCCGATCGGCGGCCTCGTGCGCTCGCTCGGCGGGCTGCTCGGCGGACTCGCGGTCGCTCTCGGCCAGGTGCGCGAGAAGAAGGAGTCCGGAGAGATTCCCGCCGGCGCGCCGCCCGCCGCCGAGGCTCCCGCGGCAGCCGAGCCCGCGGCCGAGGAGCCGGTCGCCGAGGCGGCCGCGGAGCCCGAGGAGCCGAAGGCCGAGGAGCCGGCCGCCGAGGCCGAGGGCGCGCCCGAGCCGGCGCCGGCCGAGGCCGAGGCCGCACCGCAGGACCAAGCTGAGCCGGCTGCGCAGGATGAGCCGGCGCAAGAAGACGACAACGAGGCGGACGTCTCGGCTGACCGATCGGAGATCGACCAACAGCCGAAGGACGCCGAGACGAATCCCACCAAGGAGGACTGAACACCGATGGCAACCAGCACGACAGATTGGATCGAGGAGCTCAAGGGCATTTCGGTGCTCGAGCTCGCCGAGCGCATCAAGGCGCTCGAGGAGGAGTTCGGCGTCTCGGCTGCGGCGATGGCCGCTCCGGCGGCGGCGCCTGCGGGCGGCGGCGGCGGCGACGCGGGCGGCGACGAGGAAGCATCGAGCACCGTCGACGTGATCCTCGCGGAGTCCGGCGACAAGAAGATTCAGGTCATCAAGGTCGTGCGCGCCGCGACCGGACTCGGCCTGAAAGAGGCGAAGGCGCTCGTCGACGAGGCCCCCAAGCCGGTCAAGGAGGGCGTCGAGCGCGAGGAGGCCGAGAAGCTGAAGCAGGAACTCGAGGAGGCCGGAGGGTCGGTCGAGCTGAAGTAGCGCTTCGCCGATCTGTCTCGACGATCGCGGCTTCGCGGCGACCCTCGGGGCGGAGGGCTTCGCTTCGCTGGAACGGGCTTCGCATCACCCGGCCTCGCGATGTTCGGGAAGGGCCCCGCCGCAGCGGGGTCCTTCTTTATGCATGGCTAACAATTCCTCGCGTTTTCCGGTAAAGTACGCCGCGCTGAGCCGATAGTCGCAGCCGCCCAACGAACCGAGGTCGCGCCACATACGCGAATTCTCGAAGGGCGGGGTCCGTGAGCGCTGGCGGCCCTTCGGGGTAGGGATAGCCTGTGCTATCTTTCTTAGTCGCGCTTCGGCGCCCTCCTCTGCCCGTGTTTCGCCCTCCGAAGGAGTCATTTCTTGGCTGCTGTAGACGCTCTCCGGACGCGCAGGACCTTCGCGCGCCTGAACAAGACAGTTGACGTCCCGAACCTGATTGACATCCAGCGCCGCTCGTTCACGTGGCTGACCGACCCGAAGACGGGCGGCCTGCGCGAGACGATCGACGACATCTCGCCGATCGAGGACTACACCGGCAACCTCGCAGTGCAGTTCGGCGAGTTCGTCTTCGACGAGCCCGTCGCATCACTCGAGCAGTGCCGCGAGAAGGACCTGACGTACGCCCGCCCGCTGACGGTGACGGTCGCGTTCATCAACCGCGAGACCGGGGAGATCCGCGAGCAGTCGGTGTTCATGGGCGACTTCCCGTGGATGACCGAGCGCGGCACGTTCGTGATCAACGGCACCGAGCGCGTCGTCGTGACGCAGCTGGTGCGCTCGCCCGGCGCCTACCTGATGGAGCCGAAGGACCGCGAGAAGCAGGTCTTCATCGCGAACCTGATGCCCGCGCGTGGATCGTGGCTTGAGCTGGAGATCGACAAGAAGGGCAAGGTCTTCGTCCGCATCGACCGCAAGCGCAAGCTGCCGGTGACGGTGCTGCTGCGCGCGATGGGCTACGCGAGCGATGAGGAGATCCTGCGCCTGTTCGAGAACTCGCTCTACATCCGCAACACGATCGAGGCGGACACGGAGATCACGCGCACCGAAGAGGGCGCGCTGATCGAGCTGTTCAAGAAGCAGCGTCCGGGCGAGCCGCCGAGTGTCGACAACGCCAAGGCGCTGCTCAACCAGCTGTTCTTCGACCCCAAGCGCTACGACCTGACGCGCGTCGGGCGCTACAAGCTCAACTCGCGGCTCGGCCTCGACGTCGACATCGACACGCGCACGCTGACCCACGACGACATCCTCGCGCTCGTGCGCGAGCTGGTCTCGCTGCCCAAGCGCCTCGGCCTGCCCGAGGACGGCGAGGTCGAGATCAAGGACTACGCGGCGGAGGCGATGAGCATGCCGCGCGAGCCGGTCGCCGAGCACCTCGACGAGTACGAGCACTTCGGCAACCGCCGCCTGCGCACCGTCGGCGAGCTGATCCAGGAGGCGTTCCGGATCGGCCTCTACCGCATGGAGCGCGTCGTGCGCGAGCGCCTGACGACCGAGGACGCCGACACGATCACGCCGCAGACGATCATCAACATCCGGCCGGTCGTGGCGGCGCTGAAGGAGTTCTTCGGCTCCTCGCAGCTGTCGCAGTTCATGGACCAGACGAACTCGCTCGCGGGGCTCACGCACCGCCGCCGCCTGTCGGCGCTCGGAGCCGGCGGCCTGACGCGCGAGCGCGCCCCGATCGAGGTCCGCGACGTGCACCCGACCCACTACGGGCGGATGTGCCCGATCGAGACCCCCGAGGGACCGAACATCGGCCTGATCGGCTCGCTGTCCTCGTTCGCCGAGGTCTCCGAGTACGGGTTCGTGACGACGCCTTATCGCGTCGTCAAGGACGGCGTCGTGACCGACGAGGTCCGCCGCCTCGACGCGACCCAGGAAGAGGAGCTGCTGATCGCGCAGGCGAACACGCCGGTGGACGCGAAGACCGGCAAGCTCAAGGGCACGGAGATCCTCTGCCGCACCCAGGCCGGGCAGTACGTGACGGTCGGGCCGAAAGACGTCGATCTCGTCGACGTCTCACCCGAGCAGATCTGGTCGGTCGCGACGGCGATGATCCCGTTCCTCGAGCACGACGACGCCAACCGCGCGCTGATGGGCTCGAACATGCAGCGCCAGGCGGTGCCGCTGTTGAAGTCCGATGCGCCGCTGGTCGGCACCGGCATGGAGCGCCGCGCGGCGCTCGACACCGGTGACGTGCTGCTGACGAAGACGGCCGGGACGGTCGACTACGTCGACGCGACGCAGATCGTCGTGCAGGGCAGCGACGGCAAGAAGGAGGAGTACGAGCTGCAGAAGTACATGCGCTCCAACCAGGGCACGCTGATCCACCAGAAGCCGATGGTCGGCACCGGCCAGAAGGTCAAGGCGGGCGACGTGCTCGCCGACGGCTCCTCGACCGACAAGGGCGAAATGGCGCTCGGCAAGAACCTGATGGTCGCGTTCATGTCCTGGGAGGGCTACAACTTCGAGGACGCGATCATCCTCTCCAAGCGCCTCGTGCAGGACGACGAGCTCACCTCGATCCACATCGAGGAGTACGAGATCGACGCGCGCACGACGAAGCTCGGCGAGGAGGAGATCACGCGCGACATCCCCAACCGCTCCGAGGAGTCGCTGCGCAACCTCGACGATCGCGGCATCGTGCGGATCGGCGCGGAGGTGCTTTCGGGCGACCTGCTCGTCGGCAAGGTCACGCCCAAGGGCGAGACCGAGCTGACCGCCGAGGAGAAGCTGATCCGGGCGATCTTCAAGGAGAAGGCGCGCGAGGTGCGCGACACCTCGCTGAAGGTCCCCCACGGCGAGGGCGGCGTCGTGATCGACGTCAAGACCTTCCGCCGCGACGACGGCGACGACCTGCCGCCGGGTGTCAACGACCTCGTACGCGTGTTCGTGGCGAAGAAGCGCAAGATCTCCGAGGGCGACAAGCTCGCGGGCCGTCACGGCAACAAGGGTGTGATCTCGAAGATCGTCGACCAGCAGGACATGCCGTTCCTCGAGGACGGCACGCCGGTCGACGTGATCCTCAACCCGCTCGGCGTGCCCTCGCGCATGAACGTCGGGCAGATCCTCGAGACGCACCTCGGCTGGGCGGCCGCGCAGGGCTGGTACGACGACGACACCGACGCCTACAAGGAAGCGCACTCGAACGGCGGCAGCGGACGCGTCTATGTGTCCACGCCGGTGTTCGACGGGGCGACGGTCGCCGACGTCGACAACGCGCTCGTGAAGTGGCAGGACGCCCACAAGGGCCGCATCCGCATGGATGTCGACAAGGGCCGCCGCGAGGGCGAGCAGGCGTCGGGCAAGATGACGCTGTTCAACGGCCGCACGGGTGAGCCGTTCGCCGAACAGGTGACGGTCGGCTACATGTACATCCTCAAGCTGCTGCACCTCGTCGACGACAAGATCCACGCGCGCTCGACCGGTCCGTACTCGCTCGTCACGCAGCAGCCGCTGGGCGGCAAGGCGCAGTTCGGCGGCCAGCGCTTCGGCGAGATGGAGGTCTGGGCGCTGGAGGCCTATGGCGCGGCGTACACGCTGCAGGAGATGCTGACGATCAAGTCCGACGACACGGTCGGCCGCGTGAAGGCCTACGAGGCGATCGTCAAGGGCGAGAACATCGCCGAGCCGTCGATCCCGGAGTCGTTCAAGGTCCTGCTCAAGGAGATGCAGTCGCTGGCGCTCGACGTCAACGTCGTCTCCGAGGAGGGCCAGCGTGCGGAGATGCGCGACGAGGACGACGACCTGCTGCGCGCCGCGGAGGAGCTCGGCATCGACCTCTCCGGGGTGCGGGCGCTGGCGGGCGACGCGAGCGATGAGCAGCTCGAGGGCGAGGACGCCACCGATGTTGCAGAGGACGCAGATGAGGACGCGGTCGGCGCCGAGGCGCTGGGCGACGTCGAGGAGCTGGATGCGCTCGGAGACACAGAGGCCCTGGTCACCGACGAGTCCGCCGAGTAGAGGAACCAGAACATGATCGACATCAACAACTTCGACGCAATCGAGATCAGCCTCGCGTCCTCAAAGCAGATCCGCAGCTGGAGCTCCGGGGAGGTCACCAAGCCGGAGACGATCAACTACCGCACGCTGAAGCCGGAGAAGGACGGCCTCTTCTGCGAGCGCATCTTCGGTCCGACGAAGGACTGGGAGTGCTACTGCGGCAAGTACAAGCGTGTCCGCTACAAGGGCATCGTCTGCGAGCGCTGCGGCGTCGAGGTGACGCGCTCGAAGGTCCGCCGCGAGCGCATGGGTCACGTTGACCTGGCGGCGCCGGTCAGCCACATCTGGTTCTTCAAGGGCGTCCCCAGCCGCATCGGCTACCTCCTGGACATGGCTCCGAAGGAACTCGAGAAGGTCCTCTACTTCGCCGCTTCGATCGTCACCTGGGTCGACGACGAGGCGCGCACGAAGGACCTCGACTCGCTCGAGAAGGAGGTCAACAAGGTTCTCGACGCCTACGCGGCCGAGCGCGAGGAGCGCGTGCTCGAACTGCGCGAGTCGCTCAAGCGCCGTGAGAAGTACCTGCAGAACGGCAAACAGACGAACTTCAACGACGAAGACCACCTGTGGGCGGACTCGCTCGACATCAACCTCTCGAAACTCTCAGACGAGGAGCGCGAGAAACAGACGAAGGATCTGACGAAGGCGTTCGACGCCGACATCGCCGACACCGAAGCCTACATCGAGGATGCGGCCGAGCGGATGCGCAACGTCTGGGAGCTGTTCAAGACGATGGACTCCAAGCAGATCGAGCACGACGAGACGACGTTCCGCGAGCTCAAGGAGCGCTTCGGCTCTCCCTACGGCTTCGGCGAGTACTTCCGGGGCGGCATGGGCGCGGAAGCGATCCGCGACCTGCTCCAGCAGGTCGACCTCGAGCAGGAACGGATCGAGCTGGAGGATCAGGTCAAGACCGGCAAAGGTCAGAAGCAGGCCCGCGCGGTCAAGCGCCTGAAGGTCGTCTCGGCGTTCATCCAGTCGGGCAACAAGCCGGAGATGATGGTGCTCGACGCGGTTCCGGTGATCCCGCCGGAGCTGCGCCCGATGGTGCAGCTCGACGGTGGCCGCTTCGCGACCTCGGACCTCAACGACCTCTATCGCCGCGTGATCAACCGCAACAACCGCCTCAAGCGGCTGCTCGACCTCGGCGCGCCGGAGATCATCGTCAACAACGAGAAGCGGATGCTGCAGGAGGCCGTCGACGCGCTGTTCGACAACGGCCGTCGCGGCCGTCCGGTGACCGGCCCGGGCAACCGGCCGCTGAAGAGCCTCTCGGACATGCTCAAGGGCAAGCAGGGGCGCTTCCGCCAGAACCTGCTGGGCAAGCGCGTGGACTACTCGGGGCGCTCGGTGATCGTCGCCGGCCCATACCTGAAGCTGCACCAGTGCGGCCTGCCGAAGATCATGGCGCTCGAGCTGTTCAAGCCGTTCATCATGGCGCGCCTCGTCGAGCGCAAGTCCGCGCAGAACATCAAGGCGGCCAAGAAGATGGTCGACTCGATGATCGCCGAGGTCTGGGACGTGCTCGAGGAGGTCATCCACGAGCACCCGGTGCTGCTCAACCGCGCGCCGACCCTCCACCGCCTGGGCATCCAGGCGTTCGAGCCGCTGCTCGTCGAGGGCAAGGCGATCCAGGTGCACCCGCTCGTCTGCCACGCGTTCAACGCGGACTTCGACGGCGACCAGATGGCCGTGCACCTGCCGCTCTCGGCGGAGGCGCAGGCGGAGGCGCGGATCCTGATGCTGTCAGCCAACAACATCCTCTCTCCGGCGCACGGCGCGCCGCTGGCGACGCCGACCCAGGACATGATCCTCGGCGCCTACTACCTGACCTACGGCCCGGAAGCCGAGGAGCTCTCGAAGATCGACCGCTCGACATACGAGCCGCGCCCGCACGTGTTCCGCACGGCGCAGGAGGCGGAGCTCTCCTACGAGGGCAACGTCGTCAAGCTCCACGACATCGCCGAGTTCCGTCCCTACGGGCGTGAGGGCGGTCACGTGCTCACGACGATCGGGCGGATCATCTACAACGACCGCATCGAGCGGGCGCTCGCGGAGGCGCTCGGCGACGAGTTCGACGCCTCGAAGTACACGTTCGTCAACCAGTCGATGAAGAAGCGCGACACGACGCGGCTGATCGACATGCTCGTGCAGACCTATGGCGCGACGACGATCTCGCTGGTGCTCGATGCGTTCAAGGACCTCGGCTTCAAGTACGCGACGCAGGCCGGCATCACGATCTCCAAGAACGACGTCGTCGTGCCGCCGTCGAAGCAGTCGATCCTCGACAAGTTCGACACGATCGTCGGCGACATCACCGGCCAGTACGACGACGGGCTGATCACGCAGGAGGAGCGCCACGAGGCGGTCGTCGAGCAGTGGAACGCGGCGACCGACGAGGTCGCCGAGGCGATGATCGAGAACCTCGACGTGCTCAACCCGATCTTCATGATGGCCAACTCGGGTGCGCGTGGTTCGTTCAAGCAGATCCGCCAGCTGGCGGGGATGCGCGGTCTGATGGCGAACCCGAAGGGTGAAATCATCGAGCGCCCGATCAAGGCCAACTTCATGGAGGGCCTGTCGGTGCTCGAGTACTTCATCTCGACGCACGGCGCGCGCAAGGGCCTGGCCGACACGGCCCTGCGTACCGCCGACTCGGGCTACCTGACGCGGCGTCTGGTCGATGTCGCGCAGGATGTGATCATCCGCGAGGCCGACTGCGGCACCGAGGACTACATCGAAATCCCGGTCTTCAAGGACGACGGTGAGCCGAACGAAGGCCTCGTCGGGCGGATCGCGGCGAAGGAGATCACGACCAAGCGCAGCCGCGTGCTCGCCGAGCAGGGTGTGGAAATCACGCGCGCGGAGCTCGCCGACATGGTCGGGGCGTTCGCCGACGACCACGAGAAGGGCACCGAGGTGCGCGTGCCGGTTCGCTCGGTGCTGAAGTGCGAGGCGCCGAGCGGTGTCTGCCAGGCCTGTTACGGGCGGGCGATGGCGACCGGCGCGCTCGCGCAGATCGGCGACGCGGTCGGGATCGTCGCGGCGCAGTCGATCGGCGAGCCCGGCACACAGCTGACGATGCGCACATTCCACACCGGTGGCGTCGCCGGCGCGGACATCACGCACGGCCTGCCGCGTGTCGTCGAGCTGTTCGAGGCGCGGCGCCCGAAGGGCCTCGCGAAAATCGCTGAGCAGGACGGCTCGGTCTCGATCGAGGAGACCGACAAAGCGCTGACGGTCGTGATCACCGACGATTCCGGTGAGGAGCACCGCCACGCGTTCCCGCGCCGCACGCGCCTGTTCGTCAACTCGGGCGAGAAGATCGCCGCGGGCCGCCAGCTGAACGAGGGCTCGGTCTACCCGCACGAGCTGCTCGCGGTGCGCGGGCGCACCGAGACCGAGCAGTACCTGGTCAAGGAGGTCCAGGAGGTCTACAAGTCCCAGGGCGTGGACATCGACGACAAGCACATCGAGCTGATCGTGCGGCAGATGCTGAAAAAGGTGCGGGTCGACCAGAAGGGCGACACCGACTATCTGCCCGGGCAGTTCGTCGACCGCTTCGAGTTCGCGAAAATCAACGACGCGATCACCGACAAGGGCGGCGAGAGCGCGCAGTTCGAGGACATCATCCTGGGCATCACGAAGGCCTCGCTGAACACCGACTCGTTCCTCTCGGCGGCGTCCTTCCAGGAGACCACCAAGGTTCTCACCGACGCTGCCCTGGAGGGCAAGATCGACCGGCTCAACGGGCTCAAGGAGAACGTCATCATCGGCAAGCTGATCCCGGCGGCGACCGGCCTGAAGCGCTACCGGCGGATCGAGATCGAACCGGCGGAGCCGCTGCCCCGCGCGATCGACGATGTCGGCCTGCTCGACCAGGACGAGATCGCGGCCGAGCTCGGGCTCGCGGGCGGGGACGGGCTGGGCGGCGGCTACGGCCAGGAGTTCGATGCCGATCTCGCCTCGCTCGAGAAGATCGGCGCCGGCGGCACCGACCCGGGCTTCGCGGAGGAGCTTGCGGAACTCGAGATTCCCGAGGGGGATCTCGCGGACAAGGACTAGCGTCGGCGCGGACGCCCTGAGTTGCTCGCTCAGGGCGTCCGCAGCCGTTGCGCCCAGTCTTCAAGCAGGGCGGCCTCGCGCGCGGTCAGCCCGTCCTTGGGCTCGGTGCGCACGAGCAGGGTCGGCGCCGGGCGCGATCGCGCCCAGGCTTCGCAGGCGGGGTTGAGCGCGTCGTCGATCCATGCCAGCGCCCGCCCGCCGGCGTAGGCGTCGATTGCGTCGAGCTTCCAGTGGGCCTTCGGCGCGGCCTGTCCGCCGACGTCGCGGGCGAAGCGCAGGAACGGCAGCTGCGCGGGCAGGCCGAGCAGATACGGCAGATGCTCGTTCGCCCGCTCCTCCCAGCCGCTGGCCCAGACGAGCTCGTACAGCTCTGCGAGCACGAGCAGGTGAGCGGCGGCGGTGGCCGAAAGGAAGTGTGGTGTGCCGTCGATCGAATGCAGCGTCCCCTCGATCGCCTGGCCGTCGGAGCGATCTGCAGCGGGAACGCCGAACAGCGAGATGACGCCGTCGATATCGACCATCAGCAAGGGCAGGGCGCCCTCGTGCGCGCGCTGCTCTAGGCTGTCGAGGCCTGATTCGGAGTCCTCAGGGCGCTCTTTAGCTTGCATAGAGGTGTTGGGGGGTACGCTGCCGAGGACGGACGATCCGCTTAGGTCGGCTTGGCGGAGTAAAGCAGCAGCCGGCCGCAGTCGATGGATCAGCCCGTCACCGACCTCACCACTCTCTCAACTATGACTCTAGATCTCGGCATCCTCCTAGCACTCGGCTGCGCCTTCGTGGCGAACCTCGGCTTCTTCTACAAGCACCGGGGCGCCAACTCCGTCCCGAAGATCCAGGTGCTGCACCCGATCGCCTCGGTGAGGAGCCTGTACTCCTCGAAGTGGTTCACGATCGGCATGATCACCGCGACGGCCAGCTGGGGCCTGCACGTGGCCGCGCTCGCGCTGGCACCGATGTCCGTGATCCAGGTCTCGCTCGCAGCCGGCGTCGTCTTCATCGCGGTGATGGCCGACCGCATGTTCGGCTTCCAGGTCGGCCGCCGCCAGTGGATCGGGCTGTTCCTGACGGCCTCCGGGCTGGTCCTGCTCGGCCTCACGCTGCCGGCTCTGCACGGCGCCGACTCGCACTTCTCGCAGGCCGCGATGATCTCCTTCGAGGCGGGGCTGTTCGGACTCGGCGGGCTGCTGATCATGGGCCCGCGCATGGGCGGCCGGGTCGAGCACCACGGCGTGATGCTCGGCGGCGCCGCAGGCATCCTGTTCGGCGTCTCAGACACCGCTATCAAGGCGCTGACGGGCATCACCGGCGCGCACGGGCTGATGGGCCTGCTGCTCAGCCCCTGGCTGGCCGTCGCGATCCTCGCCTCGATCGTCGCGTTCTTCGCATCGGCCCGTGGCCTGCAGGACGGCGAGGCGGTTCCGGTGATCGCCGTCACCGGCACGGCCGCGAACATCGCCGGCATCGCCGGCGGGATCGTCGTGTTCGGCGATCCGATGGCCGCGAGCACGACCGGCGTGGTGCTGCAGGCGTTCGCTTTCGTGCTCGTCGTCGTCGCCGCGGCGTTGATGCCGGCGCCGACGCGCGCAGCCGGCATCCCGCAGAGCGCCTAGCGCTGCTAGCATCTGCCGCCGAATGCCGACTACATCTCAACTCGTGCGCAAGGGCCGCGTCACGCCCAAGAAGAAGCTCGCCACCCCGGGCCTGAAGTCGGGCAAGGGGCGCAAGAAGAAGGTCTCGGCCCCGCAGCGCCGCGGCGTCTGCACGCGCGTGTACACGACGACCCCGAAGAAGCCCAACTCCGCCCTGCGCAAGGTCGCGCGTGTGCGTATCTCCGGCTCGATCGAGGTCACCGCGTACATCCCCGGCGAGGGGCACAACCTGCAGGAGCACTCGGTCGTGCTCGTGCGCGGTGGTCGCGTCAAGGACCTGCCGGGAGTCCGCTACAAGGTCGTGCGCGGCACACTCGACGCGGCCGGCGTGAGCGACCGCAAAAAGGCGCGCTCGCAGTACGGCGTGAAGAAAAAGTAGATGCCTCGTCGCGCAGCCGCCCAGATCCGCCCCGTCGAGGCGGATCCCATCCACCGCTCCAAGCTGGTTCAGCAGGTGATCAACAAGGTCATGCTCGACGGCAAGAAGTCGACGGCCGAGCGGATCGTCTACGACGCGCTCGCGCTGATCGCCGAGCGCAGCGACAAAGACCCGCTGGAGACGCTCGAGGCGTCGATCAAGACGCTGACGCCGACGCTCGAGGTCAAATCGCGCCGCGTCGGTGGCGCCACCTACCAGGTACCCGTCGAGGTCGCCTCGCGTCGCGCGCGCACGCTGGCCGTGCGCTGGCTCGTCGAGTTCGCCCGCCAGCGCCGCGAGAAGACGATGGCCCAGCGGCTCGCGAACGAGCTGATGGACGCGCAGTCCCAGCAGGGCGGCGCATACAAGCGCAAGGACGACATCTACCGCATGGCCCAGGCCAACAAGGCCTTCGCGCACTACCGCTGGTAGAGCCGTCGCGCGCCTCTCAGCGAGCGCTCTGTCCGTCGACGAGGGATCGCACGCTCGCGCGGCCCTTGAAGAACAAAGCTTTGGTACCTAAACTTTCGGTACCAAATGTCTTCTCGGCAGCACGCAGCCGATCCACGGACTTCGACCCGGAGCGCGTCCGATCGCATCGAGCCCTACGTGTGGAAGATCGCCGGCGTCGTGATCCTCGGGATGATCATGTCGATCCTCGACACGACGATCGTCAACGTCGCGCTGCGCACGCTCGGGCACGACCTGCACAGCTCGCTCGCGCAGATCCAGTGGGTGATCACCGGCTACCTGCTGTCGCTGGCGGCGGTGATCCCGATCACCGGCTGGGCCGCGCGGCGATTCGGCGCAAAGCGCGTGTACATGATCTCGCTGGTGCTGTTCACGGTCGGCTCGGCGCTGTGCGCGATCGCGACCAGCACGACCGAGCTCGTGCTGTTCCGCGTGCTGCAGGGCGCCGGCGGCGGCATGATCATGCCGGTCGCGCAGCTGATCATGGCCCAGGTCGCCGGCCCCGCAGCGGATGGGCCGCGTGATGGGGGTCGTCGCGATGCCCGCGATGCTCGGCCCGATCCTCGGGCCGGTCGTCGGCGGGCACGATCCTCGAGAGCCTGCACTGGTCGTGGATCTTCCTCGTCAACGTGCCGATCGGCTTCCTCGCGTTCATCGCTCGGCTGGCGGATGCATCCCGCAGACCGAATCGGGCGAGGCCGGGCGCCTCGACGTGCTCGGCCTGGCGCTGCTCTCGACCGGCGTCGAGCGCGGTCGTCTACGGCCTCGCCCAGCTCGGCACGCCCAACACCAGCCTGACGGCGACGATCGTCCTCGCGCCGATCGCTCGCGGGGCTCCTGCTGATCGCGGCGTCTTCTGCTGGCACGCGCTGCGCATCGAGCGCCCGCTGCTCGACATCCGCCTGTACGCGAACCGCATCTTCGCGGCCGCGTCGTTCACGACGTTCGCGCTCGGCGCGGCGCTGTTCGGCGCGATGATCCTGGTGCCGCTCTACTACCAGGAAGTCCGTCACGAGAGCCTGATCGCAACGGGCCTGCTGGTCGGTCCGCAGGGTCTCGGCATGCTGGTCGCGATGCCGATCGCCGGGCGCCTGACCGATCGCTTCGGCGGCGGCCGCGTGGCCCTCTGCGGCGTCTCGATCCTGTGCCTGAGCACGATCCCGATGGCGTTCATCGGCGCCAGCACCTCGATCGTCGCGATCTCTGCGCGTGCTGCTCGTGCGCGGCGTCGGCATCGGCTTCTCGTTCATGCCGGCGATGACCACCGCGTTCGCCGTCGCTGCGACCCGAGCAGCTCTCCGACGCGACGCCGCAGCTCAACGTGCTGCAGCGCATCGGCGGCGCGATCGGCACCGCGGTGCTGGCGGTCGTGCTGCAGCGCGCGAGCGGGCACGCGCCCTCGGCCACCCACCTCGCGCACGCGTTCAACATCGCCTACTGGTGGTCGTTCGCGACCGCCGCGCTCGGCGCTGATCCCGTGCGTGGTGCTGCTGCGCGCCGAGAACCCGCGGCAAGCGGCTCAGCCGCGAGGCGGGCAACGCCGAGGCGGCGGTCGAGCCGCTCGGTGCCTAGCGAGGTCGCTGATGCAGCTCGCCCAGCACGTCGCTCGACAGCCAGGCCGAGCGAGCCGCGACGAGACGACGAGCTGACCGCGCTCGGCCTGGCGTTCCGCCGCATGTTCCGCAGCCTCAACCGCCTGCGCGGCCGCGACACCCACCTCGGCGGCACGGAGCTCAGCCACGCCCAGTTCGAGCTGCTGATCGAGCTGCACGAGCGCGGCGAGCTGTCCGCCGGAGAGCTCGCGAGCGCCGCGCGCCTGGCGCCGGGCACGGTCACGCAGATGCTCGACCACCTCGCCGCCAGCGGTCACGTCGAACGCGCGCGCTCAGACACCGACCGGCGGGTGGTCGTCTCGCGCCTGACCGCCGCAGGGCAGGCGCAGGATCGAAGCCAAGCGCGAGGCCTGGAAGAGCCGCTGGGAGCAGGCGCTCGCGGGGGTCGAGGCCGAGGAATTGCGGGCCGCCACGCGGGTGCTCGAGCGGCTCGGCGCGGTGTTCGAGGATGCACCCGCGGCGGAGGTCGACGAGGCGCTCGGCGACGGGCCGGCGATCGCGGCCGCGAGAGCCCCGACTGCGCCGGTCGAAAGCCGATTCCTCTGCTATAGTCGGGCCGCGTCGCGGGTGGACGCAGCCGTGTGAGCATGCTCCCGCGGAGCGCAGATCAAGATGGAGACCTCGAGCAGATAACGACGCGAACCGGTCCAGACAAGACCAGTAGCGCGCGTGGGCCCGAGGGGCCCATTTTTTTGCCCGCAAGCGCAGTCCAGCCGCGACTCAACTCCCGAGCCTGAGACCACTAGATGCCACGTAAGTTCACACTCCAAAACACCCGCAACATCGGGATCATGGCGCACATCGACGCCGGCAAGACGACGACGACCGAGCGCATCCTCTACTACACCGGGCGCACCTACAAGATCGGCGAGGTCCACGAGGGCGCGGCGGTGATGGACTGGATGGAGCAGGAGCAGGAGCGCGGCATCACGATCACCTCCGCCGCGACCACCGCGCAGTGGAAGGACCACCGCATCAACATCATCGACACGCCCGGCCACGTCGACTTCACCGTCGAGGTCGAGCGCTCGCTGCGCGTGCTCGACGGCGCGATCGCGCTGTTCGACTCGGTCGCCGGCGTCGAGCCGCAGTCGGAGACCGTCTGGCGCCAGGCCGACAAGTACCACGTGCCGCGGATCGCCTACATCAACAAGATGGACCGCATCGGCGCCGACTTCGACAAGGGCGTGCAGACGATGATCGATCGCCTCGGCGCGCACCCGGTGCCGATCCAGCTGCCGATCGGCGCCGAGGGCGACTTCCTCGGCGTCGTCGACCTCGTGGCGATGAAGGCGATCGTCTACAAGGACGAGATGGGCAAGGAAGTCGACGAGATCGAGATCCCCGAGAACCTCGCGGAAGCCGCCGCGGGCGCGCGCGAACACCTGCTCGAGGAGGTCTCCCACTACGACGACGCGCTGCTCGAGCTGCTGCTCGAGGAGGCCGAGGTCCCTGAGGACGTGCTCAAGAGCGCGATCCGCAAGGCGACGCTGTCGACCAAGCTGACGCCGGTGCTGTGCGGCTCCTCGTTCAAGAACAAGGGCGTGCAGCCGCTGCTGGACGCGGTCATCGACTACCTGCCCTCGCCGCTCGACGTGCCGGCGGTGCTCGGCACCGAACTGATCAAAGGCGAGGAGGAGGAGCGCGCAGGTCGAGCGCCACGCCGACGACTCCGAGCCGTTCGCGGCGCTCGCCTTCAAGATCGCCGCCGACCCCTACGTCGGCAAGCTCACCTACTTCCGCGTCTACTCCGGCCAGCTCGAGGCCGGCGCGCAAGGTGCTCAACGTCAGCAGCGGCCGCACCGAGCGGATCGGGCGCATCCTGATGATGCACGCGAACGAGCGCGAGGAGGTCGAGCGAGGTCTACGCGGGCGACATCGCGGCGGCCGTCGGCATCAAGCAGGTGATCACCGGCGACACGCTCGCCGACCCCGCCCACCCGATCCACCTCGAGAACATCGTCTTCCCCGAGCCGGTGATCAAGGTCGCGGTCGAGCCGAAGACGAAGGTCGACCAGGAGAAGATGTCGGTCGCGCTCGGCCGCCTCGCCGAGGAGGACCCGACGTTCCAGGTGCGCACCAACGAGGAGACCGGCCAGACCGAGATCTCGGGCATGGGCGAGCTGCACCTCGAGGTGCTGGTCGACCGCATGAAGCGCGAGTTCGGCGTCGAGGCCAACGTCGGGCGCCCGCAGGTCTCCTATCGCGAGACGGTGCGGGCGACGGTCGAGAAGATCGAAGGCAAGTTCGTCCGCCAGACCGGTGGCTCGGGCCAGTTCGGCGTCGTCTTCATCGACCTCGAGCCGGCGCCCGGCGAGGGCTTTGAGTTCATCAACAAGATCAAGGGCGGCAACATCCCCTCGGAGTACATCCCCGCCGTCAAGAAGGGGATCGAAGAGGCGCTCGAGAACGGCGTCAAGGCCGGCTACCCGATGGTCGACATGCGCGTCACGCTCGTCGACGGCAAGTACCACGACGTCGACTCCTCGGAGATCGCCTTCAAAGTCGCCGGCTCGATCGCCTTCAAAGAGGCCGCCAAGCGCGCCAAGCCGGTGCTGCTGGAGCCGATCTTCGCGGTCGAGGTCGTCACGCCCGAGGACTTCCTCGGCGACGTGATCGGCGACCTCTCAGCCGCCGGCGCGGCCGCGTCGAAGGCCAGGAGCGCCGCGGCAACGCGCTCGCGTCACGGCGAAGGTGCCGCTCAGCGAGATGTTCGGCTACGCGACCGACCTGCGCTCGAACACGCAGGGGCGCGCCAACTACACGATGCAGTTCGAGAACTACGAAGAGGTCCCGCCGAACATCGCCGAGAAGATCGTCGAAGCAGCGGACCGGGGAGCCGGTGCCGGCCTAGAGCCTCGCAGGAGGCCGGCGATGCACCCACAGGCGAGGCATCAGCAGCCAGCAGTCATGACAGCCGCAGTTAGATAGATTTCTCAGGTTCGCCCGCACAGGGCGAGCCATACAAGTCGATACGAGGAGCGAACAAAAAGTGGCGAAGGAGAAGTTCGAGCGCGACAAGCCGCACGTCAACGTCGGGACCATCGGTCACATCGACCATGGCAAGACGACGCTGACCGCTGCCATCACGACCGTGCTGGCCGAGCACGGAGGGCGGCAAGCCCGCACCTTCGCGGAGATCGACAACGCGCCCGAGGAGAAGGAACGCGGCATCACGATCGCCACCTCGCACGTCGAGTACCAGACCGAGAATCGGCACTACGCGCACGTCGACTGCCCCGGTCACGCCGACTACGTCAAGAACATGATCACGGGCGCCGCGCAGATGGACGGGGCGATCCTCGTGGTCTCCGCCGCCGACGGCCCGATGCCGCAGACGCGCGAGCACATCCTGCTCGCTCGCCAGGTCGGCGTTCCCTACATCGTCGTGTTCCTCAACAAGGCCGACATGGTCGACGACGAGGAGCTGCTCGAGCTGGTCGAGGTCGAGGTTCGCGAGCTGCTCTCCGAGTACGACTTCCCGGGCGACGACATCCCCTTCATCACCGGCTCGGCGCTGAAGGCGCTCGAGGGCGACGAGGCCTACAAGGCCAAGATCGTCGAGCTCGCAGCGGCGCTCGACGACTACATCCCGGAGCCGGTGCGCGAGCTCGACAAGCCGTTCCTGATGCCGGTCGAGGACGTCTTCTCGATCACCGGCCGTGGCACGGTCGCGACCGGTCGCGTCGAGCAGGGCATCGTCAACACCGGCGACACGGTCGAAATCGTCGGCGTCCACGACTCGACCTCGACGGTCGTCACGGGCGTCGAGATGTTCCGCAAGATCCTCGACCAGGGCCAGGCGGGCGACAACGTCGGCTGCCTGCTGCGCGGTACCAAGCGCGAGGAGATCGAGCGCGGCCAGGTGCTGTGCAAGCCGGGCTCGATCACGCCGCACACCAAGTACAAGGCCGAGGTCTACGTCCTGAAGAAGGAGGAGGGCGGCCGCCACACGCCGTTCTTCACCGGCTACAGGCCGCAGTTCTACTTCCGCACCACCGACGTCACCGGCGTGGCGAAGCTGCCCGACGGCGTCGAGATGGTCATGCCCGGCGACAACGTCCAGATGGAGATCGAGCTGATCCAGCCGATCGCCATGGACCAGGGCCTGCGTTTCGCCATCCGCGAGGGCGGCCGCACGGTCGGCTCGGGCGTGGTCACGGAGATCATCCAGTAGTACACGCGCGCGCCATCCGGAACGTCGGAGGCGACGCGCACATTGGCAGTCCGATACGACTAGTTCAGCCCCACGGCAGAGGTGTGGCGGCGGAGGCGCGGGTTCCCAGCACGGAGCCCGCCCTTGCCGCGCCGCCTGAGGGGCCTCGGCGGGAGTCCCTGCCCGCGCGCGACCGATCCAAGACCAAAGACAGACAAGACCAGCACCAGAGAGATCCCATGGCAGCTGCCAACCAAAACAAGATCCGCATTCGCCTGAAGGCGTACGACACCTCCGCGATCGAGTCGGCGGCGAAGGAGATCGTCGAGACGGCGACGCGCACCGGCGCGACGCGTCTCCGGGCCGGTGCCGCTGCCGACCGAGAAGAACGTCTACTGCGTGATCCGCTCGCCGTTCAAGGACAAGGACTCGCGCGAGCACTTCGAGATCCGCACGCACAAGCGCCTGATCGACATCCACCAGCCGACGCCGAAGACGGTCGACTCGCTGCAGCGTCTGGACCATCTGCCCGCCGGCGTCGACATCGAGATCCGTCTCGCCACCTGACAGACTGCGATGCCCGCGATCCTCGCCAAGAAGCTCGGCATGACCCAGGTCTTCCAGGAGGATGGCAGCGTCGCGCGCGTGACCGTGCTCGAGGCCGGCCCGTGCCCGGTCACGGCGATCCGCACGCCCGAGCGCGACGGCTACGAGGCCGTGCAGCTGGCGTTCGGGCTGAGCAAGGAGAAGCACCTCTCGAAAGCCGAGCTCGGGCACCTGAAGAAGGCCGACGCGCCGCCGATGCGCCACGTCGTCGAGTTTCGCGACGAGGCGGGCGAGCTCCAGCTCGGCGACACCGTGACGGTCGAGGCATTCGAGGCGGGCGCGCGCGTGAAGATCTCCGGGACCTCCAAGGGCAAGGGCTTCCAGGGCACGATCAAGCGCCACAACTTCGCCAGCGGCCCGAAGTCGCACGGCTCGCACAACGTTCGCGCGCCGGGCTCGATCGGCGCCTCGGCATGGCCCGCGCGCGTGATGAAGGGCATCCGCGGCCCGGGGCAGATGGGCAACAAGCGCGTCACCCAGAAGGGCCTCGAGATCGTCGCGATCGACGCCAAGGAGAACCTGCTGCTCGTGCGCGGCTCGGTCCCGGGCCCGCGCGGCGGCGTCGTGGAGGTGCGCAGCGATGCCTGACGCTCCGATGCTCGGCGCGCATCCGGCAAGAAGGTCAAGCTCGAGGAGCGGCGCCTTCGGCGCGCGCTTCGACGGCACGCTCGTGCACCAGAGCGTGCGCGCCGAGCAGGCCGCGCGCCGGCGCGGCACCGCGGCGACGAAGACCCGCGCGATGGTCTCCGGCGGCGGCGCCAAGCCGTGGCGCCAGAAGGGCACCGGCCGCGCCCGCGCCGGCTCCAACCGCTCGCCGATCTGGACGGGCGGTGGCGTCGTGTTCGGCCCGCAGCCGCGCTCCTACACCTTCAAGGTCAACCGCAAGGAGCAGCGCGCCGCGCTGCGCAGCGGCCTCTCGCTGCACGCCGAGCGCGGCTCGCTCGCGATCCTCGACGCGGCCGCGTTCGCGGCGCCGAAGACGAGCCAGGCATTCGACCTGCTCGATGACTGGGAGCCAGCCGCGCAGCGGCTGCCGACGCTCGTCGTGCTCGGCGCCGAGGAGTCGCGACGCGGCGCTGTCGTTCCGCAACCTCGCGCGCGTCGCCGTGCTGACGCCCGAGAACGTCGGCGTCACCGACCTGCTCGGCGCGGCCTGCTGCTCGTCTCCGAGACCGCGCTCGAGCGCGCTCTCGGCGCGCGCACCGGCAAGCCGCCGAGCCAGCCGAGGAGGCGAAGGCCTGATGGAGCACACCCAGGTATCGATCCGCCCGGTCGTCTCCGAGAAGAGCTACGTGCTCTCGGCGGCCGACCGCTACACCTTCCGCGTCCACGCCGACGCGCACAAGACGCACATCCGCCAGGCGGTCGAGGCGCTGTTCGACGTCCATGTCGTCGAGGTGAGGACGATGAGCGTCAAGTCCAAGCCCAAGCGCCGCGGCAACATCAAGGGCCGCACGCGCACGTGGAAGAAGGCCATCGTGCAGGTGCGCGCCGGCGAGAGCATCCCGATCTTCCAGGGCCTCGCGGCGCTGGAGGAGCTGACACAATGCCGATTCGCAAGCCAAAGCCGACGAGCCCGGGGATGCGCTTCGTGTCCTACCCGGACTTCGCGGAGATCACCAAGTCAAAGCCCGAGAAGACGCTCGTCGAAGGCCTCAAGAAGAGCGGCGGGCGCAACGCGCACGGTCGCAAGACCGCGCGCCACCGCGGCGGCGGCGCCAAGCGCGCCTACCGGCGGGTCGACTTCAAGCGCCGCAAGGACGGCGATCAACGCGAAGGTCGCTGCGATCGAGTACGACCCCAACCGCTCGGCCTACATCGCGCTGCTGCACTACGTCGACGGCGAGAAGCGCTACATCCTCGCGCCCCAGCGCCTGACCGTCGGCATGACCGTCGCCTCCGGCGACGCCGCCGAAATCGCGGTCGGGAACTGCATGGCGCTGTCGCGCATGCCGGTCGGCACGGTCGTGCACAACGTCGAGCTGCAGCCCGGCCGTGGCGGGCAGATGGCGCGCTCGGCCGGCGCCTCGGCGCAGCTGATGGCCAAGGACGGCGACATGGCGACGCTGCGCCTGCCCTCCGGCGAGATGCGCCTGGTGCGCGCCGAGTGCCGCGCGACCGTCGGCACGATCGGCAACGCCGAGCACCAGAACGTCAAGGTCGGCAAGGCCGGGCGCAAGCGCCACATGGGCGTGCGCCCGCAGACGCGGGGCGTGGCGATGAACCCGGTCGACCACCCGCACGGCGGCGGCGAGGGCTCGACGACCGCCGGTCGCCACCCGGTGACGCCGTGGGGCGTGCCGACGCTCGGCTATCGCACGCGCAAGAAGAACAAGACCTCCACCGCTACATCGTGCGCGGCCGCCGGCGCGGGAAGGGCAAGCAGAGATGAGCCGCTCAAGCAAGAAGGGCCCGTGGGTGGAAGAGCGCCTGATGACGCGCATCGAAGCGCTGAACGCCGCGAACAACAAAAAAATGCTGCGCACCTGGTCGCGCGCGTCGACGATCTTCCCGGAGATGGTCGGCCACACGATCGCCGTCCACGACGGCAAGAAACACGTGCCCGTGTTCATCAGCGAGTCGATGGTCGGACACAAGCTCGGCGAGTTCGCGCCGACGCGCATGTTCCGCGGGCACGCGGGCTCGGGCAAGGTCAGGTAGATGAGCGCCGAGAGCCCCGATCAGCCGGAGGGCGCGGCCGAGGACGAGACGCCGGAGGCCGACGCTCCGAAAGCGGCGAAAGCGAGCAAAGCGGCGAAACCGGCCGCGAAAGCCGGCAAAGCTGCAAAAGTGAAAGGCGCCGCGAGGAGTCCGCCGAGGCGCCGAAAGCGGCCGCGAAAAAAGCGCCCGCCAAAAAAGCTGCCAAAAAACCGGCCGCCGAGAAAAAGCCGGCCCCGGCGAAAAAACCGGCCACGGCGAAAAAACCGCGCCACGGAGAAGAAAGCGGCCGAGCAGGCTCGAGCGAGCAGGAGGCCAAGCCGGCTGCAGCTCGCGCGCGACCAAGCAAGCTGCCGCGAAAGCACCCCGGCGCCGCGTTGTCGCCGCCCACGCGCGCTACGTGCGCACCTCGGCGCGCAAGGCGCGGATGGTCTGCGGGCACCTGCGCGGCAAGTCCGTCGAGGAGGCACGCGCTATCCTCGCCTTCACCCCTCGTGAGGTGGCGCGCGACTGGAGCAAGCTGCTCGAGTCAGCGGTGGCCAACGCGGAGAGCAACCACGAACTGCTCGAGGACGATCTGATCGTCCGTGAGGCCTACGCCGACGAAGGGCCGACTATCAAGCGCTTCCGGCCGCGCGCGATGGGACGAGCAAGCCCGATCCGCAAGCGCACGAGCCACCTGACGATCACGCTAACCCCCCGCCCCGAGCCCGGGACGACCAAGAGACACCGCTGAGAGACGAGAAATGGGACAGAAGGTTCATCCAGAGGCCATGCGCGTGGGTTACATCCACGACTGGAAGTCAAACTGGTTCAACGAGAAGAACTTCGCTGAGTACCTCGCCGAGGACGTCAGCGTGCGCGAGCACATCATCGCCAAGCTCGCCCACGCAGGCCTCTCGGACATCACGATCCGCAAGGACGCGAACGAGCTCGAGGTGAACATCCACACCGCGCGCCCGGGGATCGTGATCGGCAAGTCGGGCACCGAAGTCGACGCGCTCAGGCGCGACCTGCACCGCATGACCAAAAAGCAGATCAAGGTCAACATCCTCGAGATCAAGCGCCCCGAGCTCGACGCGAAGCTGGTCGCGCAGTCGATCGCCGAGCAGCTGCAGAACCGCGTCGCGTTCAGGCGCGCGATGAAGCGCGCGCTGACGAGCGCGATGCGCTCGGGCGCGAAGGGCGTCAAGGTCCAGGTCGCCGGACGACTCGGCGGCGCGGAGATGGCCCGCACGGAAAGCTATTCCGACGGTCGCGTGCCGCTGCACACGATGCGCGCGGACATCGACTACGGCTTCTACGAGGCGCGCACGACGTTCGGGCGGATCGGCGTCAAGTGCTGGGTCAACAAGGGCGAAATCATGCCCGAGGGCTACACCGGCGCGGACCTCACCGACATGACCGCCCCGGCGCCGCCGAGCAACGACCGCGACGGCCGCGGCGGCCGCGACGGCCGCGACGGCCGCGGCGGTGGCCGCAACCGGCCCGGTGGCGGCGGCGGACGCGGCGCGCGGCGGGCCGGGATCATCGGGTGGCCGCGGCGGTGGCCGCGGGCCCGGCGGACCGGGCGGTGGCGGACGTGGACCGGGCGGCGGCGGACGCGGCCCGGGCGGGCCCGGAGGCGGGCGCGGACCCTCCGGCGGAGGTGGGCGCTGATGCTCTCGCCCAAGCGCGTCAAGCACCGCAAGCAGCATCGTGGCCGTCGGCGCGGCTACTCGCGCGGGCAGCTGCACGTCCAGTTCGGCGAGTACGGGCTGAAGGCGCTCGAGGGCGGTTGGCTGACCAACCGCCAGATCGAGGCTGCGCGGATCGCGATGACCCGCAAGATCAAGCGTGGCGGCAAGGTCTGGATCAACGTGTTCCCAGACAAGCCGGTCACGAAGAAGCCGGCCGAGACGCGGATGGGCTCGGGCAAGGGCTCGCCCGAAGGCTGGGTCGCGGTCGTCAAGCCGGGGCGCGTGATGTTCGAGCTGGCCGGCGTATCGGAGCCGCTCGCGCGCGAAGCGATCAGGCTCGCGGCGCACAAGCTTCCCGTGAAATCCAAGTTCGTCCTGCGCGAGGACTGAGTCAGCGATGAAGCCCGGAGAACTGCGCGATCTGGAGAACAGCGAGCTGAGCAAGCGCGTGAGCGAGCTGCGCAAAGAGGTCTTCGGCCTGCGCTTCACGAACGCGACCGGCGAACTCGACAACACGGCCGGCCTGCGCCACGCCAAGCGCGATCTCGCGCGAGCGATGACCGTCACCCGCGAGCGCGAGCTGCAAGCCGCGCGCGAGCAGACCAACTGAGCACCCCCGAACGAACACGAACGGACGACATGGCTGACGAACCAGACAACGACACGCAAGAGACCCCCGCGGACGCCCCCGAGGCGGCTGCGCCCGAGGGGGCGGCGGCCGAGAGCGCCGAGACGCCCGCCGAGACGCCCGCGGCGGCGGCCGCAGAGGCGCCTGAGGCCGACGCCGCTGAGGCTCCGGCGGGCGACGCTGAGGAGGCACCCGAGGCCGCGGCTGGGCCGAGCGAGCCGGCCGATACGGGCACGCCCAAGCAGCGCCGGCGGGCGAAGCGCTCGAAGCACACCGGTGAGGCGCGCGCGAGCAGGACCCCCGAGGAGCGCCACGCCGAGCGCGTCGCCGAGCGCAGCCGCAAGGCTGTCCGTCGCCGGGCCCGGCGCCTGCAGGAACGTGCGAAAGCCGCTGAGCGGCGCGCAACGGCGCCGCCGCCGGAGCCGCTCCCGCCCGTGCACGCGCCGGTCGAGGGCCGGCGCCGCGTGCGCCAGGGCATCGTCGTCTCCGACAAGGCGGCAAAGACGATCACCGTCCGCATCGACGTCGCGCGCCGCCACCGGCGCTACGAGAAGATCGTGCGCAGCTCGAGCACCGTGCACGCCCACGACGAGAACAACGACGCCAACGAGGGCGACGTCGTGCGCGTGGTCGAGAGCCGGCCGTTGTCGCGCACCAAGCGCTGGGCGCTCGTCGATGTTCTGGAGCGCGCGCGATGATCCAGAACGAGACACGCCTGCGCGTCGCCGACAACTCCGGCGCCCGCGAAATCCTCTGCATCCGCGTGAAGGGCGGCTCACAGCGCCGCTACGCGTTCGTCGGCGACGTGATCACCGCGACCGTCAAGCAGGCCAACCCGCAGGGGACGGTCAAAAAGGGCGAGGTCGTGACCGCTGTGATCGTGCGCACGAAGAAGCCGATCGGCCGCGACGACGGTACTTACATCGCCTTCGACGAGAACGCCGCGGTGATCATCGACGACCAGAACAACCCGCGCGGCACGCGCGTGTTCGGGCCGGTGGCGCGCGAACTGCGCGAGCGCAACTTCATGAAGATCGTCTCGCTCGCACCGGAGGTGCTGTGATGGCCGGGCGCAAGTCCTCGAGCATCGCCGCCTCGCGCAAGCGCAGCACGATGAAGATCCGCAGCGGCGACCAGGTCAAGGTGATCTCGGGCAAGGACCGCGGCAAGACCGGACGCGTCCTGCGGGTGCGCCCGGACGCTGAACGCGTGTTCGTCGAGGGCCTGAACATGATCAAGCGGCACACCAAACCGCAGCAGGTCGCGGGTGCGCAGAGCGAACAGCAGGTCGGCGGCGTGATCGAGCGCGAGGGCCCGATCCATGTCTCGAACGTGATGCTGCTCGACGCCAAGGGCGCGCCCACGCGTGTTCGCATCGAGCGCGAGGACGGTCGCCGCGTCCGCGTCGCCAAGAGCACCGGCGCGAGGCTGGACTGAGCGGATGGCGACGATGACAGAGACAGCCCCGACAGCCCGCCTGAAGACCCGCTACCTCGAGGAGATCCGCCCGCAGCTCGTCGAGCGCTTCGGCTATTCCTCGGTGATGCAGGCCCCGAAGCTGGAGAAGATCACGCTCAACATGGGCGTCGGCCTCGGCAAGCAGGACTCGAAAGTGATCAAGGCCGCCACCGAGCAGCTCGCGACGATCGCCGGCCAGCAGCCGAGCGTCCGGCGCGCGCGCAAGTCGATCGCCGCGTTCAAACTGCGCGAGGGTATGCCGGTCGGCCTCGCGGTCACGCTGCGCGCGGATCGCGGCTATGAGTTCCTCGACCGTCTGATCTCGATCGCGATCCCGCGAATCCGCGACTTCCGCGGCCTCAACGCGCGCTCGTTCGACGGGCGCGGCAACTACTCGATGGGCGTCAAGGAGCAGATCATCTTCCCGGAGATCGACTATGACGCGATCGACCAGGTCCGCGGCCTGGACATCACGATCACGACCTCCGCGGCAACCGACATTGAGGCCTACGCGCTGCTCGCGGCCTTCGGCATGCCGTTCTCGGCCGACAGGCGGCCGAAGGGCTATGACCCGGCCGCCGACGAGGCCGCCGAACGCGCCCACGAGCAGGCCGAGGTTGAGCGCGTGGCCGCCGCCGTGAAGGCTGAGCAGGACGCGGCCGAGGCCGCCGCCGCGAAAGCCGCTGCCGCCGAGGCGAAGGCCGCGAAGGCAGCGCTCGGAAAGCCCGAGAAGAAACCGAAGCCTGCCGCCCAGCCCAAGGCCGATGTTGAGGCTGAGGCGTCTGCCGAGCCGGAGGCGTCTGCTGAGCCGGAGGCGAGTGCTGAGCCGGAGGCGAGTGCTGAGCCGGAGGCGTCTGTTGAGCCCGAGGCGCCTGCTGAGCCGGAGGCGAGTGCTGAGCCTGTTGCGCCGGCGAGCGCCGAGCAGGACGCCCCCGGGGACGGGGACGCGGAGACCACAGAGAAAGAGAGCACCGACTGATGGCCAAGACTTCGCAGCGCGTCAAGCAGGCGCGCACTCCCAAGTTCAAGACACGTGCCTATACTCGCTGCACCCGTTGCGGCCGGCCGCGCGCGGTGTACAAGAAGTTCGGGGTATGCCGCATCTGCCTTCGCGAGCTCGCCCACAACGGTCAGATCCCCGGGATGACGAAGTCCTCCTGGTAGGGGTCTGAAGAGAGCCAAGCACTATGTCAATGACCGATCCGATAGCCGACTTCCTGACGCGCGTGCGCAACGCGATCCATGCCGCGCACGAGACAGTCGAAGTCCCGGCCTCCAAACTGAAGAGCGAGCTCGCGCGCATCCTCGCCGAGCAGGGCTACATCGAGTCCTGGTCGGTCGTGCCGGCGCCCGCGGGCGAGGCCGGACAGCTGATCCAGATCCGCCTGAAGTACACCGAGGACCGGCGCTCTGCGATCTCCGGGCTCAAGCGCGTCTCGCGCCCGGGTCGACGGACGTACGTCGATGCGACGCACATCCCGAAGGTGCTCGGCGGCATGGGCACCGCGATCATCTCGACCTCTCGTGGCGTGATGACAGGTCACGACGCGCGCGCCGCGGGCATCGGCGGCGAGGTTCTGGCGCAGGTCTGGTGAGCGTGGGTCATGTCGAGAATTGGTAGACAGCCGATCCCGGTGCCCGCCGGTGTGACCGTTTCGATCGAGCCGGAGCAGGTCCGCGTGAACGGGCCGAAAGGCGAACTGGCCGAGCGCATCCACCGCGACATCGAGGTCACCCAGCAGGATGACCAGCTCGTCGTCACGCGCCCGACCGACCGCGGCGAACACCGCGCGCTGCACGGGCTGACGCGCTCGCTCGTCGCGAACATGGTCCAAGGCGTCACCGCGGGCTATGAGAAGCGCCTGGAGATCCAGGGCGTCGGCTATCGCGCGCAGCTGAAGGGCAAGAATCTCGAGCTCGCCGTCGGCTACTCGCACCCGGTGCCGATCGAGGCGCCGAGCGGGATCGAATTTGAAGTTCCGCAGCCGACGCGCGTCGTCGTCAAGGGGATTTCCAAGCAGCTCGTCGGCGAGACCGCGGCGATCATCCGCAAGCAGCGCCCGCCGGAGCCGTACAAGGGCAAGGGCATCCGCTACGAGGGCGAGTACGTCCAACGCAAGGTAGGCAAGCGCGCATGACCGTCATCACGAAGGAGGCGCGCCGCCTCAAACGCCGCCGCCGCGTGCGCGCGAAGATCTCCGGGACCGCCGCGCGTCCGCGCATCTCGGTGTTCCGCTCCAATCGCGGCATCTCCGCACAGCTGGTCGACGACAGCGCCGGGCGCACGCTCGCGGCCGTCAACTGGTACGAGCCGGAGCTGCGCACGCTGGCGAAAGGCGATCGCACCAAGCGTGCCGGTGAGCTGCTGGCCGAGCGCGCGAAGAGCGCCGGCGTGTCAGAGGCCGTGTTCGACCGCGGCGGCTACCGCTACCACGGCCACGTGCGCACGTTCGGCGAAGCAATCCGCGAGGCGGGCATCACCGTCTAGCCTGCCCGGGCGCCCCCGACCGCTACCCTCTCCCTCCTGCCATGTCCATATCGATAGATCGCTCAGTCAACCCAGCCGGCCTGGACCTCCAGGAGCGCGTGGTCGAGATCAACCGCGTCGCCAAGGTCGTCAAGGGCGGGCGGCGCTTCTCGTTCACCGCGCTCGTCGTGGTCGGCGACGAACGCGACGTCGTCGGCGTCGGCTACGGCAAGGCCAACGAGGTGCCGCTCGCGATCCAGAAGGGCGTCGAGCGCGCGAAGAAGGATCTCTTCCGTGTGCCCAAGCACGGCAGCACGATCACGCACAAGACGACCGGGGTGTTCGGCGCCGGGCGCGTGCTGCTGAAGCCCGCCTCGCCGGGAACCGGCGTGATCGCCGGCGGCGGCGTGCGCGCGGTGCTCGAGCTCGCGGGCATCCACGACATCCTCTCCAAGAGTCTCGGCACGCAGAACCCGATCAACCTCGTCAAGGCGACGGTCGCCGGCCTGCGCGGCCTGCGCACGCCCGAGGAGGTCGGCAAGCTGCGCGGCCTGTCGATCGACAAGGTCCTCGGTCTCGGCAACGGTGAGGCCGCCAACGGGACGGTTGCGGCCGTCGAGGCTGCGGCCACCGAGGGCGAGCCGGCGACCGATGCGCCCGTCGCCGCGGAGGGTACGGCGGGCTGATGGGCGCCCTGACGGTCACCCAGCTGCGCTCCAAGAACGGCGCCGATCAGAAACAACTTGACACGCTGCGCTCGCTCGGCCTGCGTCGCATCGGCCACACGGTCGAGGTCAACGACACGCTCCAGTCGCGCGGGATGCTGCACAAGGTCCGCCACCTGGTCGAGGTCAAGGAGGGCAAGTGAGCCCGGCGAAAGACCCCGAGCAGCGCGTCGGCCTGCACAACCTCGCGCCGGCGCCGGGCAGCCGCCGCCCGCGCAAGCGGATCGGCCGTGGCGAAGGCTCAGGCACCGGCAAGACCTCCGGCCGCGGGCAGAAGGGGGCGGGCTCGCGCTCGGGCTCCAAGCGCCGGGCGGCGTTCGAGGGCGGACAGATGCCGATCCACATGCGCATGCGAAAGCTGCGCGGACCGCACATGAAGAAGTCGATGCCGTTCGAGCCGTTCCGCACGCACACGCAGCCCGTCAACCTCGACGCGCTCGAGAGCCGCTTCGAGGCGGGCACGGACGTGACGATCGAGCTGATGAAGGCCAACGGCCTCGGCTCGCGCAAGGAGATCCCGATCAAGGTGCTCGGGAAAGGTGAGCTGACGAAGGCGCTGACCGTGCACGCGCACGCCTTCAGCGCCAGCGCGCGCGAGCGCATCGAGGCCGCCGGCGGCACCTGCACGACCGTCGAGGGCTAGCGGGCTCGCCGCGATGCAACCGGCGAAGCTCACGGGGGCATCCACTAGAATCGACGGCTCCGCGGGCATACGAGCGACGCGCTCGCGTGCGGTCGGCTGAATCTGATGCTCTCGACGATCCTCAACGCCTTCCAGGTAGCGGACATCCGCAAGAAGATCGCGTTCACGGCGGGGATGCTGCTGATCTACCGGCTCGGGTCGCACATCCCCGTTCCCGGCGTCAACCTCACCGCGGTCAACAACATCCAGAAACAGTTCGCCGGCTCGAACATCCTCGGGCTGCTGAACCTGTTCTCCGGCGGTGGGCTCTCGCGGATCGCGATCTTCGCGCTCGGCATCATGCCCTACATCACCTCCTCGATCATCCTGCAGCTGCTGCAGGTCGCGGTGCCGTCGCTGGAGAAGCTCTCCAAGGAAGGCGAAGTCGGGCAGGCGCGGATCACCCAGTACACGCGCTACCTGACGGTCGGGCTCGCGTTCGCGCAGTCGATCGGCTACGTCTTCCTGTTCCACTCGCTGCAGGCCAAAGCGGGCGAATCGGTGATCTCGCACTTCGACCTCGCGCACATCCTGCTGATCGTCATCTGCCTGACGACCGGCTGCGTCGTGCTGATGTGGATCGGCGAGCTGATCACCCAGCGCGGCATCGGCAACGGCATCTCGCTGCTGATCTTCGCCTCGATCGTCGCGCGTCTGCCCGGCGGTATCCAACTGTGGTGGACGAGCCAGGACCAGGTCTTCAAGGTGATGATGCCGTTCCTCGTGATCGCGGTCGTCGCCGGGATCGTGTTCGTCCAGGAAGGCCAACGGCGGATCCCCGTCCAGTACGCCAAGCGCGTGATCGGGCGGCGTATGTCCGAGGGCGGGCAGACCTACCTGCCGCTGCGCGTGAACATGGCCGGCGTGATCCCGGTGATCTTTGCGGCGAGCATCATGACGTTCCTGCCGACGATCGGGCAGCTCGTGAAAACCCACTGGGGCACGAGGCTGTCTGACATCTTCACGCCAAACGGCTGGCAGTTCCTCGTCGGCGAGACGATCTTCATCGTGATCTTCACGTACTTCTACACCGCGGTCACGTTCAACCCGGTCGACCAGGCGGACAACCTGAAGAAGTACGGCGGCTTCATCCCCGGCGTGCGTCCCGGGCGCCCGACGGCGGAATTCCTCGACCGGATCCTCGCGCGGCTGACGTTCCCCGGCGCGCTGTTCCTGGCCGCGGTCGCGGCGCTGCCGACGATCCTGATCGACCGCACCCACGAGCAGATCCCGCTCGGCGGCACCTCGATCCTGATCGTGATCGGCGTCGCGCTGGAAACGATGAAGCAGCTCGAGGCGCAGTTGATGATGCGCAGCTACGAGGGCTTCCTCAAGTAGCTGCCGTGTGCGGCGGCGTCGCGGCGATGCCCGTGCGACGCGGCCTGCAGAGCCTGTTCGCCCCGCCACTGGCAACAGCACCACGCGAGCGGATAGGCTGCCTCGGTCTTGTCCGAGTTGAATCTGATCCTGCTCGGCCCGCCTGGTGCCGGAAAGGGCACCCAGGCGGATCGTCTGCGCGACGACTTCGGGCTGCCGCACATCTCAACGGGTGACATCCTGCGCGCGCAGGTCGCCGACGGGACCGACCTCGGCCGCGAGGCCAAGCGCTTCATGGACGCCGGCGAGCTCGTGCCGGATGAGGTGATCGTCGGCATGATCACGCTGCGCGTCGCCGGCGGCGACGCCCGCGACGGCTTCCTGCTGGACGGCTTCCCGCGCAATCGCCAGCAGGCCGACGCGCTGAGGACGGCGCTCAGCGGGCTCGAACGTCATCTCACGGCCGCGTTGCTGATCGAGGTGCCCGATGAGGAGGTCGTCCGCCGTCTCGGCGGGCGGCGCGTGTGCGTCAAGAACCCCACGCACATCTACCACGTCGACTTCGATCCGCCCAAGCACGAGGGCGTCTGCGACCAGGACGGCGCGCGGCTGATGCAGCGCGAGGACGATCGCGAGGAGACGATCCGCCGCCGCCTGCAGGTCTACCACGCGCAGACGGAGCCGCTGATCGAGTACTACGACGAGGCGGGGCTGCTGCGTCGCTTCGACGGTCGCCGCGGCGCCGATGAGGTCCACGCGCACGTGCGCGCGACCGTCGCGACGCTGCGCCTGGAGGAGAACCTCTAGCAGCGGAAGGCTAAGCTGCCAGGGTGATCATCAAGAAGTCCGGCGCGGAGATCGCGAAGATGGCGCAGGCGGGGGCGATCCTCGCGGCGACGCTCGATCTGCTCGAGAGCAAGATCGCCGTCGGCGTCAGCACCGCCGAGCTCGACGCGCACGCCGAGCGCTTCATCCGCTCGCACGGCGCGACGCCGACGTTCAAGGGCTACCGCGGCTTCCCCGGCTCGATCTGCGCGTCGCCGAACGCGATGATCGTGCACGGCATCCCCGGCCCCTATCGGCTGCTCGCCGGCGACATCATCTCGATCGATGTCGGCGTCACGCTCGACGGCTGGGTGGCCGACGCCGCGCGCACGTTTCCCGTCGAGCAGGTCAGTGCCGAGGCTGAGAACCTGCTCGCGGCGACCGCCGAGTCGCTGCACGCGGGCATCGCGCAGTGCCGCCCCGGCAACCGCATGGGCGACGTCTCAAGCGCGATCCAGCGCGTCGCCGAGGGCGCGGGCCTGGCCGTCGTGCGCTCGCTCGTCGGCCACGGCGTCGGTCGCAGCATGCACGAGGATCCGCAGGTGCCCAACTACGGCAAGCCGGGCAAGGGGCCGCTGCTGGAGGAGGGCATGGTGCTCGCGATCGAGCCGATGACGACCGCCGGCCGCGCGGCCGTGCGCGTCGGCGGCGACAGCTGGGCGATCTTCTCCCAGGACGGCTCGCTGGCGGCGCACTTCGAGTTCACGGTTGCGATCACGGCCGACGGCCCACAGGTGCTGACGCCATGGCACCTCGCCGCGGAGGCCCGTGCGGCGACACCGATCGCCGAGGGCATCGCGAGCGCAAGCTGAGGTTGCTACCATCTGGAGCCCTGCCCAAGTGCGCTGCTTTTCGTCTGCGCCAGGGCAACTCCACGACTCGGTAGCGGCGGCCGCAACGGCAGCCAGAGCCGATTCGCCGGAACCCAGCCGCCGAAAGGGATCATGAAGGTAAGACCGTCGGTCAAGCCGATGTGCGAGAAGTGCAAGATCATCCGCCGCCACGGCGTGGTGCTCGTGATCTGCCAAAACAAGCGTCACAAGCAGCGCCAGGGGTGATCGGCTAGGTGGCTCGCATCTCCGGCGTCAACCTGCCTCTGAACAAGCGCTCAGAGATCGGGCTGACATACATCTATGGCATCGGGCGCTCGACCTCCAACAAGGTGCTCGCGCAGGTCGGCATCAACCCCGACACCTACATCCGCGATCTGACCGAGGACGAGGTCGTCAAGCTGCGTGACGCGATCGACGAGGGTCTCACCGTCGAGGGCGACCTGCGGCGCGAGCGCTCCCAGGACATCAAACGGCTGCAGGAGATCGGCTGCTACCGCGGCCTGCGCCACCGTCGCGGGCTGCCGGTGCGCGGTCAGAAGACGAAGACCAACGCCCGTACCCGCAAGGGCCCTAAGCGCATGCAGGTTGCGGGCAAGAAGAGAGCGGGTAAGAAGTAGTGCCTCCAGCGCCAAAACGAGCTCGCGGCCGCCGCAAGCCGAAAAAGAACATCCCGGTCGGGCAGGCCCACATCAAGACCTCGTTCAACAACACGATCGTCTCGCTCACCGACACCTCGGGCAACGTGATCGCCTGGGAGTCGGCCGGCGGCGCCGGCTTCAAGGGCTCGCGCAAGTCGACCCCGTTCGCCGCGCAGGTGACCGCGGACGCGGCCGCCCGCAAGGGCCTCGAGCAGGGTCTGCAGAAGGTCGAGGTCTACGTCAAGGGCCCGGGTTCGGGCCGTGAGACGGCGATTCGCTCGCTGCAGGCGGCGGGCCTCGAGGTGACGGGCGTCAAGGACGTCACCCCGCAGGCACACAACGGCTGCCGCCCACGCAAGCGGCGGAGGGTCTGAGCGATGGCGAGAGACACGGGCCCGCAGTGCAAGCAGTGCAGGCGCGAGGGGCAGAAGCTGTTCCTCAAGGGCGAGCGCTGCCTGACGGACAAGTGTGGCGTCGAGCGCCGCTCCTACCCGCCGGGCGAGCATGGACGCGGACGCATGAAACAGAGCGAGTACCGGGTGCAGCTGCGCGAGAAGCAGAAGGCGCGCCGCTACTACGGAGTGCTCGAGAAGCAGTTCCACGGCTACTACGTGAAGGCGTCGCGGCAGGCGGGTATCACGGGTGAGAACCTGCTGACGCTGCTGGAGTGCCGTCTCGACAACGTCCTGGTAAGGCTCGGTTTCGCGGCCTCGCGCCGTCAGGCGCGCCAGCTGATCCGCCACGGCCATTGGACGGTCAATGGCCGGCGGGTGGACATCCCCAGCTACCAGGTGCGCGAAGGCGATGTGATCACGATCAAGTCCGAGACGCCTGCGACGCAGGTGGTCAGGGATGCGACCGAGCTCACCGGACAGATTCCCGCGTGGCTGCAGGCCGATCACGAGTCGCTGTCGGCCAAGGTGCTGCGCAAGCCGGAGCGGCGCGAGGTCGCCGCGCCGGTGCAGGAGCAGCTCATCGTCGAGCTGTACTCGAAGTAGAACGACTTTTCCCGCGCCGACGCCCGTTCCGGGCAGCGGCGCTTCAGAGCCGGCGTCCGGGCGACGCCGGTGCGAGACCAAAACGACGTTAGGACTCTGATGCTCGACTTCCAAATCCCCCGGATCACAAGCGAGTCCGTGGAGCAGAACCGTGGCACCTTCACGATCGAGCCGCTGGACCGCGGCTTCGGCTACACGTTCGGCAACTCGCTGCGGCGCGTGTTGCTCTCATCCCTCGCAGGCGCAGCCGTCACGAGCGTGCGCATCGAGGGCGTCGCGCACGAGTTCTCGACCATTCAGGGCGTCAAGGAGGACGTGACCGACATCGTCCTGAACCTCAAGGGCGTCGTCTGCCGGATGCACTCCGACGCGAGCGAGGTCGAGGCGCCGCTGGTCGTCACCGGGCCCGGTGAGATCACCGCCAAGGACATCGACCTGCCGGCCGGCGTCGAGATCCTCAACTCCGATCTGCACATCGCGACGCTCGAGAAGAAAACGAAGCTCGAGCTGTACATGACGATCGGCCGTGGTCGCGGCTACCGCCCGGCAGAGGAGAACAAGTCCGCCGACCAGCCGATCGGCGTGATCCCGATCGACTCGATCTTCTCGCCGGTGCGCCGCGTCGCCTACGCGGTCGAGCAGGCGCGTGTCGGGCAGAAGACCGACTTCGACAAGCTCACGCTTGACATCGAGACCGACGGCTCGATCGACCCGCAGGCGGCGCTGCGCGAGGCCGCCGAGCTGCTGATCTCACAGCTTGCGATCTTCACCGACGCCGACCGCATCCAGGAGCTGCGCGCGGCACCGGGCGGACAGCTCGACGGGCACGGCCTGGCGGTCGCGGCGCGGCCCGCAGGCGGCGCTGCAGGGCGAGGAGTGGGGCATCCTGATCGAGGAGCTCGAGCTCGGTGTGCGCTCCTACAACTGCCTCAAGCGCGCCGGCATCCAGACCGTCGGCGACCTGATCTCGAAGTCCGAGGCCGAGCTGAACGCGATCCCGAACTTCGGCAAAAAGTCGATCGACGAGGTCATCGAAACGCTGCATTCGCGCGGGCTGGACCTGCGCCAGGACGGCCGCTGCACGTCATACTGCGTCCTCGTTCGCTCGCGTGCACAGCACGCCAGCTCGCTGCGTCCTTGTCTCACTCTCCTAGACGAAGACCGATTGCGCCACCAGAAGACCAAACACAAGCTGAGCCGCGACTCGGCGCACCGCAAGGCGCTGCTCATGAACCTGAGCAAGGAGATCATCGAGCACGAGCGCATCAAGACGACCGAGGCGAAGGCCAAGGCGGTCAAGCCGGAGATCGAGAAACTGATCACGCTCGCCAAGCGCGGCGACCTGCATGCCCGCCGGCAGGCGCTATCGACGCTCTCGCAGGACAAGTTCGCGGTGCACAAGCTGTTCGCCGAGGTCGCGCCGCGCTACGCCGGGCGCCCGGGTGGCTACACGCGCATCCTCAAGCTCGGGCCGCGGCGCAGCGACTCGACCGAGATGGTCTTCATCGAGCTCGTCTGAGCGCCGTCGTCGCGGTGCTCGCGCGCTTCGATGATCACCAAGCTGACGATCGAGTACGACGGCACGGACTTCGCCGGCTGGGCACGCCAGCCGCAGCGGCGGACCGTCCAGGAGGAGCTCGAGCGCGCGCTGCGCACGGTGCTCGGCGAGCGCGGCCACGACGGTGAGCCGCTGAAACTGACCGTCGCCGGGCGCACCGACGCGGGTGTGCACGCCTGGGGGCAGGTCGCAAGCTACGTCCACGAGGCGGTCGATCCGCTGCGCCTCAACGGCCTGCTCGACGGCGATCTCGCGGTGCTCGCCGCGGAGCCGGCGCCGGCGGGCTTCGACGCGCGCCGCGACGCGAGCAGCCGCACCTATTGCTACCGCGTGCTCGCGCGGCGCACGCGCAGCGTGTTCGAGCGCCGCCGCGCGTTCTGGTGGACGACGCCGCTCGAGCGCGACGCGCTGCACGCATGCGCGGCTGCGCTCGCGGGCGAGCACGACTTCACGGCGTTCACGCCGAGCGAAACCGAGCACTCGCACTTTCAGCACCGCGTGCTGCGGGCCGAATGGCAGACCGAAGGCGACGTGCTCGAGTTCTGGATCGAGGCGGAGCGCTTTCTGCGCCACATGAACCGCGTGCTCGTCGGCACGATGCTCGACGTCGCCGCCGGCGCGCGCACGCTCGCTGAATTCACCGAGCTGCTCGAAGGCCGCCCGCGCTGTGAGGCGGGGCGTACGGCGCCTGCGCACGGGCTGGCGCTAGCCGCCGTCTCCTACGCCGAAGCCGGTGACGGTTCCTGAGGCGCCATCGGGGCAGACCTGGCTGCGCTGCCGCGGGTTGAAGCGTTCAGCGAAGATCGTGTGCCCGCGGGGATCGCGGACGATCAGTTCGCGCGGGAGCGTCGTGAACGCTTGATAGGCAGCGCCGCCGCCGCGGTCGAGGGCCGGTGCGAGCGCAACCTGGTGGAAGGTGGCGAACCCGGCGGCGGTGCGCGCGAGCATCGTATCCTGGGCCGAGGGCAGCACCGCGACGAACACGGTCGTCCGGCGGCGTGCGCATTCGCTCTCGGACATCAGCGCGACGTGATGGCGCGGAAACCCATTGACCTCCGTGCCGCCACTGCCGCCTCCTGCGAATTCGACGTTGATCTTGTCCTGCACTTCGCCGAGGTAGCGGTAGCGGCCGACGGTCACCTGGTAGCGCACGCCGTCCGGAACGTTGCCGTGTCCGATCACGCCACCGGCAATCAGTTTCACGGGTTTGCTCGTGCATTCGACCAGGCGGCGCAGTTTGACCACGGCCAGCGGCTTGCCTTCGGCGTCGAGCTCGGTCAGTGAGATCGCGATCGGGGAGGGGCCGCGGATCGCCTGGTAGTAGTAGCCGTAGGGCAGTCCGACGCTCGCCGGGAATGCCAGCACCGGAGAGACGATCTGGCGCCCGTCGCTTAGCAGCAGGCTGACGCTGTGCACGCTTGCCGGGGTCAGCAGTGCGATCGGCAGCAGCCCCGCGCTGCAGCGGATTTCCGGCACGCCGACATCGGCCGCTTCGACACAACGACCGCCGCCACCCACGCCGGTGCCTTCCTCGACGTCGACCGACAGCGTGCACGGATGTTCGCCGCCGCCTCCTCCGCGGTTCTCGATGCTGACGGTGAAGCTCGCGCCGGCGGCCGTGCGCCCGCCGCCGATCGCCGTGCGGTCGGAGTTGGCGTCAAGCGGCAGACCGATGGTGGACAGGAGTTGCGCCACCAGTCCGCTGAGGCCGTGATCGCCCTCGTTGACTGCGTGGCTTGCGCGGGCGATCTTGCGCGCGAGGCGCCTGTCGGCGGCGGTCTCATACGGCTCCAGCTGTCGATCGATCGCCGACGCTTCCGATTCGCCATCGAGCTCGAGTTCCTTGGCGAGCGCGGTCGTCGCTGCCGTCAGTTTCGAGTACCCGCTTGCAACCCAGGCGCGCAGGTCGACGCAGACCGCCGGGGGCGTGCCCAGGAAGTCCCGCGCGGCGGCCGCCGCTTCCGCGCGCACGGCGCCGGTCAGCTGTGCGTCGCTCCAGCGCACCCCCCTGGTGCCCGCCAGGAACGTCTGTGCGCCGTCTGCATCGACCGACAGCCAGGAGCGCAGGAGCGCGGTGTAGGCCTCGGCCTCGATCTCGCCCTGCTGCTTGAGCTCGGTCACGGCGGCCTTCGAGGGGGCGCCGGCGGGCGCCAACCGCGGCGCGCCGGCGAGCACCTGCGGGCATTCACCGGAGAGCTTTGCGACCAGCGCGGCGGCTGCGCGCTGTGCCGCTGGGAGGTTGTCACGGAAGCTTTCGACGAAGTGCAGCTGGGCGCGCAGAAACGTAGCCGTGGCGACGTGGTTTGCGTGCGCACCTGCGCCCCCGTTGACGCCCGTGCGGGCGTCCGTGCTCGCTCCGGCGATCTGCGCCGGCAGCAGACACAACGCCCCGAGCAGCACCGCGAGGAGCACCGGCACGCGGCACGGACTGCGTGTGACCGAGCGTCTCGCAAGCGGGCTCGCCGTGCGCACCGCCGCAGCATATCTTCACGCCTCGGGACCGAAGCGGCCCCTATGCTGGACGGGATGCTCAACGTGCTGCTGACAAACGACGATGGGATCGAGGCCGACGGCCTACAGGCGCTCCGGCGCGCGCTCGTCGCGCTGTCCGACGTCCGCCTCGCGGTGATCGCGCCCGACGGCAACCGCTCGGCGATGGCACGCTCGATCACGACGCGGCGGCCGCTGTGGGTCGAGGCGGTGCCGTTCTCCGACGGCACGATCGGCTATGCGACGGACGGCACGCCGGTCGACTGCGTGCGCCTCTCGAGCCTCGGCCTGATCGAGGACTTCGAGGTCGACCTGGTCGTGGCGGGCATCAACCACGGCGCGAACCTCGGCGATGACATCACCTACTCGGGCACGGTCGCCGCCGCCCTCGAGGGCGTCGTCCTCGGCCTGCCGGCGATCGCTGTCTCCCAGCAGTCCGGCGCGGGCGCGCTCGACTATCGCTTCGACGGCGGCTTCGCATTCGAGCTCGCCGCCGCCTTCGTGGCGCGCCTGATCGAGCGGATCGACGACGTGCCGATGCCTGCGAAGACGTTGCTCAACATCAACGTCCCGGCCGGCGAGCCGAGCGGCGTCGAGGTGACGAGCCTCGGCAAGCGCATCTACCGCGACGAGCTGAAGCTCGAACTCGAGGAGGACAACCGCCGCCGCTACTGGATCTACGGCTCAGACCCGGGCTTTCACGACGAGCCGGGGACCGATCTCGCGGCCGTCGCCGCGGGGCGCGTGGCCGTCACCCCGATCCACTTCGACCTGACCGACCGTCCGAGCCTCGAGGCGCTGCGGCGCTTCAATCTCGAGGAGCTGCTCGCGCCGGCTGACGGCCGCAGCGCGCCCGATCGAGATCGGCCGGCACACGACGCGCTGTCGTGAGCGCGACCGGACCGGCGAAGCGATCGCGCGAGCTGCGCGAGGCGCTCGAGCACCACGCGCATCGCTACTACGTGCTCGACGATCCGGAGATCGGCGACGACGCGTATGACCGCTTGCTCGATGAGCTGCGTGCGCTCGAGGCCGAGCATCCCGAGCTCGCGAGCGCCGACTCGCCGACCCAGCGTGTCGGAGGCGAACCGGTCGGGCGCCTGGAGAAGGTCGAGCACCTCGAGCCGATGCTCTCGCTCGGCAACGTGCGCTCGGAGGATGAGCTGCGCGCGTGGATCGAGCGCATGCGCTCGCACCTCGCGCGTGAGGGCATCGCCGATCCGGACTTCACGTTCGTCGTCGAGCCGAAGATCGACGGCCTCGCGATCAGTCTGCTGTACCGCGAGGGTGTCCTCGAGCGCGGCGCGACGCGGGGAAACGGCGAGATCGGCGAGGACGTAACGCACAACCTGCGCACGATCGGCGCGGTGCCGCTGAGCATCACGGACGCGCCGGCGCTGGTGGAGGTTCGTGGCGAGATCTACATGTCGCTGGCCGACTTCACCGCGCTCAACGAGCGGCGCGCGGAAGCGGGCGAGTCGACGTTCATGAACCCGCGCAACTCGGCCGCCGGGACGATTCGCCAGCTCGATCCCGCCGACGCGGCCAAGCGGCCGCTGTCGATCTGGTGCTACCAGGTCGGCGTCAGCGAGGGGCTCAGTTTCAACGCTCACTCACAGGCGCTGGAGTGGCTGCGCGAGCACGGCTTCCGGGTCAACCGCGACATCAGGCTGCTCGGTAGCGAGGACGAGGTGGTTGCGCAGTGCCTGGAGTGGGAGCGGCGTCGCGGCGAGCTGGACTTCGAGATCGATGGGGTGGTCGTGAAGGTCGACGACCTCGAGTTGCAACGCCGGCTCGGGGCGGTCGGTCGCGACCCGCGCTGGGCGGTCGCGTGGAAGTTCCCGCCGACGACCGCGTTGACGACGCTCGAGAGCGTGATGTGGAACGTGGGCAAGTTCGGCGACCTGCGTCCGTATGCGGTGCTCGCGCCGGTCGCGGTGGCGGGCGTCACGATTCGAATGGCGACGCTGCACAACGAGGAGGACATCGTCCGCAAGGACCTGCGCGAGGGCGAGCAGGTGATCGTCGTGCGCGCCGGCGACGTGATCCCCCAGGTCGTCTCGCCGGCGCCGCACGTTGCCGAGCAAAAGGGTCGCCCGCCCGCGCCGCGGCCGCCGGCCCGCTGCCCGTTCTGCAACACGAGGACCGTCAAGCCCGCCGACAGCGTCTTCACGCAGTGCCCCAACCGCGACTGCCCCGGTCGCGCCTGGCAGCTGCTTCGCCACTTCGTCTCCCGCGGCGCGATGGACATCGACGGGCTCGGCGAGAAGCAAGTCGCGCTGCTGCAGGAACGGGGCCTCGTGCGCACGGCCGCGGACTTCTATCGCCTGCGCGAGGAGCAGTTGCTCGAGCTGGAGGGGTTCGGCGAGGTCTCGGTGCGGAAACTGCTGGCCGCGCTCGAGCAGAGCACGCAGCGGCCGTTTGCACGCGTGCTGTTCGCGCTCGGGATCGAGGAGGTCGGCGAGGTCACCGGGCGCAACCTCGCGCAGGGCTTCCGCGACATCGACGCGCTGCTCGCAGCGACGACCGAGGAAATCGTTGCGATCCCCGGCATCGGCGAGAAGATGGCGGCGTCGATCCAGGCGCAGCTCGCCGACAGGCGAATGCTCGAGCTGATCGCGGCGCTTCGCTCCGACGATATCGGCCTGTGCTTTCACGAGGACGGCCCGACGCCGTCCGCGGGGCCGCTGGCGGGCAAGACGCTGGTGCTCACCGGAACTCTGCCGCAGTGGTCGCGGGAGACGGCGACCGACCGGATCATGGCGGCCGGTGGGCGCGTGACCAGCTCGGTGTCGAAGAAGACCGACTACCTCGTCGCCGGCGAGAGCGCCGGTTCCAAGCTCGAGAAGGCCGAGCGGCTGGGCGTCGCGGTGCTCGACGAAGCCGCCCTGCGCGCGCTGCTCGGCGATGGCTGAGGCCGCCCTGCGCGCGCTGCTCGATCAGTTGCCGCGTCTCAGCCGCCGCCGCAGGCGACGCAGAGATCTACGCAACAGGGCTGTGCGCAGGTAGTACGACCATCGCCACCTTGCGAGCGGTCTCAACTTCCCGATTTCGTTGCGGTGCCCCTCGCCGCCCGGCATCGCCGGAAAGTCGGGAACCGCCTCGACAAGCCCCTGCCTGACGCTGCGCTGCCAAACCTGCTCGACCGACGCCATGTTGACATCGTCGACGATCACCAGCGCCTGCTGGCCATCGAGCATGCGGTGACAGTTGAGGATGTCGTAGGTGTAGGTGTACTTCGCGCCGTCGATGTGGAACAGGTCAGGACGCAGCTCGCGCTTTGCCAGCTCGGGGAGAACCTTCATGCAGTCCCCTTCGTAGAAGGAAACCCGGCCGGGGAACTGCGCTTTCAGCCAGTCGACGGCCGGCCGGACATAGCTGTGATCACCGATGTCGACACCGTGAAACTCGAGCGAGGGGCTCGAGCTCAACGCGAGGTAGGCGGAGTGCCCGGCGTTGACGCCGATCTCCAGCATGCAGGTGCGCCCGGCGCACGCCCTGCGGAAGCGGTCGCGCTTCATCCGGTTGAAGGCGACGGGGGGCATTTCCAGATAGTCGGCCTGATTGTGGTCGTAGAACATGTTGCCGGCCACCGGCTCGTCGCACGCGGCGACGACAGCGTTCAGCTCGTAGAGCTTCGCGAGCCAGCTGTCGGAGCTCTCGAGGTCGTCCATGCGGTTGGGAGCATAGCCGCGGCCAGGCGGCCGTGCCAATCGATCGGCGGCCGACGAGCCACCGGCGGCAAACGGCCTCGTTCGCCGCGTGTTCCGGCCGCCCGAGAGCAGCCAGGTGCACTCTCCAGCGACGATCAGTAGTCGGCGACCGTGATCGTCATGTGGTCCTGGAAGGTGTGCGCGGCTTCGGTGGCGATGCCGTCGTTGAAGATCGCGAACGCGAGCAGGTGGCCGTCCGCCGCCTGGCAGTAGCCGACGAGGTTCGAGGCCCCCGTCAGCGTCCCGGTCTTGCCCTGGCAGTGCCCGGAGGCGCCGGTGTTGCGCATTCTCAGCGCCAGCGTTCCGGTGTGCCCGGCGACGGCGAGGTGTTCGCGCAGGACAACGCCGATCGGTGTGGCGGCGAGCTCGACGAGCAGGTCGGTCACCTGGTAGGGCGAGGTCTGATCGGCGGGGGAGAGGCCCGAGCCGTCGACCACGCGCGGGTGGAAGCCGAGCAGCGAGAAGATCGTGCGGACGACGACGGCGGCCCCCGCGGCGGTCGTGCCGGCGGCGCCGAGGCGGGCGCCGAGATCCTTGACGAGCGTCTCGGCGAAGAAGTTGTCCGACGGCGGCAGCATCAGGCCGAGCAGCTGTGAGATCGTCGGCGAGAGCGCCTGCGCGAGCGGGGTCGCGCCGGCCGGGGTGCTCGCCGCGCCGCTGGCGCCGTGGACCTTGACGCCGTCGTTCTTCAGCGCGCTGCGCAGCTCGCGCGCCGCGAACGCCGCCGGCGCGTGCGGGCCGCGTTCTGTGCCTGATTCGCCACGATTGAAGGCGAGCGCGCTGAGTGTCCCTTCCAGGAACGGGTCGGGTCGGTAGTCGCTCGATGGCTCGCCGCGCAGCGAGTCGAAGTAGGACTCATCGCCCTCGATCGAGCCCGTAACCGTGTGGATTCCGTCGCTGCGCACGAGCTGGCTGACGAGCGCGGAGACGCTTGCGCCGATGCCGCCGTAATGGCTGTGGATGAACGCGGTGCTGCCGAATGTCGGGTCACCGCCGCCGTGCAGATACAGGTTTCCTTCCCACACGCCGCCCGGCGCGAGGTGGCCGGAGCCGTAGACGGTCGTCGTCAGGCGCGTGCCCGCGCCGAGCTCCTGCAATGCGGTCGTCGCGGTGTAGAGCTTCTCGACCGAGGCCGGTGGGCGCAGCGTGCTCGCCCGCTCTGAGAACAACGCCTGTTTGCTCGTGATGTCGTACACGTAGGCGCCGTCGGCGGGGCCGGCGAGCGCGAGTTGCCGGGCGAGGTCGGCCTGCAACCCGGCGAGGCTGCCCGCCGCCGCTGTCGCCCGCGCGGGCGCGAGCACCGCGAGCAGCGAGAGTCCGCAGATCAGAATTGCGAGCTTGGCGGGGCGGTTCCGAGTCAGGCGGCCGTAGAATGTGATTTGCATGGGCAAGGTGGTCAAGCTGGAGCCGACGGTAACGGCTAAGGCTAAAGCTCGAACGGCACGGACGCGACGCTTGGCGGCCCGCGGTGTCGGCCGCCCCGGCTCGGTGGATCGCAGGCGCCGCCCGCGGCGCGACAAGACGGCGCTGGTGCTCGGCGGCGGCGGTTTCACCGGCGGGGTCTATGAGATCGGCGCGCTGCGCGCGCTCGACCTGCTCGCTGTCAACAGCACGGTCAACAACTTCGACGTCTACGTCGGCACCTCGGCCGGCTCGTTCATCGCCGCGCTGTGCGCCAACGGCGTCACGCCCGAGGAGATGATGCGGGTCGTCACCCGCCAGGGGCAGCTGCCGTTCAAAGACATCAACATCGGCGACCTGCTGCGGCCGAACCTCTGGGAGTTCGCGCGCAAGGGCGCGGTGATGCCGCTGCGCGCGGCGAAGCTCGCACGCCAGGTGATCGCCCAGCCGGGCGGTGTCTCGCTGATGGACATCGTCATGGGGCTTGCCGACGGGCTCCCCTCGGGGCTGTACACGGGCAGCGGCATCGAGCGCTATCTGCACAAGGTCCTCAGCGAGCCGGGGCGGACCGATGATTTCTCGAAGCTGGCGTGCGAGCTGTATCTGACGGCGACCGACCTCGACAGCTGCGAGCGGGTGGTGCTCGGCCACGGCGGCGCGGGCGATGTGCCGATCTCGACCGCGGTGCGCGCGTCGGGTGCGCTGCCGATGGTTTACGCGCCCGTGCGCGTCGGCGACCGCGACCTGATCGATGGCGGCATCGTCTCGACGACGAACCTCGATCTGGCGGTCGAGGCGGGCGCGAAGCTCGTCGTCGTGATCAACCCGATCGTGCCGTTCATCAACGACCTCTCGCCCGAGGCGCGGGAGCTGACGGGCAAGCGCCCGCGCCGTGTCGCCGACATGGGCTTCGCGCAGATCGGCTACCAGGTGGCCAAGCTCGTCGCCCACCAGCGCCTGCACGAACTCGCGAAGGGCTGGGAGCAGCGCTATCCGGGCGTAGACATCGTCCTGATCGAGCCCGAGCAGGCCGACGAGCTGATGTTCCAGACGTCGATGATGAGCTTCACCTCGCGCGTCGAGATCGCGCGCCACGGCTTTGAGTCGGTGACCAAGCAGCTGGCGGGCGAATACGACCGCTACCAGGCGGTCGCCGAGCGCCATGGGCTTGACATCTCGGGCAGGCGTGTGCGCCAGGTCGTCGAGCACTTCGAGACCGAGAAGGAGTCCGTCCGCGGCTGGCGCCGGATCCTCGAGGGCACCACGGGTGCCCTGCTGCGCCAGTCCGGCACCGCCGGCTGAGCCCGCTCTACAGCGCTTTGTCGATTGCCCCGAGCAGGCGCCCTGTGGCGGTGCTCGAGTGCAGCGCGATGCGCACGTGCTGAGGCTCGCCGAGCGCGTCGCCGGCGGCGACCAGCACACCGGCGCGCGCGAGGCGCCCGGCCAGCTCGGCTCCGGCGATCGCCGGATGCGCGGCCCACACGAAGTTCGCCTGGCTGTCGCTGACCTCGAAGCCGCGCTCGCGCAGCGCGGCGAGCAGCAGCGGTCGCTCGAGATGGATCATCTGCACGCGCCGCTCGATCAGCTCCGAGCACGTCCGCAGCGCCTCGAGCGCGCCCGCCTGCGAGACCTCCGAGACGCCGAGGTCGGGGTCGAGCTCGGCGAGCAGGTCCTCCGATCCGGGCCCGCCGAGCGCGTAGCCGATGCGCAGGCCGGCGAGGCCCCAGGCCTTGGAGAAGCTGCGGAACACGAGCAGCCGCGCATGCTCCTCCAGCAGCGTCAGCGAGGAGCTCATCGGCTGCGCGTCTGCAAACTCGACGAGCGCCTCGTCGAGCAGCACGGCGACGCCGTCGGGCAGGCCCGCGAGCAGCCGCTGCAACTCGCCGGTGAGCAGCAGCTCACCGGTCGGATCGTTGGGGCTTGCAAGCGCGATCACGCGCACGCCCGCGTGCGCGTGGGCCGCCTCGAGCAGCTCATCGACACCGCCCGAGACACGGATCGCGTTCCCGTGCGCGCGCCGGGCCATCAGCGGAAACAGCGGGTAGGAGGGCCACAGCGTGAGCAGCTGCTGCCCGGGGGCGATCAGCGCCCGCGCGGCTGCGCCCAGCAGCTCCGCAGCGCCGTTGCCGAGGATCAGGCGGTTGGCCTCGACGGCGTGGCGCTCGGCCAGCGTGTCGCGCAGATCAGAGCCGCGCTGATGCGGGTAGCGCTGCATCCCGCGGCGCGCGACGAACGTGATCGCGTTGACGATCCGCGGATGTGGCAGCTCGGGCCACGTCGTCTGGGAGAGATCGAGCGTCTCAACGCGCGTCAGCGCCTTGCGCCGGCGCTCGGCCGCCTGCGCGCGCAGGCCCTCGTTGACCTCCTCCTCGGACATCCCTTCGAACTGGCGGTAGTAGTCGAGCAGACCCACGGCGTGGCTCTGTTCTAGCAGCGATCCCGACGTGCGCGCGACGCAGGCGCCGCGCGCGCAGCGGTGCCGCTCACCCGGCTCCGCCGCCGGAGGTGACGGTCTGCCCGGGGCCGTGAATGACGAGGAACCAGAACGTGAACACGAGCGCGCAGACCACCGCGGTGATCGCGAACACGCGCCCGAGGATCCCCGTGCGCTGGTCGTGCCCGGCCGCGCGGCGCACGAGGATCCATGCGTTGTCGAGGCGGCGCATCAGCGCGAGCGCGCCGAACAGCAGGGCGAACAGCGCGAGGAACGAGAACAGCAGCCCGACGCTGACGCTGCCGGAGAGATAGTTCAGCTGCGAGCCGACCCACAGGCATGCGAGCGGGATCGGGCCCCAGCACAGCAAGCTGATCAGCGTGATCGCCGCGACGAGCAGCCCCGCGAGCGAGTCGTCGAAGCGCTGGCGCAGCGCGCTGCCGCGTTTCGGCAGCGCACGAAAGTGGACCGGCGCGGTGCCGGGACGGCGCCCGACGAAGAGCCCGCCGTTCTCTGAGGGATCGCTGCGCATGCCTGTATGTTGGCAGCTAGCGGAGCCGCTTACGTCAGCCGGCGTAGAGCGAGTCGAGGAGGGCCGCGTATTTCTCGTTGACGACGCTGCGCTTGACCTTCATCGACGGCGTCAGCTCGCCCGTCTGCTGGGTCAGGTCGTGGTCGAGGATCGCGAACTTCTTGACCTGCTCGACCTGGGCGTATTTGGCGTTCACGCGGTCCACCTCGCGCTGGATCAGCGCGATCACCGCGGGCTCGCGCGAGAGCGAGGCGACGTCCTCGGGCAGGCCGTTCTCGCGCGCGAAGACCTGGATCTCTTCATCATCGAGCGTGATCAGCACGACCGGGTACGGGCGCGCGTCGCCGTGCATCACCGCCTGTGAGATCCAGCGGCACTGTTTGAGGTCGTTCTCGATGTTCGCGGGCGTCAGGTTCTTGCCGCCGGCGGTGATGATGATGTCCTTCTTGCGGCCGGTGATCGACAGGTAGCCGTCCGCGTCGATCGAGCCGAGATCGCCGGTGTGCAGCCATCCGTCGGTGACCGCGCCAAAGCTGGTCGAGGCCTGGTTGTGGTAGCCCTGGAAGATGTTCGGGCCCTTGATCAGGATCTCGCCGTCCTCGGCGATCTTCAGCTCGACGCCGGGCAGCGCGCGCCCGACGGTGCCGAAGCGATGGTCCTCGAGCGTCGAGCTGGTCGCCGCGGTCGCCGTCTCGGTCATCCCGTAGCCCTCGAACACCGGCACGCCGCACGCGTAGAAGAACTCGAGGATCTCGTGTGCGATTGGGGCCGCGCCGCTGGTCGCGGTGCGCACGCGCCCGCCGAAGACCGCGCGCACGTTCTTGTAGAGCTGCTCGTCGGCTTCGTCGAAGGGCTTCTGCAGCTCCTCCGGGATCTCTTCGCCGTGGGCCATCATGTCGCGCACCTTGACGCCGAGCGCGACAGCCTCGAGCGTGCGCTGCTGCTCCTCGGGGGACTGCGCCTCGATCGCGCCGTGGGCGACCGTGTAGATCTTCTCGAAGATGCGCGGCACCGACGGCAGATACGTCGGTTTGACCTCGAGCAGCTCGGGATCACCTGCTTGGTGTCGCCGCCGAAGTAGGCGAGCGTGCTGCCGAGCTCGAACGACGCGAGCTGGATCAGCAGCGCGTAGGAGTGCGCGAGCGGGAGATACAGGTAGGTCACCTCGTCGTCGAGGATCTGGCGCACCTCGGCGACCATGTCGATGATCGAGCGGTAGTTGCCGTGGCTGAGCACGCAGCCCTTCGGCGGACCGGTCGTGCCGGAGGTGTAGATGAACGTGAACGGATCCTCAGGCTTGACGGCCGCGCGGCGCGCGTCGAGCTCGCCGACGGCGTGCTTGCGCCCGCGCTCGCGCAGCTGCTCGAGCGTGATCGCCGCGAGCGCGTGCGCGGGGCCTGCCGAGCCGTTCTCGCCGGCGTCGCCAGCCGGCGGGTCGATCACCATCACAGCGCGAAGATCCGGCAGCTGGTCCTTGATCGCGGCGATCTTCGCGAGCTGCTCCTCGTCCTCGCAGAGGACCGCGCAGGCGCCCGAGTCGGACAGCACCCAGAGGCACTCCTCGGCCGAGTTCGTCGGGTAGATCGGCACCACGATCGCGCCGCAGGAGGTCGCGGCGAGGTCGAAGTAGGACCACTCCGGGCGCGTGTTGCCGAGGATGCTCACGCGCTCGCCGGACTCGATGCCGAGGTCGATCAGGCCGAGGCCGAGCTCGTCGACGATCTCCGACATCTGCGCGTAGGTGACGTCGTGCCAGGCGCCGTCGCGCTTGTAGCGCACGGCGACGCGCTCGGCGTGCGTAGCGGCCGAACGGGGGACCAGATCGGCGATCGTCTGAGCCCCAGTGGTCGCTTCCGTGGCCGTGGCCTCCATCAACACTCCTCCTTGATCAACGCGCGCATTTGAGCACCTGATGTTAGAGCCTGCCGCGCGATTGCGGCCAGGGTGCGGCGATCACAGCGGGTTGGGCACGTCGAGGAACACGTGACGGAGCCCGAACGAGTCGGCCAGATATTCGCCGAGGCGCCTGACGCCCAGCGTCTCGGTTGCGTAGTGCCCGCCCGCGATCAGGTGCACGCCCGCCTCTCGCGCCTCGGCCATCGCGCGCTCGGGAACTTCGCCGGTCAACAGCGCATCGGCGCCGGCGCGCACGGCCTCGCCGATGTAGTCTGCTCCCGCCCCCGAGACGATCGCGACGCGCGACACCTGCTCTGCTCCGGCGTCGAACACGAGCGGCTCGCGCCCGGTCACCGCGTGCACGCGCGCGAACAGCTCCGTGGCCGGCAGTCCGTCGCCGGGGAGCGTCGCGAGGACGCCGATCGCCTCGCCCCTGTGGAGGGCGAACGGCTCGAGCTGCGCGGCGCCGAGCGCCCGCGCGAGCAGCGCGTTGTTGCCGTGCTCGAGATGCGCATCGAGCGGCAGGTGATACGCGGCGAGCGCGATCTCGTGCTCGAACAGGATCTGCAGGCGGCGCTTGAGCGGCGCATCGAGCGCTCTAACGCCCGGGCCCCAGAAGATGCCGTGGTGGACGAGCAGCAGATCCGCGTGCTCGGCCGCGGCCAGCTCGAACAGCTCGGCGTTCGCGGAGACACCCGTCGCGAGCGTCTCGACGGTGCTCGGCCCGGGCACCTGCAGGCCGTTGATGCAGTAGTCCTCGAAGCGGCTCGGTTCGAGCAGCCGCTCGAGCTCGCTGAGCACGTCGGAGATCGCGGCGGGCATCGGGCGACGATAGCGCCCCCGCGTCTGTGGGATACTGCAGCTGCGTCGGGGCGTGGCGCAGCCTGGTAGCGCGCACCGTTCGGGTCGGTGAGGTCCCCGGTTCGAATCCGGGCGCCCCGATTGGTCAGTCAGCCGCGAACTGCTGCGAACAGCGGCGAAAACCCGGGAAAGCCTTGGCTCTCGCGGGGCGCTGTTCGCGGCTGTTCGTGGGGATTTGGACGCAGACGGACCGCAGAGTGGCGGCGATTTCTTCAGCAGCGCTTGGAGCTTGGCTCCGACCTCGCGGCACTCGACAGAGCGGTGGGACGAGCGGCCCAGGCCGATGCGAAGAGAGAGGCTAGGCTTCAGCGGTCGTGTCACTGACCGCCCTGACCTCCGCTGAGATCTCGCTGCCGGCCGAGGCCGATGGCGCGCGCGTCAGCGACCGGATCGCTGTTCTGGCCGACACCGTCGACGTCGTCGGGTTGACCGACAATCACGCCGGCCAGCCGCGGATGTCGCCGCTGGCTGCGGTGGCGCTCGCGCGCGAGCAGGGCGTGGGGACGATCGTCCATGTGTCCTGCCGCGATCGCAACCGGCTTGCCCTGCAGTCCCAGGTCGTGGGCGCGGCGGCGCTCGGCGCCGAGGCGGTCCTCTGCATGCAGGGCGATCCGGTGCCTGGCATCGAACATGTGGCCGACATGACCGCCACGCAGCTGATTGCGAGCGCGTCGCCATGGAGCGCCCCGTACCCGTTGGCGGTCGGGGCGGTCGTCAATCCCTTCGCGGAGGACGTCGACCGGGAGTTGTGGCTCCTGCGCCGCAAGATCGCCGCTGGAGCAACGTTCGTGCAGTCGCAGATGATCTTCGACCTCGGGCGCCTCGAAGCGTTCCTCTCGGCCGCCGCGGACATCCTCGCGGATGTGCGGTTTTACGCAAGCGTCGCGCTGCTCCGCAGCGCGCGCATGGCAGAGCGCGCCAGCGCGCTGCCGGGGGTCGCGATTCCCGAGCGAGCCCTGGCGCAGATCGGTCGCGGCGGCGGCATCGACCTGGCACGCGAACTGGCGGCCGGCGTTGCCGGTATCTCGCGCGTAGATGCGCTTCACGTATTTCCGCTCGGCGCCGAGGCGGCGACACGCGAGGTCGCCGCGGAGTTCCGCGTCGCGCGGGGTGTCAGCGCCCAGCGCCTGGCAGGGACGGGTCAGTAACCGGAAGGAGAGTCCAACCTGAACCGCCTCGATTACCTCGTGTCTTGCGATGGTCGCTCCTCTGTGTGGACACTGCAGCTTGGGGCGGGGCGTGCGGAGCTACGCGGCCCTCGGCACGTCCCCGGAGAGGAATTGCTCGTCGAAGGCGAAGCCGGCTTCGAGTGCGCGCCTTATGGGGCAGGTCTCGGCGACCCGTTCGAGCTTGCGTCGCTGGTCGGTGGTGATGGAGTTCGGGACGTGTATGTCGATCGCGAGGTGCCGCGGCGAGCTGTCGGGGTCGTATTCGACCTCCACCGAGGTCTCGCCGATGTCCCAGGCGCGGTTCTGCGCGTACACGGCGATCATCGTCGCGACGCAGGCGGCGAGCGTCGCGGCGAGCAGCTCGCTCGGCGCCGGGCCGAGGTCTGATCCGCCCAGACGAGCGGGCTCGTCGGTGAGGATTGTGTGGCGTCCGTTGACATCGACGTGATGCGTGAGGCTGTCGCCGACCCTGCGCGCCGTCGCGGTCATGCCCATCAGAGACTCACGATTCGGCGCTGCGTGCTCGAGTCACTCATCTCGTCCTCCTTTGGGGATCCGATCTTGTCCTCGTTGGGGTCTTGGCAAAAGTGTGTGCCTTCCGGGTAGGCGGACCATCCGTCGCAACTACCCCAGACGATCCGTGCGGACTACCACACAACTGTAGTAGTAAACAACTGTTTAGTTGTGATATCTTGGCGTCATGTCGCTCCCCACTGTCGTTCCCCATCCTCTGCCGGCGCAGCTCGTCGAGTTGATCGCCGAGCGCTTTCGTGTCCTGGCCGAGCCGATGCGCATTCGCCTGCTGGACGCGTTGCGGGAGGGTCCCGCGACGGTTGGTGGGCTTCAGGTGGCGACGGGCGCTTCGCAGCAGAACGTCTCCAAGCACCTTGGCCTGCTGCTGCGCAGCGGGCTGGTGAGTCGCAGCAAGGAGGGCAACTTCTCGGTCTATGCGATCGCCGATGAGGGCGTCTTCGAGCTGTGCGAGCAGGTCTGCGGCGGCTTGCGCCGCCAGCTCGACGAACTCGACGCGACGATCCCCGTAGCGGCGGGGAGATGAGCGATCGATGAGCGCCACCGCGATCGCGCCGCGAGCCTCGAAGCCGGCCGCCAGATCGCTCGATCACCGCCCGAACATCGGCCCGATCGGTCGGCTCGGGCGCTACACGGCAACGCATTTCCGGACTGTGCTCGCGGGCTGGGCGCTCGTTGCGGTCGTGCTCGGGTTCTTCGCGCCGAGGGTGGAGAAGGCCCTCTCCGGCGCCGGCTGGGAAGCGGGCGGCTCACAGTCGGCCCAGGCGCGCAAGCTCGTCGAACGCGACTTCGCCGGTCTCGGCAGCTACGGCCTTGAGGCGGTCGTCTACTCCCCGAAGCAGACGGCCGGCTCGCCAGCTTTCAGGTCGGCGATCACACGCGTCGAGCAGACGCTTCGCGCAAACGCGCGGTGCCGCACCGTCGTTGCTCCCGCGCCGGGGCGTTCGATCTCCGCGGACGGCCACACGGCGATCGTGCAGGCGGGCGCCGCGCGCGACCCCAACGAAATGGTCGCCGCGGCAGACACGTTGCAGGGGGCTGCACAAGCTCTCCGCGGCCGGCGTGCTCGTCAACCTCACGGGTGCGGCGGCGATGTGGTCCGACTTCAACGCGGCCAACCGTTCGGCGATGCTCAAGTCCGAGGTCATCTCATGGCCGGTCACGCTCGCGATCATGCTGCTCGCGTTCGGCTCGCTCGTCGCTGCGGGGTTGCCGCTGATGCTGACGATGGTCGGCTTGCTCGCTGCCGCGGGCTCGCTCTACCTCGGGACGCGAATCATGCCGATCTCGATCTGGGCGATGAACTTCGCGCTGATGTTCGCGCTTGCCCTCGGGATCGACTACGCGCTGTTCCTCGTGATGCGCTTCCGCGGCGCGTTCTTCGGATCGAAGCTGAGCGCCGAGGAAGCGACCGCGGTGACAATGGACACGGCGGGAAAGGCGGTCCTGTTCAGTCGGCGTCACGGTGCTGATCTCGCTTACGGCGGTGATGCTGGTCCCGAGCCCGGCGTTTCGCAGTATGAGCCTCGGGATCATGCTTGCGGTCATCTTCGTGCTGGCCGCGACGCTGACCCTGCTGCCCGCGGTGCTGGCGAAGCTCGGTCCGAGGGTCGACAACATGTCGCTCCCGTGGGCGCACTCCGGCGAGCATCGCTCCGCGCGCTTCGCGGCGTGGGGCGAGCGCCTCTGGCCGCCACCGCTGCGCTATGGCGTACCTGCGCTCGCTGTGCTGCTCGCGCTCGCCTTCCCGGTGACACAGTTGAGAACCTCGATGCCCTCGATCAAGGTGGTCCCCGTCTCGGGCTCCTCACGCATCGGCTACAACCAGGTGCAGGCCGCGATGGGATCGGGCGCGACCGGGCCGCTGCAGATCCTCGCTCCGGCCCGCCAGGCGGCCCTCGTCACGCGGATCGCCGAAGCTGATCGCGGGATCGCAGAGGTGGCGCCGGCGCAGCCCGGAGGCGGCGGGCTCGCGCTCGTGACGGCAATCCCCCGCCAGGACCCCTCATCCCCTGCGGTTGGCGCCACGATCGAGCGAATGCGGGCAAGCTCCCCGCCGGCACACTGCTCGGCGGCGCTGCAGCCGAAAACCACGATCTGCAGATCCTGCTCTCCGACAGGACATCCCTGGTCATCGGTGTGGTGCTGGTGCTCGGGTTCCTGCTGCTGTTGTTCGCGCTACAGGCCCCTTTGCTCGCCGCGGCGGGTGTGCTCACCAACCTGCTGGCGAGCGCAGCTGCGTTCGGCGTCGCGAAGTGGATCTTCCAGGACGGCGATCTGCACTCACTGCTCGGCTTCCAGCCGCAGGGGTTCCTCGATGCATGGGGACCGGTGTTCTTCTTCGCGATGATCTTCGCGATCTCGATGGACTACACGATGTTCCTGCTCTCCTCCGCGAAGGAGCACTGGGACCACACCCACGACGCCAAGGACGCGATGGTCAACGGATCGCGCACTCCGGCCGGGTGATCTTCGCCGCCGCCGCGGTGATGGTTGCCGTGTTCTTCACGTTCGCCCTGTCGGGACCATTGCCGCCGAAGGAGATGGGGATCATCCTCGGGGTCGCGGTGCTGCTCGACGCCGCGCTCGTACGGCTGCTGCTGCTCCCTGTCCTGCTGCGCCTGATGGGCGCCCGCGCGTGGTATCTGCCCCGCTGGGCGCGGCGCGTCCTGCCGGACGTGCGTTTCGGGCACTCCTGAACGAACTGGATTCGCGACGATCACGGCAACGGGCGAGCGTCCCGAGATGCGCGCGAGACCTTATGCTGGCGCTGTGAGGTCGGCTCGGCTGGCCTCGCGGAGCGCACGTGATGAGCAAGCTCAGGTGTCACATCTCGATCTCGGCGGACGGGTTCGTCGCCGGCGCGGAGCAGAGCGCGGAGAACCCGCTCGGCGTCGGTGGCGAGCGACTGCACGACTGGGCGTTTTCGCTGGCGGCGTGGCGCGAGTCGCACGGCAGGGACGGCGGCGAGGTGAACGAGAGCACGGCGATCGTGGAGCAGACGCGCGAGAACATCGGCGCCGGCGTGATGGGCCGCAACATGTTCGGGCCGGCGGGCGGCGGGGACTGGGGGAGGGGCAGTGGACCGGCTGGTGGGGAGATGACCCGCCGTACCACAACGACGTGTTCGTCCTCACCCACCACTCGCGCGAGCGGCTCGAGATGGACGGGGGCACGACGTTCCACTTCGTCACCGACGGGATCGAGCGGGCGCTCGCGCGGGCGCAGGAGTCCGCGGCCGGCCGCGACGTCCGGCTATGGGGTGGCGCGGAGGCGGTTCAGCAGTACCTGGCGGCGGGGCTGCTGGACGAGCTCGAGCTCCACATCGTTCCGGTGCTGCTCGGCGACGGCGCGCGCCTGTTCGAGAACGTCGGCGGCAGCGAGGTCGCGCTCGAGCAGGTCCGCGCGGTCGCGGGGCCGGGCGTCACGCACCTCAAGTACCGGGTGATGACATGAGGCGGTTCGCCGCCGGTCCGCTGCTCAGTCGCAGTCGATCTCGCTCAGCGTGTGACTGTCGACGTCGTAGACGAAGCCGCGGATGCGATCGCGATGCGGCAGAAACCGGGAGTCGCGCAGGCGCGCGACCGATTGGCGGACATCGGCCTCGACGTCGGTGAACGTCTCGATCGCGAACGCTGGCGCGACCCCCGTGTCAGCCTGAAGCTCCGCGCGGAAGCCGTCGTCGGTGATCTTCTCGAGCCCGCAGTCGGTGTGATGGATGACCATCACCGACTGCGTCTTCAGGATCCGCTGTGAGATCGCAAGCGAGCGGATCACGTCGTCGGTGACGACGCCGCCGGCGTTGCGCAGGATGTGGGCCTGTCCGTCCTCGAGTCCGAGCGCGGCGAAGACATCGAGGCGCGAGTCCATGCACGTCACGATCGCGAGGCGAAGCGCCGGCTGGACGTCGAGGTGGTGGGGCACGCGGCTCGTCTGGCTGTGCGCGAGCAGCTCGTCGATCACGTCCATCGCGCCAGCAGTCTAGCTCGGCGCGCTCGGCTCGATCCTGCGTCAGTGGCGCTCGTCGCGCGCCCGGCGCTCGAGCTCGTCGACGGCCGCGCGCACGAAGCCGGCGGCGATCGCGTCGCCGACGCCGCCGACGGGCAGCAGCCGCGGCACGGACAGATCGGCCTCGAGCTCGAGCGCGAGGCGGGTGCCGTGGGCCTCGCCGCGCAGCCGCCAGGTGACGGCGAACCGCTGCTGATCGGATGCCCCGTGCGCGATCCGGCGGAGCGCGACGGTTCCGGGCGGCTCGACGTCGACCGCGAGCAGCAGCTCGAAGTCCTTCACGAGCGGGCCGTGGGCGACGTGCAGGCTGGTCTGTGCGCTCTTTGCGCGGCCGTCCTCGCCTCGTTCGACGATCGCGACGCGGCGCACGACGTCCGGATACCACTGTGGGTACTGGTCGACCGCTGCGAGGAACTCGAGGCAGCGCTCGATCGATACGGCCGGCGACGCACTCGCTGCACCGTGCAACGCCTTCATCGAACCGTCGGCTCCTCAGTTGAAAGACGCCTCGCGGCGCCGCGCGGCGCGCGGCGCCCAACACCCTACGCCTCGCGGGACTCTCATAGGATCGGCGCGCCCGTGCCGTCACCGAGCGAGAGGCCGAACCGTGGATGAGCAGCTGAGTGCGTATCTCGATGAGCTGCACCGCGCGGGCAACGAGCACGATGCAGCGAAGGTGGACCGGCTCGAGCGCCTGCGCAACGTCGAGCCCGACACCGCCAAGCTGCTCGCGCTGCTGGCCCGTGCGCTGCCGGCGCGGCGGCTGCTCGAGCTGGGCACGTCCAACGGCTACTCGACGCTGTGGCTCGCCGACGCCGCGCGCAGCAGCGGCGGGCACGTGCTGAGCATCGATGTCGATGCGGCGCGCACCGCCGAGGCGGCCGAGCATCTCGCGCGCATGCAGCTCGCCGACTACGTCGAGCTGCGAAGCGAAGACGGCGCGCTGACGCTCGCCGCCGGCGCGGATGGCTCGTTCGACATGATCTTCCTCGACGCCGAACGCCCCGCCTACCCGGGCTACTGGCCGCAGCTGCTGCGCGTGCTGCGCCCGGGCGGGCTGCTCGTCGTCGACAACGTGCTCTCCCATGCAGATGAGGTGGCCGCGTTTCGAGCGCTCGTCGAGCGCCGAGCCGGCGGTCACCGAGGCGCTGGTCGCGACCGGCGCGGGGGCGTTGCTGATCCTCCGCGAGCCAAGCTGACGTGCGCCCCGGCGCTCGGCGGCGCTACTGCTGCAGGTAGGCGAGTACGGCGAGCACGCGGCGGTGATCGCCTGTTGACTGCGCCAGGTCGAGCTTGCCGAGGATGCTCTGCACGTGCTTCTCGACGGCGCCGACGCTGAGCACGAGCACCTCCGCGATGCCGGCGTTCGAGCGGCCCTCGGCCATCAGCGCGAGGACTTCGCGCTCGCGCGGGGTGAGCCGCTCGAGCGGTCCGTCCTCGCGGAGTCGCGAGAACAGCTGCGCGACGACCTCCGGATCGAGCGCGGTGCCGCCGCCGGCGACGCGGCGAACGGCCTCGAGGAACTCGGTGACGTGCATGATCCTGTCCTTCAGCAGGTAGCCGACGCCGCCGCCGCGGTCGGCGAGCAGCTCGGCGGCGTAGGCGTGCTCGACGTATTGCGAGACGACGAGGATCGCGGTCTTCGGCACGCGCTCGCGCGCGGCGAGCGCAGCGCGCAGGCCCTCGTCGCGGAAGTCCGGGGGCAGGCGGATGTCGACGACGGCGATGTCCGGCTCGTGCTCGACGACCGCGCGCACGAGCGCGTCGCCGTCGCCGACGGCCGCGACAACGTCGAAGTCGTTGTCGCGCAGGAGTCGCACGAGGCCCTCGCGCAACAGCGTGAGGTCCTCGGCGATGACTACCCGCATGGCAGCTCCGCCGTCAGGATCGTCGGCCCGCCGGCCGGGCTGAGCACGCGGAAGCTGCCGTCGAGCGCCTCGACGCGCCCGCGCAGGCCCCGCAGCCCGCTGCCGTCGGGGTCGGCGCCACCGACGCCGTCGTCGATGATCTCCAGGCGCAGGATGCTCCCGCGGCGCGCGACGCGGATCTCGACGTGCGCGGCGTGCGCATGCTTGGCTGCGTTCGCGAGGCCCTCGGCGGAGACGAAGTAGGCCGCGCTCTCGACGGGCGCGGCGGGGCGCGCGCCGAGGTCCATCGAGACGCTGACCTGCATCGGGCTGAGATCGGCGAGCGATCGCACGGCTGCCTCGAGCCCGCGATCGGCGAGCACCGGAGGATGAATCCCGCGCGCGAGGTCGCGCAGCTCGCGCAGCGCCTGCTCGGCGCCGGCGCGAGCTTCGGAGAGCAGCTCGCGCGCTCGCGCGGGCTCGGCGTCGTCGAGCTTCTGCTCGGCCATGCCGAGGCTCATACCGAGCGCGACCAGGCGTGCCTGCGCGCCGTCGTGCAGGTCGCGCTCGATGCGGCGCAGCTTCTCCTCCTGCGCGTCGACTGCGCCGGCGCGGGTGCTTGTCAGCACGTCGATGCGCTCGCTCATCTCCTGGGCGGTGGGGTCGGTGAAGAAGATCACGCTGGCATGGATCACGATCGCCAGGCCGAGTGCGATCGCGGGCCAGACCGGCCAGAAGCTGCCGCCGCCCGCGGCGGCCCAGACGCCGATGTTGAACACCAGCAGGCTGAGCCACACGCCGGCCTCGACCGCGAGTGCGAAGTTGACGTGCGGTCGCCGCCATATCTCGGGGCGGCGGTGGAGCAGGCGCACCCAGCCATGGATCGCGAGCGCGAGCGCGGTCGGCAGGATCGCCCAGATCGGCCAGAAGTCGCCGGCGCCGCTCGCCGCCCAGATGAGAATCAACAGGGCGGCGTTCAGCGTCGTCGCCCACGCGTGCACCGCGAGGCCGCGCTCGCTGCTCGCGGAGCGCGCTCGCGGCTGAGGCTCCTCCTCGCTGAGGAGGCTGTCGGGAGCGGAGTCGGTCGGTGTGGCCATCGTGCTGAAGGGAGAGAGCGTCTCACGCGGGCGCGTGTCACGCCGGCTCGGCGAGGCCGCGTGCCCTGCGTCGCCCGCGCTCGGCGCGGGGCAGCCACGCGAGCCAGCCGGGCAGGTACCAGTTCCGCTCGCCGAGCAGTGTCATCGTCGCGGGCAGCAGCACGGTTCGGATCACGGTCGCATCGATCAGCACGGCGGCTGCCAGCCCGACCCCCATCTGCTTGATGTCGAGCGTCGGCAGCGACGCGAAGATCGCGAACACCGCGACCATCACCGCGGCCGCGGCGGTGACGGTGCCGGCCGTCATGCTGATGCCGCGTGCGACCGCCTCAGAGGTGCCGAGGCCGCGATCGTGCAGCTCCTTGATGCGGCTGACGATGAACACGTGGTAGTCCATCGACAGGCCGAACAGCACCGAGAACAGGAACAACGGGAGCCAGGAGACGACGGCGCCGTTTGAGTTGAAGCTGAGCAGTCGCTGTAGGTGGCCGTCCTGGAACACCCACACGAGGATGCCGTATGCGGCCCCCACGGAGAGCAGGTTGAGCGCGATCGACATCAGCGGGATGACGATCGAGCGGAACGTCAGCAGCAGCAGCACGAACGCGAGACCGAGCACGAACGCGAACACGAGCGGGGCATGGGTCTTGAGCGTGTGGTTGAAGTCGCTCGTGCCTGCCGCCTCGCCGCCGGTGTCGTAGCTGAGGCCCGCGACCTTCCCGAGCGTGCTCGGGAGAACCTCGTTGCGCAGCGTCGACAGCGCCCGCATCGACGCTCGATCCTCGCCGTCGCCGGGCTGTGGCATGTCGATCTCGGCGACCGTGTGGTTGCGGCTGATGAGCGTCTTGATCGGCTCGCTCGCCGCGCCGCTCGCGAGCGCCCGGCGCTCCATCGTGCTCAGCGCGCGCTGCACCGCGGGCGCGGTCACGTCCGGCGCGCTGACGACCACCGCCGCCGGCTGTGGCGCCCCGGGGAAGGCGCGCTGGATCTCGGTGTAGGTGCGGCGGATCGACATGTCGCGTGGGATGTCGCCGGCGCTGAGGAAGCTCGTGTGCATTCCCAGCAGCGGCAGCGCGAGCAGCAGCGAGCACGCCGCTCGAGAGCGCGGCCGCGACGCGCGGGAAGCGCAACACCGGGCCGAGCAGCAGGCCCCACGACGCGCGAGCTCGTACGCGTCCGGCGAGCACGCCTGAGCGAGCCCTTCTCGACCTTGTCGCCGAGCCTGCCGAGCAGCGCCGGAAGCACTGTCAGCGAGCCGACCATCGCGGTGAACACGACGAGCATCGCGCCGATACCGATCGAGCTGAACACCTTCGATCCGGTCAGCAGCATGCCGGCCATCGCGATCAGCACGGTCAGGCCCGAGATCAGCACGGCTCGGCCGGAGGTCGCCGCGGCCCGCTGCAGGGAGTCGCGGCTGGAATGCCCCTGGCGCCGCTCCTGACGCTCGCGCTTGAGGTAGAACAGCGAGTAGTCGACGCCGACGGCCATGCCCATCAGCAGCATCACCGCGCTGGTCGCTTCGGACTGGTGGACGAGGTGGCTGGCGAGGGCTGCAAGGCCGCCTGAGGCGAGCACGGCCGAGAAGGCGAGCAGCACGGGGATGCCGGCGGCGACGAACGCGCCGAAGGCGACCAGCAGGATCAGGAAGGTGATCGGCACCGACAGCTCGGCCGCGCGCGTGAGGCCTTCGCTGCTTGCGCGGCTGAGCGCGCGGCCGGCGCTCGCATCGCCGAACTCGGCGATGGTGAAGCCGGGGTTCTCGTGCTGGACCGCGGCGACAGCGGCGAGCACCGGCTCGACGCGTTCCTTGGCGGTTTCCTCATCGCCGCGCATCGAGAACTGGACGAGGGCGGAATGGCGGTCCTTGGAGATCTGCCCGGCGCCCGCGGACGTCAGCGGCGAGCGCACCTGCTCGACCTGCCCGGTCGCCGACACGCCGGCTGCGACGCTGCGCACGGCGCGCGCGAACGCCGGATCCCCGGCAGTCAGCGTCGGGCTCTGCACAAGCACGGCCTCCTCCGCCGAGCGGTCGAGGTTGGCCCGCAGCAGCGTCGCCTGCGCGCGCGCGGAGCTGCCGCTGCCCTGTTCGGCGTCGCTCAGCTGCACGACCCCGACGGCCTGGCCGATCGCGGCCGCCACGACGACGAGCGCGAGCCAGCCGAACGTCGCCTTCTTCCAGTTGTCCGCGCTCCAGCGCGCGGCGATTGCTGCGAGGTTCATCGGTCCCCCTTACGCTCGATTGCCATCGCATGAGGTTCGCGGCCGAGCGGCTCGCCGCCAATGAAGGCGACTGGTGTTCGGGAGGCCAGCTAGCTGGTGTTAGTCCTCCGCTGCGCGGGCCCGATCAGCCGCCGGGCACGGCCGCGCCGAGCGTCTCGCGCAGGCGCAGCATCGCCTTCGCGTTCGCGCGCTTCGTCCACAGGCGCACGAGCGGTGCCGCCGGGCGCTCGTGCAGCGGCGCCTGCAGGTAGGTGGGCTCGAAGCGGATCTCGGCGGCGCCGCCGGCGCCCTATCCGAGCTCGCCGGGGTCGGGCGGGTTCGGATCGAGCGCGTGGACGCTCGCGGACAGGTGGTGGATGACGACGTCGCTCGGGCGCGCGAGCAGTCGCCCGACATGCTCGCGATAGCGGCGATAGTGGGGCGTCGCGTAGTGCGCGAGCAGCGCCTGTTCGTTGGTCCACGATGCGAGCATCAGGAAGTCGCCCGGCTGCTCTGCGGCGAGCACGCGAAAGCCGGCGCAGTCGGGCTCGGCGCGAGCCCGCACGGCGAGCTCGTCGATCAGCGTCAGCAGCTGGGTGCGGAGGCCGACCAGGCCATGAATGTCCGCGACGAGAATCAGCCCGGGATCGTCCATCCCGAGCAGTTTGACGTACCGCGTGCGTGAACGCCCGCGGCCGGCCGCACGCTCTGAAACCGCGACGCCGCGCGCGCGCGGGTGAGGTCGCACGCCCGCGCTGCGCTGTGCGAGGATGCGCCCCGTGTCCTGGGGGTCCAACCGGTCGCTGCGCGGCGTGCGAGCGTGAGCGATGCCTGAGGGCCTGTCACCCAGCGAGGTCGGCAAAGAGATCGGTGAGCACGGCAAGGAGGCCGCCCACGCCGAGTCGCAGGAACGCCCCGACCGTCTGTTGACGATCATCGAGGCGGTCCTGCTGTCGCTGGTCGCTGTGCTCGCGGCCTATTCTGGCTACGCGGCGGCGAAGTGGGGGACGGAGTCCTCGCTTTCGCTCGCGAGGGCGTCGGCGACGCGCACCAAGGCCAACCGCGCCGACCTTGAGGCGCTGCAGCTGCGCACGCTCGACTCGGTCTCCTTCAACGCCTGGTTCACGGCGTTCACAGCCGGGAACACGAACGCCGAGCGCCTCGCCGAACGGCGCCTGCGCCCCGGTTACCGTCCGGCCTTTCACGCCTGGCTGGCGACCGATCCGGAGCACAACCCGAACGCGCCGCCCGGACCCTCCTACATGCCCCAGTATGTGATCCCGCAGGAAGTGGCCTCGACAGCGCTCGACCGACAGGCGGACGTCGCGTTCGCCGCGGGCACGGCTGCGGGTGCGACGGGCGACAAGTACGTGCGCGACACCGTGTTCCTCGCGACGGTGCTGTTCATCGTCGGCATCAGCGGCCACTTCCCGCTGCGCCAGGCGCGCTACGGGCTGATCGCGGTCGGCGTGCTGATCCTCGCATTCGCGGTCGTGCAGCTGCTCGGCCTACCGCAGCCGCCGTCCTGAGCGCCGCCTGCGCGGCGCGCGTCAGTAGCCGTCGCTGACGACGTTGGCGAGCGGCTCTGCGCGCGCGTAGCGGCGCACCTGCTCGCCGACGAGCGCGAACGCGCGCCGGTCGGCGGCGCGCGTGTCGCCGGCGAAATGCGGCGTGATCAGCGTGCCCGGCGCATCCCACAGCGGGTGATCGCGCGGCAGCGGCTCCGGATCTGTCACGTCCAGCGCCGCGCGCAGCCGCCCGGCCTGCAGCAGCTCGAGCAGCGCCGCCGTGTCGACGATCGGGCCCCGTGCGGCGTTCACGAGCAGCGCGCCGGGTCGCAGGCGGCCGAGCAGGTCCCCATCGAGCAGGCCGCTCGTCGCGGGCGTCAGCGGCAGCAGCACGACGACGATGTCGGCGTCGGGAAGCAGCGAGCCGAGTTGCCCGACCGCGTGCACGCCCGTGCGCGCGTGGCGGGCGACGCGGATCAGCTCGACGTCGAACGGCGCCAGGCGGGCCTCCACGGCGGCGCCGATCGCGCCATAGCCGAGGATCATCACGCTGCTGCCCGCGAGCTCATCGCTCTTGCGCCACGCCCACTCGTGGGCGCGCTGGCGATCACATAGTTCCGGCAGCGTCTTGACCGAGGCGAGGATCGCCGCGAGCACCCATTCGGCGACGTTGACGTCGCGTGTGCCGCCGGCGTCGCAGAGCGTCACGCCGGCAGGCAAGAACGGCGCCACCCACTCGACCCCCGCCGACAGCGTCTGGATCACGCGCAGCGCCGGCAGGCGGCCCAGCAGCTCGCGTATCTGCGCGTCGCCCGACCTGGGCACGAGGAACTCGGCGTCGGCGATCGCCGGCGGCGGCTCGCGATCGCGCGCGAAGCTCCGCAGCACGACGCCGGCGGGCAACTGACCGATCGCCTCCTGACCCGCCTGGTCGGGGATCCACACATTCACGCGCACCCGAGTGTATGCAAGCCCCCGCCGGCGCAGGCGACGGTTCGCGAGCGCTGCGCCGGGTCCCCGCGCGCGCTGTCGATCTGTCCGCCGCTTGCAGGAATCTGCGGGCGGATGCTGCTGCTGCGCGTATTCGGCGAGTCCGTCGCGATCGGCGGCGTCGCGGATCGGTTGCGCGAGCTCGAGGGCGCGACGCACGTCAGCGTCACAGACCGCGGCGCTGACGGCAGCGCGTCGGTGACCGCCGACGTCCGCGCCGCGACCGCCGATCACGCGCTCGCGCTTGTCCGCGAATTCGGCGTCCCGGCCGCGGACGTCTCGTTGCTGCGGATGGACGAGATCGGCCACGGCGGCTCAGCGGATGAATCGATCGCTGTCGTCTGGGCCGATCTGCTCGGCCAGGCGCGGATCAACGCGCGAACGGCCGTCCGCTTCCTGGTGTTCATGGCCGTCGCCGGTGTGATCGCCGGCTTCGGCGTGATCGATCAGGACCAGATCCTGATCGTCGGCGCGATGGCCGTCGCGCCCGACCTGCTGCCGGTCACCGCGGCGTGCACCGGCTTGGTCCTGCGCCGCCCGCGCCTGATCCGCCAGGGGCTGGCCTCGCTGGTGCTCGGCCTCATGGTCGCCTGCCTCCTGGCGGCGGCGATGACGGCGTTCCTGAACGTCTTCGACCTGCTTCCTGTGCCCTTCTCGATCCACGAAGTCGGCCTCGCCTCCCAGCAGCACATCGAAGCGGAGACGTTCTTCGTCGCGTTCGCGGCGGGGATCGCGGGAATGCTCGCGGTCGAGACCCGCGCGAGCATGGGCGTCGGCGTCGCGATCTCGGTGACGACGATCCCGGCCGCGGCCTTCCTCGGCGTCGCCGCCGGCGTCGGTGAACTCTCGAAATCGCTGTCTGCGCTGAGCGTGCTCGCGGTCAACGTCGCGATGATGCTGCTCGGCGGCTCGATCGCGTTGACCGTGCAGCGCCGGCTCGTGCCCCACGCAGACTGACCTCGGTCGCCGGCGTGTGAGTGTCTGCTAGAAACCGGAGGCGTGCACGCGGATCACAGCGCGACGGTCACGGCGGCTGAGTTCGCGGCGCTGTTTGACACCGTGCGCAGCTGGGGGCGATGGGGCGAGGGTGACGAGCTCGGCGCGCTGAACCTGCTGACGGCGGAGCGCGTCGCCGACGCCGCCCGCCTCGTGCAGAGCGGCGTCGTCGTCAGCCTCAGCCTGCCGCTGGGCACGACCGCGACGCCCGATCGCCCGGTTCCGGCGGAGTTCCGCATGACCCAGAGCAACGACGCCGACGTCGGCCTCGGGTCGATCGGCTTCGCCAAGGACTTCGTCGGCGCCGACTACCACAGCGATGGCCATACGCATATCGACGCGCTCTGCCACGTCGCCTACGAGGGCAGCCTGTACAACGGCGTCGCGGCCGGCTCGGTGACCGACGACGGCGCGGCCGCCGAGGGGATCGAGCTCGTCAAGGACGGGCTCGTCGGCCGCGGCGTGCTGCTTGACATCCCGCGCGTGCGCGGCCTGCCCTGGCTCGAACCCGGCGAGCATGTTTTCCGTGAGGATCTCGAGGCGGCCGAGCGCGAGCAGGGCGTCGCGATCGCCGACGGCGACATCCTGCTGGTGCGCACGGGGCACGTCGCCCGCCTCGCCGAGCTAGGCCCGTGGCCGACGGAGCAGAGCAAGGCGGGTCTTCATCCGACCGCGATGACGCTGCTCGCCGAGCGCGGCGTCGTCGCGCTCGGCTGCGACGGCAACAGCGACACCGCGCCGAGCAGCACCGAGGGCGTCGCCTTTCCGATCCATGTGCTCGCGCTGAACGCGATGGGCGTGCTGCTGCTCGACTACCTTCAGTTCGAGGACCTGCGCAGCGCGTGCGAGTCGGCCGCGCGCTGGGAGTTCATGTGCGTGACCGCGCCGCTGCGGATCATCGGCGGGACGGGCTCACCGGCAAACCCCCTCGCGATCCTGTGAGGATCGGCGAGCAGATGGGAAACGACCGAGGAGCAGTCGCGCGATGAGCGACACGCCAGTCGCGAGCGCCTGCCTGTCCGACCCGGCGTCTGCGCTCGAGGCGGCATTTGCGCCGCACAGCGGCATGATCTGCGCGTCGCTGCGCCACCGCGGCGATCAGCTGCTCGCCCAGAACGCCGGCCTCGGGGCCTACTCGCAGCGCGGCAAGACGATGGGCATCCCGCTGCTGTATCCGTGGGCCAATCGTCTCGCCGCGTTCGACTACAGCGTCGCTGGGCGGACGGTGTCGGTGGCGGATGACCCTGCGCTGATCGCGCGCGACGACAACGGCCTGCCGATCCACGGCGTGATCGGCGGTCGCATCGCCTGGGAGCTCGCGAGCCCCGCCGGCGCGCAGGCGCTGAGCGCGCGGCTGAGCTGGAGCACCATGCAGCCGGCGTTGTTCGAGGTCTTCCCGTTTCGCCACGACCTCGAATACCACGCATCGCTGCGCGAAGCGCGCTTGACGATCACGGTGACGGTCAGCGCCTGCGGCGAGGATGTCGTGCCGGTCGCGTTCGGCTTTCACCCCTACCTCGCGCTGCCGGGGATTCCCCGCGAGGACTGGCTCGTGGAGCTGCCGGCGATGCGCAATCTCGCCCTCGACGCCGAGCAGATACCGATCGGCCCCGGGCAGGCACTCGCGCCGCGACGCTTCACGCTCGCCGAGCGCGAGTTCGACGATGGCTTCGACGCGGTCGCCGAACCGGCGCGATTCAGCGTCTCCGGCGGCAGCCGCCGCATCACGCTCGAGTTCCTCGAGGGCTACCCGTGCGCACAGCTCTACGCGCCGCTGGGCGGTCAGTTCATCTGCTTCGAGCCGATGACCGCGCGCACGAATGCGCTGCGCAGCGGCGTCGGCCTGCGCCTGCTGAGCCCGGGCGAGAGCCATCGCAGCAGCTTCTCGGTGTCGGTCGAAGACGCGCTGTCCGCGTAGATCCTGGCCGACGGCCGTGCAGGGTACGATCTCTGCGGGCCGGTGGGCACGGCCCATCGCGAGCGCAGCGAGGTCCGGAGGACGCCACGTCGTGAGCGGCATGCAGTCATCGAGCACCGTCGCACCTGTCAAGCGCGAGGCGCTCGCGGGATGACGAACGATCTCGCGCGCTGGCAGTTTGCGACGACGTCGATCTATCACTTCTTGTTCGTGCCGGTGACGATCGGGCTGGCGTTCCTGGTCGCGCTGTTGCAGACGGCCTACTACCGCGACGAGAGGCCCGAGCTGAAGCGGCTGACGAAATTCTTCGGGACGCTGCTGTTGATCAACGTCGCTGTCGGGGTCGTCACAGGGCTGGTGCAGGAGTTCGAGTTCGGGATGAACTGGTCGGCGTATTCACGCTTCGTCGGCGATGTGTTCGGCGCGCCGCTGGCGATGGAGGGCCTGGCGGCGTTCTTCCTTGAGTCGACGTTCCTCGGGCTGTGGATCTTCGGCTGGGATCGGCTGCCCGAAGCGCGTCCATCTGGCGTGTATCTGGATGGTCGCGCTCGGCTCGATGCTCTCGGCGATGTTCATCCTCGCGGCGAACTCGTGGATGCAGCATCCGGTCGGATACGTGCTGAACAGCCACGGCGCAGCCGGAACTGAACAACATCTGGGCGCTGTTCACGAACCCGACATTCCTGTGGGGCTATGTGCATGTGATCCTGGCCTCGCTGGTGACGGGGTCGCTGGTGATGCTGGCGGTCTGCGCCTGGCATCTGCGCAAGGGCAGCGAGGTCGCAGGCTTCCACACGGCGGCGCGGCTTTCGGTGCTGGTGCTGCTGCCGGCGATCCTGTTGCAGATGTTCGTCGGCAACAAGCTCGGCGAGATCGAGGCGACCTACCAGCCGGTCGAAGATCGCGGCGGCCGAGGCGCAGTGGGAAAACTGCCAGCCGTGCTCGTTCTCGGCCTTCCAGGTCGGCGGCGGCAAGAACGATCGAGACGCCGACGCAGCTGATCGCGATCCCGCACCTGCTGTCGGTGCTCGCGACGGGGACGTTCAACGGGCCCGTCGAGGGCCTCAACCAGCTGCAGAAGGAATACGAAAGGAAATACGGGCCCGGGAACTACATCCCCAACGTCTTCATCCAGTACTGGTCGATGCGGGTGATGGCCTATCTCGGGTCGCTGATCGCGCTGCTCGCGCTGTGGGGCGGCTGGCTGCTGCACCGCGGCACGCTCGATCGCTCGAAGTGGTTCCTGCGCCTCTCGCTCGCCGCGGTGGTGACGCCGTTCATGATGAACACCGCCGGCTGGCTGTTGACCGAGAATGGGCGGCAGCCGTGGATCGTGCAGGGGCTGATGAAGACGATCAACGCCAACTCGCCGTCGGTCACCTCGACCGATATCTGGATCAGCCTGATCGCGTTCGTGCTCGATCTACGTCGCGATCGGCGCCGCCGACCTCGTGCTGATGCTGCGCTACTCGCGCAAGCAGCTCGACGACGGCGAGGGCGAGGACGACGACACGGGCGCCGCCGGTGCCGGCGCGAGCACGATCCCGGCGTTGACCTACTAGGAGGCGAGCATGGAGCTGCACACCATCTGGTTCGTGATCGTCGCGTTCTTCTGGGTCGGCTTCTTCGTGCTCGAGGGGTTCGACTTCGGTGTCGGCGTGCTGCACACGATCATCGGCAGGACCGAGACCGAGCGGCGCGTCGCGCTGAACACGATCGGCCCCTGGTGGGACGGCAACGAGGTCTGGCTGATCGTCGCCGGCGCGGGTATGTTCGCGGCATTTCCGCTGCTGGTACGCGACGATGTTCTCCGCCCTGTATCTCGCGTTGCTGCTCGTGCTGCTCGCGCTGATGGCACGCGGCGTCTCGCTCGAGTTCAAAGGCAAACGCGACAGTCCGCGCTGGCGGAGCACGTGGATGTGGGCAACGACGCTCGGCAGCCTGCTGATCCCGTTGCTGATCGGTGTCGGCCTCGGCGACCTGCTCGTCGGGCTGCCGATCAACTCCAGCCACGACTTCAGCGGCAACTTCTTGAACCTGCTGACGCCTTACGGGCTGTGGACCGGGCTCACGCTTCTCGGCCTCTGCCTGCTGCACGGTGCGACGTTCCTGAAGCTGCGAACGACCGATGCAGCTGCGCGAGCGCTCACGCGCCGCTGCGCGGCCGCTCGGCTGGGCGGCGATCGTGCTGTCATCGGCTGGGTGATCTGGACCCGCAACGTCGCCGGCGGCGCCGACGTCCCCGGACCCGTCGAGGTGCTCGCCGTGATCGCGGTCGTATTCGCGGCCCGCGCTCGCGGTCAGCGACTACGACGGCTGGGCCTTCTCGGCCTCAGCGGTCGCGATCGCCGCGACGGTCAGCTCGATCTTCATCGACCTCTACCCGAACGTCATGATCTCCAGCACCAACGCCGCATACAACCTCACCGTCAACAACGCCGCGTCCGGCCACTACGCCCTCACGGTCATGACAATCGTCGCCGCGATCTTCTCCCCACTCGTGCTGCTCTACCAGGGCTGGTCCTTCCACGTCTTCCACGGCCGCGTCACAGCGCCACCGGCGACGGCCGCAGGAGAGTCCGCCGGCGTGGCGCCGCCGGCGCGGCAGAAGCCGGATGCAGCCGGTGGGTCGGTGCGCACGGCTCCGCAGCCATGAGTGACGCGGCGGCGCACCGCGTCGTGATCGTCGGCGGCGGCTTCGGGGGACTGTTCGCGGCCAAGTTCCTGCGCCGCGCGCCCGTGCAGATCACGTTGATCGACAAGACGAACCATCATGTCTTTCAGCCGCTGCTCTACCAGCTGGCGACGGGGATCCTCTCGGAGGGAGCGGTCGCACCGCCGCTGCGCGAGGTCCTGCGCAAGCACGAGAACGTGACCGTCGAGCTGGCCGACGTGACCGGCTTCGACCTCGCTGCGAAGACCGTCACGGTGGCGGCCCGTTCGGTCCGCCGCGGGCGATCGGCTACGACTCGTTGATCGTCGCCGCCGGCGCCCAGGGCTCTTACTTCGGCCACGACGAGTACACGGCGCTCGCTCCGGGGATGAAGACCGTCGATGACGCGCTCGAGCTGCGCGCACGCATCTTCGGCGCATTCGAGATGGCCGAGCAGGAGCCGGACCCGGCGCGCAAGCGAACGTGGCTGACGTTCGCGGTGATCGGCGCCGGGCCGACGGGCGTGGAGATGGCCGGCCAGATCGCCGAGCTCTCACGGCGCTCGCTGAAGCGCAACTTCCGCACCTTCGACCCGGCCAGTGCGCAGGTCCTGCTGTTCGACGGCGGCGAGAAACCGCTTGCCAATTTCGGCGATCGCCTGTCGGAGAAGGCGACGAAAGAGCTCGAACGCATCGGTGTCGAGCTGCGTATGCAGAGCCGAGTGATCGACGTCAAACCGGACGCGATCATCGTCCAGGGTTCCGACGGGCAGCAGCGGGTGGCTTGCCACACGCGCGTCTGGGCGGCCGGCGTCCAGGCCTCGCCGCTCGCGCGGGCGCTCGCGCAGGCGACGGGGGCGGGGGCTGATCGCGCCGGTCACATCGAAGTGCTCGAGGACTGCACACTGCCGGGCCATCCGGAGGTGTTCGCGGTCGGCGACATGATGTCGCTGAAAGGGCTGCCAGGCGTCGCGGAGGTCGCGATGCAGTCGGGGATCCATGCCGCACGCACGATCAAACGGCGGCTGGACGGCGATTCCGCGGCGAAGCCGTTCGTCTATCACGACCTCGGCAGCATGGCGACGGTCTCGCGCTTTCGTGCGATCGTCAGCTTCAAGGGAGTCAAGGTCGGCGGTTTCCTCGGCTGGCTGATGTGGGCGTTCGTCCACCTCACCTTCCTGACGGGCTTCAAGAACCGCTGGACCGCGCTGGGCAAGTGGCTGACGTCGTTCGTCGGCAGCGCCCGTGACGAGCGCACGATCACGCTGCAACAGGCCTCCGCGCGGATCGTCGCGATGCAGGCGGGTGTCAAGGCCGGCGAAGAAGATCTATCGCGGTTCGTCGACGATCCCGGCGCCACCCCGAGCTAGCCGTTCTCCTGCCGCCACAGCGCCGCGTAGCGACCGTCACGCGCGAGCAGTTCGGCGTGTGAGCCCCGCTCGACCACACGGCCGCGGTCGAGCACGAGTACTTCATCGACCTCCTGCAGGCCGGCCAGCCGGTGCGTGATCAGCAGCGTCGTGCGCTCGCGCGCGAGTGCGAGCAGGTCGGTGACGATCGCATCGGCGGTCGCCGTGTCGAGATGCTCGCCGGGCTCGTCGAGGACGAGCAGCGGGAAATCCGCGAGCAGCGCTCGCGCGAGCGCGAGGCGCTGGCGCTGCCCGCCGGACATGCGTGCGCCGCGCTCGCCGAGCTCGGTGTGCAACCCGGCGGGCAGGCTCTGCGCCCAGTCGAGCAGATGGACGCTCGCGAGCGCCGCCAGCAGCTCCTCGCTGCCCGCCTCGCGCCTGGCGAGGCGCAGGTTCTCCTCGAGCGTGTTGTCGAACACGTGGGCATCCTGTGAGGCGAGCCCGATCAGCTTGCGGCAGTCGTCGCCGGCGAGCTGCGCGAGCTCCTCGCCGTCGAGCGTCACCGACCCTCTCGCGGTAGGGCAGGAAACGCAGCAGGATCCCGGCCAACGTCGACTTGCCGGCGCCGCTCGGGCCGATCACGGCGATGTGCCGGCCCGGTCGCAGCTCGAGATCGACGCCGTCGAGCGCGGGCAGGGAGGCGCCCGGATAGGTGAAGCGCAGTCCGCGCACGGACAGCGAATGGGGAGGCGCCTTCAGCGCCAGCGGGTCACGCGGCTCGGCGACCGCGGCGGGCGTGTCGATCACCTCGAACACCGCGCGCTGCAGCGCGGCGCACGCGCTGCAGCGTCTGTGTCGCCGCGGGCAGCCCGCTCACCAGTTCGAAGGCGACGAGCGGTATCAGCGCGAGCCCGGCGAGCAGCACGCCGCTGATCCGCCCGCTGTGGACTGCCGCGACGCCGACGAGGAGCGAGCCCCACATCGCGAGCCCGCAGCAGAGGCTCGTCAGTCCCTGCCCGACGCCCGCGGTGCGCGCGCCTGCCGCCGCGATTCCCGTGAGCTGCGTGTCCGCGGCGATCGTGCGGCGCGAGTTGCGCGGCGGTCGCGCCGTTGACCGCGAGCTCCGGCGCGCCCTCGATCAGGTCGACGACGCAGGTCGTCAGCTCCGCGCGCGCGGCCGCCTGCCGAGTCTCGTCGCGCGCGGCGAAGCGCCCGGTCAGCCACGGCACGAGCGTGCCCGCGAGCACGAGCGCCGCGAGCAGCACCGCGCGGCGGCGGGGAGCATCAGCCACACCAGCGCGACCGTCGCCGCGCCGACGCCGAGCGCGATCGCGAACGGCGGCACGACGCGCAGGAGCAGGTCCTGGAGCGCTTCGACGTCATGCACGAGGCGGGCGAGCAGATCGCCGCTGCGGAACGCCGGCAAGCCGAGCGGGGCGAGCCGCTCGAGCCGTTCGTACAGCCCGACCCTGATCTCGGACAGCACCCGGAAGGCGGCGTCGTGGCCGACGAGCCGCTCGGCGTAGCGGCACAGGCCGCGGGCGAGCGCGAAGAACTGCACGCCGACGATCGCGAGCGCGACCGCGGACTCCTGTGGGCGCTGAGCGGAGCGGGAGATCAGCCAGGCGGACGTCGCGATCAGCCCGATCGCGGCGGCGACCGCGCCGGCTCCGAGCAGCGTCGCAAGCGCCAGCCGGGCGGCGGCAGGCCGGGCGATCGCGAGCGTGCGCAGCAGCGGCGCCGGGCTCGGCGTATGCCTTCGGCGCGCGAGCGGCCGTGAGCGGTGGCGCCGTGCTCATGCGGGAACCCCCGCGGGCGCGAGCTCGAGCACGCGGTCGGCGATCGCGACCAGCGCCGGGCGGTGCGCGACGAGCAGCAGCGTGCGCCCGTGAGCAGCCGGCGGATCGACGCGATCGAGCTCACGCTCGGTCTCGCCGTCGAGGTTCGCGGTCGGCTCGTCGAGCAGCAACAGCGGCGCGTCGCGCACGAACGCGCGCGCGAGCGCGAGGCGCTGGCGCTCGCCGGCGGACAGTCCGGCGCCGTGCTCGCCGAGCACCGTCTCGAGGCCGTCGGGGAGCCTGCTAACCGCGGCCTCGAGGCCGGCGTCGGCGATCGCCCGGCGGACGTCCTGCTCGGGCGCGTCGCTGCGGCCGAGGCGCACGTTCGCCGCGATCGATGCGCTGAGCAGGTGCGGCCGCTGCGGCACCCAGGCAAGCCGCGCGCGCCACGCCTCGAGGTCGAGCTCGCGGAGATCGACGCCGCCGACGCGGACCGTGCCCGCGGTCGGGGCGAGCAGGCCGAGCAGCACGCCGATCAGCGTCGACTTGCCGCACCCGCTCGGACCGACGAGCGCGAGCACCTCGCCGGGGGCGAGCGTCAGCGAGACGTCCTCGAGGGCCGGCCGGTCGCGGCCCTGATAGCTGACGCCGAGGCCCTCGACCGTGATCTCCGCGACGGCCGGGTCGGGGAAGCTGCGCAGCTCGCCGCTCGCAGCGGCGGGGGCTTTCGAGCACCGCGAACACCTGCTCGGCAGCCGCGACGCCCTCGCTGCTCGCGTGGTAGTTGGCGCCGAGCTGGCGCAGCGGCAGGAACGCCTCGGGGGCGAGCACGAGCGCGAACAGCGCGGTGCGCAGGCCGAGCTGGCCGTTCATCAGCCGCAGGCCGATCGCGACGGCGACGAGCGCGACGGCGACCATCGCGACGAGCTCGAGGATCAGCGAGGACAGGAACGTGATCCGCAGCGTCGAGATCGCGGTGACGCGGTAGCGCTCGCTGATCGCGCGGATCGCGTGAGCCTGGGCCTTCGCGCGCCCGAACACCTTCAGCGTCGGCAGCCCGGTGAGGACGTCGAGGAAATGGCCGCCGAGCCGCTCGAGCGTCCGGAACTGACGATCCATGTGTTCCTGCGTGGCGGCGCCGACGAGCGCCATGAACACCGGGATCAGCGGGATCGTGAAGGCGATGATCGCGGCCGAGATGAGGTCGTTGGTGGCGACCGCGACGACGACGAGCACGGGCACGATCACGGCGAGGAACAGCTGCGGCAGGTACAGCGAGAAGTAGCCGTCGAGTACGTCGATCCCGCGCGTCGCGAGAATCGCGAGCTCGCCCGTGCGCTGCCGGCGCGCGCTGTCCAGGCCGAGCGCCGGGATGCGCTCGAGCAGCGCGCTGCGCAGCTGCGACTTCGCGCGCGCGGAGGAGCGGCTGGCGGCGAGCTCGGCCGCCCAGGCGATGCTCGCGCGCGCGAGCACGACCGCGAGCAGCAGCGTCAGCGGCGTCTGCAGCTGCGCGAGCGAGCGCCCGCCGATGAACGCGCGCGCGACGATGTCCGCGAGCAGCCAGGCCTGCGCGACGATCAGCAGCGCGCTGCAGGCTCCCAATGCGACCGAGACGAACAGAAAGATGCGCGTCGCCCGCGCGTAGCGGAGCAGTCTCTCATCGAGCGCTCTCACCGCTCAACCATGACGAACCGAGGGCTGCGGGCGATCCGCTGTCACGGTGCGGGCGGGCCGTGCTCAGCCGAGCCGCTCGAGCAGGTGATCACCCACACGGATCGCGTTCGCCATCGCCGTCAGCGCCGGGTTGACGGCGGAGATGCTCGGGAAGAAGCTGGTGTCGACCACGTACAGGTTGTCGAGCTCGTGCGCCCTGCAGTCCGTGTTCAGCACCGAGCTCGCCGGGTCCGTGCCGAAGCGCGCCGTGCCTGCCTGATGGGCGACGCCGGCGAGCGGGATCTTGTTCTCGAGATACGCCCAGCGCGGGATCAGGTGGTGCTCGTGCATCCCCAGCTGGGCGAGCAGCGAGCGCAGCTGAGCGAACAGGCGGTCGCGGGCGGTGTCGTTGCTCGCCTTGTAGTTCAGCGTCAGTCTGCCGTCGCCGTCGACGCTGACGCGATTCTCCGCCAGCGGCAGATCCTCGGTCGAGAGCCAGAAGTCGATCGCGTGCGTGGCGACCTCGGCGAGCGAGAACGTCGGTGCGAGCTTCGTCATCAGCGGCTTCTCGCCGCGGTACATGTCGGCGACCGACTTGCCGACCATCTGGATGTTGCCCATCGGGAACTCCCAGGCGTCGCTCGCGAAGTAGTAGTCGTTGACGCCGAGCGTCTTCTGGAAGACGGTCGGGTTGGGCTCCTTGGAGATCGCGAGGACCGCCTGGCTGCTGTGGAACATGTAGTTGCGCCCGAGCTGATCGGAGCCGTTCGCGAGGCCGTTGGGGTGCCGCTCGCTGCGCGAGCTGAGCAGCAGCCTGGCCGTGTTCGCGGCGCCGGCGGAGACTACGACGATGTCCGCCGAATAGCTCTCACGCACACCTTCGCGCTCGACGACGACCTCGCTGACCTCGGTGCCGGCCGCAGTGGTGCTCAGCGACACGACCGTCGCGTTCGTCAGCAGCGTGACGTTGTCGTGCTCGAGCGCGGGCCGCACGCCGAGCACCTCGGCGTCGGACTTGGCGTGCACGAGGCAGGGGAAGCCGTCGCAGGTCGAGCAGCGCACGCAGGCGCTGTAGGGCATGTTGTCCTCCTGCAGCATCACGCCGCAGGGTGCGTGGAACGGGTGCAGCCCGGCAGCCGCGAAGTCCTCGGCGAGCTGCGCGATCCGCGGCTCGTGCGTGACCGCCGGGAACGGGTAGGGCGCGCTGCTCGGCGGTTCGGTCGGGTCCTCGCCGCGCGCGCCGTGCACCTGGTAGAGCTGCTCGGCCTTCGTGTAGTAGGGCTCCATCTCCTCGTAGGTGATCGGCCACGCCGGCGAGACGCCGCCGTGATGCGGCAGCTCGCCGAAGTCCTCTTTGCGGAAGCGGTAGAGCGCGGCGCCGTAGAGCTTCGTCGCGCCGCCGACGCAGTAGTGCACCTGCGGCTGAAACGGCTTGCCCTCGCCGTCGTACCAGGTGTCCGGCGAGACATAGCGGTTCTCGACGAACACGTCCGCGGCGGACCAGTTCTGCGGCTCTCGCGGGAGCCAGTCGCCGCGCTCGAGCAGCAGGATGCGCTTGCCCGAGGGGGCGAGCTGGCGCGCGAGCGTGCCGCCGCCGGCGCCGCTGCCGATGATGATCACGTCGTAGGCGTCCATCAGCTGAGCTCGTCGGTGAACTCGGAGATGATTATCCGCCCGGCGGCCTCGATCAGCGCGAGGTGCGAGAACGCCTGCGGGAAGTTGCCGAGGTGACGAGCGGTGCTGGTGTCGAACTCCTCGGCATACAGGCCGAGCGGTGAGGCGACGCGCAGCAGCTTTTCCATCAGGTCGGTCGCGCGCTGCATCTCGCCGACGATCGCGAGTCCGGAGACGAGCCAGAAGGAGCAGATCAGGAAGCTCCCCTCCTTGCCTGACAGGCCGTCATCGGTCTCGCCGGTGCGGTAGCGCAGCACGAAGCCGTCCTCGGTGAGGTCTTCGGCGATCGCGAGCACGCTGGCGCGCATGCGCTCGTCATCGCCGGGGAGGAAGCCGAAGATCGCCGCCAGCAGGTTGGACGCGTCGAGTGCGTCCGTCTCGTAGTGCTGGCGCAGCACGCCATCGCCGGTCAGGCCGTGCGCGAGGATGTCCGCCCTGACCTCATCGGCGGTCGCGTGCCAGGTGCTCTCGAGCTTCTTGTCGCCGCGCAGCGCGGCCAGCTTGGCCGCCCGGTCCATCGCCACCCAGCACATCAGCTTCGATGACACGTAGTGCTTGGGCGCGCCGCGCGCCTCCCAGATGCCCTGGTCGGGTTCGCGCCAGACCTTCGTCGCACACTCGGCCTGCGCCTGCACGAGCGGCCACAGCCGCCGGGGCAGCCGCTGGCTGCGGCGCGTGTGCAGCAGGATCGAGTCGAGCGCCGCGCCGTAGACGTCGTTCTGGCGCTGGTCAAAGGCGCCGTTGCCGATTCGCACCGGGCTCGCTCCGGCATAGCCGGAGAGGTCATCGCGCGTGGACTCGGCCAGATCGCGACGACCGTCGATCCCGTACATGATCTGCAGCGAACCATCCCCGTTGGCCTCGAGGTCGGCGACGAACTGCATGAACTCGTCGGCCTCCCAGTCGAGGTTGAGGTAGTGCAGTGCCTGCAGCGTGAACGTCGAGTCGCGCAGCCACGTGTAGCGGTAGTCCCAGTTGCGCTCGCCGCCGGGCGTCTCCGGCAGCGACGTCGTCAGCGCGGCGACGGTCGCGCCGGTCGGCATGTACGTCAGCCCCTTGATCGTCAGCGCCGAGCGCTGCAGCGGGTCGCGCCAGCGATGGTCGGGGATCCGCGCACGCCCCAGCCAGTGGCGCCAGAACGTCGCGGTCTCGGCCAGGTGCGCGGTCGCCTCATCGAAGCTCGCGGGCGCGAGCAGACCCTCCGCCCAGGACAGGGCACAGTAGAGCTGTTCGCCGCCCTTGAGCACGTGCCTGGCCCTGACCCAGTCGCCCTCGACGCCGACCGCCATATCGGTCTGCAGCCGGATCGTCGTCTCGGCGCCGCTCGCGTCGGCGCGGTGGCCCTCATCATCCACAGACCAGCTCGCGGGCACGCGCCCGTAGTCGAACACGGGCTCGCACGTCAGTTCGATCTCGACCTCGCCCTCCAGGCAGATCGCCGTGCGCACGAGCAGGTGGCGCGCGTCTTCGTCGGTCGGCGGGCGCGTGTGCGGTGTCACCGTGTCGATGCCGAGACGGGGACCGAGGATCAGCGCGTCGCGCACGATCACCCAGCCGGTCGGCGTCTTCCACGTGGTCAGCAGGATGTTCGTGCCGGGCTCGTAGATGCGCGCGGCGGGGACGTTGATCCCGAACGGCCCGAGGCGAAAGGAGCCGGCCTGGCGATCGAGCAGCGTGCCGAACACGCTCGCGGCGTCGAAGCGCGGCACGCACAGCCAGTCGATGCTGCCGTCGGGGGCGACGAGCGCGCCGGTGTGGCAGTCCGACAGGAACGCGTAGTCGGCGATCGGCGGGAACGGCGAAGGCATCGCCGCGCTCTGCGGCGCCGCCTGCCGCTCGGCGGCCTCGCTTGCCCCCTGTGCGCCCCCCTTGCTCACTTTGCTCTTGGCCGCTTTGGCCGGGCTCATGACGCCACCCAGGGCCCGCGCCAGGTGCCGAAGCCCGCGATCAGCTCATCGGCCGCCGCCGGTCCCCAGGTGCCCGGCGCGTAGCGGTGCACGGGTGGCGGATTCTGGATGAGAGGTTCGAAGATCCGCCAGGTCTCTTCGACGCCGTCCTGACGGGTGAAGCGCGCGCTGTCGCCACGCATCGCGTCGAGCAGCAGCACCTCATAGGGGGTCGGCGCCTCGCCTCCCTGCGCGGCGAACTCGACATCGAGGGTGACCGCCTCCGCGCCGGAGAGGTCGGCGCGGTGGGCGTCGAGAATCACCCGCGTCCCGGTCGAGGGGTCGAGCTTGACGACGAACTGGTTGGGCTCGGGACGGCGGTGCCCGTGCTCCATGAAGCCGAGGCGCGGCGGCTCGCGGAAGACGGCGCGCAGCTCGGTCTGGGTCGCGGGGAGCCGCTTGCCGGTGCGGATGAACCAGGGCACGCCCGACCAGCGCCAGTTGTCGATGTCCAGGCGCAGCGCGACGTAGGTCTCGGTGGTCGAGTCCTTCGCGACGCCGTCGATGTCGAGGTAGCCGTCGTATTGCCCGCGCACATAGTGGGCCGGATCGGCTGTATGGATCGACTTGAACAGGGCCGCCTTGGCATCCTTGAGCGTTTCCGCGTCGCTGCTCGCGGGGGCCTCCATCGCGGCCACGGCAACCACCTGCATGAGGTGGTTGACGACGACATCGCGCAGCGCGCCAACGGGGTCGTAGAAGTGCCCGCGATCCTCGACGCCGAAGTCCTCCGCCATCGTGATCTCGACGCAGGCGATGTGGTTGCGGTTCCAGACCGGCTCGATCATCGTGTTGGCGAAGCGCAGGTAGAGGAACTCGTCGGTGCCCATCTTGCCGAGGAAGTGGTCGATCCGGTACAGCTGCGCCTCTGCGATGTACTGGTGGATCTCGGCGGCCAGCGCGCGCGCCGACTCGAGGTCGTGCCCGAACGGCTTCTCGACGACGACGCGGGCCGTGTCGGTCAGGCCGGCGTCCTTGAGCTGCTTGATCACCGCGCCGAACAGGAACGGTGGAATCTCCAGATAGAAGACCGGCTGACGGGCGTCGCCGACCGCCCCCTTGAGCCGCGTGTACGTCGCCGCGTCGGTGAAGTCGCCGCTGACATACGAGAGTCGCGCGGCGAAGCGCTCGAACACCTCGGCGTCGATTGTCTCGCCGCACCCCTCGATGCAGTCACGGGCGTGGCTGTGCAGTTGCTCGAGCGTCCAGTCATCGCCGGCGACACCGACGATCGGGCAGTTCAGCAGGCCGCGCTGCTCGAGCCGGTACAGCGAGTGGAAGGTCATCACCTTCGCGAGGTCGCCGGTGATCCCGAACACGACGAGCACGTCGGCGGGCGTGGCGGCGGGGTCGCCCGAGCCGGCAGCGGCTGTCGCGGGGTGAGCTGGTGCGCCTGAGCTCATGCTCCCAGGTCCTCTCGGTCGCGGCTGTGGCATCCGTGCCCCGGAATACGTCGCTAGAGCGGCGCAATCATGTCACATCGAGCGCGTCCGCCGGCGGGCTCGACCGGTCATCCGCTCACCACGATCACGCGCGCGCGGGACAGCTCGCGCGCGCCGCCGGCTGTCAGTCCGGGCTCTCCATCGTTGCGCCGTACGCCGCCGCGACGAGCCAGTTGACGACGTCGGGGATCAGCACTGAGAAGTCCGGCTCGCTCTCGGCTTCGAGCGCGTCGCAGGCGAGCTGCCTGACGCCGTGGACGGAGCCGAGGTGGATGATCAGCGGCTGCTGTTTGAGCAGCGGATCGCTCGCGCATAGACGCTCCTGTTCGCGCATCTGCGCTTCGGCGAAGTGCATCAGCGCGGCTCTGCGCCGCTGCCGCGCGGTCGCGCCGATCGCGTCCAGCTCGAGGTGAAAAGCACGCGCGACGACGGGGTCGGCGGTGATCGTATCGAGGTAGCCGCCGACCGAGGACAGGACGAACTCCCGCCAGGTGCGACTGGGAGCGACATCGACGCGATAGGCCCGGCGCTCGAGCACCGCGGCGAAATGGTCATGCGCGGCGGTCGCGCACTCTTCCTTGTTGGCGAACACGTCATAGAAGGCGTCGTTTGAGACGCCCGCGCGCTTGGCGATATCGATGATCCGCACCGCCTGATAGCCGCGGTCGGCGAGCAGCTCGGTGAACGCCATCATCAGCCGCTGGCGCTGCGCATCCTGGACCTGCTCGCGCGGCATCTGATGCGGCCCCCGCGGCAGCGGCTTCGGCGGCTCGAAGAACACTCCCTCTCGTACGCGCGCGGTCATCGCCGCCTAGCGTATGAGAAGAGCGCTCCGCAGGGGGCGCGGGGCAGGTCTGCAACGAGCTCGTCCGGCCCCCCACCACACGAGAGGGGCCGGACGGCGCTGTCCTGCGCCCGGCGCCGAAGCGCCGGGTTGCTCACGCCGGCTGTCACTTCATGCGCGGATCCACGAACACGTCGTCGATCCGCGAGGAGCCGGTCAAGGCGGTGAAGCGGAGCGCCACCTGCGCGGTCCCGTCGGCGAGCAGGCCGCCGGCCACGGACCCGGTGAGCATCGGCAGCGTCGGCTCCCAGGTCGGGCTGAGCGCGACCGCGCCGAGCGGCAGCGCGACGCTCCCGAGCGGGGTCCGGTAGACGACCTGGACGAGCACGGTCGCCGCGAGCCCTTCGTTGCGGGCGAAGAAGCGGAACGTCGGGTAGGCCGCGTCGACGCAGGTGAACGGCGACTGCGCCGAGGCGCCCTGCGCCAGCGCGAGCGAGGACGAGCCGACCGCGCCGGTCGCGCCATAGGGCTCGCTGCCGCTCGCGAGGCGGGCGCCGCTGAGCGTCCAGCCGGAGAGCGAGCCCTCGAAGTTTCCGCCCGGAAGAAGCTCATACGCGCTCGTGTCGCCCCAGCGCAGGAACGGCTGCGACAGCGTCGCATCGTTGCACGCGTCGGTCGCGATCAGCGAGGCCTGCGCAGACGCTGCGCCGCAGGCGGCGAGGATGCCGGCGAGCGCGAACGTGAGGGTCGCGCGGCGCCGCAGTGAGCGGCGGCGCGGGGCGGGTCTGGGGTGGCGGGAAAGGGCAAACACAAGAGCCTCCGTGCTGTGCTGGCGGCCGAGCCGTCTCGGAGTGAGACCTCTTGCTTTGCGTCCCCACCTCGCGGTGGGTTTGCCTTTTTCAGTGCTTGGTTTGTTGTCTGTCGAGCAGCATGCACCGCGCTGCGGCCGGTTGCAAGCCGCGCGGACGGTTGTTCGAGCGCGGTGTCCCGGCGCCGCGCGCAAATCCCAACATTGCGAATTTTCGCCGCAAATCCCTTCGGCCGAGCGCGATTTGCTTTGCCTTTGCGGCGTTTTTGACGATACGCAGAGCTAGAGCCGATGTCCGCCCACGCCCTCACCGAATCAGAACGCCTGCGCGCCTCGTTCGCCAGCCGCACGGCGCCGATGGTCAGCCGCGAACGCTCTGCGGAGCTGATCGTCGGTGGCGCCTTCGTGGTCGCTGCGCTCACGCTCGCGCTGTACGGCGGCGGCGGCGGCGTGTCGCTGCCGATCGCCGCGATGTACGTGCTGGCGCTGGCCCTCACGAGCGATCTCCGCTTCGACATCGGCGCTGGGTTCACGGTGCCGACGCAGGTCGTGTTCGTGCCGATGCTGTTCGCGCTGCCGGTCACGCTCGTGCCGCCGCTCGTCGCGCTCTCGCTGGCGCTCGCGATCGCACCGGCGATCGTGCGCGGCCGCGCGCCGCTCAGCCGGCTGCTGACGGTGCCGGCGAACAGCTGCTTCGCGGTCGGTCCGGCGCTCGTGTTCTCGCTCGCGCATGTCGGGCGCGCGGACGGCGGGTGGGGGGTGCTCGCGCTCGCACTCGCGGCGCAGTTCACCTGCGACTTCGCCGCGAACGTCGCGCGCGAACGCCTCTGCGGCGGCCTCACCGTCGCCGAGTACGCCACCGAGGCGTGGCCGATCTATCTGATCGATCTCGCGTTCACGCCGCTCGGGCTGGCGGTCGCGATCGCGGCGATCGACCGCCCCTGGGCGCTGCTGCTGGTCGCGCCGCTGTTCGGCGTGCTGCGCTATTTCGCCAAAGAGCGCCGCGGACGCCTCGAGCAGCTGATCGAGTTGAACGACGCCTACCGCGGCACGGCGCTGCTGCTCGGCGATGTCGTCGAGGCGGACGACACGTACACGGGCGAGCACTGCAAGGACGTCGTCAGGCTCGCGCTCGAGGTCGCCGGCGCGATGAACCTCGATGCGGAAAAACTCCGCCGCGTCGAGTTCGGCGCGCTGCTGCATGACATCGGCAAGATCGCGGTGCCGAAGGAGATCGTCAACAAGCCGGGCAAGCTCGACAGGCGCGAGTGGGAGATCATCAAGACGCACACGGTCGAGGGGCAGCGGATGCTCGATCGCGTCGGTGGCTTCATGGGCAAGGTCGGGCGCATCGTCCGCTCACACCACGAGCGCTGGGACGGCGGCGGCTATCCCGATCGGCTCAGGGGCGAGGAGATCCCGCTCGAGGCGAGGATCATCTCCTGCTGTGACGCGTTCAACGCGATGACCACGACGCGGCCCTACCGCCGGGCGATGGGAACGTCGGTGGCGCTCGCCGAGCTCGTCAAGCACGCGGGCACGCAGTTCGATCCGCGCGTCGTCGCGACGCTCGAGGCGCTCCTCGGCGCGGCGGGCGACAGCGGCGCGGCGGCCGCCCCGGCGCAAGACGCCCGGCCCTGAGCAGCGCTTCGACGCAGCCGGCCGAGTCGCCGCAGCGCATGAGCGCGCTCGTGGCGGCGGCCAGGTCGTGTGCGTAGCTGGATCGCGGTCGAGCCCGTCGAGGCCGATGTCCACGCGGGGCTCGAGACCACGCTGACGGTGCCCGCGACTGCATAGCGCACTACCATTCTCTACATGAGCCCTCGCGAGCGGCCGCGATGAGCGCCGAAGTCTGCTCTCACCTCGACGCGGTGACGGTCACCGAGGTGCCCTCGCGTGCACAGGTGCCGGGTTGTGAGGAGTGTCTGAAGATCGGCGGGCACTGGGTACACCTGCGCGTCTGCCGGACCTGCGCGAAGGTCGGCTGCTGTGACTCCTCGCCCAACAAACATGCCTCCGCCCACGCCGCACAGGACGCGCACCCGATCATGAGCTCGATCGAGCCGGGCGAGGATTGGTCGTGGTGCGTGCTCGACGAAGTCGCGTTTGTGCTCGAGTAGGCAGGCGCCTAGCTCGAGGGCGGTGGTGTGGCCTGCTCCGGCGCGATCCCGAAACGCTGCTCGTACTCGCCGTTGAGCCGCTTCCAATCGTCGGGCAGCCGCGGCCCGTGGCCCCGCTCGGGGCGCGGCTCGGACGCGAGCGCGCTTGACAGCGCGCGCAGGCAGAGGTGCCAGCCGGCGCCGTCGCGTGCGGCCTTGAAGCGATCATCGAAGATGTGCGTGAGGCGCAGCACACAGCCGGGCGGGCCGGGGTGCAGCTCCCAGCGCAGCTGATCCCCGCCCCAGGTGTGCGCGAGCAGCCGCGGCGGCTCGTACTCGAGCACGATGCCGTCCGCGAACTGCGGGGCGTCCTCGCCTGGACGGTAGCTGACGCGGCCGCCTTTGCGGGGCTCCAGCTCAAACGGAGTCGGGTGCCATCCCGCCAGCTCACCGGGGCCGGTAAGCGCCTGCCACACGCGCTCGGGCGAATGGGGGAGGCGGCGCTCGAAGCACAGTGCCCAGCGCCCGTCGTGAGCTTTGAGAACTGCATCGGTCGTGTCGGGCATGCGCTCACTCGCCTCGTTGCAGGTGACGTTCAAGCGCGCCGAGGCCGCCCTGCCACAGCACCACGTACGGTGTCAGCCAGCGGACGAGCTCCGCGAAGCCGTCTCCGTGCAGACAATAAAATCGCCGTTGTCCAAGCGGGCGCGACTCGACTAGCCCGGCCTCACGCAGGATGCGCAGGTGTCGGGAGGTGTTCGGTTGCGTCAGCCCGGTCGCCTCGACGAGCTGCCCGACCGTCTGCGGACCGTTGAGCAGGAGATCGAGGATCTCGCGGCGGGAGGGCTCGGAGACGACTTCGAACGCTGTCATGGGGCAAATATAATCAGGTGCTCATATAATTGGCAAGTTATCTTTATCTCGAGCGGTCGATCGTGCCTAGCCTGGTTCGTCCCATAGATGACCAATACCCTGCAATGGAGGCAGCGATGAACTACCTGATCCAGATCTACACGGGCGCGGCGATGGACAGCTGGGAGCGTCTCAGCGAGAGCGAGAAAGACGCGGTCTCGGGCGAGTACTTCGCGATCCGCGAGGAGCCGGGTGTGACCGGCGGCGCGCAGCTGCAGCCGGCCGAGACGGCCACGACCGTCCGCGTCCAGGATGGACGCACACTCACGACCGACGGCCCTTTCTCGGAGACGAAGGAGGCACTCGGCGGCTACTACATGCTCGAGGCGAGCGATCTCGACGCGGCGATCGAGCTGGCGGCACGAATCCCGGCCGCGAGGATGGGCGGCGCGGTCGAGGTGCGTCCGCTGGTGGAACACTGATCGAGCAGGTCTTCCACGAGGAGTGGGGCCGCGTGCTCGCCACGCTGGTCGGCTTCCTCGGCGACTTCGACCTCGCCGAGGAGGCCACCCAGGAGGCGTTCTCGGTCGCCGCCGAGCGATGGCCGCGGGACGGGATGCCGGCGAACCCCGGGGCGTGGCTCGTGACGACCGCGCGCAACCGCGCGATCGACCGGATCCGTCGCGAACGGATGTTTGCGAACAAGGCGAAGCTGCTCGAGGTGCCCGAAGCCGTGGAGGACGAGATCGAGGACACGACGTTCCGCGACGAGCGGCTCGAGCTGATCTTCACCTGCTGCCATCCGGCGCTGGCGTTGGAGGCGCAGGTCGCGCTCACGCTGCGCGCGCTCGGCGGGCTGACAACGGAGGAGATCGCGCGTGCGTTCCTCGTACCCGAGGCGACGATGGCCCAGCGCCTCGTGCGCGCCAAGCGCAAGATCAGAGACGCGGGCATCCCCTTCAGGATCCCACCGGCGCACCTGCTCCCGGACCGTCTCGCGGCGGTGCTGGCGGTCGTCTACCTGATCTTCAACGAGGGCTATGACGGTCGCGCGGACCTCTCGACGCAGGCGATCCAGCTCGGCGTCTCGCTGGCCGAGCTGATGCCCGACGAGGCCGAGGTCTTCGGCCTGCTCGCGCTGATGCTGCTGCATGACTCGCGCCGGGCGGCGCGTGTGCGCGACGGCGAGCTCGTGCTGCTCGCCGAGCAGGATCGCTCGCTGTGGCAGGACGCGCAGATCGAGGCCGGGCGTGCGGCGCTCGCGCGCTCGCGCGCGCTGCGAGGCGGCGCGAGCAGCGGGCTGTACGCGCTGCAGGCAGAGATCTCAGATCTGCACACCGACGAGCGCAGTGACTGGCCGCGGATCGTCGTCCTGTACGGCGAGCTGGCGGCGCTGACCGGCTCGCCCGTGATCGAGCTGAACCGCGCGGTCGCGCTCGCCGAGGCGGAGGGGCCGGCGTCCGGCCTCGACGCGGTCGATCGCCTCGAACTGCAGGGCTATCACTACTTCCACGCCGCGCGCGCGGACTTCCTGCGCCGTCTCGGCCGCCGCGAGGAGGCCGCGGCGGCCTACGGGCGCGCGCTCGAGCTGGTCCGCTCCGAGCCCGAGCGCCGCTTCCTGAGGCGACGCCTGGCCGGGCTCTAGCTCGGCTGCACGAGCAGCTCGTCGGGCGTCGCGATCGTGCGCAGGTGTTCGGCGACGCCGGTGACGCTGAGCAGGCGCTGGACCTGCTGTGAGCCGCGCGTCACCGCGAACTCCTGTCCGCGGTCGCGGCAGCGCTCGCGCGCCAGCAGGATGATCCGCAGGCCGGTCGAGTCGACGAAGCCGAGCCGCTCGAGGTCGAACACGACCGTGCTCTCGCCGAGCAGCTCATCGCTCTCGACGGTGCCCTGCAGGCGCGGCGCATTGGCCATGTCGAGTTCGCCCTCGAGCGAGACGATCACGCGATCATTCTCGTGTCGCACCGCGATGCGAAGCTGGTCCTTGGCCCCCATGCGTTAATTCTAGCCCTCGCAGCGCACGCGCCAAGCAGCAGCGCTGCTAGCCGAGCTCCTTGTGGACGCGCACGACGCTGCCCTGCGGCGAGGAGCGGATCTGCACGAGATCGCACAACTGGTTCGCGAGCCACAGCCCGCGGCCGTTGTTCGCCTCCGGTGTCGGGCGGCTGCGCCCGACGAGCGGGTCGGTTATGTGGCCCTCGTCGCGGATCTCGCACAGCAGCGTCGCGCGCTCGCGCCAGAGCAGCATCTCGCCGCGGCCGCCGCCATAGCGGACGCTGTTCGTGGCCAGCTCGTTGACGGCCAGCACCAGCTCCTCGATGCGCTCGGCGTCGAGTTGCTCCTCGCCGGCCCAGCGGGACAGCAGATGGCGCAGCTCGCCGAGGTCCTCGCCGGTGAACGCGACCTCCTGCACGGGCGCGAGCGGGGCCGGCAGCGAGCCGGCGAACGGGCGTGGCGGCTCGTGCGCGTGGGCGTAGTCCTCGTTGCAGCGGCTGTCGCCGTTGTCGGCGAGGAACGCATGCCCGCGCTGCGCGGAGGCGATCACCTCGTCCTCGAGGCTGTCGAGGTCGTACGGGCAGAGAAGCCGCCAGGCCTGGCCTTCGCCGAAGGCGAGATCGAGCAGCGACTCATGCACCTGGCACTCGGCGAGCTCGGCCGGCGTGCGCCCCGACCAGATCACTTCGCAGACGCCGAGCGCGTGGTCGCCGTTCGGGCTCTGCTCGGCGAGGAACTGACGCCACGCGGGAATGATTCGCGCAGGGTTGCGCGCGAGCTGGCGCACGTCCGCGACACCGACGCGGCCGGCGTCGTCGCCGAGCGCCTCCTTCAGCAGCTCGAGGCGCTCGCTGCCCGCGACGACGAGCACCGGCTCGTTTGCCGCCAGCGCGCCTTCGATCGCGGGCAGCATGCTGCGCACGAAGCCATCGGGGCCTTCGGCATAGAGGACCATCTCATGACGAAACGAGTGTCCGGGCACAGACCACCTGGGGGTGAAGCGACCGCCGCGCGATCACGTCGGTTCGATCGCCGATCAGGTTACCAGCGGCCCTAGCGGCGCCGATGCGCGCCGTGTTCGGCGGCAACGGCCGCCCGCCGCGGCGGATCCGGAGACGACCGAAATAAAGTTGTCCGGATCGTGTTTAGGGGCGAGTGCGAGTGGGCATATTCCCGGGTGCTCAATGTCGCCCCTCGCGGGCCGCGGCGCGTACCCCCCGCAGCCGCTGCCCACCCCCGGGTGGCGAAGTGCGGTTTGTCGGCCGGCCCTCAGACCCTGGGGCCGGTCGGCATCCCGTCGTCGGACGCTCCTCCTCGCGACCGCTGAGACGGCTCGGCGTTTGGCCCCCGGTGGCGACGGGCAGATGAGAACCCGAAGATGGCACGCACGACGATCGACACCTCGCTTCGCGCTCTGCTCGGCGCCATCCTGGCGCTGGCGCTGGCCCCAGCGACGGCCGTGGCCGCATTCGGCGTCTCGAAGTGGGAAGCGGGGACGTGCGTGGCGGCCGGCTGCACCGACGCGGGGCCGGCGAGCGCCTTCTACACGCAGGCGGCCGGGCATCCAGACTTCGGCATCACCGACTTCGAGTTCAACTTCAAGGAAGTCGGGGTGACGAAAGGCAAGGAACCGGACGGCAAGGTCAAGGACGTCCGCGTCGACCTCCCGCCGGGCCTCGCGGTCAACCCGGAAGCGACGCGGGAAAAGTGCAGCGAAGCGACGCTCAACGCAGACGACTCGGGGTGCCCGGCGGAAAGCCAGGTCGGCGAAGACGAAGCGACCGGCACGACCGAACTGGTGCTCGGGCAGAAGCTGACGGTCACCGAACACTTTCCGGTCTACAACATGGTGCGCAAGCCCGGTCAGCCGGCGCGCTTCGGCGTGGAAATCAACAGCGCGACGATCAAACTGCTGGGGCTCGAGGGCCACCTCTACCTCGAAGGCTCGATCAGCTGGCATCAGGAATCGGCGAGCAGTGAAAACAGCGGCGTCACGAGTGGCGACTTCCACGAGCTCTTCAAAATCGAAAACATCCCAACCCGCCCCGAAGTGATCGAGTCGCGCCTGCTCTTCTGGGGCGTGCCGCAGAGCCATACCGGGGTCGGCACGCCGACCGCGTTCCTGACGCTGCCGAGCACCTGCTCGAGCCGTCCGGTGACGCACCTGCACGTGGACTCCCACGAAACCCCCGGGCAGTTCCTGGCGTACGCGAACACCACACCGGTGACCGCGACCGGCTGCGGCTCGCTCGCGTTCGGCCCGTCCTTCTCGCTCGGCTCGGGCTTCACCGAGTCAGACCAGCCGGACGGCATCACGGCCGCGCTGCACATCCCGCAGTCGACGTTCGAACCGGGCCGGCCCGGCTCGCCGGATCTGCAGAGCACGAGCGTCACGCTGCCCGAAGGGCTGACGCTCAACCCGTCCGCCGCGCATGGGCTGGAAGCATGCACGAACGCGCAGATCGGGCTCGGCAGCGACAGCCCGGTCGCCTGCCCGACCGCCTCGAAAATCGCCTCAGTGGCGGTCAACGCCCCGGGCATCCCGAACGGCTCGCTGCTCGGCAGCCTCTACCTGGCAGCGCCGGAACCGGGTCAGCACGCCGAATCGGGTGGCGAGTATCGCGTGTTCCTCGCCGCGGAAGCCGCACAGTACGGGGTCGGGCTGCGCCTCGAAGGGCGAATCAGCGCGAACCGCACGAACGGGCGGCTGACGGCGACGTTCAGCGGCGCGCCGCAGGTGCCCTTCGAAGACTTCGAAGTGCATTTCAACGGCGGCGCCCGCGCTCCGCTGGCAAACCCGTTGGGCTGCGGCGCCGCGCAGCCGACGGTCAGCGTCACGCCGTACAGCGGGCAGCCGCCGGTGCTCGCGGCCGCAAGCGGCTTCTCGGTTGACGCGAACGGCGCCGGCGCTCCCTGTCCCGCGGCGCCGCCGTTCGCGCTCACGCAGGCGCTCTCGCCGCCGAACCCCGCGCGGGCGGGCGCGTACAGCCCGTTCGCGCTGCGGCTGGCGCGCGCGGACGGGCAGCAATACCCCGCCCACGTCAAGGTCACACTTCCGCCCGGCGTGCTCGGCGCGATCCCCTCGGTCGCGCTCTGCCGCGAACCACTGGCGAGCGAGGGCAAATGTGCGGACACGAGCCGGATCGGCACCGTCGCGGTGGCGGCCGGCGCGGGCAGCGAACCGTACGTGTTCGACGGCGTCGTCTACCTGACCAGCGGCTACGGCGGCGCGCCGTATGGCCTGTCGATCGTCGTGCCCGCCGTCGCCGGTCCATATGACCTCGGCGACGTGATCACGCGCGCCGGCATCGAAGTCGGTCTCTACAGCGGGCGTGTGATCGCGAACGTCGCGCTGCCGACGGTCGTCGAAGGCATTCCCCTGCGGCTGAAGAAGCTGGACGTCGCGATCAGCCGCCCGAAGTTCCTCTTCAACCCCACCAACTGCGGCCCGCTCTCGAGCGAAACGCTGCTGCAGTCGACGCTCGCGACGTTGCAGACGCTGTCCAGCCCCTTCCAGGTCGGCGGCTGCGGCAAGCTTGCGTTCAAACCGAGCCTCAGCGCGACGACGGCCGCCGCCGACAAGAAGAAAGGCAACGGCGCGAGCATCGCGGTCAGGATCAGCCAGCCGCCCCACGAGGCGAACATCCGCCAGGTGTTCGTGAAGCTGCCCAAGTCGCTGCCCTCGCGGGACTCGACGTTGAACAAAGCCTGCCCGGCGGCAAGCTTCGAAGCGGGCCTCCCGCCGGGGGGCTGCACGGGCGGCTCGCGCGTCGGGAGCGCGACGGTCAGCACGCCGGTGCTGCCGGGCAAGCTCTCCGGGCCCGCGTATCTCGTCTCCCACGGCAGCGAAGAATTTCCGAACCTCGACCTCGTCCTGCGCGGCGACGGCGTCGAGGTGGTGCTTGTCGGGCACACCTTCATCTCGCCGTCGGGGATCACCAGCTCGGCGTTCGAATCGGTCCCCGACGTGCCCGTCTCGAGCGTGCTCGTGGACCTGCCCGTCGGCCCCGGCTCGCTGCTTGCAGCGAACGTGCCGCCGTGCACGCAGCGCCTGCTCGCGCAGACGACGATCGTCGCGCAGAACGGCGCGAAGGTCTCGCGCGCAGCGAAGATCGGGGTGAGCGGATGCCCGGTGCGCGTGCTCGCGCACCGGACCCGGGGCGGACGCGTGATCCTGACCGTGCAGACACCGGCGGCGGGGCGCCTGAGTGTCACCGGCGGCGGCGTCGCAGGCGTCTCGCGGCGCGTCAGGCGGGCGGGCACGGTCACCGTCAGCGTGCCGCTCACGGGATCGGCCGCCGCATCGCTGCAGCGCGGCAGGCGCGTGCACGTGCACCTGCGCATCGGCTTCAGGCCGGCCGCGGGCGCCCGCTCGGCGGCGTCGCTGAGCGTCGCGTTGCGCTGAGCGCCCGCGCGGCCTACGCGCCGGCGTTGTCGGCGAGGCGAAGCGCGAGAACCTCGCCGGCGGCGGCCGAGGAGACCTCGTGAGATTCGGCCAGGCGCGTGAGCAGCAGGCCCAGTCCGCCGCCGCCACCGGCACCGTCGACGAGCGCGCTCGTGCGCCCGGCCTGCAGCGGCCCGAGCCGAAGCTCGAGCGCGCGCGGCGCGACGCTGATGTCGACGCTCAGTTGCCCGCCGCTGACGGTCGCGTCGGTGTGGGCGACGAGCGCGTCGGCAAGCAGCTGTGTGTCGGAGATCCGATCGGTCGAGAAGAACGCGCGCGCCGCGAGCGCGCTCAGCAGCCGCGGCAGGACGGTGCGCGCGAGCGTCGCCGGTGAGAGCGTCAGCACGGTCACGTCGGCGAGCGGGCTCGCGTCGAGCGGGGCCAGCGCCGGCTCATCCGCCGCCGGGCGCTGGAGCTCGGCCGCGCGCGCCGTCGTCGCGAACTCGAGGCGGACCTCCGTCCCCTCACCGTCGGGATCGCGAAACTCGACGCTCTGCGCGAGCGCGAGCATGATCGGCAGCCCGATCCCGCTCGACTCGGCGCCCTCGATACGGGGCCGGACGCCGACGCCGTGATCGCGCACGACGACGCTCAGCGTGGCCGGCGCGACGTAGATCTCCAGCTCGAGTGGGCCCTCGACACCGTCGTAGGCGTGCATCGCGACGTTGTTGCAGGCCTCGCTGACGGCTGTGCTGATGTCGTTGAGCTCGAGCGCGTCGAGGCCGATCGTCTCGGCCAGGCCGTTGAGCGCCTGGCGGACGAGCAGGACGTTCTCGGGCCGGCTGGAGAGGTTCAGCCGGACGTTCGGGATTTCGGCCATCTCGGTCCGAGCAAGCAAGGCTCCCGATATACCGCCGTCCGCCGCAAGCTCACTCCCGGAAGCGGACGCCGCCGACGTGAACGCGTCTATCGCGCCTCGGCGGAGGCACCGGTCAGTGTCCGCAGCTGATCGAGCGAACGGCGCAACAGGCGCGAGACCTGCATCTGGGAAATACCGACCTGCTCGGCGATCTCCGTCTGCGTAAGGTCATCGACGAAGCGCATGTGCAGGATCAGGCGTTCGCGCGCGGGGATGTGCCCGAGCGCCGATGCGACCGTCGCGTCGAGTTCGACGAGCTCGTAGCGCTCGTCGTCGGCACCGATCGCGTCGCCGATCGAGGCCGCGTCCTCGCCGCCGCCGGGACGCGGGGCGTCGAGTGAGACGGTTTCGTATGCGTGGATCGCCTGCAGTGCGTCGATCACGTCCTCGGCGTCGAACTCGAGGTACTGGGCGAGCTGCCCGACGCTCGGCGCGTGACCGCGCTCGCCGGCGAGCTGCTCCTGGGCGTCGCGCACCTTCAGCGCGCGCTCCTGGGCTCCTCGCGGCACGTGCACGGCCCAGCCGGAATCGCGGAAGTAGCGCCGCATCTCGCCGAGGATCGTCGGCACGGCGAAGGACTCGAACGGGTATCCGCGCGCGCCGTCGTAGCGGTCGAGCGCCTTCAGGAGGCCGAGTGAAGCGACCTGGAGGAGGTCCTCGAACGGCTCCGATGAGCGCCCGTAGCGGCGTGCCAGTCGCCGTGTGAGCGGCATGTAGCGCTGCACGAGCGCCTCGCGCGCCGCTGAGTCGCGGTGCGCCTGCCAGCGCACGAACAGCTCGCCGGGGTCGTCACTGACGCCCGGAACGATGGACGGTGTCGAGGCTGCGATGGCTGTTCCCGAAGGCATATCGACTCCCTTCCTGAATCGTATCGACCGTGCCAGGACAATCCTGAAGGCACGGTCCTCCGCCACCATTCTACCCCGATCGCGCCGGCTCAACCGTCCGATCGCGTCGGTGTTCGGCGCCTGAGCCGCTCTTCGGCAGGCATTTCAAGCCTCGATCCCAGGAACCGGCGCGGGACGCCGCTAGCCTGTCGGACCGTGCTTGTAACAAGAGATGACATACGCAACGTCGCGATCGTCGCCCACGTCGACCACGGCAAGACGACGCTGGTCGACGCGATGCTGTGGCAGTCCGGGGCCTTCCGGGTCGGGCAGGAGGTCGCCACGCGCGTGCTCGACTCGATGGATCTCGAGCGCGAGAAGGGGATCACGATCCTCGCCAAGAACACCTCGCTGCGTTACAAGGACGTCAAGCTCAACATCATCGACACGCCCGGCCACGCCGACTTCGGCGGCGAGGTCGAGCGCGGGCTGACGATGGTCGACGGCGTGCTGCTGCTCGTCGACTCATCCGAGGGGCCGCTGCCGCAGACGCGCTTCGTGCTGCGCAAGGCGCTCGAGGCGAAACTGCCGGTGATCCTCGTGATCAACAAGGTCGATCGCCCCGATGCGCGCGTCTCGGAGGTCGTCGACGAGGTCTATGAGCTGTTCCTCGACCTCGACGCCGATGAGCACCAGATCGAGTTCCCGATCGTCTACTGCAACGCGAAGGCGGGGGTGGCCTCGCTCGAGTACGACCCCGCGCGGCCGATCCAGGAGGAGAACCTCGCGCCGCTGCTCGACCTGCTGCTCGAGCGCATCCCGGCGCCGACCTACGACGACGAGCACCCGCTGCAGGCGCTCGTGACGAACCTCGACGCATCCCCGTACGTCGGCCGGCTGGCGATCTGCCGCGTGCGCCACGGCAACATCCGCAAGGGGCAGCAGATCGCCTGGTGCCGCGCCGACGGCTCGATCCAGAAAGCCCAGGTCGCCGAGCTGTACGTCACCGACGCGCTCGAGCGCGTCGACGCCCCGGAAGCGGGTCCGGGCGAGATCGTCGCGGTCGCGGGAATCGCCGAGGTGACGATCGGTGAGACGCTCGCCGACCCCGGTGACCCGCGCGCGCTGCCCGTGATCACCGTCGATGAGCCGGCGATGTCGATCACGCTCGGCGTCAACACCTCGCCGCTGGCGGGCAAAGACGGCGACAGGCTGACGGCGCGCCAGATCGAGGCGCGGCTGGAGCAGGAGCTGGTCGGCAACGTCTCGCTGCGTGTCAAGGAGACCGAGCGGCCGGACACCTATGAGGTTCAGGGTCGCGGCGAGCTGCAGCTCGGGATCCTCGTCGAGATGATGCGCCGCGAGGGCTTTGAGATGACCGTCGGGCAGCCGCACGTCGTCGAGCGGGAGATCGACGGCAAGCGCCACGAGCCGGTCGAGCGCCTGTCCGTGGACGTGCCCGAGGAGCATGTCGGCACGGTCACCCAGCTGCTCGCCGCGCGCAAGGGGCGGATGGAGCACATGACCAACCACGGCACCGGCTGGGTGCGGATGGACTACCTCGTGCCGGCGCGCGGGCTGATCGGCTTTCGCACGCAGTTCCTGACCGAGACCCGCGGCACGGGCATCATGCACCATGTGTTCGACCGCTGGGAGCCGTGGGCGGGGGAGCTGCTGACGCGCAACTCGGGGGTGCTCGTCGCCGATCGCGGCGGCGCGACGGTGACCTTCTCGCTGTTCACGCTGCAGGAGCGCGGCTCGCTGTTCGTAGGTCCCGGTGAGGAGGTCTACGAGGGCATGATCATCGGCGAGAACGCCCGCTCGGAGGACCTCGATGTGAACCCCGTCAAGGAGAAGCACCTGACGAACATGCGCTCCTCGACCTCCGATGTGCTCGTGCGCCTTGATGCGCACCGCAAATTGACGCTCGACGAGGCGCTCGAGTTTGTGCGCGAGGACGAGGCGGTCGAGGCGACCCCGGTCTCGGTGCGGATGCGAAAGGTCGTGTTGGGGAAGGTCGAGCGGTTGAAGGCGGTGAGGACCGCGCGCAAATGAGCGTCGCGCTCGGCGCCGGCGGGATTCGGCTGCGCGGGCTGTCGAAGTCCTTCCGTGGCCCCAACGGCCCGATCAGGGCGGTGCGGGGGATCGATGTCGCGATCGCGGCCGGCGAGACGGTCGCGCTGCTCGGGCCCAACGGCGCAGGCAAGTCGACGACGATCGACATGCTGCTCGGCCTGCTCGACCCCGACGACGGCACGGTCTCGGTGTTCGGCCGGCCCCCCGGGGAGGCTGTCGCGCAGGGGGCGGTTGGCGCGATGCTGCAGACCGGGGCGCTGATCAGGGATCTGTCGGTGCGCGAGCTGGTGAGCATGGTCGCCTCGCTCTACCCCGCGCCGCTCGACGTCGAGGAGGTGCTCGCGCTGACAGGCATCGGCGACATCGCCTCGCAGCGGACGAACAAACTCTCGGGCGGGCAGACCCAGCGGGTGCGCTTCGCGGTCGCGCTCGTGAGCAACCCCGAGCTGCTCGTGCTCGACGAGCCGACCGTCGCCCTCGACGTCGAGGGCCGACGCGCGTTCTGGGCGACGATGCGCGAGTTCGCCGGGCGCGGCAAGACGATCGTGTTCGCGACGCACTACCTCGAGGAGGCCGACGCGTACGCCGATCGCGCGGTGCTGATGGCGCAGGGCAGGATCGTCGCCGACGGGCCGACCACGGAGATCAAGTCGATGGTCGGCACCCGCACGATCCGCGCGACCCTGCCGCGCGTCGCTGTCGAGGGGCTCGAGGGCCTCGCCGGCGTCAGCGCAGCCGAGCGTCACGGCGATGCCGTGATCCTCACCTGCACAGACTCCGACGCCGCGATCAGAGACCTGCTCGCCGCGCACGCCGACGCCCGCGATATCGAGATCACGGCGGCCGGCCTCGAGCAGGCGTTCATCGCGCTGACGACCGACGACGCGGGCGCGGAGCGCGATGGCATCGCCTCCGGCGAGGTCGGGCGCGGGCGATGATCTCGTTCGTCTACCTGCGCTATGAGCTGCTGCGCACGCTGCGCAACCGCCGCTTCTTCGTGCTCTCGCTGGGGTTCCCGCTGATCCTCTACTTCTTCATCGCGGGATCGACGCAGGGCGTCAGCGACTTCAGCTCGACTGGGATCTCCGCGCCGCTCTACTTCATGGTCAGCCTCGCGGCGTTCGGGACGATGAGCGCGATGCTCTCCTGCGGCGCGCGCATCGCGGCCGAGCGAGCGGTCGGCTGGAACCGCCAGCTGCGGATCACGCCGCTCTCGCCGCGCTCGTACTTCCGCGCAAAGGTGCTCACCGGCTACATGATGGCGCTGCTGAGCCTGCTCGCGATGTACCTCGCGGGCGTGTCGCTGGGCGTCAGCCTGCCGGCGCAGGAGTGGCTGAAGATGACGGGCCTGATCCTCGTCGGGCTGGTGCCGTTCGCGGCGCTCGGGATCCTGCTCGGGCACATGCTCACGCCGGACTCGATCGGGCCCGCGCTGGGCGGCGGCGTGTCGCTGCTCGCGTTTCTCGGCGGGACCTGGTTTCCGATCCCGAGCAGCGGCATCCTCCACGACATCGCCCAGCTGCTGCCGTCCTACTGGCTCGTGCAGGCCAGCCACGTCGCGCTCGGCGGGCACGCGTGGCCGGCGAAGGCGTGGGCGGTGATGATCTTCTGGACGGTGCTGCTCAGCATCCTCGGGGCGCGCGCGTACCGGCGCGACACCGGCCGCGTTTAGCCCCGGTCCGAAGCGCTCACCGCACGCGCGTCGATGCGGCCGCGGCGTCCGGCGCGTCGGCGGGTGCGCGGAGGCGGTAGCCGAGCGCCTCCAGCTCGGCTCCCGCGACGCGTTCGGCTTCGCGGACCTCCTCGCTCGCGCGGCGCTCGTGGTTGCCGACAGACCTCGCGTGTGCGGTGCCCAGCCGCGCTTGCATCGCGGCGCCGACGGGCTGGCCGAGGTGCGCGGCGATCGCATCGCCCTGCGCGAGCGCGTCACCTACGAGCGCCTCGTAGCGCACCGCGAGCACGCGGCCGGATGCGATCACGTCGGCACGTTCGAGGAACCGGCAGCAGCGGCGGACCATCTCCCGCCACATCCAGATCGCGCGGGCGTACTGGCCGGCGGCGAGGAAGGCATCCTCCTCGCCGTCCTCGACCCACCACGGGACGTACAGATCGCCACGCGCGCGGCCGAGCATGAGCTCGTTGCTGGCGAGCCCGCGCAGCTTCTCCTCGGAGAGGACGTCGTAGCTGCGGACGAGCGAGTTGGCGACGTCGCGGCCGTCGCGCAGCAGGTAGATCAGGCGGGCGTCGGGGAACGCCTCGTAGGCGAACTCCGGTGCGAATGCGAGGAACGGCTCCTTGTACACGACGATGCTCTCCACGCGCGTGCCGCGCGCGGCCGCGCGCAGTGCGGCGGGCCGGTGGCCGCTGATCCACCACTTGCGCAGGGCGGGCGCTCGCGCGCGATAGACAGAGCTCTCGAGATAGTCGGCGATCGCGCCCGCGAAGCTTCGCTGCAGCAGCTCCCGCACGTCTGTCGCGAGATCCTGTGCGGCGAGGTGGACGACCCCGACGGGCAGTAGGTTGCCCGACACGCACTCGGCCGCGGGCAGCGCGTCGAGGGCGTTCATCAGGAAGGTCGTGCCGGAGCGCGGCGCACCGAAGACTATGCCCTGCCTGACGCTCACCAGTCCCCTCCGTTCGCGCGTGTTGCCGTCGAGCGGGCGCGCAGCCTATGCGAGCGCGCCGGCCCGCGACGTGCCCCGCCCGTGCAGGCACTAGAGTACCGCCCCATGAATCGACCGATGAGAGTTTTTCCCGCAACCTGCCTCGCCCTCTGCCTCGTGCTTCTCGCGTTCGCGCTGCCCGCGGCCGCCGCCGAAGAAGTCGTCGTGCACTACACCAAAGAGGGCTACCCGGTATTCGTCCAGCAGCTGGACGGCGGCCAGGTGGCCGCCGTGACGTTCAACAAGCGGCTGCGCTCGATGCGCATCACGTTGAAGAACGGCCAGCACGTGCTCGCGCTCTATCCAAAGCACCAGTCGGCGGCGACGATCGCCCTGGTCCAGGGCAAGCACGTGCCGGTGACCGTGCTGACGCCGACGCAGGCGAAGGCGCAGGAGCCGAAAAAAGCCGTTCACCATAAAATCCGTTACATCGCCGGCGGCGCGCTGCTGCTGGTGATCATCATCGTCGGCGCGGTGCTGCTGGTCCGCCGCCGGGGCGAGCGCGACTGAGCCGCGCACGTCGCGCGCGCGGGTGGGGACCTCCCGCGCGCGCCTCCTCGGCTCTCCCTTGCGCGGCTGATCGGGCGCGGCGGGCGCGTCGAAGGGCTCCGTCGGCTCGCAGCGACTCGTGCCCCGGCGCTCGGGTGCCATTGCCGCGAGTGTGCGCGCCGCGAAGGAAAAACAAGACTGAGTCTTAGTCTTGTGGTAGCCTGACGGCCTGCCCGCAACGCCGAGGAGGGACCGTCATTTCGATCGACTGCGTACGCCGGAGGCTGATCGCGCCGGCGCTCCTGATCCTGTCCACGATCATCGCGGGATGCAACACCGCCGCGAGCCCGGGCACGGCCGCGGCGGGCGGGAGGGTTCTCGCAGTCGGCGCCGAGAATCAATACGCGAACGTGATTGCGCAGGTCGGCGGCCCATACGTCAGCGTGACGGCGGTCGAGAGCAATCCGAACACCGATCCGCACAGCTTCGAGGCCAGTCCGAGTATCGCCAGGTCGGTTGCAGCGGCGCGCCTGATCGTGCAGAACGGCCTCGGATACGACACGTTCATGGAACGGATCGAGTCGGCCGCACCCGACTCGGGCCGGCGTGTGATCGATGTCCAGAAGCTGCTCGGCCTGCCGGATTCGACGGCGAACCCGCACCTCTGGTACAGCCCGCGCACGATGCCGGCCGTGGCGAATGCGCTGGCGGCCGACCTGTCGGCTCTCGATCCCGCGCACGCCGCCTACTTCAAGGCGAGCGCGGCGCGGTTCATCAGCTCGCTGGCGCCATGGCTGCACGCGCTCAGACGGCTCGCCGCCTCCGCTCCGGGCGCCCCGGTCGCGACCACCGAGCCGGTCGGGGACTATCTCCTGGAAGCCGCCGGCACGCGGGATCTGACCCCACCGAGCCTGCAGGCGGACGTGATGAACGGCGTCGACCCCGCTCCGCAGGACGTGAGCACCCAGCACGAACTGCTCGTCGACGGCCGCGTCAAGGCGTTCCTCTACAACCGGCAGGTCACCGACACGCTGACCCAGTCGTTCCTGGAAGACGCCGCTGCAGGCGGGGTGCCGGTCGTGGGCGTGTACGAGACGATGCCCTCCCCGGGCTATGACTACCAGAGCTGGATGCTCGCGGAGACCGAAGCGTTGCGGCGCGCCGTCGCCGAGCGCCGATCGACGCGCACGCTATGACTGCTCCTGCGCGGGACATCCTCGCGGTGCAGGGCATCAACGTTCGCCTGTCCGGCCGCGACGTGTTGCGGGAGGTCGATTTTGCGATCGCCCCGGGCGAGTTCACGGGTCTGATCGGCTCCAACGGGGCGGGCAAGACGACGCTGCTGCGCGTGATCCTCGGCCTGCAGGCGGCGACTTCCGGGCGCGTGCTGCTTGACGGGCGCCCGCGCTCGCGCAGACATCCGCTGGCGGGGTATGTGCCGCAGAAGTTCCTGCTGGACCCCGACCTGCCGCTTCGCGCGCGCGATCTCGTCGGCCTTGGCATCGACGCCAATCGCCTCGGCCTGCCGTGGCCCTCGCGCGCGCGACGAGCGCTGATCGAGGAAACGCTCGAGGCGGTCGACGCACTCGCCTTCGCCGACACGCGCGTCGGGCTGCTCTCCGGCGGCGAGCAGCAGCGCGTGCTGATCGCGCACGCGCTGATCGCGCGCCCGCGGCTGCTGTTGCTCGACGAGCCGCTCGCCAACCTCGACCTGCGCAGCGGCCAGGAGGTCGTCGCGCTGCTCGCGCGGGTCGCCCGCGAGCTCGACGTGGCGGTGCTGATCAGCGCGCACGAGGTGAACCCGCTGCTGTCGGTGATGGACCGCGTCGTCTACATCGCCGACGGTCGCGTGGCGAGCGGCACGACCGAGCAGGTGGTGCGCGCCGACGTGCTCAGCGAGCTCTACGGTCACCATGTCGACGTGCTCAACGTGCACGGTCGCGTGCTGGTCGTCGCGGGCGCCGGCAGCGACGACGACTTGCGCGGGCACGAGGGGTCGTTCCCGGGCGCGGGGATTCCGCGATGAGCGTGGCGTCGCTGCTCGCGCGCGGCTTCTTCGCCAGCGAAGCCGTCGTCACGGCGCTCGAGATCGGGGCGCTCGCGGCAGTCGTGTGCGCGACCGTGGGCGTGTTCACGGTCATCCGCGGCCAGTCCTTCGCTGGTGAGGCGCTCGGGGACATCGGCACCGCCGGCGGATCCGGCGCGTATCTGCTCGGCGCCGCGCCGCTGTGGGGTTTCGTCGCCGTCGACGTGCTCGCGGCCGGCGCGATGGAGCTGATCGGGGTCCAGCGCCCGCGCGGGCGCGACGTCGCCACCGGCATCGTGCTCGGAGCCGGGCTCGGCCTGGCCGCGCTGCTGCTCTACCTCGACACCACGCAGGAGAGCACGACCGGTGCGACCGTGACGATCCTGTTCGGCTCGGTGTTCGCGATCTCGAAGACGGCGATCGCGCCCGCCGCCGGGCTCAGCCTCGCATCGCTCGGGCTGATCGCGCTCGTCTACCGGCCGCTGCTTCTCAGCAGCGCGAGCGCCGAGATCGCCGTCGCGCGCGGGATCCCCGTGCGCCTGATCGGAGCGTGCTACCTGCTGGCGCTGGCGCTTGCGGTTGCGCTCGCGGCCCTGACGATCGGGACGATCCTCTCGACGGCGCTGCTGGTCGGCCCGGCAGCGACGGCGCTGCGGCTCGCGCGTCGGCCCGCGCTCGCGATCGCGCTCGCCGCCGCGCTCGGCGTCGCGGCGATGTGGCTCGGGATCGTGTTCGCCTACGACAGCTACTACTGGCCGCCGGTCGGAACCGGCTGGCCGGTGAGCTTCTTCGTGGTCACGCTCGTGTTCTTGACGTATCTGCTGTCCGGGCTCGCTGGCTGGAGAGGGAGGCGGAGATCTTCTCGGGCTTCATGATCGACGCGTGGGAGGTCGCGAGCATCGTCGCGGTCCTCGCCGGCCTCGTCGGCTTCTTCACGGTGATGCGCGGCTCGGCGTTCGTCGCGCACGCTGTCCCGAACGGCTCATTCGCGGGCGCGGCCGGCGCCAGCCTGCTGGGGATCAGTACGCTCGTCGGGCTCGGCGCGTTCTCGCTGCTCGCCGCGCTCGGGATCGGCCTGCTGGGCAGACGCGGTCGCCACGACGTGGCGACCGCGCTCGCGCTCGTCGTGATGCTCGCGCTCGGTGCGCTGTTCCTGAGCCTGAGCGTCGAGTACGCACCCGAGGTCTACTCGCTGCTGTTCGGCGAGGTGCTCGGCATCTCCAGCAACGAGGTGCTCCCGACGGCCGTCCTGGCGCTCGCATGCGTATTCGCGATCGCGCTTCTGTACCGGCCGCTGCTGCTCTCGTCGGTGCTCGCCGAGGTGGGCGAGGCGCGCGGCGTGAGCAGTTTTCGGATGGAGCTGTGCTTCCTCGTAGTCGTCGCGATCGCGAGCACCGCGAGCGTGCCGGTCGTGGGGACCTTGCTGATCTTCAGCCTGATGATCGGGCCGCCCTCGGCCGCGCGCTGCTTCACCGACAGGCCGATGGCGGCGCTGGCGCTGTCGGTGGCGATCGCCCTGCTGACCGTCTGGAGCGCGATCGCGGCCTCCTACACGAGCGACTATCCGGTCGGCTTCTTCGTCGGCGTGGTCAGTGCCGGCGTGTATCTGATCGGGCGCCTGTGGGCGACCCGCCGGCGCCGCGCGCCGGCGCCTCTAGGATCTTGAGATGGCTGGTGCTCAGGCAACCGCAGAGTGGGCGCTGCGCGCACAGCAGACGCTCGCCGACGCCGGCCGCAAGCGCGGTGGCGCGAGAAGCGCGCTCGTCGAGCTGCTCGCCCAGCAGCGCTGTGCGCTCACGGCGGTCGAGATCGAGGATGCGCTGCGCGCCCGCGGCACGCGCCGCCCGGTGAGCCGCGCGAGCGTCTACCGGGTGCTCGACGAGCTCGAGCAGCTGCGCCTCGTGCAGCGCGTCGAGACGGGTCAGCCGATGGTGCGCTACGAGCGCGTGCACGCGCACGACGAGCACCATCACCACCTCGTGTGCGATAAATGCGGCCTGGTGATGCCGTTCTTCGACGCCGAGCTGGAGCGGGCGATCGGCGCGCTCAGCGTGAGGGTGCCGCTGCAGGTCTCAGAGCACGAGGTCGTGTTGCACGGCTCGTGCGAGGCCTGCGGACCCTGAGGCGGGCCCTCAGCCGGCTCGGAGCCTCGCTCGGGCTCTCGCCGGTTCGGCGGCGGATCTGCTCGCGTGCTCAGCGCGCGGCGCTGAGTGTCTGCTCGCGAGCGCCCGGAGCCGCGCCTTGCGCGGGCGCCGCTCGCGGCGCGTCCTCCTGCCCCCAAAGGTAGGTCGCGACGCAGCCGAGCGTGAACACGGCGACGACGAGCAGGACCGGCCCCGAATCCTCCACCAGGGCGCCGACGACGCCGGCCGCGAGTCCGCCGGCCATCGCCGCCAGCCAGGCGGGGTCTCCGTGCACCGGCGCGAGCAGACGCTCGCGCTCTTTCAGGCCGACCAGCGCGTAGGCCAGCGCGACAACCGTCGCGACGGGCATCACATGGTTGTGCAGCTCGCCCCAGGCGGCTGAGTAGCGGCGGACGATCAGGTCGCGCAGGTCGCCCGCCGAGCGCGCGTGCAGGACGCTGCCGGTGAAGTGTCCGCTTCCGTGCGCGGTCAGGAGGTCGATCGCGGCCAGTGCGATGAGGCCCGCGAGCGGCGCGATCAGCACGATCAGCGCGCGCCTCGCGCCGCCGCCGCCGAGCAGCAGGACGGACGCGACGGCGAATGAGAAGCACACGAGGATCACGCCGCCGACACCCGCGCCGATCCGCGCCGATCCCTCGACGATCGCGAGAACGACGCCGGCGCCGGCCATCGCGAGCGCCGCGCGGCGGCCGCGCGCGGCGGGGTAGAGAGCGCCGGCGACCGCCGTCAGCACGAGCACCGCGAGCCCCGACTTGAGCTCGTTGCCGATCCCGTAGAAGCGCGCTCCGAGCAGCGGGTCCGGCCCGAGCAGCGAGCGCATCAGCAGCTGTGTGTGTGCGAGCGCGTCGGCCGTCAGGATCACGATCGCCGCCAGCGCGGGCGCGATCGGAGCTCGCGGCCAGGGAAGCGCGGCGTCGCTGAGCGCCCCCAAGGCGAGACATGCGAGCGCGATCATCGCGTACTCCGCCGCCGCCCCAGGCTCGAGCGCGGCGGGGATCAGCACCGCGACGGGCGCCCACAGCACGCCGAGGGCGCCCACGCGCAGCGCCCATGCCCGCGAGCGCGGCCGCGACGCGCACAGCGCCAGCAGCATGAGCCAGGCGCACAGCAGCCAACCGAGCGCGGATAGGCGGCGGCCGCCGATCACCCGCAGGCGACGCATCAGCGCTTCGATCGAGTCGAGCCGCAGCCCCCCGTCGGTTTCGATCGGCTTGCCGCGCATGTCCGGCGGAATCGCAATGCCGAGGCGCGTGAGCACGGTTGGGGCGACATCGACCGCCGAGATCAGGCCGCGCTCGTCGGTGCTCACCGACGTCAGCTCGTGCGCGCCCGCGCCGGGCAGTCCGGCGGCGGCGCTCCACAGCAGCTCGTGGCCGGGAGCGTCGGGCGTTCGCTGGAGCACGATCAGCAGCTCGCGCGGTTCGCGCCTGCGGGTGAGCTCAAGCAGGTCCGCGGCGCCTTCGCGGCCGCCGGGGAGGTCGGCGACGACGAGGCGGTGCGTGGCGCGCAGCTGCGCGCAGCGCGCAAGCAGGGTCTCCGGCGGACCGAGCGAGACGGCGGCGACGTGGCCGTTCAGGTCGGCCGCGAGCACGCCATCGGTGTGCGCCTCGCCGGTGATGCCGGCGTAGCCGCCGCCGCCGCCGATGCGGGCCGCAAGCAGACCCGGACGCAGCAGTTGCGGCGCGCTTTCAGCACGCGCCCTCGCCGCCGGCCATCCCCGCACGAAGCCCGCGGAACCGGTCGCGACGAGCGACAGCGGGGGCGGCAGCGAGCTGTCGTAGGCCGAAGCGGCGATCCTCGCCCCCTGGGTCATGTCGAGCAGCAGCTGTGCGGTCGAATAGCGCCCCTGCGTCGCCGACATGATGCCGATCGACAGGCCAGGAATCGCGGCGAGCTGCGACGCGCCGACGGGTGCGAACACGACGAGGGCCGAGCCCGGCTGCTCGCTCGCCGTCGTTGCCTGCGCGGGGGATGGCAGGGCGCAGGTGGTGGCCGCCCACGCGAGCGCCACGGCCGCACCCCGATGGACTGGGCTCAGCCGTCCGCTCCCTCGGTTGCCACGGCGCCGTGCGTGCGTGGCGCGGATCCCCCGTCGCGGGCCAGCGCTGCGCCCCCGCTTGCGCCCTCGATGTTCAGGCGCGGCAGCCGCCGCGCGAGCCACGCGGGCAGCCACCAGGTCGCGCGCCCGATCAGGAACAGCGTCGCCGGCAGCAGCAGGCAGCGCACGACGAGCGCGTCGAGGAAGACCGCGCTCGCGAGGCTCAGCCCGAACTCCTGGATCACGCGGTTTTCGCCGGATACGAACGACAGGAACACACAGACCATGATCGCGGCGGCGGCCGTCACTACGCGCCCTGTCAGTGCCAGGCCCTCGGCGACCGCACGCGAGTGTTCCTGTGTCTGGGTCCAGCGCTCATGGATGCGCGAGACGAGGAACACCTCGTAGTCCATCGACAGCCCGAACACGATCGCGAACAGCATCACCGGGATGAACGCTTCGACCGGGCCTGGCTGGATGCCGGTGACGCCCCCGATCCAGCCCCACTGGAAGATAATCACGAGCAGCCCGAGCGAAGCGCCGATGCTGAGCAGGTTCATGAACGCCGCCTGCAACGGGATCACGAGCGAGCGGAAGACGATCAGCAGCAGCAGCGCGGAGAGCAGCACGACGACGCCGATGAACAGCGGCAGCTTGTGTCCGAGCGTCGTCGCGAAGTCGACACCGCCGGCGGTGACGCCGCCGACGTACACGCTCGCTCCGGTGCTCGCGGCGATCGGCGGGATCACATCTTCGCGCAGGCGCCTGACGAGCTGCGTGGTCGCGTAGGCCTGCGGCGAGGAGCTCGGGTAGACCGTGATCGTCGCGACGCTGCCGTCGGGGTTGAGCTTCGGCGGCACGACCGCCGCGACGCCCGGGGTCTTCCCGATCGCCGCCGCAAGGCCGTCCATGTCCGCGCCCGGAGGGACCTTCGCGACGACCAGCAGCGGCCCGTTGAAGCCTTCGCCGAAGCCCTCGGCAAGCAGCTCGTAGGCGCGGTGGGTTGTCTGGCCGGCGGGGTCGTTGGAGGCGTCGCTCGAGCCGAGCCGCAGCGCCGTGGCCGGAGCAGCGATCAGCAGCATCGAGCCGGCGGCGACAAGCGCGATCGTCTTCGGCCGGCGCTGGACGAACCTGCTCCAGCGGATCCACCTTGCGCCCGCGCCGGCCGAGCCGGAGGCCGCCACGCCGGCGGCGAGGACGTCCTCGCCGGACTCAGCGGCGGCGCGAGCACGCCTGCGCGCGCGGCGCCCGCCGGCGGCGACGCGCGGGCCGGCGATCGTCAACAGCGCGGGCAGCAGCGTCAGCGACGCGAACATCACGAGCAGCACGCTGATCGACGCGGCGATCGCCAGGCCGTAGAGGAATTCGACGCCGAGCAGCATCATCCCGAGCAGCGCGATGACGACTGTCGATCCGGCGAACAGCACGGCGCGCCCGGCCGTGTCGATCGCCTGCACGACCGACTCACGCGCGTCGTGGAACGTCGGCCCCGCGCTCGCATACGCCTCGCGGAAGCGGGTCAGGATGAACAGCGCGTAGTCGATCCCGACGCCGAGGCCGATCATCGCCGCGAGCTCGGAGGAGAAGTCGGGCGTATCGATCAGGTGTGTCCCGAGCGCGATCAGGCCAAGGCCGGTGCCGAGCCCGAACAGCGCCGTGACGATCGGCAGCCCCATCGCAATCACAGAGCCGAACGTGATCAGCAGCACGATGATCGCCGCGAGCAGCCCGACCGCGAGCGACAGGCCGAAGCCGGGCTTCTGCGTCGCCTCGATGGCCTGTCCGCCGAGCTCCACCTGCAGCCCGGGGTGCGCGGCGGCGCGGGCGACGCTGATCACGCGTTCGGCGGCGCTTTTGGGCAGCAGGTTCGCTTTTTCGTTGAACACGACGGTCGCGAACGCGATCCGCCGATCGGCGGAGATCGACTTCCCGGCGGTCGCGCCGGCGTATGGCGTGATCACCGCCGCGACGTGCGGCAGCTTGGCGACTTCGGCGAACATCGCGTTCATGTGCGCCTTGACAGCCGCGTCGAGGACGCTTCCCGAGCTGACCTTGTAGACGATCGTGTCGCGATCGCCCGCCTGCGCGGGGAAGCTCCTCTGCAGCAGGTCCGATGCGCGCTGTGCGTCGGAGTTGGGCAGCGTGAAGTTGTTGGAGTAGCTGGTGCCCGCCGACTGCGCGATGAAGTTGACGCCGAGCAGCAGGATCACCCACAGGATCACTACGTACTTGCGATGCGTGGTCGACCAGCGGGCGAGTTTCAGCACAGCGGACTCCAGACGGCTCGGCAGGGGACGGACTTCAGCGATCGGATCTCGGCTGAAGGACGGGCCCGGGGGAAAGGGCCCAGGCAAAGCGTAGCCGCAGCGAGGAGAAATTCAGTTGACGCTCGGATCGAACGGCATCCGCGCGATCAGGGCGTAGCTGCCGCCCTTGCGGGTGAGCACGCTGCTCCACAGCTCCTCCGGGACGTCGGTGAAGACGTCACGGGGCTCGGCGGCGTGCGTGATCCAGTCGCCGTCCTCGATCTCGGCGTCGAGCTGACCGGCGCCCCAGCCCGCGTGCCCCGCGAACACACGCCGCCGCTCGGTCGTCTCGGCCAGCTCCTCGAGGCCGGCCTCCGGGGAGGGAAATCCGATTCGCCCGAGCACCAGCAGCCCGGCGCTCGCCGGGTCGAGGAACTCCGCGAGGAACACGACCGAGCTCGACTGCACCGGCCCGCCGACGTACACCGGCTCGTGTGCGCCGACCGCGTCCTCGAGCTGCGGCACGGCTTCGCGGACGCTGACCGCGGAGGGCCTGTTGAGCACGACGCCCATCGCGCCCTCCTCGCTGTGGCCGCCGATCAGCACGACGGTGCGCGAGAAGTTGGGGTCGCGCAGCGTCGGCGAAGCCAGCAGCAGCTGGCCGGCGAGCGATTCCTCGAGCATGACTGTCAGGCTAGCGCTCGCGCATATGCACGATCGCCGCGGCGCGATCGCGCTTCCCCACTCGACCAGGAAGGCGGCAGGCTATGAGCGAGACCGGCGAGTTCGACGTGGTTGTGATCGGCGCCGGACCGGGCGGCGAGGTGTGCGCGGGCCGGCTCGCGGAGAGCGGGCTGGCGGTCGCGCTGCTCGAGCGCGAGCTCGTCGGCGGTGAGTGCTCGTTCTACGCGTGCATGCCATCAAAGGCGCTGCTGCGCCCGGCGCAGGCGCTGGCCGAGGTGCGGCGGGTGCCGGGCGCAGCCGAGGCGGCGGTCGGCGAGCTCGACCTCGCCGCGGTGCTCGCGCGTCGCGACGAGGTGATCAGCAACCTCGATGACTCGGCCCACATGCCGTGGGTGCAGGAACGCGGGATCACGCTCCTGCGGGGCCACGGAGAACTCGTCGGCGAGCGCGAGGCACGGGTCGGCGATCGGCTGCTGCGAGCGCGCCGGGCGATCGTCCTCGCGCCCGGCAGCGGCGCCCTGCTGCCGCCGATCCCCGGCTTGCGCGAGGCGCAGCCATGGACAAATCGCGAGGTCACGACCGCCGCGCGCGTGCCCGCTTCGCTGCTCGTGCTCGGCGGTGGCGTCGTCGGCGCCGAGATGGCGCAGGCCTATGCCACGCTCGGTGTCCAGGTGACGATCGTCGAGGCCGGTGCGCGCCTCGTGGCCTCCGAGGAGGAGTTCGCGTCTGAGCAGCTGCGCGAAGCGCTCGTGCAGCAGGGGGTGGAGGTGCTGCTCGGCGTCAAGGCGGTTGCCGTGACTCGCGCTGCAGGCGCCGGCCCGGTCACGCTCGAGCTCGAGGACAGCCGCTCGCTCGTGGGCGAGGAGCTGCTCGTCGCGGTCGGCCGCCGCGCTCATACCGACGGGCTCGGGCTCGAGGCGGTCGGGCTCGAGCGCGGCGGCCCGATCACGGTCGAGGACACGATGCAGGTCCCCGGGCGCGACTGGCTGTACGTCGTCGGTGACGCAAATGGGCGGGTGCTGCTGACGCACATGGGCAAGTACCAGGCGCGGATCGCCGCCGATCACATCCTCGGCAAGGAGGTCTCGCTGCTCAGCGACGGGCGCCTGTCTCCGCGTGTGATCTTCACCGAGCCGCAGATCGCGGCCGTCGGCTACACGCTCGCCGGCGCGCTCGCGGCCGGTCTCAACGCGGGCGCGGTCGATCAACCCGTCGGCGCAAACGCCGGTGGCAGCTTCATCGGGCGGGGCGCTCCGGGAGCCGCGCGGCTCGTGATCGACCTCGACCGCGAGCTGATCGTCGGCGCGACGTTCACCGGCGTCGAGGTTGCCGAGTCGCTGCAGGCCGCGACGATCGCGGTCATCGGCGAGGTGCCGATCGCTCGCCTCGCCCACGCGGTCCCCTGCTTCCCGACGCGCAGCGAGGTCTGGCTGCGGCTGCTGGAAGCTTACGAGCGGGGCTAACGGCGGGCGGCCCCGGCGCGATCCGGGGCGCTCATCGCGGCGCGGCCATGTAGCGGAAGCCGATCGATGCCCGTCGCGGCGACGCGCATCGCACGGCTATGCTCCAGCGCTGGGCTGGCACCTGCCTGCCCACCGGCGACGACAGGAGCGTTTACATGGCCAAGACCCCACAGGTCGGCGAGGAGGCACCGGACTTCGAGCTGCCGGGAACGGCCGGGCCGTTCCGGCTCTCAGAGCATCGCGGCGAGCGCGTGGTGCTGCTGTTCTATCCGGGTGACAACACGATGGTCTGCACCAAACAGTTCTGCTCCTACCGCGACCGCGGCGGCGACTTCGCCTCGCTAAATGCAACCGTGCTCGGGATCTCCTCACAGGATCTCGCCTCACATGAGCAGTTCGTCGGCAAGCACGGGCTCAACGTGCCGCTGCTGGCGGACGTCGACAAGCAGGTCGCCAAGTCCTACAGCGCGTTCTCATCGCGCCTTGGGACCAAGCGCGCCGTGATCGTGATCGACGAGCAGGGGATCGTGCGCCACCGTCACGACCATCTCCTCGGTCTCGACTTTCAGTCGGTCGATGAGCTAAAAGCGGCGCTCGACTCGATCTGAGCTGCCGGCTGCCGAAGGTGCGCGCGCTCGCTCGCTCGCAATGATACGGCGGCGCACGGCAGTGGGCGGCCTTGCCGACGGTTTCGACATCGCGACCCACCGCACGGGACGCCGAGCGCGGTTCGGCGATCGCCCGACAGGACGCGACTCGTCGGCGTATGGTGGCGGCTCCGGCGTAGGCGCTGGGAGGCGGCTGTGAGCAGCCGCCGGTCAATCGCGAGAGAAGGGGAGCTACGACATGAGACGCTGGCGAATTCTCGGATTCTGCCTGACTGCGACGTGCGTTCTCTGCATCGTTTCGGCCACCGGTGCTTCCGCGTTCAACATGAACGAACATCTGGTGTGCGCCAAGGCGACCGTCAAGGAAGCGGGCACATTCAACGACAAGCTCTGCTCGGTCTCCTCCAAAGGTGGCAGAGGAGAAGGAAAGTACGAACTTGCGAACTGGGAACACGCCAAGAAGAAGACGTTCACCGGCAGCGGCGGCGTGAGTACGTTCTCGGCCTACATCCCGGGCCTCGGCGTGGTGGGTACCGTCACATGCAAGAAGCAGAAGGTCTCGGGCGAACTCACCGGCCCCGCATCCAGCACCATGAAAATCATCTACACCGGCTGTGCGAGCTCGGGCGAATCATGTAGCTCGGAAGGCGGCGCGGTACGACCCGCAGCTGAGAACGGTGAGGCAGAAGGAAACTCAGACGTATTAGAAAAGTTAGAAAACGGCCACAGGGTCGTCTCAGAAGTGCATTCGGAGTCAGGTAAAGGGGCGCTCGTTGAAGTGAAATGCGGTGGTGAGACGGTGACGCTAAGCGGCTCGACGATGGGGGCGACCACGGGCAACATCAACCACATTTCCAAGACGCACACGGTCTCGTTCGTTGTCAACAGCGGCGGAGAAAACATCATCAGTGAAAACGTCGAAGAACCGGGCGTGCGGCACGCCCTGGTGACTGAAATCTCCGGAGTTGGCTCCTATGAAACCGGTCTGAGTACGACTCTGACGCTGAAGGGCGAAGCGATGGAGGTCTACGCTCCTGAAGGAGCCGTCGAATAGACGTCGGGCCGACACGTCGGCCCTGCGCCACCCGCGGGCGGCCCGGCCTTCGCGGCTGGGCCGCGCCAGGTCCGGGCAAGCCGCCCGGCGGAGCCGGTGAGCGGCCGGCGACGCTCGCCCCGGCCTGCCGCGCGACTCGGCGGGCCGTTCGGCGTCGGGCACGAGATTCGTCGATGTCGTTTCGACGCGCGTCGCCGCGCGATCAGCGGTTGAGCCGCCCGACGACCTCGCGCTCCTCGGACGGCGGCTCGGTGCTCGCGCGCAGCGCGTACAGCTCGGCGAGCTCGAGCTGGAGGCTGCGCGGCTCTTCGTCGGGGCCCGGCGAGCGCCGCTCCCAGACGCCGTCGGCGTGCAGTTCCCAGGAGTTCTGGTTGTCCGCGAACGCGCGCGCGAGCGTGTCCAGCAGCTCGTCGCGCAGCTCCTCGGCTTCAACCGGCACGGCGAGCTCGACGCGGTGGTCGAGGTTGCGCGGCATCAGGTCGGCGGAGGCGATGTAGACGGTGTGCTCGCCGTGACGTTCGAAGGCATAGACGCGCGCGTGCTCGAGCAGTGCGCCGACGATCGAGACAACGCGGATGTTCTCCGAGACGCCGGGTATGCCCGGCCGCAGGCAGCAGATCCCGCGCACGTTCAGATCGATCTGAACGCCCGCCCGCGAAGCCGCGTACAGCGCGCGGATGCAGCGGCCGTCGACGAGCGAGTTCATCTTCATCGCGATCCGTGCGGGCGAGCTTTCGGAGTGGGCCTCGACGGTCTGCTCGATCTGGTCGATGATGCCCTCGCGCAGGTGGTTCGGCGCGGTCAGGACCTTGCGGTAGTGCAGCGGGCGCCCGTAGCCGGTCAGGTAGTTGAACATGTCGGCGACATCCGCGCCGATCTGCTCGTCGGTCGTGAACAGGCCAAAGTCGGTGTACAGCCGCGCGGTCGTGGAGTGGTAGTTGCCGGTGCCAATGTGGACGTAGTTGCGCACGCCGTCGCCCTCGCGGCGCACGACGAGCACGCACTTGGCGTGCGTCTTCAGCGCAGGCTGGCCGTAGACGACGTGCACGCCGGCCTCCTCCATCGCCTTCGCCCAGTGGATGTTCATGCGCTCGTCGAAGCGCGCCTGCAGCTCGACCAGCGCGACCGCCTGCTTGCCCCGCTCGGTCGCGCCGATCAGCGCGGGCACGAGCGGCGAGTCATCGCTCGTGCGGTAGACCGTCTGCTTGATCGCGAGCACGTTCGGGTCGGCGACCGCCTGCTCGACGAAGCGCTCGACGGACGTCGAGAACGACAGATACGGGTGATGCACGAGCAGGTCGCCTTCGCGCATCGCGCCCATCACGTCCGGGCGCTCGCCCTCGCGGCGCAGCAGGCGTGGATGTGTGAAGCCGCCGAGCGTCTCGCTGCGCAGCTCGCTGTGGCCGGGCAGGCGCACGATCTGCCACAGCGCGCCCGTGTCGAGCAGGCCGTGGACGCGGTAGACCTCATCGTCCTCGACGCCGAGCAGTGCGGCCAGCGCCTCGCTCAGCTCCGCCGAGCAGTTGGCGCCGACCTGGACGCGCACGATCTCGCCGAAGCGTCGGCGGCGAAGCTCGTCCTCGACCGCCTGCAGCAGGTCGGCGGCATCGTCGGAGACCTCGAGGTCGGCGTCGCGCGTGACCCGGAAGACGTCGTAGTCGGCGATCTCCATGCCCGGGAAGAGCGCGTCGAGGTGGTGCGCGATCACGTCCTCGAGCGGCACCAGCAGCGGCGGCGCGGGCGCCGGCTGGCGCACGGTCACGAAGCGCGGCAGGATCTCCGTCGGGACCTTCACGCGCGCGAACACCGTCTGATCGGTGATCGGGTCGCGCACGAGCACGGCGAGGCTCAGCGACAGGTTGGAGATGTATGGGAACGGCCGGCCGGGGGCCACCGCGAGCGGCGTCAGGGCAGGAAAGATCGCCTTCTGGAAGTGCCTTGCGAGGTCGGCGCGCTGTTCCTCGTCGAGCTCCTCGACGCCGACGACGCGGATGTCGTGGTCGGCGAGAGCCGGGCGCAGCTGGCCTTCGAAGCAATCGGTCAGGCGGGTGCTCTGCGCGAGCACGCGCTCGCGGATGCGGGCGATCGTCTCGGACGGGGTGAGGCCGTCCTGGCTGGGGCGCTCGACGCCCGCATCGATCTGGTCGCGCAGGCCGGCGACACGGACCATGTAGTACTCATCGAGGTTGGTCGTGTAGATCGCGCAGAACTTGACCCGCTCGAGCAGCGGCACGCTCACGTCCTCGGCGAGCTGCAGCACGCGGTCGTTGAACTCGAGCCAGGAGAGCTCGCGGTTCAGGTAGAGCTGCGGATCGCCGGATCCGTCGATCACCACGCCGGTCAGCGGCGGGCGCTCGCTTCGCTCGTGCACGTGGTTGCCGTCCATCTCGCCAACCACGCTACACCCTGCGCGTCGAACGCGATCAGACACACGCCGTCGTGGCGCACGATCGCGGATGGTTCCAATCACGCCCTGACCTCGATGCCTCACTTAGGGTGGTGGGACCGACGCGGTCTCGCCGCAGGCCCGCCGTCGTCAGAGGGTGTCGAGCGGCACGCCGATGATGTTGAGTCGCCGGGTGAGTCCGTCGAGCGCGAACCCGCGAAGCTCCTCGCTCGACGCGCCGAGCACCGATGCGTCTGCGCCCGCCGGCGGTGTCAGTGACTCGGCGACTGCGGGGAGCAGGTCGCGCAACGTCGTGCGGATGACCTCGCCCATTGCTTTGTTCTCGGTGACGGCTTCACGCAGGAACCAGATGCCATAGCCGATGTGGCGGTGCTCGTCGTGGTGGATCTTGCTGTAGCCCGCGACAAACCGAGGCAGGAGGCCCTCGCGGTTCATGAACCCGGTAGCGAACTCGAATGTGGTGAGCCCGAGCGTTGCCTCGAGGATCAGGTGGTAGATGGTCACGAACGCGACCTTCGCGCCGCCGTCGGCGGGGTTGGCGAGCAGACGATTGTGCGCCGCGACGAGCTTGTCGTCGAAAATCGTCTGGAAGGCCGCTGAGACCTGTGCACGGGCGCGCTCGACGTGGGCGGCGATCAGCGCGGGTTCTGCGACGACCTCATCCTGAAAGCGGGCATAGAACTGCATGTGGCGGGCCTCATCGACCTGCTGTGTCGAGAGGAAGGTGACCTCCTCCTCGCTTGCGTCCGCTCCGACGAGCCCGGAGAACTTGGTGGTGATGCGCTCCTCGGCGACCATCAGCGAGCCGAGCACGAATGCGATGAGCGAGCGATCCTCCATCGCGTCCCACTGCTCGCGGTCCGCGGTCAGGTCGAACTCCCATGGGCTCCACTGGCTTTCCTCCCAATGGCGGTAGAGGGTCTGCGGGTCATGCAGATGGACCTGGTGGGAGTCCTCGCTCATGCGCTCGCGTGGGCTGGCTTGCGGGCCCTGACGATCGCGGAGGCGGCTTGTGCGTGGACGCGGTGGGTCTCGTGGATCTCGATATCGGCCAGGCCGGCCGCCGCGAGCGCGTCGCTGAACTCGCGCTCGGTGAGCGCCCCCGCGATGCAGCCCGTGTAGGCCTGCATGTCGGCACGCGTCGCGTCGTCCATGTTCTCGTCGGCGATCACGTCCGAGACGGCGAAGCGTCCGCCGGGGCGCAGGACCCGCGCGACCTCGCGCAGCACCTTGCGCTTGTCGCTGGACAGGTTGATGACGCAGTTTGAGATCACGACATCGATGCTTGCGTCGGGGAGCGGGATCTCCTCGATGTAGCCCTTGTGGAACTCGACGTTCTCCACGCCCGCCTTGTGCGCGTTCTCGCGGGCGAGCGCGAGCATCTCATCGGTCATGTCCAGGCCGTGAGCTTTGCCGGACGGGCCGACGCGCCTGGCCGAGAGCAGGACGTCGATCCCGCCGCCGGAGCCGAGATCGAGGACGGTCTCGCCCGCGTGAAGTTCGGCGACAGCGGTCGGATTGCCGCACCCGAGCGAGGCGAGCGTCGCCGTGTTGGGCAGCTGCTCGTGGTCGCCAAGCTCATACAGGGCCGCGCCGAAGACCGCGCTGCCGCCGTCGAAAGTCTCACTCGGCGCGCAGCAGCCGGCGCCGGGGTCGGTGCTCGCGACCTGGGCGGCCGCGGCGGCGTAGCGCTCGCGCACGCTCTCACGGACGTCGGATGAGGCGCCCGCGGTGCATCCGCAGCCGCGGTCGTGTCCGCAGCAGTCGGCCTTGGCGCTCGGCTCACAGCAGCTCGCCTGCTGCTCCGCTGCGCAACACGAATCGGCCGTCGTCTCCGTCGCGTTCAGCTCAGCCATGTCGATAGCTCCTTCAGCGCCTCGGGGAGCACGTAGTAGTAGGCCCACAGGCCCTGGCGCTCAGAGTCGACGATCCCCGCGTCTCGGAGCTTCTTCAGATGATGCGACAGAGTGGGTTGGGAGATGTCGAACAGCGGCACGAGCTCACAGACGCAGACCTTGCCGGCGTGCTTGCGCAGCACATCGACGAGCTGCAGACGGATCGGGTCGCCGAGCGCCTTCGCGACCTCGGCCATCCGCAGCGCCTGCTCACGCTGAACATCCGGGTAGACGACAGGCTCACAACAGCGCTCGCCTGCCGCTCGCTTCTGCTTCGGTGCCAGCACCAGATCGACGCTCATCGATCTACTTATATCAATTGCACTGACGCTTGTCGATGTAATAGGATGCCGGATATGACATGCGACGAGCTCCGCATGAGGCTCGGGTGAGCACGCGGGTCGGCATCAACGGCTTCGGGCGCGTCGGCCGGCTGGCGCTTCGCGCGGCCTGGGACTGGCCCGAGTTGTCGTTCGGCCACATCAACGAGCTCGCCGGCGACGCGTCGACGGCCGCGCACCTGTTGACGTTCGACTCGATCCACGGGCGTTGGTCTGAAGATGTCCGGGGTGATGGCGACGTGCTGGCCGTCAACGGGACCACGGTCGGCTACAGCAGCGCTGCCGGGCCCGGCGCGGTCCCGTGGGGCGAGCTCGGGATCGAGATCGTCCTCGAGTGCTCCGGCGCATTTCGAACGCGTGAGAGGCTCGAGGCCTATTTCGACCAGGGCGTGCGCAAGGTGATCGTGGCCGCACCCGTGAAGGAGCGGGCGCTCAACCTCGTCGTCGGCGTGAACGATCATCTCTACGACCCGCAACGCCATGATCTTCTGACCGCGGCTTCGTGCACAACCAATTGCCTCGCGCCGGTGGTCAAGGTGGTGCACGAGGGGATCGGGATCGAGCATGGTCAGATCACGACGCTGCACGATATGACGAATACACAGACGATCGTCGACGCGCAGCACAGGGACCTGCGCCGAGCGCGCGCGGCAGGCGTCTCGCTGATTCCGACGACGACAGGGTCCGCCTCGGCGATCGGGCTGATCTTCCCGGAGCTCGAGGGCAAGCTCAACGGCCTCGCCGTGCGGGTACCGCTGCTCAACGCGTCCCTGACCGACTGTGTGTTCGAGATGAGCAGGCCGACGAGCGTCGATGAGATCAATGGTCTGCTGGAGGACGCCGCGCGCGGTCCGCTGGCCGGGATCCTTGGTTTTGAGCGCAGGCCGCTCGTTTCGGTCGACTTCCGGGACGATGCGCGGTCGGCTGTCATCGACGCGCCCTCGACGATGGTCACAGACGGGACGCAGGTGAAGATTCTGGCTTGGTATGACAACGAGTGGGGCTACGCCAACCGGCTCGTCGAGCTCGCGCGGACGGTTGCGGGCACGCTCGACGGGGCGGTGCGCGATGTGCCTGCCGGCGTCGATGGCTGAGGACCGGCGCGCCGGCGCTGAGGCTGCGGAGGAGCGTCGCGCCGACATACGCAACTATGCGGTGGGGACGGGCGCGTACTGGACGGAGACGCTGGTTGACGGCGCGACGCGCACACTCGTCCTGTTCTATTTCGACCAGCTCGGCTACACGCCGCTGCAGGTCGCCTCGCTGTTCGTCCTGTACGAGGTGGCGGGGGTCATCACGAATCTCGTCGGTGGCTGGCTGGCCGCCCGCCTGGGCCTGAAAGTCACGCTGCTGAGCGGCCTGGCCGTACAGGTGCTGGCCCTGATGATGTTGGGCCTCGCACCGCCGTCGCTGCTGGTGGTGCCGTACGTGATGGTCTCGCAGGCATTCTCCGGGATCGCGAAGGATCTGACGAAGATGAGCTCAAAGAGCGCGGTCAGGCTCGTCGTGCCGGAGGGAGATCAGTCCGCGCTGTACCGGTGGGTCGCGATTCTCACAGGGTCAAAGAACGCGCTCAAGGGGCTCGGGTTCTTTCTCGGCGGCCTGCTGCTGACGTTCGCCAGCTTTCAAGCCTCGGCGCTGCTGCTTGCGGCGATGACCCTCCTTGCGCTCGTGTCGGCCGCGTGGCTGATGCAGGGCCAGCTCGGTGTCGCTGACAGGACGGCGAAGTTCACGCAGATGTTCTCCAACAACCATGCGGTCAACATTCTCGCCGCGGCGCGGATCTTCCTGTTCGCATCGCGCGACGTTTGGTTCGTTGTGGGGCTCCCGTTCTTTCTGTACAGCATCGGCTGGAGCTTCTGGCAGGTGGGCACGCTGCTCGCCGCCTGGGTGATCGGCTACGGCGCCGTTCAGGCCGCCGCGCCGCGGTTCGTGCGCCGCCGAATCAGGGCGATCGATGGCAGCAGCGAGCCGGATGGGAGGACCGCTTTTCGGCTGGCGCTCGTACTCGCGCTCTGTCCCGCCGCGATCGCGGCGGCGCTTGCGACCGACGTCAGCCCGGGCGTCGCGATCGTGATCGGGCTGATCCCGTTTGGGACGGTGTTCGCGATGAACTCGGCGGTTCATTCCTACCTGATCCTCGCGTACGCCGACAGCAACAAGGTGGCGATGAACGTCGGCTTCTACTACATGGCCAACGCCGGCGGGCGCCTCGCCGGGACCGTGCTCTCCGGCCTTCTCTACCAGTGGCGAGGTCTGACGGCCTGTCTGTGGGCATCGACGCTGCTCGTCCTGGCCGCGGGCCTGCTGTCGCTGCTGTTGCCGACCGAGGGCGCGCGAGCGCGGACTCCAGTGGTCGCGGGCGGCGCGGCGAGCGCAGCGCTGTAGGCTTCAGCTGATCGAAATGTCTCGTCAGCTCTGGCTCCTTCGACACGCGGACGCCGAGCCGCACGGCACTCGCGAGGACTCTGAGCGGCGGCTGACCGAGCGCGGCGAGCACCAGGCGCGCGCGGCGGGAGCCGCGCTCGCGCGACTCGATGTGAGCTTTCAGGCGATCCTGTTCAGCCCGCGCGTGCGCGCGCGCCAGACGATCGAGCTGGCGGCCGAGTGCTGGAGCGAGCAGCAGCGCGAGCTGCTCGCTGTGCATCCGCCGCTCGGCGGCGGCTTCGACGGGGGCGCCGCGCTCGACGCGCTCGCGATGTTCGCGGCCGACGGGCATCTGCTGCTCGTCGGGCACGAGCCCGACCTCTCGCGCGTCGTCGGCCAACTCGCCGGGGGGCGCGTGGATTTCAAGAAGGGAGGCGTCGCGGTCGTGCGTCTAGAGGGCGCGAGCGGCGAGCTCATCGCCCTCATGCGGCCCCGCGAGCTTGCTCTGATCGCGGGTGTCCCAGCCGGCGGGGAGCGACGAGGGCACGTCGTTGGGGTCGACGACCTCGAGTGATTCGGCGGCGAAGCGGTAGCCGATTCCGAAGTGCGTGTGAATGTAGCGCCACTTCGGCGAGGCCTTCTCGAGCTTCTGGCGGAGCTTGCGCACGAACACATCGACCGAGCGGTCACCGCGCACCATCGTGTAGCCCCACAGCCGCGAGTAGATCTCCTCGCGCTCGAGCACGCGCCCCTCGGCGGCCGCCAGCAGCTCGATCAGCTCGAACTCGCGCCGCGTGAGGTCGATGCTCTGCTCGCCCACGAACGCCTGGAAGCGGTCGGAGCGGATCTCGACGTCGCCGGCCACGATCGGCGCAGTCTCAGCGCGGTTGGCGCTGCGACGGCGCCGGCGTGCGACGCTCTGCACTCGCGCGATGACTTCCTCGGGGTGACACGGCTTGGTGATCCAGTCGTCTGCGCCGAGGCGCAGCCCCCGCACCCGCTGCGCGACGGTCGAGGGCCCGGTGCAGACGACGATGCCCAGCTCCGGCAGCGCCTCGCACAGCCGCTCCAGCCAGCCCCATGCCTGCGGTCCGAGCACAGCGAGATCGACGACGAGCGCGCTCAGGCGCATCGACACGACGGCCTCAGCCGGTACCGGGCTGGCAAGCACGCGGTGCTCCCAGCCAAGGCGGTCCAGGCGCTTGCTCAGCACCTGGATGAAACCGCTGTCGCGATCGAGGACGGCGATCCGCAACGAGGCGGAGGATGAGGCCGGACCATCGGGGGTTGATGCACCCCGTGGATCGTCGGCGCGAGCGCTTGCCGTCATCTGGGCGCAGTGTAAGCGATCGCAGCAGCCTCGACGCGTCCTCGGCGCCAACATAACAGGATGTTCACAGTCGTTCCCGCGCTGTTTGCGGGCGCTCCAGACGGCGTCGCCGCGCTGCCGGCTCAGCCGGAGCGGGCGCCCTGGGGGTGCGAGGAGTCGGAGAACTCGCGAAACAGCCCGGTGACGACGAACGCGACCTGCTCGCCGATGTCGACGGCGTTGTCGCCGATCCGCTCGAGCGCGCGCGCGACCATGCTCATGTGCATCGCCCACTCGCGCGTGTCGGGGTCCTCGCCGATCTCGATCCCGAGGCGGAAGATCTCGCGGTTGAGGCGGTTGATCTCGCGGTCCTGGCGCACGAGATCCTCGGCGAGCCCGACGTCGCGGCCGGCGAACGCGGCCTTCGACTGCACGACCTCCGAGCGCGCGAACGCGCCCATCTTGGCGAGCGCGTCGAGCATCTCATCGTGCACCGGTGGCTCGTGACCGGACAGCGGGATCATCTTGGCGATGTTGACGCACTGATCGCCCATCCGCTCGATGTGCTTGATCGTGTGCAGCAGCGCCGCGACGAGGCGCAGGTCGCCGGCCACCGGCGCCTGCAGCGCCAGCAGCGAGAGGATCCCCTGGTGGACCTCGAGGTAGCGTCCGTCGACGCGATCGTCGTCGGCGATCACCATCTGTGCGAGCTCGACGTCCTGGTGATGGAGGGCCTCGAGCACGCGGTCGAGCTGCTCGACGATCAGGTCGAGGCCGCCGAGCGCGTTGGCCTCGAGCTCGCGCAGCTGAGCCTGGAAGTGCGCGCGGCCCTGTGAGACATCGCGTGCGAGCGAGCCGTTCGCCGCGGGTTCCGCGGTGAGCCCGGCGTCCGCCGGTGCGTCCTCGTCGTTAGCCGAACTTGCCGGTGACATATTCCTCAGTTCGCGCATCGTTGGGTTTCGTGAAGATCTCCTGCGTCGGGCCGACCTCGACGAGCCGGCCGTCGAGCATGAACGCCGTGCGGTCGGCGACGCGCGCGGCCTGCTGCATGTTGTGAGTGACGATCACGATCGTGACCGTGCTCTTCAGCTCCTCGATCAGCTCCTCGATCTTCAGCGTCGCGATCGGGTCGAGCGCCGAGCAGGGCTCGTCCATCAGCAGGACCTCGGGCTCCACGGCGAGCGAGCGCGCGATACACAGACGTTGCTGCTGTCCGCCGGAGAGGCCGGCGCCGGCCGCTCCGAGGCGGTCGCTGACCTCCTCCCACAGCCCGGCGCTGCGTAGCGCCGTCTCGACCTGCGCCCGCAGGTCACCGCCGCGGCGGCCGCTGAGGCGCAGGCCCGCCGCGACGTTGTCGAAGATCGACATCGTCGGGAACGGGTTGGGTTTCTGAAAGACCATGCCGATCGCGCGGCGGACGGCGACGACGTCGATCGAGCCGTCGTAGAGGTCCTGGCCGTCGAGCAGCACGCGGCCCTCGGCGCGGGCGCCGGGGATCTCCTCGTGCATGCGGTTGATGCAGCGGACCATCGTCGACTTGCCGCAACCCGAGGGCCCGATGATCGCGGTCACCTCGTTCGCGCGGAACTCGAGGTCGATGCCCTTGACCTGCTCGGCCTCGCCGTAGAACGCGCGTAGCTGCTCGAGTTTCACGTTCATCGCCGGCTTGGCCGCCACCCGCTCGGCGCCGACTGGCGCCAGGCTGGGGGTGCTCGCGGGCGCGGTCGGGGCGTGCGCGGCGTCCGGCAGACCCGGCTGCTCGAACGCGGATGGATCGGGGTCCACGTCAGCCACCTCGGAGGTCGGACGGGTGGGGGTCATGCAAGGCGGCTCCTTCGCGAGATCAGACGGGCAATCAGGTTGAGCAGCAGAATCAGGACGACAAGCGTCAACGCCGCTCCCCAGGCTCGGTTCACGACCGCGGTGGTCGGCGAGGTGACATCTTTGTAGATTTGCACAGGCAGCGAGTTCATGAACTGGCCGAGGTTGAAGTTCGTGTGGTTCGTCGCCGCCGCCGTGAACAGCAGCGGCGCGGTCTCGCCGGCGGCGCGGGCGACTGCCAGCAGCACGCCGGTGACCATCCCGGGCAGCGCGGTCGGCAGAACGACGGAGAAGATCACCCTCCAGCGCGGCGCGCCGAGCGCGAGCGCGGACTCGCGCAGGCCGGCCGGGACGAGCAGCAGGATCACCTCGGCCGAGCGGATCACGATCGGCAGCATCAGCAGCGACAGCGCGATCGAGCCCTTGTAGCCGGCGTAGGAGCTGCCCGTGCCGACGATCAGCACGATGTAGACGAACAGCCCGAAGAGGATCGTCGGCACGCCGGTCAGCACATCGACGAAGAAGCGGACCGTGTTCGCGAACCAGCTGCTCCTGCCGTACTCGACCAGCCAGATCGCGACAGCGACGCCGATCGGGATCGCGATCGCGGACGCGAGCGCGACCATCTCGATCGTGCCGAGCAGCGCGCTCTTGATGCCGCCGATGCTTGAGCTTTTGAAGAACGTGTTGCCGGTCGGGTCGGTCGTGAAGAAGCTCCAGCTCCAGGCGCCGAGCCCCTTGCTGAGCAGGTAGTAGAGGATCAGCGCGAGCGGGATCAGCGCGATGATCGTGGCGGCGAGGATCGCGCCGCGCGCGATCGCGTCCTTGCGTCTGCGCGCCGGTCCGACCGCGAAGCGCGCGAGCCGATCGCGCTCTGTCTCCCGTGCGCTCATGCGCCCGCCGCCACATCCGCCACCGCCGTCGCGCCGGCCGCGCGCGTCTGCTGCGTGCCGCGCGCGGACCTCATCACGATCAGCCGCGCGATCGCGTTGACGATCAGCGTGAGCAGGAACAGCACGAGCCCGGCGGCGAACAACGCCGAGCGATGCAGGCCCTGTGCCTCGCCGAATTCATTGGCGATCACGGCGGCGAGGCTGTAGCCCTGCTCGAACAGGTGGCCGCTGAGTTTGTTCGCGTCGCCGATCAGGATCGTGACGGCGATCGTCTCGCCGATCGCGCGTCCGAGCCCGAGCATCGCGCCGCCGACGATCCCCGAGCGGCAGTACGGCAGCACGGCCGTACGGATCATCTCCCAGCGCGTCGCGCCGAGCGCGAGCGCGGCCTCCTTGTGATCGGACGGGACCGTGCTCATGACCTCGCGGCTGATCGCGCTGACGATCGGCAGGATCATGATCGCGAGCACCAGTCCCGTCACGAAGTAGTTCGGGATCGTGACGAGCCCGCCACCGATGAACGGGACGAACGAGAGCGTTTCGGCGACCGATTCCTCGGCGCCCTGCAGATGGGGTGCGAGGAAGAAGATGCCCCACAGCCCGTAGACGACCGACGGCACCGCCGCGAGCAGCTCCACGAGCACGGTCAGCGGCGAGCGCAGGCGCAGCGGGCACAGCTCGGTCGCGTACACGGCGGTGGCGACCGCGATCGGCACGCCCATCAGCAGCGCGAGCGCCGAGGTGATCAGCGTCCCGACGAGCAGCGGCAGCCCGCCATACTGCTCGACGGCCGGATTCCAGTTGTTTTCGAAGATGAACCCGAAGAAGCCGGTCTTCGCAAGCGCTGGACGGGCTTCGCCGACCAGTTCGAAGAAGAAGAAGACGATCAGCGCGAGGATCAGCGCGGCGAGCGCGCTCAGCCCGTATCTGAGTACGCGATCGGGAAGACGCGCCAGCGGCGATCGCGCCAGAAGTGCGCGACCGCCGCCGGGAATTGAGGCTGCCTCCACGGACCGTTGTCTATCTGATCCGGGAGGCCCGTGTCACGCTGCTCAGCCGCCGATCTTCGTGCCGTTGCATTCCAGGCCGGCGACAGCTTCCTTGGACTTCGTCAGGATCGACGCAGGGAGTGCGGCGTAGTCGGCCTGCGAGAGGACCGACTGGCCCTGGCCGAGGCCGTATTCGAGGAACTTCACGACGCCCTTGGCGGCCGCTTCGCCGCCGGGTGTCCCCGCCTTGCAGAGGTCCTTGTTGACGACGACGAACGTCTGCGAGGTGATCGGGTAGGCCTTCGCGTTGGGGGAGTTGATCACCTTGATCCCGAGGTTCGCCGGTACGGTGACGCCTTCGCCGGCGGCACTCGTCGAGGCGAGTGTCGGTGCGATGAAGCTCCCCGACTTGTTCTTGACCGAGGCGTACGTGAAGTTGTGCTGCAGCGCATACGCCTGCTCGACGTAGCCGATCGCACCCGCCGTCTGCTGGACGGCGCCGGCGACGCCTGCGTTGCCCTTCGCGCCGGTGCCCGTCGGCCACGACATTTCCTTGCCTTCGCCGACCTTGCTCTTGAATTCGGGGTCGCTGGCCGCCAGGAACGCCGTAAAGCCGGCGGTCGTGCCGGAGGAGTCCGAGCGGTGGATCACGGTGATCGCCGTGCTCGGCAGCGCCAGACCGGGGTTCAGCGCCGCGATCTCGGCGTCGTTCCAGGTTTTGACCTTGCCGAGATAGATGTCCGAGATCGTCTTGCCGTCGAGCTTGATGCCGGATTTGACGCCGGGCAGGTTGTAGGAGACCGTGATCGCGCCGAGGAACATCGGAATCTGAACCGCGGCGCTGCCGTTCTTGGCGATCGCTTCTTCGTCTGCGGGCTTCAGCGGCGGGTCGCTGGCGCCGAAGTCGACGGTCTTGCTCTCAAGTGAGGTGATGCCCGCACCTGATCCGACGGCCTGGTAGTTGACGGTCAGCGGCGACAGGGATGATGCCCACTGTTCGTAGACCGGGGCGGCGAACGTCGAGCCCGCTCCCGAGACAGTCGCCGAGCTGCCGCTGCTCGCCGCGGTCGTGCTGGTGCTGCTCGAGGAACCCGAGCTGCCGCATGCGGCGACGCCCAGGGCCAGTACCGCGCAACCTGCGAGCGCGCCCAACTTGTGCTTGATCACTACGTCTCCTCTGGCTGGATTTTCTGATGGCGGTCCATGCGCGCCGTCGTGCGCCGAACCGGTGTGCCAGGGGCAGTGTCCTCAGCCGCCGGCGGCCTCGATGTGAACATTTCGTGAAGGTTGCGGCTGGAAGCGGTAGCCGAACCCCGGGTGCGTGTGGATGAAGCGGCGGTCGGGCAGGGCGGCCTCGAGCTTGCCCCGCAGCTTGCTCACATAGACGTCCACCGAGCGGTCTCCGGGCCGCTGCTCGCCGCCCCATACGGTCCTGGAGAGATCCTCGCGCGTGATGATCGTGCCGACCTTGCGAGCCATGGCCACCAGCACTTCGAACTCCCGCACGGACAGCATCAGCGGCTGTCCGGTGGCGAGCACGAGCCCATCTCTCGAGCCTGATCTCGAGCTCGCCGGCATAGAGGACGTCCGCGGGGACGTCGGCATTCTGCGGAATAGCCGCCACGACAGCAACCGTCGCACGCGCGCCCGGCGAAGGCGTTGCGAAGTCGTGATCTATCGGTAAAAAAACCGTGAAAGCCAAACGCTGCGCGAGCGAGGTCAATATTCTCGCGCGTGATGAGCGTTTTCGGCCGCCCCATCGACGGCATCCTGATGGAACTCGTCGAAGAATCCGGGCCGCAACCTCCAGCGCTGCGCGCTGCTGCTGCGCGATCTGCTGATGGAGTACCCCGAGCGCGCCGCGCTCGCGCAGGACCTGAAGGTCTGCGAGCAGGAGGGCGATCGCATCACGCACGACATCATCCACCGGCTCGCCGGCCGAGGGCGTGTGCGCGCCCCGTTTGACGCCGGCGACGGCTACGCGCTCGCGACCGCCCTCGATGACATCGTCGACCACTCCGAGCAGGTCGCCGCACAGCTCGGTCTCTACGGCGTCGAGGCGCCGATGGAGCAGGCCGTCGAGTTCACCGAGGTGCTCGTCGGTGCCGGCGAGCAGATCGCCCAGGCGCTGCGCTGCCTGCGCACGGGCACCGAGCTCGGGCCGCACCTGGTCGAGATCCATCGCCTCGAGAACGAGGGCGATCGCCTGCAGCGTGACGGCGTCGCCTCGCTGTTCGCCGGCGGCATCGACCCGATGGTCGTGATCCGTTGGAAGGACATCTTCGAGTCGCTCGAGGCCGCCGTCGATGCGTGCGAGACGGTGGCCCACGTGCTCGAGGGGATCACGCTCAAGCAGCGCCGGCGGCGGCGCTGAGCGACTCGCTCAGCCGGGAGTCGTCGCGGGTGCGCTCAGCTGCAGCTGAGCGCCGGCTGGGTCGCCGATGAAATACAGCTGGAAGCGCGTGCTGTTGTGCGCGGGTGCTTCCGGCAGCACCGCGCGGCCGGCTGCGACGATTCGTCCGGCGCGGCGCGCGAGCCCGTCGACGACGAGTTCGTGCTGGACGACAGCCGAGTGATTCACGACCGCGCCTTCGAGCATCCCGTCGGTGAGGTGTGCGCCCGCGACCGTGAGCTGCGGCGTCGCGCCGCTGAGCGCGCTCGCTTCGCCGATCTTCGCCGCGACCGCCGTCGGCGCGCCGGCGGCCTGAACCTGATCGTCGATCCAGGTCAGCGTCGTGTGCGCGGGGAGCAGCGCGACCGACACGAGCGCTGCGGCGAGGCCGGGGGTTGTGTTCATGTACAGCGAGGCCCCCTGCTTGTCCTTGACGGTGATCTCGATCGGCACGTCGTGCAACGCCGTCGCGGAGTTGTTGCGGATCGTCAGGACTGCGGTCGTGCCTTCGGCGCTGTGCAGGACCGCGCTCGCCAGCACGCTCGACGTGTGTGCTCACGTGCGCGATCGAGAGGCCGTGGGGTCTGCCCGAGCGCGCGCGATGCGCTGAGCCGCCCTTTCAAGCTTCGCGCTCTTTTCGGCCGAGGTCTCACAGCCACTGACTGCAAGTGCGGCCAGCAGCAGCGCCAGCCATCTCACCCGAAAGCCCCGCTGATGTAGTCGCGCGTGCGCTGTCTGCCGGGCCGTGCGAACAGCTGCTCGCTCGTTCCGTACTCGACGAGCTCGCCGAGATGCATGAACGCCACATGGTCGGCGACGCGCACCGCCTGCTGCAGGTTGTGCGTGACGATCACGATCGCGACGCTCTCGCGCAGGCTGACGATCAGCTCCTCGATCGTCGCCGTCGAGATCGGGTCGAGTGCAGAGCAGGGCTCATCGAGCAGCAGCACCTCCGGGCGCGCGGCGAGGGCGCGCGCGATGCACAGGCGCTGCTGCTGTCCGCCGGAGAGACGCAGCGCCGAGCGGTCGAGGTCATCGCCGACCTCCTCGTAGAGTCCGGCTCGCCGCAGCGCGTCGATGACCGCCTCCTCGAGCTCTGGGCTGCGGCGTCTGCGTCGGCCCCGCCGCCCAGGCCGCTCCGCGACGGCGTAGGCGACGTTGTCGAAGATGCTCATCGGGAACGGGTTCGGCTGCTGGAAGACCATCGTCACGCGCCGGCGCAGCTCGTTGACCTCGAGCTCGTGGATCTCCTGGCCATCGAGCGTGATCCGGCCGCTGCGCGCCGCTCCGCTCGTGACCTCGGTGAGCCTGTTCAGCGAGCGCAGCAGCGTCGTCTTGCCCGACCCGGAGGCGCCGATCAGGGCCAGCACCTCGCCCTGGCGCACCGGCAGGCTGACGTCGCGCACGACCCAGTTCTGGCCGTATGCCAGCCACACCGATTCGCTGCACATTCGCTCGCGCACGGCGACCGGCTCGCTGTTCCGCCGCGGTGGCGCGACGACGGCCGCGGGCGGGGCCCCGTTCGGCGCCGGCTGCGCTGCGGCGACATTCGGGTCGCGCCCGACATCGATCCGCCGCACCGGGGGCGGCATCAGCGGTTCCACAGCGTCCCCAGGTTCAGCGACATCCGCCGGCCGCCGCGCTCTTCTCCGGCCGCCGCGCGTCCGCGCGTGAGCCGGGTCACGAGCGCGTTCAGAACGAGCACGATCATCAGCAGCACGAACGCGGCGGCGTACGCCTTCTGCGGCGCGTTGCCTTCCCCCGCCGGCGAGTTCTTGTAGACGAAGCTCGTCAGCGTCGAGCCGGTTCCGCGCAGCGTGCCGAGCAACGGCGTGCTGCCGTTCGGTTCGTTCTTGCAGCGTCGCCCCGAGCAGGATCACGATGATCGCCGTGTCGCCGATGATCCGCCCCATGCCGAGCACGAAGCCGCTCGCGATCCCCGGCCGGCTCGCCGGCAGCAGCACGCGCGGATCGTCGTCGCGCGCGTCTTGCCGAGCGCGTAGGACGCCTCGCGCATCCGCTGCGGCAGCTGCGAGAGCGCCTCGCGTGTCGCGCCGACGACGAGCGGCAGCGCGAGCAGCGACATCACGATCCCGGCGACCAGGAACGACTGCGCGGTGACGGTGCCGTTGCTCGCCTTCCCGGACAGGAAGCCGAGGAAGCTCTCCGAGAAGATCAGCAGTCCGAAGATCGCGAGCACGATGCTCGGCGACGCCCGCGATCATTTCGATCGCCGACTCGACCGCGCGCGCGAGCGCGCGAGGGCGCCCGTACTCCGACAGCCAGGCTGCGAGCCCGACGCCGAGGGGCGCCGCGATGCCGATGCCGATCGCCGTCACTATGAACGTGCCGATCAGCGGGTCACGGAAGCCGCCCGACTCGCTCTGGTGGAGCGACGGCGCCGGGCGATTCGACAAACAGGGCCGGGCGCAGGTAGGAGACGCCCTTGACGAACATGAACAGCACGATCGCGCCGGCGATCAGACACAGGCCGATGCCCGTCGCCCAGCACAGCCAGAAGACAGACCGATCGACCAGCGGCCAGCTCGCGGTGCCTTCGCGCGGCGGCGCGGATCGCCGGCGGCGCCTGCCCCGAGCTCGGTCACGGCGGCCATCACGCGCCGATCCCGTAGCGCTTGAGCGGCTGCCTGGCCGCCCAGCCCGCGAACGAGAGCAAAGCGGCGGAGACGAGCAGCACCGCGGCGATCGCGTAGATCGTGTGTGCCACCGGCCCGCTCGTCTGCCCGCCGAATTCCTGTGATGATCGTCGGCGCGAGCGGTTGCACCGGCTCGAACAGGAACGTGATGCCGTCGAGCGGGTTGGCGGCGAACGGGCTGCCGCCGGCGACCATCGCGAGCATGATCGCCTCGCCGAGGGCGCGCGCGGCCGCGAGCACCGACGGCGGCGGCGATCGCCGGCCGCGCCGTTCGCAGCGACACGCGCCAGATCGTGCGCCAGCGGTTGACGCCGAGCGCGGCAGAGCCCTCGCGCCAGGAGACTCGGGACCGCGCTCGAGCGCGCTGGCACTGATCGCGACCATGATCGGCACGATCATGATCGTGAGGATCATGATCGCGGTCATCAGGTCGTTGCCGTTGAGTTGGACGACGTAGGCGAACGACTGCTTGCGCCCGTTGCTGATCAGGTGTTCGTTCGATCCACGGCGCGATGGCGAGGATCCCGATCAGCCCGTAGATCACCGACGGAACCGCAGCGAGCAGGCGCACGACCGGCTCGAGGATCCGGCGCAGGGCCTGTGGTGCGAATTCGGTCAGGAAGACCGCGGCAAGGGTCGAGATCGATCACCGCGAACACGACCGACAGCCCGGTCGTCAGGACCGTCGCCCAGATCAGCGGCCATGCGCGGAAATAAAGGATCGAATGTCCGGGCAGCGCGGTGCCTTCCTGCATCGCGCGGAACTGTGCGACGACGTTCCCGTCCGATCCGAACCAGCCGAGGCCGTTCGCGCGAGAACGACGGCCACGCGTTGATCACGACCGTCACGACCATCAGGCCGATCAGGAGCAGCACGCCGACGGCGAGCGCGCCGAGCATGAGCTCGGCGCGCCGGTCTGTCGCTGACTGCGGCGCGCGGGGCGCATCAGTGGGCGGTGCGCCGGCGGACCCGGCCCTAGTGGACTGCGATCCAGCTCGAGCCGATGATCGATTTGGTCGATCGTGTTGCCGCTTGTGACCCATTTGATGAACTTCAGCGCTTCGCCTTTCGGCGGCGACCTTGGTGACCATCCAGAAGTTACGGACGCCGCCGTACTGGCCCGACTTGGCGTTGCGTAGGTTGCACGCGACACCCTCGTAGCCGACCGCGTTCACGCCCGCGGTGAACGCGAAGGACACGAACCCGATCGCCTGCTTGTCGGCGGCCACCGCGTTCTGCTCGAGTCCGTTCGATGTCTCCTGCGTCGCACTCGGCGAGACCTTCAGCGTTTCGCCGAGGAAGATGTGCTGGAAGGCGTCCTGGGTCCCGGACGCGCCATCGCGGTCGAACAGGTCGATCGGCCCGCGAGATGGCGGCGCCGGGGACTTCGCTCCAGTCGCGGATGCGACCCGTGAAGATGCCTTCGACGCTTTCCTGGGAGAGGTTCGAGATCGGGTTGGAGGTGTTGGTGATCACGCACACGCCGTCGCGCGCGATCTTGGTGAAGACGAGGTCGTGCGGATCGGTTTCGAGCGGATCACGCGAGGAGTCGCCGATGTCGAAGCGCCCTGTCGAGGCGCCGTCGATGCCGATGTCGGATTGTCCGCCCTCGACCTCGGGCGCGGGGATCTTCGGATAGGCCCTGTGGTAGGCGGCTGGCGAGTTTCTGGGCGAGCGGGAGGACCGAGGTCGAGCCCCCGATGATCAGGCGCCGAGCGGCCGCGGCCGCCGGCACGGCGAGGGCAAGTGCGAGAATCAGGGAAACGACGAGGGTGCGGTGGGCGCGCACGATTCATGCTCCTTTACGTTGGTGGAATTGCGGGTCGACGTCAGCAGACGCTGTGGTCGAGGGAACCGGTCGAGGTGCGAATCGATGCGGTGTGCGACGCACTTGCACGCCACCCCGCGAGGAAGACTGTCGCTCGCGCCCGCGGTCGATGTTTCGTTTTTGTGAACGCCCGCCAACGCGCGCGAGCGATGTCCATGTTTCTGTTTTCTGTGAACGAGGCCTGCGCGCGAGCTATGTGTCGTTTTTGTGAACGCCTTGCTTTTTGCCGCGGCTCGTGTGAAGCTGGCGCCTGTCCGATCGGCGCTGTGCCTCGTTGGGCTGCACGGAGCCATGCCGAGCCGGTGCCGGCTCGCCTCATTCCGCTCATCGGCCTCGACGCCAAGGCGAGCTGCGCCGCCTGCGACGCACACCGCGACCGAAAGGCGAACCGCGACCATGACCGACGACCCCAGGCCCACCCGAGCCGCCGCCCAGCAACGGCGCTTCGACGAACGGCGCCGGCAGCCCGAGAAGAGCGCGCAGCGGTCCGCTCGGGCTTGCGCACCGCCGCAACCCGGTGCTGGTGGCTGCTCGGCGACTTCGCGTCGGGTGCGCGTCGAGCGGCTGTTCAAAGACCCGCTTGCGCTGTTCCTGCTGCTCGCGTCGATCGGGCTCGCGATCACGTTCGCCGCGCTGCTCGGGTCGATCAAGCCGAGCAGCTCGGGCATGCAGGTGCCGCTGAGCACGGTGCAGACGCTTGCCAAGCACCAGCAGCTCGCGAACGCGCTCGCTGCTCGACCACGACAATCGCGTCGAGGTCACGACGACGACGACGGCCGCCGGCGCTGACGCCGTCCGGTGGGATCGTCGCGACGAGCGGCGGCAAAAACAACGTGGAACTGGCGGCGCCGACGGGCGTCGCCAGCGCGAGCTGTGGACGGCCTACCCGGCATCGGGCGCGTTGACGCAGCAGCTGCTGCGCGAACTGTCTGCGAGCGGCGCGACGGTCGCGGTGAATCAGCAGGCGGGCAAGGAGACGAGGACGATCATCGTCCAGTTCCTGATCCCGATCCTGCTGCTCGTCTGCCTGTTCTCGCTGTTCATGCGCGCCGGCGGCGAAAGCGCCGCCGGCGGGATTGCCGGCTTCTCGCATTCGCCGGCAAGGGCTCGCAAGAGGGCAAGGGCACGCACGGATCGGATCACGTTCGCGGACGTCGCGGGGGCGGGCGAGGCGCTGGCCGAGCTTCGCGAGATCCGCGACTACCTGGCCGATCCGAGCAAGTATCTGGACGTCGGCGCGGCGGCGCCCAAGGGCGTGCTGCTCGTCGGCCCTCCCGGCACGGGCAAGACGCTGCTCGCAAAGGCGGTCGCGGGCGAAGCCGACGCGGCCTTCTTCTCGGTGTCCGGCTCGGACTTCGTCGAGTCGCTCGTGGGCGTCGGCGCGGCGCGCGTGCGCGATCTGTTCCGCAAGGCGCGCAAGGTCTCGCCGGCGATCATCTTCATCGACGAGCTCGATGCCGCCGGGCGCAAGCGCGGCGCCGGCATCGGCCAGGGCAACGACGAGCGCGAGCAGACGCTCAACCAGATCCTCGTGGAGATGGACGGGTTCGCGCGGCGACGGCGGGCTGGTCGTGATGGGCGCGACGAACCGCCCCGACATCCTCGATCCCGCGCTGCTGCGCCCCGGGCGCTTCGACCGCCAGGTTGTCGTCGACGTCCCCGACGTGCACGGGCGCCTGGAGATCCTGCGCCTGCACGGCAACAAGCGGCCGCTGGCGCCGGACGCCTCGCTCGATGAGGTCGCGCGCCAGACCCCGGGCTTCAGCGGCGCCGAGCTCGCGAACGTCATCAACGAGGCGGCACTGCTCAGCGTCCGCGACGGCCGCGCGCAGATCGACCAGGCGACGCTTGGAGGAGGCGATCGACCGCGTCGTCGCCGGCCCGGCCAAGCGCCACATCCTGACCGAACAGGAGCGCTGGCTGATCGCGATCCACGAGGCCTCACACGCGGTCGTGACGGAGGCGCTCGGGCATGCGACCTCGACGCGCAAGCTCTCGATCGTCGCGCGCGGGCGCCAGCTCGGCACGGCCGCGCACATGCTCTCCGACCGCGACCAGACGATCATGACCAAGCCCGACCTGCAGAGCCAGCTGATCGTGATCACCGCCGGGCTGGCGGGCGAGCGGATCGCGTTCGGCTACACCTCGACGAGCGTCCACGACGACCTCCATGCTGCGACCGCGCTCGCTCGCAGCATGGTCACCTCGTTCGGCATGTCCGAGGCGCTCGGGCTCGTGACGATCGGCGAGAAGAGCGGCGAGGTCTTCCTCGGCGCCTCGCTGCAGGACCTCGGCTCGGTCGGCCCGGAGACGCTCAACGTGATCGACAACGAGGTCGAGCGCCTCGTCGGCGACGCCGAGGCGCGCGCGGCGATCGTGCTCGATCGCAACTGGAGCACGGTCGAGGAGACCGCGAGCGCGTTGCTCGAGCACGAGACGCTCTCCGGCGTCGCGCTCGACGCCGTGCTCTCGACGATCGAGGAGATCTCCGTCGATGAGCTGCAGGACGTCAAGCGCGCAGCGCCTCCACGCGTTCACGACGCGCGACCCCAAACAGGCACCGTGAGGACGCGTCTTCGCCAGCTCCTGCCCTCGCCGGCGATGGTGATCGCGCTGATCGCGCTGATCTTCTCGAGCACGGGCCTCGCCGACGCCGCCCGCCATGCCGTGATCAGCGCGTTCGATGGTCACCCCGTCAGCAGCAAGCCCTACGCAGGCGGCATCCTCGTGCTCGGCAAGAACCGCAAATTCCCGCCGTTCGGCGATTCCGACGGTGAGCAACGCGAGCCCGCGTCGGCGGCAAGACGGCGACGGAACTGGCCGGCACCTGCCCGCCGGCGACGGTCGACATCGGCACGTGGTGCCTGGACGCCGCGCCGTACCCGCTGAGCAAGGCCGACGCCGGCAAGAACAACTTCATCTGGGCCAGCAAAGCGTGCGAGGCCGAAGGCGGATGGCTGCCGTCGGCGGCCGAACTGGTCGGCGCGGCTGAACGGGTCAAGCTCGAGTCGACGATCCACGACTCGCCGCTGACCGCGACGATCAACCAGGACCCTAGCCGCGGCCTGAAAGACGAACGCGAGATGAGCTCCTCGCTGGTCACCACCGAAGCCGGCTCCGCGTCGGCAGGCTCCGAGGGCGTCAGCGAAGGCGCGACCGGCAATCCGCGGCAGGGGCAGGCAAACCCGTTGCCGCTGGCGGCGAACCCGCTGCCCGGAATCGCTCCAGTACGTGACTGTCTTCGACAACTCGAACGAGGGCGGCTTCGCCGGCAGCGAGCCGGTGACAGCGGCCGAGAACTTCCGCTGTGCATTTGACCTCACGCCCGGCGCGATCAACAAACCCGAAAGCTGAGCGCGGGCCCGGCATGGCCGCCGAGCGCGCAGGCGTCGGTCGGGCGCGCGCGCTGCGACTGCGGGCCGCTTCGCACTCACGCTTGCGCTGCTGGCAGGGACGCTGCGTGCCATCGCGCGGCCGGCCGCGGCCGTGATCCTGCCGGCGGTCACGCTCGACGGCCCGAGTCCGGAAATCGTCGGCTTTGGCGGTGTCGCGATGGCCGAAGACGGCTCTGGCGGCGTCGTGTACCTTAAGCGCGTCGGGGCGTCGCCCACGTGTTTGTGGCTCGGTTCGTTGAAGGCCATTGGCTGGCGCCGATTCAGGTCGATCGGGGTGAGCCGTTCGCGGCCAGCTGGCCGCGTATCGGCGCCTCCGACGACGGTCAGCTCGTGGTCGTCTGGGCGACGCCGTTCGCGACCGAAAAAGAAGAAGGCGCAGAACGCCCCGTCGATGAGCTGCTCGGCGCGACGCTCGACCCCGGAGCATCGGAATTCGGCGAAGCGGTGATCGTCGATCCCGACATCGGTGATGCCACCGGCACGAGCCCCGATATCGCGATGAGCTCGACCGACCAGGCCGACGTCGTCTACCGCGTCATCAACTCCGCCGGCAAACTGCCGCTACTGCACCCCGGCGACGTCGATGAGGAAGTCCGCGTAGCCCACTACCAGGGCGAGCGCTGGCTCGGCCTCGGGGCGATCAACCGCGACCCCGGGCTGTCGATGCGGCCGCCGACCCCGACGAACGCCCCGCAGGTCGCGATCGCGCCGACCGGCAACGCGGTCGTCGTATGGCAGGAGCCGGAAATCGATGGGGTCGCGCGGATCTGGGCGCGCCGGCTGTTCGGGGCGAACCTCGACTATGTCCTGCCCGTCTCCGCGACGAGCCTCGCGGGCGCTCCGATCAACGGCGAAGCCGACGCGCCGAGCGTCAGCATGACACTGCTCGGACAGGCGGACGTTGCCTATCGACAATCGGCGGGCCCGGGATCACCGTTGTCGGGGCCACGGATCTTCATCAACACGCTTCCCGACGGCGAATCGGAAGGCGGCTCGGAGTTCGCCGGCGCGATCGTCGCGGACCGATCGGTGCCGGGTGGCGCGGCGGCGAAGATCGGGCCGCCGAGCATCGACATCGACGAACACCGCGAACCGCGCCTGCTGTACGACGCGAACGGCTCGCCGCGAGTGGTCGAGGGCAACGACAAAGGGCTGACAGGAACGCTCGCATTGGGGCCACCGTTCACGGGGCCCGAAGAGCCCGCCGCGAGCGTCATGGGCCCGGCCGGCGGCGGCGTCTCGGCGTGGGGGAGCAGCGAGCCCGGCGGCATACCGGCTGTCGCGGTGCGTGAGGACTTTCCCGACGGCTCGGTACAGACCGCACTTGTCGGCGGCGGCGCGGGCGGACCGATCGGCGAACTTGCTGTCGGCCGCTCCGGGCTTGGCGATGGGCTGATCGCCTTCCAGCAGGGCTCGCTCGGCAACGCCGCGATCGTCGCCGCGGAGGCGACCGCGCCGCCGGCGCAGGTGATCCTCAGCTCGCCGAAGGGCTGGATAAAGCCCTCGGCGGCGCTCGTCACCTGGGCGCCCGCGCTCAGCGCGGACGGCCCGTTGACCTACCACGTCGTCCTTGACGGCCGTGAGCTGCCGGTGCCGACCGGCGCGAGCTCGCTGCGGCTGGACTCCCGCCGTCTCGCCAGCGGGGTACACGAGCTGGCACTGCTCGCGACTGACATCGACGGGGCATCGACGCTGAGCGCTCCGAGCCACCTGGATATCGACGGAGGGATTCCGAGCGTCAGGATCTCCACGGCGCGCCGGGTCGTGACGGTAGGCGTCAGCGATCCGTACTCCGGCGTCGCAGTCTCTGCGATCAGCGTCAGCTTCGGCGATGGCCACAGCGCGCGTGGGCGCAAGCGCTTCGCGCATGTATACGCCCGCCCGGGCATCTACCGGGTGACCGTCCACGTTCGCGACAGGGTCGGCAACAGCGGTGTGGTGCGAGAGCTGGTGAGCGTGCGATGAGATCGCTGCGAGCGCTCACGTTGTGCCTGCTGCTGTCGCTGCCCACGGCGTTCGGCTCGGCGGCGGCCAACGCAGATGTGTTCTCGGCGATCGAACTCGCCTCCACGAGCGCGATCCCAGGAGGGCCGCACGAGCAGGCGGACGAAGCTCTGTTCCCGGTGATCTCCGCCGACGGCCGCTACGTCGCGTTTGTCGGGTCGTTCGCCGGCGTACGCGGGATCTGGCGGCGCGACCTGGTGACCGGCGCTGTCGAACAGGTGGCGCCGGGCGATGCGACGCTGCCGTCGATCAGCGCCGACGGGCGCTTCGTGAGCTTCACGACGACCGAACGGCTCGTGCCCGAGGACGCCAACAGCTCGCCCGATGTCTATGTCCGCGACATGGCTCCCGCCGAAGGAGAACCGGCGTTCATCCTCGTCTCCGCGGTCGACGGCTCAGACGAAGCGGCCGAATATTCCTTTGGCGGCGTCGGCGAAGAAGGCGAATACGGATCGATCGCGAGCGCGCGCTCTGCGATCAGCGCGGATGGCCAGCAGGTTGTGTTCGAGACGACTGCAGAATCGAACCTGCTCGGGGGCGGCGAACGGACGCCGCCGCTCGAGGTGCTCGTGCGTGACATTCCCGCAGAACGGACGATGCTCGTCAGCGCCGAATACAACGCGTCGGCCGAGCGGCCGGCCAATGGTGAAGATCTCCCTGTCCAGCCCAGAGTCGAAGGCTCCGCGCGCCCATACGGCGCAGCCTTTCCGGGTGGCGCAAACACACCGAGCTTTCGCGAATTCCAACCCAAGCCGGGCGTTCCCGACGACGGTCAGAACGCTTGGGTGGGCGCCTCGATCAGCGCCGACGGATCGACGGTGGCGTGGATGGGTCAGGATCTCGGCGAGCAGACCGAGCTGCTGCCGGGTGAACAGGCGGTTGAGGCGCCGAGCACCGCCGAACCGCTGTGGCGCCGCATCGCAGAAGGTCCCGCCGCGCCGATCCGGCGCATCACCGGAGGCTCCGATCCGCTCGCTCCGCTCTGCCCGGCGGCCGTAGAGGGCGAAAGCGTGCCGTCACTGCTCGACCCCTGCGCGGGACCGTTCGAACACTACCGCGAACTTGCCGAAGGCCTGTGGGGCACGAAAGTGCGCGCGGACTTCGTGCCGCAGCTGAGCGCCAACGGGGCGCTTGTCGCGTTCCTCACCGGCGCGCGCGAACTGGCCAGCGGCGAAGTGCAGTTCGCGGGCGCTGAAGACACCGACGATCTGTACGTGGTGGACATGGCCGCCGGCCTCACGCGGGTGCAGGCATTGCGGCGGCTGACGGCGATCGGCGGCGGCGGCAGCAGCCAGGAACTGCTCGAAAAATCGGCGAAGGTCCTCGACTACACGGTCTCCGCCGACGGCACCCAGGTTGCCTTCACGACGCTGCGCACGCAGTTCCCGCTGAGCTCGCCGGCCTACGTCAGTGCGCCGGCGGCGGCACCCGGAATGATCGAGCTGTTCGACGCGGACCTCGCCAACGACACGCTGACGCGCATCACCCATGGCTTCGAAGGGGAAGAACACCGCAGCGAAGAGCTGCCGATCGCCGAACGGCCCGGCGTCGACCCCTATAGCGCTGAACAGGGCGCCTACGCTCCATCCTTCTCGGCGGACGGCAACACGCTGGCATTCGCTTCGACCGCGAACAACCTCGTGTTCGGAGACGGCAACGACGCCCCCGACGCGTTCGTCGTGCACCGCGTCGAGCCGACGTTCGCAGAAGTCCCGCAGTACATCTCCAGTCCGCCGCCCGGCCCTGCGATCACACCGCCCTGGCGGCTCGGAGTACGCGCGAGGTCCCTCGCCGACGGGGCGGTCCTGCTCGACGTCGAGGTTCCCGCGACCGGGTCGCTCGCGGCGAGCGCGAGCAGCGCCGTGCGGATCACGACCACTGCCCGGGGGTCGCGGCTGCGCCGTGCCCGCCGCGCGACCGTGACGGTCGCGCGCCGCACCGTCGCGGCAGCCCGCGCAGCCGTCGGCAACGGTGAGAACGGCCTTGTCGCGGTGACGCTCACGCTGCGGCCGCTCTACCGGGCGCTCGCCGGCGGCGGCGGACTATCAGGGAGCGTGCGAGTGACCTTCACCTCGCCGGGACACCCGGCGCTGCACGCGCTCGTGCCAGTGCGCTTCCGGCGCACGATCACGGCCAAGGCCTCGCACTCCCATGCGGCGGGACGCCGCCGCAAGAGGGGCCGACGATGAGCGCTCGCCGCGTGCTGCTTGCGTTCGCTATCGCGCTTGCGCTCGTGTGCTGTGCGCCCAGCGCCGGCGCGCTCGCCCAGGGCCTCGAAGACGACGGCAGCGCCTCGTGGCAACTCGAGCAGCCCGCGCCGCCGCCGCCGCCGCCGGGCGTCCCGGAAGCCCCGGCCCCGATCGGGCTCGGGCGCGTCGGCGACATCGAGTTCGCGCCGGGGATGAGCAACCGCGGCGCGCTGATCACCTCCGGCAACCCGCCGACGATCCCAGCGGGCGTGTGGGAGTACAACGGGGTTGCCTGGCACGAGCTTGCGAGTGTCTGCGGCGCAAGCGACGGGCGCATCGTCTGGGCCGGACCGGAAGAATTCTGGACGATCTCAGACGGGCGCCCAGGGCAGGCGGCGAATGCTCGCGGCGAACTGCCGCCGACGCGCGACAACACGCTCTGCCGCTTCTCGAATCCCGGACACGCCGGCGAACCGCTGCGTGTGATGGAATCGTTCGCCTTCCCCGCGTTCGAAGCAGACTCCTACCAGGCGATGAACGCGGGCGCGTGCTTCACCCCCAGCGACTGTTGGTTCGCGGGCAACCCTCTGCCCCGCGGCAGCGCTCAGGCGGGTTCGTTCCAGCTGCACTGGAATGGCGAAACGCTGACCGAGGTGCCGTATCCGCTGGAAGGGTATGCGGTCGAGAGCATGCAGAGATTCGAAGGCCGGCTGTATGCGGGCGTACGCATCAGCGAAAAAGACCGCGTCGAAACCGGGGCGGAACCGGTGGCTCTGCACGCGATCAACCCCGCCGGCACCGAACCGACGTTCGAAGCGGTCACCGAACTGCCGCTCTACGAGCCCGAAGAGTTCCCCGCAGCTCTCGACTTCCTGCACCTGTCGGCCGGTGAAGAACTTCTCTGGGGCGCGGCCGGCCCGCAGGCGACGCCGGAAGGGTCCCAGCCGGGACAGCTGACGGTCGTGCGCGACGCCGGCGGAGGCTGGCAGCAGGTGCTCGGCCCCAAACACACCGCCTCGGCGGGCGCCGAACCATTCCCCGGTATGACGCCGACGTCGATCGCGGCCGAGCCGGGCACCGATCAGGCGTGGCTCGGTCTCGACACTCCCGAAGACTACGACGCGGCGATCAGCGAACTCGACGAAGAACCGTCGGCGAGCGCCTTCGCACGCGTCGCGCGCGTGGCTGCCGACGGCACGATCTCCGCCGAAGACGAACAGAGCCTTCCGAGCGCCGAATCGGGAATCGGCCCGAAGGGGGCCGCCTTCACGATCACCTGCCCGGGAGCGCACGACTGCTGGATGGCGACGACGCACGGATGGCTGTTCCACCTCGCCACGCCGCAGGAACAGGCCGAACAGGCGGACGGCGCCGATCAGGACCACGATCCGGCCTTCGAAACGCTGATCAGCGAACGGCCGCACGATCTGGGGCTGCCCGTCGAGACCCCCGACACGCTGCCGCCCGACGACTCGGGGCTCGGTGAACTGCCCGCGCTGGCGGCGAAACCTGAAGAAATCTCGCGCCCTCAGGAAGCGCGTGTGACGCTGCCGCTGCTGTCCAACGTCCATAGCCGCCTGCTCGACGGGCACATCTTTGAACTGCGCTTCCATCTCGCGGTCAAGGCGCGCATGAAGCTGATCGCGAGACGCAAGCGCCAGCTCGTGGCCTCGACTCCGATGCGGACACTGGCGGCGGGCAATCGCAGCCTCAGGCTTTCGCTGAACCCCAAGCGCTGGCCGACGAAGCTGCAGTTGGAGAGCCACGCGCTCGCGCCCCTGCCGACGACCACGCTGAACAAGAGCAACGAGACGACGGTGACCACGTCGCTACGCTTCCCGAGTACAATCGCTGAGAAGCAGTCGGGGCTGTGGCCGTGAGCGCACGCGTCGGCGGGCGCTGCGCAGCGATCGCCCTGCTCGGTCTCCTCGCAACACTGCCGCTGAGCGGCGTCACGGCGGCCGGCGGGCCAGCGCGCGCGCTCGCAGAACCGCGAGCCGGGGAAGTCACACCCCAATCCGATGCGTCCCTGCCGGCGCACGAAGTCGTGATGCTCGGCTCGTCTCCGGGCGAGGCGCCGGCGGAGACCTGGGGAATCGGCAAGGTGGGTGCCCAGAGCGAGGCGAGCTTTGCGATCGTGCGCTACACGGCCGAAACCGGCTGGACGATCGCCCCGCAGATCCTCGGCGCAGGAGGTGAACCGCTGAGCGGCTTCAAGCCGGCCGAAAGCCCGCTTGCCGGAGCGATCGACCCCGACGGCAGCGGCGCGCTGCTCGGCGAAGCGCCGGTGGGCGGGGAACTCAAGCAGACCCTGCTCGTGCGCAAGCCGGGGCAGCCGTTCACCGCGACCGCGGGCTCGCCCGTGCTCGAAGCGCACGAGCGCCTGTACGACGCCAGCGGCCGCCGCGCGCCGTTGCTCGCCGCGCTGGAAGAAGGCTCGGGCTCCACCGGCGCGCTCGTGGCCCCGGTCGGGGCGAGCAGTGAAACGAGCGTCCTGCACTGGAGCGCAGGCACACAGGAATGGACCTCTGAGCCGATCGAAATCCCGGCGGCGAGCAAATCCGCCGGTGGCTTTCAGGTGCTCGCGATCGCCGCCAGCTCCCCGACCGACGCCTGGCTGCTCGCGCGCCTGCAGACGGGCTCCGAAGCGATCGGCCTGTTTCGCCGCATCGAAAGCGGTGGGGCATATGCATGGCAGCCGGTTGCGCCCGACGGCGGCGAACCCGGCGCGCCGCTGCAGGTTCCGGTGAAGAGCGGCAGCACGGCCCTGGTCGAGCCGGGGAACGCCGGCCTGACCGTGACCTCGCAGGGCGTCTGGATCGACGGCGATCGTGCGGACACGCTGACCCCGATCACGATGTTCCTCAAGCCTGAAGGCGCGGCAGCCGGAACGGTCGCGGCGAGCTGGTGCGCCGAACCGTCATCGGAAGACTCGTGCACTCATACGCTGAGCGAATCGCTGCCGACACGCGCCTACCGCAGCTTCGCCTGGGCCGACCCCTCGACGCCGTTCGGTGAGCGCGTGATCACCGGGCTCGGCGAAGGCGTGTCGCTGAGGCTCGAAGGGGAAGAATTCGCGCGCGTCCTCGCGCTCGGATCATCCGCGACGGTCGACGTAGGAGCGAGTCACGGCGCGGCGTTCTCGAGTGATCACGAGGGCTGGCTGGGGAGCGCGTCGCTGCCGGTCCACCTGACGATGCGCCCGCAAGCGAACCAGCTGGAGACCTATCCGACGCCCTTCCGCCATCCGTTGCTCGCGATCGTGCCGCAACCCGGCGCGCCGGTTGGCGCGTTGACGAGCGAGGCGCTGGCCGTCGGCGAAGCCGGCGAGGTCGCTCGTTTCGTGCCGGGAGCCGGCTGGGAGCCGGAAAGCCTGCTCGACGTCGCCGGCGTTCGTCAGACCCCGCAGCTGCGCGCGGTCGCCTGGCCGCGACCGGCGCGCGCCTATGCCGTCGGCACCGCCGGGCAGATGTGGCTCTGGCGCGGCGAGACCGGGCTGTGGGAAAAAGACCCGGCGACACCGGTGAATTTCCGCGGCGACCTGCTCGGCATCGCCTTCGACCCGGCCAACCCCAGCCGCGGCTACGCCGTCGGGCAGGGTGGGGTGCTGCTCCGCTACGGCAAGACGTGGACGCAGGAACGGACCTGCGGGGAAGGCGTCGCGCAGCCGTGTCTGCCGGCCGAAGTCGCCGGCGCGAGTTTCACCTCGATCGCGTTCGCCGGCTCAGAAGCGATCGTCGCCTTTCGCGTGCCGCACTTCAGCTTCAACGGGACGAGCAGCGTGTTCAGCTACACCGGCGGCCTGCTCGTCGACGCCGGCAGCGGCTGGACAGTCGACGCGGCGGCGGCGAGCGCGCTGGCGGGTGAAGCCAACAACATTCCCTGGGCGGTGGCCGGCCTGCCCGACGGCGGCGCCGCGCTGTCGACCGAGAGCGGCCTGGGCGTCCCCCGCGTGCTCGAGCGCAACGGCCCCGGACAGCTCTGGGAATCTACCGCCGAGCCCTACCCCGGCTTCAGCGCTCCCGGCGCGCTCGCGCTGTTTCGCGAAGGCGGCGCGCTGCGCGTGATCGGCTCCGGAAACATCCCCGACACGGCGCATTTCGACGAACAGACGCCGGCGCCGGCCGGCTTCCCGCCAGCGCTGGTCAGGCCCTATCCGCTGCCGAGCGCGCCGGCGTTCCTCCTCCGCCAGACCGCCAACGGCTGGAGCGAACAGGAACACGACCACGACGAAGCGGGGCCCCCGCAGGGGAGCTACAAGCTCTACGACAAGGGCTACGAGCCCGACCCGACGTGGGCGGTCGAGATCGGGCCTGCCGGCGAAGCGGGCTGGGCCGTCGGTGGCTTCCCGAAGGGGGAATCGGGCTCCGCGTTCGAAACCGCGGACATCGCGCGCTACGCGTACCCGGCCCCCGAAACCGCGCCGGCGCTCGGGCAGTCGCTTGCCTCGGTGCCGCGCGAAGCTGACACGGCCGCCTTCGCGATCGGCGGCGGCGCGCAGTGCGGCGCGCCGTGTGCCGCGCGGGCGCGGGCAGACATCGGACCCGACACGTGGCTGAGCACGGCGCTCGAACAGGCAGCGCGGGCGGGAGCGGAGGACTTCCTCTACACCGGCCCGCGCCTCACGACCGGCGCGACGCTCGTCAAAGCGACGCTCGAAGTGCCATATGCCGAAGAGTTCGCGCGCTACGCCGAACTGCGCGTTGACGGTGAAGCGTATGCGGCTCGCTCGGGCGGTGAAATGCACATCTTTCCGGCTGCCTCGGCGACCGACCGCGTGCACGGAGAAGAGTGCCTGTTCAAGGCCACCCTGCCGCAGTTCTTCCCGACCGGGTGCGCGGCCGGCGAACCGGCCCGCTACGCGTTCTCGGCACGAGGCGCCCAGGCCGGCGAAAACGTCCGTGTGATCATGCTCGACGACAGCAGCGCCGTCGAAGCCGGGCAGCTGGAATGGTTGAGCGGAGAGCTGGCGGCGGCGGGCGGGGCCGGGGAACCGGCGATCGTGGTCGGCAACGCGGACCTCAACGCGCAGTACGCCCACAATGAAGGCAACGCCGCCGCGGTCGTCGCCGCACTGGTCGCGGGCAAAGCCTCGGCGTACTTCTTCTACGCGCCCGAACAGAACATCAGGCTGCTGCTGCCCGACCCGACGCTGCCCGGTGGGGTCTCGGCGATCCCGGCATACGGCTCGGGGACGCTCGGCTACGTCAGCTTCCAAACCGCCGAACTGCCGGAATTCATCGGCGCGAGCGGCTTCCTGCTGGGGCAGGTCGGACAGTTCTCGGGCGCGGCGCGCTCGGAAGCGGGGCGCCCGAACGCGCGCGTCAGCGTCGAGCTGATCCCGAACATCGGCGCCGGCGATCTGTCCCTAGAAGCGCGTCAGGGAACGCTGCTCCAGCGCAGCAGGACGGCGAGCTTCGCGGCGCTCGCGCGCAGGCCCCGCGCGGGCAACGAGGCGAGCGGCGAGAGCGAAAGCGAAAACCTCTCCTATGTGTTCACGCCGATCCCCGCCGACTGCGTAGGCGCCGATTGCGCCGAGGGCATCCTCCCGGAGTACTCGTTCACCTCCTCCGACGAAACGATCGGGCGCTTCGTCAAGCCCGAATTGCACTCGGCGCAGGAAAACGCCGTCAAGTACAACGCCAAGACCGGACAGCCCGAATTCGAAGGAGGCGCAACGCCGGCGACGCTCAGCGGCGGGGCGCCGTATCCGTCGGCGTCTGGCCTGTTCTGCGCTCTGAACCCCGGCCCCACGACGATCACGATCAGCACCGGCGGCTATGCGGCCTCGGTGAACGTCACGGTGCAGGAAGGCAGCGTGCGCCAGCCGTGCGGTACGACGGCCGCAAAGCCGCGTGTGTCCCGCTCGCAGGAGGTGCCCGCGCCGGCGCCGCCGCCACCCGCGCCGGTGCCCGCCGCGACGCCCGCCGCGGCGCCGCCGCTGCTCCCGGTGCCGCCGCCGCCGGCCGCAGCCCCCGCCCCGCCCCGCCCGGTACGCGTGCCGACGCTGCCTACCCCGTTCTTCCTGCAGCCGGCGAACACGTTCCTGGCGATCCCGTTCGTCCCGCCGCCGCTGCCGGCCCCGGCCAACCCGACACCGCCGAGCGGCACCTCGGCTGTCACCTCGCCGGTCGAGGCTGCACAGAAAGAAGAGGAGCAGGAGGAAGCAACCGAGTCGGTCAGCAACCAGGCGGTCGCCTACCGCGCGCCCGAACGCGAGCCCCCGCCCGTGTATCTGCTCGGCCTGATCGTGCTCGCCGCGTTTGCGGGTGCGAGCGGGGTCCGTCGCCGCCCGCGCACGGGCCGCCGCGAGCTTAGCGTGGCACCGGCGACGATCAGCTCGAGCCGCGCGCAGCGCAATATGCAGCAGACGCACCGCCGCCGTTGAGGTGCCGCGAGTCCCTTTCACAGTTCGGCAACATCGCGCCGACGCGGCGGCGCGATCATGCTCTCGCGGCCTCGCGCCGCGCGCCGAGTGTTCATGTGTCCGGACGGCAAGCGGCGTCCCGCCTCAGTACCCCCGCTCAGTACCCCCGAGATCGGAGCCCGATGACCCACCTACGTTTCAACCACAGGAGCGCGCTGCTGCTCGCCGGACTGGCGCTGAGCCTCCTGTTTGCGACCGCTGGCGTGGCTCACGCGTCGTTTGGCGAGATCAAACGTTTCGGAGCCCCGGGGTTGAACGGCAGCCAGGAAGGTGAAGTCGGCAAACTCACGCCGTCGATCCGCGACCCGAAAGTCCCGACGGCCTTCGACTTCCGCCCGTGGCACGTGCTCGGCGTCGAACCGGAAACAAACGACGTCTATGTGCTCGAAGAATACAAGATCTCGACCGAAAACACGAAGGAAGAACTTACCCGCTACCTGCGTCTGCAAGAGTTCACCGCCGAAGGCGAACCGCTCGCGCACACCGACTTCACGTTCAACTCGGCGCCCTCGGAGAACACCGAAAGCGAAGAGTCGATCGAGGGCATCGCGGTCGATCCGAAAGCCGGCCGCCTGTACTTCCTGATCACCGAGCAGCGCGAACAGGCGCCCGGCGCGCATTCGCTCCCCGAGGAAGAAGAGAACGTTGCGGCTGCGCTCTACTCCTTCAAGGCGACGCCCAGCGGCAAAGTTCTGGAACCGGCGCCCGGCACGACCGGAGGCCTGCTCGACGGCCCCGAACAGCTCGACCCGACCTCCGAAACGCCGGGCGTGCCGCTGCTGCAGCCGCAGGGAATCACCGTCGATGAGCACACACACGAAGTGGTTATCCTCGCGCACACCGACAGCTGCGTGGAAGTGAAACACGAGGAACTCTGCGCCGAAGACGAACTCAGCTTCGAACCGGGCAAGGACCACTACGTCACCCAACGGGTCAAGGAAGACGGTGAACTCGGCGAACGCTTCGCCGACCCGGGCCAAGTCCTGAAAACGCAGAGCGGCGAAGAGTACCTGGCGCCCGAATCTCCCGTCGTAACGGGGTCGGGCACCTCCGAGCATCTGCTCGCCAACGATTTCGTGGATCCCGAAGCGGGTAGCTTCCAGCTGCAGGATTTCCTCGACGAATTTCCCGCGACCGCTTCGGGAACGCCGACGCGCACCGCGCTGCCAAGCCCCGGCGGCGCCGAGACAAACTTCGAAAAGCTTGCTGAAGAAGGTGAAGACATCGGCGGCACGCTCGCCGTCTCGCCCGACGGGAAAACACTCTACGGCGTCACGACGATCCAGAATGAAGAAGCGGGCGGCTCGCCCAAGGGCCTGTTCGGGATCTCCGTGCGCTCGGCGGAAACCCTGCAGCCAATCGGCTGGACCGGCGGGCAGCAGAGCGACACCAATGACAAGTGCGTGCTGCAGCCGGGGATCAACGAGGGCGAACGGATCCAGATCGCCGCGGGCAAGGAAGACAAGATCTTCGCGCTTGTTCCCGAATACCTGCGGGAACCGGCCGAAGGCCACTTCCCGACCAAAGACGCGATCATCGAGTTCGGCGAAGGCGGCGAAGGCTGCCCGCAGGCCTCCTCGGCGAAGGTATCGATCGTCGAGAGCGGCAAAGAACTTGAACCGCCGCTCGCCGTCGGCGCGAACGTGTCGCTGACCTCTTTCATCAAGCAGGGCGACGCGCTGTCGGTCAAATGGAAGATCGAAAACGAAGCGACGAAAGCAGTCGTGACCGAAGAACAGAGCACCGACCAGCTAGAGCACCCGACGCTCAAACACGAATTCAACACCGCCGGCAGCTTCAAGATCACCGAGGAAGTCAAGACCGACAACCTCGAGACCCCGACGCTGACGGTCACGCGCGCGGGCGTCAAGGTCGAAGAAACCGGCGAACCGGTCAAAATCAGCAAACAGCCGGAAAGCACGGAAGTGCCATCCGGGACGACCGCGAAGTTCACGGCCGCGGCTGGCGGCAAGCCAACTCCGTCGCCAAGCTGGCGCGTGTCGCATAACAAAGGCGTGAGCTTTGAAGCCGACAAAGAAGACAAAGGCGAGTTCTCCAACACGCTGGAAGTCTCGGCGACGAAGCTCAAGAGCGGCGACGAGTACGAGGTCACGTACTCCAACGGGGTCGAAGAAGCGACATCGAACGCCGCGACCCTGACGGTCACGACGGTTGCCCCGAAAATCACAGCGCAGCCGTCGAGCACGAGCGTCACCGCCGGCGCGACGGCCACCTTCACCGCGGCTGCGACCGGCAATCCGGCGCCGACCGTGCAGTGGGAATTCTCAACTGAAGGTGGAGCCACGGGCAGCTGGGAACCCCTGATTGGCAAGGTCTCGCCGACGCTCACGATCGAAGCGACGACGCTGCCGGAGAGCGGATTCGAGTACCGCGCCAACTTCAGCAACGAAGGCGGGTCGCAGCTGAGCAGCGTCGCCACGCTGACCGTCACTGCGCCGCTCATCACACCGCCGGCGCCTCCCCCGTCGCTGGGCCCGGGCCCGAGTACCGGCCCGAGTACGCAGGTCCTGCCCAGCAAGGAAGCGTCGCCGACAGCGGTGATCGCGGGCTCGTCCTCCGTGATGGTCACGGCTGCGGGAGTGCTGACGATCAAAGTCAGCTGCCCGCCCGGTTCGGCCACCTGCGCGGGCACGGTCACGCTGCGCACGCTGCAGGCGGTGATCGCGCGCGCGATCACGGCGAAGGCGAAAAAGGCGATCCTGACGCTTGCGAGCGGGTCGTTCAGCGTCGCTGGCGGATCGAGCAAGACCCTGACCCTGCACCTCTCGAGCGCAGGGCGCAAGCTGCTCACGAAGTCGCACGCGGTGGCGGCGCGGGCGACCGTGCTGGCGCACAATCCCGAAGGACAGCGCCAGACGACGCTGAAGACGCTGACGCTGCGGCTCGCCAAGCCGAAGCACTGAGCGGTACGACACTCCGGGGGACGGCGCGGCCGCCTCGAGGCGACGGACAGTTCCGTCGGGGCGCGTTTACAAGATTGCAACGTTTCTGTCACATTCGGCGGTTGTGACGTATTACAGCTTGATAACTTCGCGCCTTCGGGCGGCTGGCAGTCTGCTGCTGGGAGCCAACGGGCTCTCGTCCCAGCATGGGAAACTGCTAGACCAATGGAGGTAGTCCACTAATGACGGGATTTTCCGCCCGCCGCCTAGCTTCAGCGTGTGCCGTGTCAGCGGCATCGGCCGTCGCGTTCATGGCGCCTAGTGCAGCAAGCGCAGCGCCGTTGCCCATCAAGGGCGACGGCTCAACTTTCCAGGAATTCGCACAGCAGAAAGTATTCATTCCGGCGTTCAACGAAAAAAACGCCAAAAGCAAAACTGGCGAAGTAGCCGAATACAAGGGCGTAGGCAGCGGCGCCGGGCTTGAATCCTGGGGCAACAACGGCCACGCGGCCGAATTCAACACTTGGGAGTACGTCGGCACGGACCAGCCGCCCAACCCGACGCAGAAAAAAGCGATTGAAACGGCGGCTGGCGGCGCGGTAGTGCTGTCGATCCCGACGCTTCAGGCGTCCGAGGCGATCGTTATGCACCTGCCGGCAGGATGCACCTCGGCGACGAGCAGCGACAAGAAGGCGCCGGACCGCCTCGTCCTCAACAACGTGACGCTTGAAGGCATCTTCGCTCACACGATTACGAAGTGGAGCGAAATCAAAGACGACGGGGACAAGCTGCTTCCGGCAGGCTGCGAAGGTACGACGCCGATCCTCCGCGCCGTCCGCAAAGACGGTTCGGGCACGACGGCGATCTTCAAGAAGTACCTGTTCCAGATCAACCAGTCGGCAGTCGATGGCGTCAAAACCTGGAACAACCTGGCCGAAGAAAACAAAAACCTCAGCTGGCCGGCTGAAACCGAAAACCTCGTCCGCGGCGAAGGCAACCCTGGCGTGCTGAGCGCAGTCGCGGAAAACGACGCTTCGATCGGCTACGTCGTTATGGCGAACGCGTACGGAAACGCGGCGTTCCGCGGTGAAGGCGGACCTGAGTTCTGGGCGTTTCTCCAGAACAACGGTCTGTCGACGGCGAAGCCGAAGTACGCCGACCCCGAAAAGCCGGGCAAAGGCGGCGCTGAGGGTGCGTCCAACTGCAAGAAGATCGAATACGTCAACGGCATCGGGGCCGCGTTCCCGCCTGAATCAACCGAAGAAGCCTGGAACGAAGTCAGCGCCGCGACGACGCAGAAGGCCTACCCGCTGTGCGGCTTCACCTACGACCTGTCACTGATCGGGTTTTCGTTGATCGAACCGCTGATCCGGCCTTCCGCTGGTGAGGTCGAAACGGTCAAAAACTACTTCAGCTTCATGGTCAAAGAAGGGGCCAAGCTGCTGAAGAAGGGCACCGACTACGAAGGCCTGCCGACGAACACCAACCCGAAAAAGAGTGTTCAGGCGATCGCCGAAGCAGGCGTGGCGAAAATCAGCGAGTAGGACGCTGGCTGAGCGCGGCCGCCGATCTCCGGCGGTCGCGCGATCGGCAAGGCTGCCGATCGTGACCGCGGCTGGGCCCGCTCGGGGAGGGGGCCCAGCCGTCGTCGATGTGGCGCGCGCTCGCTGCATGGGTGGCGGTGCCTTGGGGGCCGGCGACGCCGATGTGCGGGCAGGGGCGAGGGCGTCGGAGTCCCGGAGACAGCGTGTGGGTCGCCGCGGCGACAGCGTCTGACTCGGTGGTCCCTGCGGATCAGCGGGCGGCACGTACCCACTTTGGACGGCGCCGGCCCGGGAGCCCGCCAGCGCGATCAGGCCTCCGTGAACTTGTCGAACGAAAATTCGGCAGAGACGAATGCTCTCGGAGCTTTTGACTGCCCGCGTGAGACTTCTGCGTCCCCCCTTGCGCTCGCTCGGAGCGCCGTTTATGATGGGCGCGTCAGTGAGGTCACGGGATCTCGACATTTGTTGGGGTTGTAGGGGTCACTATGTGAGACCCGTGTGGCGAGCAAGGAGGCGGGAGGCGCCGTGAGTGTCGAGACTGGAAGCGGGACCGAGAAGGGCCTACCGTGGGGCGCGTCGGTGCCGGCGTCGCGCGGCCTGCTCGCGCGAGCGACCCGCCGCGGCGGCCTCGCACAGGGGATCTCGGAGGTTCGCGGCCCCGCCGCGTCGATGCGCCGGGACGCGCTGTTCCGCCGCATGCTGCTCGTCAGCGACATCGTCGCGATCCTCGGCGCGTTCCTGCTGACGATCGCGCTGTCCCCGCGCTCGCTCGAGCTGACCTGGGCGGCGGTCGCGGGGCTGCCGGTCCTGGTCATCTGCGCGAAGCTCACCGGTCTCTACGACCGCGACGAGACACTGCTGCGCAAGACGACGCTCGACGAGGCGCCGAAGCTGCTGCAGCTCGCGACGCTGTGCGTGCTCGTGACCTGGCTGCTGCGGCGGGCTGATCACCATCGCACACTCGACCGTCACGAGGCGCTGTTCCTGTGGCTGACGCTCCGGGGGGCCTGCTGCTGGCGCGCGCGGCGGCTCGCGCGATCGCGCTGAGGCTGGCGCCGGCCGAGCGCTGCCTGTTCATCGGCGATGACCTCTCGGCCGAGACGATCCGCTCGAAGCTGACCGGCACGGCGGCGTCAAGGCGGTCGTCGTCGCGCATCTCGACCTCGACAAGGTCGCGCCGTGGTCGACGGACACGTTCTCCGAGCCGCGGCTGGCCGAGATCCGCGACCTCGCGCAGACGCTCGACGTCCATCGCGCGATCATCGCGCCGCGCAGCGTCGACGCCGGCGAGATGCTCAACCTCGTGCGCACGCTGAAGGCGGTCGGCGTCAGGGTCAGCGTGCTGCCGCGGCTGCTCGAGGTGGTCGGCTCATCGGTCGAGTTCGACGATCTGCACGGCGTCACCGTGATGGGCGTCAGGCGCTTTGACCTGACCCGTTCCTCGAAGGCGTTCAAACGCGCCTTCGACCTGTTCGGCGCCTCGCTGGGGCTGCTCGCGGTCTCGCCGCTGCTGATCGTGTTCGCGATCGCGATCAAGCTCGACAGCCGCGGCCCGGTGTTCTTCCGCCAGCTGCGCGTCGGCCGTCACGGCCAGCGCTTCCACATGCTCAAGTTCCGCACGATGGTCCCGGACGCGGAATCGATGAAGGACTCCTCCGCCACCGCAACGAGGCCAAGGAGGGCCTGTTCAAGATCGCCGAGGATCCGCGCGTGACACGCGTCGGGCGCCTGCTGCGCAAGAGCGCGCTCGACGAGCTGCCGCAGCTGTGGAACATCGTGCGCGGCGAGATGAGCCTCGTCGGGCCGCGGCCGCTGGTCGTCGACGAGGATCGGCGCATCGAGGGCTGGCACCGCCGGCGCCTGGAGCTGATGCCGGGCATGACCGGGCCCTGGCAGATCCTCGGCCCGGCGCGGGTCCCGCTCAGGGAGATGGTCGCGATCGACTACCTGTATGTCGCGAACTGGTCGTTGTGGACCGACGTCAAGATCCTGCTTCGCACCGTCCCGCACGTCCTCGGGCGTCGCGGCCTCTGAGCGCGCAGGGTCGGAGCGGCCCGGCTCGGCGTAGCGACGGCGCTCGGCCGATCGGGCAGGCTGCTAGCGGGCGGTGTGCAGGAGCTGCTCGCGGCGCGTGCGGCCGCCGTCGCGCAGCGGCAGGCCGCGCGGCCGCCTGACACGGATCGCGTCGGTGGCGTGCTCCCAAGGCGGCGTTGCGAGCGCCGGAGAATACTCCCCGCATTGAGCACGCGAGCGGGCCGCTGATCGCCGCGGGCGGCCGTCTGGCAGACCGCCACAAACAGGGCGAGAATCGCGATCCAGGCGGCGGCTATGAGAAGAAGTGGCATCCGGTGTCGTTTCGAGGCGCGCGTCCGGGGTGAACTGGCCCTCGCGGACATATCGGCCGGGCTGCGCGAGAGCTTTACCGGCGGCGCACGGCTCGATCAAACGTCCAACGTGCGGCTGCGCCGAGCGCGGCCCCCGCCGCCGACGCCGTCGAGGAGCCGCTCGAGCGCCTCGGATATCTGGCCGCAGACGACGTCCGGGGCGAACAGCCGCTCGGCCTCGGCGCGAGCCGCCGCTGCGATTCCCGCCCGGTCCTGCTCGAGTCGCTGGAGCATCACGACGATCGCGTTCGCCATTCCCTCGACGTCGCCGGGTCTGACCTCCGCGACGACCGCGCGATCGACGTCCTCGATCGCGCCGACCTCGCTGGTCGCCACGACCGGCACGCCCGCGGCGAGCGCCTCCGCGACCGTCAGCGCAAACGGCTCATGACGGCTGGCCTGCAGCAGCACATCGCTCGCGGCGAGCTCGGCGGGGATCTGCGAGGCGTGAATGCGCCCGGCGTATTCAGCGTTCTCGCGGGGCAGCTCGGCGAGCAGCGCGCGGTAGTCCGACCACAGGCTCGGGCCGCCGACGATGCGGATGCGCACGTCGACCTCGCGTTCGCGCAGCAGCTGTGCGAGCGCGACGACGTCCTCGACCCCCTTGCGCGCCGACACGCGCCCGAGCACGAGCACGGTGGGCGTGCCGGCGGCTGCGGCTGCCGCTCCCGCCGGCGCAGTGTCCGGCTCGGCGGGCTCACCCGCCGGCGCGCTGAAGCGCTGGATTCGCACGGGGTTCGGGATCACGACCGTCGCCTCGCGCGGAAAGCGGTAGTCGTGAACGACGTGGTCGCGGAACACGCGACTGATGCAGATCAGCAGGCTGGCGCGCCTGATCCTGACCCGCTGCACGAGCACCCGCACCGACATCACCGCGCCGGCGGTGAAGAAGACGTAGCGCGGCTGGCTGGCGAACGCGAGCCGGCGCTCGGCGACCATGTGCCTGAGCTCGCCGGCGATGTGGGTGTCGGGGCGGATCACGAGCGGCACCTCGCGGGCGAGATCCGCGGGCACGCGCGAGCGACTCGATCGTCGAGTTCTGGAAGATCAGATCGTAGGGGTCGCGACTGTGCCTGCGCGCGACCTCGCGGCGCAGCCGCAACGAGGCGCGGCCTCGTGCGAGCAGCCCGGTCGCGAACGCGATCACGCTGACGCGGTTGTACCAGGTGGCCCACCGCCATTCGGCGGTCCCCCAGATGAACTCGATGTTCTCGAGCTCCGTGAACCTCGGCGCGAGCTCGCGCTCGGCCGACGGCAGAAAGCAGTCGATGCGGTGTCCGCGCCGCGTGAGTCCTTCGAGCAGGTCGGCGACGACCCCCGGGCGCCCCCGCCTTCCGCGGGTGCGGATCCCAGCCACGCGATATGCAGCGATCGGCTCGACACGGCGTGGACCCTATCCGGTTCGGCGCGGCGCTCCAGCGTGCAGAACCTGCTCGACGTGCGCCGCCAGACGCCGCTGAAATTCGGCGACCGAGAAGCGCGCTGCGTTCTCGATTGCGCGCTCGCTGCTGAAATCGAGCGCGTCGATGCCCCTGATCGCGGCGGCGAAGGAGTCGACGTCGTCGAGCGTCGCGAGCCGCCCGGTCTCACCATCGAGCACCGTCTCGAGCGTGCCGCCGGCGGCGGCGGCGATCACCGGCCGGCCGGCGGCCTGTGCCTCGACCGCGGTGATCCCGAACTCCTCGATGCCCGCGACGATCACCGCCGCGCGCGCGGGCGTACAGCTCGACGAGGTCCTCGTCGCTGACGCGTGCCAGGAATTCGGCCTCCGGATAGGCGAGGCGAAGCGCCTCGAAGTCGGGGCCCGAGCCGACGATGCTGATCGGCGCGCGCGCGCGGCGTGCCGCCTCGAGCGCGATGTGCACGCGCTTGTGTGCGACCAGCTCCGAGACGACGAGCAGGCGATCGCCAAGCTCACCGCAGGTGAATCTGTGGGTCTCGACCGGAGGGTGGATGATCGTCGCCTCGCGCCCATAGAAGCGACGTATGCGCTCGCGTGTCAATTCCGAGTTGGCTATGTATGAATCGACGCGCCTGCTGGCGGCGACGTCCCACCGTCTCATTCCCGCGAGCAGCCCGCGCATCGCCGGGCGCAGCGCCCGCGGGACCTCGGCGAGCGCGCGTGCCTGCTCGTACCACGCGTAGCGGAACGGTGCGTGGCAGTAGCAGATGTGAACGGCGCCTGTGGGGATGTGAACACCATGGGCGAACGCGCTGCTGCTGCTGAGGACGACCTCGCAGGCAGGAGGGCGCAGGCGTTCGACGGCGAGCGGATAGAGCGGCAGCAGCCGCCGGAAGTTGCCCTGGCTGACAGGCAGATGCTGCAGCGCCGAGGTGGTGATGTTGCGACCGGCGAAGCGCCCGCCGGTGCCCGCCTCGTCGTAGAGGAGGGTGAAGATCGGCGCGGCGGGATATTGCTCGGCCATCGCCGCGAACGTCCGCTCGGCGCCGCGCATGACCAGCAGGTAGTCATGGCTGAGCACCGTCCTCGGCGGCGGCTGCGGCCTGGAAAGAGTCTCGTCCACGCGGCGCCACGATACCTTGAGGTGGCTCTCACAACCCGCGCCGGCGGGCGAGAGAGCCCCTGCGGGCGGGTTCGCGAGCGGTGTCCTTAGGGTATGCTCGCGGCGATGTCCGACACGCTGCTGAAGGTCTTCGGCTGGCGCTCCCTGCTCATTCACGGAGACCCCTGCGTGCTTGACAGGTGGCTCTGGCTGCGCGCTCACCTGCGCCGGGGCCCGCTCAGGACTTTCGATGCTGGCAGTGGCAACGGCTCGTTCTCGATCTACGCGGGGATCGTCGGGAACGAGGTCCTCGGCGCCTCCTTCTCCGCGCGTGAACAGGGCGATGCGCGCCGCCGGGCTGACATGATCGGGCTCGCCGGCGTCGAGTTCCGGATTCTCGACCTGCGCGAGCTCGCGACTCATGTCGAGTCGCTCGGCAGCTTCGATCAGATCATCTGCTTCGAGACGATCGAGCACCTGACCGACGACGAAGGGCTCGTGCGATCGCTCGTCGGGATGCTGAAGGAGGGGGGCAGCCTGTTGTTGACCGCGCCGTTCGACGGACACCGGCCGCTCTACACCGAGCAGCTTCACCCCAGCGGCGTCGAGGATGGCTCCCATGTCAGATACGGCTATTCACAACCGCAGCTGCGGGCAATCGCCGAGGGGGCCGGCCTGGAGGTGACCGACGAGGGTTTCATCAGCGGCGTGGTCTCCCAGCAGCTGACGAATCTGATGCGCCGCCTCTCGCGGCGGCTCGGGGTACCGGCGGCGTGGGTGCTCGTGCTCCCGCTGCGTCCACTCGTGCTCCTCGATGGCCTGCTGAGCAGACTGTTGCGCTACCCGCGCTTGAGCGTCGCCCTGCAGGGCATCAAGCCGGCCGCTGCGCCGGCGTGAGAGGAGCGCGATGCGCATCCTGATCACAATTCCCTGGGCGGCGCGCCTCGGCGGGGCGGAGGCGATGCTGCAGGCGGTGCTCGAGGGCGCCGCCGATGCCGGCCACGAGCTCGAGCCGGTGTTCTTCGAGCCCGGCCCATGGCCGCAGGAGCTGCGCGCGGAAGGCTTCCGTGTCGAGGTCCTCGACGCCGGGCGCCTGCGGCGGGTCGACCGCTGGGCCGCGACCGTCGCGCGCCTGCGGCGGCTGCTGCTCGAGCGCCGGCCTGACCTGTTGCTGAACTGGTCGGCGAAAACACAGCTATACGGCGCGCCCGCCGCGATGCTGGCGGGCATGAGCGACCGCGTGGTCTGGTGGCAGCAGGCGATCCCGGGCGGGTTCTGGCTCGATCGCTTCGCGACGATCCTGCCCGCCAAGGCGGTCGGCTGTTACTCGCGGGCGGCGGCGGACGCGCAGTCGCACCTGTTCCCCGCGCGGCCCACGTTCGTGATCGCGGCCGGCGCGCCGGTGCCCGAGGATGGGGCTCCGCCGGCCCCGCTCGAGCTGCCGCCAGACGTGCCGGTTGTCGGCCTCGTCGGGCGGCTGCAGCCGTGGAAGGGGCAGGACCGTCTGCTGCGCGCCCAGGCGCTCTTGCGCGAGCGCGGGCACGAGATCCACACGGTGATCGTCGGCGGCGACTCGTGGGATCTTTCGCCCGACTACGCGGCCTCGCTGCCGCTGCTCGTCGATCGCCTCGGCCTCGGCGACGCGGTGACGATGACCGGCCAGGTCCCCGACGCCGGTCCGTACGTGATGCAGATGGACATCCTCGTCAACGCCTCCGATCCGGAGCCGTTCGGGATCGTGCTGCTGGAGGGCATGGCCCGCGGGGTGGCGGTCGTCGCTGTCGACTCCGGTGGTCCGGGAGACTTCATCGACGATGGCGTGACCGGGATGCTCGCGCGCTCCGGCGCACCCGAGGCGCTGGCCGATGCGCTCGAGCCGCTGCTCGACTCAACGCAGCTGCGGCAGACGATCGGGCGGGCGGGGCGCGAGCGCTTCCTGGCGGAGTTCACCGACGTCGCGCTGCGACGGCGGTTCTTCGAGAACTTCCAGGCGCTCGTCCCGGCCGGCGATGACGGCTAGCGCCGGCACGGAGAGCGCCGGTGCCAGCGCCGCGCCGGAGACCGCGAGCACAGCTGCCGATGGGCAGCCACCTCGCGCGCGCGCTCGCGAGGTGACTATCGTCGCTCATGACGTCGGTTCGGTCGGTGGCATGGAGCGCGTCCTCGCGGAGCTCGCGGTCGGCCTGCAGGCTCGCGGTCACGAGGTCACGGTGATCGCCCGCACGTGCGTGCTGCCGCCGGGCTCGGGGGTCCGCTTCCACCGCGTCCGCGCGCCCGGGCGTCCGCTGCTTCTGGCGCATCCGTGGTTCATGCTCGCCGGCTCGCTCGCGCTGCTGCGGCGGCGACGGGGGATCGTTCAGTCGACGGGCGCGATCGTGCTCAACCGCGTCGACGTGATCGCGGTTCACTACTGCCACCAGGTCGGCCCGGTGAGCGCCAAATCGGCGAGCATCCTGTTCAGGCTTCATGCCAGGGCGGCCGGATACCTCAAGCGTGCAACCGAGCGGCTGTGCTACCGACCCCATTTCGCCTCGCGGTTCGTATGCGTGTCCGAGGGCGTCGCAGAGGAGATGCGCGAGTACTTCCCCGCGATCGCCGAGCGGGTTGTCACGATTCACAACGGCGTTGACACGAAGTTGTTCGCGCCGGGGGTACGCGCTGCGGATGCGGCGGCGCTCCGCGCGAGGCTGATGATCGGCGAGGGCCGTCTCGTCGCCGCGTTCGTCGGCAGCGAGTGGCAGCGTAAGGGCCTCGCGGAGCTGATCCGCGCGCTCGCGCTGACTCCGGGCTGGGATCTGCTCGTCGCCGGCGCGGGTGACCGTGACAGCTATCAGGAGCTCGCCGACTCGCTCGGGGTCGGGCGGGCGGTGCACTGGCTGGGGGTCACCTCGGACGTCCAGCTCGTATATGCGCTGGCCGATGCGTTTGTGCTGCCGACCAGCTATGAGACCTTCTCGCTGGTGAGCTTCGAGGCGGCGGCCGCGGGGCTGCCCGTGCTGGCGACGCCGGTCAACGGTGTGCGCGAGCTCCTCGAGGACGGCCGTAACGGCTTTCTCATCACTCGCGACCCGCGACAGATCGCCGAGCGCCTCGCTCGGCTGGCGGCCGACCCGAAGCTCAGGGAGACGATCGGCCTCGCCGCGCGCGAGTCCGCGCTGCGCTACAGCTGGGAGGCGATGGTCGAGCGCCACAGCGAGCTGTACGCGCAGCTGGCGGGCGCCGCGGCGTGAGTGCCGCGGGGCAGCGCGCGTCAGCGCGCGGCTGCGCGTGACTCCAGGGCTCCCGTCAACATGCCCTCGAGTGGGTCCGTCGCCGCGGGGACGGTGAACAGCCGCTCCACCGCGGCCCTTCCGCTCGAAGCGAGCCGGCTGCGCAACGCGGGATCGTCGCGGAGCCGCTGCAGCTGCTCGGCGAGCAGCTCGGGCCGGCCCTCGGGAAAGGTCACCCCGCCGCCGGTCAGCTCGAGCAGCCAGGGAATCTCACCCGAGTCCGAGCCGACGACCGGGACACCGCACCACAGCGCCTCGATGATCACACGGCCGAACTGCTCCTTCCAGGTCGCGGTCGTGTGCGAGGGCAGGACGAGCACATCGATCTGCGCGTAGGCGGCCGTCATCTGCTCATGGCGTATGTCATCGAGGACGCGCACCGTCGACCCCGGGATCGCCTGGCCGTCGAGTTGCGCGCGCAGGGCACCTTCGCCGATCAGGATCAGCTCGATCGGCGCCTCGAGGCGGCGCACCGCCGCGAGCAGATCCAGCAGCCCCTTGCTCTCGATCAGGCGGCCCGCGTAGCCGATGGTGAACGGACGCGGCGCCGGCTCGGGCACGGGCTCGGCATCCTCCCAGCGAGGAACCGCGGGAGGGGTCAGCTGCACCTCGCCGCGAGCGCCCCAGCGGCGGACGAGCTCGCCGGCGCTGTCCGAACGCGCGGCCACGAACGCCGCGTCGCGCAGCACGCGCGAGCGCAGCCAGCGCACAGGCAGCGGCAGCGCCCTGTCGATGTTCTCGTAGGACTGCACGCCGAACGGTATGCCGCGACGGTGCAGCGTGTGCCCCCACTGCGCCGCCGCCAGCGCATACGGCTCGGCCTCCAGGAACGCGACATCGGGGCGCGTCTGCGCGCAGACGGCGCGGCAGCGCGCCAGATACAGATGCCGCTGCGGGCGTCCCGCCAGCAGCACAGGCAGCGGGCGCAGGGCGGACTCGAGCCCCGCGAGCGCCTGCGGCCGGATGTCACTCTCGGAATAGTCGTGACGCCAGCGGCTGGGCACGACGATCGTCACCTCCCACCCGCGCCTCGAGAGCTCGCGGTAGACCTCCTGGTTAACGCTGACGACGGCCGGATGGCTCACCACGAGCAGGCGCGCCGGCGCGGCCGCGCCGGGCGCGCTCATCTGTGGCTCCGTCGAGGCGCGCTCGCGTGCGCCGCCCACCCACCGCCTCGCCTCGGCGCGGGCGTCAGCGTATGATCAATACCCGCGGGGGGTCGCGATCGCCGCGGGCGCTGCATTGCAGGGATCACCATACGGGCGGGCACGCCGACATCGTCGCAGGTGGATCTGCAAGATCGCGATCCGCGAGGCGATGATCTTTAGGCGTGGGTTACGCTAAGCCTTATCATGGGCTGCTGCCCGAGCCATGGATGAGCCCGTAGCCAATGACCGAAACCACCGACGCCACAGCCATATTTGCGCCACTTTGGCGCCGCAAGTGGCTCATTCTCACCGTCGGCGTCGTAGTCGCGGTACTCAGCTACGTCTACTACAAGCACGAGACGCCCACGTTCAGCGCCACGACGCAGGTGTTCCTGGGCGCGAGCGCCGAAGAACCAACCCCGGGTGAAAAGAGCTCGAAATCGACCGGGGCGGAAGTCGCTGACCAGGCCGCCGTGATCAACTCGATCGTCGTCGAAGGCGTGCGCCGGGAGCTGCACAAGGCCGGCTACGGCAAGCTCCTCACCCGCGCCAAAGTCAAGGCGAAGGCACCGGAAAAGAGCCAGTTCATCAGCATCAGCGCAGAAGCACACAGCTCGAAGGGCGTCGCGCTGCTTGTGAACACCGTCGCCGAGGCATACGTCAAGCGGCGCAATCTGATCCGTGAACGTGCGATCAACCGCGCGATCGCTATCAGCCGTCGCCAGCTGCTGAGGATCCAGGCCGCCGAGGTGCCGGCCGCGCAGACCTCGGGCAAGGGCAAGGCTTCGAGCGGTCCCAGCGCCGGGAGCATCATCCAGCAGGCGAACCTGAGCAGCAAGATCAACTCGCTGGAAGCGAGCCTCGCGGTGACGGGTGCACAGCATGTGAAACCCGCGACCAGGGGCGAACTGGTCGCACCGGCGCCGAAAAAAGACGCTATCTTCGGCTTCGTCGTAGGGGTCGTGCTGGCCTCGATCGCTGCATACGCGCTCAGCCGGTTCGATCGGCGGCTGCGGACGTTGGACGGCATCGAGGGTGCGTTCGACGCGCAGATCCTCACCGCGCTGCCGAAAGTGGGACGCCCGATCGTTGACCGTGGCGGACAGCCGAGCCCCTCGCGCAACCTGCTCGAGCCGCTGCGGCGTCTGCACACCACGCTGCAGCTCGGCGCCGTCGGCCAGAACGGCGCGCAGGCGGGACACCGCACGATCCTGTTCATCAGCGCGGACACCGGGGACGGCAAGTCGACACTGGTCGCGGACCTCGCGCTCGTGCAACGCGATGCGGGTCAGCGCACGGCGATCGTCGAGGCCAACTTTCGTAATCCGGCGCAGTCCAAGCTGTTGGGCCTCGGCGACACGCACGGGCTGGCCGAGGTGCTGGCCGGGACAATGTCGATCGAGGACGCCTCGCAGCGCGTGCTGCCGGTGGCGACCGTCGAGGACGTTGACCCGCCCGACGGGCAGTCGGTGGGCGTCGCGACGGCGGTCACCGCCCGCAATGCGGGCTCGTTGTTCGTGCTCGCCGGATCGCGGACGGTGGCCAACCCGCCCGCGCTGCTCGCGGACGCGGCGATGGCGGATGTGCTGCGAACGCTCGGCGAGGACTACGATTACGTCCTGATCGATGCTCCCTCGCCCCTCACGGTCAGCGACGCGATGCCGCTGCTCGGGGCCGTCGACGGGATTGTGGTCGTCGCACGCGCCGGCTACACACGCGAAACCTCGGCGCAGCGCCTGGCAACTCTGCTCCAGCACGCAGCAACCGCCCCGATTCTCGGGATCGTCGCGAACTGCGTGAGCAAGGCGGATATCTCGAGACACGGCATGGCGCCGTCCGGGCGCAGGGCATGGCCGGGCAGGCTGATCCGCTCGTGAGCGGGCTGCGTGTGGGGCCGTTCCGCGGAGCGGGAGCGGCGCATCCAGCCGTGCTGGATCGGCGCATCCGCGACCTCCTGGTCCTCGGCCTCTCGGCCCTGATCCCTGCAGCGCTCGCGCTGGGCATAACGATCGAGTTCCCCGGCGTGAGCGTTTTCCTCGTCGTCGGGATGGTGGCCGCCGTGATCGGAGTGTTCGCGTTCGTCGTGAACACCCGTCTCGAGATCACGATCCTGGTTCTCGCGGTATACCTCGGTCTGCTCAACGGTCCCGTCAAGCTTGGTGTCGGTGCGCATGAACTCACCGGCGCGATCCCCGACATTCTCGTTGCCGCGATCTGCGCCGGCGCGCTGATGCGCATGGTGGTCGCCGGTGAACGCCCTCGCATGCCGCCGCTGTCGGCGTGGGTGCTGGCATTCGTCGGCACGGTCATGATCGAGGCCTTCAATCCAAAGACCCACGGGGTGTTGAAGATCGCCGGCGGCTTCAGGCAGGAGCTGCAGTGGGTGGCGTTCTTCTTCTTCGGCTACATTTTGATGCGCTCAAAGCGGCGCTTGCGGGTGTTTTTCATCGTCGTCGCCGTGTGTGCGTCGGCGAACGCGATCGTCGCGAGTTACCAGACGTCGCTCGCACCCGCACAGCTGGCGTCGTGGGGGCCCGGCTATCGTGCGCTCTATCAGCCGGTCTCGATCGGCAAGTCGGCGTCCGGAGCGCGCGTCTATGACACCGAAGGCGAAGCGCACGCGCGTCCGGTCGGCCTCGGATCTGATGCTGGGTTCAGCGGCGGGATCGGTGAGCTCGCTCTGCCGTTCAGCTTGGCACTGTTTTTGGTCTGGCGTGGACGAAGACGCTGGGTTGCCGCGGCCCTGGCGCTGTCGTCGCTCGTGGGCATCATCGCGGGCCTCGGCCGGCTGCAGGTGATCACGGGCGTGCTCGGGGTCATCGCCTTCGTGAGCCTCGCTACGGTCGGGGGGCAGTCGCGACGGGCGCTCGTGGCCGTACTCACGGTAGTGGCCCTGGCGATCCCGTTCGGCGCCGTGTATGTGGGGTTGCTGCGCAGTGGCACGTTCAAGCGCTATGAAACCCTTGAAACCGGGTCGGCGACAGAAATCGCCACACACAAGCAGGGGGCGTACACGTTGATCCCGCACCTGCTCTCGGTTGACCCCTTCGGCGTCGGACTCGGCACGGTCGGCGCGGTCGGCGGCTTCGGTGGACATGTCGAACATCTTCTGGAAGGCCACGGTGTGAGCGCAGAGACGGAGTACAACCTGCTCGCCGACGAACTCGGCGCTCCCGGCCTCGTGGCTTGGTCGATCCTCTCGCTCTATGTGATCGCGGTGATCGTGCGTGGTATGCGGAGAATCCGAGACCCGGAACTCGTGCTGCTCCTGGCGGCGGCATTTGCCCCGTTCTGCATCCTCCCGATAACCGGTAGCTCCGGCCCGTTCTCCGTGAGCCCGGCCGCCGGCTCGTATTTCTGGTTCGCGATCGGCATCGCGGCGTACTGGTTCGCCGGCGGAAGGCGCGATGCGATCCCATCCCCCGAACGCCGCTCCCTCCCGACCGCGGCCGTGGCGGCGTGATGGAGGCGGTCGCGCGTTCGAATGGGCGCCGGACGAGCGCCCCTGAGGGCAGCAAGCGCGCGCAGCTGAGCCTGTTGCTTGGCGATAGCAAGCGCTCGGTGGCTGCGCTCGCATCCTGCTCGATCATCTCCGGGTTCGCCGAAGCCGCTCTGCTCACGGTGATCGCCCAGATCGCGCAGGCTCTCGTCAAGAACTCCAAGTACCTGCACGCCTACATCGGGCACATCGCCATCGACGTCCGCCTCGGGACGATGATCGAGATCGCGTTCGCGCTCACGATCGTGCGGCTGATCATGCAGATACCGCTCTCGACCCTGCCGGCGCGGATTGCCAGCAGGCGTGCAGCTGAGGCTGCGCACGCAGCTGTTCGATGCCTTCAGCGACGCGTCATGGGCGGTGCAGGCACAGGACCGCGAGGGCCAGTTGCAGGAGACGATGACGAACCAGATCTCGCAGGCGACCACCGGAGCGGTGCAGACGACTACCCTCATCAACGCATCGTTCACGTTCCTCGTGTTGATGGGAACGGCGCTGGCGATCAACGCGCTGGCGGCGGTGCTCGTCGGCACCATGTCGGTGGGCATGTTCGCGCTGCTGCGACCGCTGCGTGGACGCGGGGTCCGCAACGCTCGCGCGCTGTCGCGCTCCCAGGTGCAGTACGCGGGTGCGATCGCCGAGTCGATCAGGGTCGCGCAGGAGACCCACGTGTTCGGGGTGAACGACGTCCAGCGCGAGCGGATCGGCGAGTTCGTCGCCACCTCCAACGCGCTCTTCTATCGCACCCAGGTGCTCGCAAAACTGGTGGGCAACCTCTATCAGAGCCTGATCTACATTCTGCTGGTCTGCGGCATCGCGGCCCTGTATCTGTTCGACGACGGTCACGCGGGATCGCTCGCGGCCGTGATCCTGCTGTTGCTGCGCGGCGGCACGGCGGGCATGGGGGTGCAGACCGCCTACCAGGGCCTCTCGCAGTCGCTGCCCTTTGTCGATCGCACCCGGGAAGCGATGGAACGCTACGAGAACAGTCGACCGCCCGACGGCGGCATGCCGCTCTCACGCGTCGACACGGTCGTGTTCGACGACGTCTCCTTCGCCTACACGCCCGAGCGCACGGTACTCTCCGGGATCGGCTTCGAGGTGGCGGCCGGCGAGGTGATCGGCATCATCGGCCCCTCGGGGGCCGGCAAGTCGACGCTGGTGCAGCTGCTGCTGCGGCTGCGGCTGCCCGGCGAGGGCCACTACCTCATCAACGGCGTGCCGGTCGAGGAGTTCTCGCGCCAGGATTGGCACAGGCAGGTCTCCTTCGTCCCGCAGGAACCGCGACTGCTGCACGCATCGGTCGCCGAGAACATCCGCTTCTTTCGCGAGATTCCCGACGAGGACGTCGAGCGTGCGGCGCGCCTGGCACGGATCGACGAGGACATCGCGACCTGGCCCGACGGCTACGAGACGATCGTGGGCCCGCGGGCGGACGCTGTCTCGGGAGGCCAGCAACAGCGGATCTGCCTCGCACGCGCGCTCGCCGCCCGACCGGAGGTGCTGATCCTCGATGAGCCCACCAGCGCGCTCGACCCGCATTCCGAGACGCTGATCACCGAGTCGCTGAAGGCGCTGAAAAGCGATCTCACGCTGTTTATCATCGCCCACCGGATGTCGACGCTCGACATCTGCGACCGCGTGATGGTGATCGTCGACGGCCGCCTCGCGGCGTTCGACACGAAAGTTCTGCTGCAGCAGAACAACACCTACTACCGCCACGCCTCGCAACTCGCCGCGGGATCCTCTGACGAGGCCGAGCGCAAGGTCGAGGTGGAGGCCGGCGCGCCTCGCGGTGGGGTCGGATGGGCGAGACGTCGGTTCAGCGGCTGAACGTGGCGGCGGGGCGCGGACAGCTCCCCGACTTCTTCATCGTCGGACACGCCAAGAGCGGCACCACGGCGTTGTACGAGATGCTGCGCGCCCACCCGCAGATCTACATGCCCTCCAGCAAGGAGCCGTGGTTCTTTGCAGAGGAGCTGCGCGAACGCACGCCACCGCGACCCGGAGGCACGCCCGAGACGCTCGAGCAGTACAGCCGCCTGGTTCGCCGAACGCGGCCCCGGACAGCGCGTCGGCGAGGCCTCGGCGCTCTATCTGTGGTCGCAGACGGCCGCGCGCGCGATCGCTCAGGCGTGACCGGACGCGCGCATCATCGCGATCCTGCGCGAGCCCGCGAGCTTCCTGCGCTCTCTGCACCTGCAGCTCATCCAGACCTACGTTGAGACCGAGCCCGACCTGCGCAGGGCGCTCGCGCTCGAGCCGGCCAGAGCGCCGCGGCGAGCAGCTCCGCGCCACACCTACTGGCCGCAGGTGCTGCTGTATTCCGATCACGTTCGCTACGTCGAGCAGCTGCGCCGCTATCACGAGGTGTTCGCGCCCGAGCAGATCCTCGCGCTGGTCTACGACGACTTTCGCCACGACAACGAGGCGACGGTTCGGCGCGTGCTGCGCTTCCTCGCGGTCGACGACTCGCTGCCGATCGAGACGCTCGACGCGAACCCGACAGTCGGCGTGCGATCGCAGCGCCTCAACGAGCTCGTGCACGGCCTGTCGGTGGGGCGCCAGTCCGCTGTCGCGTACGGCGAAGGCCGCGTCAAGGCGCTGACTCCGCGGCGGCTGCGACGCGGCGCACTGCGCGCGACCCAGTCGCCACCTCGTGTTCTCCAGTCCCGAGCCGCAGGATGAGGAGCTGATGCTCGAGCTGCGACGCCGCTTCGAGGCCGAGGTGGTCGCGCTCGCTGCATATCTCGATCGTGACCTCCTCGCGCTGTGGGGCTATGACTCGATCCGCTGAGGCTCCTGCGCCGAGGGGTCGGGAGGGGGCGCCGCACAGAGCGCTGAGTCGAGCGGTCGGGCTGGGTGCGCGAGGCGTCGGCATGTCGACCTCTGCAGAACTGTGCGTGCGCGACTACGCGACGTTGCTCGCCGAGGCGCTCGAGCCGGAGGGGATCGCGTGCTCGCTGCACTGGCTGCAGCGCAGAGGACGACGCGCTGCGCGGCGGCGCGCCGGCGTCGCGCGTGGACCGCGGCGCTGTCCGCCGCGCTGCAGCGCGAACGCCCGGACGCGGTGGTGCTGCAGTATTCGGTCTTCTCCTAGCCTACCGCGGCTTGCCGCTGTTCGTTCGCCCGATCCTGGCGGCCGTGCGCCGCTCGGGCATACCGCTGGTCACGGTGCTGCACGAGTACGCCTACCCGTGGCGCGGCGGCGTTCGCAGGGCGCGGTCGTGGCAGCGACCCAGCGCGCCGCGCTCTCCCCGTGACACGCACGTCTGCGGCTGCTCGTGACGATCGCCGACCGCGCCGACTGGCTCGCCTCGCGCGCGTGGCTGCGCGACGCCCGGCGATGGTGGCGCCGGTGTTCTCGACGCTGCCACCGGCGCGGCCCGCGCCGCGAACGGATCGCGCCACGACCGAAATCGGCCTGTTCGGCTACTCCTGTCGCGCCGGCCGTGCTGGCGGTGGTGACCGACGCGCTCGCGCAGCTGGAGTGCGCGGGCGCCGACGTGCAGCTGCAGTTGATCGGCGCGCCGGGGCCCTCCTCGACGGTCGGGCAGGAGTGGCTGCGCGAGGCCGCGGCCAGGCAGCTGCGACGGGCGCCGATCATTCTCCGGCAGGCTGCCGGCGCAGGAGCTCTCCGACCGTCTCGCAGCCTGCGAGATCCTGCTGTTCGCCGACCCCGCCGGCCCGATGTCGCGCAAGACGACGCTCGCCGCGATGCTCTCCTCCGGGCGGCCGCTCGTCGCCCTCGACGGCCCCCGCACATGGCGCGAGCTGATCGACGCGGTATGCAGCGCTGCTCGCTGCGCCGCACGGCGGCGCGCTGGCAACGGCCCTCGCTTCGCTGCTCGCGGACACGGATCGCCGCGACGCGCTCGGAGCCCGCGGCAGCGCGTTCGCGCGGAGCACGATGACGGCCCCGCAGAGCGCGCGCACGCTCGCCGACCTGCTCGGGCAGGTCCTCACCCCGCGGCGGTCATAACCCGCTCCGACGACGCTCGATCGCCGCGAGGATGACCTGCTCGAATTCCCTCGCGCGGGTGTCGTATGAGAGCTCGTCGTGCAGCGGCTCGCGCGCGAACGTCCGCGGCTCGCCCGCGAACTTCGCTTCGGCCAGCTCGGTCAGAGCGCTCTTCATCGCCTGTCGATCGTCGGGCTCGACCAGCCAGACCCCGGGCTTGTCGGCGAGGTAGTCCCAATTCTCGCCGTGCGGTACCGCCGCGAGGACCGGCCGATCGGTCATCAGGTACTCATATGTCTTCGCCGAGATGCGGCCTCCCGGCGAACCATCGGCACGCTTGGGCAGCGCGATGAACAGCAGGTCGGCGCTGGCGATGATCGCCGCCACATCCGTGTGCGGAACGGGGCCGAGCACCGTCACGACCCCCTCGACGCCGGCGCTCGCCAGCGAGCGCGCGACGACATCCTCCGGGTATGGGTTGCCGGTCGAGAACCAACCTGACCCGCTCGGCCCAGCCCGGGTGCTCGGCGATCGCCTCGATGATCGCGCGGCCGATGATCGCCGGTGATGACGTGCGCTGGTCGAGGACCGTCAGCTGGAAGCGGCCGAAACGCGTCCAGGCGGCGTAGAGGCGCCTCGCCAGGCCGCCGTCCGTCCGTTCGCCGGTCACCGCCCGCCAGCCGGACATCGCGCCCACGTAGGCGATCTCAAAGCGATCCTCGCGAGCCGCGCCGCGATCGGCGTCGGCGCCGGGGGCGAGCATGGACGGGTCGGCGCCGTAGCGCACGAGGCGCAGCTTCTGCGCCACCTCCTGCGGCTGCCGCGAGCTGACCGCGTCGAGGTTCCTCTGCGAGACGTACACGAGCGCGTCGGCGCGGCGCGCGTACAGGTCCTCGAGCGCCTTCGCCATGCGGTAGTGGAGCCGCGTCGGGAAGAACGGGTGCATGTCGGTGCACGTCAGCGAGTCGTCGAGGTTGAGGATCAGCGGCAGGCCGCTGATGCGGCTCAAGACGATGCCCGCCAACCCCGCGGAGTAGGGCATCATGAACACGACGATCGCGCTCGGTGAGCTCCTGCGGATGGCGCGGCGTCCGGCGAGCACAGCCGGGATCACCCAGAAGATCGACTCATCGGGCCAGACCAGCAGCTCGAGCAGCTTGTTGAGTCTGAGCGCCCGCAGCGCCGCGAACAGCCGCTTCGGGCGCCTGCCGCTGAGCACCTCGACGTGCACGTTCCGATCGGGGCCCGAGCGCTCTGATTCGGTCAGGACGGTGATGTCCCAGCGCTCGCCGAGCCGTTCCAGCAGCTTGCCGGCGCGGATCGCGGTCGGCGTGGTCTCCGGCGCGAATGACTGCGCCAGGCACAGCAGCGAGCCGCCGCTCGGGCGCTCGGTGGCTGCTGCGTCTGCGGCGCTTGCTGTCACGTGCGGCTCGTTAGGGGCGCGCGGTCGCGGCGTGCGAGCGCGGCGGCGCCGCGACGTTCGCGTGCGCGCGGTTGGCCTCCCAGTGCGAGCGCGCGCTGCGATAGGCGTCGAGGAGGGCGGCGACGTGATGGCCGGCCGAGAAGCGCGTCTCGACGATCCGTTTGCCGGCCGCGCCCATCTGCTGCTGGCGTACCGGGTCGGCCAGCAGCTCGTTGAGAGCGCGCGCGAGGTCGGCCGGGTCTCCGGGCTCGACGTAGAGACCGTTGACACCGTCGGCGAGCCAGTCGCCGACACCGCCGGTGGCACTCGCGACGACCGGGCGCCCGGCCGCGTGCGCCTCGAGCCCCACGAGCCCGGCGGGCTCGGGCCACAGCGACGGCATCGTCACGATCGAGGCCTCGGCGAGCTCGAGTGCGAGCTCCTCGGCACTCAGCCAGCCGCGGAAGTTGACGCGCTCGGCGACCCCGAGGCGCCGCGCGAGCGTGCGCATCGCCGGCAGCTGGCGGCCGTCGCCGCAGACGACGAACTCCGCCTCGACGCTGCATGCGGCGCGGATCAGGACCTCGACGCCCTTCGGTGCCACTATCCGCCCCGCGAAAACCACCCGCCTGCGCCCGGTGTGGCCGCCGGCCGTTCTCGGCTCGACGGTCGCGAACAGCGGCACGATCGTGCGACGCTCGACGCCGTTGACGGACAGGTGCCGATCGATCACGGTCGAGTACGAGATCGCCAGATCGGCGCTGCGGATACCCGTCAGGTTCGCGCTCGCGCGCCTGTAGGGGACAGCCAGCGATGCGGGGTTGCGCCCGTGGGAGCAGCCGCGCAGCAGCAGGTTCGGCACGCAGCCCGGCCCATGCGCACGGTCGCATTCCTGCCCCGGACGGAAGTAGTGCACACCGGAGGTGCACCCCGTGTATCCGTGCACGCTGATCAGGATCGGCGCGGTCCCTCGCAGAAACGACAGCACCTCCGGGTCTGCGAACTGATGCAGGTGAATCGCGCTCGGCTCGAGCGAGCGCGCGTCGCCGAGCCTCACCTCGGGCGGGGCCTGCACGTCGTAGAGTCGCGGCGCGTGATGCAGCGTCACGCCGGAGATGGGCTCGTTCAACTCGATGCGCGCCGCGACGATGTGCACATCGAGACCGTGTGTGGCGAGCGCCGCCGCGCTCGCGACGACATGCGTCGCCACGCCCCCGTCACGCGTCCATCGAGGTGTTACCAGCAAGACGGAGCCGGGGTCGCCCCCGGCCGATGTGTGTTCAGTTGATCTCGTCATACCCCCACAGTCCGACGAGATCGCGTTCCAGGTACTCGCTCGCCGCGACCACCTCACCCTTCAAGCGGCGACGCAGATCCGCGATCATCCTCTCGTCGGGCGCACGCGGGTTGTCCTCGACGACCTTGCGTGTGACGGTCTGCAATGCCCCGCGGCGCAGTCGCCTGGGTGTGACCGCCTTGACGGCGCCCTTCATCGCGTGCAGCAGCGGACCCCGTCCCATCGTGACATCGTGGAGCACGTCGTGTGTGCGCTTGGAGCGCATGCGCACGGTCGGGTTTGCTTCGCTTGATCCGATCTCGAGTGTGTCGTCGACCTCGAGGAACCGCAGCACCTCACGCACTACCCCCTCGTTGTCGGCGCGGAAGTCGTCGTAGATCAACACCTTGACCCGAGCTCGGCCGAAAAGCTCGTGGTATTGACGGAGCTGCTCGACATAGCGGGCGTGCTCGGTGTACTGCAGCGCCGCCGGCCACGGACAGCCGCGCGGGATCTGCCTGCCTTCGCGCCGCTGGGGCTGGAGCTCGAGGGCGGTCGCGAAATCCGGCTCGGCCTCGACCCCGACCTGCAGCAGCTGCAGGTGCAGCGAGCGCAAGAAGGCGGCCGGCTCCCGGAAGATCGCGACGATCCGCGCCTGCGGAGTCAGCGCGGCGATGCGGCCGGCGGCGGACGGGGTGCGCAGGTAGGAGGTCGTCGCCTCACCCGCCCGCTGCTCGGGATCGACTCCCTCGAACAGTGCGAGATAGGCCTCGAGTGTGCGCGGGCGCAGGCGCGGCCGCCGCGCCGAGGGTTTCGGGTCGCGGTGGTCGGCATCGCGCGCAAGAAACTGCAGCTCCTTCAGAGCCGGCAGGAAGATCTGCGGGTGAACGCGCAGCATCTCGAACAGCGCGGTCGTGCCGCACTTCGCGTGTCCGACGATGAAGAAGTCGGGCAGCCGCTGCCCCGACCCCCGCGCCGCGCGCAGCTCCGCCATGCGCTGCTCTTCGCTCGGTCGCGTCTCGCCCGCCGCTGGCATCTCGCCTCCTTGCACCCTCGCCGACACCCTTCTACCGTAGCGGCCCGCCGTTGCGGGCGGGTCGGCCCGGAGCAACGCGTGGGCGTGGGCGGATCCGGCCGGCGACTTTCGCGCGCAGGCCTCGCCGCGTGGGCGGTGGCCAGGTGCGCGGGCCCTGCCGGTGGTTGATGCGCGCCGCCAGCGCCTCGTAGTCCTCGTGGCGGCCGTGGATCACGCGCACGCGGTCGACGACGGTCGTCGGGTAGCCGAGGCGGAGGTTGTACTCCGGGCCGAGCACGAACAGGCGCAGCTGGTGTTGCCACGCGCAACGCCGGAACGCCAGCTGATCCGCCCGGCCTCCCCGGCTTCCCCTGCCGGGCGTGTCGAAGGGATCCTCGTGCAGCCACGCGCGGTAGGTCTCTTCCCAGCTGCGCAGAAACGCCGCCGTTCGCTCGTTGGCCCGCCAGGCGATCACGCCGGTGTTGAATTCGTAGAACGCCTGTGGCACCTCCGGGTCGGGCAGGCCGCGGTGTGCCGGCGCGTATGCCACGGCGATGTCGTAGTGATCGAGCAGCCGCAGCAGGTGAGCGATCTCCGCGACGACGAAGGTGTCGCTGTCGAGGTAGATCGTGCGCGCGAACGGCGAGCGGCGGATGTTTGCGATCTTGTCCAGGAAGGGGCTGTCGGAGGGCTCGAAGCGGGCGACCGTCAGCCTCTCCTCGCCGGCGGTGTCGTGCGAGGCGAGCAGCAGATGCGGCAGCGCGTTGTGGCGCAGCGAGGAGCGCGCCGAGCGGACCGCTTCGGCGATGTAGGAGTCGCCCGAGGAGGAATAGAGAATGCCATCCGAGGCGGCTGGGAGGGGTGGTGAATCCGGCACTTTGGGTTATGGCGCGAGCCGGCACGCTCTACGATGATCGGACGTTGGGAGCCCGCCGCAAGTCAAGCATACTTCTGCGCGGCTGGCGATGCCAGGATGCTCGGCTTCACTGCAGCGCCCGGCGGATGCGATCGGCGACGTGCGCGGCGGCGGGCCGACCCCCGAGCTCGGCGAATCTGGGAGACTCGCGCCGATGAACGGGCGGCAAGGATGAGCGAGCAGCGGGACAGGGGCGCTGAACCGCGGCCGAACGCGCGCCGGCCGAAGGTCATCTACGTGATGGGCGCTGGGCGCAGCGGCAGCACGATACTCGGAGTTGCACTCGGCAACTGTGCGGAGGTCTTCTTCGCCGGCGAGCTCGACCATTGGCTGGTGAGAGGCGGAGTTCCACAGCGGGGCACCGCCGAGCAGGCGCGTTTCTGGCAGGCGGTTCTCTCCGACGTCGAGGATCCGTCCGATCTGTCGGGCGGCAGGACGACCTGCCTCGAGCGATCCTCGGCGCTGTTCGATCCGCGCAGATGGGCCGCGCGCCGGCGCTTGCGTGGCCGCTACCGCGCGGCCTCCGCCGGGCTGTACCGCGTGATCGCGCGCACCACCGGCGCGACCCATCTCGTCGACACGTCACACTATCCGCTGCGTGCGCGAGAGCTGCGCGCGCTCGACGGGATCGACCTGTACCTCCTGTACCTGGTACGCGACCCGCGCAGCGTCGTCGCGTCGCTCGGGCGCGAGGATGTGCCGGAGCGGACGTTCGGGCTGCTCAGGGCGAACGCCTATCTGTGCCTGACACAGGCACTGGCGTTGCTCGTGTTCCTTCGCCATCCGCGGCAGCGCCGTATCTTCGTTCGGCATGAGGACTTTCTCGAACGCCCCGAGCGCGTGCTGGCGCAGATCCTGCGCCAGTGTGACTGTGACTCACCGGTGCCTCCGCTGGAGGCCCTGAGCACGGGCGTCCCGTTTCACGGTAATCGCCTGGTCCAGTCCGACACGGTGAAGCTCGGGCAATCCTCGGGCCCGCCGCCGCGCTCCAGGCTCACAGATATCGTGCAGATGCCGCTCGGGGCGATCGCCTCGCGCCTGCGGCCGGCGGCGACGGCGCGCTGAGCTGCCGTGGCTGCGGGCCTCGATCGCGAGGCGCGGTCCGCTGCCGCTAGGATCCCGCGGATGCGCAGCCGCATCACACGGAGGGCCCTCGCGGCGGTGTCGCGGCGGCTGCAGCGGCCGGAGCTGCTCGCTGCCTTCTATCCGGGCGCACGCCAGGGATTGCACGAAGAGATCGCGCTGCGCGCGATCCTCGCCGCGACGCTCCCCGGCGACGGCGTCTACGTCGATGTCGGCACGAATCGCGGCCAGGTGCTCGAGCAGGCGGTGCGCGTCGCGCCGGCTGCCCGCCACTTCGCGTTCGAGCCGATTCCGGCGCTCGCGGCCGAGGTCGAACGCGCGTTTCCCGCGGTCGAGTGTCGCCGCCTGGCGCTAGGCGCGGAGCCGGCGCAGGCTGAGTTCTGTCACTTCCGCGCGATCGACGGCTGGAGCGGGCTGCGCCGCAACCCCGAGATCAGCGACGAGAGCGGCGACCCCGAGTACATCAACGTGACGGTCTCAACGCTCGACATCGAGCTCGCCGAGTGCTCGCCGGATGTCGTCAAGATCGATGTCGAGGGGGCTGAGCTCGCGGTGCTGGAAGGCGGGCGGGCGCTGCTCTCGCGCGCGCGGCCGCTGATCATCTTCGAGTACGTCGCGAGCTCGGCGGCGCTGTATGGCGCGTCGGCCGGCGCGCCATGGGATCTGCTCAATGATCTCGGCTATCAGATCTTTGCGGTGACCGGAGGGGCTGCGGTGGACCGATCGCAGTTCCTCGCCAGCCCGACCGTTGTGAACTGGCTGGCGCGCCCGGCAACCGGCGGCGCGCGCTAGGCCGCGATGCCCCGGCAGGGCCGTGCGGCGCTGCTCGGCCGCGGCACCCGGTATTCCGCTGCGGCGGCCGCCGAGGGCAGGTCCAGCCGCTACCATTCTCGGGCTATGGACGCGATCGGAGCCGCCCGGATTAACCATCACATTCGCTGCCTGCGGAGTCACAGTACCTTAAACAGCTGGGCCGAAGGAGCGGGGCGAGGATGACGTCCTCGCACGGGCTGCTTGCCGGCCGCCGCGCTGCCTCGGGCAGGGTGCCGGACTTCTTCATCGTCGGCCACCCCAAGAGCGGCACCTCCGCGATGTACAAGATGCTGCGCGAGCGCTCGCAGATCTACATGCCCTACAAGGAGCCCTCCTACTTCGTGCCCGAGATAGCGCGCCCCCGCAGTTACTCGGGCGGGCTCGAGGACTATCGCGCGCTGTACGCGCAGGCCGAGCCGCAGCAGCGTGTCGGCGAGGCGACGACGGCGTACCTGTGGTCCGGCGATGCCGCACGGCGCATCGCGGAGGTGCAGCCGAGCGCGCGTATCATCGCGATCCTGCGCGAGCCGGCGAGCTTTCTGCGCTCGCTTCACCTGCAGTTCATCAAGTCCAACATCGAGACCGAGCCGGATCTCCGTAGGGCACTGGAGCTCGAGCGCGCGCAGGCGCGAAGGCCAAGCGCTGCCGCCCCACTCGGCGCGCCCGCAGGCACTGTTGTACTCGGAGCACCTCAGCTATACCGAGCAACTGCGTCGCTATCACGCGGTGTTCGCGCCCGAGCAGGTGCTGGTCCTCATCTACGAGGAGTTCCGTGCCGACAACGTCGGCACGATGCGGGAGGTCCTGCGGTTCCTCGATGTCGACGACGGCGCCCCGGTCGAGCCGATCGAGGCGAACCCCGCCGCGCGCGTTCGCTCGCCACGTACGTACGAGCTGATGCGCTCGATATACAGGGGGCGCGGTGCCGTCTCGGGCCTGTCAAGCAGACGATCAAGGCTTTCACTCCGCAGCGGCTGCGCCACACCGCGGTCAAACTCGCGAGCCGTTCACAGCTGACGAGCCCGCGCCCGCCCGATCAGGCGCTGATGGGCGAGCTGCGCCGTCGCTTCAAGGATGAGGTCGTGGCCGCGGGCGAGTACCTCGACCGCGACCTGCTGAAGTTGTGGGGCTACGACGATGTCGGCTGAGCCGCCGCGCCGCGGCGCCCCGGGCGAGGACGCGCGCGCCGGATTTCTTCATCGTCGGGCACGCCAAGAGTGGCACCACAGCTCTGTATGAGATGCTGCGCGCGCACCCACAGGTGTTCATGCCCGACCTCAAGGAGACGCGTTTCTTCGCGCGCGAGTTGCACCCTGAGCCGCCGCGTGCCGGCCGGGGGGAGGCCGGGGTTCACCCGAGCACGTTCGAGAATTACCTCTCACTGTTCGCGGCGGCGGCGCCGGGGCAGCGCACCGGCGAGGCCTCGCCCTCCTACCTGAGGTCGCAGCTCGCGCCACAGCGCATCGCCGAGCTGAGGCCCGACGCGCGTATCATCGCGATCTTCCGCGAGCCGGCGAGCTTTCTGCGGTCGCTGCACCTGCAGTTGCTGCAGGCGCATGTCGAGAGGAGAAGGATCTGGCGAGGGCGGTTGCGCTTGAGCGAGCCCAGGCGCGAGCGAGCGAGACCGCGGCGCGCCGATCCACCGGGGCTGATGTACTCAGAGCACGTGCAGTACGTCGAGCAGCTGCGTCGCTATCACGCCGTGTTCCCCCCGAGCAGGTGCTGGTGCTGATCTACGACGACTTTCGCGCCGACAACGAGGCGACGGTGCGCAGGGTCCAGCGCTTCCTGGACGTCGACGACACGGCGGGATCGCAGGTGACGGAGGCGAACCCGACCGTTCGCGTCCGCTCCACGCGCCTGTACGAGCTCGAGCGCTCGCTCTCAGCTCGGGCGCGGCCCGGGCGCGCGCGCCGCGAAGGCGGTGATCAAGGTGTTGACGCCGCAACGTCTGCGCCGCGGCGCGTGCTCGCGACAGCGCCGCGCAGTGTGGGCCAGCCGCGCCCCGCCGACGAGCGCCTGATGCTCGAGCTGCGCGGCCGCTTCAAGGGAGAGGTCGTCGCGCTGGGCGAGTATCTGGATCGCGATCTCGTGAGCCTGTGGGGCTATGACCGCATCGGCTGAGCGACGCCGCGGCGCGCCGTCGACGCCCCGAGGGGGTGCCGGACTTCTTCATCGTCGGACACAACAAGAGCGGCACGACCGCGCTGTACGAGATGCTGCGGCGCCACCCGCAGATCTACATGCCCGAGTCAAGGAGCCGATGTTCTTCGACCGCGAGCTGCATGTCCGGCACTCGAGCGCTCGAGATCCCATCCCCGACACGCTCGAGGAGTACCTCGCGCTGTTCGACGGCGCCGCGCCCGGCAGCGCGCGGGCGAGGCCTCGCCCGGCTACCTGAGGGCGCAGAACGCCGCGGCGCGGATCGCGCGCTGCAGCCGGATGCGCGCATCATCGCGATCCTGCGCGAGCCCGCGAGCTTCCTGCGTTCGATGCACCTCGAGCTGCTCAAGGACCATGTCGAGAAGGAGACAGATCTGCGCCGGGCGATGGCACGCGAGGAGCGCATGCGCGAGCAGAAGCCGACGCTGTGGTACTCGATGGACCGCGTCGAATATGTCGCGCAGCTGCGTCGCTACCACGCGGTGTTCCCGCCCGAGCAGGTGCTGGTCCTGATCTACGACGACTTTCGCGCCGACAACGAGGCGACGGTGCGCAGCGTCCTGCGGTTCCTCGGCGTCGACGAGCCGCGCCGGCCGCGTGATGGAAGCGAACCCGACCGTGCGCGTGCGCTCCCCGCGACTGTATGAAATGGTGCGCTCGCTGTATCTCGGGAGGGGGCCCGGCCGCGCGCGCGGCGAAGACGGCGATCAAGGCGCTGACGCCCCAGCGTCTGCGGCGCGAGGGCCTTGAGCAATGCGCACGCGCGTCTCTACGGCAAGCCGCGCGCTGGCGATGAGGAGTTCATGCTCGAGCTGCGCCGTCGCTTCAAGGGGGAGGTCATCGCGTTCAGCGAGTACCTGGATCGCGATTTCGTGAGCCTGTGGGGCTATGACGAGATCAGCTGAGCCGGCGACGGCGACGCGCGCCGCCCAGCGCAGCGCGCCCGACTTCTTCATCGTCGGGAACCCGAAGAGCGGCACGACGGCCCTGTACGAAATCCTGCGGCGCCATGAGCAGATCTTCATGCCCGACCTGAAGGAGCCCTGGTATCTTCGCGAGCGACATGCGCCCGCGATTTCAGCCGGCGAGGGCGGGATCGACGCCCACGACGCTCGAGCGCTACCTGGACCTGTTCGACGCGGCCGGCGCGGGGCAGCGGGTGGGCGAGGCGTCCTCCTCATACCTGGCGTCGGCGGCCGCGCCCGCCGGCATCGCCGCGCTCCGTCCGGATGCGCGCATCATCGCGATCCTGCGCGAGCCCGCGAGCTTTCTGCGTTCGCTGCATCTGCAACTGCTGCACGATCACGTCGAGACGAAGAAGGACCTCAGGACGGCGCTGTCGCTCGAGGGGGCGAGGCGGAAGGCAGGCGCGTGCCGCGGCGCTCGCATCTGCCGCAGCTGCTGCGCTACTCCGAGCACGTTCGCTACACCGAGCATCTGCGGCGCTATCACGCGGTGTTCCCGCGCGAGCAGGTGCTCGTGCTGATCCACGATGACTTCAGTCGGGACAACGAGGCCACCGTGCGCAGGGTTCTGGGATTCCTCGAGGTCGACGAGCAGGTCCCGATCGATGCGACCGAATCGAACGTGACGAAGACGCGCATGCGCTCGCCGCAGCTCGACGAACTGGTGAACTCGGTGTCGGTCGGGCGCGGCCCGGTCTCGCGCACCGTGAAGGCCGGCGTGAAGGCGCTGATGCCAAGCGAGCGGCTGCGCACGAAGGCCCTCGACGTCACCCGCCGCCACGTCGTCTACGGCAAGCCGGCGCCCCCCGACGATCAGCTGACGCTCGAGTTGCGCCGTCGCTTCAAAGGAGAGGTCGTCGCGTTGAGCGAGTATCTCGACCGCGATCTCGTCAGCCTTTGGGGCTATGACGAGCTCGACTAGCCACCAGTGCGGGAGGTTGCCGGATGGCGCGTCGAGCGCGGCTGCTGATCATCACTCCTGACTTCCCCCCGGGGCCGGGCGGGATCCAGCTGATGGCCCACCGTCTCGCCGCCGGCATCGAGGGCTTTCAGACGCGCACGGTCGCACTGGATTCACCTGGCGCAGAGAGCTTCGACAGTGCGGGAGCGCTGGCGGTACGGCGGGTCGGCGCGGGGGGCGCCCCGCACGTTGCACGCAACGCGCTGCTGAATGGGGTCGCGCTGCGCCAGGCGCTGCGGATTCGCCCCGACGTGGTCCTCAGCCTGCACATCGTCGGCAGTCCCGCGGCGACCGCGATCCGTCGCGCGCTGGGCGCGCGCACGGTCCAGTACTACCACGCGAAAGAGATCCCCGTGCGCCCGCGGCTCGCTGCGTTCGCGGCCGACCAGGCCGACGTCGTGATCGCGGTCAGCGACTACACCGCCGGGCTGATCGCTGCGACCGGCGCGCGGCCGGCCGACCTGCGGCTGATCTCCCCCGGGGTTGACATCCCCGCCGACCGGACCCCGGAGCCCCCCGAGCGCCCGACGATCCTCACCGTCGCGCGGCTCGAGGATCAGTACAAGGGCCACGACGTGATGGTGCGCGCGCTCGCGAGCGTGCGCGAACTGGTCCCGGACGTCGAGTGGGTGGTGCTCGGAGACGGCTCGCTGCGGGCCGGCCTCGAACGGCAGGTGAGCGAGCTGAACCTGTCCGATTCGGTGCGCTTCCTCGGCGCGGTACCCGACGCCGAACGTAACAGCTGGCTCAAACGCGCCACCCTGCTCGCGATGCCGATCGCCTCCCCGGCGACGGCCTTGCCGGGGAGGGCTTCGGGATCGCGTTCCTCGAGGCCGGTGCCTATGGCAAGCCGGTCGTCGCAGGCAACGTCGGCGGCGCGCTCGCATCTGTCAGCGACGGCGAGAGCGGCCTGCTCGTCGATCCACTCGACGCCGCTGCCGTCGCCGGCGCGATCACCCGTCTGCTGCTCGACCCGGAGCTCGCCGCGCGCCTGGGGAGTGCCGGTGCGCTGCGGGCGCAGCGTTTCAGCTGGCCGGCGATCGCGCGGCGGGTCGAAGCCGTGCTGCTCGAGCAGCTGGCCAGGCCCCGTTCTCGCCGGGCCCCCTCCCAGCCGCAGCGCGCGCAGGGGCGATCCGCGCGGTGAGGGTTCTGTACGTCAACCACACCGCTGAGGTCAGCGGTGCCGAGCGCTCGCTGCTCGACCTGCTCGGCGCGGTGGGGGATCCGGTCACGCCGCTGGTGGCGTGCCCGGCCGGGCCCCTGCAGCAAGCCGTTGCGCGGCTCGGCGTTGCACAGGCGACAATCGTCGGAACTGCCGGCAGCCTCAGGCTGCACCCCCTGCACACGCCGCGCGCGCTCGCCGAGTTGACGCTTGCCGCGATCCAAGTCCGGCGGCTCGCCGGCGGCTTCGACGCAGAGCTCGTGCACGCGAACTCGATTCGCGCGGGGATCGTGCTCGGCCTGGCCGGGCCGCGGCGCCGCGCGACGGTCGTGCACATCCGCGACTGCCTCCCGCCGGGCACGCTCGCCACCGCGACGATGCGCCTGATCGCCGCCACGGCGACGACGATCGTAGCCAACTCGCGCTACACCGCCGCTTCGCTGCTGCGGGCGGCGCCGCACGCGCACGTCGAGGTCGTGCACAACCCCGTCGACATCCAGCGCTGGGATCCCGCTCGGATCGACCGTGCGCAGGCCCGCGAGCTCGTGCCCGGGGTGAACGGGCGGCTGCTGCTCGGCGTGGTCGCGCAGCTGAGCCCGTGGAAGGGACAGGACACCGCGATCGCGGCGCTGCAGGGGCTCGCTGAGAACGGCCTCGATGCCCAGCTCGTGCTGATCGGCTCGGCCAAGTTCGTCGCGAACGCGACGCGCTTCGACAACGAGCGCTATGTCGGCGAACTGCGCGCCCGCATCGCGCACGCGGGCCTCGAGGATCGCGTGACGTGGCTGGGCGAGCGCGAGGATGTGCCCCAGCTGATGCGGGCGCTCGACGTGCTCCTGCTTCCGTCCTGGGAGGAGCCGTTCGGGCGCGCGGTGATCGAGGCGATGGCGATGGGCGTGCCGGTGATCGCGACCAACGTCGGCGGGCCGGCGGAGATCATCGAGGACGGTCGCGAGGGCTACCTGCTGCCGCCGCGCGAGCCGCGCGCGTGGGCGCAGGCGGTCGCCCGTCTGGCCGAGAATCCGGATCTGCGCGCGGAGATGGGGCGCGCAGGACGTGCGAGCGTCGCGCGGGCCTTCACCATCGAGCGACACGTCGAGGCGATGCTCGCGGTCTATCGCGACGCGGTGACAGGATCTTGACAAGCCTCGAGTGCGGCTCTAGTTTTCTGGTGGGAGGAGCGACGAGGCCGCCGGCGTCGTCGCCCCGCGAACTGCCAAGATCAACGCGGCCAGCAAGCAAGGATGCCACCGGTCTATCACCTATCGCACCTCAGAGCGCTCGAGTCCGAGGCGGTCGACGTGATGCGCGAGGTCGTTGCCGAATTCGAGCGCCCGGTGCTGCTGTTCAGCGGCGGCAAGGACTCGATCGTGCTGCTGCGCCTGGCCGAGAAGGCGTTTCGCCCGGCGCCGTTGCCGTTCCCGGTGATGCACGTCGACACCGGGCACAACTTCCCCGAGGCGATCGAGTACCGCGACCGCCGGCTGGCCGAGCTCGGCGAGCGCCTGATCGTCGCTTCGGTCGAGGACTCGATCGGGAGCGGGCGCGTGCTCGAGCAGACAGGGCCGCGTGCCTCGCGCAACGGGCTGCAGACGGTCACGCTGCTGGACGCGATCGCCGAGCACGGCTTCGACGCGGCCTTCGGTGGCGCGCGCCGCGATGAGGAGCGGGCGCGCGCGAAGGAGCGGATCCTGTCCTTCCGCGACGAGTTCGGCCAGTGGGAGCCCCAGAAACAGCGCCCGGAGCTGTGGAGTCTCTACAATGGCCGCATCCGCAAGGGCGAGCACGCTCGGGTATTTCCCATCTCCAACTGGACGGAGCTCGACGTGTGGCAGTACATAGCCGAGGAGGAGCTTGAGGTGCCGTCGATCTACTTCGCCCATGATCGCCAGGTTTTCGCGCGTGACGGGATGCTCTACGCCGTCAGCCCGTTCATCGAGCTGATCGACGGCGAGGAGCCGTTCTCAGCGCGCGTTCGCTACCGCACGGTCGGCGACATGAGCTGTACCGGCGCGGTCGAGTCCAACGCGGCGACGCTCGCCGAGGTGGTCTCCGAGATCGCAGCCACGGAGGTGACCGAGCGCGGTCAGACGCGCGCGGATGATCGCGTCACTGAGGCCGCGATGGAGGATCGAAAGCGCAAGGGTTACTTCTGATGCGCGGCGCGAGCGATTCCACGCCCGTCGAGGGCAACGGCAACGGCGGCACTCCGGTGGGCACCGAGGAGGTGGCGACCGTTGTCGGCGAGAGCGCGCACGAGGCGTTCCGGCGGCTGACCGAGCGCCCCGCGGACCTGCTGCGCTTCGCGACCGCCGGATCGGTCGACGACGGCAAGAGCACGCTTGATCGGGCGGCTGCTGTATGACTCCAAACAGGTTCTCTCAGACCAGCTGGCTCATGTCGAGCAGACGAGCCAGAGGATGGGTCACGACTTCCTCGACCTGTCGCTGCTGACGGACGGACTGCGCGCCGAGCGCGAGCAGGGGATCACGATCGACGTCGCCTATCGCTACTTCGCGACCGCTCAGCGCAGGTTCATCATCGCCGACACGCCCGGGCACGAGCAGTACACGCGCAACATGTTCACCGGCGCATCGACCGCCGACCTCGCGATCGTGCTGGTCGACGCCCGCAAGGGCGTGATCGCGCAGTCCAAGCGCCACGCCTTCATCAGCTCGCTGCTCGGCATCCCGCACGTCGTCGTATGCGTCAACAAGATGGACCTGGTCGACTTCGACGAGGAGGTGTTCGACGCGATCGTCGAGGACTTCGACACGTTCGGCGCGCGGCTGGAGCTCCCCGACGTGACGTTCATCCCGATCTCCGCGCTGCTCGGCGACAACGTCGTCGAGCGCTCGCAGTCGATGCCGTGGTATCAGGGCCCGCCGCTGCTGTACCACCTCGAGCATGTCCACATCGCCTCCGACCGCAACCTGATCGACGTGCGCTTCCCCGTCCAATGGGTGATCCGCCCGCCGTCGAGCAGCGTCGCCGACTATCGCGCCTACGCCGGCCAGGTCGCCGGCGGGATCATCCGCGCGGGCGACGACGTCGTCGTCCTGCCCAGCGGGCAGCGCACCACGATCGCGGGCATCGACACGTTCGAGGGCCCGATCGGCGAAGCGTTTCCGCCGATGTCGGTCGCGCTCAGGCTGACCGACGACATCGATATCTCGCGCGGCAGCACGATCGTGCGCACGCATAACCAGCCGACGGTCTCCCAGCGGTTCGAGTGCCTGATCTGCTGGATGTCGGAGGAGCCGCTGAGCCCGCGGCGACGCTACATCGTCAAGCACACGACCCGCACGGCGATGGTCGGCAAAGTCGATGTCCGCTACCGGATCGACGTGGAGACGCTCCGCCGCGAGGAGAGCGCGAGCACGCTCGGTCTCAACGACCTCGCGCGCGTGCACCTCGAGCTCAGCTCCCCGCTCGTGTTCGACTCCTACCGACGCAACCGGGTGACGGGCAGCCTGATCGTGATCGACGAGGCGACGAACGACACGGTCGCCGCGGGCGTGATCCTCGACACGGAGGTCGAGGAGGAGGGCGAGGTCAAGAGCGATCGCAGCCCCAACGTCCGCTGGCAGGGCACGCGGATCACGCGCGAGCTGCGCTGGCAGTCGCTCGGGCATGGCGGCGCGACGCTGTGGTTCACGGGGCTGCCCGGTGCGGGCAAGTCGACGGTCGCGGCCGCGGTCGAGGAGCGTCTGCTGCAGGCCGGGCTGCCTGCGTTCCTGCTCGACGGCGACAACCTGCGCCACGGTCTCAACGGCGACCTCGGCTTCGACGAGCACGCTCGCAGCGAGAACGTCCGGCGTACCGCTCATGTCGCAAGGTTGCTCGCCGAGTCGGGCACGATCACGCTCGTCAGCCTCGTCAGCCCATACGCGGCCGACCGCGAGATCGCGGCTGCGCTGCACGCGGCCGACGACCTCGCGTTCATCGAGGTGTTCGTCGACGCTCCGCTGGAGCTGTGCGAGCAGCGTGATCCGAAGGGCCTGTACGCGCGAGCGCGAGCGGGCGAGCTGTCGGGCATGACCGGAGTGGGCGCGCCGTATGAGGCGCCCGCCAACCCCGACCTCGTGCTCGGCTCGTTCGAGGAATCGGTCGAGCAGGAGGTCGAGCGCGTGCTCGAGCTGCTGCTCGCGAGGGGCCTGATCAGCGCCGACAGCCTCTGAGGCGCTGTGCGCCCCCCGGCGAGAGGTGGTGGCGTTCGCCGGACAGTCAGATCGCGGTCGCGCCGCGCGGCGGGCGATGAGCGCGTCGGCTGAGGAGCCCACCCCGGGCGAGAGCCGCGGCCGTCCGTTCGACGCGCGGGCGCGCGCGGCGGCGGCGCGCGTCCAGGAGGAGGCGCTGCCGTCCGGGAGCGTCGCCGTGTCCTGCTCGGCGGAGCTCGGCAGCGGCGGCCTCGGCCGCCACGTCAGCGAGATCGTCGACGCGCTCGAGCGCCGCGGTCAGCCGACCGTCTGCATCTCGCGCTCCACGCGCCCCGGCGGCGCGGCGCGACACCGCTTCGGCGTTCCGTATCTCGCGACTGTGCTTTCCGCCTCGCCCGCGCCCCTGCCGATGCCGGCGGGGATTCGCACGCGGGCATTCATGGCCGAGTTCGACGCGCGCGCAGCGGCGGCACTGCCGCGCGCCGAGCACCTGATCGCGTTCAACGGTCAGAGCCTCGCCCAGTCTGCCCGCGCGCGGCGCGAGCGCTATAGCTCCTACCGGCTCGTCTCCGCGAACTCGCACATGCGCCAGGTCGTCCGCCAGCACGCGCGCGCCCACCGCCAGTACCCGCTCGAGGGATCGTGGACGGCGCGGATGCTTGCGCGCAACCTCGCCGAATACCAGCACGCCGATCGCATCCTCGTAGCCTCAAACTACGTGCGCGAGTCCTTCCTGCGGGAGGGATTCGAGAACGAGATGCTGCTCGACTTCCCGCTCACCCCGGCGCCCCGCTTCGAGCCCGCCGGGCAGCGCTCCGGATCGGGGTGTTTTGAGATCGTCTACATCGGCAGCCTCGCCGTCCACAAGGGCGTCCCGCTGCTGATCGATGCGTTCAGGCGCCTCGGGCACGGGGACATCCGGCTCGTGCTCGTGGGTGGCTGGGGTAGCCGTGGCATGCGACGCTTCATCGAGCGTGCGTGCGCCGCCGATCCGCGGATCAGCGTCGGGCCGGGCGATCCGCTGCCGCATCTGCGCAGCGCGCGGCTGGCCGTGCACCCCGCCTACGAGGATGGCTTCGCCTACGCGCCCGCCGAGGCGCTTGCCTGCGGCGTGCCGGTGATCGTCAGCGAGGACACCGGGATGAAGGATCTGATCGATTCGCCGCGCTCGGGCGTGATCGTGCCGACGGGTGACCTGAACGCGCTCGCGGAGTCGATCGACGCCGCATACCGGGGCGAGATCTTCGGCTAGATGTTCAGCTGGCGGGGGCGTCTGCGAGTTCTTCGCCGCTCACCGCGACACTGAACGGTTCGCTGGTGCTGCCGTCGCTCACCGCGTTGGCCGGAACCCTGATCCTCAGGATCGCGGTCGTGCGGCGGCCGAAGGCGTAGGGGATCGAGTAAGAGGAGTCCGCGCGGACGGTGGCGCTGGCGATCACGTGGAAGCTGCGCCCGAAGCCGGTCTCGCGTTCGAGGTACACCGGCTGACCGACCGGGGCCGCGACGACGGTGCCGGTCAACGCGAGTCGCGCTCCAGCCGCGATCGTCGTCGGCGCGGGTTCGGCGGTGAGCAGGTATTTGAACCCCTCGAGCAGGATCGAGGACTGCTCGGCGGCGCTCGTGACCCGATACTGGGTCCGCTGCGTCGGGGTGGTCGTGAAGGTGTATTCACCGCCGGCGCCGGCGGTGTCATCCGCGAGCGCGACGAATGGCCCCCCGGCGGTCCGCGCGAGCAGCGTGACCTGCTGGCCGGCCGCGCCCGCGTCAACGCCGCTGATCGTAACGGGCTGACCTGAGGAGACCGCGGCGCTCGAGGCGGCGATCGTCAGCTGCGGGTTCTGCGTGGCGGTGATCGTGAAGCTGAGCGGTTCTGAGGCGGCGGCTAGGTCGCCCTTGATGTGCGCGACCGCGCGGACGCTGACAGCGCCTCTTGCGGGCAGAGCATGGACGATCGCAAAGCGCCCGTCGGCGCCGACGACGCCCACCGCGAACGTGTGCCAGCGTTCCTGCTCGGCGGGGTACTCGCGCTGCAGCACGACGCGCGCTCCGCTGACAGCAGGGTCGACGCTGCCGCTGAACGTCCACTGCTGGCGCGCTCCGCGCGCGCCGCGGCCACCGGCCGCCGCCGCCTCGGCGGGGGGCCCGCTGAGCTCGACGAGCGGCCCGACCTTGACGTTCGCGTGCGCGCCGCGGCCGCTCGGGCCGCGGACAACGAAGCTGACGTTGTGCGACGGTGCGCTCGTCGCAAACGTGTAGGAGCCGTCCGCTGCGGTCGTCGCCACGCCAACTTCTTCTGCGCCGGCGATGCCGCGATCGGCGCGCGCGCGCACGTAGATCGTGACGGGGGCTTCCGCGACGCTGCCCGCGCGGCAGCTGAGCTGCCCGCTCAGCGTCAGCGGCTGGCCGGCCGTCGTGATCGGCGAGGAGACCGTAACGGTGGTCGTGCAGCCACGGGCGCGTTCGCCTGCGCGGCCCTGATGCCGCGATTCGCCCGGGGCGCCCGGGGTCGATTCGCCCGCGCCGGGCGATTCCGATTCGCGCGGTGTCGGCTGTTCGACCGTCGGTTCACTCGGGGGCGTGGATTCCTGGGGAAGGACCGGTGAGGAGCGTTCTCCGGACCGGGTCCGCCTCGCCGACGCGCCGGCTGGTGCCAGCAGCATGCAGGCGAGCGCCGCGACGCTCACGGTCAACGAGAGCGAAAACGGCACGCGGCGGCGATGCATCCAGATCACTTTCCTTTTGTCGCGGGAACGGGCGGGCAAGCGGGGGCGCTTGCGAGCGTTATCGACGCTGCGCGGGGCCTGCTTGAGTGCTGGCCGCGCGGTTGGACCGAGCACAGGCGGCGGACGCGGCGAGGCCGGGCGTTCGGGTGGCGCACGCGCTCGCTCCAGCCCTCAGTGGCGGCCTGCGGGCTCTAGCCCTTGGCCTTGGCTTTCTTCTTCGTGGTCGTGCCCGCGTGGAGCACGATCGTCGAGCTGTAGCCTGACGCGTACGGCCCTTTGGCGAGCGTCACGAATGCGCGATAGCGCCCGGTGGACTTGAGCGACACGACGACGCTGAAGCGTGAGAAGGACTTGGTGGCACGCTTGACCACACCCGAGAACGCGGTCCCGAACCGCGGCCCTTCGTCCTTTTCTTCGGCCTTTTCGGTCTTTGGGGGGTTGCGCGGCGCGGAGGTCTTTTCGAGCTGCAGGAGGACGTGAGCGCCAACCTCGACCGGCGAGACCGTCCCGTACAGGCGGTCGAGCCCGCGATGCGAGCTCGTGCGCACGTGCAGCGTGACGCGCACGGAGGCGAGCTCGGTGATCGGCTTGCTCTCCGCGGGCTTCGGGTCGAGCGTGACGACGCGGAACTCGGTGTTCCGGGCGAGGCTTGCGACGCGGAAGGAGAAGCGCCCGGTGGCGCTGCTGGCCTGCGGGCTGCCGACGCTCGTGAAGGCCGCCGTGTAGGGATACGGGCTCGCCTGCAGGGCGACGAGGTGGTTGGCGGCGCTCGTCCCCGCGAGCACGCCGGTGATCGTCACCGGAGCACCCACCACGATGTGCTGTGTGACCGGCGGTTTGGCGAGCGTCACCTTCAGAGTTGTCGTCTTCGGCAGGTACTCGTGGTCTTTGCCGACCGCCGGGACTCCGCTCGTACCGACGACCACCAGACGGTAGTGGTACGTCGCCAGGAAGGGAGAGGCGCTGAGGGCAACCTTGACCGGTGTGGTGCCCGCGGGAAGGCTGGCGTGCGCCGTCTGGGCGGTGTAGGGGGGCCCTTTGGTGGGCCCGAATTCGAAGTAGTAGGTCGTTGCCTGGCCGGCCGGCTGTACGGCGCCCTGTAGATCGGCGGTCGTGCCGTGCACGTGGCCGACACCGCCGGTGGAGGCGCCGAGCGTGGTCGCGGCTTTTTTCGTCGCGGCCGGCGAAGCAGCCGGCAGCGCCAGTGCGAGGCTGACAAGCATGATCGCGGAGCAGATTGCGCGGCGGCCGATCCCTGGGCCCGTCATGTGCAGTGCCTCCATGGTTATCTACATATCCTTTCACGCAGTCCGATAGCCACGCCGCGGCGTGTTCGTCGGCTGAAACCCGGGCGCACGCGATTCGATGCGGTTCGGGGCGACAAACAGGGCCGCGCGGCTCGCCGCGGCGGAGACATAAGCAAAGCGTATCGGAGCCGCTGATTAGCTTTGCGCACATATGCGTAGAGACCGCGCCGGGGGTTGACAGCACCACTCAGCCTAGTAGCGTGGCGCCCGTCCAGGCCGCGCTCAGCGCGCGGTCCAGGGGGACGTCGGCGCGGGCGACTCGCGCCATCAGACTGCAGCGCGGCGTCGATCGGCGCCCCGCGGAAACTTAGAACACGGAGGTAGTGATGCTCGGGTCTTCCAGTTCTCTGCGCGCGGCGGAGCGCGCGTACGCGATCGCACTGACGCTCGCCGCGCTGTTGGCGCTGGCGATCCTCCTGCCCGCGGCCGCGCAGGCGAGCGGCTGCACGAACACCTGGACGAACACCAAAGGCGGCAGCTGGTTCGAAGGGGCCAACTGGAGCAAGAAAGCCGTCCCGACCTCGAGCGAAGAAGCATGCATCACCGAACCCGGCAGCTATGTGGTCACGATGACGCAGACGGGCGGCACCGGCACCGTGACGCTCAAATCGCTGACCCTCGGGGCGGCGTCCGGCTCGCAGGTCCTGATGGTCGGCAGCAGCGCCTCGGCCAACGCGGTGCTGAGCACGACGGCCGGTATCAGCAACGAAGCGCACGGCGTGCTGACGATGGTCAACGGCGACAGCGCCGCCAACAACGTCACGCTCGTGGGCGCGATCGTCAACGCCGGCCTGTTCGCGACGGAACTCGTGCACGGTGGCAGCGGGACGCTCGAAGGCAGCTTCACGAACACGGGGACGCTCTCGATCTTCACGCCCGCGTCCTTGAAGGGCGCGAACACGCTGACGAATGAAGGCACGCTCAACGTGGCCGAAGGCGAGACCTTGACGGTCGCCTCGAAAGAAGGCTCGGTGACGAACGGGAGCGGCGGCAAAATCGTCGCGACCGGCACCGGCGACGTGTTCCTCGCGGGCGGCAAATTCACCGAGGGCGCCGGCACGACGAGCGGCTCCAAGCCGGTGATCGTCGACGACGGATCGACCAGCTACACAGGTGCGGGCGCGAGCGCGATCGCGGTTCACGGCGAAGGCACGCTCAGCGGCACCTCCTCCTCCGGTCAGACGCTGTCGATCGAGAGCACCGGTGGCGAGAATGCGCTCGAGAAGGTGACCGGCGGATTCGTCAACGGCGGCGCGGTCACGTTGACCAACGGCGACGCCTCGGGCAACAACGCGGAGCTGGCCGTCAGCGGCGGGACGCTCACGAACAGCGGCACGTTGACGACCGAACCGGCGCACGGCGGCAGCCGCACACTGCAGGGCAAAATCACGAACACCGGGACGATCGCGATCAACGCGAACACCTCCGACAACGGCGCCAAAGGAGCGCTCGCGAACGAAGGGGCCCTCGATCTCGCAAGCGGCGTGCAGCTGACCGCATCGAACGAAAGCGCGTTCACGAACGGCGCGGGCGGGAGCATCGTGGCGAGCGGCAGCGGCGATGTGCTGATGGAACCGGGCACGACGTTCACGGAGGGCGCGGGCACGACGAGCGGCTCCAAGCCGGTGATCATCAGGGACGCTGCGCTGGTCTACACCGGCGCGGGCGCGAGCGCGATCGCGATCCACGGCACCTCGACGCTGAGCGGAAACCTCGCCTCGGGGCAGTCGCTGTCGGTCGAGAGCACGAGCGGTGAGAACGCGGACGCGACCGCGGCGGCCGGGTTCGTCAACGCGGGCGCGATCACGTTGACCAACGGCGACGCCTCGGGCAACAACGCGCAGCTGGCCGTCACCGGCGGGACGCTCACGAACAGCGGCACGCTGACGAGTGAACTCGCCCACGGCGGCAGCCGCACGCTGCAGGGCAGCATCACCAACACCGGGAAACTGCTGATCAACGCGAACACGTCCTACAACGCGACCAAAGCGCTGCTCACGAACGAAGGCATGTTCGGCGTCGCCGAAAGCAAGACGCTGACGGTGTCGGCCGAAGGCGCGTTCACGAACGGCGCGGGTGGGAGCATCGTGGCGAGCGGCAGCGGTGATGTGCTGATGGAACCGGCTACGACGTTCACGGAGGGTGCGGGCACGACGAGCGGCTCCAAGCCGGTGATCGTCAGGGATGGTGCGCTGGCGTACACGGGCGCGGGCGCGAGCGCGATCGCGCTGCACGGCTCCTCGACGTTGAGCGGCAACGTGTCGGCCGGGCAGTCGCTGTCGATCGAGAGCACGAGCGGCGAGAACGCGCTCACGACGGCGGCGGTCGGGTTCACGAACGCGGGTGCGATCACGTTGACCAACGGCGACTCCTCGGGCAACAACGCGAGCCTCGGGGTCACGAGCGGGACGCTCACGAACAGCGGCACGATCGCCGTCGAACAGGCCGTCGGCGGCTCGCGCACGCTGCAGGGCTCGATCACGAACACGGGCTCGATCGCGATCAACGCGAACACCGCCTACAGCGGCGCGAAACACCTGCTCACGAACGAGGGCACGCTCAGCATCGCCGAAGCCAAGCAGCTGACCGCGTCCGGAGAAAACTCGGTGAGCAACCTCACCGGCGGCAAAATCATCGCCACCGGCAGCGGTCTCATCCAGCTCGAACCGGGCGGCGCCTTCACCGAGGGCACGGGCACGACCAGCGGCTCCAAGCCGGTCGTGGTCCGCGACGGCTCGCTGACATACACCGGCTCGGGCGCGAGCACGATCGCCCAGCACGGCTCATCGAGCACGCTCAGCGGCAACCTCGCGAAGGGCCAGGTGCTGCTGATCGAGAGCACGAGCGGCGAGAACACGCGCGTGGCCGCGACCGCGGCGTTCATCAACAGCGGCACGATCACGTTGACCAACGGCGACTCCTCGGGCAACGCGGCGACGCTCGCGGTGCCCGGCGAAGGCCTCGACAACAAGAACATCGTCAACGTCGAACGCGCGCACGGCGGTTCGCGCACGATCGAAGGGGCCGTCAAGAACGAAAAGAAGCTGCTGCTCAGCCTCGGCGTCAACCTCGCCGTCCAGGGCAGCTTCACGCAGACGAGCAAGGGTCAGCTGCAGACGACGATCGAAGGGCCGACGCTCGGCAAAGTGTCGGTGACCGGCGCGGCGACGATCGGCGGCAAACTGACGATCAAGCAGGCCAAGAGCAAAGTCGTGCTGGCCAAAGAAGGCGAATCGCTGTCGCTGCTGACGAGCTCGGGGCTGACCGGCACGTTCAGCAAGGTCAGCGGCAACAAAATCAAAAAGACCTCGCTCTCCTATGTGCCGACGTACTCCCCGACAGGGGTTTCGCTCCTCGTCTCATAGCGTCGGAGAGTAGGGCCGCCGGCCGGCGCGGCGCCCACGATCGGGCGCCACACCGGCTCGGCGGCGTCCGCCCCCCGCCAACTCAATAAAGCTGATACACTTGGTGAGGAACGGCCCCTGCGAACCCCCCGGAGCTCCAATGACCCTCCTGCTCATCTCCGCCTCCTGGACATTCATCCTCCTGCTGATCACGGGTCTCTGCGCGGCTGCGCGCCTCGGGGACCGCGATCAGCGCAGGCACGCCTCGCGCGCGGCGGGCACCGCGACCGCGCGGCCGACATCGATCACCGTGCACGTGAGCCCTGGGCCCGTCCGCCGCAGCGAGACCGGCGCCACGCGCGCCGGCGTCGGCAGCCTCGCGGCATAGCCGCGCCGGCCTCACGCGCACAGCGGGCGCGCGCCGACCCTTCACAAAATCGTCACGCCGACGCGGGCGTGCGGCTCGACCATAGGCGCAGGAGCAGAGCGAGCCTCAGAGCCGCGCAAGCGATGGCCGCTCGAAGCGGGCGCCAGACGGAAGGTAGCCACCCTGTCCACCGAATCGATCGCCGGGCCGACAGCAGCATCCGAGGCCGCCGTGTGCGCGAGCTGCGGCGCGCCGCTGGCGGCCGATCAGCGCTACTGCCTGCAGTGCGGCGAGCGCCTCGTGCCGATCAGCAGCTTCCTGCTCGGCGACTCGCCCGCGGCGCCCGCCGCCGGGCCGCCGTCGCCGCCCTCGAGTCCCCCGGGCCTCGAGCCGTATCGCGAGGAGCCAGCCAGGCAGCGTGCGACCGCGCTGACGCTGATCGCCGGCGTCGGCGTGCTGCTGCTGGCGATGGGCGTGGGCGTGCTGATCGGCCGCGCGGACGCTCCCAAACAGAGCGCGGCGCCGGCGCAGGTGATCAACCTCGCGACTGCTCCCTCCGCTGGCGCCGCCGCCCCGGCTGCGGAAGCGTCGTTCACCAGCGACTGGCCGGCCTCGACGTCCGGCTACACCGTCGAGCTGCAGACCCTGCCGGTCGCCGGGACCACGCTCGCCGCCGTCGAGGCCGCGAAGGCTGCCGCGACCGCGAAGGGCGCGAAGGCGGTGGGCGCCCTGAAGTCCGAAGAATTCAGCAGCCTGACCGCCGGCAGCTACGTGATCTACTCCGGCGAATACCACAGCCGCGCGGATGCCGAGAAGGCGCTCGGCGCCCTCAGGAAGAGCTTTCCCGCGGCGTCCGTCAAGCACGTCGCAAACGGCGCCTCCTCGAGCAGCAGCTCCTCAACCTCCTCGACCAGCTCCGGTGTCGGCTCGAGCGAGAGCCACCCGGCGCCTGCGTCGGTGCTCAAAAACGAGAGCAAGGCGAAGGGCAAGAGCTATGAGGAACAGTCCAAGAACCTCCCCGACGTCGTCGAAACCGGCTAGCTGATGGGCATGCTCGGCGACGCGATCGGCAGAGGCGCGAGGACCGAGGCGCCGGCTACGGCGCCGAGCGCGCCCGCGCGCCCGCCGGCGGGCGCAGCCGATGACGGGCGCTCCGAGCTGCAGCGCCGGCGCGACGAGCTCGCCGCCCAGGTCACCGAGCTGCACTGGGATCTCGGCGGCCTCGCCTATGAGATGGCGATCCGCGATCACTTTCGCCTTGACGTGCTCGTGCGCCGGGCGGCGGCTCTGCAGGAGCGCGACGCGGAGCTGGCCGAGGTCGAGCGGCTGCTGCGCAGCGACGATCAAGGACTCGCGGGGCAGTGCCCGCAGTGCGCCGCCCCGCACAGCCGTGGCGCGGTGTTCTGCTGGCAGTGCGGCGCGACGCTGATGGAGCGGCTGCCGAGCGCGGCGGTGCAGGCGCAGGATCAGACCACGGACGTGCTCGACGCGCTGCTGGCACCCCAGAGCGGGTCCGAGCTGAGCTCGGACTCCGGCGAGTAGGCCGGGGTCCGTGTCCGCCCCGGCAGGTGCGCTCTGCAGCGAGTGCGGCTCGCCGCTCGCGACCGATCAGCACTACTGCCTCGCATGCGGAGCGCGCGTCGGCGGAGCGAGCCCGCAGCTCCTCGCGCTGCTGCAGCGTATCCATGACGCAGCGCGCGATCACGCCGGCGAGCCCGTGCGCCCGCCCCGCGCCCGCCCCGTCGCGGGCGGCCTCACGCTGCCGACCGCGAAGGTCTCGGCAGTGCTCGTGATGATGTTCCTCGGCTTCGGCGTGCTGATCGGCGACGTCGCCGCGCGTCACGTCGACACGGCGCTCGCGGCCTCGCGCAGGCTCAAGGTGATGCTGCCCGCGCCGAAGGCGACGGCGTCGGCCGCCGCGCCCGCCTCGACAGAAACGAGCGTGAGCGAACCGCCGCAAGCGCAAGCCGAACCGACGCCCGCGCCCCCGGCGGCGACGCCGGCAGCCGCGCCGGCGAGCGCCAAGCCGAGCGGTGGGGCGGCGACGCCCGCGCCCGCCGCGAGCGAAAAGCCGGCGCCGAAACCGAGCACAAAGCTCCCCGCGATCAAGCATGTGTTCGTGCTGATGCTCTCCGACGAGCCCTACGCGGCGGCGTTCGGGCCGGAATCGAGCGCCCACTACCTCTCCCAGACGCTCGAGCACAAGGGCTCACTGCTCGTCCACTACGACGCCGTCGCCCACGAGCAGCTGGCGAACGAGATCGCGCTGCTCAGCGGCCAGGGGCCGACGCTCGAAACCGCCGCCAACTGCCCGCTCTACGCCGACATCGCGCCGACCGGCAGCGGCGCCGATGAACAGGTGCTCGGCAACGGCTGCGTGTACCCGGCGAGCACGCAGACGCTGCCCGGGCAGCTGAGCGCCAAGCATCTGCGCTGGCGCGCGTACGTCGAAGGGATCGACGAAGCCGGCGACACGAGCGGCGCATGCGGACACCCGCAGCTCGGCGCGGCCGACCCGACGGCCGAACAGGCGTCGAGCAGCGGGCCGTATGCGACGTTTCGCAACCCGTTCGTGTACTTCCAGTCGCTGAGCGGTTCGCCGAACTGCGCCGCGGACGACGTCGGCCTGAACGAGCTGAAGACGGACCTCGCCGCCGCCAAGGACACGCCGAGCCTGTCCTACATCGTCCCCGACCGCTGCCACGACGGCAACCCGACGCCGTGCACCGCCGGTGCGCCCGCCGGTCTCGCGCCGGCCGATGCCCTCCTCGAAAAGGTCGTCCCGGAGATACTCGCCGCGAAGGCCTACAAGGAAAACGGCCTGCTTGTGATCACCGTCGATGAGGCGCCCTCGAGCGGCGAGTTCGCCGACTCGAGCTCATGCTGCGGGCAGCCGACGTTTCCCAACGTGCCCGCCTCGAGCACCGCGCTGACGCCGCGTGGCGGCGGCTCGGTCGGAGCGCTGCTGCTCTCGCCGTTCATCAAGCACGCGGTGACCGACCAGGAATCCTACGACCACTTCTCGCTGCTGCGCACGATCGAGGACCTGTTCGGGCTCAAGCACCTCGGCTACGCGGGGCTGGCAGGCGTCAAATCGTTCGAACCGTCGGTGTTCGAAGGCGAAGCGGGCTGAGCGCCGCGCGCCGCCGCCTCGGCGAGCTGCTGATAGGTGACCGCGGTGCGACCGGGTGCGCGCTGCGCGAGTACGGCCTCGAGCGCGAGCATGTGGCGCGGGAACTGCAGATCGGCGGGATGGACATCGACGCGCAGCGTGCTCAGCGGCAGCAGCGCGCCGGCGCGCAGCAGCGCCGGCGAGAGCGCGCGCGAGACGGGCCCGGCGCAGGCGAGGCTCCAGGCCGGCGCGAGCCGGCCGCAGGCCGCCCGCTCGCGCGCGTCGAGGCCGGGCTGGGCGCGGTGCACGCGCAGCAGCCCCGCCCACCAGCGAAACCTGCCGCTGAGCGTCTCGCGCAGCGCCGATGTGTACGCGTAGGCCGGCGCGACGAAGCCGTCGGGCTCGACGCCGGCGAGCTTCAGGACCCGCCAGCCGGCGTGCACCGCGCGGCGCGTCTCGCGCTCATCGAGGCCGATGAACTCGCCGCTGCGATGCCCGTGCGCGAGCGTCAGCATTTGCCGCGGCGAGCCGCCGCCGCGCACGCGCTGATGCTGAAAGCCATGCTGCGCGATCGCGTCGCCTGCGCGGCGGCGCTCGTCCAGCCAGCCGACCATCTCCGGCGAGCGCTCGCCGAGCGGATGCAGATCGCGCGCGGGGATCACGAGCAGCGTGACGCGGTCGACGCCATGGTCGGCGAGCCAGTCGCGGATCACGGCGCAGCGCTCGAACGTCGCGGGCTCGATCCCGTGCACGGCGACCGCGAGCGTGCGTGCTGCGCGGGGAGGTGATCGCCGCAGCATTCGTCTAAGCCGCCCGCGCGCCGCTGCCGGCGCCCGGCCGGCGCCGCTGCGCGCGCTCGCCGAGCGCGCGCCGATAGCCGTCTGCGAGGCGCGCGAGCGCCTGCTCCCACGTTCGCGCGCGAGCGCAGCGCAGCCCGCCGGCTGCGAGTCGCGCGCGCAGTCGCGACGAGCCGGCGAGCTCGAGCATCGCGGCCGCGAGCTCGCTCGCCGCGGGTGCGCACAGCAGCCCGCTGACGCGGTTCTCGATCAGCGACAGCGGCCCGCCCTCGGCGACCGCGACGACGGGCAGGCCGCTCGCCTGCGCCTCGAGGATCACCTGCCCGAAGGTGTCGGTCGTGCTCGGGAAGACGAACAGGTCGGCGCTCGCATACGCCCGTGCGAGCGCGTCGCCCTCGAGCCAGCCGAGGAAGCTCGCGCTCGCGCCGAGGCGCGCGCGCAGGCGCTCCTGCTCGGGGCCGCCGCCTGCGAGCAGCAGTCGCAGGCGCGGCTCGCGCGCACGCGCGCGCAGGAACGCGTCGGCGAGCAGCTCGACGCCCTTCTCGCGCGTGATCCGCCCCGCATAGAGGACGTCGATCGCCGCATCGGCCCGCCGGTCGCGCAGCGCCGGGTCAAAACGCGTCGTGTCGACGCCACGGTCCCAGCGCAGCACACGCCGCGCCGGCGTGCCGATCGCGCCCAGCGCCTGATCGGCGGCCGGGCTGGGGGAGAGGACGACATCGCAGGCGCGGTAGAACGCGCCGACTGCCACCGCCATCGCCTGCGCGAGGCGCTGCTCGCCCGAGCGCAGATCGGCGTAGGCGCCCAGCTCGGTGTGGTAGCTGCCGATCAGCGGCAACCCGAGCGCCCGCGCGATGAGCGCCCCGACGATGCCGGCGGGCCGGGCGAGCAGACGTGGATCGCGTCGAAGCCGCCGTCGGCGAGCGTCTGCACCGCCGCCGGCAGGCCCGGCACGCCGATGCGCAGGCCGGGTAGAAGGGTACGTCGATCTCCGCGACGGCCGACAGCCGCCGATCCACCTCGGCGTCGGTGCCGACCACCTCGATCTCGAAGCCGGGGACGCCGCGCGGCGGATCTCCTCGATCGTGCGCGTCACGCCGTGGGTCGAGCCGATGCCGTCGGTCAGGATCGCGATCCGCGGCGTCTCGCCGTCCTCGTGCCTGCGATCGCCCGCGCGCGGCGGGCCCGACGCCGCGTCGCGGCCGCCGGCAGCGCGCGAGCTTCGCCTGCTCGCTGGCCAGGAACGCGCTCGCCGGCGCGTAAGGGATCGCGGCGATGCACGCTTCGAACAGGCCGTCCGCGGCCGCCTGCAGGTCCGCTCCGTCGCTGACGGCGTCGACCGCGACGGCGACCGCCGCGCCGAGCTTGCGCTCGTGCGCGCGGCAGGCGCGACGGTAGAGGTCGGCGTGGCTGAAGTCCTCGGCCTGCATGTATGCGATCACGCCGCGCTCGTCGAGCTGCTCGAGCCCGACCGCGTCGAGCCAGGCGCGCAGCAGCGCGCGGGCATCGTCGGGGGCGAGATCGTGCCCGACCGCGCCGGCCCGCGCATCGCCCTCGCGCAGCAGACGCCCGACCATCGTCGATCACCCGTCCCGGGTCGGGCCGTGCGATCGTCGTCCCGGGCCCGCAGCCGAGCGAGCGCGCGGCCAGCGCGATCGCCGCGTGTGCCCACTTGGCGGCGCTTCCCTGCGCGCCGCGCGCGCGCACGCGCCCGGATCGCACGTGCGCGAGGAACTCCGCGGGGGTGCCGGCGCACGGCGCTTCGCTGTAGGTGCGGCCGATGTCGACGCCGGCGTGATCGTCGCTGCCGCCGATGCCGACGCCGTCGCGGGTGGCGACGTATGTGGCAGCGGGCCGGTTGAGCTCGCGGGCGCGCGCGCCGTTGCGGATCTCCCAGACCTCGAACAGCTCGGCCAGGCGCCTGCGGTGGCGCGCCTGCAGCGGCGCGGCGACGTTGTAGTAGGGGTGCGCGAGCGCGCACGCGATCTCGCGCTCGTGCAGATAGGCGCCGCACAGCTCGACGTCGTGGCTGTGGGCCTGCAGCCAGTCGTGGTCATCGGCGGAGATCCCGTAGCAGAGCACGTGCACGGCCTGCGGCTCGCCGCGGAAGTGGGCCGTCAGCTCCTCCGAGACGAACACGTCCGCGCGCGCGGCGATCTCGCTCACGCCGGCGATCGTGTCGTGGTCGGTGATCGTCACGAAGTCCATGCCGCGCCGCTTGGCGAGCTCGTAGACCTCCTGCGGCGGCGTCGCGCACTCCGGCAGCCCGACTGCCCGCTGGACGCCGAGCTTGGACTCCTGCGACGCTGTCGAGTGGCAGTGCATGTCCACCCGGCACGTCTCAGGCGCTTCTTGTGAGACATCTCGAGAGCGTTCCATATCACACAGAATTCCCTGCAAAGCGCAGTCTTTTGTGACCAAGCGGCAACGATCGTGTGAAGCGCGCGTGAAGATCGCGTCGGCGCCGAGCGAATAAGCTCTCGCGGCGATGTCAGCGATGCCCGTCGTCCCCGTCGCCTCCTCGGCGATCACGTACTTCCAGGCGATCGTGCTCGGCGTGCTGCAGGGGGTCACCGAGCTGTTCCCGATCTCGAGCCTCGGGCACACGGTGCTGTTCCCGACGCTGTTCGGCTGGAACAAGCTCGTCGACGCGCAATCCGAACCCGAGTCCTTCTGGCTGGCGTTCGTCGTGATGCTGCACGTCGGCAGCGCGCTCGGCCTGCTGTACTTCTACCGTCGCGACTGGGTCGAGATCGTGCGCGCGTTCTTCCACACGCTCTCGACGCACCGCGCGGAGACGGCGACCGAGCGCCTGGCCTGGCTGATCATCTTCGCGAGCATCCCCGCCGGCGTGCTCGGCCTCGCATTCGAGCATCAGCTGCGCACGATCACCGCGAAGCCGGAGATCGCGGCGATCTTCCTCGTCGTCAACGGGCTGATCCTGTTCGGGGCGGAGTGGTTCCGCCGCCGCGCGGAGGTGCGCGAACTGGCGATCCGGGAGGGCGCCAAGCCGGACGGCGGGCGCAAGCTCGAGACGCTCGAGTACCGCGAATCGTTCGTCATCGGCGCCGCCCAGTCGACGGCGCTGGTCGCGGGCATCAGCCGCGACGGCGTGACGATGGGCGCGGGCCTCGCGCGCGGCCTCGATCACAGCGACTCGGCGCGCTTCGCGTTCCTGCTGGCGACGCCGATCATCCTCGCCGCGGGCCTCGTCAAGCTCCCCGACCTCGTCGGCCACCTCGGCAACGGCATCCGCGGGCAGGCGCTCGTCGGCTGCGTGTCCGCGGCGATCACCGCGGTCTTCACCGTCAGCTTTCTCGTCCGCTGGTTCAAGACCAGAACGCTGACGCCGTTTGCGATCTACTGCGTCGTGTTCGGCACGGCGATGGTCATCTACACCCAGAGCTGAGCCGCCCGCGCTCGCCGACGCGCACGCCCGCTGCCGGGGCCGAGGCGCGTTTTGCACCATCATTGACGGTCGATGCCGCCGCCCCGCACCCCACCGAAGATGTTCGAGACGCGCAGCCAGGCCTGGCAGGACGTCGGGCTGTTGCGCGAGATAAGCCCTCGCGTGGTCAAACGCGCGCGCCTCGAGGCACTCGTGTTGCTGCCGTTGTTCATCGCCATGGTGCTGCTCTACGACAATCGCGTCAGCCTGCTCGGCACCGAGACGGAGGTACGGCGCGGCCACTTCCAGAAGGTGCTCGAACCGGCCCTCGAAACGCCGGTCACGGCGCTGACGGTGATCGTGCTCGTGATCCTCGGCTGGACGATCGCGCGCGACATCGGCCGCGGCCTCGGCCCGCCGCTGTTCCGGCGGCTCGACCCGGCGACGGCTGGCACCGTCGGCTTCCTGATCCGCCTCGCGACGATCGTCCTCGCGCTGTTCGTCGCGCTGCGCGTCGCCGGCATCGAAGCGAAAGCGCTCGCGCTCGGCGGTGCCTTCACGGCGGTGATCCTCGGGCTCGCCGCGCAGCAGACGCTCGGCAACGTGATCGCGGGGACGGTCCTGCTCAGCGCGCGGCCGTTTCGCGTCGGCGAGCGCGTGCGCCTGCAGGGCGGGCCGCTGGCGGGACAGGTCGAGGGCACGGTCAGCTCGCTCGGCCTGCTGCACACGACCTTCGCGACGGGCGATGACACGATCCTGGTGCCCAACAGCGTCGTGCTGAACGTCGCGGTGCTGCCGCTGCGCGAGCCCGAGGCGGTCAACCTGCGCGCGCGCCTGCGCGCCGGCATGACCCCGGGCGACCTGCAGGAGATCCTCGAGAAGTCACTGCAGACGCCGCTGCGCGACGCGCCGCGGATCACGCTCGAGGAGCTCGACGGCGAGGAGGTGGTCGTGCGCATCGCGGCGACACCGCGGGTCGCCTCCGAGGGCCGTCACCTCGCCTCGGAACTGCTCAGCGTCGTCTCGCGCGAGACGCGCTCGCGCGCCGAGACGCCGTAGCGCAGAAACAGAAAGGACTCGCTCGCGAGCACGCTGCGCAGCTCGAGCGCAGCCGGTGGATCGAGCTCGCCGCCGGCGAGGATTCGCAGCGCCTCGCCGCTCGCGGGCTCGCCGCCGGCGAGCGTCGGCGAGAGCGTCAGGAACAGCTCATCGAGCAGCCCCGCGGCGAGCAGCTGGTAGCCGAGGTGGGGGCCGCCCTCGCAGAGCACCGTGCGCACGTCGAAGCGCTCACGCAGCTCGCGCAGCGCCGCGGCGAGGTCGAGCGCGCCGCCGGCGCCCGCGCGCACGTACTCGACGCTGGCGGCGCAGCCCGGCAGGCTTGCCGCGGAGGAGGTCACGATCGCGACGCGCGCGCCCGGCTCGGCGAGCAGCGGGATGTCGTCGCCGAGATCGAGCCTGCCCGAGACGATGCATGCGAGCGGCTCGTCGGGCAGCCCCTGCGCGCGGCGCTGATCGCGGTGCGTGCGATCGGCGATCATCCGTCCGTAGCGCTCGCTGCGCACCGTTCCGGCGCCGACGAGTACCGCGTCGACGGCCATGCGCAGGCCGTGAAACAGCGCCCGGTCGGCGCGGCTGCTGATCGCTCCGGAGCGGCCGGCGAGCGTCGCGCGGCCGTCGGCGGTGCTGACCATGTTGAGGATCAGCCGTCCCGCACCGCCCGTCGCCGCGGGCGGCGGCCATAGCCCGAGATCTTCGAGGATCTCCGGGATCGCGCCGGCGGGGCCGGCCGGCAGCAGGCGGCTGAGACGCACGGAATCCCCGCTCGCGCCCGCCGGATTCGCCTCGACCCGCTCGTGCATCGCTTCAAGCCTAGCCGCGCGCACGCCCCGGACGCCCGATTCAGCGGCGTCCTCGGGCAACATCCCAACAACACGTCAGCGCGACGACGTGCTACGGTCGTCCTGAATGGCCGGCAGATAAGACCGGCGAAAGTAGTGCAAGCGCTCGCAGGTCGAAGCTTTGAGAAGCATCCTCCGCGTGCAGCACGCACATACCGTGGAGGAGTACGCATAATGCCTACCGGCACCGTGAAGTGGTTCAGCGACGACAAGGGGTTCGGCTTCATCACCCCTGACGACGGCGACAAGGACCTCTTCGTTCATCACACCGGGATCAACGGCGAGGGTTACCGCTCGCTGCAGGAGGGCGCCAAGGTCTCCTATGACCCGGAGCAGGGCGACAAGGGCCCCAAGGCCGTAAACGTCCAGTCCATCTGAGCAACACGAGATAGACCACTCTTCGAGGGCTCGCTTCGGCGGGCCCTCGTCGTTTCGGGGAGCTATCGTGGCGTCGCCCAGCATGTCGAGCGACGCGAGAACCCTGCCCCGCGGTGAGGCGCCGATCGGCGAGCCGAGCGCCGGGCTCCGGCGACGGGCGCGGATGCGCGCTCGTGCGCTGGCCGACGCCGACGCGGCGACACGCGTCGGCCTGATCGCGCTGGTCGCGATCGTCGCGCTCAGCCTGCTCATCGTGGTGATGGCCGCCGACCGCCCGAGCATCCTCTCGCCGACGACCCACGTCGACTTCTATCCGCACTGGATGGCGGGTCCGCTCGGCGGCCTGTGGCCGGGCATGACGACCAATTCGAGGGTGCTCAAGTACCTCTTCTCGGGCGCGGTCGTCGTGATGTACATCGCCTACCTGGTGGCGCTGCGGCGCGCGCCGAGCTTGCCGCTGCGCTGGCTGATCGCGGCGATCCTCGCGGTCCACGCGATCTTCATCCTCGCACCGCCGCTCGCGCTGACCGACGTGTTCAACTACATCAACTACGGGCGCATGGAGGTCGTCCACCACCTCAACCCGTACACCTCGATCCCGATCTCCGAGCCGCACAACGACCCGAGCTACATCCTCAGCAACTGGCACCAGCTGCTGAGCCCCTACGGACCGCTGTTCACGCTGCTGACGTTCGCGGTCGTGCCACTCGGGGTCGCCGGCTCGTTCTGGGCGCTGAAGGTGATCCTCGCGCTCGCCAGCCTCGGCACGATCCTGCTCGTATGGCGCTGTGCGCAGCTGCTCGGCCGCGACGGCCGGACGGCAATCGCACTCGTCGGCCTCAACCCGATCGTGCTCGTGTGGGGGCTCGGCGGGGACCACAACGACTTCCTGATGGTGTTCTTCATCATGCTCGGCTTCTATCTGCTGCTGCTCGCGCGCAGCCGCGAGGCGGCGGCGGGCGCCGGCGCGGCGGCCGCCGGGGTGCTGCGTTGGCTGCTGCCGCCCTCCGGCCTCGAGATCGGCGCCGGCGCGGCGTTCGTGGTCGCGACCGCGATCAAGGCATCCGGCGGCGTCTTGCTGCCGGTTGTCCTCGTGGTGCTGCTGCGCAGGCCGCGCGCGCTCGTCCAGGTCGTGCTCGGGATGGCGCTGGCGAGCGTGCTCGTCGGCGCGCTCAGCCTGATGGCGTTCGGGCTGCACATCCCCGATCTGAGCACGCAGAGCCGTCTCGTCACGAACGAGAGCGTCCCCAATCTGATCGGCCTCGCGGTCGGCGCGGGCGGTGAGAGCACGACGATCCACACGCTGATGAGCGGCGTGCTCGCGATCTCGCTGCTCGCCTGCTGTTGGCTCGCGTGGCGTCGCAGAGACGCGATCACGGCGGCCGGGTGGGCGAGCGTGGCGCTGCTGCTCACGCTCAGCTGGGTCCTGCCGTGGTACGTGCTGTGGGTGCTCCCGCTCGCGGCGCTGTCGCGCTCGCGCGCGCTACGGGCGGCGACCCTGCTCGTAGGCGTCTACCTGATCGTCGCCTGGGCGCCTGCGTCGGGGCTGCTGTGGAATGCGATCGGCTTCCATCCCGAAAAGACCTCGCTCGGGCGGCTGCACGAGCGCTGGGTGCGCGAGCTTCTCAACTGACGTGCACATGGAGAGCGCGATGCGATCGCGCTCGTGAGCCGGCCCTTGGCCCTCGAGGATCGATTCTGTAGAGTGCCGAGCAGGAGGGGTGCAAGACAGATGATCTACGACCGACTGTACCTACGCCGGCGTCGTGACGCGGGCTGGCTTCCGAGCTTCCAGACCGGAAGAATCACGCAGGAGGACGCGCGTGCGACCGGCTACAAGCAGGTCGCGAAGCTTGCCGGGATGATCGAAGCGCGGACCGGCGCATCGCTGGAATCACGCTGCGCGCTCGACTTCGGGTGCGGGTGGGGGCGTTTGGCGCTGCCGCTGAGCGAGCGTTGCGAGCACGTCTTCGGGGTCGAGGTGTCGCAGCTGGTGCTCAATGAAGCGGAACGCATCGCGACCGAGGCGAACGTCGCCAACGTCGAGTGGCTGCAGGTCGACAGGCTCGATGAGCTGCGCGGTCGCTACGACCTGCTGATCTCGGTGCTGGTCTTCCAGCACATCCCGGTCGCGGAGGGAGAACGCCTGTTCACCACACTCGTACAGGGACTGCGCCCGAACGGCGTCGGGGCGATCGAACTGGTCCTCCGCCCGGCCAAGCCGCTGGCGCGCCTGCGCGTCGCGCCGAGCAGGCTGCGCGGCCAGTTGCACATGTTGCGGGGCTCCTACTCGCTCAACCGCATCGGGACGCTGCTCGCGGCCGAGGGCGTCAGCGACTGGCATGTGGACTACACGCGGGCCCGGAAGGCGGACGCGTTGGACACCGTCCGGATCATCTTCACCAAGCCCTGATCATCTAGTCACCGTCGGCGCCGGGCCTGCGCCGCTGCAGCTTGCGCGCGCCGAGCTCGCGCTTGGCCTGCAGACGCCGCGCGCGCGACGCGGCGGTCGGGCGCGTCGGGCGGCGGGCGCGCGGGACGGCGAGGGCGCGCGCGATGCGCTCGCCGAGCCGCGCGAGCGCCAGATCGCGGTTGCGCGCCTGTGAGCGCTCGTCCTGGGCGACGGCGACGATGCGCGCACCGGCGCGCGCGAACAGGCGCTCTCGCTGGGCGTCACTCAGCGCGCTCGAGGCGAGCACGTCGAAGACCGCCTCCACGCGTGACGCGGTGACGTTGGCGTGCTGTCCGCCGGGGCCAGAGGAGCGGCTCGTGCGCAGCGTGATCTCGCTCAGCGGGATCGAGAGCGCGTCGCTGACACGCAGCCCGGCCGGCCCGTCGGCCGCCGTCACAGCGACGCGGGACGGGTCACTTCGCGTGCTCGGCCGAGAGGTCGTGGAGCGCGCGCACGCGCGCCTCCTCGCCCGCGGGCACGCGACCATCGCGGCCGACGTAGCCGCCGCGGCCCCCGGCACAGAGGTAGACCGCGTCGACCGTACCGGTGTTGCGAAGCTTGCGTACCGTGGCGGCATCGACGCGCGCGATGCCGCCCTCTTGCAACACCTGCACCGAGCCGTCGCCGAACTCCATCTCGATCGTGCCGCGGTGGATGAAGTACAGCTCCTCCTGCTCGTCGTGGAAGTGGAAGCCCGTTTCAACGCCGGGCGGCAGCACGAGCGCGTTGACGCCGAACGCCGTCACGCCGAGGCCCTTGCGCACCTTGCGAAAGCCGGGTCCGTCACCGAGATCGCTGAGATGCGCGATCGCGTAGCCCGCACCGCTCACGACACCTGGGTATTCGCTCGAAACGTCCATCCGGCCTCCTTCGCTAGTGGTCTGCGACGTATCCATCGGCGGGGCTCAGCGGCCGCGCCTCCTGCGCCCAGCGCACGAGGCCGCCGCTCATGGAGTATGCCTCGAATCCCGCCGCGCGGAACGCCTGCGCGGCCATCTCCGAGCGGGCGCCGACGCGACAGTAGAAGACGACCGGATGCTCCTGCGCGACGGTTCCCGCCTGCGATGTCAGCTCGACGAGGCGGATGTGGCGCGTGTCCGCGATGTGGCCGGCCGCGCGCTCGTGCTGCTCGCGGACGTCGATCACCTGCAGCTCGGGGTTCTGCTCGATCCAGCGCGCGACCTGCTCGGGTTCGACATCGATCGCGGGGGTGTCCTGCGTCGTGCCCATTTACACGAGCCTAGCGTCACGTGTCGCGCCTGCCGGCGGATCGTGCTCCGGTCGCGGCGCTGCGCTCGCGCGGCATCACTAGGATCAATGGCATGGAGGCGCTCAGCGGCGTGTACACGATCCCCCAGGAGAACCTCGACTTCTGCGCGACGATCGGGCAGATCGCGCGCGAGAAGATCGCGCCGCGCGCGGCCGAGATCGACGAGCGCGCGGAATACCCGTGGGACGTGCGCAAGCTGCTTGGCGAGCAGGACATTCTCGCGCTGCCGTTTCCGATCGAGTACGGCGGCACCGGCACGGGCACGCTGATGCTGAACATGGCGGTCGAGGAGCTCGCCAAGGTCGACGCGTCGTGCGCGCTGATGCTGATGGTCCAGGAGCTCGGCACGCTGCCGATCCAGAAGTTCGGCAGCGACGAGCTCAAGGAGCGCTTCCTGCCGCGCTGCGCGAGCGGCGAGTTCTCACCCGCGTTTGCGTTGTCGGAGCCAGAGGCCGGCTCGGACCCGGCGGGCATGAAGACGACGGCGGTCAAGGACGGCGATGAGTGGGTGATCAACGGCACCAAGAATTGGATCTCGAACCTCGGCGTCGCCGACTTCTACATCTGCTTCGCGGTCACCGATCGCGAGACCCGCCGGATGACGGCGTTTGTCGTCGAGGCCGACCGTCCCGGGTTCAGCGTCGGCAAGCTCGAGCACAAGCTCGGGATTCGCGCCTCGCCGACCGGCCAGCCGATCTTCGCGGACGTGCGCGTACCGCAGGCGAACGTCATCGGCGAGGTCGGCCGGGGCCTCTCGGTCGCGCTGGGGACGCTCGAACAGACGCGTCTCGGCGCAGCCGCGCAGGCCGTCGGAATCGCCCAGGGCGCGACCGACTATGCGGTCTCCTACGCGGCCGAGCGCGAACAGTTCGGCTCGCCGATCAACGAGTTCCAGGCGATCCAGTTCAAGCTCGCGGACATGGAAATCCAGACGGCGGCAGCGCGCGAGCTGCTCTACAAGGCGTGCGCGATGGCCGAGCAGCACGACCCCCGCGCCGCGAAGTACTCCTCGATGGCGAAGGTCTTCTGCTCGGACACCGCGATGGCCGTGACGATCGAGGCGATCCAGGTCCTCGGCGGCTACGGTTACGTGAAGGAGTATCCGGTCGAGCGCATGATGCGAGACGCCAAGATCACCCAGATCTACGAGGGCACGAACGAGATCCAGCGTCTCGTCATCGGCCGCACACTGAAATAGGAGCCGAGACCGGCGGTGCGCGCGTCCAAGCCTCAAGCGCCTCAAGGGCAGTTCCGGCGCGTCGGCGTGGCCGCGCTGGTGGCGATGTCGCTCGGCCTCGTCGTGCTCGTCGTCGGGCAGGGCTTCAGCTCGGTAGGCGCGGTCCGCGCGCTCGAGGACCTCGCGCTCGGCGTGGTCGTCGCCGCGGCGCTGATGGGCAGCGTCGCGTTCGTCGCCGTGCGTCTGGCCGGCTGGCGCGACCCCGAGTCCGAGCTCGAGTTCGATGAGATCGTCCGCAACGCCGAGCAGCTCGCCCGCGACGGGCTCGCGGTGGCACCGGAGGAAAGCGAGTTCATGGAGCTCGACCCGCTCGACGACGGCGACTTCGAGGAGCTCGTGCGCGACGCGCTCGACGATCTGCCCGACCTGCTCTGCAACGCCCTCAGGCACGTCGCCGTCGTGATCTCCGACGGCGGCCGCCGGCGCGGCGCCTACGGGCTCTACCAGGGCGACGGGGCGACCCGCGACAACGTGCACGACCGCATCGTCATCTTCCGCGACACGCTCCGCCGCGACTTCGGCCACGACCCGGACATGCTCCGCGATCAGGTCACGCGCACGGTCAGACATGAGCTTGCCCACCACGTCGGCTTCGACGAGCTCGGCGTCGGACGGCTGGACCTTTGAGGACCGCCTGTTCCACGTCTCGACGGCTCCGCGGGCGGCCTGGGGTTAACCAGCGGCGTGGTAGCATGCAGCGGTGGGAGCACTTGCTGACAAGCCCATGTCGAGCGGCAGTTCAGACAGTGCTCACGAGTCCTCGCGTGCGGCACCGGTGACACCCGGGAGGGACGCTGAAGGCGGCAACGGAAGACTGCCGGACTTCTTCATAGTCGGTCATTCGAAGTGTGGAACAAAGGCGCTGTACGAGATGCTCAGGCAGCATCCGCGGATTTACATGCCCGTCAAGGAGCCTCGCTTTTTCGTGCCGGAGTTGCGCTCTCCGTACTGGAGACCGCCGTCGAGCAAGCGCATGCGCCCACACACGCTCGACGGCTATCGTTTGCTGTTCTCGGCTGCAGGCCCCGATCAGCTGATCGGTGAGGCGACGCCTGAATACCTGCGCTCGTTCACTGCGCCGGCACGCATCGCCGAGGTACAGCCGAAGGCGCGGATAATCGCGATCCTGAGGGAGCCCGTCAGCTTTCTCTGGTCCTTGCATCTGCAGGCGGTGCACAACTACACCGAGACTGAGAAGGATTTTCGCAAGGCGATCGAACTTGAGCCGCTGCGTCGCCGCGGCAAGCGGATGCCGCGTTTCTCGCAAGCGCCAAAGGCCCTGCTGTATTCCGATCATGTGCGCTACGCGGAGCAGCTGCGTCACTACTACGAGGCGTTTCCTGCCGACCAGGTGCTGGTACTGATCTATGACGACTTTAGAAATGACAACCCTGCGACAATGCGCAGAGTGCTGAGCTTTCTCGAGCTGGACGAGGATTATCCGATCAGCTCGGTCAGCACGCCGACTCTGCCGTCGATTCGCTTTCAATATCTGCACCAGCTCGCGCGTGCGTTCTCGATAGCGCGGCGAAACAAGGTGACCGGCTCGCTGCTGCGTGCTTTCGATCGCCTCGTTCCTTCTCGACTCCGCGGTGAGCAGTGGGTCAAACGTTGGCGTCGCGTGGTCTACGATGCCCCGCCGACGCCGGATCAGCAATTCATGAATGAGCTGCGCACGCGTTACAAGGGCGAGGTCGAGGCGGTGAGCCGGTACCTCGGACGCGACCTCGTCCGCGAGTGGGGATATGACTCCCTCGACTGAGAGTTCCTCGCGGGACGGCGAGTCGGCCCGCGCGAGCGCCACTGAGGAGAAGGAGGCGGGAGCGGGTGAGCGTGGGTCTCGCGGGGGCGTCGGCGCAGCGGCGGCGCGAGTTCCAGACTTCTTCATCATTGGCCACGAACTGTGTGGCACGACCGCGCTCTACACGATCCTCAGGCAGCACCCCGAAATCTTCATGCCGGACCTCAAGGAGCCACGGTTCTTCGTCGCCGACAGGAGTCAATGCGCCGACTCGGACGCCGGCGCGCGGCGCGGAATCCGTCCGCACACGCTCGAGGAGTACCTTGCGTTGTTCGCCGACGCGCGCCCCGGGCAGCTCACAGGTGAGGCTTCACCCCAGTACATCAGGTCGGAGGAGGCCGCCGGCCTGATCGCCGGGGCGCGACCGGACGCACGAGTGATCGCGATCCTGAGAGAGCCGACCAGCTTTTTGCGGACGTTTCACAATCAGTGTGTGCGGGGGGGCATCGAGGATCAGAACGATTTCCGCAAGGCGCTGGAGCTCGAGCCGATGAGGCGTGAAGGCAAGCGGATGCCGCGCGGCTCGCCTGGGCCGAAGCGGCTGCTGTATTCCGAGCACGTTCGCTACGTCGAGCAGTTGCGCCGCTTTCGCGCTGTCTTTCCGCCGGAGCAGGTGCTCGTGATCATCTATGAGGACTTCCGCCGCGACAACGATGCGACGGTGCGCCGCATCCAGCGCTTTCTCGAGGTCGACGATGCGGTGGCGCTCGAGCGGGCGGACTCGAAACGGACACGTAAAGCGGTGCGCTTTCAACGGCTCCATCGTCTCGCGGCGTCGATCCAACGCGCCCGTCGTCGGCCGGCCGCGGCGGGAAGGCTCGCGCGAGCCGCGGACACGCTCACGCCGAGCGTGCTGCGCAAGCGCCCCGTCGAGGAGCTCGCGCGGCGCGTGATCTTCTCTGCTCCACCGCCGCTCGCCGACGAGTTCATGCTTGAACTTCGCCGCCGCTTCAAGAGTGAGGTCGAGATGCTGAGCGACTACCTCGGCCGCGATCTGGTCAGCTTTTGGGGTTATGACGATCTCGAGTGACGTGCCGTCGGCCGGCTCCCGGGCGGACACAGCGACCGCTGACGTGGAGCCGATCGCATAGCATTGCCCGTTCGCGCCGTTCGCCTGAAGGCGAGCGCATAAACCAAGGAGACCGCCAGATGCCCGAAGCAGTGATCGTTGATGCAGTGCGCACGCCCATCGGACGCGCCGCCAAGGGGTCGCTCAAGTCGGTCCGCGCGGATGACCTCGCCGCGATTCCGCTGCGAGCGCTGATCGAGCGCAACCCCGCGCTCGACGACAGCTCGATCGTCGACGTGATGATGGGCTGCGGCTACGGTGAGCGCGAGTCCGGCTACAACATCGGCCGGATCGCGACGCTGCTCGCTGGGATCGACTTCCACGTGCCGGGCTGCACGGTCAACCGCTTCTGTGCGTCCTCGCTGCAGACCGCGCGGATGGCTTTTCACGCGATCCGCGCGGGCGAGGGCGACACCTACATCGCGGCCGGCGTGGAGGCCGTCTCGCGCACCGCACCGGGAGCTCCGTTTGAGTTTCACCCGAAGCTCGATGGCTCGCCAAGCTCGCTCTACAACGCCTACATCGCGATGGGCCTGACCGCGGAGAACGTCGCCGAGCAGTGGAAGGTCAGCCGTGAGGCGCAGGACGAGTGGGCGCTGATCTCCCAGACGCGCGCGGTCGCCGCCCAGGAGTCCGGGCACTTCGATCGCGAGATCGTGCCGGTGCCCGTGTCCGCGCACAAGGACGTCGACAGGCAAGGCAACGAGATCGACGTGCCGGCGACGCTCGTCAGCAAGGACGACGGCCCGCGCCCCGGCACGACGCTCGAGGGTCTCGCGGCGCTCAAGCCGGTCTTCAAGGAGGGGGGCTCGGTGACCGCCGGCAACGCCTGCCCGCTCAACGACGGCGCGGCCGCGCTGCTGATCATGAGCGAGGACAAGGCGAATGCCGAGGGCTTCAAGCCGCGCGCCCGCATCCTCGCCTCGACCGTCGCCGGGATCCGCCCGGAGATCATGGGCGTCGGCCCGATCCCCGCGATCCAGATGCTGCTGAAGAGCACCGGCATGTCGATCAGCGACATCGACGTCGTGGAGATCAACGAGGCGTTCGCCGCGCAGATCGTGCCGTGCAAGGAAGAGCTCGAGATCCCCGATGAGAAGCTCAACCCGTTCGGCGGCGCGATCGCCCTCGGCCATCCGTTCGGGATGACCGGGGCGCGCATCATGACGACGCTGCTGAACGACCTCGACACGCTCGACGCGACCTACGGCATCGAGTCGATGTGCGCGGCCGGCGGCATGGGCATGGCGATGCTCGTCGAGCGCCTGCGCTGATCAGCGCGGCGCCATCCGCAGCGCGCCGTCCAACCTGATCGTCTCGCCGTTGAGCATCCGGTTCTCGATGATCTGGCAGGCCAGCTGCGCATACTCGGCGGGGTCGCCGAGGCGCGTCGGAAACGGCACGGCGGCGCCGAGCGCCTGGCGCGCGGGCTCGGGCAGCGCGGCCAGCAGCGGCGTGTCGAACAGCCCCGGTGCGATCGTGTTGACCCTGACCCCGCGGCCGGCGAGGTCGCGTGCGGCCGGCAGCGTCATCCCGACGATGCCGGCCTTCGACGCCGAGTAGGCGATCTGCCCGATCTGCCCGTCGTAGGCGGCGATCGAGGCGGTGTTGACGCACACCCCGCGCTCGTCGTCCGCGAGCGGCTGATTGGCGAGCATCGCGGCGGCCGCGTAACGGAGCACGTTGAAGGTCCCGATCAGGTTGATCGCGATCACGCTCGCAAACGGCTCGAGTGCGTGCGGCCCCTTCGCGCCGGCCGTCCGCTGCGCCCAGCCGACCCCCGCGCAGCAGACGCTGATGCGCAGCCCGCCCTCGTGCTGCGCGGCCGCGCCGACGGCCCGCTCGAGCGCTCGCTCCTCGCGCACGTCGCAGGCGACGAACTCGGCGCCGAGCTCGGCCGCGAGCGCGGCGCCCTGCTCGGCGTTGACGTCCGCGATGGTCACGTCCGCGCCGGCGCCGTGCAGCGCTCGCACGGTCGCCGCCCCGAGCCCCGACGCGCCGCCGACGACGATCGCGGATGAGCCTCTGATCTCCATCTTCGGGCCTACCCCGCCGCGCGCCTGGAGAGGGTCAGCGCGAACAGCTCCTCGGGGTCGGTCAGCCAGCGCACCAGCTCCATGCCGGCGGCCGCGAGGTCGCCGCTGACGCGCTCGGGCGTGAACTTCGCGCTGATCTCGGTGCGCACCTCCTCGCCCTCGTCGAAGTGCACGTGCAGGTCGAGCTCGCCGACGAGCGCGGTGAACTCGCGCCGCGCGCGCAGGCGCATCTCGATCCATTCGTGGTGCGGGTCGAACAGCGCGACGTGGTCGAAGTCCTCAGGGTCGAAGTCGGCGCGCAGCTCGCGGTTGAGGACGCGCAGGACGTTGCGGTTGAACTCCGCGGTGACCCCCTGCGTGTCGTCGTATGCGGCCTCGAGCACCTGCCGGTCCTTGACGAGGTCGGTCCCCATCAGCAGGTGGTCTCCCTCGCCGAGCAGACCGGCGATCTCGCGCAGCACGCGGCGGCGGCTGCCGGGAGGGAAGTTGCCGATCGTGCCGCCGAGAAACACGACGAGCCGTGGCCCGAGCGCGGGCGGGATGTGACGGAGGTGGCGCTCGAAGTCGCCGATCACGCCGTGCACACGAAGCCCCGGGTACTCGTCGATCAGCTCCTCAGCGCAGTCGCGCACCATGCTCTCGGTGACGTCGACGGGCACGTATCGCTCGAGCGTGCCGGCCGCGTTGAGCGCATCGAGCAGGACCCGTGTCTTGGCCGCGGTCCCCGAGCCGAGCTCCACGAGCTCGACCGCGCCGGTGAGCGCAGCGAGCTCGGTGGCCTGTTCTTCGAGAATCACACGCTCGGCGCGCGTCGGGTAGTACTCGGGCAGCTCGCAGATGCGGTCGAACAGCTCGGCGCCGTAGGCGTCGTAGAAGTGCTTCGGAGGCAGCTCCTTGAACGGGCGCGTGAGCCCGTCGAGCACGTCGTCCGCGAGCGAGCGTTCGCCGATCCCGTCGAGATGTGAGTCGATCCGGATTGCTGCCTCGGCGACCGGCGGTGGTGGTGTCGATGGCTCCATCAGGCCTCCCTTGCCAGGCGCACGCCGGAGAAGATCTGGCGGCGCTGCGGTAGATCCCAGTTGCGAAAGGTGACTCCGGCGACGCGGGCGTCGGTCGCCCACGAGCCGCCCCTGAGCACGCGATAGTTCTCGCCGAAGAACACCTCGGAGTACTCGCGGTAGGGGTAGGGCACGAACCCGGGGTAGCCCGCGAAGTTGGAGTCGGTCCACTCCCAAACCGCGCCGATGCCGGCCAGCCCGTCCTGCGCCTGTCCCGCCCAGGTCGCCGCGCGCTCCCACTGGCGCTCGCTCGGCAGCCGCCCGCCGTGCGCGCGGGCGAACGCATCGGCCTCAAACCAGGAGACGTGACACACGGGCGCGTTCACGTCTCCTGCTGCGATCGCGGGATGGTGCGTGATGTCATGCTCCTCCTTCCACGCCCAGCCCTCGTGCGACCACCACTCACGGCGCTCGTAGCCGCCGCCCTCGCTGAACTGCATCCAGCTGCCGTTGCTGACCGGGCGCCGCGCGATCGCGAAGGCGGGCACCTCGACGTCATGGCGGGGACGCTCGTTGTCGTAGGCGAAGCCGTCCGCGCCGGCGCCCATCGCGAACACCCCCGCGGGGATCGCCAGCCACCGCTCGGGACCGCTGAGCGGGGGCAGGGCGGGCTCACCGGCGGGCAGCAGGCCGGCGATCGCGAGCGTCTGGCGCATCGTCTCGGAGTGCTGGAGCTCGTGCCGGATCACCATCTCGCAGATCACGCCGTCGCCGACCCCGCGTTCGCTCAGCGCTTCGGCGCTGTGCGCGCGGACGGCCTCCATGTACGCGCGCGCGTCGGCCGGGCCGAGCGCCTCGATCTCGCCGCGGATCGCGCGCGGCGTCTCGAAGGCGTCGTACAGCCGCGCCAGCTCACCGCGCAGCAGCGGCAGTCCGCCGTGGCGATGGCCGAGCCACAGATCCTCATACGCGGCGATGTGCCCGAGATCCCACACGAGCGGGCTCATGATCGGCGAGTGCACGCGCTCGAGCGCGTCGTCGTCGAGACCGGCGACCAGGTCGAGGGTCCGCTCGCGCGCCGCGTCGAGCGCGCGAAGCACCTGCTCGGCGTCGGGGGAGAGAGGGTTGGTCTTGACCGCGCGGGCTGCCATGAGCAGGCTGTGCTGCGTCACTCTAGAAGGTACCCGCCTGCGTGTGCTGCGGAACCCTCCGCGGCCGCGTCGGCGTCAGCGCGGGGCGCGTCTCAGCTGCGCGGCCGCGGCGGCCGCCGGCGAGTCGTTCCAGCACATCAGGATGCGCCTGCGGTGCTCCTCGCCGAGCACGCACAGCGCGCCCGTCGAGAGCCCCAGCCGCGCGCCGTGCTCGGCGTCGAAGCCGGCCCAGCGCGCGCCGAGCACGCGCAGCAGATGCCCGTGCGAGAACACCGCCGCGCTCGCGTCGGCGGCGGCGAGCTCGGCGATCACGCGATCGGCGCGCGCTCCCACTTCGCTCGTCTGCTCGCCGCCCGGGCAGCCGTCGCGCCACAGGTTCCAGTCCGGGCGTTGCGCGTGGATCTGCGCGGTGGTCAGCCCGTCGTAGTCGCCGTAGTCCCACTCGAGCAGGTCCTCGCGGACCTGCGCCCGCTCGCCGAGCCCGCACAGCTCGCACGTTTCTCTCGCGCGCAGCGACGGGCTCACGAGCACGAGCTGGAAATCCCATCGGCGCAGGCGCTCACCGAGGGGCAGCGCCGCGGCGCGTCCGTGCGCGGTCAACGGGATGTCGGTGCGCCCCGTGTGCTGGCCGCTGATGCTCCAAGCGGTCTCGGCGTGGCGCACGAGCACGATCTCGTGGCCGTCGGCGGGACGCTCGCTCAAAGCCGGGGCCCGTCCGGCGCCGCCGCGTCGTCGGTGATCACGGTCAGCCGCCCGCGTGCGAGCAGGCTCGCGGGGACGTGGCGGCTGGGCTCGCCGAGCATCGCGCTGACCGCGTCCGCCTTGCCGGCGCCGGTCGCGAGCAGCAGGCAGCCGCGCGCGGCGCGCAGCACGGCGAGGCTCAGCGTGATCCGCTGCGGCGGTGGCTTGGGCGAGTCATCGACAGCGAGGCAGATCGCCTCCTCGCCGGCGTCGAGCGTGGCCGCGCCGGGAAACAGCGAGGCGACATGCCCGTCGGGGCCGATGCCGAGGACGACGACGTCGAGCACCGGTGGCCCGGGCCCGCCCCTTCCGCCGCGCCGACGCGGGCGCTCAGCTCGGCGGCGTAGGCGCGCGCTCCCTCCTGCGGGCCGAGCTCGCCGCGCATCCTGTGAACGCGCTCCGCGGGCACGACGCCCTGTGCGAGCAGCGTCTCGGCGGCGAGCCGATAGTTGCTCTGCTCGTCATCGGGCGCAACGCAGCGCTCATCGGCGAACCACACCTCGACATCGCGCAGCTCGGCCGCCATCGCTCCGAGCAGCTCGTAGGTGAGGCCCGGGCTGGTGCCGCCGCTGAGTGCGAGATGTGCGACCCCGCGCTGCTCGCGCGCCCGTGCCAGCTCACGCGCGACGTGAGCCGCAGCCCGCTCCGCGACCGTCGCGGCGTCGGGGCAGGTGGTGAGCCGTGTCACGAGGCCAGCGCGCGCGCGGCGTCGAGGGCGGGGGCGTACGTCGGGTCACGCAGCAGCGCCTGGCGGATGCCCTCGCCGAGGACGCCGGTCTCGCCGCGTGAGGCGCCCGGAATCGTCCATTCGCGCTCCTCGCCGCGGCCGTCGCGCGAGCGTGCCCGCAGGCCTCCCGGCCCGCGGTTGAGGTCCAGGCGCCGGCCCGAAGCCGTCTCCACGGTCAGACCCTCGAGACCGGGCACCTCGAGCTCCGGGGCGGCCTGCAGACGCAGCGCGATGCTCCCGGGGCCGTCTTCGGCGCGGCGTGCCCGCGCGCTGCCCGCGAGCCCGTCCCCGTCGGGGATCAGTGCGCTCGGCTCCCAGTCCAGACGCGAGGCGAGCCAGCCGGCGAACAGCATCGCCGCGACGGTCGAGGCGGGATGGTGACGGAGCGTGACCGCGGTGATCGCGCGCAGCTCGCCCCGCAGCCACGGCGGGTCGAAGCTCGCGGCCAGCCGCTCCCGCCACGGCGTCGAGCGCAGCCACGCGAGGTCGACGACGTAGGCTTGCCGGCTGAGGGCACCGGCGCGATCGAGCGCCTCGGAGGCGAGCGGCTCATCGACGGAGTCGAGCAGCACGGCCTGCGCGAGCCCGAGCAGCTGGGCGACGATCTCGTGGTGGCCGTGGGGGACCACAGCAGCGTCGGCAGGTCGGTGACGACCAGCGGGTCGGCGATCGTCAGCAGGTCGTCGAGGTGGCGGTCGCCGAGTTCGACGACGACCGTCTCGCGCAGCAGCCCGAGCTCGTCCGGTGACCCGGTCGCTTCGGAGGCGATCATCACGCGCGCATCGAGGCGCTCGCGGCGAGGCTCGTAGGCGAGCACCAGCAGGCGCGAGGCGTGGTAGCGCCCTACGCCGCGCAGGCGGTTGGCGATCTCGCCCGTCCATTCGCGGTCGACGAACGCGATCATGTTGAGCACGCGCGCGGGCGCGAAGTTGTCGTGTTCGGCGTGGACGTCGATCAGCAGGCTGCGCAGCGCCGCTTCGATCGCATCGGGTGTCGTGCCGTGCTCACTCCATACCGCGTCGCTTCTGTCGCTCATCAGATCGCGCGCCAGCGATCGCCCTCGCGCAGCAGGGCCTCCGCCTCCGCCGGTCCCTGCGAGCCTGCTTTGTATTCAGCGACAGGGGGGCCCGGCGTGGTCGCCCACGCTTTCACGATCGGGTCGCAGATGCGCCACTGCGCCTCGACCTCATCGTTGCGGGTGAACAGCGTCGCGTCGCCGCGCATCGCGTCGGTGATCAGCCGCTCGTAGGCCTCGGGCGACTGCGACAGGAAGGCCGTGCCGTAGAGGAACTGCATGTTGACCGTGCGGATGATCATCCGCGTGCCAGGGATCTTCGCGCCGAGCTGGAGTGACACCCCCTCGTTCGGCTGCAACGTCAGCACGAGCTGGTTGGGCTGCACGCCGAGCGAGCCGTCCTGGCTGAAGGCGAGATGCGGGACGGGCTTCAGCGTGATCGCGATCTCGGTGACCTTGCGCGCCAGGCGCTTGCCGGTGCGCACGTAGAAGGGGACGCCCGCCCAGCGCCAGTTGTCCACCTCCAGGCGCAGCGCGGCGTAGGTCTCGGTGACCGAGTCCGCGGGCACGCCGTCCTCCTGCAGATACCCGGGCACGTCGTCGCCGCCGGCGTGCCCGGCGCTGTAGCGAGCCCGCACCGACATGTCCTGAACCTCGGCCACCGTCGGCGCGATGATCGCCTGCAGCACCTTGACCTTCTCGTTGCGCACCTCTTCGGCGGTGAAGCTCACGGGCGGCTCCATCGCGACGTGGCAGAGCAGCTGCAGCATGTGGTTCTGGATCAGGTCGCGCAGCGCGCCCGACTCGTCGTAGTAGCCGGCGCGCGTGCCGATGCCGAGGTCCTCGGCGGCGGTGATCTGGACGCTGTCGATGTAGTTGCGATTCCACAGCGGCTCGAACATGCCGTTGGCGAAGCGGAAGGCCATCATGTTCTGGACGGTCTCCTTGCCCAGATAGTGGTCGATGCGAAAGACCTGCGTCTCGTCGAAGATCCGCAGCACATGGCGGTTTAGCTCGCGCGCCTCCTCGAGCGTCGTGCCGAACGGCTTCTCGATGATCACCCGCACCTCGCTGGCCCGGTGCTCGGCGAGCTGGGAGCTGCCCAGCTGCTCGACGATCACGGGGAAGAAGCTCGGCGCGGTCGACAGGTAGAAAGCGCGGTTGAGGGGCTCGCCGGCCTCCTCCTCGAACTCGTCGAGGACCTGCGCGAGCGCCGTATAGACGTCGGGATCGTCGAATGTCCCGGGGACGTACTTGACGTTGTCGAGCAGCCCCGTCAGAACATCCTCATCGGGAGTCCGCCGCGAGAAGCGGCGGATCGCTTCCTCGCACTCCTCGCGGTAGTCGTCGTTCTCCTTTTCTTTGCGCGACACGCCGACGAGATGGAATCGCTCGGGCAGCGCGCCCTCGTGCGCGAGGTTGTACAGCGCGGGCAGCAGTTTGCGCCGCGCGAGGTCTCCGGTCGCGCCGAAGATCACGAGCGTGGTGGGCGCCACCGGCAGCCGCTCGAGGCCTGCCGTCAGCGGGTTGCCGGACGCTGCCTCCTCGCCGGCTGCGCCGGTCGCGGCCGCCACCGTCAGCGTCCTCCGCGTCGCGGCTTCGGCTTGGCCGCCGCGGGAGCGCTCTTGACCGCGTGCCCGCCGAACTGGTTGCGCAGCGCCGAGAGCATGCGGTCGGCGAAGTCGCCGTTGCCGCGCGAGCGAAAGCGCGCGTACAGCGAGGCGGTGATCACCGGCGTGGGTACGTCGTGCGCGGTTGCGTCCTCGATCGTCCAGCGGCCCTCGCCGGAATCCGCGGTGTAGCCCTCGAGCGCCTGCAGCTCGTTTCCATCGGCCTCGAACGCGCGTGCGGCGAGTTCGCACAGCCACGAGCGCACGACCGAGCCCTGACCCCAGAGGTGCGCGATCTTGGCGTTGTCGAGCTCGTACTCGCACTTGTCGAACAGGTCAAAGCCCTCGGCGTACGCCTGCATCAGCCCGTACTCGACGCCGTTGTGGACCATCTTCACGTAGTGCCCCGCGCCGGAGGGGCCGAAGCGCAGCCAGCCGCGCGGGCCGATCGCGGCGACGCTCTGCGCGGTGGTCTCGGGGGCGAGCACGTCGAGGATCGGTGCGAGCCCCTTGACGGCTTTCGGGGGCCCGCCGACCATCATGCAGTAGCCGACTTCCAGCCCCCACACGCCGCCGCTCGTGCCGACGTCGACGTAGTCGATGCCGAGGCGCTTCAGTTCCGCCGCACGACGCTTGTCGTCGGTCCACTTCGAGTTGCCGCCGTCGACGATCGTGTCGCCGCGATCGAGCAGCTTGGCGAGCTTGTCGACCGTTTCCTGCGTCGGCTTTCCCGCGGGCACCATGATCCACACGATCCGCGGCGCGCTCAGCTGCTTGACCATGTCTCGCAGTGAGCTCGCGCCGGCCGCGCCGTGCTTGACGGCCTGCTTGACCGCCTTCTCATCGAAGTCGAACGCGACGACTTCGTTGTCGGAGTCGCGGTGGATCCGGTGCACCATGTTGCCGCCCATCTTGCCCAGCCCGACGAAGCCGATCTGCGTCACGTTTGCTCCTTGATCCTCGCGGTCAGAGCGCGCAGCGCGCTCACGGGGTCATCGCCTTGCAGTCTCACCCGCTCGGCCGGACGCTCGAGCGCGCGCAGCGTCTCGAGATCGCCGATCGCCTGCGCGTTCTTGAGCGTCGTGAACGTGTACGGCGCCGCGGGTATCGCGACGTCGCCGGGCGCGTCGTGGAGCAGCTGCAGGAAGCGCCCGGTCTGCGGGCCGCCCTTGTGGAACTGGCCGGTGGAGTGCAGGAAGCGCGGCCCGTAGCCGAACGTCGTCGTCGCCCGCGTGCGGTCGCGGATCACGCTGCGCAGCTCCGCCGCCGCGGCGTCGAACGCGGGTGAAGGCTGCACGTAGGCCATGATCGCGACGTAGTCCGGCGGCTGTGTGTCGAGGAGCAGCGCGCGTAGGGCGGTGTCGTCGGCGTCGTCGGCGCGCGGCAGCTCGTGGTGGGCTTCGTAGTCGGCGAGCACGCGCTTGGTCGCATCCTTGGCCTGCTGCACGTTCGGTTGATCGAACGGGTTGATCTCGAGCCCCCAGCCGGCGACCGCGACAGCCAGCTCGGCGAGCAGGAACACGCGCCCGAGGTCGGCCGCCCCGCGCGTGGGAATCGTGATCAGCGGATGGCCGGCCGCGAGCAGCGCCCGGACCTGCGCGTCCAGCTCTGGTTCGGGGCTGTCGAGGTCGGGCAGGTAGGCGAACACGCGGTCATCGCCGTAGTGCGCGGGCTCGCCGAGCGGCTCATCGGCGACCGGCAGGATCCCGGTCCCGTGCTTGCCGGTCGACTCTGCGACGAGCTGCTCGAGCCATAGGCCGAGGCCGGGCAGCGACGCGGAGATCACGAACGTGAGCTTGTTGCGCCCGCCCTGCGCCAGCGCGCTGAGCGCCGCCCCGAGCCAGGTCGGCGCGAGCTGCGATGAGCCATCGATGTCGGCTGTGAGCGCGAGCTGCCATGCCGGCGCTGCGCCCGCCAGCAGCGTGCGCACGTCGACCCCCATCAACGCGGCGGGCACGATGCCGAACGCGGACAGCGCGCTGTAGCGGCCGCCGATGTTCGGGTCTCCCGGGAAGGTCGCGCGGAAGCCGCGCTCCTCGGCGAGCTCGGCGAGCCCCGAGCCGGGGTCGGTGATCGCGATGAAATGGCCTCCGTCGCTGATCAGCGACCAGAAGTGCGCGAACAGCGACAGCGGCTCGATCGTGCCCCCCGACTTCGAGGAGACGACGAACAGCGTCCGCTGCGGCGCGACCGCCTCCTCGATCGCGCGGATCGTGGCAGCGTCGGTCGAGTCGAGCACGTGCAGGCGCGGGTGCCCGGCTGTGTGGCCGAAGGCGCGGCGCAGCACCTCGGGTGCGAGCGAGGAGCCGCCCATGCCGAGCAGGACGACGTCCTCGAAGCCCTCCTTTCGCACCTCCGCGGCGAACTCCTCGACGGAGTCCAGTCCGTCGAGCATCCGTTCGGCGATCGTCAGCCAGCCGAGGCGGTTGGCGACCTCCGGGGTGCCCTGCGGCCCCCACAGCGTCGCGTCCGCCGCGAGCAGCCGCGCGGCGACGCGACCCTCCGCGGCGAGTGCGAGCTTCTCGAGGACCGGTGCGCACAGCGGCGCCGGAATGCGCGCCTCGACGGTCAGTGGGTCATCGCTCACGCCACGATCGTAGTGGTCGTGGCACTCGCCATGGTTGCAGCCCGTCCCGGTACGATCCGGGCATCGTCAGGATGATCGTGAGCGTGCCCCGCCGCGTTCGCCGGTGGGGCGGCGCCGCTTCTACAGGAAGGCCGGTTTTTAGATGAACCCGGAGAGGCTCCGGCAGTTGAAGGTGCGCCTGCGGAGGCTGTGGGTGTTGACCCCCGAACGCCTGTGGATGATGTCGATCGCGCTCCACGACCAGGGCCATTGGATCCTCGCCTTCTGGCTGAAGCAGCTCAACAGCTTCATCTACCACAACTCGCTCGCCCCGGGCGCCTCGGTCAGTCCGGATATCTATCTCGGCCACAACAGCCTCGGGATCGTCATCAACGGCAACGTCGAGATCGGTCGGCGGGTGACGATCTGGCACAACGTTACGCTTGCGGCCGGGCGCGGTGAGCGGCGCGCGGCGCAGCCGCCCGGAGCGCAGCGCCATGGAGCCGAGCAGAACGGCTCCCCGCCCGGCCCGAGAGCCCGCATCATCGTCGAGGACAGCGTCAAGATCGGGGCGCACGCGGTCATCATCGCGCCCCGTGGGACGACCCTCCGCATCGGGCGCGGCGCGCGCATCGGGGCCGGCACGGTGGTCACGCACGACGTGCCGCCGGGAACGACCGTCGTCGGTCCGCCGGCGCGCGTGCTGACGCGCGAGACGCCCGGCGACGGCACCGGCATCGAGTCCTCCGAGGCCGAGCAGCTTGACTAGCGCCGGGTCGCGAGATGACCAGGATCGGGCGCCCGCGCGGGCTTCCCCGCCGCGCGCCGGTCGCGAATTGAGGCTAGAGTCGCGCCCGGCTCGGCCGCGGGAACGGGCGCTCTAGCACGCGCGCCGTCTGTGCGCCGACGGACACCACGAAGGGAACCCCTTGACCCAGGACACAACCGAGCAGCTCCCCGACCGCAACCTTGCCCTCGAGCTCGTCCGTGTCACCGAGGCCGCCGCGCTCGCGGCGGCGCCGCTGGTCGGACTGGGTGACAAGGAGGCGGCCGACCAGGCCGCGGTCGACGGCATGCGCTACATGCTCGGCTCGGTTCCGATGGACGGCGTGGTCGTCATCGGCGAGGGGGAGAAGGATGAGGCGCCGATGCTCTACAACGGCGAGCAGATCGGCGACGGCTCCGCTCCACAGGTCGACATCGCGGTCGACCCGCTCGAGGGCACGACGCTCGCGGCGCACGGCATGCCGAGCGCGCTCGCGGTGATCGCCCTGGCGAGTCGCGGCAGCATGTTCGACCCGGGGCCGTGCGTGTACATGGAGAAGATGGCTGGGGCGCCCGAGATCGCAGACCTGCTGGATCTCGATCGCCCGCTCGGGGAGACGGTCCAGCTGATCGCCGCGCGCAAGGGCTGCCCGGTCAGCGACGTGATGGTGGTCGTACTCGATCGCCCGCGCCACGAGCAGGGCATCAGCGCGATCCGCGCGGCCGGAGCGCGCGTGCGCCTGATCGCCCACGGCGACGTCTCGGCGGCGCTGCTGGCGGTCACCGAGCGCTCCCCCGTCGATCTCCTGTGGGGGATCGGCGGCACCCCCGAGGGGGTGATCTCGGCCGCGGCCGTGAAGTGCCTCGGCGGGCAGCTGCTCGGACGCCTGTGGCCACGCGATGAGGGGGAGCGCAGCGCCGCTCGCGAGGCCGGGTATGAGCTCGAGCGTGTGCTCGACCGCGACGATCTGGTGGCCGGTGAGGACGTGTTCTTCTCCGCCACCGGCATCACCGATGGAGACGTCCTGCGCGGCGTGCGCTACCCGAGCGCCGGTGGAGCCACGACCGAATCGCTGGTCACACGCGCCCGCACCGGAACGATCAGGCGCATCAGGGCGACGCACGACCGCGCGAAGCTGCGAGCGGTCGGCGGCGAGCGCTTCTAGGAGCGGCGGATGAGTCCTGAACGACTGTGGCTGATCTCGATCGCGCTGCGCAAACGGGGGTTCAAACGCGCCGCGCTGCTGGTCAAGAAACTCAACTCGGTGATCTACCACAACTCGCTCGCCCCGGCGGCGCGCGTCAGCCCCGACATCAGCTTCGGCCATCACGGCTTCGGCACGATGATCCACAGCAACGTGGAGATCGGCCGGCGCGTGAGGATCTGGCACAACGTGACAATCGCCGTGCGCTCGACGTCCGCCTGGGCGACCCCGCACGGGATCATGATCGAGGACGACGTCAGCATCGGCGCGAACGCGGTCATCGTCAGCCCGCACGAGGGGACGCTTCGCATCGGCCGGGGGGCGAGGATCGGGGCGGGAGCGGTGGTGACCAAGGATGTGCCGGCCGGCGCGACGATCGTGAGCGCGCCGGTGCGCGTGCTGCTGCGCGAGCAGCGCGCGGGCGAGCAGGCCGGGCCCGAGGGCAGCTCCGGCGGCTTCGAGGCGTAGCCGCTGCCGGGGCCCGCCGCTGCGCGCGGCGAGCGACGCGGCGCCGCTCCCCCCGCCGGTGGCTGCTTGAGGACGGCGACGGCGGATGCTAGCTTGACCCGGTGAGACGCCTCGGCCCGATACGACTGCTGACTTCCTGCCTGATCCTCGCGAGCACCGCGGGCGTGCTGTCCGGGTGTGCCCAGGGGGCCACGAAATCACACGCGGAAGAATCGGGCGCAGCCGCCGCCGTCGAACACGAAGAAGAAGTGTCGGAAAAAAAGCGCGAAGACGCGGAACTCGCGCAGGACCGCGAAGAGCTCTCGGGCATAGAAGCCCAGAAGCGCGAAGAAAGCGCGCTCGCGAACGCGAAGCGCACGGAAGCGCTCGCCGCCGCGCGCGCGAAGCGCAAACTTGAAAACGCGGCACGCGAGGCGACCCACAAAGAACTGCTCGCCGAAGCGAACGCCAAGCAGAAGGAAGCCGCCGCAAAGGCGGCGGAAGCCGCAAAGCAGGCGGCCGCCAAGAAGCAGAAGGCCGCCGCGAAGCGCAAGGAAGCGGCCGCCAAGACGCAGGCGAGCACGGCGCCTGCCCCGACGAGCGCCGCCGCCGGGACGGCCGATGAAGCGAAATAGCAGGGCCGCGGCTGCGAATGCAGCCCCCCGTAGGGTCACGCGCGCGCTCGCCGCCTGCCTGCTGCTGCTCGTCAGCATCGCGCCGATCGCAGGCTGCGGCGGCTCCTCGGCAGGCTCCGAAGAAGGCGCCGGCGCCGCCGTCAATGCGCCGCTCTCCTTTGAACAGGCAAGCGAAGCGAAGGCCGCCGCGGCCGCGAAGGCGCGCGAAGCGCGGGCCGAAGCCGAAGCACAGGCTGAAGCAGCGAAGATCAAAGCAGCGGAGCTGAAGAGCGCGCAGGCGGCCGCGGCCACGCCGTCAGGCACCAAACAGAAGCACGCCGGCAAAGGCGGGGGCTCCGCCAAGGGGGGCAAGGGCTCGGGCGGATCCTCGGGGAAGAAACAGGCCAAAGCCAAGTCCAAGGGCTCCTCCAAAAGCGGCGATGCGGCGGAAGGAGCGGTGCGCAAGCAGTTCGCCAAGGAAGAAGCGGCCGAAGAACAGAAGTACAAGTAGCCGCCGCGGACACGGCGGCCCGCGCGTCAGCGATCCCCCGCGGTGACGTCGGCGAGGCGTCCGACCCACGACTCGGCGAGGTCGAGCCGCGCCAGCGAACGCAGGAACCCGTAGGTGATGATCACGTGGATGCGCGACTGCGTCGCGTTGTACAGCCGGCCGCTCAGCGCGGCCGCGATCGCGGGATGGAAGTTGGCGACCTCGACCTCGACGTGCAGGCGCACGCGGCCGGATCCAGCCGGGTGTCTGCGCACTTCGATCTGCAGATATCCGCCGCCGTCGCGGCCGCGCTGCGACACCAGCAGGCCCCCCACGATCCGCCAGCGCACGAGACCGCGCGCGGCGTCCATCTCGTACTCGGGCGCCTGGAAGCTGAGCAGTCGCAGCGGGCTGAACAGCAGCACGACCGAGCGTTCGCGCTCGCTGTAGCGCACGCGGATCAGGCCGAGGGTCACGCGCGTGAGATAGCGCCAGTAGGTGCGCGCCAGGCGCTCGAGCTGCGCCGGCGTCCAGACCTCCGCGACGGCGGCCGCGTCGAATGAGAGGTCCGCCCTCTGCACCGAGCGCACCGCGCCGGTACGGCGGTCGAGGAAGGTCGTGTCCTCGAGCCCCGATATGACCCCGCGTGCGCGGCCGGAATCGATCGCGCCCCGACGGCTGCGCCGTCTGCCCAGCGCATACGCGAGCATTCCGCCGGCCGCCGCCGCGCCGACCCGGGCGCCCCTCCCTGTCGCTCGTGCTCGCACCGATTCCCAGGCTATCCGCCGCGCGGCGCCGCGGCGCTTGAACGCGTCCACGCCGACTGATATTCAAGCAACGTGACCGACGAGCCGGACACGTTGCGAGCTCCGCGTGCGCGAGCGGTCGCGGAGCTGCCGACCGAGGCCCTGCGCACGCGCGCGCAGGAGCTGACGAGACGCTGGGCGGTCGCCCTCGTTCTCGCCAGCCCGCTCGAGCGCCTCGGCGCGATCCCGCTCGAGGACCTCGCCCGCGAGGGACCGCCGCTGTTGACGCTCGCGCTCGAGGCCCTCGCCTCGGAGGCGGCGCTCGACCACCTGCTCGCGCCGGAGGCACCCGATCGAGCGCAACCGGCGAGTCCCGCGCGCTGTCTGCGATCGATCGCGGGTGCTCGCGACGGCCCGAGCACGGTCGCGGCCGTCGAGGCGCTGCGGGGCGTCCTCTGGGAGGCGCTGTTCGATCAGCTGCACGAGCCGTCGGCGCAGCAGGCGGCCGACGCGAGCGATCGCCTCGCATACGTGTGCTCGCGTGTGCTCGCGGCGACGCTCGGTGGCGATGCGCCCGCGCCGCAGCCGTCGCGGGGCGTCGCGGACGGCGCGCGAGGGCATCCGGTCTCCGCCGGCGAGCCGGCGACGCGATCGAGTGCGGTGATCGTCGATGAACATTCAGACGCGCCGATCCGCGCGGGGCGGACGTGGCCGGGGCGCGAGCCTGATCGCACATCCGCGCCAACCGCCGCCTCCCCCGCGGCGGCGCCGAGCGATCCGGTGCTCGCGGTCGCTCGCCACGCGGAGATCGAGATCCGCGACGAGCGCGGCGAGGAGGGACCGGGCGCGTGGATCGGGTCGATCGGATGCGCGCTCGATCGCTTCAGGCAGGACGGGCTCCCGTTCGCGGTCCTGCTCGTCGAGCTCCGCGATCTCGAGCAGCTGTGTCGTTCCGGAACGGCGGCCGAGCTGCGCGGCCTCGCAGACCGCGTCGAAGACGCGCTCGAGGCCGAGCTGCGGCGGTTCGCGCCGGGCAGCGCGGCGCGTCGTGATCAGCGCTATCTCGATCGCGCTCCAGCGCTCGGTTCGCTCACCCGCGAGAGCGCCGGGAGATACTGGCTGCTCGCGCCGAAGACCAACCGGCTCAGCGCGCGCGGGCTGGCCGAGCGCCTGGCGCAGGCGGTCGCGAGCTCGAGCAATGCGCGCGGCGCGCCGCTGGAGGTCGTGATCGGCACGGCTGTCTGCCCGGAGGACGGCCGCGATGCGCCGGCGCTCGCCGCGCACGCCGACGTCGGCGTCTACGCCGCCGCGCTCCTCGAGAGCGCGTCGCGGCTCCCCGGTCGATGAGCCCGCGTAGCCGAGCGCCGGCTCAGCCGGCGAGCGCGCCGCCGGCGACCGCCGTGCCCGGGGCGACGGCGGGCTGACCGAGCAGCGGCGTGTTCGCGGTGCTGCCGACGACGCGGGTGTGGATGCGGACCGTCTCGGAGATGCCGAGCTCCTGCGCTGCGCCGGAGGTCAGGTCCCAGTCGGCGCCGATGTGGCTGTAGGGCCCGCGGTCGAGCACCGGGACGGTCAGGGTGTGTCCGTCGAAGGAGACCTTGACGAGCGTCCCACACGGGAGCGTGCGGTTGGCGACGCCGACGACGCCCGGGGTCAGGGTCTGCCCGCAGGCGGTCTTTTTGCCGTAGAAGCCCGGGCCGAACCAGGTCGCGATCCCGGTCGGGCGGACGGCGGGCTTCGCGGCGCTCGAGCTGGCCGGTGCGCCGCTCGGGGCGCTCGCGCCGCCCGCGGAGTTCGCCGCGAAGGCGCTGACGGCGGGGACGGACGCGCACATCGCCCCCGTAATCAGGGCGAGCAGCAGCAGGGGTTTGGAAAGCGTGATCGGCATCTCGTCTTCGGCGCCTGCGGGGTCAGCTGACGGGCTCGCGCGGTGCGTGACACACGGCGCTACGGCCCTGGCGGGCCGATTCGCCCCAGCGGATCACTCGATCCGCAATTGGGTCCCCCGTCCGCCGTGACCAGAGCCACGGCGGTTCGGCGTCCGCGCAGTATACAGACGGCCGGCTCGAAGCTCAGGACAGCGGCAGGCGCGCCGAGCACGTCTTTGAGCAGCCGCTCGCCGGTGGCGAAGCCGGCTTTCGTCAGCTCACCGAGGAGCTCGCGCGCCGAGGCCGCGAACTCCGATCCGCCCGGCGGCTGCAACCGGGCCGCGCGCGCGATCGCCGTCGCACTCGAATCCCTGGATCGGGGCCGGCTCGGCTGCGGCCGTGCGCGCGGATGCCCGTCGTGCCCGCGGCTTCGCGGCGCCGGCGCGCGCGGGCGCCGGCGCGCGCTTGGCGGCGGCGGTGCGCTGGGAGGTCGCTTTGCGCCGCGCAGGCGGCTTCGTCGCGGGCGCGGACGGAGCGGAGGCGATCGTGACGCCGGCGTGGCCGTTCGCGGCGGCGTCCTTTGCGCTCGCCTTGCGTGCGGCCGCCCGGCGCGGACTCGATCTCTGCGGCCGGGTACGCGGCAGGTTCGAGAGCACGCCCGGGCCGTCCTGCGCGGTGCGCGGGCGGCCGTTGTCCTCGTTCGCGGGGCTCATCGCCACATCATTGCTTAAGCGGCGTGCTGCAAGCGGATCGACAATCGTCGGATCTCAGCGATGACGCGTTAGCATGGGGACTCGGAGAACCGAGATGCAGTTTGTAACGTCGGCAGGCCTGCGGCCGTATATCTGACGGAGGAACTTGCTCGGAGCATAATCTTGCGGTCCCAAACGGTCGCCGATGGGTCGATCGACGGGAGAAATGGGAACACGAATGTCAGTAGTCGAGCTTCAGGAGTTGGATGAGGTCAAGGGACTGGTCGCCAGGGGCCAACAGGTTGGAGTCCTCTCCTACGCGGAGATAACCAAGGCTGTATCCGAGCTCGATCTGGACGAGTCGGACGTCGAAGAGCTGCACGGCTTCTTCGAGAAGTCCGAGATCGAGCTCGTCGAGGAGATCGACCCCGCGATCGCCGCGGCCTCACAGGTCGAGCGCGCGCCCGACAAGCGCGGCCGGCGCAAAGCGAAAACCGCGCTCGATCTGAAGCCGGACATGACGACCGATTCGCTGCAGCTGTTCCTCAAGGACATCGGCAAGGTCCGCCTGCTGACCGCCCAGGAGGAGGTCGATCTGGCCAAGCGGATCGAGCGCGGCGACCTCGACGCGAAGCAGAAGATGGTCGAGTCGAACCTGCGCCTGGTCGTGTCGATCGCCAAGAACTACCGCAACCAGGGCCTGCCGTTCCTCGACCTGATCCAGGAGGGCACGCTCGGCCTCGTGCGCGCCGCCGAGAAGTTCGACTACCGCAAGGGCTTCAAGTTCTCGACCTACGCCACCTGGTGGATCCGCCAGGCGATCGCGCGGGCGCTCGCAGACAAGGCGCGCACGATCCGCATCCCCGTCCATGTCGTCGAGAAGCTCAACAAGATCGGCCGCGCCGAGCGCAAGCTCGTCACCGAGCTCGGCCGCGAGCCGACCGCGGATGAGATCGCCGAGGTCACCGGCATCGACCCCGAGGAGGTCGACTCGATCAAGCGCTCGGCACAGGCGCCGGTGTCGCTGGAGAAGCCCGTCGGCGACGAGGAGGAGTCGGAGTTCGGCCAGTTCATCGCCGATGAGCGCGCCGAGTCCCCCTACGAGCGCGCCGCCGAGATCCTCACCAAGGAGGCCCTGCGCGAGGCGCTGGAGAACCTCTCCTACCGCGAACGCCGCGTGCTCGAGCTGCGCTACGGCCTCGGTGGCGAGCACCCGCGCACCCTCGATGAGGTCGGGCGCACGTTCAACGTCACGCGCGAGCGCATCCGCCAGATCGAGAACCAGTCGCTGAAGAAGCTGCAGTCGCTTGCGGAGGCGCAGAAGCTCCGCGACGTCGCCTGACCTGGCAGACGCCTCGGCTCCCCTGACGCGTCCTCGATCGCTCGTGTGCGAAGCACACTCGCGCTCACTGCGTCGTTGTCACTGCGTCCTTGTCAGGCGACCCGATCCGCTCGTCAGGACGGTCGCTTGCTCGCCCGCTGTGGCAGGTTTCGTCCACGGCCTGAAACCGCGCTCAAGCCGGGCGGGCTGGTTGCCGATCAGTTGGCATGTTCGATATCAAGGCTGCCCTCACCGAGCTCGTCGCGAAAGAGGGCTCGGACCTCCACCTGAAGGTCCACACGCCGCCGCTCTACCGGGTTCACGGCGACCTCGCGGCGGACGCCAGCGCCGAGCCGCTGACGGCGGAGGACACCGAGGGCGCGCTCAAAGCGCTGCTCACCGACGAGGTCAAGCTCGAAGAGTTCGCGCAGGACCACGAGGTCGACTTCTCCTTTGAAATCTCCGGTGTCGCGCGCTTCCGCATCAACGCCTTCCTCCAGCGCGGGACGATCTCGATGGTCTGCCGCGCGATTCCCCACAAGATCTCGACGATCGAGGAGCTCGCGCTCCCCGACGTCGTCCGCGAACTCGCCGAGGAGGAGCGCGGCATCGTGCTGCTCACGGGCACCACCGGCTCGGGCAAGTCGACGACGCTGGCGGCGATGATCGACCACATGAACCACACGATGAGCAAGCACATCGTGACGATCGAGGACCCGATCGAGTTCGTGCACTCGGACAAGCGCTCGGCGATCAACCAGCGCGAAGTCGGGATGGACACGGCCTCCTTCAAGCGCGCGCTGCGGCGCGTCCTGCGCCAGGACCCGGATGTGATCCTCGTCGGAGAGATGCGCGATGAGGAGACGGTGCAGACGGCGCTGTCGGCCGCCGAGACCGGGCACCTCGTGCTCTCGACGATCCACACGGTCGACGCGACCGAGTCGATCAACCGCCTGCTCGACTTCTTCCCGCCCCATCAGCACGGCCAAGCGCGCAGCATGATCGCGGGCACCGTCCGCGGCGTCATCTCCCAGCGGCTCGTCCCCGGCGCGGACGGCGGACGTGTAGCCGTCTGCGAGATCCTGCGCATGACCGGGCGCGTGCGCGACATGATCGTCGACCCCGAGCAGACGGGCAAGCTCGTCGAGGTGATCACCTCCGGCGGCTACTACGGCATGCAGACCTTCGACCAGGCGCTCTACGGGCACGTCAAGGCCGGGCGCGTGACGTTCGAGGATGCGATGCGCGTTGCCTCCAGCCCGCACGACTTCAAGCTGCTGATGCAGGCCGAAGGCCGCAGGGGAACGACGATGGAGGATGTCGCCGCCGCGGAGGCGAACCGCGACACCGCCTCGGCGAAACCGCCGCTCACCGTCGGCCCGTAGCCCGGGCCCGCCACTTCAGTTGGTAAAGTAACGGTTGAAATGGCCGTCGATGAGACATGTCCCGTGTGCCTTACAGCGCAGATCGTGTGCGGCAAGTGGACGCTGCTGCTGGTCCGTGATCTGGCGGACGGCCGTTCGCGCTTCTGCGAGCTCGAACGCTCGCTGCTGGGCATCAGCCCGCGCACGCTGTCGCTGCGGCTGCGCGCGCTCGAGGACGAGGGCATCGTCGAGCGCCACACCTTCCCCGAGGTCCCGCCGCGCGTCGAATATGCACTCACGCGCAAGGGCCGGGCGCTGCTGCCGATCATCGAGGACATGCGCTCCTACGGTGAAGACTGGCTGAGCGACGGCTGCGCCGAGCGTCGCGCCGACGCCGATCCGGCCGAGTCGCTGCTCGCCGTCCTGTAAGCGGCGCGCGCCTGCAAGACGGAGTGCGCCGGGCAGGAGGCGGCCGGCTTAGGGCGAAGTCTGCGCACCATGCGCTCCCTTCAGCTGCAGGCTGCCCTGACCGAGTATCTCGAGGCGGCGGCGGGTCAGCTTCAAAGCGAAGTCGCGGCCGGCGCGGAGGTCCCGTTCGAGCTCGAACAGCAGCGGCGGCGCTGGGGCTCGGTCGGTCCGGCGCTGTCCTGCTATCGCCCGCTCACCGACGAGTTCATCGCCGAGCGCGAGAGCGCCCTCGAGCAGCTCCCGAGCCATGCCGAGGCGGCACGGCTGCTCAGCGGCTTCGACGGGCTCGGCCGCTACCTGGCGGGGATCGAAGGCGAGCTCGAGCGCGTCGACAAGCGCACGAGTGCGCGCATCGCGATCCGCTCGATGCTGCGCGAGGTGTTCAGCGAGCAGACCGACTTCCAGCTGCGCCCGGAGCGCGTCGAGGCGGTGCTCGCACGACTCGAGCAGTCGGCATTGACGAGCACCAGCGAGGTCACCGTCGTCGCGACGCTGCACGGCCTGACGATCACCTCGCCCGAGGTCGCGCTGACGGCCGGCCTGACGATCGCACAGGCCAACGCGCTCGACGGGCTGCCGCCGGGAGCGCTCGGTGCGGGCGAGGGCGACGCCGGCGACCATCTCGTCGTCGTCCTCAGCAGTGAGGACAGCGACGCGGTCGCGGCGCTCTGCCGCGGGCGCGAGGTGCTCAAGGATCTGCTGCGCGCATTGCGGCTGTTCGGCGACGGGCGCGTCGGTTTCGGGGCGCTCGCCTGGGCTAGGGTCGGTACCGGCACCTGGAATCCGCTCGTGATGGGCCCCGGCGGGCGACCGCGCGGGATGCTGGTGGTCACGACCGAGCAGGAGGATGAGCTGCGCGCGTTCTGCAATCTCGTCTCGCGTCGGGCGCCGCATGGAAACGAGCTCGCCTGGGCGCTGCGCCGCTTCGAGCTGGGTGCCGAGCGCGAGAGCAGCAGCGAGGCGATCACCGACCACGTGCTCGCACTGCGCGCGCTGCTCGAGCCCGAGGGATCCGACAGCGGCCTGCTCGCCGCGCGCCTTGCGGCACTGTGTGCGACGCCAGAGCAGCGCCCGGAGTTGACCGAGCGGACACTGCAGGCGCTCGCGATCGAGCGCGCGGCGGTGCGCGGCGGCGACCTCGCGCACGCGGGCGCCGAGGCGCTCGCCAAAGACCTCGCCGACAACCTCCGCGCGCTGCTGCGCGACGTCATCTGCGGGCACCTCGCGCCCGATCTGGTCGCGCTCGCCGATGAGCTCAGACGCCAGGACGCCGTCCCGCCGGCGCAGATCGTGCCCGAGGCCGAGCCGCTCGTCGCCTCCGCGCAGTTCTCAGGCGAACAGGTGCTCAGCCACCTGAGCCAGTCCGAAGAGATCCTGGACGTCTTCATCTAGCTGCGGCACGAGCACCGGCTGGCCGCCCGCGAGCGCGCGCGAGAGGCGCGCGATCGTGTCGCGGTCGCGGCGCACGAGCACGTCGAAGTCGGCGAGGTTGTTCGCCACGCGCGGCGCGAGCTCGGCTCCGAGCCGCGGCGTCAGCAGCTCGGCCACGTCGGCGACGGAGTGCTCGCCGAGCCCATCTGCATGCACGCGGTTGACGATCAGCTCGGTGCTCGCCATGCCGGCGTCGGCGAGCTTGCCGGCGAGGTAGAGCGCCTCGCGGGCCGGCTCGGCCTCCGGGGAGCTGACGATCAGAAACGCCGTCTGCGGTTCGCGCAGCAGTTGGGCGACGCTGCGGGTGCGCTCGCCGAAGCCGTCCATCACGCTCGAGAGCGAGCGGAAGAAGGTCGACAGTTCGCCGACCATGTCGACGCCGGTGACGCGCGCGAAGATCGAGAACACGATCGCGGTACCGCGCCCGAACAGGCGCGCGGTCAGCCCGCCGGGCGCGAGGAACACCTGTAGCGCGCGCCCTTCCAGGAAACCGAGCATCCGCCCCGGCGCGTCGAGGAAGTCGAGCGCATTGCGCGACGGCGGCGTGTCGAGCACGATCACATCGAAGGCATGCTCCTCATACAGCTCGTAGAGCTTCGCGATCGCGCTCAGCTCGTGCGAGCCGGCGACGGCCGTCGAGAGCTCGCGGTAGACGGGGTTCGCGAGGATCTCCTCGCGCGCCTGCTCGTCCGGAGCGAGGCTTGCGACCATCTCGTCGAAGGTTCCCTTCGAGTCGAGCATCAGCGCCCACAGCTCGCCGGCGACCTCGACGCCCTGGGCGGCGAACGTCGCCCGCTCGATCCGCCGCGGCTCGCCGGAGAGATGCTCGAGGCCGAGCGCGGAGGCGAGGCGCCTGGCCGGGTCGATCGTAACGACCGCGACCTTCTGCCCGTCGATTGCGAGCGCCAGCGCGAGCGCGGCCGAGGTCGTCGTCTTGCCGACTCCGCCCGCGCCGACGCAGACGAGCACGCGCTTGCCCTTCAGGCGCGCCCGCAGCGTGTTGGCGCGTGCGCGCGCCGGCGCGCTGTTGAGCGGGGGCATCTCGGGATCGTAGTGGCCGTGCAGGAATCGACGGTCGCTATGCGAATACCGCTCCGACGGCTTTCCAACAATCGAGTATCGGAGCCCCCGTGCAAGGAAAGGCCAAAGTCATCGCGTTCGCCAACCAGAAGGGCGGCGTGGCAAAGACGACGACAACGCTCAACCTCGCCGCCGCGTTCGCGGAGGAGGGCCACCGCGTGCTGTGCGTCGACATGGACCCGCAGGGCAACCTGACGATGTCGCAGGGCATCGATCCGGACACGCTCGAGCAGTCGATGTACGACGTGCTCGTGCACAAGACCTCGATCCGCGAGGTGATCCGCAAGCGCGAGATCGATATCGCCTGCGCCTCGATCGATCTCGCCGGTGCGGAGATCGCGATGTCCACGATGATCGGCCGCGAGCGCTCGCTGCAGAAGGCCTTTGAACCGATCCTCGAGGACTACGACTTCATCTGCATCGACACGCCCCCCAGCCTCGGGCTGCTGACGATCAACGCGCTGACCGCCGCCGACAAGGTGATCGTCCCGGTGCAGTGCGAGTACCTCTCGATGCGCGGGCTGATCCAGCTTCAGAACACGCTCGCGATGATCCGCGAGAACCTCAACCCGGGCGTCGAAATCGAGGGCATCCTGCCGACGCTCGTCGACTCCCGCACGATCCACGCCAAGGAGGCGATCGAGATCCTCGAGGAAAACTTCGGCGACCGCGTGTTCGCCTCGCGCATCCGCAAGACGGTCCGCTTCGCCGAGGCCCCCGTGAAGGGCATGTCGGTGCTCAAGTACGAGCCCGACGGGGTCGCCGCCCAGTCCTACAGACAACTCGCGCAGGAGGTTCTCACCCATGGCCAACGCTAAGCGCGCGAGCATGCGCGAAGGACCCCTCGCAGCCCTCTTCCGCAAGACCGAAGGCCTCGAGGACGAGCTCGCGTTCGCGCCGGAGCCCGCGACGCCGAGCGCTCCGGTGCAGCGCGAGAGCAGGTTCGAGACGACCGCCCCGGCGCCGCGCGCGCGCGCGGAGTCGCTGCCGCACCCGGGGCTGAGCGCGCCGCCGCTCGCGCCCGCCGAGGAGGTCCACGTGCCCTCGCCGCAGGAGCGGCTGCGCCACGCCTTCTCATCAGAAATCCCCGGCAACGTGCTCGAGCGCCCGACGAGCCGCCTGGCGCCGGTGATCGATGAGTACGCGCCGCGCGAGTATGGCGCGGAGAACTCCGACCCCGCGACGGTCGGGCAGCCGATCATCCGCGTCGTCGGCGTCGGCGGCGCGGGCGTCAACGCGGTCAACCGGATGGTCGAGGCGGAGGTCGAGGGCATCGAGTTCCTCGCAGTCAACACCGATCTGCAGTCGCTGCAGCAGTCGACGGCCGACCTGACGCTGCACATCGGCGAGCTGCTCACGCGCGGCCGCGGCTCCGGCTCGGACGCCAACATCGGTCGTCAGGCGGCGATGGAGGACTACGACCGCATGAAGGCGCTGTTGAAGGGCTCGGACATGGTCTTCATCGCGGCCGGGTCGGGTGGCGGCACGGGCACCGGTGCGGCGCCGATCGTCGCGCGCATCGCGCGCGAGCTCGGGGCGCTGACCGTCGCGATCGTGACCAAGCCGTTCGGCTTCGAGGGCTCGCGCCGCAGCGAGCAGGCGGAGCGCGGCGTGGCCGCGCTCGCCGAAGAGGTCGACACGCTGATCGTCGTCCCCAACGACCGGCTGCTCGGGGTGCTCGACAAGCAGACGGCGATGGTCGAGGCGTTCCGTGTCGCCGACGACGTGCTGCGCCAGGGGGTTCAGGGGATCTCCGACCTCGTCACGCTCCCGGGCCTGATCAACCTCGACTTCGCCGACGTGCGCACGATCATGAGCGACGCCGGCAACGCGCTGCTCGGGATCGGCATGGGCGTCGGCGAGCACCGCGCGACCGAGGCCGCGCTGCAGGCGGTCTCCTCGCCGCTGCTGGAAACCTCGATGGAGGGGGCGCGCTCGATCCTGCTGTCGATCACCGGCGGGGCGAACCTGTCGCTGTGGGAGGTCAACGAGGCCGCCAAGTCGGTCTCGCATGCCGCGCACCCGGACGCCAACATCATCTTCGGCGCGATGGTCGATGAGAAGCTCGACGACGAGGTGTGGGTCACCGTCGTCGCCACCGGCTACGGCGACGAGGGCAGACGCAAGAGCCTCAGCCGCCTCAAGGAGCCGGCGAGCGGTGAGGTCAAGGTCCAGCGCGCGCGGCCGTCCCGCCCGGCGCGCGAGCCGCGCCGCGGCAGCCTCGCGGTCGACGAACTCGACGTGCCCGAGTTCCTTCCGAACCTCTCGATCTGACGGGCGCCGGCGCGTGGCGACGCTTGGCGGCCGGCCGCGGCGCACGCCGCCTGCCGGACGGCGCCTGTGGTATCGCTCTGTGATGGGGAACGCCGCAGCGCATCGTTGCCGCCGGTCATCCGCTGACCGCGCAGGCCGGCGCGCGGGTGCTGCGCGAAGGCGGCAACGCGATCGACGCGGCCGTGGCGGCGATGCTGACGTCGTTCGTCACCGAGTCGCTGCTGACGGGCCTCGGCGCGGGCGGCTACATGCTGGTGGCGGGCGGCGGGATCGAGCCGGTGCTGCTGGACTTCTTCGTCGCCGCGCCGACCCGCCGCGACGACGGCAGCGAGTCCGAGATGTACAGGTCGACGTGTCCTTCGGCGACGCCGGGCAGGTGTTCCACATCGGCCCCGCCTCCTGCGGCGTGCACGGCACGCCCGCCGGGGTCTGCGAGGCGGTCCGGCGCTGGGGCACGATCGCGCTCGAGGAGCTCGCCGCGCCGGCCGCGCGCCTGGCGCGCGACGGTATCGTGCTGAACGCGGGGCAGGCCTATATCGCGAAGATCCTCGGCGACCTGTTGAGCTCGACGCCGGAGTGCGCCGCGCTGTGGGCGCCCCGCGGCCGCATCCTGCGGGAGGGCGAGCTGCTGCGCAACCCGGAGCTGGGCGACGCGCTGATGCGGCTCGGCCGCGACGGCGCGGAGCCGTTCTATCGCGGCGACATCGCGGCGGCGGTGTGCGCCTGGCTGGGCGAGCGCGGCGGCTCGATCAGCGTCGCCGATCTCGACGCCTACGGGGCGATCGCGCGCGCGCCGGTGCGGGTCGCCTACCGCGACCGCGAGATCCTCACCAACCCGCCTCCGTCGGCGGGCGGCACGCTGCTCGCGTATGCGCTCGCGCTGCTCGACCGCGGTCCCGCGCCGCCGACGCTGCGCGGGGTGATCGACGCGATGGCCGCGGCGCAGTCCGAGCGCACGCCGGACTTCGTCGACGGGCTCGGCGAGGAGGGCTTCCTCGAGCGCTTCCTCGCGAGCCGGCTCGGCTCGACGACCCACATCTCGGTGATCGACGGCGACGGCCGCGCGTGCAGCACGACATGTACGAACGGCGAGGGCTCCGGTGTCGTGATCCCGGGCACCGGCATGCACATGAACAACGTGATGGGCGAGGAGGATCTGAACCCGCTCGGCTTCCATCGCCACCCGGCGCGGCGGCGCATGCCCAGCATGATGGCGCCGTCGATCGTGATGCGCGACGGCGCCGTCGAGCTGGCGCTGGGAAGCGCGGGGTCGAACCGCATCCGCTCGGCGTTGCTCCAAACTGTCGTTGCGGTGGTCGACCATCAGATGCAGGTGCAGGAGGCCGTCAGCGCTCCGCGCGTGCACTTCGAGAACGGCGTCGTGTTCGCCGAGCCGGGCGTCGAGCTGCCGCCCCTCGACGCCGACGTCGAGGTCGTCCGCTTCGCGGCGCCGAACCTGTTCTTCGGGGGCGTGCAGGCGACGCTCCAGCGCGGTGGCGTGCTCAGCGGCGCCGGCGATCCCCGCCGTGGCGGCGTCGCGGTGAGCGTATGAGGCGCGCGCCCGCGCCGGCGGCGCTGCTCGCGTTGCTGTCGGCGGCGCTGATCTCGGCCGGCTGCGGGGGCGTGGTCGCACCCGACCTGTTCATCGTCTCGCGCAGCGGCGCCGGCCCGCATGCAGACCTGACGCTGCTCGTCAACGAAGAAGGCGGCGTCAACTGCAACGGCGGCCCGACGCTCAAACTCAGCGACCCGCAGATCGTCAAGGCGCGCGCGATCCAGGAAGAACTCAAGGAACACGAGCCGAGCCATCTGTCGCTGCCGCCGCGGCCGGGGTCGGTACTCCACTACCGCCTGCGCGACGAAACCGGCACGGTCAGCTTCAGCGACAACTCATCCCCGCAGCCGGCCGTGCTGCGCGACCTGCAGCTGTTCGTGCTGCAGACCGCCCAGCAGGTCTGCCACCTGCCGGAATAGCCCCCCGCGACGGGTCAGGCGAAGCGCACCTTGCCGTTGGACAGCGCGCGGGCGCGGGCGCGCTCGATCACGCCGAGGCGCTCGATCGCCGTCCCCAGCAGCAGCGCGAGCAGCCGCAGGCGGGCGTTCTCCGAGCGCAGCTCGAGCAGCTCCTGCTTGGCCTCGAGGTCGAACTCGACGGTGCCTGCCATCTGATACGCGTCCATCGCCTCGAGCTCCGCCGCGCCGATCTCGCGGTCGGTCGCCTGCTTGACGAGCTCCTGGTAGAGCTCGCGTGCCGCCTGCGCGGCGTCCGCGTCGGCCTGCTCGTCGGTCTCGTCGAGCAGCTCGATCAGGCCGGCCGGATAGGGCAGGTCATGCCGGCGCTCGAGCAGCCGGAACGGCCGCGTCCCGCGCGCGAGGATGTTCAGCCGCCCGTCGTCCATGCGCTCGAGCACCTCGTCGATCTCGCACGCGCAGCCGACCGGCTTGAGCTCCTCCTCCGACAGCCAGAGGACGCCGAACTCGCGCTCGATCGAGCCCGCCTCGGCGGCGAGGCAGCGCTCGATCATCATTCGATAGCGATCCTCGAAGATGTGCAACGGCACGCTTTCGCTGGGCAGCGCGACGATTCCCAGCGGAAACAGGGGGAAGCCCTCAGTAGGTGGCGCGGGCATCTGTGCGCAGTGTAGGTCGGGCGCGCGTCCGGCGAGACGGCGCCGCGGCGGGCGCTCAGGGCTTGTGCGCCGCGAGCATCAGGTTGTAGAAGATCGCGGCCGGCAGGCGCGGCTCGAGCAGGCCGCGGTCGAGCGACTGCAGCAGCAGGTAGCCGCGGTAGGCGTACATGCGCCACAGCCACGGCACATCGTCGGGGTCGGCGCTCGCCTCGAGCGTGCGATTGGTCCAGCCGAACCAGCTGGCCAGCAGCTCCTCGCCGCTGACGCGCACATCGGCGAGCCCGGCATCGCGGGCGAGCGCGCTGAGCTCGCTCGCGGCGAACGCGCGGACGTCGACGACGCCCTCGAGCGCGACGTCGGGTTCCTGCTGCTCCGGGCTCTGCGCGCGAGCCGCCCCGATCGCTCGCCGCCACAGCGGCGCGACGGTGATCGCGACGCGCTTCGGGACGCGTGCGAGACGGTCGCCATAGCTCGAGGGCTCGCCGGCGAACAGCACCGTGCCACCCGGCGCGAGCACGCGCTCGAACTCGGCGAACGCGCGCTCGAGATCGGGGATGTGGTGCAGCACGGCGTGCCCGAAGACGAGGTCGAAGCTGGCGTCTGCGAACGGCAGCCGCTCGGCGTCGGCCGGCACGGTGCGCACCGCCAGCCCGAGCTCGGCCGCGTTCTCAGCGAGTGTCTCGAGCATCCCCGGCGAGATGTCGCTGCAGGTGGCCTCGCCGATCAGCCCCGCGCGCATCAGGTTGAGCGTGAAGTAGCCGGTGCCCGCGCCGATCTCGAGCGAGCGGGCGTAGCGCGCGGGCGCGCGGCCGAGCGCCTTCGTGACCTTTGCGGTCACCTGGCCGAGCCCGAGTGCGCCGAAGTCGATGCCCCACTTGGAGTCGTAGTGGTCGGCCGCGACGTCGTGGTAGCGGGTGTTCGCCTCGCGGATCTCCTCCGGGCTGAGCGTGATCGGCACGGGGCGGCACCATATACTCGCGCGCCGTGCCCGCGCCTCCCAGCCCCAGGCCCGCCGCCTCGAACCGGCGCAGCCGTTGACGCCGTCACTCTACGAGCAGCGCGATCAACCGGACGGGGTTCCGCCGCTCGCGCTGACGGGCGAGCGCACGCTCCCGGACGTGCCCGAGGAGAACTACTGGTTTCGTCGCCACCTCGTCGTCTACGAATGGATCGCCGCGCAGCTGCACGGTCGCACGGCGATCGACATGGCCTGCGGCGAGGGCTACGGATCGGACGTGCTCGCGCGCAGCGCCGCGAGCGTCGTCGGCGTCGATGCGAACCCCGAGGCGCACGAGCACGCGCGCCTACGCTACCGCCGCTCGAATCTGCGCTTCGAGCGCGATCTGATCGAAACGTTCTCCGAGCGGGCGGATGCGGTCGTGTTCCTGCAGACGATCGAGCACCTCCAGGACGGGGGCGCGGCGCTCGAGCATTTCCGTACGATCATCGCCGACGCCGCGGCCCGGGGGACGGTGTTCCTCTCGACTCCCAACGTGCTCACGCTCGCGCCGCAGGGCGCCTCGCGCTCGGGTAACCCGTGGCACGTCCACGAGTATCGTCGCGCGGAGTTCGAGCAGCTGTGCCGTAGCCACTTCGGCGAGGTCGAGCTGTACGGGCTGTTCCACGCCCGCAAGCTGCGCGCCCACGAGCTCGCGCTGCGCGCGGGCTGGGATCGCGTGCACCCGCGGCTCGGCCTGACGAAGCGCTTCTACGGCTGGTTCACGCCGGCGATCTCGGTCGCCGACTTCGCCCTGCGCGCCGACGCGGACGCGGACCTCGAGCGGGCGTTGGACTTCATCGCTGTGTGCCGCTCGTGAGCGCGGGCCGCGAGCGCGGCGCGCTGGCGATCGTTCTGCACACGCACATGCCCTACGTCGAGGGGTTCGGCACGTGGCCGTTCGGCGAGGAGTGGCTGTGGGAGGCGATCGCCGGCTGCTACCTGCCGCTGCTCGACCTGCTCGACGGGGGCGCGCCGTTGACACTGTCGCTGACGCCGGTGCTGTGTGACCAGCTCGAAGCGGCCTGCGTCGGCGAGCGCTTCGCGACGTTTGTCGAGGAGGTGCGCCGCGAGAGCCACGAGCGCGACGCCGCCGGGCTGCGCCGGGCCGGCGAGCAGGCGCTCGCACGCGAGCTCGAGCGCTCCTACGGCGACTACCTCGCGGCGCTCGAGAACCTGCGTGAACGCGGTGGCGATCTGCTCGGCGCTTTCGCCGCTCACGCCCAGTGGACGTCCGCTGCGACGCACCCGATCCTGCCGCTGTTGGCGAGCGACGTCGGCGTGCACCTGCAGCTGCAGAGCGGCATCCGCTCGCATCGACGGCGCTTCGGCGGCGACTGGCGCGGCGGGCTGTGGCTGCCGGAGTGCGCGTACGCGCCGTGGCTCGAGGGCACGCTGAGCGACGCAGGTGTGCGCGCGGTGTGCGTCGAGCTGACGAGCAGCCTCGGTCTCGGCGCGGCCGAGCACCTGCGCCCGCTCGCCGGCGCCGGCGGACTGCTGCTCGTCCCGATCGACCGCAGCACGATCTCGCTCGTCTGGAGTCAGGGCGGCTATCCGGCCGGGGGCGCCTACCGCGACTACCACCATCACACCGTCCATCACCACAACCCGTGGGCCAATGACGGCGGCGCGTATGACCGTGCGCGTGCGCACGCGCTCGCCGAGCAGCACGCGGCGGACTTCGTCGAGCGCACGATCGCGCGCCTGCGAGGCGCGGGCGGCGGGCTGATCGTCTGCGCGGTCGATACCGAGCTGTTCGGCCACTGGTGGTATGAGGGCGTGCACTGGCTCGAGGCGGTCGTCGAGGAGTGCGCGCGTCAGGGGCTCGAGCTGAGCCGACTCGATGACGCCCTCGAGCGGATCGACGCGGCGCCGGCCGCCGGGCGCGTCGGCTCCGCGCCGAGCAGCTGGGGCCTCCACGGCGACCTCTCGACGTGGTCGGGCCCGGTGGTCGCGGAGATCGCATTCGCCACGCGTGCAGCCGAGCTCGAGGTGCTCGCCGCGGGCGGCGATGTCGGCGTGAGCGCCGTGCGCGAGCTGCTGGCCCTGCAGGCGAGCGACTGGGCGTTCATGGTCTCGCGCGAGATCGCCGCGCCCTACGCGCTCGAGCGCGTCGCGGGCCATCGACGCGGGCTCGCGCGGGCGCTCGCCGCGGGAGCCTCCGCGGACGCATCCGCGGTGCGCAACCTCGCGGCCGACGCGGATGGAGCGGCGCTGCTCGTGCCGTAGCGATGTAACGCTTCGCGCGTGGCCGGCCATTACATGGGTGTGGACCGGCGTGTGCGCTTCGAGTTGCTCTACTGCAGACATGCGGCCGCGGTCAAGGCGTATGTGCTCAGGCGTGCCGACGCAGCGGTGGCGGACGACATCGTCGCCGAGGTGTTCGTCGTCTGCTGGCGGCGATTTGATGAGCTGCCGGCGGATGCGCTGCCATGGCTGCTGGGCGTCGCTCGACGCGTTCTCAGCACCCAGCGGCGCGGAGATCAGCGCCGCCTCGCGCTGCACGAGCGCTTGAGCAGCGGCGCGGCCGAGCCCGCGGCACCCGTCCACCCGGCCCAGGACGGGGTGCTCGCAGCGGCGCTCTCACGGCTCAGCGAGGACGACCGCGAACTGCTGCTGCTGATCGCCTGGGACGGGCTCACCGCGGCCGGCGCGGCGGCGATTCTCGGCATCAAGCCGGCGACCGCGCGGGTCCGCCTGCTGCGCGCCCGGCGCCGCCTCGGCGAGGCGCTCGCCCGCGCGGACTCGGCACCGATGATCTGCAAGCCGGTCTCGATGGAGGCACCGTGATGAGAGCAGACGCGATGGCCCGCCTGCGCGCGGCCGACCCCGTGCGCGCAATCCCGGCTGTCGAGCCGCCCGAGCGGCTGCGCACGCTGATCGAGGGCGACGACGCCGCCGCGGCGGCGGCGGCCGCGGGCACGCGCGTGCGCCGTGGACGGCCGCGACGCACGCGACGGCTGCTGCTCGGTGCGCTGATCCTGGTCGCGGCGAGCGGCGCGGGGCTGCTGCTCGGCTCGGGCTCCTCCGATCCGGGCGTCAACGTCGCCGCTGCCGCGTATGCGGCGACATCCCCCCGCAGCGGGATCGTCGAAGCGGTGTTCCTCGCGCGCAGCTTCCGCCCGGCCGCGACCTGTGCCGGCTCGCGCTGGTGCAGCGCGAGCCCGTCGAGCCCGGAGACGCTGCGCCAGCGGGAGTGGCTCGATGGGGCGACCGGGCAGCGGCGCGAACTGGACACGATCGACGCGCCTCATGCGAAGCCGCCGTTCGAGCAGGCCAGCGATGCGGTGTTCGGCCCGCACGTGACCGAAGAATGGACCGAGCCGGGCGGCAGCGGCGCGGTGCGCGTCAAACACCTTCCGGCGAGTGATCTCGCGCAGCGCGTCGTGCGCATCCAGGCCCAGCTCCACCGTGCGATCGAGCACATCGCGTTCGCCGGGATCGCACTCGACGGCGTCGAAGGCATCGACCTGTTCCGCCACCTCTACCGGATGGGCTGGATGCGCCTCGTCGGGCGCGTGCAACACGGCTCAGAACGGCTGTGGAAGCTCGAAAGCCGGCCGCTCGGGCGCAGCGGCGAGACCGTTCGCGCGAGGCGGATGGTGCGCACTCGCGAACGCACGCGACTGATCGTGCTCGTCGACCCACGCTCGTTCCTGCCCGTCGCCGAGATGCAGCTCGACGTCAGCGACCCGGCGCACCCCTACCTCGTCGTCGAAAGCCGCCTCGTCAGCTACCGCAGGCTGGCGACGGACGCCGCGACGCTCCGGCTGTTCGACCTCGCCGCGCAGCATCCGCGAGCGCGGGTGATCCGCAGCCGCGAAGACCTGCCGCGCTTTCGCGCCGCCCGGCGCTGACGGCGCGTCGCGCGCGCCAGGCTCGCGGCTCGCGGCTCGCGCGCACAGCCCACCGCCTCACTCCCAGCGCAGCGAGCGCGGCGCCTCGCGCATCCGCACCACGCGCGCGGGGACGCCCGCGGCGACGGCGTTCTCGGGGAGGTCCCTGGTGACCACGGCGCTGGTACCGATCACGCTGTTGTCGCCGACGCTGACGCCGCGCAGCACACACGCGCCGTAGCCCATCCAGACGTTGTTGCCGACGCGCACGTCGCGCTTGTAGATCCCCTGCTCGCGGATCGGCCGCTCGATCTCCGTGACCCCGTGGTCGAAGTCGATCAGCATCACGCGATCGGCGATGATGCACTCGCGCCCGATCGAGACGTGCTGGTAGGAGGAGATCGTGCACTCCTGTCCCATCACCGTCTTTGCACCGATGCTCACTTCGCCCTCGTGTGAGCGGATCTTGCAGTCGTGCCCGATCCACGCCCAGCGGCCGATGCGCACGGTCGCATCGCGCCCGATCTCGAGCTTCACGCGCGGGCAGATGAAGCAGATGCCGTCGGTCTGCAGGCGCTTTCCGTGGCGCAGCTTCAGCCACACGTAGCGCGCGAGCAGCACCGCGTACTGGCGGCGCAGCATCCCGTGCGCGCGCATGAAGCGGGCGAGCGCCAGCGGACCGCCCGCGAGCGGCGCGGGCGGGCGCCGCGGCGCGCTCGCGCGGTCTGCGGCAGGAGCCTCGGCGGCGGGGTCGGCGAGCGGCGTCATCGCGGTCGAATCGTAGGGGACGCCCGCGCGCGCCGGCGCTGGGCGGGCGCCGCCCGGGGAGATCGCCGGCACCCTGCGATGATTGCGCGCTCGATGACCGAGGCCACGCTAGCCCAGCGCCTGCTCGACGGCGACCGTCGCGCGCTCGCGCGCGCGATCACGCTCGTCGAGGACGATCGCCCCGAGGGCTGGGAGCTCGTCCGCGAGGTCTACCCACACACGGGGCGCGCCGAGGTGGTCGGCTTCACCGGGCCTCCCGGGGTCGGCAAGTCGACGTTGATCGGTGCGCTGACGCGCTCGCGGCGCGAGGCGGGGCGCACGGTCGGGGTGCTGTCGGTCGACCCCTCCTCGCCGTTCACGCAGGGCGCGCTGCTCGGCGATCGCATCCGGCTGACGGAGCACTTTCTCGACCGCGGCGTGTTCATCCGCTCGATGGCCAACCGCGGCGCGCTCGGCGGCCTCTCGGAGGCGGCGCTGCAGGCCGCGCTGCTGCTTGACGCGGCGGGCCGCGAAGACGTGTTCGTCGAGACCGTCGGCGTCGGCCAGGCGGAGATCGACATCATCGATCACGCGGACACGATCGTGCTCGTGCTGATGCCCGGCTCGGGCGACTCGATCCAGGCGCTGAAGGCGGGCGTGATGGAGATTCCGGACGTGATCGTGATCAACAAGGCAGAGCACCCGCTGACCGACACGATGGTCCGCGAGATCCGTGGCGTGCTCTCGCTCGCGAACCTCGAGCGCACGCCGGATGAGGTGCGCGGCCGCTGGCGGGTGCCGATCGTCAAGACCGAGGCGACGAACGGGACGGGGATCGAGGAGCTCGTCACGAGCCTGGACGAGCACCGCGCGCATATCCTCGCCCACGGTGAACTGCAGGAGCGCCGCGGGCGCAACCTGCGCAACGAGGTGCTCGCGATCGCGACCGCGCGTATGCGCCGGCGCCTGGAGGAGGACCTCCACGAGGACCCGGAGTTCAAGCGCCTGCTCGAGGAGGTCATCGAGCGGCGGCTCGATCCGGCGAGCGCCGCGGCGAGCCTGCTCGAGCGCGCCGGCGCGCCCTCCCCGGCGGTCGACTAGCTACGCGCCGAGCGCGCGCGCGATCACCATCTGCTGGACCTCGTCGGTGCCCTCGCCGATCGTCAGGATCTTCGCGTCGCGATAGAAGCGGCACACCGGGTACTCCTCGATGTAGCCGTAGCCGCCATGTATCTGCACGGCCTCCTCGGCGCAGCGCACGGCGAGCCGGCCGGTCTTCAGCTTGGCCTGCGCGGCTGTCAACGAGAAGTTCCGTTGCGCGTCCTTCTCGAGTGCGGCCTTGTAGACGAGCAGTCGCGCGGCGGCGATCTCGGTGGCCATGTCCGCGAGCTTGCACTGGATCGCCTGGAACTTCGAGATCGCCTGTCCGAACGCGCGACGCTCCTTGGCGTACTTGAGCGCCTCGTCAAGGGCTCCCTGCGCGAGGCCGACGCCCATCGCGGCGACACCGATGCGGCCGATGTCGAGGATCTGCAGGAACTGCTTGAAGCCGGCGCCGCGGGGGCCGAGCAGGTTCTCGGCGGGCACCCGGCAGTCGCTGAAGCTCAACGGGCGCGTGTCCGACGCGTTCCAGCCCATCTTGCGGTACGGCTCGCCCTGCTCGTAGCCGGGCGTGCCGTTGGCGACGATCAGGTTGGAGATCTCCTTGGCGCCGCCATCGCCTTCGCCGGTCACAGCGGTGATGCTGACGAGACCGGAGATGTCGGTGCCGGCGTTGGTGATGAACTGCTTGGCGCCGTCGATCACCCAGTCGCCGCCGTCGAGCTGGGCGCGCGTGCGCGTGTTGCCGGCATCCGATCCCGCCTCGGGCTCGGTCAGCCCGAACGCGCCGAGCACTTCGCCCGAGCACAGGCGCGGCAGCCACTCGCGTTTCTGCTGCTCATCGCCGAACAGGTACAGCGGCTGCGTGCCGAGCGAGGTGTGCGCGCAGAGCGTGATCGCGACCGAGGAGTCCACGCGCGTGAGCTCCTCGACGGCGAGCGCGTAGGCGAGCGTGTCGCCGCCGCCGCCGCCGTACTCCTCGGGGAACGGGATGCCCATCATGTTGAGCTGCGCGAGTTTCGCGACGATCTCATAGGGGAACGACTTCGTGCGGTCGAGCTCCTCGGCGATCGGCGCGACCTCGCCGCGGGCGAACTCGCGAACGGTGCTGCGGATCAGCTCGTGATCGGGGGAGAGGTCGAAGTCGATGCGGGCATTCTCACATCTCTCGCGGTTTAGCATTGCCCGCCTATGAGACGCGCGCGCCTGATCCGCGACGCACTGCGCACGCGCGGGCGCACGGTTGAGTACGGCGGCGACCGCTCGCAGCGCGGCGACCTGCACCTGCCCGCCGGCCCCGGGCCGCACCCGCTGATGATCGTCATCCACGGCGGCTCTTGGCAGGCTCGCTACGGGCGCGTCGTGATGCGTGGGCTCATCGGCGACCTGCTCGGACGCGGCTGGGCGGCGTGGAACATCGAGTACCGGCGCATCGGCAACGGCGGCGGCTGGCCGGCGACGTTTCTCGACGTCGCCGCCGCGATCGATCAGGTGCCGTCACTCGACGCGCCGCTGGACCTCGAGCGCGTGAGTCTGCTCGGGCACTCGGCCGGCGGGCACCTCGCGCTGTGGGCCGCCGGACGCGGGCTGCTCGCGCCGGGCGCGCCCGGACACCGCGGCGGCGCGCCGCCGGTGCGCCTGCGCAGCGTGATCGCACAGGCCGGCGTGTGTGACCTCGCGGGCGCCTATCGCCGCTCACGCGGCGGCGCGGCGGGCATGCTGATGGGCGGCGGGCCCGACGATGTCCCGGCGCGCTACGCGGTCGGCGATCCGCTGCGGCTCGTGCCGGCGGGCGCACCGGCGCTGCTCGTGCACGGGACGGCCGACCAGACGGTGTCGATCGAGCTCAGCCGCAGCTATGCGCAGGCGGCGCGCGCGAGTGGAGCGGAGGTCGAGCTCGTCGAGATCGCGGGCGCGGCCGGCAGTCATCGCGCGCACATCGACCCGCGTGGGCTCGCATGGGCGGCTGTGACGAGCCGGCTCGCCGCCGCCGGCCCGGTCGCTTCGCCGTCCTGAGCCGGCGCCGGCGCTGTCGCGCCCGCCGCGGCGCGGCCTGCGAGCGGGCGACGTTCGCCGATTTCAACGGCTGGGCTCTCAAGAACGCGGGGCGCAGCTGCCGATGCGCCCGGCATGAGCCTCGTGCGCATTCACTGCTATGGCTGTGCGAACACCGTGTCGGTCACCGAAGCCGACATGTCCCACGACCTCGCGCGCGCCGCCTGGGCGGTCGCCCACGGGGAGACCTTCTGCCCGAGCTGCGCGAGCGCCCGCGGCCTGAGCCCGGCGGCCGAGCCGGCGGCGCTCGCCGCCGATGGGAGCGGTTCGGTGGCCGGCGCCGCGCCCGCTGCGGCTGTCGGCGCGACGCAATCGCTTGAGCCCTTCTCCGTCAGCGCGGCGCTGCGCGAACGGCGCGGGACCCGCGCCCTGCGTCTGCTGCGCGCCAGCTTCAGCGTCCTGCGCGAGGACCCCGAGCTGCTCGTCTTCCCGGCCGTCGCGCTGGTGCTGACGCTCGCGCTCGGGGCGATCTCGGTCGTGCTCTCGCTGGCCGGCTCGGGCCCCGCGGGCGCCGCCGGGAGCGGTGCCGCCACGGGCACGCGCAGCGGCGGCGACGTGGTCTTCATCGCGAGCATCATCGTCGCCTATCCGATCACGTTCGTGTCGCTGTACTGCGGCGTCGCGCTCGCAGCCGTGCTCGCCGGCCGGCTCGACGGCAGGCCGCTGACGCTCGCCGACGGCTGGATGGCGGCGCGCGAACGGGTCGCCATCATCGCCGCCTGGACGCTGTTGGCGTGCACCGTCGGGGTCGTGCTGCGCGTGATCGAGCGCTACGTGCCGCTCGGCGCACGCATCCTCGTCGCGATCGTCGGCCTCGCGTGGTCGCTCGCGACGATGTTCGCGGTGCCGGTGCTCGCCTACGAGAACCTCGGGCCGCGCGAGACGCTGCGCCGCTCGCGCGCGATCTTCACGCAGCGCTGGGGGACGCAGCTGGGCGGCATCGTCGGCATCAGCGTCGCCAGCGTGTTCATGTACCTGCCCGCGGTCGTGCTCGTGGTCGTCGGCGTCAGCCTCGCGAGCCCGGCGGGCGTCGCGCTGATCGTCCTCGGCAGCATCGGCTTCCTCGGCGCGATCGCAGTGCAGATCGCCCTCGACCAGATCTTCCGCGTGTTCGTGTACCGCAACGCGGTCGGCCTGGACACGTCCGCCGGACCGTTCGCGCAGAGCGACCTGCAGGCGCCGTTCGCGCGTCGGCGCGGGCGCTGAGGTCAGGCGCAGTAGGACCTGGCGAGCTCGACGAGCAGCCGCACGGCGTAGCCGGAGGCGCCTTTGCCGACGTAGGCCCGTTCGAGGTCCCACGCCGAGCCGGCGATGTCGAGATGCACCCATGGGACCTCGCCGACGAAGTTCGACAGGAAAGCGCCGCCGACGATCGTGCCCGCCTTGCGTCCTTCGGGGGCGTTGTCGAGGTCCCCGTATTTGCCCTTGATCAGCTCGTCGTACTCCTCGTGCAGCGGCAGCCGCCAGACGATCTCGCCGGTTCGCTCGCCGGCCGCGGTGACGCGCGCGGCGAGCTCGTCGTCGGTGCTCATCAGCCCCGCGTAGGTCGAGCCGAGCGCGACGATCACGGCGCCTGTCAGCGTCGCCAGGTCGACGATCCGTTCGGCGCCTTCGGCGACGGCGTGGCAGAGGCAGTCGGCGAGCACGAGACGCCCCTCGGCGTCGGTGTTGTTGATCTCGACGGTCCTGCCGTTGGCGGCGCGTGACGATGTCGCCGGGCTTGACCGCGCGCGCCAGCTCGGCAGGTTCTCGGTCGCGCCGATGACGGCAAGCAGGCTGACGGGCAGCCCGAGGCGGGCGATCGCGCCGACGGCCTCGATCACGGCGGCTCCACCCGACATGTCGAACTTCATCTCGGCCATCTTCGCCCCGGGCTTCAGCGAGATCCCGCCGCTGTCGAACGTGACCGCCTTGCCGACGAAGCCGAGCGTCGGCCCGGCTGCGCCCGGACCGTCGTAGCGCATCGTGATCAGCGCCGGCTCCTGCGCCGAGCCCTGGGCGACGGCGGCGAACGCGCCCATGCCGCGGGCGCCGATCGCGTCTCGCCCGTCGACACGCACGCTCAGCCCGTCGAGCTCCTCGGCGAGCGCGCTGCGCGTATTCGCCGAGCACGGTCGGCGTGAGGTCATTGCCGGGGCGATTCTGCAGGTCGCGCGCGCGGTTGACGGCGGCGCCGAGCAGTGCGGCCTCCGCGACGGCGGCGTCGGCGTCGCGCGCACCGGCGATCAGCAGTCGCTCGAGCTCGCGCGGCGTACCGTCGGCGCCCGGCTCGGCGGCGGCGGACTTGTGGCGCTCGAAGCGGTAGGCGCTGATGATCGTGCCCTCGACGAGCGCAGCTGCGAGCTGCGCGCTTCCGTCGCCGGGCACCTGCCAGCAGAGCGTGCCGCTCGAGAGCTCGCGGGCGCGGTCGAGGACCGTCGCCGCGGCCACGCGCGCGCTCTCGGCGCTGAAGCGCTCGCGCGCGCCGAGGCCGACGAGCAGCCAGCGCTTGCCCTCGGCGTGTGTCAGCGCGAGCGCCTTGAAGCTGCTGCGGGCCTCGCCGGAGGCGAGCAGTGCGGCGAGCTCCGCGGGTGCCGCCGGCGCCTGATCGCCGTCGAAGATCCCGATCGCGATGGTGTCGGCGTCGCTCTCTCCCGGTGTCCCGCTGATCGTCGATACCTGCATCGGCAGCGCACGATATCCACCTCGCGATCGATCCGCCGGCCGGGCATTCGCGGCCGCCCGCGAGGAGCGCCGCGCGCGGTGCCCGCCCCGCGCGCGCGGCGCTCACGGGGCGGTCCACTACCATTCCTGCTCTCAAGTTCACTCACACCGACCCACAGGAGAGACTCGCTCCCATGTCAAAGACCGTGATCCTCGGCGCTGCGCGCACCCCGATCGGCAAGATGGGCGGGGGGCTTTCCTCGGTGGACGCGACCGAGCTCGGCGGCCTGGCGATCAGCGCCGCGCTCGAGCGCGCGGGCGTCGAGCCCGCGCAGGTCGATCACGTCGTGATGGGGCAGGTGCTGCAGGCGGGGCAGGGGCAGATCCCTTCGCGCCAGGCGCAGATCAAGGGTGGCATCCCCAAGGAGGTCTCCTCGGAGACGATCAACAAGGTCTGCGCCTCGGGGCTGCGCGCCTCGGTGATCCTCGACCAGGCGATTCGCGCCGGCGACGTGCAGGTCGGTGTCGGCGGCGGCATGGAGTCGATGTCGAAGGCTCCCTACCTGCTGCCGCAGGCTCGCTTCGGCTACCGCATGGGCGACGCGAAGATGCTTGACGCGATGGTCCACGACGGTCTCACGAACCCGTTCTCGGGCAAGCAGATGTTCGTCGAGGCGACCGAGGTCGGCGCCGAGCTCGAGATCACGCGCGCCGATCTCGACCGCTGGGCGCTGCGCTCGCACGAACGCGCGCTGACGGCGATCGACTCCGGCCGGATGGCCGAGGAGACGGTGGCGGTGACGATCAAGGGACGCAAGGGCGACACGGTCGTCGAGGTCGACGAGGGGCCGCGTCGCGGCAGCACGCTCGAGGCGCTGGCCGACGCTGCCGGGGCTGGTCGGCAAGGACGGCTCGCACACCGCCGGCAACTCGCCCGGAGTCAACGACGGCGGCGGCGCGCTCGTGCTCTCATCGGCGGAGTGGGCGCAGGCGCAACGGCAAGCAGGCGCTCGCGGAGATCGTCGCGCACGCGCAGAGCGCGAACGACTTCGCCTACCTCGCGACGACGCCGGCGAGCGCGGCCAAGAAGGCGCTCGAGAAGGCCGGGCTGCAGCCGGGCGACATCGACGTGTGGGAGATCAACGAGGCGTTCGCGTCGGTCACCCTGAACTCGATCCGGATGCTCGGAATCGACGAGGAGCGGGTCAACGTCAACGGCGGCGCGGTCGCGCTGGGGCACCCGATCGGCGCCTCCGGCGCGCGCATCCTCGGCAGCCTGATACTACGAGCTGCGCAGGCGCGGCGGCGGCTACGGTTGCGCGGCGATCTGCTCTGGCGGAGGCCAGGGCGACGCGGTGATCCTCAAGGTCTGAGCTGAGCACGGGCGCAGAACGGCGACGGCAGCGCGCTCCTCGCTTCGCCTGCGCCGCCGCGGCGTTCTTCGACCTGGACAAGACCCTGATGGCCGGGTCCTCGGGCATCTTCTTTGCCCGTGCGGCCTACGAGACGGGGATGATCTCGCGTGCGCGCCTGCTGCGCGACGCGTATGAGAACGTGCGCTTCCGGCTGCTCGGGTCGACCGACGATCGCGCCGACGTCGTTCGTCGCCGCGTCGGCGAGATGATCGCCGGCGTCCCGCGTGCGCGACCTGCAGCGCCTCTCGCCGCGCGTGCTCTCCGGCGTGCTCCCGCGGCTCTATCCGCAGATGCTCGAGCGCGCCTACGCCCACCAGGACGCCGGGCTGCCGGTCTACATCCTGACCGCGGCCTCGCAGGAGATGGCCGACCTGCTCGCGCACGTGCTCGCCTTCGACGGCGGTCTCGGCTCGCGCTCGGAGATCGTCGACGGACGCTACACCGGGCCGTCCCGCGGGGCCGTTCAACTATCGCGAGGGCAAGGTGATCTCGATGGCCGAGCTGGCCGAACGCGAGGGGCTCGATCTGGCGAGTCTCCTACGCGTACTCGGACTCCGAGTCCGATCTGCCGATGCTGCGCGCGGTCGGCCAGGCGGTTGTCGTCAACCCCGACGCGGCGCTGCGGCGGATCGCCGGCGAGGAGGGCTGGGAGCTGATCGAGCTCGACCGCCTCGGCCGGCGCCTGAAGCTGCTCGCGGCGCTCGGCGCGGGCACCGCCGCTGGTGTCGCTCGGGCGGATCGCGCACGACGCTCGCGGCAGGCGCCGGCGCGTGAGCCGCGGTCCCGGCCGATTCGCGCGCGTGTCGCGCGCGCCTGCGCGGCGAGCGCATAATGTACGTCCGCCGATGCCCCCCGCAGCCGCATCCACCCAGAGCAAGATCCGCGTCGTCGTCGCCAAGCCGGGGCTCGACGGGCACGACCGCGGCGCGAAGATCATCGCGCGGGCGCTGCGCGACGCGGGCATGGAGGTGATCTACACGGGCCTGCACCAGACGCCCGAGCAGATCGTCGAGACCGTGATCCAGGAGGACGCCGACGCCGTCGGCCTCTCGATCCTCTCGGGCGCGCACATGACGCTCGTGCCGCGCGTCGTCGAGCTGCTGCACGAGCAGGGCGTCGACGACGTCGTGATCACGGTCGGCGGCACGATCCCCGCGGAGGACATCCCCGAGCTGAAGAGCCTCGGCGTCGCCGAGGTGTTCACGCCGGGCGCGCCGACGCAGGCGATCGTCGATTTCATTCGCGGCGCGATCGGCCGACGCTGCGGTTGATTGACTCGTCAGTCAACCGCTCGAACCGGTAGGATCGGACCCAACAGAACCCCAAGGAGTTAGCTGAGAATGAAGATATGCGTCCTGGTGAAGGAGGTCCCGGATGCCGCCGTCGAGAAGAGGATCAACCCCTCGACGGGGCGGATGGACCGCAGTGGCGAGAAGAACTTGAACCCGTATGACACGCACGCGATCGAGGCGGCGATGCAGATCAGGGAGGGCGGCGCCGTCCCGGTCGAGGAGATCGTCGCGGTGACGATGGGCCCCGACAGCGCCGTGCGCGCGCTGCACAAGGCCGTCTCGCTGGGCGCGGACCGCTCGGTGCACCTCTCCGACGAGGTCGTCGCGGGCTCCGACGTCGCGGCGACCGGCTATGCGCTGGCGAAGACGCTGCAGCGCGAGAGCCCGGACCTGGTGCTGCTCGGCCAGCAGTCCGACGACGGCGAGTGCTACACGATCGGCGCGGTCGTCGCCGAGCACCTCGGCATGCCCTCGCTGACGCAGGTGATCAAGATGGACGTCGACCCGGAGGCGCTGCGCTGCGAGCGCCAGGCCGAGTACGGCTACGACACGGTGCAGATCAAGCTGCCGGCGGTGATCTCGGTCGGCGACGCGATCAACGAGCCGCGCTACCCGTCGCTGAAGGCGATCATGGGCGCGAAGAAGAAGCCGCTCGACACGGTCACCGCCGGCGACGTCGAGATCGACGCCTCGAAAGTCGGCGGCGAGAACTCCGCCGCCCAGTGGGTCGCCGCGAAGGCGCCGCCGGCGAAGGCCGCCGGGCGAGATCATCGAGGACGAGGACACCGGCGAAACGGTCGAAAAAATCGTCGCCTGGCTCGACGAGAGGAAGCTGATCTGAAATGGCGAACATCCTGGTCTACGCGCTGCACTACGACGGCGCGATCAACAAGAACTCGCTCGGCGCCGTCTCCGAGGGCGCCAAGCTCGCCGCCGAACTCGGCGGCGAGGCGCACGCGCTGCTGCTCGGCGAGAACGTCCCGCAGGAGCTCGCGGCGTCGCTCGGCAACTACGGCGCGAAGAAGGTGCTCGTCGCCGAGGGTCCCGAGGGTCTCGCGCAGCCGCTCGTCGACGCGATGGCGGCGGCGATCTCCGACGGCGGCTACAAGCTACGCGCTGTTCGGCGGCGGCCTGCTCGGCTTCGAGATCGGCGCCGGCCTCGCCGCGCGGCTCGGCGCGGGCGTGGCGATGGAGGTCACGGCCGTGCGCGCCGAGGGCGGCGAGCTGATCGCGGAGCGCCCGATCCTCGGCGACTCGGCGATCTCGGAGATCAAGTACCGCTCGGACGTCGGGATCATCATCGGCCGCCTGAACGCGTTCGAGATCAAGCAGACCGGCGCCGGCGATGCCGCCGGTCGAGCAGCTCGAGCTTCGAGCTCAGCCCGCAGGCACAGCAGGCGACGATGGTCACGCGCGGCGAACAGCGCGGCGCGGACGTCGACATCGAGGGCGCCGACATCCTGATCGCCGGCGGGCGCGGTCTCGGCAAGGCCGAGGGCTTCGAGCTCGCGGAGGAGCTCGCGAAGGCGTTCGGCGGCAACAGCGCCGTCGCCGCGACGCGCGCGGTGGTCGACGCCGGCTGGTACCCGTACGCGGCGCAGATCGGGCAGACCGGCAAGACGGTCTCGCCGAAGCTGTACCTCGCGGCCGGGATCTCGGGCGCGATCCAGCACAAGGTCGGGATGCAGAGCTCGGAGAACATCGTCGCGATCAACAAGGACGCGAACGCGCCGATCTTCGAATTCTCCGACCTCGGCGATCGTCGGCGACCTCAACAAGATCCTGCCGAAGCTGACCGAGGCTGTGAAGGCCAAGAAGGGCAGCTGAGCGATGTCCGCCACGACGGCGCGCAGCAACGGGAAGGTCGCGCCGGCGGCCTTCCCGCCGCCGGTCGACTCGCGAAGGAGTTCATCAAGCGCGGCCTCGACGCCGAGGACGAGCTGATCGAGGTCGGCGTCGCGATCGTCGGCGGCGGCACCGCGGGCCTCGCCTGCGCGAACCGGCTGCTGCAGCTGCTCGCCGACGACCCCGAGACGATGGAGCGCCTCGGCGAAGTGCCGGTCGCGGTCGTCGAGAAGGCGAAGACCTGCGGCGGGCACAACCTGTCCGGCGCGGTGATGCGCCCCGAGCCGCTGGAAGAGCTGTTTCCCGACATGACCCGCGAGCAGTGGCGCGAGGAGGGCTTCGCCTTCGGCGAGGTCAAGAAGGAGTCGGTGTACATGCTCACCGGCCCGAAAACGAAGCTCCCGGTGCCGATCCCGGCGGTGCCGAACTTCAAGAACCACGGCAACGAGGTCGTCTCGGTCTCCGCGCTCGCGCGCTTCCAGCAGCGCCAGGCCGAGGAGGCCGGCGCGTACGTCCTGACCGAGACCTCCGCCACCCAGCTGATCGTCGAGGACGGCGCGCGTGGTCGGCGTGCGCTCCGGGCGACAAGGGCCGCGGCAAGGACGGCGAGCCGCTCGGCAACTTCGAGCCGGGGACCGACATCAAGGCGCAGCGCGACGGTGCTCGCCGAGGGCTGCTGGGGCCATCTGACGGGCGCGGCGATCAAGGAGTTCGACCTCGCCGAGGGCCGCGAGCCGCAGGTCTGGGAGCTCGGCGTCAAGGAGGTCTGGAAGGTCCCGAAGCCGCTGGACCGCGTGATCCACACGTTCGTGCAGCCGTGGCCGCTGAAGGTCTCGGCCAAGTACGGGCAGCTCGGCGGCACCTGGATCTACCCGATGAAGGACGAGAAGACCGGCGAGGACCTCGTCTCGATCGGCTTCGTCGTCGACCTCAACTACCGCGACGCGACGACCTCGGCGCACGACCTGCTGCAGACGTTCAAGACGCATCCGCTCGTCAAGGGCATCCTCGAGGGCGGCGAACGGGTCGCGTGGGGTGCGAAGGCGCTTCCGGGCGGCGGCTACTGGTCGATGCCGAAGCTGTCGATGCCCGGCGCGGTGATCGTCGGCGACGCCGGCGGGATGGTCGACACGGCGGCGCTGAAGGGCGTCCACCACTGCATCAAGTCGGGGATGCTCGCGGCCGAGTCGATCTACGCGGCGCTCAAGCGCGGCAGCAGCGACCTCGTCCGACTACGAGGAGGCGGTCGAGAAGTCCACGATCGGCAACCGAGCTCTACCAGGTGCGCAACACGCGGCAGGCGTTCCAGAAAGGCTTCCTCGTCGGCAGCCCGCTGGCGGGTCCGTCGATCATGTCGAAGGGCAAGGTCCCGCCGGGCCGCCAGGAGTGGCACCGCGACGACGCCGAGCCGATGTTCGTCGGCAAGACCAAGGACCGCTACCCCAAGCCCGACGGCAAATACACCTTCGACAAGCTCTCCTCGGTGTTCATCACCGGCAACGCCACGCGCGACGACGCGCCGAACCACATCCGCGTGCAGAAACACGTCCCACGCGAGGTCGCCGAGACCTGGAGGTGGATGTGCCCGGCGGGTGTCTATGAGATCCCCGAGGACGCGCCCGAGACGGGCGAGGTCGACGTGATCGTCAACTACACCAACTGCGTGCAGTGCGGCGCGATCACCGCCAAGGGCGGCCGGCTGACGGTGCCCGAGGGCGGCGACGGCCCGCTCTACCAGGTCACCTGAGCGCGCGCTCGGCACGCGCCGCGGGCCGACATGGCGCACGGGCGGCCGGCCGAAACCTGCGCGTGCTCGGGTGTTAGGGGGTCGTGATCGACACGGCCCCCCGCTCGACGCCGGCGCCGGCGCTGCTCGCGCTGCTCGCGTGCGCGCTGCTGCTCGGCTGCGCTGGCGCGTCGCGCACGGCGCGCTCGCGGACGGCGCCGTGCCGGCTGCGTCGCGAGCGGCGACCCCGGCGCGAAGCAGGCCGACTCGGCGACGCTCGAACAGTGCGTGACCGCGGGCGCGGCAGGCGGAACGCTCGGCGACGTTCAGCGGGGAAATGGCGGCGATCGCCGGGAGCACGAAGATGCTGATGCGGATCGACGTGCTCGAGCGCATGCCGCGGCGAACCGTCTTTCACACCGTCACCGCCCCCGGGCTCGGCGTTTGGCGCAGCTCGGCGCCGGGCGTGAAGATCTACAAGTACCTCAAGCAGGTCACGAACCTCGCGGCGCCGGCGTCCTACCGCGCGGCGGTGCGCTTCCGCTGGCTGAACGCCAAGGGCCGGCTCGTGAAGAGCGCCGAACTGCGCACGGCGAAGTGCGATCAGCCGCTGACGCCGCGCCCGGAAACGCCGCCGGCGGAAACCGGCCCGGCGCAGTCGGGCTCGCTGCCGCTCGCCGACTGAGTGCGACGTCGCCCACCGCTTGCGCGCGGCCGCCCGCGGGTGGCGCAGCGAGCAGGCGCGCAGGCCCGCTAGAATCAGGCGACGATGAAGACCAAGATCCATCCGAACTACGCCTCCGCCCACGTTCGCTGCACATGCGGCAACGAGTTCATCACGCGCGCCACGCGCGACGAGCTGCATGTCGAGGTCTGCTCCAACTGCCACCCGTTCTACACGGGCAAACAGAAGCTGATGGACACCGGCGGGCGCGTCGAGCGCTTCCAGCGCAGAGTGGCCAAGGGCCGTCTGCACTCGGCCCAGTCCCGGCCCGCCCAGTAGCCCGATGTCCGCGCGTCCGGCCGCGGGTTCGGTAGCGCTCGCGAGCGCTAGCCGCGGCCGCGGCGGAGGCCGCGGTCGACTCGCTCGAGCAGCCGCTCAGCGAGCAGCAGATCGCCGACTCGCCGCTGATCGCCGAGGACAGCGACGGCGAGCTGCTCGCCCAGCGCGACGCGCCCGTCGGCGGGCAGGCGGTGCTCGAGGGCGTGATGATGCGCGGCGTCGCCAACTGGGCAGTCGGCGGTGCGCAAGCCGACCGCCGCGCAGCTGCTCGAGACCGACCGCTCGCCCGAGGAGGCGGCGCTCGGCGAGATCGAGGTGACGACGTATCCGCTCGAGTCGGTGATGAGGCGCCACCGTCTGCTGCGGCTGCCGATCATTCGCGGCGTGGTCGCGCTCGGCGGCTCGATGGCGATCGGCTTCCGCGCGCTCGAGGTCTCGGCGAACGCGCAGCTGCCGCCCGAGGACGAGGAGGAGCAGGAGATCCCCAAGGGGGTCTGGGCGGGCACGGTGATCGTCGCGATGCTGTTCGCGATCGTGCTGTTCTTCCTGATCCCGGTCGGGCTGACGAGCCTGATCCGCGATCAGCTGCACTCCTCGTTCGTGTTCTGGCTCGTCGAGGGGATTGTGCGCACGACGCTGTTCCTCGGCTACATGTTCCTGCTCTCGCGCGTGCGCGATCTGCGGCGCGTGTTCGAGTATCACGGTGCCGAGCACAAGACGATCTCGTGCTTTGAGGCGGGGCTCGCGCTGACGCCCGCCAATGCGCAGCGCTTCTCGCGACTGCATCCGCGCTGTGGCACGAGCTTCCTGCTCGTCGTGATGGTCGTCTCGATCTTCGTGTTCGCGCCGCTCGGGCTGCCGGCGTGGTACTGGCTGATGGCGACGCGCGTGCTCGGCGTGCCGGTGATCGCCGGGATCTCCTTCGAGCTGATCAAGTTCGCCGGGCGCAACCGCAGCCGGCGCTGGGTGCGGATCGTGATGTGGCCGGGGCTGAAGCTGCAGCTGCTGACCACGCGGGAGCCCGACCTCGATCAGCTCGAGGTCGCGATCGCATCGCTTGAGGCGGTGCTCGCGCTGGAGACGCCCGGCAAGCTCACTGCCGCCGACCTCGTCGGCGTCGAGGTCGTCGCCTAGCTGCAGCCGGCGGACGGCGCGCCGCCCGGCACGATCCGCCCGACGAGTTCGCGCCAGCCGTCCTTCAGCCGCTCCACGCGCATCTCGCGCGCCTCGCCGAGGAACACGAAGAAGTCGACGCCGAGCCCGGCGAGCAGCACCTCGGCGAGATACTCGGCGTCGCAGAGCGGGTCCGCCTCGCGCAGCAGCAGCGTCATGTGCAGGCGGTAGACGGCGTACGGGGGGGAGTGCAGGCGAGCCGGGCCGGCCTCTGCCGCGGCGAGCACCTCGGCATGGTCGGCGAGCAGGTCGATGCGCGCGTGCCCGAAGGCGATCAGCCGCTCCGCCGGCGAGGCGCCGGGGCCGAGCGGCGGCTCGCCGCGGATGAGCGCTTCCTGGAAGTGGCTCTCGCGGTCGCTGAGCACGGCGAGCGCGAGGGCGGCGCGCGAGCCGAAGCGCCGGAACAGCGTGCCCTTGCCGACGCCGGCGGCCGCGGCGATGTCGTCCATCGAGACGCAGCTCGCGCCGCGCTCGGCGAACAGGCGCTGCGCCGAGCAGAGGATGCGTGCGCGGTTGCGCGCCGCGTCGGCGCGCTCGGCGGACTCCTCGCCAAGCACCGGGAGGTCGATCACAGGTAGCTCGATGCGTGTCTCCATGGTCACAAGGATACTAACCGGACCCTGGTCCGGTTGTCGTGCTATGCTTCTCGCACGATAAGCGGACTACGGTCCGGAACCCCTGAAGAGGAGCTTCCGATGAGCACAGCAACAGCACAGCCGGTCGCGGTCGGCAACTGGAAGATCGACACGATCCACTCGCACGTCGGCTTCGCCGTCAAGCACATGGTCGTCTCGACGTTTCGCGGACGATTCGAGGACTACGACGGCGCGCTCGTCGCGGCCGCGGACGGCAGGCCGCGCCTCGAGGGCTCGGTCAAGGTCGACTCGATCGTCGTCAAGGACGAGAACCTCGCCGCGCACCTGAAATCGCCGGACTTCTTCGACAGCGCGAGCTACCCGGAGATCCGCTTCAGCTCAGACGAGCTGCGCGTATCCGCCGACGGCGAGCTCGAGGTCGAGGGCGAGTTGACGATCAAGGACCACACGCACCGCGTGACCGTGCGCGGCAGCATCAGCGGACCGCACGTGGACATCGCCGGCAACGACAAGCTCGGCGTCGAGCTGGAGGTCGTGATCGACCGCCGCGAGTACGGGCTCGAGTGGAACGCGCCGCTGCCCAAAGGCGGCTTCGCGCTCGACAACGACGTCAAGCTGCAGGTCTCGCTCGAGCTCGTCAAGGAGGCCTAGCGATGAGGGTGCTCGGACTGTCAGGCAGCCTGCGCGGCGACTCGCACAACGCGCGCCTGCTGCGCGGCGCCGGCACGCTGCTGGCGCCGGGCGTCGAGCTGGTGGTGTTCGAGCGCCTGGCGGAGATCCCGCCGTACAGTGAGGACAGCGAGCACGAGCAGCCGCAGGCGGTCGCGGAGCTGAAGGCCGCGATCGCCTCCGCGGATGCCGTGCTGATCGCGACGCCCGAGTACAACGCCTCGATTCCGGGCGTGCTCAAGAACGCCCTCGACTGGGTCTCGCGCCCGTTCGCCGAGACGCCGCTGGCGGGCAAGCCGGCGGCGGTGATCGGAGCGAGCACAGGGCTGTTCGGAGCGGTCTGGGCGCAGGCGGAGACGCGCAAGGTGTTGAGCGCGATCGGCGCGCGGGTGCTCGACCGCGAGCTGCCGATCGGCCAGGCCGACGAGGCGCTCGGGGCGGACGGGCTGCCGCTCGAGCGCGACCTGCGCGAGGCGCTCTCGGCGACGCTCGACGAGCTCATCGAGCTCGCCGGGCGCGCGCGCATCGCGGCCTAGATGATTGATTCCACGGCTGGGCGCGTGGATATCGAGGTGTTTCCGAGCAGCAGGGTCGAAGTCGGCGGTGCTCTGAAGCATCGCCGACCGAAGGGGGCCTCGATGGACGCCGACCTCGACCTGCTGCTCACTGCCGTTTATGTCACGGCTGACGATCTCCTGCCTGAGAAGCCGGGGAACGCCAAGCGAAGCGTCACAGACGCGGAGGTCGTGACGCTGTGTGTCGGCCCAAGCGATCATGGGAATACCGTCTGACCGCAGGTTCCTGGCGGTCGCGTCCAAGCGCTCTGCGCCACTTGTTCCCGCGGATCCCGGGCAGGCGGGCTACTTCAAGCGCCGCCGGCGCCTCACGGACACGCTTGAGTGGCTGATGCAGTGCTTCGCCTCGCAGAGCCCGGGCTTCTACGACGACCTTTTGCTCGTCGACTCCACCCCGATCGAGTGCGCCCGCAGTCGTGAGACGGTCAAGCGCTCGGCGCTCGGCGATGCCGCTGACTATGGCTATTGCGCCAGCCACTCCCGGTTCTTCTGGGGGTTCCGGCTGCACGCAATCTTCGCCCCCGACGGGACACCGAGAGCCCTCACCGTGGCCTCTCCGAAACGCGATGAGCGCGAGGTCGCCCTCGAGCTGCTCGCGCGCACCCGCCGCCAAGGCACCGTGACCCTGATCGGCGACAAGGGCTACGCCGGACGAATTCGCCCAGGCCGTCAACGACCTTCGACGCCACGATCATCCGACCCCGACGCAAGGACGAGCCCGGCCACGGACCACACCTCGCACCGATCCGCCAACGCATCGAGTCGATCTTCTGGACCTGCAAGGACATCCTCACCCTCGAACGCCACGGCGCAAGAACACTCCCCGGCCTGCGAGAGCGCATCCTTCAACGCTTCCTCTGCCTCGCCGCCGCCATCGCACTCAACCACCAACTCCACCGCCCCAGCCGCGCGCTCGTCAGCTACTGCGCCTAACCGCCGTGGAATCAATCACCTAGCTGCGCAGGCGGCGCGTGTGGCCTATTCGCCGGGCGGAGATTCGGCCGGCGATTCGGCCGGCGCGGGCGGCTCGTAGTAGTGGTTGGGGGCGTCGAACTGGATCGAGCAGCTCGCGCTCAGCAGCTTTCTGGCCTTCGTGCGGTGCGGCGGGCGCCCGTGCGCGGCGATCACGGTGTAGCGCTTCAGCGACAGCGTGCCCACGGCGGCCGCCGCCGACGTCTGGGCGTCGAGCGTGAACGTGACCGGTCCCGCGCTTTTGAAGTCGAAGAAGTTGATTTCGGCGTTGCGGTAGCTCGAGCCCATGCCGATCGATCCGGCCGGATAGCTGGCGGTGCCGGTGAGCATGCCCGTCGCGTGGTTGAGCGTGACGCCGCCGCCGTAGATCGAGAACAGCCAGCTCCTGCCGCACTGCACGCCGAATCGGCCCGAGATGAAGTCGCCGGTGCCCTTCGCCTCGATCACGAGCTCCGGGCCGTTGCGTTCACCGTTGGGCATCCATTCGAACAGATCCTTCACGGGGGCCGCCGCGGCGCAGGCGGATGTCGCCGTCGCGAGCGTCGCGCAGATCGCGAGCAGCGGACCCGGGATCAGCCGTCGAAACACGCCGACCATTGTAGGCTCGAGCGGTGATCGAACAGCTCGTAGAGCAGATCGAAGCGCGCTTCTCCGAGCTCGGCGCGCAGATGACCGACCCGGCGGTGATCTCAGACCGCGCGCGCAACGCGGAGGTCGGGCGCGCCTACAGCCAGCTCGAGCCGGCGGCGAAGCTGGCGGCCGCTTGGCGCCACGCCCAGGATGACGCCGCCGGCGCCGAAGAGCTGCTGGCGGAGGTCGGCGAGGATGCGGAGATGCGCGATGAGCTCGGCGACGCGCGGCGGCGCATCGAGGAGCTCGAGGAGGAGATCCGCCTGGCGATGGTCGAGCGCGACCCGAGCGACGAGAAGAGCGTGATCGTCGAAATCCAGGGCGGCGCGGGCGGCGATGAGGCCGGGCTGTGGGCGGGCGACCTCTACCGCATGCTGACCCGCTACGCCGAGCGGTTGGGCTTCGAGACGGAGCCGATGGACATCACCGACGGCAAGTACACGTTCGAGATCAAGTCGCGGCCGCCCGACGGTGCTTACTCGGTCTTCAAGTTCGAGGGCGGCACCCACCGCGTCCAGCGTGTCCCGCAGACCGAGTCCCAGGGCCGCGTGCACACCTCGACGGCGACCGTCGCGGTGCTGCCGGAGGCCGAAGACGTCGACGTCCAGATCGACCCCAACGACCTGCAGATCGACGTCTACCGCTCATCCGGTCCGGGCGGACAGTCGGTCAACACGACCGACTCGGCGGTGCGTGTGACGCACAAGCCGTCGGGGATCGTCGTCTCGATGCAGGATGAGAAGTCGCAGCTGCAGAACCGCGAGAAGGCGCTGCGCGTGCTGCGCGCACGACTGTACGAGCGCGCGCTCGCCGAGCAGCAGGCCGAGACGGCCGCCGATCGCCGCTCGCAGGTCGGCACGGGCGACCGCGCGGAGAAGATCCGCACCTACAACTACGGCGAGCGGCGCGTCACCGACCACCGCATCAAGCTGACCGTGCACAACCTCGACCAGGTCCTCGAAGGAGAACTGGACGAGCTGACGGCGGGCCTGCAGGCCGACGAGAAGCGGCGCCGGCTGGAGGCGCAGGCGGCGGCGTGAGCGCGCGCAGGCCGCTCGGGACGCCCGCGCGCGAGGCGCTCGAGGGCGCGGTCACGGCGATCGCGGCGGCCGGCTGCGAAACACCGCGGCTGGATGCCGAACTGCTGCTCGCAGATGTGCTCGGGGTCGGCCGCGAGCGGCTCTTGATCGATCGCGAGCTGACGGTCGCGGGCGCGGACGTGCGCGCCTACCAGGACGCCGTCCGGCGGCGCGCGATCGAGCGCGAGCCGGTCGCCTACATCATCGGCAGTCGCGGCTTTCGCGGGCTCGAGCTCGCGGTCGACGCACGCGCGCTGGTGCCGCGTCCGGAGACCGAGCTGCTCGTCGAAGTCGCGCTCGCGCTGGCCCCCGGCGCGAGCGTGCTTGACCTCGGCACGGGCAGCGGCGCGGTCGCGCTCGCGCTCAAGGACGAGCGTCCGGATCTCGCGCTGACGGGCAGCGATGTCAGCGGGCAGGCGCTGGCGCTCGCCCGCGCCAACGGGCAGCGGCTGGGCCTCGACGTGCGCTGGCTGCACGCGAGCCTGCTCGCCGGCGTGCCCGACGAGTTCGATGCGATCGTCTCCAACCCGCCGTACATAGCGGAACGCGAGCGTTCCACGCTCGCGCCGGAGATCATCCGCCATGAGCCGCCGGCAGCGCTGTTCGCGGGGGCCGACGGGCTCGCGCTGATCCGCGCGCTGCTGGACGAGCTGGCCGCCCGGCGGCGCGTGGCATTCGTCGCGCTCGAGGTCGGCGCTGGACAGGCACCGCTCGTCGCCGAGCTGGTGCGCGCGGCCGGCTTCGCGAACGTCCGCCGCGAGCGCGACCTCGCGGGGATCGAGCGCGTCGTCGTCGGTGAGCGCGCATGAGCATCGCGCTCACGAACGCCGACGCCGTGCGCCTCGAGCGCTGCGTCGCGGCGGGCGGCGTCGCGGTGTTCCCGACCGATACGGTCTACGGCGTCTGCTGCGACCCGGATGATGCGCGCGCGGCGGCACGCCTGTATGAGCTCAAGGGGCGCCCGCCGGAGCGCCCGGCGGCGGTCATGTTCCTCGCGCTCGAGCGCGCACTCGAGAGCCTGCCCGAGCTGGAGGCGAGCGTCGTCGGCGCGCTGCGTGCGCTGCTGCCCGGGCCGGTCACGCTGCTGCTCGTCAACCGCGGCCGGCGCTTTGCGGCGGCGTGCGCAGGGGACCCGGGCACGCTCGGGCTGCGCGTGCCGCTGCTGCCCGCGCCGCTGCGTGCGCTGACGAGCGTCAGCGGGCCGCTGCTGCAGTCGAGCGCGAACGTCTCCGGCGAGGCGGATGCGCGCGTGTTCGCGGACGTCCCCGCGCGATTGCGCGACGGCGCCGATGTCGCGCTCGACGGCGGCGCGCTCCCGGGCACGCCCTCGACGGTGATCGACCTGCGCGACTACGCCGCGCGCGGGGAGTGGCGCGTGCTGCGTGCGGGCGCGCTCGCGCCGGCCGGCGTGCAGAAACTGCTCGAGCCGCTGCGCTGAGCTCGCCGGTCGGGCTCCCGTGCTAGCCTCGTAACAGCTGCCGCGACTGGCGCCCTGAGGTGGAATCGACCACCGGGAAGCGGTCAGTGAACACGCCGCGCGCCTGGGCATAACGTCATCGTCGCCTGCCAAGGAGAGCGCCGTGAACGAGCTCAGCCACGACTACTTCAACCGCCCGCTCACCGAGGTCGATCCGGAGATCGCCGAGGTGCTGCGCGGCGAGCTCGAGCGCGAGCAGCGCACGCTCGAGATGATCGCCTCGGAGAACTTCGTCCCCCGCGCGGTGCTCGAATGTCAGGGCTCGGTGCTGACGAACAAGTACGCCGAGGGCTACCCAGGGCGCCGCTACTACGGCGGCTGCGAGTGGGTCGATATCTCCGAGCAGCTCGCGATCGACCGCTGCAAGGCGCTGTTCGGCGCCGAGCACGCGAACGTGCAGCCGCATTCGGGCGCGCAGGCGAACACCGCCGTGTACCACGCGCTGCTGCAGCCGGGCGAGACGATCATGGGCCTGTCGCTGGCCCACGGCGGTCATCTCACGCACGGCATGAAGATCAACGCGTCGGGCCGCCTGTATGACATCGCGGCCTACGAGGTCGAGCGCGAGAGCAGCCTGATCGACATGGACGAGGTCGCCCGCATCGCCCGCGAGCGGCGCCCGAAGCTGCTGCTCGCCGGCTGGTCGGCGTACCCGCGCCAGCTCGACTTCGCGCGTTTTCGCGAGATCGCCGACGAGGTCGGCGCGCTGCTGATGGTCGACATGGCGCACTTCGCCGGGCTCGTCGCGGCGGGACTGCATCCAAACCCGCTCGAGTACGGCGCGGACGTGGTCACGACGACGACCCACAAGACCCTCGGCGGCCCGCGCGCGGGCGTGATCCTGTGCAAGCAGGAGCACGCCAAGAAGATCGACTCGGCGGTCTTCCCCGGACAGCAGGGGGGCCCGCTCGAGCATGTGATCGCGGCGAAGGCGGTCGCCTTCAAGATCGCCGCGAGCGAGCTGTTCGCCGAGCGCCAGCGCCGCACGATCGCGGGCGCGCGGGCGCTCGCGCGCGAGCTGCTCGACGCGGATACGGCCGGCGCGGGCGTGAGCCTGCTCACCGGCGGCACCGACGTGCACCTGATCCTCGTCGACCTGCGCGAGAGCGAGCCGGCGCTCAGCGGCAAACAGGCCGAGGAGCGTCTCCACGAGATCCAGATCACCGTCAACCGCAACGCGATCCCGTTCGATCCGCTGCCGCCGATCGAGGCATCGGGCCTGCGCATCGGCACGCCGGCGCTCGCCACCCGCGGCCTGCAGGAGGAGGATTTCAGCGAGCTCGGCAGGATCCTCGCGGTCGCGTTGAGCGCCGACTACCACGCCCGTGCCGAGGAGCTCGGCGAGCGCGTGGCGGCGATCGTCGATCGCTATCCGCTGTATGAGGAGCTCGCGGCGACCGCGCCCGCATAGCGCCGGGGGCAGCCGCGAGGCGGCCCGCGGCGGGCGCGCGCGGCGCTGAGGAAACGCCCCGTCGCACGCGCGCGCGCCGTGGTCTGGCCCCCTACGACCTCGGGCCGTGCGATGCTTGGACCAGTCGATGGCGCATCCGAACGAGCTCGACGCGCTTTACGCCTTCCTGGTGGCTGCGGTCGTGACCGCGCTGCTGACCCCATTGACGATGCGCCTGGCGTGGGCGGTCGGCGCGATCGACGAGCCGCGCGAGCGGGGCCTCTCCGAGCGCCCGACGCCGCTGCTCGGCGGGCTCGCGATCTTCGCGGGCGTGTTTGTCGCGGCGATGCTGTGGCTGCCCGCGGGCTACCGCGCCGAACACCAGCCGCAGCTGTGGCACGGGGTGCTGCTCGGTGCGGCCGTGATCACCGTCGTCGGCGCGTTCGACGACCGCTTCGACCTGCACCCCGCCGTCAAGCTGCTCGGGCAGATCCTCGCGGCGGTGATCGTCGTCCACTACGGGGTCGCGGTGAAGAGGATCACGCTGCCGTTCCTCGGCGCCTACGCGTTCCCCAACGCCGGTGTCACGAACGCCGGCCCGGTGCTGACGGTGATCGGCCTGGTGGCGATGATGAACGTCGTCAACTTCTCCGACGGGGTGGACGGCCTCGCGGCGGGGGTGTGCGCGATCATCGCCGCCGCGATGGCGGTGATCGCGTTCGATCTCGGCCGCCCCCAGCCGGCCGTGCTCGCGGCGCTGACCGCCGGCGCTGCGCTCGGCTTCCTGATCTACAACTTCCCGCCCGCGTCGAGCTTCATGGGCGACTGCGGCGCGAACCTGCTCGGCCTGCTGATGGGCGTGATCACGGTCGAGGCGGCGGTCAAGACGGCGGCCGTGGTGTCGTTCGTGCTGCCCCTGATCCTGCTTGCGGTGCCGTTCCTCGACACGACCTTCGTCGTGCTCAAGCGGCTCAAGTACCGCCAGCCGATCTATCAATCCGACAGCGAGCACTTCCATCACCGGATGGCGAGGATCGGCTTCAGCAGCAGACGCACGATCGCCTACCTGTATGCGTGGACGCTGATGCTCGCCGGGTTCGCACTGGCGCTGCGCTTCGTTCCCTACAGCGACCACAAAGGCCAGTACCGGGCCGGCTGGACGCTCGTGATGCTCGCGCTCGCGCTGCTCGTGGTCGCGGCGAGCGTGTATCTCGTCTACGTGCTCGAGATCCTCAAGTTCCGGCGCCTGGACGCGAGCCGACTGCGGCGGCTGCGTCCGGGGGCATCACCAGCGGAGATCGAGCTGGACGTTGCGAAGGATCTCGAAACCGGCGAGTTCCAGGTGGTGTCTGGCGCCGGGGATCGCGACGTGCACGGTCGCGGCGACGCGGTGGGTGGAGGGGCTGAGCAACGGGTTCGCGAGGGGCAGGTGGATCAGGACCGCGTACGCGCAGAACAGGAGCGTGGCGGCGCACAGGCGCCGATCGCTGCTGACGGCCGCTAGCGGCAGCAGCCAGATCGCGTACCACGGCAGCAGCCAGGCGGTCGACAGCAGCAGCGCGAGCGTCGTCCAGCCGGCGGCGACCCGCCAGTCGGCGCCGCGCGCGGTGCGCCACAGCGCAGCGACGAGGACGATCACGAAGCCGGCGACGTACAGCTCACGCCACCACCGCGGCGTGCCGTGCAGCCCGAGCAGGCGCGCCGTCTCCGCGGGCACGCTGTGCGTCGCGACCAGCTGCTGCTGCTCGCCGACGGCGTTGAGGAAGCCGAGCGCGTGCACGCCGAAGCCGAGCACCCCGATCGCGGCGACGACGAGCAGTCCGAGCGCGGCGCTCGCGGCGACGTCGGCGCGCTGACGCGCGCGCTTCGGTGCGAGCACCAGGAACGGCAGCAGCAACCCGGCGGTGACCTTCACGCCGACCCCGAGCGGCGAGGGCGAGTGCGCCGGCGCGGAAGCGCGGGCTGGCGCCGGCGGTCAGCGCGAGCGCGGCCGCGAGCGACAGCAGCAGCAGCGTGTCGTTGTGTGCGCCGCCGACCGCGAACACGAGCAGCACCGGGTTGAGCCCGACGAACGCCGCGGCGAGGCCGGGGGAATGCCCGAGGCGCGCGGCCGCACGCATGATCAGGGCGATCGCGGCGAGGCTCGAGGTGACGGCGATCGCCTTGAACGCCCACAGGCCGCCGGCGAGCCCGAGTGGTGCGGTCGCGTAGCTTGCGAGCGTGAACGGCGGGCCGTACGGGGAGTGCTGAAACGGCCAGCCGATGAAGCCGTAGACGACATCGCGCGGCGCTTCGGCGGCGACGTGCGTGTACGGGTCAAGGCCATGCAGTGCGCCGATGCGCGCGAACGCGAGATAGCCGAAGACGTCCTGGGAGATCAGCGGCGGGCCCAGCAGCAGCGCGATATGCGCGAGCACGATCGCGACGAGCAGCGCCGCGAGCGGCAGTGCTCGCGCGGTCGCGAGCACGAGCAGGTAGCTCGCGCACAGCGCCAGCATCAGCGCCTGGAAGCCGCTGCTCGAGAGCCCGATGCCGAGGCCGCGCAGCGGTCCCGCCAGCCACGCCGGCCAGCCGCCTTCGCGGGCCGGCACGTACTGCGACGGGCCGCCCGCCGCTCCGGCCGCGACGAGCAGCACGCTCGCGAGGATCCCGAGCAGGCCGAGCGCGCCGAGCACGCGCGCGAGCGGCGCGGGGATCCGCGCGCCGCTCGCGCGGCCCCTGCGCGCTGGCGCGTCCGGCGCCACGCGTACGCGCGGTATCGGGGTCGCGGCCTGCATTCCTGCATTGTTGCGTCTGCCCGCTGTGCAAGCGTCCAACATGGTCGCTAGCCTGTGAGCACAGCCGTGCGCGCCGGCGGACGTGACCGTCCCCGGTTGAGGCCTGCGCTGATCCGCCCGCGCTCGGGCGTGCTACTCCCCTTATGCGACGCCGTCACCGCAAACGTATCCCGTCACGGGCTCCCGGCCCGAGCCGCGTCCTGATCCTGTCCGCCGAGGTCGGCGAGGGCCATGCCGCGGCCGCGCGGGCGCTCTCCGAACAGATCAACGCCTCGCCCGCGCAGGCCGAGGTCACGATCATCGACGGCCTCGCGGCGATGGGCCCGCTGCTGCGCCCGGTCGTCGAGGACGGCTATCGCGTGCAGCTGCGCTTGTTTCCGTGGACGTACACGGTCATCTACTGGCTGCTCGAGCACGTCCTGCCGGTGCGCATGCTCGCGCGCAAGCTGCTGTGCCTGTTCGGCTCGCGCCCGCTCGCACGGACGATCGCCGAATACGAACCGGACGTGATCGTCTCGACCTATCCGGCCGTCACCGTCGTGCTCGCACGCCTGCGGCGCACGCACGAGGTGTCGTGTCCGACGGTTGCGACGATCACCGACCTGACCGGCCTGTTCTTCTGGGCGCAGCCGGGGATCGACATGCACCTCGTGATGTACGGCGAGTCGCTGTCATCGGTTGAGCGTATCGCCGGCGCGGGCAGCGTGCGGCTCGTGCGCCCGCTGATCTCGGCCGAGTTCCTCGAGCCGCGCAGCCCCACGCAGGCAAGGCGTGCGCTTGGCCTGCCCGAGGATGGGCGGCTGGTCGTCGTCTCCGGCGGCGGCTGGGGGGTCGGCGATGTCGCGGGGGCGGTCGGCGAGTTCGTCAAGGCCCCGGAGGTCAGCTGCATCGTCTGCCTCGCCGGACGCAACCCGCAGCTCGCGGCGAAGCTGCGTGAGAGCTTCCCCGATGAACCACGCGTGCATGTCTACGGGTTCACCGACAAGATGCCCGAGCTGCTGGCGGCGGCGGACGTGCTCGTGCACTCGACCGGCGGCGTCACCTGCCTCGAGGCGCGCGCGGCGGGAACGCCGGTCGTCTCCTACGGGCTGCCGGTCGGCCATGCGCGTGTGAACACTCGCGCGATGGCGGCGCTCGACCTGCTGCTGCTGGCGAACGACACCGACGAGCTGCGCGAGCACGTGCAGGCCAGTTTCGCCTCGGCCGATGCGGCGCCCGACGAGGACGCGGTGGAGGCCGCGGGCGAGGAACGCGACGCGGTCGAGCTGGTGCTCGGAGCGCCGCGGCGGGTGCGCCCGATTCCGCGCTGGCGGCTGCGCCTGGCGACGCTCGGCGTGTGGCTGGCGCTGCTGTTCGCGCTCGGCTCGTGGATGATGTCGACGGATGAGGTCACGACGGTCGCGGCGAAGGTGCTGCGCGTGCACCCGCTCGTCCACGTCGCGACGAGCGAACCGGAGGTGGGCGTGGTCGTGCACGCACCCTCGGCCGCGATCCCGGCGCTGGCGACGGCGCTTGCGCGTCGCGGTATCCACGTCTCCTTCGCCGACGACTCCGGCGTGCCCTCGCAGGCGCGGATCGCGCAGCTGCGCGGCCTCGGCGACGAGCTGCTCCCCGAAATCCCCGGTTCCGGCCCGCTGCGCTGGGAGCGCACGCGCGGGGTGCTGCGCGATCAGGCACGCGCGCTCGGGCTGATACACCACCACTTCTACTACCTGCAGCCGATCGGCGGGCTGTCCGTGGGCCAGCTCGTGCTCGCGCGCACGACCGACGCGACGCCCGTCAAGGGCGCGCTGCGGCTCGGTGCGACGGCGCGCGCTCCCTCAGCGCCCGATGCGCGCAGGCGACGTCTTGGTGGTCGAGCTCGACGGCTCGGTGGCATCGGTGCCGAGGTTCGAACGCATCGTCGCTTGGCTCGGCTCGGCCAGCTTGGGCGTCGAGCCGCTCGCGTCGCTGACCAGCTGACCGCCCATCAGCCCGACGAGCAGCGGCGAGCGGGCGAGTGCGCCGGCGCCGGCGACGAGCACGAGCAGCGATGCGGCCAGCGGCACCCCGCCGAGCGGCGTCTCGCTGAACAGCTCGCCGAACAGCAGCGGCGCGAGTGCGACCGGCACGACGGTCTGCGTCACGAACACGACCGGCGCGACCTGGATCGCGGGGCGCGCCTGCAGCGCGCTCGACTCGCTCAGCGTGCCGACCCCGGAGGCGGCGGCGGTCGCGAGGCCCCACAGCCCGGCGAGCAGCAGATGGTGGTTGGAGAGGTCATCTGCGGCGAGCTTCGTTGTGACGCCACCCCAGCCGAAGGCGAGTCCGGCGCAGACCATCGTCAGCTCGGCGCGGGAGTGCCCGAACGCGCGCAGCACGTACGGCAGCAGCGCTGCGAGCCCGAGCACGAGCAGCACGACCGCGAGCGTCAGGCGCCCGGCCGCGTAGCTGGTGCCGATCGGCGGCGCGCACAGCGCGGCGCCGATCACGCCGAGGACGATCGCGCAGACGGCGGAGTACTCATAGCGGCCCGGATGCTCATCGAGCATGTGCTCGCCGAGCACCATCAACACCAGCAGCCCGGCCGCGAGCGCGGGCTGCACGACGACGAGCGGAGCGAGCATCAGGGCAACGAGCTGCAGCGGCCAGCCGAGGATCGACAGGCCGGTCCCGAGCAGCCAGCGCGAGCGCTGCAGCAGCCCGAGGATCAGCGCCGGGCGCAGGTGCTCCTCGTGCGGCGCCTCGCGGGCGTCCATCGCCTGCAGGGCGATCCCTAGGCTGTACAGGGTCGACGCCCCGACAGCCGCCACGATTCCCAGCACGAGATCGACCATGTCCACTGACGATCATCGCACTCCGGCGGCGCCGATCATCGGCGCTCTCGCCGGCGCGGCGCTCGCGGGCTATCTGCTGCCCGGCCTGGCGGGCGCATGGCCGGCGCTGAGGGCGCCGCTCGGGGTCGAGGATCGCACGGCCGCAGGCAGCGGCTATGCGCTGACGTTCGACGACGGCCCACATGCGCTGGGGACGCCCGCGGTGCTCGAGATCCTGCGCGGCGAAGGGGTGCGGGCGACGTTCTTCCTCGTCGGCGAGCAGGTCCGCCGCAACCCGGGCCTGGCCCGCGAGATCGTCAGCGCCGGGCACGGCGTCGGCCTGCACTGCGACCGCCATCGCAACCTCCTGCGGCTCGGCCCGCGGCAGGTGCGCGAAGACATCGCGCGCGCGCATGCGACGATCGTGGCGGCGGCCGACGTCGAGCCGCAGCTCTACCGCCCGCCGTATGGCGTGCTCAACGCGTCCGCGCTGCGGATCGCCCGTGCGCGCGGCTGGCGCACACTGCTGTGGAGCCAATGGGGCCGCGACTGGGACGCTGATGCGACCCCGGCGTCGATCGCCGAGTTGGTCACGAAGGGGGCGGGGGAGGGCTCGGTGCTGCTGCTGCACGACGCCGACGACTACTCGGCCCCGGGCTCATGGCAGCGCACCGCGGCGGCGCTCCCCCGCGTGCTCGACACGCTCGCCCGCCGCGGCCTGGAGCCGGTTGCGCCGTGAGCTCCTCGCCGTCACGCGGCCGGCGAATAACATCATTTCGGTGAGCACGGTCACGGTCGATACGGCTGGCGCAAAACCGCCCGCGACGCGCACCGGGACAGACGCCGGCCCGCCGGTCGTGAAGCGCCCGCGCTGGTGGGGGAGCTGCTCGTGATCGGCTGGCTGCTGTGGGTCTATGACGCGATCAACAACCTCGCGCCGCTGCGCCTGGGCGCCGCGCTGCACCACGCCGAAGCGTGCCTCGCTGGAGCGGACGCTGCACATCGACCCCGAGCGCAGCCTCGACCACTCGCTCGCCGCCCACCGCACGCTCGGCGCTGCTCGCTCTCCGACTACTACGACAACGCGCATTTCATCGTCACGCTCGGCCTGCTCGGCTGGCTGTGGTGGAAGCGGGCTGACATCTACCGCCCGCTGCGCAACGCGCTGGTGCTCGCCAACCTGATCGCCTTCGTCGTCTTCTGGCGCTACCCGGTCGCGCCGCCGCGGATGCTCCCCGGCTTCACCGACGTGGTCGCGGCGACCGGCGCGATCGGCTCCTGGCACACGGGCGCGCTGGCCTCGCAGGCGAACGAGCTCGCGGCGATGCCGTCGCTGCACATGGCGTGGGCGGTGTGGTGCTCGATCGTGATGTGGAAGCTGTCGCCGCGTCTCTGGGTCCGTGCGACGGCCGTGATCTACCCGTGCCTGACCGCCACGGCCGTGCTCGCGACGGGCAACCACTTCGTGCTCGACATCGTCGGCGGCCTGTTGACGATCGGGCTGGCGGTGGGGCTGGCCGAACTGATCGCCAGGATGCAGCGCCGGCGCGCGCGTGCGGCGTCGCACGCGCCGAACCCGGCGACGCCCTGAGGCGGCGCTGTATGCGCCGGCGGCGCAGGCGGTTGGGCGCGGCGGCGGGGGCGCTCCAGCTCGACCCGGCCGGCCGTGGCTCATGTCACAAACTTGTTACGAAGTCTGCGACCAGGTAGACTGGCGCCGCTGCCGCAGACGGTCGAGGGACAGTTTGACGGCTCCGGTGCTCGATGCGCCGGGACTTTCTCGTCTGTAGGGTGGCCATACGCACATGTCCGACTTCGATGCCAATGAGGATCTCGCTGGCCTGCCCGGCGCCGGCCCCGAGGGCTCGCTCGACCCCGCGGACACCGGCCCGCCGGCGATCAGGCCCGCGGCGCGCCTCGCGGCGGCACGGCGCTTCGCCCGCCGCAGCGAGCGCGGACATGTGATCGAGCTGAGCTCGTCGAGGCGTCCTCGCCTGACGAGCGTGGTGCGCTGCGCGCGCCCGCGCATGTGCGCTGTGGGCACGCCGCCTCGCCGCCGCCGCAACCCGTGGACACTGCGCCACGGGCGGCCGCCCGGATCGCCAAGCTGACGTGGTCCTGCTCAGTTACCTCGACGTGTGCCTGGTGCTCACGATGGCCGCGGTTGTGCTCGTCGGGGGCACGCACGATCCCCGTGGCGCATGTCACAAACTTGTTACGAAGTCCCAGACCCGATAGAGTGGCGCCGCCGCTACGGACAGTTGAGGGACTCTCTGACGGCTCGGCCGCTGCAAGGCGCCGGGACGGTCTCGTCTGTAGGGTGGCCCCACCCACATGCATGCCCGAATTTGCTGCCAACGAGGATCGAACTCGCCTGCCCACTTCGGGCGGGGACGTGACTCAACCCCGCACCGCCGGCGCCGGCGCCGCTGTCGCTAGGCCCGCAATCGTGATCCTGCGGTATCTCGACGTCGTGCTCGTCCTCGTCGCGGCGGCGCCCGCGATCGCGCTCGGAGCGCCCGCGCTCGGCTACGCGATCGGCGCCGGCGGCTGGCTGATCCAGCGCGCTCTCGAGCAGCGGAGCCGGCGCTGGATCGCCGGCCGCGGGGCCGACGCCCGCTTCGGCCTCAACCTCGTCGACGGCTTCGGACGCATCTGGCTGCTCGCCGGAGCGATCGTGCTCGCGGGCGTCATCGGCGGACGTGCGGACGGCCTGACCGCGGCGCTTGTGATCTTCTGCGCCTACTCGATCGCATTCGCCATGCGTGTGGTCGAAGGGCGCCCGGGAGGGCCGAGGCCATGAGCGCGGTCGCAGGCGCCGCACCGATCGCTCCGAGAATGGAGCCCCACCCGCCGAGCCCGTCGCAGAAGCAGGGGACGAGCCAGGGGCGGAAGGTCCTGTACTGGTTCCTGGGCGTATGGCTCGGCGGGATCGCGCTGTTCGTGATCCTCTTCGGCGTCACCGCGCACAAGGCCCCGGCGGTCGCCAGCAGCGCCTTCTCTCCGACCGACGAGTTCAAACTCGACACCTGGTTCAAACTCGGCCCGGTCGCGCTCAACAAGGGCGTCCTGTACCTGCTGATCACGGCCGGCATCACGGTCGGGGTGATGTTCTACATCTCGAGGCACCTGCAGCAGCGGCGCCCGGGTCGCCTGCAGGTCGCGGTCGAGGCGTTTTACAACTTCATCCTCGGCATGTCCAGGGAAAACCTCAGCGGCAACATGGAGCGCAAGTACTTCCCGCTGATCGCCACGATCTTCGTGTTCATCCTCGTCAGCAACCTGATCGGCTACATCCCGCTGCCGATCGACTCGGGTGAGTCGTTCCGGCTGTTCGGCGCGAACATCCCGTCGTTTCAGATCTACGCGGCCGACACGAACGTCGCCTTCCCGCTGATCCTCTCACTCGGCGTGTTCTGCCTGTTCACGTACGAGGGGGTCAAGCACCATGGGCCGATCGGGTACCTCAAAAGCCTGATGCCGGGCGGCGTCAAAGGCCCGATCGTGCTCCTGATCTTCCCGATCGAGATCCTCTCCAACTTCCTGCGCCTGATCTCGCTGACGGTGCGGCTGTGGGCGAACCTGCTCGCCGGCCACATGCTGATCGCGTTCATGGGCGGCGAGCTCGGCGTGCTCGTCGGACTGCAGCTCGTGTCCTGGTTCCTGCTGCCGGCAGGAGTCGCGATCTACCTCTTCGAGGCCGTCCTGATCGCCGGTCTGCAGGCCTTCATCTTTGCCATCTTGACCGCCATCTACATCGGCGGAGCGGTCGAGAGTCACTAACAAACAAGGAGCTATCGAGCGATGCAGTTTCTACACCTGTTCAGTGCGATCCACCCGTTGCTGGGTGTCGCGGAACCGATCATCAAGCAGAGCCAGGATGCCGGTCGCGCGATCGCGCTGGGCGTCGGAGCCGGCGGCGGCGCAGCGGGCGCCGGGGCGGGCATCGGAGCGGTGTTCAACGCTTCGATCCAGGCCAAGACCCGCCAGCCCGAGCTGCGTCAGGAGATCGAGCGCGACCAGTGGCTCGGCTTCGCGCTCACGGAGGCAACGTTCTTCTACGGCCTCGTCGGCGGCTTCATCGCCTTCTTCCTGTAGGCCAAATGCCGACCGCGCCAAACATCCCACTCGCGTCCAGCAGCGGCTCGTTCCTGATCAGCCCCAACGTGGGGATCATGATCTGGACCCTGGTCGTGTTCGCGATCTCGCTGTTCATCCTCGCCAAGTGGGTGTTCCCACTGATCGGTGAAGCACTGGACAAGCGCGCGAAGACGATCGAAGGCGAAGTCGACGCGGCCGAGGAGCTGCGCCAGGAAGCGGACAAGGTGCTGGAGGAATACCGCGAGCGCCTGAAGGAGGCGCGGGTCCAGTCCGAAGAGATCCTCCAGCGCGCGCGCCAGACGGCGGACGCACATGAGCACGAGGCCCGTGAGCGCGGGCAGGAGATTCTCAGCGAGGCGGCCAAGCGCGCCGAGCGCGACATCGACGCCGCGAGCAAGCGGGCGCTGGACGACATTCGCCGCGAGGTCGCCGACCTCACGATCATGGCGACCGAGAAGGTCACGCGCAAGACGCTCAACGACGCCGACCAGCGACGCCTCGTCGAGGAGGCCCTGAGCGAGCTGGACTTCTCCGGCATCTCCGCGGACGCTCAGAGCAACTGATGGAGGAGCTCGCCCAGGTATACGCCCGCTCGCTGTTCCAGGTGGCGCTCGAGCAGGGTCGGCTGGACGAGCTGCGCGAGCAGCTCGCCCAGTTCGCCGACGCCCTGGACGGACAGCGGGAGCTCGCCGTGTTCTTCTTCTCGCCGTACTTCTCGAGCGCGGAGAAGGAGCAGGCGCTGGGCGGCCTGCTCGACGGCGCTGAGCAGATCCTGATCAACTTCCTCACGCTGCTGATCGAGAACCATCGCATGCCGGTGATCTTTCGCATCCGGCACGAGTACGAGCGGCTGTGGGACGAGGAGAACAGGACGCTGCCCGTGGAGATCACGAGCGCGATCGCGCTCGACGAGGCGACCACCGAGAGCCTCGGCAGGACGATCGGCGAGCGCGCCGGGCGCAAGGTGACGCTGGCGGCGCGCGTGGACCCGGACATTCTCGGCGGCATCATCATCAGGGTCGGAAATTCGATCCTCGATGCCTCAATTCGAAACCGACTGGAGCAGCTGCGCAGGCACGTTGCCCAAGGAGCCTCTTAGAGGGTCGCGACGTCGGCCGCAGGCCGACGAGCACTCTTCTTCAATTAGGAGAACGACATGCAGATCAATCCAGATGAGATCACAAGCATCCTGAAGAGCCGCATCGAGGGACTCGACAGCGGTACCGCAGAGCTGACCGAGGTGGGGACCGTGCTGTCGGTCGCCGACGGCATCGCGCGCCTGCACGGCCTGGAGAACTGCATGTCCTTCGAGATGCTCGAGTTCCCCCACGGCGTCACCGGTCTCGCGCTGAACCTCGAGTCCGACAACGTCGGTGCTGTGCTGTTCGGCGACTGGGAGCACATCTCGGAGGGAGACACCGTCAGGCGCACCGGCACGCTGCTGGAGATCCCCGTCGGCGAGCAGATGCTCGGGCGCATCGTCGACCCGCTCGGGCGCCCGCTCGACGGCAAGGGCGAGATCGCCGTCGAGCAGACGCGGCCGGCTGAGTTCAAGGCGCCGGGCGTCGTCCAGCGCCAGCCGGTCAAGCAGCCGATGCAGACCGGCCTGAAGGCGATCGACGCGATGATCCCGATCGGCCGTGGTCAGCGCGAGCTGATCATCGGCGACCGCCAGACGGGCAAGACGGCGATCGCGGTCGACACGATCATCAACAACAAGGACACCGGCGTCGTGTCCGTGTATGTCGCGATCGGCCAGCGCATGTCGACGGTCGTCGCGCTCGCGCAGACGCTCGAGGAATACGGCGCCCTCGACAACACGATCATCGTCGCCGCGCCGGCGGATGAGGCCGCGCCGATCAAGTTCATGGCCCCGTACGCGGGCTGCGCGATGGGCGAGCACTTCCTCTACAACGGCGGCCACGCGCTGTGCGTCTATGACGACCTCACCAAGCACGCGTACGCCTACCGGCAGATGTCGCTGCTGCTGCGCCGCCCGCCCGGCCGTGAGGCCTACCCGGGCGACGTCTTCTATCTGCACTCGCGCCTGCTCGAGCGCGCGGTCAAGCTCAACGACGACCTCGGCGGCGGCTCGCTGACCGCGCTGCCGGTGATCGAGACGCAGGCCGGCGACGTGTCCGCGTACATCCCGACGAACGTGATCTCGATCACCGACGGGCAGATCTTCCTCGAGTCGAAGCTGTTCAACTCGGGCGTGCGCCCGGCGATCAACGTCGGGATCTCGGTCTCGCGAGTCGGCGGCAACGCGCAGATCGGCCCGATGAAGAAAGTTGCGGGGCGGATCAAGCTCGAGCTCTCCCAGTACCGCGACCTCGAGGCGTTCGCGCAGTTCGGCTCGGATCTCGACGCCGACACCCAGCGGACGCTCGCGCGCGGCGAACGCCTGGTGGCGACGCTCAACCAGCACGAGCGCGCGCCGCTGGCGGTCGAGGACCAGGTCGTGCAGATCTACGCGGCCACGAACGGCTACCTGGACCGCCTCAACGTCGAGCGCGTCCAGGAGTTCCTGCTCGGCCTGACCGAACGCCTGCACTCCCAGCACGGCGAGCTGCGCGCGAAGATCAACGGCGGCGACTGGTCGGAGGAGACCCAGCAGGAGGTCGCCGCGACGGTCGACGCGTTCGCCGCGGACTTCGGCTTCGACCTCGACGAGGAGGGCCAGCCGATCGACGACGGCGAGCCGCTGAGCGCGAGCACGCCGAGCGAGCAGGACGACGAGGCGGCGGGCGACTCAGAGCGAGAGAAGGAGACCCAGGCGGCCTAGCGCCGCCGACGGAGCAACAGCCATGGCTTCTCAGCGTGACGTCAAGAACAAGATCGCGTCGGTCAAGAACATCCAGAAGATCACGCGCGCGATGGAGATGGTCGCCGCGGCGCGCCTGCGCCGCGCCGAGCAGCGGATCGCTGCCCTGCGCCCGTACGCGGATGCGCTCGGGCGGATGACGCGCCAGGCCGCGCAGGCGGCCGGCGCGGAGGCCGAAGGCCTGCCGCTGCTGCGCGAGCACGAGTCCCAGAGCAACGCGGCGCTGCTGCTGGTGACGGGCGATCGCGGCCTCGCCGGCGGCTTCAACTCGCAGATCATCCGCGACGGCACACGCCTGGCGGCCGAGCTGGGCGAGGCGGGCCTCAGCAGCAGCTGGTACGCGACCGGCCGCCGCGGCGTCTCCTCGCTCGCGTTCCGCGGCTTCGAGCTGCGCGGCAGCTACACCGGCTTCGCCGATCGGCCGGCGTACGCGGACGCGCGCACGATCGCCGATGACCTGATCCAGGCGTACGTCGACGGACACGTCGATCGCGTCGAGATGGTCTACAACTCATACGTCTCGCCGCTCACCCAGACCGTCACGCGCCAGCGCCTGCTGCCGCTCACGCAGCAGGCGATCGCCGGCGAGCCGGGCGGCGCGGGGGAGAGCTCCGAGGCTGCGGCGTCGGCGCCCAAGCGCACGCCGGTGGACTACGAGCCGGACCCGGAGAAGATCCTGCGGCGGCTCGTGCCGGACTACATCGAGATCTCGATCTACCGCGCGCTCGTCGAGTCGGCGGCGGGGTTCTTCGGGGCTCAGATGACGGCGATGCGCAGCGCATCGGAGAACGCCGGCGAAATCATCACCGACTACACACTGCAAATGAACCGTGCCCGCCAGGCCGAGATCACCCAGGAGATCATGGAGGTCGTCGCCGGCGCAGAGGGGTTGAGCTGAGCGGCCGCGAGCCGCCTGGCCTCAGCACCTGACGATCTCAACGACAGAGGAGAATCAAGACTATGGACGCCACCACCACAGAGCCCAGCAGCTCCACCGAGAACTCCGGCCAACGGCAACGCAACCAAGCGCAACGTCGGGCGCATCGAGGAGATCCAGGGCGTCGTGATCGAGGCCGTCTTCCCCGACCGGCTGCCCGAGATCAACCACGCGATCACGGTCGCCCGTCCGGCGGCCGCCGCGCAGGAGGAGGCTCCGGGCATCAGCTCGGGCGCCGGCGAGAGCCTGCTCGTGTGCGAGGTCCAGCAGCACCTCGGCGATGACCGCGTGCGCGCGGTCGCGATGGACACCACCGACGGACTCGCGCGCGGCCTCGAGGTGATCGACACGGGCGCGCCGATCACGGTGCCCGTCGGCGAGGTCACGCTCGGGCGAATCTTCAACCTGTTCGGCGAGCCGATCGACCTCGGCGCCGATCTGCCCAAGGACGTCGAGCGCCGCGGCATCCACCAGGAGGCGCCGCGCGCGGAGGACCTGACCCCGACGACCGAGATGTTCGAGACCGGCATCAAGGTGATCGACCTGCTCGCGCCGTACGCGAAGGGCGGCAAGGTCGGCCTGTTCGGCGGCGCGGGCGTCGGCAAGACCGTGCTGATCCAGGAGCTGATCCACAACCTCGCCAAGGAGCACGGCGGGCTGTCGGCGTTCTGCGGCGTGGGCGAGCGCTCGCGCGAGGGCAACGACCTGTGGCTGGAGATGAAGGAGTCGGGCGTGCTCGACAAGACGATGCTCGTCTTCGGGCAGATGAACGAGCCGCCCGGCGCGCGCATGCGCGTCGCGCTGTCGGGGCTGACGATGGCCGAATACTTCCGCGACCAGGGCCAGGACGTGCTGCTGTTCATCGACAACATCTTCCGCTTCGTCCAGGCCGGCTCGGAGGTCTCGGCGCTGCTCGGGCGGATGCCCTCACAGGTCGGCTACCAGCCGACGCTGGAGACGGAGATGGGCCAGCTGCAGGAGCGCATCACCTCCACGAAGAACGGCTCGGTCACCTCGATCCAGGCGATCTACGTGCCGGCGGACGACTACACCGACCCGGCTCCGGCGTCGGTGTTCGCGCACCTCAACGCGACCACCGCGCTGTCGCGATCGATCTCCGAAAAAGGCATCTACCCGGCGGTCGATCCGCTCGACTCGACCTCGACGATCCTCAAGGCGGACATCCTCGGCGAGGACCACTTCCGCGTCGCAAACCGCGTCAAGGAGATCCTGCAGCGCTACAAGGAGCTGCAGGACATCATCGCGATCCTCGGCATCGACGAGCTCTCCGACGAGGACAAGCTGACCGTCCAGCGCGCGCGCCGGATCGAGCGCTTCCTCTCCCAGCCGTTCTTCGTCGCCGAAGAGTTCACCGGCACGCCCGGCGCCTACGTTCCGATCGCGGAGACGATCAGGGGCTTCGAGGAGATCATCGACGGCAAGCACGACGAGGTGCCCGAGAGCGCCTTCTTCCTGAAGGGCACGATCGACGAGGTCGTCGAGGCGGGCAAGAAATAGGCGATGGCGCACGCAAGTTCCCAGTGGAAGTGCTGACGCCGGAGGGCGAGGTGTTCTCCGAGGAGATCGAGATGCTCTCCACGCGTCACGACCGTCGGCTCGATCGGGCATCCTCGCCAACCACGAGCCGCTGCTCGCGATGCTCGAGCCGACCGAGCTGCGCCTGTATCGCTCGGAGACGGAGATCGTGCGCTTCGCGCAGGCCGAGGGCTATCTCCAATTCGCGCAGAACCGGGCGCTGGTGCTCGTCGAGGAAGCGATCGCGCCCGAGGCGATCGACCGGGGCGGGTTCGCGACGAAGCTCGCCGAAGCGCGCGCGGCGGCCGAGCGCGCCGAGGACGGCAGCGAGGAGCAGGCCCGCGCGCGCGCGCGACGCGCGTCGCTACGAGGCGTTCCTGTCGGTCGGGAGCTAGCGCCGCGGCGCGCTCCCGAGCCGCCCTCGCGCGCTTCTCGCCCCGTCACCGGCTAGCCTTCCCCGCCTCATGAGCACTGCACGCGAGCCAATCGGAGTGATCGGCACCGGCTACGTCGGGCTGGTCACCGCCGCCGGCTTCGCCGAGCTCGGCAGCGAGGTCTGGTGCGTGGACATCGACGCCGACGAAGGTCGAGCGCCTGCGCCGCGGCGAGGTCCCGATCTACGAGCCGGGCATCGAGGAGCTGCTGGCGCGCAACAGCGAGCGGCTGCACTTCTCGACGGACCTCGCCGACGCGCTCGAGCATGCGCGGCTGCTGTTCATCGCGGTCGGCACGCCGCCGACGTACTCCGGCGACGCCGACCTGTCGGCGGTGCACGCGGTCGTCGACGCGATTCCGGCCTCGGAGGGCCGCGCGCTGGTGATGAAGTCGACCGTTCCCGTGCGGCACCGGCGCGTCGCTGCGGCGCGCGTTCGGCGAGCAGGACAAGCAGGGCCTCGGCTACGTCTCCTGCCCGGAGTTCCTCAAGGAGGGCTCCGCGGTCGGCGGACTTCATGAACCCCGACCGCGTCGTCGTCGGCGACGACGGCGGCTGGGCGGGCGACGCGGTCGTCGAGCTCTACGAGCCGCTGCGAGGCGCCGCTCGTGCGCACCGACATCGCGAGCGCGGAGATGGTCAAGCTCGCCTCCAACGCCTTCCTCGCGACGAAGATCTCGTTCATCAACGAGATCGCCAACGTCTGCGAGGAGACCGGCGCGGACGTCGTCGAGGTCGCGCGCGGGATGGGCCTCGACGATCGCATCGGCGCGAAGTTCCTGCAGGCGGGGATCGGCTTCGGCGGCAGCTGCTTCCCGAAGGACGTCGACGCGCTCAAGCAGCTCGCCGGCAACTCGGGCTACCACTTCCAGCTGCTGACCGCGGTGATCGAGGTCAACGAACTGCAGAAGCGCCGCGTGATCGGCAAGCTGCAACGGCACCTCGGCGGCGCTCGCCGGCAAGCGCGTCGCGCTGCTCGGGCTCGCGTTCAAGCCCGACACCGACGACATGCGCGAGGCCTCCTCGCTGGTGCTGGCGGCGCGGCTGCAGGCCGACGGCGCGACGGTCAGTCGCCTATGACCCGGTCGCCGAGGAGCAGGCGCGCGAGCTGGTCGCGCGGGATCGACTTCGCGGACTCGCCGCTCGAGGCCGTGCAGCGGCGCGGATGCGACGGTGCTCGTGACCGAGTGGCGCGAGCTCGTCGAGCTCGACTGGGCGCAGGTCGCGGCGGCGATGGCGGGCAACCTCGTCGATCGACGGGCGCAACGCGCTCGACCCCGCGCGCGGTGCGCGCGGCGGGCCTGCTGCTACGAGGGCATCGGAAGGCGGTGAGCGCATCCAGGCGGTGATCCTCGTCGGCGGGCAGGGCACGCGCCTGCGCCCGCTCACCTCGACGATGCCCAAGCCCGTGGTGCGGCTCGTCGACCGGCCGTTCATCTCGTTCATGCTCGAGTGGCTGCGCGGGCACGGCATCGACGACGTGATCATGTCCTGCGGGTTCCTCGCGGACGGCGTGCGCGACGTGCTCGGCGACGGCTCGGAGCTCGGGATCCGCCTGCGCTTCGTCGAGGAGCCCGAGCCGCGCGGCACGGCGGGCGCGCTGAAGCTCGCCGAGCCGATGCTCGACGAGCGCTTCCTGATGCTCAACGGCGACGTGCTCACCGACATCGACCTGACCGCCCAGATCGCCCAGCACGAGGCGCAGCGGCGCGCGCGCCACGCTGTCGCTCGTACCGGTCGCCGACCCCAGCGCCTACGGGCTGGTGATCCTCGACGAGGACCGCTCGGTGCGCGAGTTCGTCGAGAAGCCCGAGTCCGATCGGATCGAGCTCGAACCTGATCAGCGCCGGCGCGTACGTGCTCGAGCGCGAGATCCTCGAGCTCGTCGCCGCCCGATCGCAACGTCTCGATCGAGCGCGAGGTGTGGCCGCCGCTCGTCGGCGACGGCCTCTACGGCTTCCCGCTCGGAGAGCTACTGGCTCGACATCGGCACGCCGGAGCGCTACCTGCAGGGCACCTTCGACATCCTCGAGGGCAACGTCGCACACGGCGGTGCGCGCGCGGCTGGGGAGCGACTGGCTGGCGGTCGACGACAGGCGCCGAGCTGCACGGCCGGGCGATCCCGCCGGCGCTGATCGAGCGCGGCGTGCGCGTCGCCGCAGGGCGCCCACGTCGGCAGCCTGGTGGTGCTCGGCCGAGGACGTCACGATCGGCGCGGGCAGCACGGTCGAGCGCGCCGTTATCCTTGAGGGCGCCGAGATCGGCGAGGGCTGCGAGCTGCGCGACTGCATCGTCGCAGCGCGGCTGCCGCGTCGGCGACGGGCACCAAGATCACAGGCGGAGCGGTGCTCGGCGAGGGCGTGACGGTGGGGGCGGACAACGCGATCGACACGCGGGGCGCGTATCTTCCCCGGTGTGGAATTGCCCGACCGCGCGATCGAGTTCTAGTACCGCCGGCGCCGACGCCAGTTCGAGATCGCATGGCCACCATCCCGAGCAGTCCAGCGAGGCAGGCAACGATGGCAGCATCACGCCGACGGCGACGCGACCGCGACACCCACGGCCGAGGAGCTCTCGCGCGCGGCGATCGCCCGGGTCGACCCCTCCGACCAGCTCGGCGACGTGCTCGCGCTGCCCGAGCACCTGCGCGACGCGCTGTGGCGCGTGGAGTCGGCGATCATGCAGGACTGGGACACGCCGCCGGCCTGGTCGTGGCCGGCATGGGCGGCTCGGCGATCGGCGGCGCGCTCGCGCGCGCGGCGCTCGGCGATCACGCCTCGCGGCCGATCTTCGTGACCGCGCGCTACGGGATGCCGACCGTGGACGACGCCGGACACGATGGTGCTGTGCGCGAGCTACTCGGGCGAGACCGAGGAGACGCTCGCCTGCTACGAGTCCGCCGGCGCGCTCGGCGCGCAAGCGCACGGTCGTCACCACCGGCGGGCGCCTGGCCGAGATGGCGCGCGCCGACGGCGTGCCGGTGATCCCGCTGCCGGGCGGCTTCCAGCCGCGCGCGGCGGTCGCGTACATGATCGTCGCGGCGCTCGAGGTCGCGGCGCTGTGCGGCGCCGGCCCGCGGCTGACCTCGGAGATCGACGTCGCCGCCTCGCACACCGAGCAGCTGGTGGCCGAGTGGGGCCCGGATGCGCCGGAGGACTCGCTCGCCAAGGACACTCGCGCGCGGGCTGCACGGCACCACGCCGGTGATCGCCGGCGCTGGGCTGACCTCGCCGATCGCCTACCGCTGGAAGACGCAGATCAACGAGAACGCCAAGCAGCTGTGCTTCTGGAACGAACTGCCCGAGCTCGACCACAACGAGATCGTCGGGCTGGGAGGGCGCGGCGACCCGGGCGCTTCTCGGCGGTGTTCCTCGACGACTCCGACGCGCACCCGCGCGTGAAGGAGCGGATGGACCTCACCGAGCGCCTGATCGCGGGCAACGCCGCGGCGAGCTACCGCCTGGAGACGCGCGGGCAGACCGCGATCGAGCGCGTGATCTCGCTGGTGCTGCTCGGCGACCTCGTGTCGATCTACCTCGCGGCGCTGCGCGGCGTCGACCCGGGCCCGGTGCGGATGATCGACGAGCTGAAGGCGGCGCTCGCGCAGCGCTGAGCCGTCTCGGCCGTGCGTGCTGTGTGATACCGTCGCGCGGACGGCCGAGGAGCGCTGCGACGGGCTCCGATACCGCCACGCTCGGCCTCTCCCTGCAGCAAGGGCGCTCACCTGACCGGACAGGAGGCTTCGTCATGTCCGCAATGACCACCACAGCCGCCGCAACCGACCGACTTCAAGGTCGCCGACCTCTCCCTGGCCGAGTTCGGGCGCAAGGAGATCACGCTCGCCGAGCACGAGATGCCCGGGCTGATGTCGCTCCGGCGCGAGTACGCCGACGCGCAGCCGCTGAAGGGCGCACGCATCACCGGCTCGCTGCACATGACGATCCAGACGGCCGTGCTGATCGAGACGCTGACCGCGCTCGGCGCCGAGGTTCGCTGGTGCAGCTGCAACATCTTCTCCACCCAGGATCACGCAGCCGCGGCGGTCGCGGTCGGGCCCGAGGGCACGCCCGAGGACCCGCGCGGGCGTGCCCGTGTTCGCGTGGAAGGGCGAGACGCTCGAGGAGTACTGGTGGTGCACCGAGCAGGTCATCCGCTGGCCGACGAGGGCGAGGTCGGCGGGCCGAACATGATCCTCGACGACGGCGGCGACGCGACGCTGCTCGTGCACAAGGGCACCGAGTACGAGGCGCCGGAGCGGTGCCCGACCCGGCGAGCGCGCGAATCGGAGGAGTTCGAGGTGATCCTGCTCGCTGCTGACGCGCTCGCTCGCCGAGGACCCGCAGCGCTGGACGCGGATCGGCGAGGGCATCAAAGGCGTCACCGAGGAGACGACGACCGGCGTGCACCGCCTGTACGAGATGGTCGAGACGCGGCGAGCTGCTGTTCCCGGCGATCAACGTCAACGACTCGGTCACCAAGTCCAAGTTCGACAACCTCTACGGCTGCCGTCACTCGCTGATCGACGGCATCAACCGCGCGACCGACGTGATGATCGGCGGCAAGGTCGCGGTCGTGTGCGGCTTCGGCGACGTCGGCAAGGGCTGCGCGGAATCGCTGCGCGGCCAGGGCGCGCGCGTGATCATCACCGAGATCGACCCGATCTGCGCGCTGCAGGCGGCGATGCAGGGCTATGAGGTCAAGACGCTCGAGGACGTGATCGACAAGCGCCGACATCTTCATCACGACGACCGGCAACAAGGACATCATCACCGCCGCGCGACATGGCAGCGCATGAAGCACCAGGCGATCGTCGGCAACATCGGCCACTTCGACAACGAGATCGACATCGCGGGCCTGACGGCGATCGCCGGGGATCGAGCGCGTGAACATCAAGCCGCAGGTCGACAAGTGGGTGTTCCCAGACGGTCACGCGATCATCATGCTCTCCGAGGGCCGCCTGCTGAACCTCGGCAACGCGACCGGGCACCCGAGCTTCGTGATGAGCAACTCGTTCTCCAACCAGACGATCGCCCAGATCGAGCTGTTCACGAAGAACGACGACTACGAGAAGCAGGTCTACGTGCTGCCCAAGCACCTCGACGAGAAGGTCGCGCGGCTGCACCTCGACGCGCTCGGCGTGAGGCTGACGAAGCTCAGCGACGAGCAGGCCGCCTACATCGGCGTCCCGGTGGAGGGCCCCTACAAGCCCGACCACTACCGCTACTAGGCCCGCCGCCGGGCGGCGGCGATGCCGCGAGGCTGCTCCAGCGCGCATGCGAGGCGATGGTGCTGGCGGCGCGGGTCTCGGCACGCGCCTGCGCCCGCTGACGTATGAGATCACCAAGCCGATGGTGCCGGTGCTCGACCGGCCGGTGATGGAGCACATCGTCGACCTGCTCGAGCGGCACGGGTTCGAGCAGGTGATCGCCAACCTGCACTACTTCCCGGACTCGATCCGCGAGTACTTCGGCGAGCGCTTCAGCTACCGCTTCGAGGAGCGAGCTGCTGGGCACCGCCGGCGGCGTGCGCGGCTGCGCGGAGTTCTTCGGCGAGGAGCCGTTCCTGGTGATCTCCGGCGATGCGCTCACGGACATCGACCTGACGGCGTTCGCGGCCCGCCACCGGCGAGGCCGGCGGGGTCGCGACGCTGGCCGTCAAGCAGGTGCCCGACACGCGCGAGTACGGCGTCGTGCTGCACGACCGCGAGGGCCGCATCACGGGCTTTCAGGAGAAGCCGGCGCCCGAGGAGGCGCTCTCGGACCTCGGCAACTGCGGCATCTACATGTTCGACCCGAAGATCTTCGACTACTTCCCGCAGCGCGCCGTTCGTGGACTGGGCCCAGGACGTGTTCCCGGTGCTGCTCGAGAACGACGTGCCCTTCCACATCCACGAGGTGCGCGAGTACTGGAACGACGTCGGCTCGCTCGGCGGAGCTGCGCCAGGGCACCTTCGACGCGCTGCGCGGCGAGCTGCACCTGGAGATCGAGGGCGAGGAGCTCAGCCCCGGCGTGATCGTCGCCGGCGGCACGGCGCTGCCGCGCGGACGCCGAGGTCGAAGGGCCGGCGTGGATCGGCCGCGACGTGCAGATCGGCGCGGGCGTGCGCCTGATGGGCCCGGTCGTGCTCGGCGACGGCGCCGCGCATCGGCGACGGCGCGCAGCTGCGCGAGAGCATCGTCTTCCCGGGCACCGAGGTCGCGGCCGAGCTCGATCCTGATCGGCGCGATCGCCGGCCACGGCGGCATCCTGCAGAGCATGCGCCGCGTCGCGGCCGGTCGACGCTCAGACCAGTTCGTAGCGTTCGCGGCGCTGCTGGGCGCGCTCGGACTCGGTCAGCGCGCGCACGAACAGCACGACGAGCGCGATGCCCATCACGAGCGACTGCTCGATGGCCATGATCAGCCCGCCGATCGACTGGTCGTCCTGCGCGGAGATGCCCCACACGCGGGCGTGGTGGACGTAGTAGGGGTAGAGCGCGCGGGGGCGAACGCGAGGCCCATGCCGAGCGCGCCGACGAACAGCTTGGTGCTGCCCATGTAGACCACCGGCCCCATCCGCCTGCAGTCGCCGGCGTGCGCGGATCGGCGAGAGCAGATGCCACCAGTACAGCGAGCCGGCGATCACGAACGTGGTGTGCTCGAGCACGTGCACGAGCGGATGCGTGACCGCGAGGTCATAGGCGGCGGGGATGTGCCAGGCCCAGATCACGGCGACGTACAGCGAACACCGCGAACGCCGGATGCGCGAACGGCCCGGCGCGTCGCTCGAGCTCGTGCACGACGCGCGTGACCGGGCGCAGGATCACCTTCGTGAGGCCGAGGATCGCGAGGATCGGGACGGTGTCGAGCAGCAGCATGTGCTGGATCATGTGCATGAAGAACAGCTGTCGGCGAGCGCGTCGACCGGCGAGACCAGCGCGATCAGCGTCAGCGCGATCGACGCGAGGAAGCAGCACAGGCGCCACACGGGCGCCTCGTCGTGCGTCGCGGCGAGCGCCCGCGGCGCACCGCGAGCCAGCGCTTGACGTAGATCCAGCCGACGATTGCGACGGCGAGCAGGACGCCGGGGCTGAACGTCCAGGACAGGTGCGGGCTCATGCTGCGTGCGATTGTCCCACTCCGGGCCCGTCCAGCCTTGTGTCGAGCGGCCATTTACATCCGCCGCGTGCAGGCGTAGCATCGTTCACATCGCCTAACATGAAGGCCGACCGAAGGGAGCCTCGGATGCAAATCGACATCAAGGGTCGCAACGTCCCGGTCACCGACGATCTGCGTACGCACGCGGAGCGCCGTCTGACCAAGGTCACGCGGCAGGTCTCAGACCTCGCCCGCCTGGAGATCGAGATCTTCAAGGAGCGCAACCCGCGCGTCGCCGACTGCCAGGTCGCCGAGGGGACGCTGTATCTGAAGGGCGTCACGCTGCGTGCGCACGACGCCTCGCCCGAGATGCACCACTCGCTGAACCTGATGGTCGACGAGCTGGCCCGCCAGGTCAAGCGCCACCGCGACAAACTGCCGCCACCGCCGCGAGGCGCACGCGGCCGATGCGCGCGACGCGCGCGCCTCACGCGGCCGCGAATCGGGTCCGCCTGAGTCGCACGGCGCACGTCACGAGCAGCCGGCTGAGCGCTCGCGGCAGCGGTGGGCGCGATCGGGCCTTGTGGCTGACCGTCGGCGCGACGGGAGCTATCCTTGGCGCATGCCCTCACTGCTCGATCGCGCGCTGAACGTCGGCGAGGCGAAGAAGTTCAAGACCTACCAGAAGCGCGTCGCGCTGATCGGCGCGTTCGAGCCCGAGCTCGAACACGACAGCGACGCCGAACTGCGCGAGCGGATGGATGTGCTGCGCGAGCGCGCGCGCGAAGGCGAGTCGCTCGACGAGCTGCTGCCGGAGTGCTTCGCGATCGTGCGCGAGACCGGCAAGCGCAGATGGGCATGCGCCACTTCGACGTGCAGCTGATCGGCGGGATGGCGCTGCACGACGGCCAGATCGCGGAGATGAAGACCGGCGAGGGCAAGACGCTGACGGCGACGCTCGCGGTCGTGCTGAACTCGCTGGCGGTGCGCGACGGCGGCTCGGACGGACGAGCCCGGCCGAACGCAAGGGCGTGCACCTCGTGACCGTCAACGACTACCTGGCCAAGCGCGACGCGGAATGGATGAGCCCGATCTACGACGCGCTCGGCGTCAGCGTCGGCGTGCTGCAGAACATGCAGCCCTACGAGGAGAAGCAGCGGCGCCTACGCCTGCGACGTCGTCTACGGCACCAACTCCGAGTTCGGCTTCGACTACCTGCGCGACAACATGGCCAAGGACCTCGCCGAAAAGGTCCAGCGCGGGCACTACTTCGCGGTCGTGGACGAGGTCGACAACATCCTGATCGACGAGGCGCGCACGCCGCTGATCATCTCCGGCGCCCCCGAACAGGCGGCCGACCTGTACGTGAAGTTCGCGCGCCTGGCGCCGCAGATGACCGCCGGCAAGACGCCCGAAGGCATGGACCCGCGCATGAAGAAGCAGTTCCTGGCGGACTTCGACTTCGAGATCGACGAGAAGCACAAGACGGTCTCGATCACCGAGCAGGGCGTCGCCAAGGCGGAGCGCTTCCTCGGCATCGACCACCTCTACCGGGCCGAGAACGGCCATCTCGTCAACCACCTGATCCAGTCGCTGCGCGCCGAGGCGCTGTACAAGCGCGACGTCGACTACGCGGTGATCGACGGCGAGGTCAAGATCATCGACGAGTTCACCGGGCGCATCCTCGAGGGCCGGCGCTGGTCGGAGGGGCTGCACCAGGCGGTCGAGGCGAAGGAGGGCGTGTCGCGTCCAGGAGGAGAACCAGACGCTCGCGACGATCACCTACCAGAACTACTTCCGCCTCTACGACAAGCTCGCCGGCATGACCGGCACGGCGCTGACCGAGGCGACCGAGTTCATGAAGATCTACGAGCTGCCGGTCGTGCAGGTGCCGACGAACATGGCGATGGTCCGCGACGACCGCAACGATCAGGTCTACAAGACCAAGGAGGGCAAGTGGAACGCGGTCGTCAAAGAGATCGCCGCGCGCCACGAGAACGGCCAGCCGGTGCTCGTGGGGACGATCTCGGTCGAGGTCTCCGAGCTGCTCGTCCGAGCGCCTGACGCAAGCGCGGGATCAAGCACACGGTGCTGAACGCCAAGCCCGAGCACGCCGCGCGCGAGGCGGAGACCGTCGCCGAGGCCGGCCAGCCGGGCGCGGTCACGATCGCCACGAACATGGCCGGCCGTGGCGTCGACATCAAGCTCGGCGGCAACCCCGAGCACCTGGCCGGCCCAGCAGCTCGCGCGCGAAGGCGTCGAGCCGAGCGACGCCGAGGCCTACGAGCGGCGCACTGCCGGAGCTGCTGCCCGAGGTCGAGCGCGAGCTCGAGGCAGACCGCGAGCAGGTGATGGCCGCGGGCGGCCTGTTCATCTGCGGCACCGAGCGCCACGAGTCGCGGCGCATCGACAACCAGCTGCGCGGGCGCGCCGGGCGCCAGGGCGACCCGGGCGAGTCGCGCTTCTTCCTGTCGGCCGAGGACGACCTCGTGCGGCTGTTCGCCGGCGACCGCATCTACCGCATCCTCGACAAACTCGGCGGCGTCGACGAGGAGGGCAACGAGGAACCGATCGAGGCGGGGATGCTCTCCAAGCAGATCGAGAAAGCCCAGAAGAAGGTCGAGGAGCAGAACTTCCTGATCCGCAAACGCGTGCTCGAGTACGACGACGTGATGAACGAGCAGCGCCGCGTGATCTACGCCTACCGCGACGAGGTGCTCGAGGGCAAGAGCATCGGCGAGGAGGCCCGCCAGCGAGGTCGCGAACGTGATCGAGCGCACGATCGACCAGTACACGCCCGGCGACTTCATGGAGGACTGGGACCTCGACGGCGCTGTTCACCGCGCTCGGGCAGTTCTTCCCGCTCGACCTCGGCGAGCGAGGACCTCGACCCGCGCAGACGATCGACCGGATCGCTCGACCGACCGCATCATCGAGGAGGCGATGCGAGCGCTACGACGCGCGCGAGGAGGCGCTCGGCGAGGAGCTGATGGGCGCGCTCGAGCGCTTCCTGCTGCTGCAGATCATCGACGAGCGCTGGCGCGAGCACCTGTTCGACATGGACTACCTGCGCGAGGGCATCCACCTGCGCGGCTTCGCCCAGATCGACCCGCTGGTCGCGTACAAGAACGAGGCGTTCACGCTGTTCGGCGACCTGATGAACAGCGTCTGGACGGACTACGCGCGGATGATCTTCAACGTCGCAGGTCAACGTCGAAGGCCAGAACGGCGGCGGCGCCGCAGGCCGCCGATCCCGCGTTCGCGGCCGCGGGCAGCTCCACGCGCGCGGGCCGCGTCTCCTACTCGGGCGGGCACAGCGCGGTCGGGCGCCGGCGCGATCGCGGCCGCCGCGGCGGCGGCGCGGCGTGTCAGGGCGGCGGCAGGCCTACGCCGAGGACGGCGGTGAGCGCGTCGAAGCGCTGCCGGTGGTCGAGCAGCGCGTGGTCGACGACGAGCACCAGGTCGGGCGCAACGATCCCTGCTGGTGCGGGAGCGGCAAGAAGTTCAAGAAGTGCCACGGCGCCTGAGCGGCGCGTGGACGCGGCGCGCGGCGGCGTCCTCGGTCGCTCGTGTGCATCAGCACACTTCGCTCCCTGCGTCCTTGCCACGCTTGGTCCACGACCGCTCGGACGGCTGATGCGCGAGGCTGCGTGACGCGGGGCGAGCGACTCGCGCGTTCGCTGATAGCGTGGAGACATGGCCACAGCCGCGCCCAGCGAGTCCACCCCCCAGCGCCTGGCCGCCATCCGCGAGCAGATGAAGCTGCTCGCGGACTATCTTTGACCCGGCTGAGCTGGCCGAGCGCGTGGCGGCGCTCGAGAGCGAGATGGGCGCGGCGGGCTTCTGGGACGACTCCGAGCGCGCCGCGTCGGTGTCGCGCCGAGCACGCGCGCGCGAGCAGGCGCCTGGAGACGTTCAGCGCGCTGCAGCGCGACGTCGAGGATCTCGACGGGCTCGCCGAGATGGCCGCCGAGGACGCGTCGCTGCAGGCGGAGGTCGACGAGCAGATCGCCTCGGTCGAGGCAGCGCCTGGCGACGCTCGAGGAGCAGCGGCTGTTCTCCGGGCGCTATGACGCGGGCGACGCGCTCGTGACCGTCAACGCCGGGGCGGGGGGGACCGACGCGCAGGACTGGGCGGAGATGGTGCTGCGGATGCTGATGCGCTGGGCGGAGCGCCGGGGCTTTCAGGTCGAGCTGCTCGAGGCGAGCGCGGGCGAGGAAGCGGGTATCAAGTCGGCGACCTTCCGCGCCGCGCGGCGAGAACGCCTACGGCCTGTTCGGCGCCGAGCGCGGCGTGCACCGGCTCGTGCGCCTGTCGCCGTTCGACTCCGCGCACCGCCGCCAGACGAGCTTCGCCGGCGTCGAGGTCGCGCCGGTCGTCAAGGACACGGGCGAGATCGAGATCAACGAGGACGACCTGCAGGTCGACACCTACCGCGCGTCCGGGCGCGGGCGGCCAGCACGTCAACAAGACCGACTCGGCGGTGCGCATCACGCACCGCCCGACGGGCATCGTCGTGCAGTGCCAGAACGAGCGCTCGCAGTCCTCCAACCGCGCGACCGCGATGGCGATGCTGCGCGCGAAGCTGCTCGAGCGCAAGGAGCGCGAACGCCAGGAGGAGATCGCGCGCGAGAAGGGCGAGGCGCAGGACGTCAACTTCGGCTCGCAGATCCGCTCCTACGTGCTGCACCCGTACACGATGGTCAAGGACCACCGCACGGGCCATGAGATGGGCGACGTCCAGCGGGTGCTCGATGGCGACCTCGACGGCTTCGTGCGCGCGTACCTGCTGCCAGCGGCCACGGAGGGATAGGCGTGCAGCTCAGCGTGCGGCCTGGATCTGCTCGCGCTCGGCCAGCCGGTTGCGGCGGCGCAGCTGCGCCTCGCCCTCGCGGCGATGCTCCTGCTCGCTCCGGTCAGCAGCGGCGGACCGGCACGGGGTTGCCTCGTCGTGACGGCAGTGCTGTCCGACGCTCGCGCGGATCGCGGACTGACGGTGCCCAGCGTTCATGACCGCGATGACCGTGCCGGCTGAACCTGCGAGATGACCAGCTCGAGCTGAGGCGCTCGTGCGACGCGCGCTCGCGGAGGACGTCGGCAGCGGCGACGTTACGACCGCCGCGACCGTCGCCGCGGACGCGCGGGCGCGGGCGCTGATCACGCAGAAGGCGCCGGGGGTGATCTACGGCCTGGACGCGGCCGAGGCGGTGTTCGCGCAGCTCGACGCGGCGCGCGCTGCGAGCGCCTGGTCGAGGAGGGCGTGTGGCGCGAGCAGGGCGGCCCGGTGCTGTCGATCCCGGGGCCGCGCGCGGGCGCTGCTGACGGGCGAGCGCACGGCGCTGAACTTCCTCGCGCACCTCTCGGGCGTGGCGACGATCGCGGCGCGCGCGGCGCGCGAGGTCGAGGGAACCGGCGCGAGGGTGCTCGACACGCGCAAGACGACGCCCGGGCTGCGCGCGCTCGAGAAGGCGGCGGTCGCGGCCGGCGGCGCGAGCAACCACCGCGCGGGGCTGTACGACGCGATCCTGATCAAGGAGAACCACATCGCCGCCGCGGGCGGGATCGCGCGGCGGTCGCCCGCGCGCGCGCGGCCGCACCGGAGCTGGCCGGCACGCTCGAGGTCGAGGTGCGCGACGCGCAGGAGATCGACGAGGCGCTCGCGGCCGGCGCGCCGCGGCTGCTGCTCGACAACATGGACGACGCCGCAGCTGCGCGCCGCGGTCGCCCAGGTCGCGGGCCGCGCGGAGCTCGAGGCGAGCGGCGGCGTCGACGCTGCAGACGCTCAGGGCGCGCGCGGAGACCGGGGTAGAATGGATCTCGATGGGTGCGCTGACCCACTCGGCGCCCGCCCTGGACCTGTCCCTGATCATGGAGGCCCTGCCATGAACCTGCCGATGGCGCCCACGCTGCCGATGGCTCCCACGCAGGCGCCGGCCCGCGCTCACCGCCGGCAGCGAGATCGCAGAGCTGCAGCAGCCGAGGTGCGCGCGCTCGCGCGCCGAGCGCGGCGCGGTGATCCTCGCGCACAACTACCAGGTGCCGGAGGTCCAGGACGTCGCCGACTACGTCGGCGACTCGCTCGGGCTCTCGCGCCGGCCGCGGCCGCCGACGGGCGAGACGATCGTCTTCTGCGGCGTGCACTTCATGGCCGAGACCGCCTCGATCCTGTGCCCGGAGAAGACCGTGCTGATCCCCGACCTCGACGCCGGCTGCTCGCTGGCGGCGTCGATCGACGCCGAGCAGCTCGCCGACTGGCAGCGCGGAGTATCCGCGAGGGCGTGGTCGTGATGTACGTGAACACGACCGCCGAGGTGAAGGCGCTGACCGACTACTGCTGCACCTCGGCGAACGCGGTCGACGTCGTGCGCCACATCTATGCGACGCACGGCGCGGACACCGAGATCCTGTTCGGCCCGGACATGTGGCTCGGCGCATACGTCGAGAAGGAGCTCGGCCGGCGCATGCACGTCTGGGACGGCGAGTGCCACGTGCATGCGGGCATCCGTCCCGGCGACATCGAAGCCACGCGCGCGGCGCACCCCGGCGCCGACTTCCTGATCCACCCCGAGTGCGGCTGCTCGACGAGCGTGATGGAGTACGTCGCCGCGGGCGATGTCTCGGCGGAGGGCGTGCACATGCTCTCGACCGGCGGCATGCTCAGCTACGCCGAGCAGGCCGAGCGCTCCGGCGAGGCGGGAGGCGCTCGCCGAGGCGGTCGTCGCGACCGAGATCGGGATGCTCTACCCGCTGCGGATGGCCGCGCCGGAGGTCGAGTTCATCCCCGCGAACGCCGAGGCCTCTTGCCAGTACATGAAGATGATCACGCTGCCGAAGCTGCGCGACGCCCTGCGCGAGATGCAGTTCGAGGTGCGCGTCCCCGAGGAGATCGCGGTTCGGGCGCGCGTCCCGATCGACCGGATGGTCGCGATCGGCTAGCGACACGAATGTGGGCGGAACCGCTCATTATTTATTGTATATGTGGGCGTTTCCGCTAACATAATGGTATGGAGACGACAGATCAGTACTTCGCGGCCGAGCTGATCGAGGAGATTCGCTCGACGCAGCGAGCTGAAGCATTCCGAGCTCGCGCGCCGCGCTGGGATCGACAGAGCTCGGTGTTGAGCGCCTACGACCCGGGGCCGTCGTCAGCCGTCGGTGGCAGCGCTCGCGCGCATCGCGCGCGGGGCGGGGCTGCAGCTCGATATCGCCCCCGCCGAGGGCGATCAAGCGATGGAGCGTCAAGCGAACGTCCTCGAGATGGTCCTCGACCTCGCGGGCTCGATGCCGTTCAAGGGCCGCGGCGAGCTCGAATATCCGCCGCTGATCAGGCTGCGTACGTGAGCGAGCTCGGAGACCAGCTGCTGGCGGTGCACGATGGACTGGACGCCGCCGGCATCCCACATGCGATCGGCGGCGCGATCGCGCTCGGTTACTGCGTACTCGAGCCGCGCGGCACGCGGGATGTCGATGTCAACGTGTTCGTCGACCCGCAGCGCGCCCGAGACGTGTTCGCCGCGATGCCGGAGGGCGTGGAGATCACGCGGCATGCAGCTCGAACAGGCCGAACGTGACGGCCAGGTGAGGCTGCACTGGGGCATCACCCCGATCGACCTGTTTCTCAGTGTCCTGCCGTTTCACGATCAGCGTCGGAGCCCACGTCCGGCGTGGTGCCGTTCGAGGGCCGTACGATTCCGGTCATCGACTGCGCAGGGCTGGCGGTGTTCAAGGTGATGTTCGACCGCCCACGCGACTGGATCGACATCGAAGCGATGGTCGAGGCACGCGCGCTGGACATCGCGATGCCTCCGCTGGCTGCGCGAGATGGTCGACGAGGACCCGCGGATCGGAGGCTGGCGAGCTACGGCCAGACTGAGCTCGCAGGCCAGCCCCGCGCAGCCCGCACCCGGCGATTCGCTCATAGGCCGCGGCGCTATCCGCCGCGCGCAGCTCCCAGGCTGAGCCGCCGCCGCGCCGCCTGCGGCGTGACGGCAAGGCCGAGTCTTCGGGCTAGAACTCCTCCGCAGTGTGCGGTCCGACGCAGGCGACGGCGAGGTTCTCGGCGACGCCGGCGGCGACCTCACGGACCTCGTCGTAGGTGACGGCGTCGAGCGCGGCGATCGAGGCGTCCGGATCGATGTCCTCGCCGAAGACGATGCCCTGCGTGGCGCCGTAGCGGGCGACCGCGCCGGAGTTCTCGAAGCCGAGCACGGTGCGCCCGGCGGCGTAGGCGCGCGCCCGGCGGACCTCCTCCTCGGTCGGGCCGTCCGCGCGCAGCTCGTCGACGATCTCGCGCATCCGCGTGTATGCCTCGATGCACTTGCTCGAGCTCGAGCCCCGAGCCCAGCTGCAGGATCGGCACGTCGGCGAAGGCGTGGTCGATCGCGTAGACCGAGTAGCAGAGGCCGCGCTTCTCGCGGATCTCATCGAACAGGCGCGAGCCCATCGAGCCGCCGAGCAGCGTCGAGTAGATCGACGAGCGCGGCGCGCTCGCGCTCGTCGGCGACCGGCGATGTCGGGCCGGTAGATCATCCGCAGGTGCGACTGGTTGGTGTCGCGCTCCTCGACGAGCGTCTTCGGCACGAACTCAGGCGCGGGCACGTACGGCGTCGGGCTCGGGCAGCGCGGGGAAGCGCGCGAAGCAGCTCCTGCAGCTCCGTCCTCGGCGGGCAGGTGCTCGAGGTTGCCCGCGAGGAACGCGCCGCCGCGCGCAGCCGGCCCAGCGGCGCTCGCGGAACGCGATGATGCCCTCGCGCGTGAAGCTCCGAGGTTCTCCTCGGGGCCGAGCACCGTGCGCCCGAGCGGGTGCTCGCCGAACGCGGCGCGGTCGATCAGGTACTCGGCGACCATCGAGGGCTGATCGAAGGCGCGGTTGATCTCCTGGATCACGACGCCGCGCTCGCGGTCGAGCTCCTCGGCATCCAGTCGCGGGCGCCCGACGAAGTCGCTCAGCAGGTCGATCGCCTGCGGCGCGCTCTCGGCGCGGACGGTGATGTGGAAGGCGACGAGGTCGTGGCTGGTGTAGGCGTTGAGGACGCCGCCGAGCCGCTCGGCGGTCTCGTTGACGTCCTTGTAGGTCGGATACTTCTCGCCGCCCTTGAAGACGAGGTGCTCGAGGAAGTGGGCCATCCCGTTCTCCTCGGGGCGCTCGTTGCGCGCGCCCGCGTCGAACGCGACGAGCACGGTCAGCGCGCGCGTGCCCGGCAGCGCGATCCGGTGGATCGGCAGCCCGTTCGCGGGCACGGTGCTGCGTCGTCACGCTCGCCATGCGCCCACCCTAGAAGGTTCGCGGCCGGCCCCGGCCCACAGGCGCTGCTGTCCAGGACTGCGGTGGCTCTCGACTACGCTTCTCAGCGGTTCATGTCGCCGTCCCGCCAACAGCCGCTGACGATCGTGCTCGCGGTGCTCGCTGCCGGTCCTGCTGGTCGTCGGCGTGTGGCTGGGGCGGGCATCCCGAAGACCTGCCCGGCTTTCTGCGCAGCGGCCTCCGTCGCCAACCAGCAGACGCGCGTGGTCGATGAAGCGATCCAGCGGATCGCAAGCGACTACTACCGCCGGATTCCCACGAGCAAGCTCTCCGACTCGTCGATCTCAGGCGCTCGTCGCGAGCCTCGACGATCGCTTCTCCCACTACCTGACGGCGAGCGAATTCCACGAATTCATCTCGCCGCCGCACTTCACCGGCATCGGCGTCGCGGTCGACCCGCTCGCACGACCGCGGCCTGCTGATCGCGCGCGTGTTCAACTCGACGCCGGCTGCGCGCGCGGGCCTGAAGATCCGGCGACGTGATCGTCGGGGTCAACGGCGCGCAAGCTCGCGGGCCTCTCGGCGAACGCCGCGACGGCGCTGATCAAGGGCCTGCCCGGAACCGACGTCGTGCTCGAGCGTCGAAGCACCGCCGTGCCGCCCACGCCCACCACGGCGCGACGCGCACCGTGCAGGATCACCCGCGCGACGATCTCAGAGCCGGTCGTCGCGTCGACGACGAAGACGGTCCACGGCGTCAAGCTCGGCGTCGTCGCGCTGGCGACGTTCAGCGCCGGGCGCGCACGCTGAAGTGCGCGAAGCGGTCGAACACGAGCTGCAGGCGGGCGCCAAGGGCATCGTCCTCGATCTGCGCGGCAACGGCGGCGGGCTTGTCGAGGAGGCACAGCTGATCGCGAGCATCTTCATCCCCAAGGGCACGATCGTGAGCACGCGCGGGCGCACCCAGCCGAGCGAGACGCTGACCGCGACCGGCGATGCGATCTCGGGCATCGATCCCGATGGTCGTGCTGGTCGACTGCGAACACCGCCTCGGCGGCTGAGATCGTCACGGCCGCGCTGCAGGACCATCACCGCGCGACGGTCGTCGGCACGCACACCTTCGGCAAGGGCGTCTTCCAGGAGGAGGAGCCGCTGTCAAACGGCGGCGCGCTCGACATCACGGTCGGCGAGTACTTCACCCCCGACGGGCGCAACCTCGGCGGAGGCGGCGTCAAACAGGGCGCCGGCATCACACCCGAAGTGCTCGTGCCGCAGCGGCGTCGACGCCGAACACGGCCTCGCGGTCGCGCTGAGCACGCTCGCCGCGAAAGCGCGGTGAGCGCCAGGTCGGGCGCCTCGCCGCGCGGCGGCAAGGCGCCGCGAAGCGCCCCGCCGCCGCGTACGATCGTCGCGGTGATCGAGCGCCGCGGCCGCTTCCTGACGGCCGCGCCGCTGTTCCCAGCCGACGCAGCGCAGGCACCTGCCGCGCGCGGGCGCGGCGCCTCGCGGCTCGTGCTGAAGTCGGCGCGCGGCGCGGCAGCGTGAGGCGCCGCAGCGGCGACCTCGTGCTCGTGCAGGCGCGCAGGCCGGGGATCGCCGCCGCGCGATCCTGCGCGTGCTCGGCCGCCCGGATGTCGCCCGCGACGTGATCGAGGGGCTGATGCTCGACCGCGGCCTTGCGCGCCGCTTCGACGCGGGGCGTCGAGCGCGAGGCGCGCGCGGCGGCGAACGCGTCGCGCACACGCCCGGCGATCGGCGCGACCTGCGCCGCCTGGCGACGTTCACGATCGACCCCGCTGCGCGCGCGACTTCGACGACGCGATCTCCGCGGAAGCACGGAGCGACGGGTCGCACACGCGTGTGGGTGCACATCGCCGACGTCGCCGCGCATGTGCCCGAGGGCTCGCTCGTCGACCGCGAGGCACGCCGGCGCGCGACGCAGCGTGTACGTGCCCGGCGCGGTCGAGCCGATGCTGCCGCACGCGCTCTCGAGCGAAGCCTGCTCGCTCGTGCCGGGAGCGGACCGCGCTGGCGGTGACGGTCGAGCTGGAGCTACACGGCGCGCGCGTCGAGCGGGCGGCCTTCTACCGCTCGCTGATCCGCTCCGATGCGCGCCTGGACTACGAGCGGGTGGATCGCATCTTCGCCGGCGCCGAGAGCGCGGCCGAGCCGTGGGGAGCGCCGCTCGAGCGCCGCCCGCGAGGTCGCGGCGGCGCTGCAGCGCAAGCGCGAGCAGAGCGGCGCGCTGATCGTCGACTCCGAGGAGCCGGAGTTCTCCTTCGACGAGCACGGCAACGTCAGCGCAGCATCAGCGCGCGCGCGCAGACCGAGTCCCACCGCCTGATCGAGCACCTGATGATCGCCGCCAACGAGGCGGTCGCAGCGCTGCTCGCCCAGCGCGGCGTGCCGTGCCTGTATCGCGTGCACGAGCGCCCCGAGCCTGAGCGCATCGAACGCCTGTCGACCAGCTCGCATCGCTCGAGGTGCCGACCCCGCCGCTCGCCGAGCAGCATGTCCCCGGCGCAGGCGGCGGAGCTGATCGGCACGATCTCGGCGCGCGTGGAGGAGCACGTGCGCCGCAGCGGCAGGGGTCGCTACGCGCTCGGCTCGCTGGTGCTGCGCTCGCTCAAGCAGGCCTACTACTCGCCGCAGAACCTCGGCCACAGCGGCCTGCAGCTCCGCGAGCTACTGCCACTTCACCTCGCCGATCCGCCGCTATCCCGATCTCGTCTGCCATCGCGCGCTGCTCTCCGCGGTCGGCGGCGGCGAGCGCGCGCCGCGTGCCGGCGAGCTCGTCGAGCTCGGGCGCGTGGACCTCAGAACGCGAGCGCGAGGCGATGAAGATCGAGCGCGAGGCCGACGATGTCGCGCGTGCTTCGCGCTCGAGCGCGTGCTCCACGAGGGCGGCTTCGACCAGCTGTTCGCCGGCGAGGTCGCCGGCCTGATCTCGGCCGGCGCGTTCGTCTCCTTCGGCGCGAGCGCCGCCGTCACGGACGCGAGCCGAGCGGGAGGCTGGGCGCGGCCGTTTGAGGGCATGCTGCCGGTGCGCGGGCTGCGCGGCCGCGGCGATCAGCGCGAGTGGTGGGAGCTGAACGAGCAGGGCACGATCCTCAGCGGCGAGCGCAGCGGCGCGACGCTGCGGCTGGGCGATCCGATCGAGGTGCGCGTCGCGCGCGTGGAAGCGATCCGCGGGCGGGTCGACCTGCTGCCCACAGGCTAGGCTCGGGTGTGATGGCCAAGGGCAAGGGCAAGCGCAAGATCGGCGCGGGCGATGTGGCTTCCAACCGCTACGCGTCGCATCGCTATGAGCTGATCGAGCGCCTGGAGTGCGGGATCGTGCTCGAGGGCACCGAGGTCAAGGCGCTGAGGACGTCCGGCGCGCAGCTGAAGGACGGCTACGCGGCGATGCGCGAGGGCGAGCTGTGGCTGCACTCGGTCCACGTCCCGCCCTACGGGCCCGCCTCACGCGAAAACCACGATCCCGAGCGCCCGCGCAAGCTGCTCCTGCACCGCCGCGAGCTCGACCGCATCGCCGCGCGCGCGAAGGAGCGCGGCCTCACGCTGGTGCCGACGCGCATCTACTTCTCGGGGCCCCACGCGAAGGTCGAGATCGCGCTCGCGCGCGGCAAGGACCTCTACGACAAGCGCCAGACGATCAGGGAGCGCGAGACCAAGCGCGACATGGAACGCGCGGTGCGCGAGGCGCGGCGCTAGCTCACAGCGAGCTGAAGCTGTGCCCGCCGCTGGTGAGGATGTGGGTTTCGTGCATCCCGAACACGAGCAGTGCGATCAGCCCGACGTACACCCCGGCGACGAGCAGACGGTTACGCGGTGAGACGCGGTAGTAGGCGGCCTGCTCCAGCGAGCGGTTGTTGCGCTGCTGCCAGCGGTGCCAGGTCTGAAAGCCGGCGAACAGCACGATGATCAGCAGGATCGGGTTGCCCGGGTCTGTGAACGCGAGCGCGACGAGCACGCCGAAGCCTGCGAACCACATCCAGGGGCTCATCGCCGCCGCCGCGCGGCCACCATCGAGCGGGATCACGGGCAGCAGGTTGAAGAGGTTGAGGAAGAAGCCGAAGTACGCGAGCGCGATCAGCAGCGAGCTGCCGGTGAGCTCGCCGATCACCGCGACGGCGGCCGCTCCGAGCGTTCCGAGAATCGGGCCGGCAAGCCCCACGCGCGCCTCGGCGAGCGCATTCTCGCCGAGCGACTTCGTGAAGATCGCGGCGCCCATGAACGGCACGAACATCGGTGCGCTCGCCCTGATCCCCTCGCGCCGCAGCGCGATCACGTGGCCCATCTCGTGCACGAACAGCAGCACCACGAAGCCGACTGCGAACCACCAGCCGAAGAACAGGCTGTAGGCCGCCACCGACACCAGCGCCGTGCCCGCGGTCACGAACAGCTTCAGATTCGGCAGTGCGACGATGAGCGCCTTCAGCGCGACGCCGAACTTCGCGACCAGTGCGACGATTCCGGCGAGCACGCTGCCGATGCGGTTGCGCGCTTTGCGCACCGGCCCTGCGTGCGGTGCGCCGAACGGATCCCCACCGCTCTGCGCCGACGCTGCCGGCGCGCTCAGCGGCGCGAGCGGATGCGCGCTCGGAGGCGCGGGAGCCGGGCCGGGAGCGGGTGCCGGCAGCGAGAGCTCGTGAGCGTCCATAGCTCCATTGTGGCACCCCGTCTAAGCATTGCCTAACGGCTGCGAGCGCGCGCGCAGCGGCCCGCCCGGGGCCGCCGGGCGGGCTCCGCGCGGCGCTTCGCCAACGAACGTCCACAGCACTTGCAAATGCCCGCCCCGCAAGCTACATTTGTTGCAAGACGCGGAACCGAACCGCAAGAGAGCGAGGCCGGAGGTGCAAGGCCACGCCACCCGCAGCGGAAGGCCCACGGGGCCAGCCATGCGGGCTCCTCGACGGTTCGGGGCCGCGTCGCTTTTCTGCTCGCCGCGCGCGGGCTAGACTGTGGGAGCAGTCCCCCGGGGACGACAGGCTTCGACGTGGTCGGCTCGTGGGGATGGTTGCGAGTCGAGGTCCCGGGCGGCCTCGTAAAACACCCGGGAAAACATAGGTGCGGACTCACACGAGTACGCCCTCGCCGCTTAGTCAATAGCTAAGCCGTGAGGTCTCGGGCCCCGCTTGCCTGCGGCGGGGAAGGCCGGGATCAGAAAGCAGGCTCACCCGGTGCGGTCCGTCTCCGCCAAGCCAGGGACATCTAGGAGACTGGTCCTTCACAACCCCGCCGGCGAGGCGAGTGGAGGATGAGATCAGAGCGCCGGATATGCTCGTAGACGCCATTCACACGCGATTGCGGACGTGGGTTCGATTCCCACCGTCTCCACTTCGTATCGATTCCTTTCCTGTTCCTTTTCTTTCTTCGTCTCCTGCGCTTTTCTGTTGTCGGTCTTGAAGATTACGTACATCTTGCCGCCCACGGTGATCCCCGAAACCGGCGCCTCGTTGGTCTCGAGGTCTACCTGCTTGCCTTCCGCGGTCAGTAGCTGCGGGCTGGTGTACGCTCCGGCCGCCTGACCTCTGCCGGCGAGCTGCGGCACGAACTGCAGGCTCGGACAGACACCGGGGCTGGTCGGTTCGGTGAAGGCGATCGCGTCGTTGTCGACCGAACTTTCATCAGCGGCCGTCGGGTAACGGTTGCCAAGATTGTTCATTTCTTTGAAAGTTTTGGTCGGTACCGCATCGCCGAACAGGTAAGCCACCCTGCCGTTGAATTCGAAGGAGTAGCCGGCATCTGCCACCTGCAGGCCGTAGCGTTCTTCTGTTTCGCTTGATGTCGGCTTGCCGGTTTGGAAGTTCGTCTGGCCGGTCAGCTGACAGACCTCGCGGGTCGAACCCGCGACGAACACTGCGGGAAAAGTCCTGTGTGTGTGCCTCGCGACAGTCGCCGGGGCCGCGTGGCCCGCCTCGGCCCCGCCCAGCGCAAACAGGACGACCGCTCCTACAGTTCCAGCCGACCAAATTCCCACCCGTATTGTGGTCCGCATTGACACCTCCCGGGGCTTTAAGCGACGCAGCGACAAAACCCTACTGCGATCGAGAACGACTGCAGCACCAGCCTACAGCGACCGCGACACCTACTGCTGATCGCGCAGCACCACATGTGGCGCATCGCTCGGCCCGCCAGAGTCTTCATCGGCGCGATGGCTGGTCGTGCGAGCGCCCTCGGCGATCCCAGAGGCAGAGCGGCCCGACCTGCTCAGGCGCAGGGACGTGTCTCGTTGATCAGTGCTCGCCGGGCCCGGCTTGCCGCGGACAGCAGGGCAGGAGGCCGGCTGGTGGCGTACGCGAAGCGTACGCAGCTTCGCCTCGGACCGACCACGCGATCCGCATTCCAGAGCCGTTCTCGGCCTGGATTTCGCCCCTGTCGAACCCACCGCTCCACTTCGTATCGATTGTTACAAATAGCTGGGCAGCGACGGTGGCGCGTTTTTGCGGCAGGTCTCGACAGGGCGTGCGCGACAAGCTAACTTGTGATGGTGGGCGTTGTTCCGATCATCGCGGTGAGCGCCCGCAGACACGGTGTCAGCGATGAGGACATGCTCCATGCCTATTCGCACCCCAAGCGTATCTTCGAGCTAGATGAGGGCCTGACCATGATCATCGGAGCCAACCAGGCAGCGATCATTTACGAGATCGGCGTCGTGGACGGGGTGCAGGCACCGGTGATCGTGCATGCGATGAAGGCCCGCGAGAGATTTCTGAGGTGAACGACATGCCACGAAGCGTCCAAGACATCCTCGATCACGCCGATGAGCTGGCCAGCCGCTTCGAGAACTACGAGCCGGCAGCCGATGACGAGCGCGACCCAAAGGTCTTTCAGGCGCTACGGGACGCCGCGCTGTCCAGGTCAGACGCGGAACGGTCCATCAGCGTCGCGGTCGAGCAGGCCCGCGCGAGCGGTTATTCGTGGGCGTTTATAGGCTCAATGCTGGGAACCTCGGGCGAGGCGGCTCGCCAGCGCTACGGGACCAAGCAGAAGGCCTAACCGGGCTCGACCGCTCATTCGCAGTCACAGCGTACGCCGAGCGTGTGCGTGGCCATGTGCGCCGCCTTCGGTGGAGACTTTCCGACTGCCACTTCGCTGGCCGGGGAGGCGGATGCTGTCGCGGAGGCCACCGAGACGCGGATTTCGCGCCTGTCGAACCCACCGTCTCCACTTCGTATCGATTATTACAAGTAGTTTAGGTGCGCTAGTCCGATCCGGCAATCCCTAGGACCGCGGTTTCTTCGGCGTAAGCACGGCGACAGGGTCCGATTGCCCTACGAGCCCCTGCTTTTGCTCCGACGGCGAGGGTGTTGGCGGGTTTCGTGCGTGGTTGCGGGGCCGCTGGCTGGGTCGTGTAGAGCAGCCGCCAGATACGTCGCGCGAGGTGGCGCTTGAGACAGCGGATCGCTTCCGTCTTGGTCTTGCCTTCTGCGTGGCGGCGGTCGAGGTAGACGCGGGTGGCTGGGTCGGTGCGGGCGCGTGAGAGCGCGATGATGTGGATCGCGCGGTTGAGCTGGCGGTCGCCGCCGCGGTGTAGCCGGTGGCGTGTGGTGTTGCCGGAGCTTGCCGGGATCGGGGCCGTGCCGGCGTGGCGCGCGAAGCACGCGTCGGTCGGGAATCGCTTGGCGCCGGCGGTGTGACCGATGATGATCGCGGCGGTGACCGGTCCGCAGCCACGCTCGGCGAGCAGCTGCGAGCAGTTAGCCTCGACCAGCGTCTCGAGCTCGGCGAGCAGCGCCTGCTCCTCTCGGCAGATCTCACAGATCCGCTTGAGGATCGCCTTTGCGACGCGAAGCTGCGGACTGCGGGGCAGCTGCCCGAGTTGACGGGCGAGCCTCGCCCGGATGCGCGGGCCCTCGAGCCCGGCGGGCGGGATCTGCGCCTCGAGGTGCGGGGCGATTTGCACGAGGTGCCAGCGCAGCCGGTTGATATACCGGACGCGCTCGTTGACGAGCTGGTCGCGGTAGTCGCTCAGCACCCGGATCTCGTGCGCCTGCTCGTCCAGGAACGCGACCGGCAGCGAGTCGATCCCTTCTCTGAGCGCGGCGCGAGCGATCGCGGTCGCGTCGATCGGGTCCGACTTCCCGGGCTCGCGCACCGCCCGCCTCGAGGACTCAGTCAACCCCGGCGCGACCCGGACCACCCGATCACCGCTGGCGAGCAGCCCTCGCTCCAGGCGGCCGGACACGTGCCGGCAGTCCTCGACAGCCCACACCCGCTCGTCGTCGAGCTCACCGGCGAATCGCAAGGCATTGAGTGTGCCCTCGTCGCCGGCGGGGATCGTCAGCTGTCCGCGCGTTGCTCCCGTTGCCGCGTCGAGCGCGACAAACGTGTGCGAGCGCTTGTGTGTGTCGACCCCGATCACGATCATGTACACCGTCCCTTCGTTGGTTGTGGCCGACGGAGCGGATCTCCGGCGGACACACCTCAGTTGGGGCGATGCCACGCTCCTATCAAGTCACGCCGGCGATCCTCGGCGGCGGCGGGCGACACGGCAAAAGCCGGTCAGGCCAACGGTCGACAGGCGAAAAGTGAGTCAGCGCGCCGCCGTCCGAGAGCCAAACCGACGAGCCGGACGACACCCGACCGTCGGACCGTCAGCTTCTCACTGAGGCGAAGAGCACGTCTCTCGATGCCCCACGCGAGAGACCTAGGTTAAGCGCAACCCAGGTGCGCTGGTCCCTGACGTCGGCTGATGGATCGGCTCGCCATTTGACGTCTGCTCGTCGCTGCTGTGATCGGAGCGTGAAGCTCGCGGATACAGCGTCGGTTGCGTCCCGAGGCCCGGACAAGAGCGATTAGATCGCGAACATCTGAGGCCTCGCTGAGTGCTCGGCGAGGGGCGTGGTCAGGTTGTCGAGTTCTTGCTAAGTGGGCTCTCTTCTTCTTTCCTACGGCGTAGATCGTGTGCAACGGTTCGGTGGCCTAGCTGTAGAACCTGAGGACGTTGTTCATCCGGTCCTCCTTGGAGGCTGGTGGTGTCAAAGCCCCAGTCCCAAGGAGGAGCCGGATGAAGCTGCACGGTAATGCTGCGCTGTCATTTAGGCAGCGCGAGCGGATGGTTCGTCGTGTTGTTGAGGAAGATTGGTCTGTGAGGGAGGCTGCCCTGGCTGCGGAGGTCAGTGCCCGGACTGCGGGGAAGTGGGTCGGCCGGTATCGGCTTGAAGGTTCTGCTGGGTTGTTGGATCGCTCCTCGGCGCCTCTGTTCGTGGCGAACCGCAGCAGCGAGAGCACGATCGAGGCGATCGCCGCGCTCAGACGGCTGCGTTTCACGGGTCCTGAGATCAGCGAGGTGCTCGAGCTGCCGTTCTCGACTGTGTCAGGGATCCTCAAGCGGATCGGGATGGGCCGCCTCGGGCGGCTCGGGATGGAGCCGGCGGAGCGCTACGAACGGACGGTCGCGGGCGAGCTGATCCATATCGACGTGAAGAAGCTCGGACGGATCCAAGGCGGCGCGGGGAAGCGGATCACCGGGGTGCAACGCAATCCCGTGAAGACCCGAACCGACCGCCATGGCATCAGACGCCAGCTAACCGGCTGGGAGTGCGTGCACATCGCGATCGACGACGCGACGCGCCTGGCCTACGCCGAGGTGCTGAGCGACGAGAAGGCCACGACAGCGATCGGCTTCCTGCGGCGGGCGATCGCGTTCTATGAGCGCCACGGCATGCAAGTCCAAGAGCTCTTGACCGATAACGGCTCTCCTTACCGCTCTGCGGTGCACGCGATCGCCTGCCGCGCCTTGGGGATCCGCCATCTCCGCACCAGGCCTTACAGGCCCCAAACGAATGGGAAGGCGGAGAGATTCATCCGCACCATGCTCGGCGGGTGGGCCTACGGAGCGATCTACCGCGACAGCCAAGAGCGCACCGCAGCCCTTGACGGATGGCTATGGACCTACAACCATCGACGACGACATCAAGCCATCGGGCGCCAGACACCCATCAACCGCGCGAACAACCTGCTCGGGTCTTACACCTAGACGGACCAGAGCGCTTGGGTGGGTGAGAGGCGGGCGGCTCGTATGGCGGGGATGAGTCCGGCGACCGCGCCGATGATGAGGGACGCGGCGATGCCGCCGACCCAGGCTTCGATGGGGATGACAGTGGCCCAGTGTTTGGTGTAGGCGTAGACGGCGGTCGATGCGACGCCGAGGGCGACCCCGACGGCTCCGCCGAGCAGACCGAGCAGGATCGCCTCTGAAAGGAACTGTCCGCGGATTTGTCCGCGGGTCGCGCCGAGCGCCCGTCGGAGGCCGATCTCGGAGCGGCGCTCCAAGACGCTGATGATCATGATGTTCGCGACCCCAACCGCGCCCACCAGGAGGGCGACGGCGCCGAGGCCGAGGAACAGGCCGTTGAGGGCGCTCTTGGCGTCAGCTTGAGCGACGAGGGCCGAGGAGGGTTGGCTGACGGTGACCCCGCTGGGATTTGCCGGGTTGGCGGTGGCCGCAAGGAGACTGTCGACCGCGTTGACCCGGTCAGTCTGGGCGCGGAGGTAGACAGTGGAGGGGTGGCCGTCAAAGCCGAGATATCTCTCAGCCGAGGGATAGCCGACCAGGACGGAGGAGTCGATGACAGAGGCGAGCACGGCGCGGTTGAGGATGCCGGCTACGTAGAACCACTGGCCGCCGACCCAGAGCCGCTCGCCGGGGTAGATGCGGTCGATGCCAAGCAGCTGGGCGGCGCCGGCGCCGAGGACTGCGACGGGCTCCTGGACAGTGGCCGTGTTGAGGTAGTGGCCTTGGGCGACGGTGGTGGCGAGGACCGGAAGAAGGTTGAGACTGGCGGCTTGGACGGTCAGGCCGTTGGTGTCGACCGAGGGGATGTAGGGTGTGCGGAAGGCGTTGGCGCCGCTGACCGCCCCGGTGCTCTGCGCCTGCTGCACGCCGCTGATACGGCCGATCATGCCCGGCGCCGTGGTGGGCAGTTCGGCGGTGCCGCCGGTGAAGCTCTGGCCGTTGCTGACGGTGAGCAGGTTGGTGCCGAGCTGGTTGATCTCGGCCAGCAGGCCGGCCTGGGAGGAGGCCGACAGGCCGAGCACGGCGACGATGGCGGCCACACCGATTGCGATGCCGAGCGCGGACAGCCCGGCCCGCAGCTTCCGGGTGCGGAGTCCGACGGTGGAGAGCCGGGCCAGGTCGGAGAGCGATAGTCGTCTCCGGACCAGGGTCGCGGAGGCGGTCACGACGGCTCCTCGCGTCCGGTGTCGGCGACGATGCGGCCGTCGAGGATCTCGATCTTGCGGGACATCCGCTCGGCGATGGCGTGGTCGTGGGTGATCAGCACGATGGTCGAGCCTGTTTGGTGGAGCTGGTCGATCAGGGCCAGGATCGACTGCCCGGTCGCCTGGTCGAGGTTCCCGGTCGGCTCGTCAGCGAGCACGATGGCGGGCTGGCCGACCAGGGCTCGGGCGATCGCGACGCGCTGGCGTTGTCCGCCGGAGAGCTGGGTCGGGCGGGCGTGGGGGCGCTCGGCCAGGCCGACCAGCTCCAGGGCGTCGAGGGCTTGCTGGCGGCGCTGGTCGAGGGGGATGCCGGCATAGAGGAGACCGTCGGCGACGTTGTCGAGCACGGTCGCGTGCTCGACCAGGAAGAACTGCTGGAAGATGAACCCGATCCGGGTGGCCCGCAGGTAGGCTACGTCCTCGTCGGCCATCGTTGCCACGTCGAGCCCGGTGATCCGTACCCGGCCGCTGGTGGGCCGGTCGAGGGTTCCCATCAGTTGCAGCAGGGTGGTCTTGCCCGACCCCGAGGGGCCGACGATCCCGACCAGTTCCCCGTGGCCGATTGTGAGATTCACCTCGCGCAGGGCCTGCACGGGCGGCTCGCCGGGGTAGCTCTTGGTGACGCTATCGACGTCGAGCACAGGAACCCTGGCGCTTTCGATCGTGACGCCGTTGCCGCCCGCGGCCGCGGTGCTGTCGGGTGTGGGTGGCGGGGTGTGCGTCATGTTGAGGCGACCACCACTGTTTGGCCGGCGGCCAGCGCTGAGGCGGTGACCTGCACCAGCCCTTCGGCGTCGTCGAACAGTCCGAGCGAGACCGGCACGAGATGGTTGCTCGCGCCTGCGGCGACGACTTCGACGGCGTAGCCCCCGCCGGGCTGGGCCAGCAACGCGGTCACCGGCACCACCACTGCGTCCGGCACACTGGCGGTCGTGATACCGACCTGCACCGGGGCTTGATCCCACGTGCCCGTCGCGGCCGGGTCAGACGGGGTGACGTCGACAGTGATCGTCGGTGTGGTGCTGCTCCCCGAGCTCGCTGACGAGCAGGTGTCTGTTCCCGGCGCGGCGGAGCTCGACCCCGACCCCGAGTTCGATGGGCAGGTGGCGACCGTCCCCACCGAGGAGACGACACCCGGGATGGTCTGGTTGTTGGGCAGGGTGATGCTCACCTTGTTCCCGACCGCCACACTCGTCTGTTGCGAGGCGTCCAGCGCCACCTGCACCTCGCGAGTGGTCGAGGTGCCCTGCAGCACCGTCTCGCCGGTCTGAGCGCTCCCTGCTGGCTGGGCTGACACGCTCGTCACCCGCACTGCGGTGGGCTCGAACACCGCCTGGCCGAGGGTTAGCGTGCCGGTCTGGGTCACCCCCAAGGCAGCTTGCAGTTTCTCCACGGCCGTTGTGGTGGCCGGCCCGAAAGAGGCTGAAGTCCGACTCAGCTGAGACCGGGTGGCGTAGCCGAGCGCGACCAGATCCGTGTTGAGCTCGGCCACATCAGGGCCAGTCGCGCCGGCTGACAGGGTCCGATAGGCAGGTGTCGAGCCGTACAGCAACAGCACCGGCAGTTCGTTCACGCGGTAGAGCACCTGGCCTTGGTGGATGACCTGACCGAGGGTGGGCAGCGTGGTGTATGTCCCGCGGGCCTGGTTGATTACCGAGTAGGGCGAGCCGTCCGATCGCGCTCGGTAGGTCAGGGTCCCGTCCTGGGGGACAGTGGCTGCGAGCGTCCTCTTCTGCACCTGCGCGGTGCTCGCCGGGGGCGGCTGTGCGACCGCGGTCGCTGGCTTCTCGCCAGGCGTCAGGGCCAGGCCGCCGGCGGCGGCTATGGCAGCCAGGACGGCCGCGGCGGCCAGCCCTCGCGTCGAGCGTTTCACTGGACCGCCGCCGGATTCAGACGGATGCACTTCTGGATCGTGGCTTGCAGCCCCGGAATGCTCGAGCCGTGCGAGACGTCGACGAGCGGCCCAGTTGCGGTGGGGTCCGGGAAGTCGGGCACACCGTTGGCGCGTACGCACTGAGCGAACTTCAGGCGCGCCGACAGCTGCGTGGGAGTGAAGCTTGTGGGCATGAACCTCGCCGGCTCCAGGGTCTTGCATGCGCCGATCGCGTGCTGCCACGCCGCGCTGCTCGGGTCAAGCGGCGAGCTTTGGCTCGGAATCCCGTAGGCGAACTGGCCCGACGAGTTCGGGTCTGGGAATTCGCTGACGCCGTTGCTACGGATGCACTCGGCGAACTTCACCGCCTGCGCATGAGCGGTGGCGGTGGGATCGCCGTCACCGCCGGCCGGGGCGCTTGCACCGCACGCGCTGATCAGGACGACCATCGCGATTAGGGCAAGAGCGGCCAGCGGCCATCGGTTTCTACGCATGTGTTCTCCTGTGGGTGGTTGCCTGGAGGTCATGCCGCCATTCAAGGCACCCGGGTGTTGCCAGGATGTATGCGTTTTTCGATATGCCGACGATATGTTCGGGCTGCCAGCATCTAGAGCATGCGCGTGTTGATCGTCGAGGACGAGCCCTATATGGCAGAAGCCATCCGCGATGGCTTGCGCCTGGAGGCGATCGCGGCCGACATCGCCGGTGACGGTGACACCGCTCTGGAGCTGCTGAGCGTCAACGCCTATGACATCGCGGTTCTCGACCGCGACGTCCCCGGGCCCTCTGGCGACGAGATCGCCAAACGCATCGTCGCCTCCGCCAGCGGCATGCCGATCCTGATGCTCACCGCTGCCGACCATCTCGACGACAAGGCCTCCGGATTCGAGATCGGCGCGGACGACTACCTTACGAAGCCGTTCGAGCTCCGGGAGCTGGTGCTCCGTCTAAGAGCGCTCGACCGCAGGCGCGCCCACAACAGGCCGCCTGTGCGAGAGATCGCAGGCCTGCGTCTGGATCCATTCCGCCGCGAGGTCTACCGCGACGGCCGCCACGTCGCGCTCACCCGCAAGCAGTTTGCAGTGCTCGAAGTTCTCGTCGCTGCCGAAGGTGGGGTCGTCAGCGCCGAGGAGCTCTTGGAGCGAGCGTGGGACGAGAACGCCGACCCATTCACCAACGCTGTACGCATCACGATCTCGGCGTTGCGCAAACGCCTCGGCGACCCCGGGATCATCGCCACTGTGGCCGGCGTCGGGTACCGCATCAGCACCCAACAAGGCACCGGGTGTGAGGGAGACGACCGTGAATAGAGCCTCTGTCTTTCTGGCGATGTGGCGACCCTCGCTCGCCAGGCTCGCCCCACGTCGGATGCTTCACCTGTCCTCGCGGACCGTCCGTCTGCGGCTGACACTGCTCTACGGCGGCCTCTTTGTCGTCTCCGGGGTGGTGCTGCTCGCGATCACCTACCTGATCTTCCGCCGCGCCTCCCGGGTCGACGTAATCGTCCCGAACGGGCCTACGCATAGGGCGGCCGCCCAAGACGCCGCCACCGAACTGAGATACGCCGAACTCGTCCGCCATTCGACCGACGCACTCCACCACGGGCTCCTCCGGTCCGTGATCGTGCTGGTGGTCATGACCGTGGTCTCGATCGCCCTCGGTTGGCTGGTCGCGGGTCGGGTCCTGCACCCGCTGCGGGCGATGACGGCGAGCACCCGGCAGATCTCCGAGCGCAACTTGAACGAGCGCCTCGCGCTCGCAGGGCCCCGCGACGAGCTGAAGGACCTCGCCGACACCATCGACCGCCTCCTCGCGCGGCTCCAGGCACACGTCGCCGAACAGCAGAGATTCGCAGCCAACGCCTCCCACGAGCTGCGCACGCCGCTGGCGGTCACCCAGACGCTCCTCGACGTGGCCCGCAACGATCCGAGTCGCGCCAACAGCGAGCTCGTCGACCGCCTCCACGAGGTGAACACCCGAGCGATCGACCTCACCGAAGCCCTACTCCTGCTCAGCCGCACCGACCAGCGGTCCTTCACCCGAGAACATGTCGAGCTGTCCCTGATGGCGGAAGAAGCCACCGAAACGCTCCTGCCCCTCGCAGAAGCGCGCGGCGTCACTATCGTGACCTCCGGCGAGGAGACGTCCACCATCGGTTCGCACGCGCTTCTGCTCCAGCTGACGACGAACCTGGTGCACAACGCCATCGTCCACAACCTGCCTGAACAGCGCACCGTGTGGGTCAGGACTAGCGCACACTCCGAGAGCGTGGAGCTCATCGTCGAGAACACCGGCGAGCAGCTCTCCCCGGCATTGGTTGCCACGCTTGCCGAGCCGTTTCAGCGCGCCACCAAACGCATACGGCCCAGTCACGCAGGCGTTGGTCTCGGCTTGGCAATCGTCAAGAGCATAACCCAAGCACACGACGGCACCCTCACCCTGACCCCCCGCGCGGCCGGCGGGCTCTGTGCCACGGTGCAACTACCCGTCGCGCCACAATCCCAGCAGTTGCAGCGGAGCTCAGGCGCGCCGGCGGCCGAGAAATGGCCCCGCGGGCAAGAGTTCTGACTCGATTGCTTCCGCATGGCGCCTGACGAAGGAGCATTGCCGTCACGTGCTCCAGCCAGCTGCTGCTGCTCTCCTCGCCGGGGCTCCCGCGCGTACAGGAATCGCGCAACACTCTCAGCCGGCAACTCGGGTCTCTCGCTGCAGCCTACGAGAGACCCGCTTAGCGCGGACGCCAGGCGCCGGACTTCTACTGCAGGCGCCGGAGTGTCGTGTCTATCTCGGCGGTCAGGAGGTATAGGTCGAGCTGGTCAGGCTCGTTGGGATCGAACGGGTGGAAGCCCAGTCGTTCCCGCCAGGTGCGCGCTTTGTCGGTGAGCGCGGTTGCGACGACGGCTCGGCAGGCCGCCTTCTCGTTGAGGTCCAATGCGGTTGCGAGCACGTGCGCGACGAGTGTCGTGCCGATCCCAAGGCGCGAGTATCGGCGGTCGACCGCGAGCCGGCCGAGGAGCAGCGCGGGGACGGGGTCAGGAGAGCCTTTGGCGAGCGTCTCGGGCGCGGCGGAGCGGTCGATGCCGGTCATCGCGATGCTCGCGTATGCGATCACGACGTTGGTGGCGTCGGCGATGACCCAGGTCGCTGCTGTATCGCGGCGGCGGTTCTGGCCGGCGTAGCGGCGCAGCCACTCATCGAGCACGGGCTCGCCGCTGTCGAACTGCTCGCGGTCGTGCCGGCGAACGTCGAGCAGTGCGGGGCGATGGAGCTCAGTCAAGCCAGCTGAACGTGCGTTTGCGGCGCAGCGCCTTGGCGAGGCGGTCGTTGACCTGTGCGGGCCGGTCGAGTGCCTCGGTGAACGCGGCCGCAGCGTCCGCTGAGAGTCTGATGCTCGACCGCTCAGCGAGGACCTCCTCGGCCCTGGATGCAGCGGCCTGGACCACGAACGCGGACATGTTCAGATGCGACGCTGCCGCTGCTCGCTCGAGAAGCGCCTTCTCGGACGGGTCGACGCGTATCTGCAGCCGTTCTTCCTTGGTCGTTGACATGTACTCACGATGGCAGTACAGAATGGGTTTGTCAAGCCATCCAACGACAAGGGAGGACTCATGCAAGCCGTCTTGCTTGATGCCGCTGGTCACCGGCGCCCGCGAGCGACCATGCCGGGCTACCACCGGGGCCGTCCGCCGCGCAACAAGGGTGAGCGCTACCCAGCCGACCCGCCGACAGTCGAGGAGATCGTCGCGGTGATGCGCAGCGCCACAGATCGTGCCGACGGGCAGCGGCTGCGTGCGCTGATCGTCCTGCTCTGGCGCGCCGGGCTACGGGTTGGCGAGGCGCTCGATCTGCAGGAGAGCGACCTCGACCCGACCCGCGGCGCGATCCTCGTCCGGCGTGGCAAGGGCGGCAAGCGACGGGAGGTCGGCATGGACGGTGGGCGTGGGGTCGGCGCGACCGATGGCTGCAGACCCGGCGAGAGCTGCCGATCGGGGCGCTGCTGTGCGTGATCCACGGCCCGACCGCCGGCCGGCACTGGGAGGCCTCCGCAGCGCGCAAGCAGCTGCATCACGCTGCCATAGCGGCGGGGGTCCGGCGGCGGTTCGCTCCGCACCAGCTGCGGCACGCCCATGCGGTGGAGATGGCTCACGAGGGCGTTCCGCTCGTGGTGATCCAGCGGCAGCTCGGTCACGCCAACCTCGGGATCACCAGTATCTACCTGCAGGGCATCGACAGCGCGGACATCATCGACGCCGTCCACGGACGCCCATCACCCGTGATCTCCGCGACCGCCGGTCTGCAGCTCAGACGGTAAGACGAAGTGGAGCCGACGGGGCGGCTGGCGTCCGCCGGCCGCCCCGTCACACCCTCGACTGGCGAGGAGCGGGTCCGCTACCGCGTCGCTCCGCCGCTCCTGCATTCGGCCTGGCACGGCATGTGCGCTTTGGGCGCGGTTCGCGCTCCGATCGGATTCGTGGCGAGGCGACAGCGATCTGCGTCGCCGGATTGCGCTTCCTTGTAAGAGCCTTGCGGTGCAAGAGTTAGGCGCTATCATGCAGTGCATGGCAAATGAGAGCCGCCACAGCCAGATGCTCCGCGGGGTGCTCGACATCTGTCTGCTTGCGGTGTTGGACGCGGGGCCGGCATACGGCTACGAGATGACTAAGCGGCTGCGTGAACGTGGTCTCGCGAGCGTCGGCGAGGGCTCCATCTATCCGCTGCTGGGACGGCTGGAGCGTGACGGTCTGGTGGAGACATATCGGGCCGCGAGCAACGGCGGTCCGCCGCGCAAGTACTACCGCCCCTCGAGCGCGGGGAGACTGGCGCTCGCGGTGGGGGTGTCCGAATGGCGAGCCGCTCGCGATGCCATCGATGCGGTGCTCGCCCCAGTCAAGATCGAGGTGGCCTCGTGAGTGATTTCGTTGAGCAGTGCCGCACGGAGTGGAAGCGCCTCGGCGTTCCCGATTCGATCGCTGAGGAGATGGCGGCAGATCTAGCCTCCGACATCCGGGAAGCTGAGGCCGACGGCATCTCCGTCGAGGAACTCCTCGGAAGCAGTGCCGCCGATCCGCGCGCGTTCGCTGCTTCTTGGGCTACAGAACGCGGGATCGTCCCGGTGCGGTCCGGTCGAGCAAACCCTCGCCGCAGGCGGCTTGCGCTCATGGCGTTCATCGGGGTGGCGGCAACGGCGCTGATCGTTGCAGCGCTGCTACTCGCAACCGGCGAGCCCAAGGTGGCGCTCGTGACGTCCAGAGCGGCACCACCACCTCACTTCCTGGGGGCGACGGCGTCGTTCGTACCCCCTCCGAGCCGAGTCCAGGCGAGCGCGGCAGCGCCGATCGAGTGGATGCTCCTATGCCTCGCGATCGTCGCGCTCGGCTTCTCGGCCTGGCTGTGGTCGAGGTGGGACCGCCCGCGGGTCCCTGTGGCACCGGCTCAGTAGGCAGAGGGTCAAGCGAAGCGAGCGACCCCGCTTGGCGCGGACACCAGGTGCCGGACTTTGACATCGAGGTACGTTTCGACCGTCGACACGATCCGCAGCGGCCGCGACTACTCTCGTTTGCTCAGCGGATCTCGGCGAGCGGCGCGGGCGGGCAGATGACCTGCACACGGCCGGCCGCGATGTCGTAGATGACGGCTGACGCGATGAGCGTGCGCGGGATTAGCGGGTTCGCGCGCAGGATCTCCAGGTCGGTCCGGACCGACGCGACGGGGTCGGTCAGGTGCCTGGCTGCCACGTCGTTCTCGTCGACCCCGAAGTAGTAGGCCATCAGTCCGCGCTGTTCGGGCTCGTCCAAGCGGGCGAGCCCGCAGTCGGTGTGGTGCATGATGATCAGCTCGAACCCCGTTTCCAGGCCCTCGAGCTGGGCCACTGTCGCGAGCACCGCAAGCTCTGAGATGAACGAAGGCGTCACCCGGCCGCCAGGGTTACGCAGCACGACAGCCTCGCCGAGCTCAAGGCCGAGGACCTGTGCAGGATCGACGCGGTGGTCGGCGCAGGTCAGTACCAGGGCGTGCAGCTCCGGGGTGAGCGTGAAAGACCGTCCGCTGAGATCAGTGCTGAGCTCGCTGTTCCGCTCGAGCAGCGTGTCGGTTGCTGATGTGGCCGATGCTGACATTGCTCTGGCTCCTGTCTAGTGATCGTGTGGTTTGTGTCGGTCAAGTTCCGCTCTCCAGCCGTTGCGGGCGTACTCGATGCCCGCGCCGTCCTGGAGCAGTTGTCTCTGCCAGTTGGCGGCCATCCCGAGAGCGTGCAGCCGGAAAGCCATCGCCGCAGGCTCGACGTCCGCCACGAGCTCGCCGGCAGCGATCGCTGCCTCGATGTTGAGGCGAAGGACGCCCAGCCATTCGCGCATGACGGCTGCCACCGCGTCGCGGACTGGCCCCGGCCGGCCGTCCATCTCCGTTGACGCGGCACACAGGAAGCAGCCTCCAGCGAAGACGTCAGAGAGGAAGTAGTCACACCATGCCTCTCCGATCGCCGATAGGCGGGCTAGACCCTCCGGGGCGGCGAGTGTTGGAGCGACCACGAGCTCGATGAGCATTTCGCGGGCCATGGCGAGGGTGGCGAGCTGGAGCGCTTCCTTGGATCCGAACAGCGCGAAGAGATTACTCTTGTGCACGCCGATGTCCGCCGCGAGGCTTCCGACGCTGAGTCCTTCCAGACCGTCCCTTGAGGCGAGCTGGACCGAGCGTTGAAGGATCGCGGTGCGGCTTCGCTGACCTCGCGCGCGACGTCCGTCGGTCGGCTCCGCTTGCACGGGCGCCTTCACCAGCCCACGCGACCTTGAGACGGTCATCGCGGCCCTCGAGCGTGACGGTTGCTGCGGACGATCGTGATGGTCATCTGAACCAACCTACCATATAACTGTCCGATCGGTTATATTATTGCCGCGGGTCGACCGGCCCGCATCGGTCTAGGGAGGAGCAATTGATGAGCTACGTGGGCACATGGGACTGGGTCCTCCAGACCGAAGGAACCCTTCGCCGCCAGGACCGCATCCGCCTGATAGGACAGGGCGTATCAGCCCGCTTGGCGCGGATACCTAGCGAATGGCGCAGCAGGCTCTTCGGCGAGCACGCCGCACTCGCGCTGCCCGAGCCACCAGACAGCAACCTCGCGCGCGAGGCCGAGGAACGCGTCCGTGAGCTCTCAAGCCCAGCGCTCTACGGGCACTGCGCGCGCACGTGGACCTTCGCCGAGCTTTTCGCGCAGCGCGACCGAGCGAAACACGACAGTGAGCTGCTTTATCTGGCGTGCATGCTGCACGACCTCGGACTGACAGCCGAGCACTGGAACCGGGACAAGCACGCGAAATGCTTCGCGGTCGAGGGAGCACGCGCCGCACACGCCCTGGTGCACGAAGCAGGTGCGCGCGAGGACCATGCGCGCAACGTCGCCGAGGCGATCTCGCTGCATCTGAACATCACCGTCCCGGCTCGCCTCGGTATTGAGGCACACCTCCTCAGCAAGGGCGTCTCGCTCGACGTCGTCGGAAGACGCCTGCACCAGATCGCCCCCCCGATGCTCCAGAGAGTCGACACGCGCTGGCCCCGGGACGGGTTCGCAACCGAGCTAGCCGCAGCCACGAGAAGTCAGGCCCAGCTGCGTCCAGGCTCGCGGTCCGGGCTCCTGCACAAGCTCGGCTTCGTCAAGCTCATCGAAGCCAACCCACTCGCCCACAACCACAGGTAACCGTGCGGCTTTCGCTGGGCCGTTTGGACGGCGACTTTGCCGCGCTAACACTCCTGCTATCGCCCGGCGAGGGTATTCGCGCAAAATCCGCTCCGGGACCCGCAAAGCGCGGAAGGGAGGCGTTCGGTCAGGCCGGCGACCGTAACCTTCTAACACGAGGAGCGGTCGTCCGTGCCGAACGGCCGAGGACATGCGCCGAACCTACGCAGGGCCACCTCGGCCTGACCCCGCAGTCCCGCATTCCAGAGCCAAACCGCTCGCCCGATCGTCGCTGCCGAGGGTCAGCCGGCGTCACTGGGGATCATCACTCTCGACGAGCGACTCGCAGCGGCCGCGCGACGCGAGGGCTTCACGGCGGAGGCGATCGATCACGCTGAATGAGCCCGAGGATGCCTCATGCTCGCGACCGCGGTCGTTCATCGAACCGCCTGCGTGGTGTTGAGCGTCTCGTTGAGCCAGTCGATCATCAGCGGGATCACGTCGCCGAGCTGGGAGATGGCACAGTGTCCGGTGTCGGGGAGGAGCTCCACGCGCGTGTCGCGACGGCCTTGGAACACGAAGGTGTCCGCTGCGGGGAACATGGATGTCGTCGGCCCCGTTGACGACGATCATCGGCGCGTTTGTGTCCTGGTCGAGCAGCGGCCGCAACGACATCGCTGAGACCCGCTCGGCGGTTTCCTCCGCGCTGGGCTGGCGGTCGAATCCGAAGGCGTTGCCGACGATGTCCGCCATGCCGAATTGAAACGAGCGGCCGGGGGCGAAGGCGGACTCGACAGGGCCGCCAAGAACGATGGCTGCATCTACGGTGCCTGAGAGGCCGGTCGCGGCCGAGAAGTAGCCGCCCATCGAGATGCCCAGGTGAGCGACAGTCCCGTCTCCCAGCTCTCGGGCGAGGGCGACGAGCCCGTCGATCATGTTCACGGAATCGCGGTTGAGCGGAATCGGGCACTCGCCGGTGCCCGGGATGTCGAAAGCGATTATGCGAGTGCGGGTGTTCAGCGCGAACGCGACGAACAGGGCGTGGAGGTCCATCTTCCACGAGTCGACGCCGCCACTGGCGATCAGGGTGGGCGCGTCGACGGGGAGGTCCGGTGCGGCGAGGACGTGAACGGGGAGGCGGGTAGTTGAGCCCCCATGCGGCACCTCCAGGAACCTGCGGTCGAAGTCGACGGGGAAGTCCTCAGCCGCCAGCAGGTAGTGCTCGAGCTGGTGTTGCAGCGCCTTGCGCTTGGCGTCGTCGGCGACGATTGGAAACTTCGCCCAGCCATAGGCCAGTGTCGCAAGAGTCTCGTCGCCTTCCTCGGCGTAGCGCGCTCCCAGCTGTGACCACTCGAACACCCACCCGCCTGGCGCATCGGGCCACATCTCCGTGATCGCGGTGCGCATCGCGTCCGCGTCCCGGGCCGGCACGCCGGTGTTGACCATCTGTGGGTAGCGCTCAACGAACAGCTCATGTGGATCCAACGGCCACTGGTATGGCATGTCTCGCTCCTCTAACGCAGGGATACCTGCGCTAAGCGTGGCAGAAGGCGATCCTAAACGCAAGTCAGCCTGCGTTATTGTTCTGGGCATGCCTGAGGCACGAGTCCGTAGCCGCCCCGGGGGGCGTTCCGCGCGCGTTCGCCAGTCCGTCCTCGATGCCACCCTGACGCTGCTCGCCGAGCGAGGCCTGGACGGGGTCACGGTCGCCGACATCGCAGACAGCGCCGGCGTGCACGAAACGTCGATCCGCCGTCGCTGGCGCACGAGGGAGAACCTCATCTGCGACGCGCTGCTCAACTACAGCGAAACCCACCTCCCGATTCCTGACACCGGATCGCTTCGCACGGATCTCGCCGCATTTGCATCTGAGCTCGCCACGTACCTCACAACGCCGCTCGGGCGGGCGCTGCTCTACGCGATGGCGAGAACCGGCGAGGACCCCGTGCTTGCCGAGGCTCGGACCGCCTTCTGGCAGACGCGCTACGAGATCGCGAGCGCGATGCTCGAGCGCGCAGTTGCCCGCGGCGAGCTTCCCGCCACGGTTGACAGTCGACTGGCCCTTGAAGCTCTGATCGCTCCACTGAATTTCAGGGCCCTCCTTACCGACGAGCCCCCCGACGGCGACCTTCCACGTCGGCTTGCCGACCTCGTGCTCGACGGCATCAGCCGAAGCAATCAGCCCGAAGCGCGACGGTGAGGCCGCCCAAGCGTCAGGGACGTGCTGAAGATTCTCAGGAGCTCGTGAACCAGCGCGCGAGCCTATCCTCGCTCAGCACCTGGGAGGGCTCCACAACGCGGCTGACGGAGTCCCGAAGGTCCTGAGCGGCATCGGGCTCGCCTGCCCAGCCTGCAAACAGGCTCTCCGCCTCCGCCCGCGGAAACCGCCCCCACGTGAACGACCACTCGTAGTGCTCGGAGGCGCGCGTGTCGCGCCAGTCTGCGTAGGACCCGAGGCCCGGGTCGGCGCCCGACAGCGACCCGGCCAGGCGGATCGCCTGCTCGACGGCGTCGCCAATGCCTTGGGCGGTGCCCGGATGCTTGAAGTGGCAGGCACGAGCCGAGCCGAGCCGAGCCGGGCCCAGCCCGGGCCGGTCGGGGTGCGAAAGAATCCGCGCATCAGTGACTCCGGCGCGACGATCAGGTCGCTGGCCATCTCAGCTCTCTCCAGGACGTCCGGCTCGATTGTCTGAGGGAAATCGCGCAGCCGCTCGAGATACCGGCGCCGGCGCTCCTCCTTGGACCCTCGCGTGAACTCGGCGTTCCCGGCTACGACGAGAAGCTGCATTCCATCCTCGACAGCCCAGCTGCTGAGGATGGCGTCGGGGCTGATGTCCAGCGTCGCGTAGCCGTCGTCGCGGATGCCGCGCCAGTAGGCGAACAGGAAGGCAACCTCCCCGCTCAGGGGATGGGTCTTCTCGATCCCGAGCCGGCCCGCTACCGTCGAGCCGCGACCGTCGGCGCCGAGCACCCACCTGGCGCCGGTCCGCTCGCCGCTCTCCAGCACGACCCCGGCGACAGGGTCCTCCGCGGTCCCGGCGCCGATCAGGTCGACGACACGCTCTCCGAAGCGTCCGTCTGCTCCGGCCGCGAGCGCGGAGTCGACGAACGCCTTATCGAGAGCAGAGCGCCGCGGCGCGGCGGCGTGATCGAAGCCGTCGAGCGGCGTGAAGCGGCCCGCGCTCTCGTGGCCGAAGCCGATAATCCGGAACCCCAGGATCGGCACGTCGTGAGCGGCGAGCAGAGTGTCCAGTACCCCGAGCTGCTCCATGCGCGCGAGCGTGTTCGGGAAGATCAGGTGGGTGGAGACCGTTTCGCTCGGGAAGGTGTCGCGATCGACGAGCACCACGTCCCAGCCAGCCCGGGCGAGGGGCGAGGGCGAGTGTCGATCCGGCGCAGCGGGCGCCGACGATCACGGCATCTCTCGTCTCCATGCAGGCAGGCTACCGGCCGCCGTCCCGCTGGACGACGACGGCGCTATCGCGGCCAGACCTCTCCCGCCGGGCGCTTGCCCGGCCGGTGGCTGTTGCGGCCTGCTTCACGGCGGGAAATGTTCTGTGGGTCCGATTCCCACCGTCGCTACTACGGCGCCAGGTCCGCTACGCGCGGTCGAAGCGCCCGCGCGACGTCAGCGGCGTCTGGCGCACGACATCTGGGAGGTACTCGTCGAGGAACACGCGAGCGACGAGCTCCTGTCGCGAGGCGACGCCGAGCTTCTCGTAGAGGTTCTTGACGTGGTCCTCGACGGTGTAGGGGGAGACGACGAGCGCCTCGGCGATCTCGGCACGGGATAGGCCACGGGCCAGGAGAGTCGCGACCTCGCGCTCGCGGGCGGTTGCGCCGAACGCCTCGAGGCGGACCGTCGCCGAACGCGCGCCCGTCGCGTGCTCGAGGACGACCGCGACCCGGCCGTCATCCGAGGGTCCGGGCAGCGAGGCATGGAGTGTCACCCACCCGTGCCCGCCGGGCACGGTGACGACGTTGCCGCCGCCCCGACCGCCGTCCGCCGTGGAGCGGATGAATGACGCGAGCGCGAGCACCGGCGTGGCGATCGTCTCGTCGCTGTAGCCAGACCCGCCGGGATGCAGCGACGCGAGCAGCTCGCGTGCCGGAGGGGTGATGAGCTCGACATCGTCGTGTGGGCCGAGGACGATCATCCCCGGCGCCTCGACGCCGGTCATGCGGCGTGCCGCGTCGAAGCGAAGCGAGGCGCGGATGCCGCGTGCGATCGCTCCAGCGAGAGCGGCGAGAGCGTCAGCGTCGCGCTGCTGGAATGCGCCGCTGCTGGCGCGGCGCGCAACATGCACGGCGCCCCAGACGCGACCGCGGATGACGAAGGCGGCGCGCAGCTCGTGGGGGATGTCGGCAGGCAGCAGCAGGTCGCGATAGCGCGCGCTGCGCTCGGGATCACCGCGCGTGACATCGTTGAGGATGCCAACGGGCACCCGCCGTTTGGCAAGGCCGGCGAAGGTGTTGACGTCGTCGACCATGTACTCGCTACGGACGATCAGCTCCCCTGCCGCCGGGACCTCGTCAAGCGCGAACACGCCCCGTTCGACGAGCTCCCTGGGCGCGTCGCTGGTCAACAGCCGCGTGCTGGGGTCAAGCGTGTGCCAGCAGCTGGCGTCGCTATCGATCGCTCTGCGCATACGCGGGGACAGCTCGGCGAAGAACTCCTCACGCGGCAGTCCTCGTGAGCCGAGCAGGTCGATCTCCTCGATCAGGCGCTCGACCTTCCAATCCATGCGCGTCAGTCTCGCATGCCGTGCAGCAAAAATCCCCGCACGCGGGGGGTGGTTGACGCCGCTCGCGGAGATCAGACTGTGCCCATGATCTCCATAAACGCAGTAGACACAGCAACGGGCACGCCGAACGGCGCCCTCGCACCGATCGCACTAGCTCCGGGCGAGGGAGAGCACTTCTGGTTCTTCGGAGGCCTGACGACGATCAAGGCTGACGGCGGCGACACCGGCGGTCGCATGATGCTGACCGAGCAGACCTCGCCGCGCGGCAGCGGCTCCCCGCTTCACGTCCATCACAGCGAGGACGAGTGGTTTTACGTCCTGGAGGGCGAGCTCACGATCTGGATAGCAGGGCAGACGGTCGTCGCTCCGGCCGGCTCCTTCGTATTCGGCCCGCGCGAGGTGCCACACACGTTCATCGTCAGCTCCGACGAGGCTCGCTTCCTGCTGGTCACGCAGGCGGCCGGGTTCGAGGGTTTCATCCGCACGCTCGGGACCCCCGCTCCGGTTGCCGAGATCCCGCCCACGCCGGACGCGCCGCCCGACATGGCGCCGGTGCTGCAGGCCGCCGCGGACCACGGGCTTGAAATCCTCGGTCCTCCCGGCATCCCGGCCTGAAGAACGTTGCGCGGCTGAAGCTCAATCACCCACGGTCGCAAACCGCCCTGCTCGATGACCGGCGCGATCGGCGCGGGCTAGGGGCGGCGCGGCGTTGATCGCGCGGCGTCTGCACTGACACAGCAGGTGCTGACCAACTCGCCAGAAGGTCGAGCGCCTCCTCGGAGCGGCTACCCGGATCAGGTGCGTAGACCGCGAGCGTCAGACTGCTGTCGGCGGGCCAGCGTCAAGACCTCGTAGCTGAGCTCGAGCTCGCCGACGACAGGGTGGCGCAGTGGCGCTGCTGATCTCGCTTGCCGTGCGGCCACGTCGAGCAAGAGCCGTGTCTGATCCAGACGTGCGCGCACGACGCACAGCCGCGACCTGGCCGGCGAAAACCGCGCCGAGCGCGCTGTCTGGAGTTTCATTGCAAACGGAACGAGATGCCTGACGGAGTTTCGACCGTCCAACACCGGCGCAGAGGAGAAAACATGAAGCTCACGCGCAGCACAATCGAGACCGGCAAGGGACCAGCTGATTGGTTCACCGGCGACGTGTATATCGACACTGCCGCCGAGCCGGCCGAGCCGTACCGGCTCGCGGCGGCCAGCGTCCACTTCACACCCGGCGCCCGGACCGCGTGGCACACGCACCCCATCGGTCAGACGATCTTCGTCCTGGAGGGCGTCGGGCGCTGTCAGCGCCGCGGCGGACCGGTCGAGGAGATCCTCCCCGGCGACCGCGTGTTCTTCGAGCCCGGCGAGCACCACTGGCACGGCGCAGCACCCGATCGGTTGATGACCCACATCGCGATGCAGCAGGTCGATGACCATGGGAACGCCGTCACGTGGGGCGAGCAGGTGAGCGATGACGACTACAACGCTGAGCCAACGAGGGATCTGTGAGAACGATCGCGCTGAACAACGGGTGGAGATGCCCGCCGTCCGTCTCGGCGTCTTCCAAAGTCCTGCCGAGGAGACCCGGGAGGCCGTTCACGCCGCACTCGACGACCGGTACCGGCTAATCGACGACCGCGCGCCGTGGCCGACGGACCACGGTGGACGCAACGCGACTCGCAGTCGGAATCGGCGAAGCGGCCTCCTGCGGGAGGCCCGGGCGGCCGCGCCGCTACAGTCGGGCGCAGGATGATCGAGCGCATGGACCACGTCGGCGTCGTCGTCGAGGACCTCGCGGCGGCGAAGGCGTTCTTCGCCGAGCTTGGTCTGATGTTGCAGGGCGAGGGGCAGGTCGAGGGCGCCTGGGTGGATCGCGTCGTCGGGCTCGACGGCGTCCGCGCGGAGCTCGCGATGATGGAGGCCGCGGACGGACACGGACGGCTCGAGCTGGTCAAGTTCGACGCCCCGGCGGGCGGCGACCGCGAGCGCCCCGCGCCGGCGAACGCCCGTGGCATCCGCCACCTGGCATTCGCAGTCGACGACCTCGACGCCGCGGTCGCCGGCGTGCGCGCCCACGGCGCGGAGCTCGTCGGCGAGGTGGAGCGCTACAAGGACATCTATCGGCTCTGCTACATCCGCGGCCCCGAGGGGATCATCATCGAGCTGGCTGAGCGGATCAGCTGAGCGCTGCGCCGCTTGAGCGTGTCTGAGCCTGAGCGCATCGAGGCCGCTCAGCGCATCATCTTCATCATCGGCGACGGGGCGGGCGAGCCCGGAACGACGAACGCGGGGACGTCCTGCGGCACGGTCGCGATCGCGCTCGGCGCGCATCAGCGCGAGCGGCTCGGCGGCCGGCGAATGCGCCGGCCGCGCTGAGCGCCGTCCGGCCGGCGCCGGAGGAGCTCTCAATGCTCGTCGTGCCCGATCGGACAGCCACGGCTCAGCGTCCTTCGTATTCGTCGTGGCGGCGCCACCACAGGCCGCTCTCGTTGCGCCCGAGCGGCGCGCGGTCGAGCCACGCATACATGCCCCAGAGGCCGTCGAGGCCTCGCCCGTAGGCCGAATAGGTGTGAAACACGACGCCGTCCTCGAGCACGAACGCGCTCATGCCCGGACCCTCTTTCCTGAATGTGACGGGATCGGTACCGGCGCCCCTGGCGACCTCGATCAGCATCGGGCTCTCCTCCGAGGGCCGGAAGTCGGTGCTCCGGAAGTTGTAGTCGACGGCGCCCGACCGCCATTCCTGCTCGGTGTGCGATGCGTAAAAGTCGTAGTTGAAGTCGCTTTCGAGCGAGGACGCCCATGGAAAGCTCCAGCACATCCGCCGCTTGTAGTCCTGCAGCTTCGCGAGCGGGGCGCGCGATACGGCCGTGAACGCGACGTCGTGATTGGCCAGGTGCACGACCGAGCCGGAGAAACCGTCCGCGATCGCCGAGCAGGACGGACACCCGGCCGTGAAGTCCGGCCCGAACATGAAGTGATAGACGAGCAGCTGCGAGCGCCCTGCGAACAGCTCGGCGAGCGTCGCCGGGCCCGCGTCGGTCGCGAACGCGTACTCCTTCTCGATCGGAACCCAGGGCAGGGCCTGGCGCATCAGCGCGAGCTCGTCGCCGCGCCGGGTCAGCTCCTTCTCGGCGTCGAGCAGCTCGAGCCGCGCTGCAAGCCACTGCTCACGTGTTCCAGTTCTGTGAGCGGTCATCGCACTCTCCTGTTCGCTGTCCGCTGTTCGCAATCGCTCGCGCCTTCGGCCTGCACGGCCTCGGCGAGTCGCTTGATCCGCACCAGGCGCCGGTCCCACTGCGCGGCCACCCGCGCCATCGCCTCGGCGGCATCCTCGAGTCGCTCCGCGCGCACCGTGTAGCGCACTTCCCTGCCGCGCCGCCGGCCCGTGACCAGGCCGACGCGGTCCAGCACGCCCAGGTGTTTGGCGATCGCCTGGCGCGTGACCGGCAGCCCCTGCGCGAGTGTCGTCGTCGACGCCTCGCCCTGCTCGAGCAGCGCGTCGAGCACGCGCAGGCGCGTGGGATCGGCCACGGCGGCCCAGAGGGCGTCGTCGGCGAGCGCCGTCGCCATCAGCGCGCCGCCCGACGCCGTTTCGATGTCACGTAATCGCGCATTTCGCCGAGGTGCCGCCGCCAGCCCCGTGCGTGGTCCTCGCGATAGCGCGCGTTGTTCTGCTCGTCATGCGTCACGGCGTCGATACCGCTCTCGAGGACCCTCAGCCGTGTGCCGCCGGCCTCCCCGGTGAGGCTGAACTCGACGAGCGCCGAGTTGCCCTCCTCCGGCTCCGCGCCCTGCGGGTGGTTCCAGCGGAAGGAGAAGCGGTGGAACGGTTCGGCATCGACGACTCGAATCGGCACGACCATGTCGACCTGGCGCTCTCCGTTGCGGCCTCCTGGCCGCCACGTGAGCGTGCCGTCCCCGCCGGGGCGCCCGTCGAGGTCCGCCTCGTCACTGAACCAGCGGCAGATCTGCTCGGGCTCGGTGATCACGCCCCAGACGACCTCCGGGCTCGCCTCGATCAGGATCTCTCGTTCGACGCGGTCAGTGGCCACACTCGCTCCTTTCGTCGATGTGCAACCGATGGTTGCGCAGCACGGCCCCGCCAGAATAGCAACCATCGGTTGCATGTGCGTTTTTCCGAGGCGTGTTCGTCGGCCGGGCGGGGTCAGCAGGGCGGATCGGCTTCGTAGGCCGCGATGATCACACCGGTCGTCGTGGCGGTGCTGCTGAGCAGCCGCAGCTGGACGCGCGGGCCATCATGATCGAACAGGCGCTGGCCGCGGCCCAACACAAGCGGATGGACCATCAGCAGGTATTCGTCGATCAGGCCGTGGGGCAGCAGCGAGCGGATCAGCCGGCCGCTGCCCATGATCACGAGGTCGCCGCGACCGCCCGCCTTGAGCTCGGCGACGGCCGCCGGGATGTCGCCGTGCAGGAGCGTCGAGTTGGGCCAGTCGAGTCTCGTCGCCGAGCTCGCCGAGGTGACGTACTTGGGTGCGTTGTTGAGCGCGTCCCTGTACGGGCCACCCTGGGCGTTCCACGAGGCGAGCATCTCCTCGTAGCTGCGCCGCCCGAGCAGCAGACCGCCGCCCGGCCGGCCCATTCGCGCGGCCAGCGCCTGGCTCATCAGCTCATCGTTGCCCGCAATCGCCCAGCCACCATGCTCAAAGCCGGCGCGCGTGTCCTCATCGGGGCGCCCGGGCGACTGCATGACTCCGTCGAGGGTGATGTGGTTGATCACGACGATGCGCATCGATTGCCTCCTGCGCGTGCGGCGCGCTGTCGATCGCGGGAGCAGACGCTCGTGTGTGCGACGGGCGCGCGCCCCCGGAGCGCCGCCGCTCCGTCGGACAGGGCACCATCGCAGCACCGCTAGGGTTGCTGCACGTCCTGTCGAGCCTAGCGAGGGAGTCCGCAAGATGGCACACGAATTCAGTGGGTCGGCCGTGATCGATAGACCGATCGGCGAGGTGTTCGCGTTTCTGGCCGACGGCACGAACGACCCGAAGTTCAGCCCGCGCGTCCAGGAGATACACAAGGCCCCCGACGGCCCGACAGAGGTCGGCACGGTCTTTGAGAGCACGGTCAAGGACGCGGGGATGACAACCCGCCGGACGTTCGAGGTGACCGAGCTGGATGCGCCGACGAAGATCCGCTGGTCGGAGCGATCGAAGAACCTCGTCACCGTCCCGACGGGCGGCTATGACTTCGAGCAGGTGGGCGACACACAGACGAGGGTCACGATCCGCAACGCGTTCGCGGGCCACGGGCTCGGCAGGCTGATAGCCGGCTTCGCGGTGAAGGCCGCGATCAAGGATGCGCCCGCGCTCGCCCAGCGGATCAAGGCGGCGGTCGAGGAGTCCTGAGAAGGCGTGAGCTGGTTCAGCTCAGCCGCGGCCGCTCACGCGAGCGGCGCGTTCCTACGCTGCCACCAGCGCTACGGGCTCGTGTAGGTGAACTGCGCTTCGCCCGGTGCGTCGCCGCTGCCGCTGAAGTAGCTCGCGAGGGTCGTCACCGTTACGGGTACCTGCGTGGTCGACTTCTCCGGCGGGGAGACCGCGTCGACCGCGGCTGTCGAGGCGCACGCGAGGATCGATTCGGCGACGCTGAAGGACGCGCCCTTGACGCCGCCGAACGCGACGCTGAGCGGACAGCCGAGGTTCTTGCCGTGGACCGTCACCGCCGTGCCGCCCGCCGCGCTCCCGCTCGGCGGCGTGAGCGATTCGACGGCGGGCTGCCCCGGCGGGTAGAGGAGGAGGCGCGCCCCCTTCGACGCCGTGCTGCAGCCGCTGACCGTGCATGCCTGCACGCTCGCGAGCGCCGGGCCCTGCGCCACCGTCTGCGTATCGAGATGCGTGTCGGTGCTCGCCTCGAGTGTGAAGCTGCTGCCTTCCGACGGCGGGCTCTCGACGTCTGTGAAGCGCACCATCGTGACCTGGCCGAGCAGGCCCTTGCCGGTGAGGCGGATCGGCGTTCCGCCGTTGTCGGGAGCGCCGCTGATGTTTTTCAGCGTGACCTTGTTGGCGCTGTTGGCGACGCCGGAGACGCGCGGCACGCCGGCGTACTGCACCGTGCTCTGCGGCGTTTCGCCCGCGAGCGTGCGGATCGAGAACGGGATGCTGAGGCCCTCGACGCTCGCCGTCTGCGCCGATTCGGCCAGCGCCGGCGACGCGACCTGGATCTCGTTGCCGCTGGCGAAGCTGATTTCCTGTTCGGTCAGGGCCCCGACGCCCGGCACTTCGAAGTCGGTGTAGTCGAGCGTCGCGCGGCTGAGCCCGCCGCCGCGGATCGTGATCAGCGTTTCGCCCGTCTCGCTCGCAAGGCTGCCCGCGCCGGCCGACGTCGAGATCGAGGCGATGCTCGGCGCGGGCGCGTAGTCGAACTCGCTCGGCGCCGGGTACACCTCACAGCCGCACCCGAGCGGCGCCTCGAGCGCTCCATCCTGTTCGAAGGACGGTGCGCCCTCAAACGGCGGCAGGATCGGCGCGGTCGCGCTCGCGCCGGCGGCGTCGCGCACGACGACCTGCACCTGGCAGATGTCGTTGGCCGCGTCCTCGCCCGCGTACACGCCGCCGCCGGGCAGCGGCGAGCAGGCGCTGCGGCCGGCTTCATAGGGGGGAGGGGTGATCTGGATGCGCGCGTCGTCGATCACCTTGAAGCTCGCCGCCTTGACACCCCCGAAGGTCACTTCGCTGGCGTCGGTGAAGCCCGAGCCGAGAATCGTCACGGGCGCCGGCGCGCTCTCGCCGCCCCCGTACGGTGTCACGCCGGTGACGCTCGGGATCGCCGCTTTCCTGCTCGTGTCGACGTACTCGAAGGTAGCGTCGGGGCCGGGCGCGCTCGACTGATCGTCGCTGAGCGTCACGATTACGTCGGCCGCGCCCGCGCCGTCCTCCGACGGCGGCGCGCCTGCCCCGAGCGTGTCGAGCGCGGGCGGCAGGGTGACGGTCAGCGAGCTCGCGTTGTGCACGTGGATCGCGCTCGCCGGGACGCGCCAGACGCCTACCTGGACGGACGCGACGTCCGGCGCGCCCGCGCTCTCGAAGCCGCTGCCGGTGACCTTCACGTTCTCGCCGCCGGCTGTCGATCCGGAGCTCGGCGACAGGCCGGTGACGGCCGGCGCGAGCGTGCTCGCGGCGTAGCTGCAGAGGTAGTAGGCGAGCCCTGCCGTGTCGCCGGGGCCGCTCATTCGCGGCGAGCCGAGGCCCGATGCGAGGTCATAGCCGGGCGTCGCCGGGAAGACCTTGCCTTCGTCGAGGTCGTACTGGTCGATGTTGCCCTTCGTGATGTCGTTGAACGACGCCGCGTATGCGCTCGGGTTTGACGCGATCGCGTACAGCAGCGGGCTGACGAAGCCGACGCCCGACGCCGTCGCCGGGTTCCCGCGGCAGGTCGGCGAGGCGTCGGCGAGCGCGAGCATGCCCGCCCAGATCGGCGTCGCCGAGGACGTGCCCCCGGAGGTGATCCACCCGTCGGGGGCGGTTTCGATGCCGCGTTCGCCCCGGTACTCCTCGCTGTAGACGGTCACCGCGCCGGTGAACTCGTCCGCCTGCGCGGACACGTCCGGCTCGAGCCGGCAGGGCGTCGTCGCTTCCGCCCCCGGCAGCGTGTCCTCGCAGAACCCCGTCGGATAGCCGAAGCGCTGCTCGACGCTCGCCGCGTTGGTGTAGTCGGCGCCGCCGGGCAGCGCGATCCCGGGCACGGTCGCTTCGTGCTGCCAGCTCGGCATCGCAAACGACTGCGAGATCCCGCCGCCGCCCGCGCCGCCTTCGCCGCCGTCGTTCCAGACGTGCTCGCGCACCGGCTGGGTGGCGTCGGTGATCGTCGTGCCGCCGACGCCGAGCACGTACGGCTGGCTCGCGATTTCTCCCGCCGAGACCGGGTTCTGACCCGGCTGCGGCGTTACTTCGCGGTGGTCTTCTTCGCAGCTGTCGCTGCCGTTGTCGCCGGCCGCGCCGAGAAACGTCTGGCCCTGTGCGGCGCCCTGCTCGAACAGGTAGTTCAGCGTCTGCTGCGTCCCCGGCTGCCCCGCCTCCTCCTCCTGCTCGCAGGCCTGCCCGTAGCTCGAGGTGATGATCTGGTCGCGGTCTTCGTTGACCATCGCCGCGATCTCGGCCACTTCGCCGCCCGCCGTTTCGGGGTTCTCGTACACGTCGATGTCCGCGCCGGGCGCCATCGCGGAGACGTCCTCGACGTCCAGCAGCGCCTCGCCGTAGAGGCCCGGCCCCTGTGGGATCCCGCCTTCGAGCGCGACGATGTTCAGGCGCGAGAGCATCGCCGCCGCGGCCTTCGCGCCGAAGTAGCAGGCGTCGAAGTGCTCGATGTCCGACGGTGCGAACGGTTCCTGCTCGAACACGCCGATGTGCACGCCGGAGCCGGTGTCGCCCTCGCCGTACAGGCCGAAGGCGCCGTACGCGTAGCCGATGTCGTCATCGGTCAGGCCGCCGTTTTCGCTCGCGCCGAGCTTCGCCTGAGGGCACGCGTCGGGCGATCCCGGCGGGTGCGGGAAGGGGGGCGCTTTGGCGCCCGCGAAGCGCCCCGCGAGCGACGCGTTGCGGTGGATTCGCAACGGCTGCGCGCGCTTGAGTTCATCGAGGCCGAGCACCGTCGCGACCGACGCCGCGAGCGAGCTCGGCAGCGCCGGCGCCGAGGTCGCGGCGCGGGCGATCCGCCCGTCCGCGAGCCGATAGCGGTGCAGGCCGGTCGCGAACGCGGCGCCGACGTGCGCGGCCGAGCCGGAGAAGTGCACGAGCAGGCCGTCGCCGCTGGTCGCACCGACGCGCAGCCCGTCGCCCGCGAGCTCGCCGCGCACGGCCTTGAGCGTCGCCGCGGCGGGGCCGAAGTCGGTGGCGAACTGGCCCTTCGTGAGGTAATGCCCGAACGACGGCGCGCCCCTTCTCGTGACCGCCGCGATGAAGCGCTCCAGTCCCTGCTCATCGCGCGGTCGCAGGACCACGGCCCCCGAGATCGCCCCCGCCGCGGGCGCGGCGCCGAGGTCCACGCTGCCGCGCGGGAGCCGTGGCGCGGCGCCGATTCGCACGAGCGCACCCTGGCCGGAGGCGCTCGCTGCGGTCAGGACGACGGGAACGGCGAGCGCGAACAGGAGCAGGACCAGCCCGGCCAGCGGACGGTGCAGCCGGCGAGGACCGAGCGCGGGCGTGCGCCGGCGACGTCCTGCGCCCGTCCTCCGCCTGTCGTCTCCCGCTCCATCCATGACGCTCTCCGTCCGTGGCCGGGCCGCTGTTCGTTCAACGACGGGGCCCCGTAGGGATACCTGCGGCGTCTCGCTTTGTCAATCGCGAGGCGCGCCGGCGCGCTTTCGCGGCCGTGTCTCAGACGCCCTGCTCGGCGCGCACCTCGCCGGCGGCGACGGCTTCTGCGAGGCGCGCGTGGTCGCGTTCGTTCTGATCAGCGTAGGCACAGGAGAAGCGCGCGATCGCGCGGTCGAATTTCGGGCTCGCGCCGAGGTATGCGGCGATCGCGAGGCGGTCGCCGGAGCGGGCGTGGGCGCGGGCCAGCGACCAGCCGCAGGCACGCGCGTAGGCGTGCAGCCCGTCCTCGCTCATCGCCGACGGATCCGCCGAGGCCTTCCAGTCCCACAGCTGCCGGACGTAGAAGTCGTGTTCTTTGCCGTCCAGCCCGATACTTCGCTGCCAGCCCAGGAAGACGTCGCTCGCGGCCTGCGAGATGCGCTGGCCGCGGACGACGCGCTCACCGTGATTTGAGAACTCGCTCGCGCCCAGGTGCGCCTCGAGCACCGACGGCTGCGCCTCCTTTGCCTGCAGCACGAGCGGGTCCCTGCCGTCGCGGCCGACGAGCAGGAACACCCACGCGCGCGTGCCGACGCTGCCGACGCCGACGACCTTGCGGGCCATGTCGACGAAGCGATGCGTGCGGAACAGGTACTCGCGGTCGGCGTCGAGGCTGTCGGCATATTTGTTCAGCACCGTCTGCACGAACGCGGACTGCTCGCGTGCGTCGACGGGCCCGACGAGCTCGCGGATCGGGACGAGCAGCGGTGGAACGTGGCTGAAGCGCAGCCTGCCGTCGATCCGCTCGGTCAGCTTCCTGACGGCTCGCAGGCTCGTCTTGCGCCGCGCCTTCGCAAACGGGCGCGCGAACTCGATCCGCCCGCGCGTGCTCAGCCTGCCGCCGAAGCGATCGACCAGTTCGCTGGCCGTCAGGCGCTCATACCAGACGTCGAGATGGCTCCGGCCGGCGAAGCCGCGCATGCCCTCGCGGTACTCGCGCACGCACTCCCTCACGATCGACTCGCGGCGAGCCGGGCCCAGGCCGATGTCGCGGCCGGCGATCTCGGCGCTCGCGGCCATCCGCTTGACATCCCACTCCCACGGACCGGGCAGCGTCTCGTCGAAGTCATTCGGGCTGAAGACGACGCGGCGGTCGGGGGTGGCGAAGCCGCCGAAGTTCGAAATGTGCGCGTCGCCGCACGCCTGCACGACGATGCCCGAGTCGGGCGTCGCCGCGAGGTCCGCGGCCATCACCGCCGCCGCGCCGCGGTAGAAGGTGAACGGCGAGACGAGCATCCGTCCGTAGCGGATCGGGACGAGCTCCTGGACGCGCGAGGCGGCCTGCCGCTGCAGCAGCTCGAGCGGATCGGACCGCGCCGGGGCCGGCGCCCATTCACCGTGCGCCGAGCGCGGCGTGTGTGTGCGCGCCGCGCGGCCGCGCTCGGCGGACTCGCCGGACTGCAGCCGCGCGCGCTGCCGCGTCTTCAAGGGCGGCTCGTGCGCGCCGGCCGCCGGGCGGCTCTGCTGAGCGGGTCTCGCGGTTGCCACAAACACACTGTAAAGAGCCGATCGCGCGGCGGAAAGGGGAGCGAGCTGTTGTTCAGCGATGACCGGCTAGTGCCGATACACGCGCGCTCGCACCGCCTCGCTCTGCCCGCGCTGTGGGCGGGCGCTCAGCGGCCGAGCTCGTCGAGATCGTCATCGACCGCAGTCGAGTCGACGTCGGCCGGGCGCATCGCGTGCTCGCCCGGGACGAAACGGATGGCCCCGGCCAGCACGGTCGCGATGCGCCCGAGGTAATGGCGTGCGAGCCAGACGCGCGCGAGTTTGCGCGTCGGCGGGAGCATCAGCAGCGCGCCAAGCGCGTCGGTGACGAAACCGGGGATCAGCAGAAGCGTGCCGCCGAGGAACCCGAGGGCGCCGTCGACCGCCGCGCGGCCCGGCGCGCGCCGCTGCGCGAACGCGAGCGCGACCGCCTCGATCGCCACGCGCCCCTGCGTGCGGATGACCCGCACGCCGAGCAGCGACGTGCAGAGCAGCAGCACGATCGCCGGCGGCCAGCCGATCACCCGCCCGACCTCGATGAACACGAGCAGCTCGACGACGGGGACTCCGATCAGGGCGAGAGTGAGCATCACCGTCAGCCTAGGAGGCTGCGCACGAGGCGCTCGAGCGACGGCCGGTGGGCGCCGGGCGGGCGCCCACCGGTGGCGCGGCCGGCTAGGAGCCGGCCAGCGCCTTCTGCTTGATCTGGTCGAACTCCGCCTGGGTGATCGTGCCGCTGTCGAGCAGCTGCTTCGCCTTCGCGATCTGCTCCGTCGGGTCGCCCTTCGCGGCCACCGACTGCACGTAGGAGTCGAACTGCGACTGTGCAGCCTTCTGCTGGTTGATCGTCCGTTCGGTCATGCCCTGGTGCTCGGCGATCAGATAGATGAACACGCCGAAATAGGGCAGGATGATCACCAGCAGGATCCACAGCACCTTGCTGAAGGCCGAGGTGTCGTGGCGGCGGAAGATGTCCGCCAGCACGGTGAACAGGATCCAGATCCAGACGACGAACGCGAAGAACACGAGCATCGTCCAGACGACTTCGAGGAACGGATAACTGGTTGCCAGGATCACGATTTGGTCCTTATCGGTCGAGTGTTTGTTGCTCGTCTGCCATGCATCGGGCTCCGGCGGCAGGACGGGGCGCGCAGAGCATACCCGGCGCCGCACGGCGTGACCTGCGAAATGCTTGGTAGGCTCGACTGCGGTGCCAGAGGACTCTTACGCGGGGGCGGGCGCGGGCGGCGATCTCGGATCGCCTCCGGCGCCCGAATCGCCGGCAACCGCCGGCTCCGCTCACCTCACGGCCGAGCTCCCCGTGAGCCGCGGCCGGCGCATCTGGGTGCGCGTGATCCTCGCGCTCGCGACCCTCCTCGCGGTCCTCGCGATCTTTGCGATCTGGGCAAATCGTCAGCTGATGGACCCGTCGAACTGGGCGAAAACGAGTACCGCGCTGCTGCAGAAGCCGACGATTCGCACGGCCGTCGCGGGCTACCTGATCGACCAGCTGTACGCAAACGTCAACGTCTCCGCTGAGCTCGAATCGGGCCTGCCCAAGGAACTCTCGCCGCTCGCCGGCCCGCTCTCGGGCGCGCTTCACAGCGTCGCCGAACAGGGTGCCGAGCGCGCGCTCGCGACACCGCAGGCGCAGGCGATCTGGGAGAAGGCCAACCGGCGCGCCGATGAAGCACTCGTCGCGATCGTCAAGGGCGGCGGCCCGCGCGTCCAGATCCAGGGTGGGACCGTCTCGCTCAACCTGCGCCAGATCGTCGCCGACCTCGCCGACCGCCTCGGGCTGCCGTCAGGTATCGCCTCAAAACTGCCTGCGTCGGTCGCGAACCTGAAGATCATCACCTCCAACGAGCTTGGGCTCGTGCGCAACCTCGCCAAAGCGCTGCATGCGCTCGCGGTCTGGCTGACCGTGCTCGTGGTCGCGCTGTACGCGCTGGCGATGTTCCTTGCCCGCGGCTACCGGCGCCGCACGCTGATGTGGGTCGGCACGAGCCTCGTGTTCGCCGGCGTGCTGACGCTCGTCGGGCGCAAGATCGGCCAGGGCGAGCTCGTCTCCGCGGTCACCAGCGACGCCTCGATCGAACCGGCCGCGAACGACTCCTACTCGGTCGCGACCTCACTGCTGGTGCAGGTCGCGAGCGCCTCGATCATCATCGGCATCCCGCTGATCCTCGCCGCGCTGCTCGCGGGACCGGCGCGCTGGGCGGTCGCGAGCCGGCGCTTTCTGGCGCCGCATTTCCGCGAGCGCCCCGAGCTCGCCTACTGGATCACCGCGGGCCTGCTCGCGATCGTGTTCATCTGGGGCCCGATCCCCGCGACCCGCAACCCATGGACGATGCTGCTGTTCACCGTGCTCGCGTTCATCGGCGCGCATGTGCTGCGTGGCCAGATCGCCGATGAGTTCCCCGACGCGAAGCCCGTCTCGATGCGCGGCGCGATGAGCCAGTACGCCCATCACGTCGGCGAGAAAGTCAGCCACGTGCGCGTCGCGACCGCCGGCGGCGATGGCGCCAGCTCGACCGCGGCCGAGCTCGAGCGGCTCGTCTCCCTGCGAGACCGCGGCGCGATCACCGATGAGGAGTACGGCGCGGCGAAGCGAAACCTGCTCTCCGGCAGCTGACGCGCGGATGCAGCTGCCCGGATCGCGCGCGCCGGGTTCGGGCGAGCGCGCCGCCGCGGTCGGCTAGAGCCCCGTCTCGGCGATGATGCGGCCGGACTCGACGGCCTTCGCGAGCGCTGCGTAGTCGCGCTCGTTCTGATCGGCATACGCGTGGGAGAACTCGACGATCGCGCGGTCGAACGAGTCGCCCTTGCCGAGATATGCCGCGATCGCGATGCGATCGCCGCTGCGCGCGTGCGCACGCGCGAGCGTCCAGCCGCAGAGCTTGCCGTACGCCGACAGGCCGCTCGGCACCAGCTGATCCACTTCCGCCGAGCCCTTCCAGTCCTTCAGCTGGCGCCCGTAGAAGTCGCGCTCCTTCCCGTCGATGCCCTCCTCGACGTGCAGCCAGCCGAGGAAGATGTCGCTCGAGGCCTGCATCAGGCGCTGCCCGGTGACGACCCGCTCGCCGTGGTTTGAGAACTCGCTCGGGCCGAGGAACTGCTCGAGCACGGAGGCCTCCGCCTCCTTCATCTGCAGGAACAGCGGGTCCCTGCCGTCGCGGCCGAGCAGCAACGCGATCCACGCGCGTGTGCCGACGCTGCCGACGCCGACGACTTTGCGCGCGAAGTCGACGAGGCGGAACTCCTCGAGCAGCACGCGGCGGTCGTGCTCGAGCGTCGAGCGGTAGGAGTGCAGCAGTCCGCTCAGCCCGTCGAACATTTCCTCGCTTTCACGGCCCTCGGCGAGATCGCGGATCGGGACGATCAGCGGCGGTTGGGCGACGATCCGCGCTTCGCCGTCGACGACTTCCGTGAGTTTCGAGAACGCGGCCATGCTGTCCTTGGTGCGTGCCTTGGCGAGGTTCTTTTCGGTCCGCTTGACCGCCGCCGGTTTCAGCTGCGGGCCGAGTTCGTCGAGCACCTTCTCGATCTCCAGGTGCGAGTACCAGACGGCGAGGTTGTTCATCGACGCGAACTCTCCCATCGCCGTGCGGTACTGCGCGACCGTGTCGAGCACGACCTGATCCTGCTTCTTGGCCGGGAATTCGTTGTTGCGCGCGGCGATCAGCATGCTCACCGCGAGGCGCTTGACATCCCACTCCCAGGGCCCCGGGAGCGTCTCGTCGAAGTCGTTGAGATCGAACATCAGGTTGCGCTCGGGCGAGGCGAAGACGCCGAAGTTGGACAGGTGGGCGTCGCCGCAGCACTGCACCGTGAGTCCTGAGCGTGGCGTCGCCGCGAGGTCGCTGGCCATGATCAGCGCCGCGCCGCGATAGAACGTGAACGGCGATACGAGCATGCGCCCGTAGCGGATCGGCACCAGCTCGGGCACGCGCGTCTTCGCCTGGCGCTCGAGCAGCTTGACGGGATCGGCACGGCGTGCGGGCGGCTCGTAGATCGCATGGCGCGAGCGCGGCACCTCGGCGCGTGCGGCGCGACCGCGGGCGACCCGCTCGGAGACGCTCAGATGCGGAACAGCAGCGGGGAGCTCGACCGTTGCAGCCATCGCCTGACGATACTCCGTTGCCCGCCGCCCGGCGGGCCGGCGGCTCAGCTCTCCTCGGCGGCTCTCACCTGCGGCGGCTCGCCGAGCCAGGCGCGCAGCTGCTGGTGCATCGCGTGCACGCCGACGATCGGCGCGCTCGGTTCACTCCAGGCAGCCGGGACGACCGCGAACGGCCGCGTCTGCGGGCCGCCGAGCCCGCCGTGGGAGCCCATGAACTCCTCAAATGGTGCGACCGCGTCGCGCTCGGGGTCATACATGCTGTTGATCAGGATGTCCGGGCAGTGCGGGAAGCGATCGTGGCGGCGCAGATGATCGGCGGCGGTCGCATCGAAGTGCGCGAGCGGATCCTCGCCCTCGATCGCGTCGTCGCTCAGCCGGCGACGCCCGCGCGCGCCGATCACGACGGCGCCGTCGGCCTCTGATCGCACCATCGCGAAGCCGATCCCGGGGTGGGAGCTCAGCGTCTGCAGCAGTCGCGGATGGTTCGCGAGCATCTGCTCGAGCGGCACGCGCTGCTCGCTGAGCGTGAGGTAGACGAGCGCGAGGTTGCCCGACACGAGCACGACGGCCTCCTCCTCGGCTGAGCGCGAGGGCTGCTCGCTTTCGCTCAGCGCATCGCGGTTCGGCCCCAGCGCGACCGTCCCCTCGAGCGACCGGCTGCGGGTCGCGCGCGCCAGCGCGCGCCCTCCGAAGCTCGGCTCCTGGCGCGCGTCGGCGAGCACGGCGCCGAGATCCCCCCAAGCCTCGTCGAGTGCCGCCGGGGCATGCACGTCGCCGCGTGCGAGCGCCCCGCGCACGACCTCCTCGAGCGTCTCCTGATAGCGCTGGCGGAACGGCGCGCCGCGGGTCTGGCCGTGGTCGGAGAGGACGACGAGGTGATAGGGACGGGGCGCCTGCTCGACGGCGCGCTCGAGGCGCTCGAGCTGGCGGTCGTGGCGCTTGAGGACCGCGAGCGCGTCCGGCTCGCGGATCCCCGAGTGATGGGCCACCTCGTCGTAGCCGACGAACGTCGCGTAGCTGACCGGCACCCCCTCGAGGATGTCTGCGATCAGCATCGCGACGTTGACGTCGCGCATCACGACCGCGATCAACGCGCGGATCAACGGGTAGGCGCCGCTGCGATCGACATGCTCGGCGCCGCTTCTGCGCTGGCGCCTGGCTGCGCGGCGCTCGTGCACGATGTCCGCGACCGACAGCGCGAGCGTGCGCTGGAACCCGTACGGGTCGGAGAAGTAGGCGAACAGCTCTCCCGCTTTGGAGCGGTTGCGGTCGCGGATCATGCTCATCGTCGCGGTGCAGCGGGGCGCGTCGCCGGAGAACATGTTGCCGCGGCTCGTCCCGGCGCTCGCGAGCAGGCCGTCGCCGCTCGAGTGGCGCCGCTCGATCTCGGCCGCATCGGCGGGATGGTTGGAGACCATTGTGCGGCCCGACTCCTTCTCGTACCAGCGAAACGCCGGCATGTCCCAGTTGCTCCCGAGCAGCAGGCCGGCCTGGCTCGCGCCGGTCTGCGAGGAGAGATCGCACTCCCAGGGCTGGACGCGGTGGCTGCCCTGCGCGAGCCAGCGAGCGATCGTCGGCACATGCCCGTCGCGTACGGCCTCCCGCAGGATCGCCTCGCCGAGGCCGTCGATCTCGAACAGGATCGCGCCCGGCACGTCCGTCTTCGTCAGCCCGCGCGCGCGCCGCACGCGCCGCCGCACGACGAGCATGTGGTAGGCGTCACCGTCGACATCGAGCATCGGCGCGACGATGATCGACACCAGCGCGAGCGCGAGCGCGATCGCGACATCGCTCCAGAACGACGGCGTGCGGCCGTCGATCCAGTAGAACGCGAGTGCGACCGTAGCGCCGTTGAGCACGAGCGTGCACAGCCCGAAGCTGACGATCGTCAGCGGCAGCGCGATCCTCGTCAACACCGGCCACAGCACCGCGTTGATCAACGCGGTCGCCGCGACGACGAACACGGCGGCCTTGAACGACAGCATCTCGACGCCCGGGATGATCGCGCCGAGCAGCACGAGCACAGCGGCCTCGACGACGAGCAGCGCGAGCGCTCTCAGCGTGAACCCGAGGATCCGCCGCGAGCCTCCTAGGCGTCCGCGGGCGGCGCGCCCATCGATCGCTGCAGACATCTCGTTGCTACCTTTCCTGCCATGGCCGATGGCGCGCTGATGGCCCGTGGTGAGGGCGCGCCGGTGGACCGTATCGTGTTCCTCGGGCACGCCACCGTGCTGATCGAGCTCGACGGCGTGCGACTGCTGACGGACCCGGTGCTGGGGGGACGCGTCGCGCACCTGCGCCGCCACGCGCCGGCGCTCGACGATCGCGCCACCGCGGGCGTCGATGCGGTTCTGATTTCACATCTCCACTACGACCACCTCGACCTCCCGTCGCTGCGCCGGCTCGGCCGCGAGATGCCGCTGCTAGTTCCCGCCGGCGCCGGCGCGTGGCTGCGCCGGCGGCATTTCGCCAACGTCACCGAGATGCGCGCCGGGGACGTCCAGCGCGTCGGCCCGCTCAGCGTCGGCGCGGTCGCCGCGCACCACGACGGGCGGCGCTTTCCCGGCGGCCCGCGCGCAGACACGCTCGGGTATCTCGTGCGCGGCGCACACGCCGTCTACTTCGCAGGCGACACCGCGCTGTTCGAGGGCATGTCGAGCCTCGCCGCCGGCCTCGACGTGGCGCTGCTCCCTGTCGCCGGCTGGGGCGCGACGCTCGGTCCCGGGCACATGGACCCGCTCGAGGCCGCGCGCGCAAGCGCGCTGCTGCGGCCCCGCCTGGTGATCCCGATCCACTGGGGGACGCTCGCGCCGGTTGCGCTCCGCCGCCGCGAGCGCGCATGGCTCAGCGACCCGCCACGCGCCTTCAGCGAACACGTCGCGCGCCTTGCGCCGGACGTCGAGGCGCTGACGCTGGCGCCCGGCGAGCAGGTCGTGCTCTGAGCGGCTGCGGCCAATATCCTGCAACTGCGGTATGGACGTTCAGCCGCATCGCGGGGAGTATCTGCGCGATGCCGGGATTGCCTGCGATCGACTCGCCCACTCCGTGATGGAGCCCGACCGCTGGCCGCTCGATTCGGTCTCGGCGGCGGCGCTCGTGGCGCGCGCGCTGCTCGACATCCACGAGCGCAGCGATGAGCAGCGCGACCAGCTGCTCTCGCGGCTGCTGTGCATCGCCTGGCCGACCTGCTGGGCCCAGGATCAATGACCCGGAAGGGGTCGCTCTGCGGCGCGGCTGTGCTGAATCCCGCAACTGCGGTATCGACATCTCCCGCTTCAGTCGCGAGCATGTTCGTAACGCTGACAAGGGGAGCGCCGGCAGCGTCGCCGGGTTGACGGAGTGGCCCACGGAGACGACGCGCCGCGCGCAAGTCGGCGGTGCGGCTGCGAGGCCTTGGCGGTCTCGCGCCGCTCTGCCCGGCCCACGAGCGCAGAGGGATCGCTCAGGGTTGGACTGTTCCAGTGACCCGCCCGCCTCTGTCCCCCCGGGGGTGGCCGGGTCATCGGGCAGCCGCCTCATGCGCGCGCCCGCGACCGGCCGCAGGGCGCAGCACGGCGTGCCGATCGCGGGCGCAGGCGCGCGGCGACATCCGCCGCGGCTGGCATGCTGCGCGCACGGGTCGGGCTCCGATGCGAAGGCCTGGGGTCGCTCGCGTCGGGACGCGCCGCAGTCGACATGACCAGAACCAAACAGGAAGCCGACGCTGGTCTCGAGTCGACGAGCAGCGAGCGCCGGGAGCGCTACGGGGTGCTGCTCGCCGCGATCATCCTCGCGTTCGGAGTGCAGGGCATCGCCGAGCCGGGCAAGGCGGAGCAGATCATCGTCAGCGCGCTGCTTGGGCTGACGCTGCTGTTCGCGCTGCGGGTCTCGGAAGTCAAACGCAGCGTGTTCCTGCCGGCCGCGGTGATCGTCTCTGTGCTGATCCTCGCGAGCGTCATCGAAGCGCTCAGCGGCAGCTACGGCGGCGGCGCCTCGCGGATCGCGAACGCGCTGCTTGTCGCGCTCGCGCCGCCTGCGATCATCGTCGGCGTGCTGCGCACGCTGCGCGCGCGCCAAGCCGTGACCCTCGAGGCGGTCCTCGGCGTGATCTGCGTGTACCTGCTGCTCGGCATGTTCTTCGCCTTCCTCTACGGCTCGATCAATCACCTCGGCGGCGCACCGTTCTTCGCCGGCGGCCAGCCGGCGAGCATCTCGAACTGCCTGTATTTCAGCTTCACGACGCTCACCACCGCGGGCTACGGCGACTTCGTCGCGCGCAGCAACCTCGGCCACACACTGTCGGTGTTCGAGGCGCTGCTCGGCCAGATCTATCTGGTGACGGTCGTGTCGCTGCTCGTCGCGAACCTGCGCCGCAGGCCGGCGCCGGCCGACCCTCTGTAGTGCGCGGAGACGGGCGGCGGCAGCCGCTCGGCTAGAACCCGGTGTTGGTCTTTACGCGCTTGCGGTCCTCGGGGTGCAGGCCACCCTTGACCTTGAGCGTCTCGCAGGCTTCGACGATGTCTTTGCCGAGCGTTTGCACGAGCGAGTGCCCGAGCGTCTGCTTGACGAGCGCGCGCATGATCTTTACGTGTTCGGCGTTCGGCGGGAGCGTGTACGCGGGCACCATCCAGCCCCGCTCGGCGGCGAGCTGCGAGGCAACATCGAACTCGTCGAAGTTGTGCCCGGCCGTGAGTTTGAACGCGACCAGCGGCAGCTGCTCCTCGTCCTCATCGCCGATCAGTTCGAATTCGCCGCAGCCCGCGACCTCTTTGACGAGCGTGCGCGCGTTGTACTGCATCGTCTCCATGATGTAGCGGTAGCCGTCGTGGCCGTAGCGTACGAAGTTGTAGTACTGGGCGAGCACCATCGACGAGCCGGTCGAGAAGTTCAGCGTGAATGTCGCATCGCGCTTGCCCAGGTAGTTCTCATAGAACACGAGATCCTCTGGCAGGTCGTCCTTGGTCCGGAATACGAGCCAGCCGATGCCCGGGTAGACGAGCCCGAACTTGTGCCCGGAGACGTTGATCGAGCGAACCTGCTCGAGGCGGAAGTCCCACTCGGAATGGGGGTAGAGGAACGGCCACACGAAGCCGCCGCTCGCGGCATCGACGTGCAACGGCACGTCCAGGCCCTGCTCGTTCTTGAGCTTGACGAGGAAATCGTTGATGCCGCCGATGTCATCGGCGTGCCCGGTGAACGTCGTGCCCAGCACGGCCGCCACGCCGATCGTGTTCTCGTCGACGTGAGGCTCCACGTCCTCGGGGCCGATCGTGTACTTGTCCTTCGCCAGCGGGACGATCCGCGGTTCGACGTCGAAGTAGCGGCAGAACTTCTCCCACACGACGTGCACGTCGCCGCCGAACACGAGGTTGGGTCGATCGAAGGACTTGCCGGCGGCCTCGCGGCGCGCGCGCCACTTCCACTTCAGCGACAGCGCCCCGAGCATGATCGCCTCTGATGAGCCCTGCGTGCGCGCCCCGGTGGTCTCGCCCGGAGCATTGAACAGGTCGGCGATCATGCGGATGCAGCGCTGCTCGATCTCCGCTGTCTGCGGGTACTCGGCGTGGTCGATGAAGTTCGTGTGCAGGCTGGCCTCGATCAGGCGGACGGCCTCGGGCTCCATCCACGTCGTCACGAACGTGGCGAGGTTGCGCATCGGCAGCCCGTCGAGCAGGATCTCCTCGCCGACCAGACGCATCGCGTCCTCGGACGGCATGCCGGTCTTCGGCAGCGCATTGTCGGGAGCCGGCTCGAGCAGGAAGCGATTTCCGAAGGAGCTCCCCTCCCGCTCGATCTGCTCGCTGGTCAGCTCGGGCTTGGCCATGGCGGAACGGTGCGCGTCAGGGGTCATGCAGGTGCCTCCTCTGGGTCACGGCGCCGAAACCGCGATGGCTGATCCCGGCCGGTGCATTCACGAGATCAAGGGTCGCGATTATAGGCATGAGATCGCGCTCGGCGCAGAGCTAGGACGGGGGCGGCAGGGGACGCTCGGCGAGCGCCGCGGAGCGCTCCTCGGCGCTCGCCTCGGGCATCAGCGCGAGTGCCGCGACCAGGAAGCAGAGGCCGCCGATCGACGTGCCGGCGTTGGCCAGCCGCGTGCTGATCTGCTCGCCGCTCGAGGGCTCGATCAGCGATGCGATCGCGGCGAGGCCGAAGGCGATCGAGCCGAGCAGGTTGAGCGCGACGATCCGCCACGGAAGCGAGTCGGGCAGAAAGCCGACCCAGCGGTGGCAGACCTCGGCGAAGGCGAGCTCGCTCGCGATCAGAAAGCAGGCCGAGCCGAACATGTCAGGGCCCCACACGCGGGCGTTGATCTGGTGCGTGTCGAGGCTGTGATTGAGCGCGGCGAACGTGCTGATGTTGAAGAACACCGTGCCCACCAGCTGCACCGATGCGGCCAGCCAGTCGATCCGGCGTGGTTCCCATGAGGCCGGTCGCCAGCGCGATCGCCGCCCGCGGTCGGTCAGGCGGTGCTCGACGTTGACCGCCTCGGAGTACTGCAGGTAGGCAGCGGTCGTGAACAGCAGCGAGCCGACGAAGAACGTCGCGCCGATCCACGAGCGCGGGCTCGACGCCCACTGCGCGGCGACTGCGGCGACGGCGAAGCACAGCGAGCCGAGCGCGAACAGGACGGCCATCCACCAGCTTGCGCGATGCGGCCGCCACCACGTCGGTTCGTGCCGACCGCCGTCGGCGCTCGTGCGGTGCGCCTTGCGGTGTGCGCGCGAGTGCCAGCGCACCTCGCTGCCGTCAGGTGCGCGCACCAGCTCGCTCGTGACGAACGAGCCGGGCCCTTCGGCCGAGACCCGCTCCCAGCCGTCCGGCACCTCGAGGTAGCCGCTCACATCAACCGATCATCTCGGGCATCGAGCCGCGCTAGGCGTCGTGCGCCTGGTATTCGGCGAGCAGCCGCTGCTCCGCGTCCTTGCCGGGAAAGCAGAAATGGATCAACCCGGCGCCGAACACGATCGCGATCGCTCCGGCCGCGTACGCCCAGTTTGAGCCGGAGACGAACGAGGACTGCGCGGCGGCGGTGATCGCGCTGGAGTAGTGCGGGTACTGGCTGGCGACGGCTTCGGCGCTCGAGAACGACTTCGTGAGGGCGTTTTCGACGTTGCTCGTGATCAGCGAACTGTTCGGCGCGGAGCTGATCGCCTTCGAGATCGAGCTCGCGAAGCCCGCCGTCAGCAGCGCCCCCATGATCGACTGCATGATCGCGCCGCCGAGATCGCGTTGCAGGTCGGAGGTGCCCGAGGCCATCCCCGCCTTCCTGACAGGCACCGATCCCGTCAGCGCGTGCGACGCCGGCGTTCCCGCGAAGCCGACGCCGGCGCCGATGAATGCGTACGCGAGCCCGACCTTCCAGTAGGGGATCCCGACCTTCCACAACAGCAGCATCGTGATGAACCCGAGCAGGCAGAAGCAGTAGCCGAGCAGCAGCGTGAAGCGCGCGCCGCGTGTCTCGACGAGCTTCGCCGAGCGTGGCGCGATCGCGACCAGGAAGAACGCGGCCGGCAGGATCGAGGCGCCGGCGCCGAGCGTCGAGTAGTGCAGCACGTTCTGCAGGAACTGCTGCCCGACGAAGATCGCCCCCATCAGGCTGCCGAACACGACGATCCCGCCGACCGCCGCGACCCAGAACACGCGCCGCGCGGCGACAGCTAGGTCATACAGCGGGAACTTCGCCCGTCGCTCGCGCCGGAGGAAGCCGATCACCGCGACGACCGTGACCCCCGCGAGCACGAGCGTGATCGTGCCCTTCCCCGGGACCGGCGCGAAGTTGATCGCGAGTATCAGCGCGGCGACCATCACGATCGAGAGGATTCCGCCGAGGTTGTCGACCGGCGTGGAGGTCTCGTTGACGTGAGCCGGCACGAGCACGATCGCCATCACCAGCGCGATCGCGGCGAACGGCAGCGTGATCAGGAACACCGAGCCCCAGTGATGGTGCAGCAGCACCGCCCCCGACAGCAGCGGGCCGAGCGCCGACATCGATGCGCCGACTCCCGACCACAGCGCGATCGGTTTGGTGCGCGCGCGGGCGGACCACAGCGCGGTGATCAGCGCGAGCGTCGTCGGGAACGCCATGCCGGCGGCGAGGCCGCCGAAGATCCTCGCCCCGATCAGCACACCGACGCTCGACGCGGTCGCAGCCAGGATCGCCGCCGGGATCGACAGCGCCGTGCCGAGCACGAGCATCAGCTTGCGCCCGTAGCGGTCGCCGAGCGCCCCCAGGTAGAGCACCGAGGCGGCGAGCCCCAGCGAGAAGCCGACGGCGATCAGGTCGAGCGCCGTCTGTGAGGCGTTGAACGCCTTGCCGATATCGGGCAGCGCCGTGTTGGCGACCGTGAGGTTGAGGTTGGCGACGGCCGCGACGAGGATCAGCGTCACCAGCACGAGGCCCGCGCGCTGCGGCTCGCTCGCCGCTGCCGGCGCGTCGGCAGCGGTGCTCACAGGCGCCGGGCCACGACCTTCCTCGGCTCGATCGATCATCGCGTCCTCTCCTGAATTCGCCGCTCAGTCGGGCGCAGGCACCCTAGCGTCTGCGGCGTCGGCGGCGAGATCCCGACGCGAATGCGACTCCGAAACATCACGCGGGGGGCCGGAGCGATGCCGGACCCCCGCGATTGCGCTCAGACCTGCTCGGGCTCGCCGAGCACGACGAGGCCGTGGATCACGATCACGCAGACCGCGAAGACGGCGAGCGACCACCACGGCGAGGAGCCGCTGCCGATGTTAAACAGCGCGCCGATCGCGCCGAGCGTGGCGGCGATCAGGCCGATCACGCGCCCGTAGATGTTGCCCGCGAACAGCGAGAACGCTCCGGTTAGCTGGATGATGCCGAGAATGATCGTGATCCATCCCCACGTTTTCAGGTCCGAAAACACGTAGTGCACTTCGGCGACGTAGAAATGCGATTCGCCGACCGCGGCGATCCCGTAGACGACGTTGAGCACGCCCGCGACGATCAGCAGGATGCCGACGAACAGAGCGCTGCCTGTGCCTCTCATAATGCCCCCTCTGGTCGAATCCGATGCCATATGACATCTGTCAACGATTCTAGTGTGCAGGGGCGTCGTACGTGGGCGATTTCCATCACGTGCAATGGCCGCTGCACGTGACGATCCTAGGATGAAGTTCGTGCGCGCGCCAAGTCGACCGACGCCGCTGAGGAGACTCGCGCTTGCGCTCGTGCTTCTGCCCGCCGGTCTGCTCGTGGGCGCGTGCGCATCCGCGGCGTCGCCGTTCTCCGGCACCGCCCTGTGGGTCAGGGAAGTCGCCGCCGGCGAGAGCTCCGCGCAACTGCTCTCCGCGGCGTCCGCGGCCGGCGTGAGGACGCTGTACATCAAGGCCGCCGACGGTCCGACCGCGGAGCAGCAGTTCTCGGCGGTGCTCGTCGCGGCGCTGCGCGGCGAGGGAGCGACGGTATGCGCATGGACGTTTGCCTACGGCGAAGACGTCACCGCCGAGGCCGCCGCGGCGGTCGGCGCCGTGCGCGACGGCGCGCAGTGCCTCGTCGTCGACGCCGAGGGCCAGTACGACGCCCGTTACACGGCCGCACAGCAGTATGTGCGCACGCTGCGCGCGCAGCTCGGCGGCGGCTTTCCGATCGGCCTCGCCGGGCAGGCGGAGGTCGCCGAGCATCCGACGTTTCCCTATTCGGTGTTCCTCGGGCCGGGGGGCTTCAACGTCGATCTGCCGCAGATGTACTGGCTCGAACTCGGCGTCAGCGTCGACCGCGCGTACGCCGCGACGATCGGGGCGAACGCGCTCTATGGTCGCCCGATCCTGCCGGTCGGACAGCTCGCGGACTCACCCGCGCCCGCGGAACTGCTGCGCTTTCGTGCGCTGGCCGGCGCGTACGGGGCGCCCGGCGTGAGCTTCTTCGATCTCGATGTCGCCGAGCCGCAGGAGTTGGGCGCGCTCGCCGCTCCGCTGACGCCGCTCGCGCGCCGCGCGACCGCGCTGCCCACCGTGCGCGCGGGCGCCGACGGCGACGAGGTGGTCGAGGCGCAGGAGCGGCTCAAGGCCGCTGGAGCGCACCTGCCGGTCGGCGGCTTCTACGGTGCGCTCACCGCCGACGCGGTCGCCGCCTTCCAGTCGCGTCATCACCTGCCGCGCACCGGCGTTCTCGGCGCGGCGACGTGGCGGGCGCTGTTGCGCTTCGCCCCACTCGAGCCGTCGTGGGCGCACGGCCCGCCGGACAGCGCGCTCGGCCGCTGAGCACGGCCGCGGCGCGCACGCTGATCGCCCTCAGCTGTGCAGGCTGACGCGCTCGACGGACACCTGCTCCCGACCTGCCGTCGCACCCGCGCTGGGCGGATCCCACGCCTGCTTGCACGTCAGGGCGGGTTCGCTGCAGTCGGTCAGGAAGCTGGTTGGGAGCGCGACGTGGTCGGGCACGGCGCCTTTGGCGAACGCGTAGGAGCCGACGCTGTGGCCGGAGCGGGCCACGTCCAGCGACAGCAGCGTGTCCGGCGCGCGGATCTCACCGCCGAAGGCGGTTTCGAAGGTGTGCGTGGCCGGCGGGTTGTCGTCGTCGAGGCAGCTCGAGGGGGAGGCGGTTATCCCCTGGGTGGGGATCGCGACGGGCGTGATTTCGACGTTCACGTGGTTGGGGTCGGGTGTGCTCAGGTTGGGCATGTTCACGAACAGCAGGCTGCTGATCGGGTCCGTCACCTTGAATGCGCCCGAGCAGCTCCAGCGGACCGGGGCGCACTGTTCGCTGGAGTCGAACCCCGAGAAGCTGAAGGTCCCGCCGATGTCTTCGTCGGGCTGGCTCTCGTAGGTCGCGACGTGACGCGCGCCGCGCACCGGGCCGAGCGGGATGACGACGTCGCGCCACACGAGCTTGAACGAGACGTGCAGGCTGGACGTCGCGCCGACGGGCGCGGTGTCGGTCGCGCTCGCGCACGACGCGTTTTCCGCGACGCCGCTCTGTTCGCGGCCGAACACGTATTCGCCGTCATCGATGATGTCGAGCTTCATCGTGCGCGGTTCGTGGGACTTGCCGAAGCAGTCGGTGCCTTTGCCCGCTGACACGCGGTAGCAGGTCGCACCGGCGGTGCCCGTCGGCAGCGCCACGAGCAGGAGCGCGAGCAAGACGACTGCTGTTGCGATCCTGCGCACGGCGGCGACCCTACCAGGGTGGGCCGGGCACGCGTTCACAGGCGCACGTGCGCCGGCGGCTCGCGCCGAGCCCCGCGCCGGCGCGTGCGATCGAGGCGGGCGATCCGTCCGTCGCGTGCCGCAGGATGCCGGGCTCTTTGACGCGCTCCTCCTCGACATCGCTGCGTGCCTGGCAACTGCACGCGCTCGCTCGCCTCGCCGACTGGCAGGAGGGCCCGTTCCTGATCTCGGCGGCGCCGGGCGCCGGCAAGACGCGCCCGGCGCTCGAGCTCGCGAAACGGCTGCTCGCCGGCGACGCCGTCGGGCGTGTCGTCGTGCTGTGCCCGACGACGCCGCTGACGCGCCAGTGGGCGACCGCGGCGGCGGCCCTCGGCGTGCAGCTGCAGCCCGACGCCGAGGGACCGCAGCCGCCGCGGGACTTCGATGGTGTCGCTGTCACGTACGCCCGCGTTGCCGCCGATCCCGCCGGTTGGGCGGCGAAGGTCCGCGCGGATACGCTCGTGATCGTCGATGAGGCCCATCACCTCGGCGAGGACCTCGCCTGGGGGGCGGGCTTTCGCCGCGCGTTCACGGCGGCGCGGCGCTGGCTGCTGCTGTCGGGCACGCCGTTTCGCTCCGACGCGACACCGATCCCGGGGGTGCGCTACGACCGCGATGGTCTCGTCGTCCCGGACGTCTCCTACACCTACGCCGAGGCGGTCGCCGACCGCATCTGCCGTCCGGTCGCGTTCGTCACGTTCGACGGGACGCTGTCGTGGCGCAGCGGCGAGGACGTGATCGAATCCTCCTTCGAGACGGTGCTGACGCCGCGCGAGGCGAGCCGTCGCTATCGCACGGCGATCTCGACGGACCTCCCGGACGGCCTGCCGCGGATCCTGCGCGAGGCCGATGCGAAGCTGTGCGCGCTGCGCGGCGGAGCCGATCGCGACGCCGGTGGCCTGGCGGTCGCCGCCGACGCGACGCACGCGCGCAGGATCGCCAAGCTGCTCGCGGAGGTGACCGGCCGCGCGCCGCTCGTCGTGCTCCACACCGAGGCCAACGCCGCACGCAAGCTGGCCGACTTCCGCGGCTCGCGCGAGCCGTGGATCGTCGCCGTCAACATGGTCTCCGAGGGCGTCGACATCCCGCGGCTGCGCGTCGGCGTCTACGCGACGGCGGCGAAGACGCCGCTGATCTTTCGCCAGATCGTCGGGCGCTTCGTGCGCACGATCCCGGGCGCGGGCGCCGAGCCGAGCTGGCTGTACCTGCCGGCCGACCAGACGCTGCGCGCGCACGCTGCGGACGTCGAGCGCGAGTTGCGCCATGCGCTGCGCGCCGGCGAGGCCGAGTTTGAGGAGCCCGCCGAGCGGCGCGCGAGCGAGCCCTCTCCGTCGGCTGAGTTCGTGCCGCTGAGCGCTGAGTTCGCGGCGCAGATGACGCTGTTCGGTGCCCCGCAGGCGGCCCCGGAGATCGCCGGTGGCGCGTTGTCCCGACCCGAGCCGGCGCCGCCCGCCACGTATGAGCGTCGCGAGGAGCTGCGCCGGGAGCGAGGCCGTCTCGTCGGCGAACTGCACCGTCGCGATGGTCGCGCGCACCGCGAGATCAACGCCTGGCTCAACCGCGTCGTGGGGGTCGGCCGTGTCGAAGACGCGAGCATCGAGCAGCTCGAGCGCTCGATCGCGGCGCTCGTCGGCGAGCTCACACGCCGGCGCGGGCGCGCCGCGGCGGGGTAGGGCACCGCGGCCTTCTCCGCCGCCCATGCCCTCGCGGCACCGATCGCGCTGCCCGTCGCCCGGCGGCCTACTGCCCGGTATACATCAGCGAGCCCGGCGTCGTCAGCGACTCGCCAGTCTCGAGCAGCGTCTTCAGGCCCGAGAGGATCATCGGCCAGCCGCCATACAGTTCCTCGTTGGCGCCCTCGCGCAGCTGATCGTGGGTCAGCAGCAGCCGGCAGGAATCGCCGACCGGCTCGATCTCCCATGTCACGCGTGAGCTGCCTTCGCTCTCGACGTCCTCGCTCCACAGCGCGGTGAAGCTCTGAACGAGCCGGCGCGGCGGGTCGACCTCGATGTTCTCGCCCTCGAGCAGGCGGGCGCCGCTCGCGGGGTGCCCGCCGACGTAGCGCGAGCCGGTCGTCCAGTTGGAGTCGACCGCGACGCCGAAGTTGTATGTGCTCCGCATCGTCGGGTCGGTGATCGCCTGCCACAGTCGCTCCGGGGTCGTCTTGATGTAGATCTCGAATACACGCTGCATCTTCGCCTCCAGTTGGTTCTTGAGCTCGCTGAGGCCCGCGGCCCAGGGCTCTGCGTATTTGCTCACCCAGCGGTCGTGGGCAAGCCTGATCGGGACGGGGTTGAGGAAGTGGAGCTTCTCGCGGCCGCGCCGCTGCGTGAGCACGAGCCCGGCCTCCTCGAGCACCCGCAGGTGCTTCATCACGCCGAAGCGCGTCATCGGCAGCCGTTGCTCGAGCGCACTCAGCGTCTGCCCGTCGCGCTCGAACAGTTCGTCGAGCAGTTGCCGGCGGGTCGGATCGGCGAGCGCCTTGAACACCACGTCCACGCCCGACACTTTACGTGACCATATGGTCACATGTCAAGGGCCGAAGGGCGAGTGCGGCACACATGCGCTGCCGCTGCTCCACGGCGGTCTCACAGCGCGTGCTGCAGTCGCCATGCGAGCGACGGCCCGGCGACCGTGCGCGTTGCCAGCGCGCCGACGCTGCGGGGGCTCGCGGCGCCGAGTGTGACGGTCGCCATCCGATCACCGGCCGACAGTTGCGCCATCGCCGGGCGCAGCAGCAGATGGACCGGCACGCTGAGCCCGCCCCAGCCGATCGCGGTCAGAGGGGCGGAGGTGACCGCGGTCGTCGCGCGCCGATCGCTCGCGCTCGCGCTGAGCACGGTCGTGCCGGCGGGCAGCGCCGTCTCCGAGCGCAATGCCGCGGCGGCCGAGTCGCCCAGTCGCATCGCGCTGGTGAGGGCGGCTTCGATCAGCGAGCCTTCGCGCTGGCCGAGCACCGCGCCGAGCACGGTCACGCGACGACCGTCGATGAGGACGCGCTTGGCGAACACCAGGCAGCCGCCGGCGGCGCGGTCCGAGCCGGTCTTGACGCCGACGTAGCCGTCGTGCCCGACGAGGCCGTCGTAGTTGGCGACGCGGCCGACCAGCGGCAACTCGACGGCCGGCTTCGCGACGATCGCGGCGAATGCCGGCCCGCGCATCGCGACGCTCGCGAGCTTCAGCTGGTCGGCTGCCGTCGAGACGGTTTCGTCGTCGAAGCCGCTCGGGTCGGTATAGCGCGTCGAGCTCATCCCGAGGCCGGAAGCCGTCGCGTTCATGTGTGCCACGAACGCCGCCGTGCCGCCGCGCTCATGGGCTGCGAGCAGCGCGGCGATGTTGTTCGCCGAGGGCAGCAGCAGCGCCTCGAGCGCCTCACGCTCGGTGAGCCGCTCGCCGGCTCTGACCGCGAGCGTCGATTGGCCGAGCGCCGCGCGCTGCTGCTGTTCGGCGACATCCGCTGCGGTGATCGTCATCTGAAAGCCGTTCTCGCCCGCTGCGAGCGGATGCTCGGCGAGCGTCAGGTAGGCGGTCATGATCTTCGCGACGCTCGCGATCGGCACCGGCGTGTGCCCGCCGGAGGTGCCCGCGCCGCCGACCCCCTCGACCTCGATCGCCGCCTGGCCCGTGCGCGGCCATGCGAGCACCGGGAATGTGCCGGGCAGGCGCACGTAGCGCGCCACGGTGCGATCGATCACGAGCGGCGGCGCGCTCTCGCTCGCCAGGCGCCGCGCGGCGGCCGCGAACAGCAGCACGGCCGCGACGGCGCCGAGCGCCCACCATCGCACGTGCCGGGCGGATCGCTCCCCGACAACTGGCCGTCCGGTCACCGCCACAGCCCGGAAACGCTAGCGCAGCGCACGGCGGCCGGCGCCGCTAGAGTCGCGCCAGGCAGCTGCGTCGGCCCTCCGCCGACGCCGAACAGAAAGGCTCACCAGATGAACGCGTTCGCTGCTCCGATATCCCGCTGGGCCTGCGTCGCGGGCGCGCTCGCCGCGCTCGCGCCGGCCTCGCTGCTGCCGGCGCGCGCCGGCGCGTTCGCGGCGGTCGAGTGCCAGCATCCGGTGATGACCGGGGTCGAAGTGTTCAAACTGCACAACATCGGCAGCCGCCGTGCCTGCCCGGTCGCGCTCGCGCTGTTTCGCTGGGAGAACAGCGACGACCACGGCGCCGAGCTGTACGGCTGCCACGGCGTCGCGCACCCGTTCCTGCGGATGCACGAGTTCGACGGCTGGCACCTGTCGCTGACGCCGTACTTCCAGATGTCGCGCCCGGGGTCCTCATTTGCGGTCGAGGGCACGGACTTCCCGCTCAACTGCAGCTGAGCCGGCGGCGGGCGTGGGCCCGCCGCCGGCTGACTGCCACGTTGCGCGGCTCCCCCGGAGCCGCGCAACGCAGGCGCGCGTCCGCCACGGCCTCCCCCTCGGCCGGCGGCACTCGCGGTTCATACGTCCAAGCCGCCCTACCAGCTGGACGTTTCGCCCCCATCGCAGCCCGTTTTGGTGCTCGGGCTCACACATTCGCGGCTGATTTCGCCCGCCGCGTTGCGGCTGATCGTCAGTTCATCACCGTTCGATGCTTTCGTCGTGATCTTGTATTCACTGGCGCTGGCGATGACCTTGCTGAGATACGCTTCCTTGCCGTTGGCGACGATCGGAATCGACGGTTCCTCGGCGTGAATGCTGCTTTCGGAGACTTCCTGGTAGAGGCCGTCGTGCTCGCTCGCGATCGCCTCGGCGGTCGTCTCCGCATTGCGGGCGAGCGACTTTGCCTGCACGTCGTAGCCCTTGGTCTGCTGGCTTAGAAACGACGGGATCGCGATCGCCGAGAGCACCCCGAGGATCAGGATCACAACCAGCAGCTCAATGAGTGAATAGCCATCCTCCTCGAGCGTGCCGGCATTGAGCGCCTGCGGCTTGGCGGCGAGCGGCTCCTGACAGCTCTGCGGCCGGTACTGCGACGGATGAGAAAACACGATAGCCCTCCACGGCGTCTACTGGCGGTCGAGCTATCTCATCGAGATCCCTGACTTTGCGCCCCCGTCTCGCGACGGGTTTGCCCTTTTCAGTTTTGATTGGTCGAGGTCGGTAGTGTGCGCCGTCGATCAGCAGTTGTGGGGAACTTGGACAGATGTACTAGCGAGCCGGGGATTTCGGTGAACACCTTCACCCGATCGAGGGCTTCTCAGCGCTGATCGCCTACGAGCGGCGCAGCGTGATGAGGACGTACGCGCTGCTCAGCGCGAAGCCGTCGGGCTGCGCTGCGCGGTTCAGTCGGCGCCGTCGCGCCAGCGCCGGTAAAGCGTCGAGAACTCCGCGCGCATCTCCGGGGTCAGATCCTCCGCCTGCAGGCGGCCCGTGAGGCGGATCGTCGCGCGCATCTGCTCGAGATACTCGCTGCAGTGCTCGCAGTCGGCGAGATGTGCCTCGAAGCGGCGGCGCTCGGAGCGCGACAGCGCGCCCTCGAGGTAGTCGGTGACGAGCTCGACGACCTGCCGGCAGACGAGGTCCTCACGGCGCCCAAGCAATCTCATGTTCCCCCCAATTCGGATTCCAGCGCCTGCCGCAGGCGGCTGCGTCCCCGATGCAGCAGAACCCTCTGGTTGGCGTCGCTGATCTCGAGCACGTGGCAGACCTCGCTGCCCGTCAGCCCGTCGATGTCGCGCAGCATCACAACCTCCCGCTGGCGTGGCGGGAGCTCGTCGAGAGTGCTGCGGATGTGGCCGGCCAAGCCCTCGGCGAGCATCCGGTCGTCGCTGTCCTCGACCCAGTGCTGGGGCGGCGACATCCATGCCCCGGACGCGTCGAAGCGAGACCGGTCAACCACCGGGCCGGCGTCCCCGATCGCGATGCTGCGATGCTCACGCACGCTCGTGCTCCGCGCGCGGTTGACGAGGATGTGCAGCAGCCAGGTCTTGAACGAGGAGCGCCCGGCGAAGCCGTCGATACCGCGCAGGACGCCGACCCAGGTGTCCTGCACGACCTCCTCCGCGACGGCGTTGCTCGACACGATCGAGCGCGCGAGCCGCAGCATCGCCGCGTGATGGCGCGCGACGAGCTGGACGAACGCCTGCTCCTCGCCTGCGCGCAGCTCCGCGACCAGCTCGGCATCCGCGTCGAGCGCGCTCGCACGGCCGCGGCTGCGGCGCGGCAGGATCGCGGCGCTCAGTCCCACGCGCACGCGGGAGAGCCTGAGAGGAGAGGGAGTGCACGGTTCATACCGTTCATTTGTCGCAGTGCAGGCTACGGCGCCCGCGTGGGCGCCGTAGCCCGCCTGGCTTGGTTTCCGCTAGCCGGCGGCGATGCCCTCTCCGCCGATCGCGCCGGGCACGGTCACCGATCCGACTTTGCCCAGTTCACCCTTGCTGCCGACTGAGAACTCGTCGACGTTGCCTTCCGCGCCCGTCTGGACATAGAGGAAGTGTCCATCCGCGGAGGCGGCCGCATCGACCGTGCCGCCGTCGGTCGGCGTGTCACCGAGCAGCGTCAGCAGCTGGCCCTGAACGCTCGACTGGAACGTGCTCAATGACGCGCTGCCGGGGTTGGAGGTGTAGAAGTGCCCACGCGCCTCGACCACCCAGCAGGTCGCGATCTGGCTCGACGGGACGACGTCGAGCTGCGCCACCGTGCCGTTTTCGTCGAGCTGAAAGCTCGCGAGCGCGCCCGCGCTCTCGGCGAGGATCAGGTGGCCCTGCCGGTCGAACACGATCGCGAACGGAACCGTTCCAGGCTCGGGGTTGACGACCGGCGAGGGGGACAGGCCACCGCCGGGTTCGACGCCGAACACGTCGATGTCGTTGCCGTTCGCCTTGGTCGTGACGATCAGCTGTGAGCCGTTGGGCGAGAACACGACGGTGCCCGGTGTGTGCGTGAACTGGGGGCCTTCGGTCGGGTTCAGGCCGAGCGCGCGGTGGGAGCCCGCGAGCGGCACCAGTCGGCCGGCCGCGACGGCGAAGCCCTGGACCGAGCCGCCGTCGAGCCCGTTGAGCACGTAGACGGTGCCCTCGTGCACGGCGATGCTGACCGGGAACGTGCCGCCCGAGGCGATCACCTGGCGCAGCGCGAGACGCTCGCCGAAGACGGCGAACACGGAGATCGTGTTGCTGCCGGCGTTGACGGCGTAGAGCAGGCCGTTGTCCTTGTCATAGGTGAGCGAGCCCTGTGAGGCGAGATGGTCGACGACGGACCCTTCGAGTTCGCCACCGAGACCGCCCGTGCCGTAGATGCCGGCCTGCGTCAGCGTGCCGTCGGCGGCGCGGTCATACACGACGACCTGGTTGCCTTTCGTGTTGTCGGTCTGGACGAAGACGGCGTGGTTCGTGCCGGCCGCGAACGCAGGCGCGGCTCCGCCGATCGCGGCCAGCGCGGCGACGGCGAGCGCCGTCGCCAGCCCGATGCGTGTCGTTGCTCTCATGGCGTGTTCTCCTGAGGTCGGGGTTGACGTGCACCGTTCAGTCCGCGCAGGCCGCGGTCCGTTACACCGCTGCGCAGGGGGCGTCCGGCGCGCGCGCGTCAAAGCGGCGCGGCGTGCAGCGGGCGCTGGGCGCCGCGCGGCGGAGACGCTAGGCGCTGGGCGAGGGACGCCTGCCGGCGGCGGTCGCCGTGCGAGCGCCGCCGCCGATCAGCGACGCGACCGCATGCGGCGCGTCGAAGAACGGCACGTGTCCCGCATCGAGCGTGACGTGCGTCGCCCAGGGCAGCATCCGGCGCGCGCGCGGCGCCTGCAGGCGGTAGGGGAGCAGCAGGTCGCGCGCGCCCCAGGCGATCGTCACGGGCGTGCTGCGCAGCTGCTCGGGCGAGCCGAAGCGATATTGGCGAAGGGCCTCGACGGTCGCGCTGAATGCCGGTGCGGCCCACGCGTCGCGGAGCGTCGCGACGGCCTCGTGCGCCGGCATCCGGGACGGGTAGCCGAAGGTCTGGAAGAACACCGCGGTGCGTCCCGGGCCGGTGCGCGCGAGCGCCTCGACGGCCGGGCGGGCGACCGTCGGGATCCCGCCGAGCGCCCGCAGCGACAGCTGGCAGAAGTGCAGCTCGGCGCTTGTCCAGAAGCCCGCGGGCGAGAACGCACTGGCCGAGCTGATCGCGCGCCGCCGAGCGAGCTCGAGCGCGATCGCGCCGCCCATCGAGTTGCCCGCGACGTGCGGGCGCTCGATGCCGAGCTCGGCGAAGAACCACTCGAATGCGTCGACGTAGGAGGCGATCGTCGGCTCGAGGCCGGCCGGCAGCGGCGCCGAGCGGCCGAAGCCGGGGGAGTCGCACGCGATCACGTCGAAATCAGCCGCGAGCTGATCGATCACCGGTCGCCACGCCTGCCAATGGTGGCCGATTCCGTGGAGCAGGATCAGCGGTGGGCCCTCGCCCTGGCGGTGGTGGTTGATCGAGATGCTCACGCGCGCCCGCCAACCCTATGTGCTCGTGTCGGCCTTGTCTACGCGGGCGCAGGCGCGCCGGCGGCGAGCGTCGCGTCGATCCAGGCGCGGGCGTGCGGCAGCTGCGCCGGATCGATCTCATGGGCGACATCGGACTCGCGGTACTCGACGCGCAGGCCGCCGTCGCGCAGCCGTTCGGCGGCGGCGCGACCGAAGCCGACGTCGATCACCTGATCGCGCGTCCCGTGGGCGATGAACGCCGCCTGCGCGGCGAGCGCCGGCTTCCAGCTCGCGACCGTCGGCAGGAAACCCGAGAAGGCGAGGATGCCCGCGGGTGCGGGGCGTCCGCTGCCGAGCCCGAGCGCGTAGCTCATCACCGAGCCCATCGAGAAACCGCCGAGGATCGTCCGCCGCGGCTCGATCCCCGTGCTCAGCCAGAGCTGATCGTGGAAGTCGCCGAGCGCGCGGTAGGCGGCGGCGAAGGTGTCCGGGTCGGGGTAGCCGACGCGCGGCACCAGGTACCAGTGATGGCCCGCCGTGCCGGCCGGTGTGAGCGGCGCGCGCGGCGCCACCACGAGCAGCCGACGCGCCGGGTCGAGCACGTCAGCGAGCGGCAGCAGGTCCCGCTCGCTGGTGCCGCGGCCGTGGTGCAGAACGAGCAGGCCGCCCGGCTCGCCGGTGGCCGGCCGCTCGGCCGAGACGAGCGGGCTCAAGCCTCCTCGCGCGGCATGTACGGCGCCAGCTCGCGCCGCGCGAGAGCAAGCTTGTGGACCTCGTCGGGGCCGTCGGCGAGCCGCAGCGTGCGCAGGTGCGCGTACATCGTCGCCAGCGGGAAGTCGTCGCAGACGCCGGCGCCGCCGTGCACCTGGATCGCGCGATCGACGACCTTCACCGCGACATTCGGCGCGGCCACCTTGATCGCCGAGATCTCCATCCGCGCCTGGCGGTTGCCGACGGTGTCCATCAGCCATGCCGCCTTCAGCGTCAACAGCCGCGCCATCTCGATTTCGATCCGCGACTCGGCGATCCAGTCCTGGACGTTGCCGCGGGCGGCGATCGGCTGGCCGAAGGTGATCCGCGAGACGGCGCGCATGCACATCAGCTCGAGCGCCCTCTCGGCCGCGCCGATCGCGCGCATGCAGTGGTGGATCCGGCCCGGGCCGAGGCGCGCCTGGGCGATCATGAACCCGTCGCCCTCGTTGGCGATCAGGTTCGACGCCGGCACGCGCACGTCGGCGAAGTCGACTTCGGCATGGCCCTCGTGGTCCTGATAGCCGAACACCGGCAGGTTGCGCATCACGGTCACCCCGGGCGTGTCGATCGGCACGAGGATCTGGCTCTGCTGCGTGTACGTCGGCGCCGTCGGCTGGGTCTTGCCCATCACGATCATGATCCGGCAGTTCGGGTGCAGCGCGTTGGAGGTCCACCACTTGCGCCCGTTGAGCACGTAGTCATCGCCGTCGCGCTCGATTCGCATCGAGATGTTCGTCGCGTCGGAGCTCGCGACGTCGGGCTCGGTCATGCCGAACGCCGAGCGGATCTCGCCGTCGAGCAGGGGCAGCAACCAGCGGTCCTTCTGCTCGTCGGTGCCGAACTGGCTGAGGACCTCCATGTTGCCGGTGTCCGGCGCCGAGCAGTTGCACGCCTCAGAGGCGATGTGCGAGCGCCCGAGGATCTCGGCGAGCGGGGCGTAGTCGCTGTTCGACAGCCCGGCCCCGTGCTCGGCGTCGGGCAGGAACATGTTCCACAGCCCGGCCTCGCGCGCTCGGCTCTTGAGCTCCTCCATGATCGCCGGCTGGTGGTGCGGGTTGCCCGACTCGCGGATCTGCTGCTCGTAGATCGCTTCGCTGGGGTAGATGTGCTCGTCCATGAACGCGCTGAGGCGCTCCTTGAATTCGCGGCAGCGCTCGCTCGGCTCAAAGTCCATCGGTTCTCCTCGGTCGCGGCATTGGGCTTAGGATCATCGCCGATGAGCGAACAGGACGCGAGCTACCGCGCCGCCGGGGTCGACTACGACGCGCTCGATGCCGGCAAGCGCCTGGCGATCGCGAAGGCGCTGTCGACCTCGCCGTTGCTCGCGGCGCGGGGCGGTCGCGCGCTCGACGCCTCGCGCGGGGAGCCAGCGTTCGTATTCGAGCTCGGCGAGCAGGCGTTCGCGTTCGTCGTCGAGGGCCTCGGCACGAAGTCGATCATCGCCCGCCAGGTGCTCGAGCGCCAGGGCATCAACCGCTTCGCCGAGGTTGCCTATGACACGGTCGCCGCGATCCTCAACGACCTCTGCTGCGTCGGTGCGCTGCCGCTCGTCGTCAATGCGTACTTCGCGACCGGCGCCTCGGAGTGGTACGGCGAGCTCGAGCGCGCGAGCGCGCTGCTCGAGGGCTGGCGCAGCGCCTGCGCGGACGCCGGCTGCGTGTGGGGCGGAGGCGAGTCGCCGTCGCTGCCGGGCATGCTCGGCGAGGACGAGATCGAGCTCGCCGGCGCGGCCGTCGGCGTGATCGCGGCGGGCCGCGCGCCGATCCTCGGGGAGGATCTCGCGCCGGGCGATGAGATCGTGCTCGTGGCATCGAGCGGGCTGCACGCCAACGGCGCGTCGCTTGCGCGCCTGATCGCCGGGCGGCTGCCGGAGGGCTACGCGACCGAGCTGGCGAGCGGCGTCAGCTTCGGCGAGGCGCTGCTCGAGCCGTCGCTGATGTATGCGCCGCTCGTCGCCGCGCTGATCGCGGAGGACGTCCCTCTCAGCTACATCAGCCACGTCACCGGGCACGGCCTGCTCAAGCTGATGCGCCCGCCGGCTGCGCTCACGTATCGGATCGAGCGGCTTCCGCCCGTCCCGGTCGTGCTCGAGTTCCTCGTCGGCGAGGCCGGCCTCGAGCCGCAGGCCGCGTACTCGACGTTCAACATGGGCAGCGGCTACGCGCTGTACTGCGCGGCCGGCGAGGGTGAGCGGGTGGTCGCCACCGCGGCGCGGCTGGGGCTCGACGCGCTCGTCGCCGGGCACGTCGAGGCGGGCCCGCGCCAGGTGATCCTCGAGCCGGTCGGCGTGCGCTTCGACGGAGACCAGTTCGAGCTCTCCGCAGGGCCTGCCTAACCTTCAACTTTAGCCTGAGTGTTGCGCAGATACCGAGACTTTCGGCGACGCGAGGGTATGAGGGACTACATGCGCGTGATTCGACACCAGCAAAACGAGGTCGGCTCGTGCGCGAAGCCGCCGCGGCGAGGCGGTCCGTTCCGACTTGATCGGCCCGTACGCCGCGGATATGGTTGTGCTAGAAGTCGCAGAAGAGACGCCACTGTTCCCCGGCCCGAAGCCGGGGATCTCGATGTCGCCGGACCGGCATGGCTCCGGATCAACCCGGATCGAGGCGGACCTGTCCATCACAAGAGGGAGAGAAATTGATGCGCAGAGCATCCACCTGTCTTGCCGTTCTAGGCCTTGCCGTACTGGGGCTGACGGGCGTCGCCGCGGCGGCCCCGACCGTGAAGCTCAAAGCTGTCGCAGTCCCGATCAAAGGCTTCAAAGGCACCGGCAACATCGCCGGCGCCGGCGCGGCCCTGAGCGTCGAATACGCGATCTCCGGCACCGAATACGGCGGCTTCCCGCCGCCGGTCATCGGCATCAACTTCTTCCTGCCGCCGGAATCGAAAATCACCTCGAAGGGCTTCAAGACCTGTCCTGAAGCGACGATCTTCGAAAAAAAGGAACCGGAAGCATGCCCCAAGAACTCGAACGCGAGTCCGCTGACGTCCTCGGGCCACGCGGAAGGGATCGTCAACGGGGTCGTCTCGTTCGGCAAAACCCGCGTCCCTGAGTCCTCGGAACTGTTCGCTTTCTTCAAACCGGGCGGCGGCCTCGAGTTCTTCACGTTCGGCCACTCGCCGACGACGCTGGAAATCCCCTCGACCGGCCTCTACTCGAACCTCGGCGGAGCCGGTGGCTTCGGCCCGGAGTTCAAGGGCAAGGTGCCGCTCGTCGAAACCGTCCCGGGCGCGCCGTTCGCGTCGGTCGAACTGATCAAGACCGTTGTCGGCGCTGCGCACAAGGAAGGCAAGAAGACGGTCTACTACGGCACTGTGCCGAAGAAGTGCCCCAAGGGCTACCTGCTGCTGAAGACCGAAGTGATCTTCGCTGAAAACGGCGAAGAATCAAAACCGGAGCCCGTGACCGCCGAATACCACGCTCCCTGCCCCCGAGGTGCAAAGAAGTAGACGCGATGTGGCAGGTTTCGCGCCCCTGAGGGCGTATGCTCCGCCAGGAGCAGAATAGGACGGGCGACCCCAGAGCTACTGGGGTCGCCCGCTTCTTTGTAGAACGGCAAGGAAGGTTTCTGGGGTGAGGACGGAGAGGTTCGGCTGGAGGAGAGCGGGAGTCGGCGTCGTCGGCACCGTCTGCGTCGCTGCGCTGATCGCCCTGACTCTGCTCGGCACCTCCGCCGGCGGCTCCAACAGCGGCTACTCGGTGAGGGCGATCTTCGACGACGCCGGCAACCTGATCGGCGGTGAGAACGTCAAGATCGGCGGCGTCAAGGTCGGCACGGTCGGCTCGGTCACGCCGACTCCACAGGCACAGGCCGCGGTCGTGCTGCACATCGACAACCCCGGCTTCCAGGACTTCCGCGCGGACGCGAGCTGCACGATCCGCCCGCAGGGCCTGATCGGCGAGAAGTTCGTCGACTGCCTGCCGACCCAGCCGCGCGTCGAAGGCACGCCGCTGCCGCCGCCGCTGCACAAGATCCCGGGCGGGCACGAAGGCGAAGGCGAGTACCTGCTGCCGGTGCAGAACACGCACAGCCCCGTCGACGTCGACCTGCTCGGCGACATCAACCGGCTGCCCGAACGCCAGCGCCTGACGATCATCATCAACGAATTCGGCGCCGGGCTCGCCGGGCGCGGCAGCGACCTCAGCACCGTCATCCGCCGCGCCAACCCCGCGCTGCAGGAACTCGACAAGGTGCTCGCGATCCTCGCCAACCAGAACCACCTGCTGGCGAAACTCGCGGTCGACTCAGACCAGGCGCTGCAGCCGCTCGCGCGGGTGCGCAAGCAGTTCGCGGAATTCTTCGCGCAGAGCGCGACCGTCGCCCAGGCGAGCGCCAACCACCCGCGCGCGCTGGAAGAAAACCTCGCCAAATTCCCGGCCTTCCTGAGGCAGCTGGGGCCCTCCCAGGAACGGATCCAGCGCTTCGCCAAGGAAACGATCCCGGTGTTCACCGATCTCGGGATCGCGGCGCCCGCGATCAATCAGGCCTTCGAGCAGCTGCCCGCGTTTTCGCAGAGCTCGGCCAAGTTCACGACGAATCTCGGCAAGACCTCCAAGCAGGCAGGCCCCGCGCTGGTCGCGACGAAGCCGCTGCTGAAGCGCCTGAAAACGCTCGGCGGCGCGGCGCTGCCATTCGGGAGCAACCTCTCCTCGCTGCTCACCAGCCTGCGCGACACCGGCGGGCTCGAGCGGCTCCTCGACTTCATCTTCCTCGGTGCCGGCGCGGCCAACGGCTACGACCAGCTCGGCCACTTCCTGCGCACCGAAGGCGTCGCGAACGGGCCCTGCCTGAAATACGAAGTCACGCAGTCGAAGCTGGGCTGCGCCTACCACCTGATCAGCACGGGCACCCCCGGCTCCGCGGCGACGACGGCGTCGAGCAAGGCCCCGATCGATCCCGCCACGACGAGCGTCGAGATGGCCCGCACGCTCGCGGTCGTCGAGGGCGCGACGCCGCAGGAGGCGCTCGCGAAATACCCGGGCAAGACCGAAGCGAGCGCGAGCGAACTGCTCGGCGGCGGCGCGCTCGGCGCGGACGCGCTCGGCGGCGCAACAGCCAGACCGCGCAACCGGTCGGCGGCTCGACTGCGGGCACGACCTACTACTCGCCCTCCTCAGAAGGCTCTGAAGCGGGCGGCCTTCTGCTGAACTACCTCCTCGGGAACTGAGCGACCCAGATGATCCGACGACTGCGAATCCCGGCCCTCCTGCTTGTGCTGATCGCCGCGCTTGCGCTGCTCGCGCCGGCGATCAGCCTCGCGGGCGCGCCGGGCGAAGCGTCCACGCCGAGCACGTCGACGAGTACCACGGCCGCGCGCCGCGCCGGCCGAAGCCGCACCCGTGCCGACGAGCACGAGCTCGACCGAAACGACGCCCGCGAGCGAAGCCGCCGAACCGGCCCCGCCGCAGGTGCAGGCCCAGCACGCGCAGAGCGCGAGCCCGAGCGGCCGCCCGGGCAGGTCCCGCCACGCTGCCAAGAAGACCGAAACGGGCGGCGAAACAGCACCCGCGGGCGAACAGCCGCCGGGCTCGGCGCTGCGCGCGAAGCACAGCGCCGTCGCTCCCTCGACGCTCACGCCGTCGCTGCCGTTCGCGCTGCAGTCCGCGATCGGCGGCGCCTCGAGCTTCTTCATCGAAAGCTTCCAGATCCCGCCGTTCCTGCTGCCGATCTTCCAGGCCGCCGGCACCGCCTACGGGGTTCCCGTGGCAGGTGCTCGCGGCGATCAACGAGGTCGAGACCGACTACGGGCGCGACCTCAGCGTCTCCAGCGCGGGCGCGGAGGGCTGGATGCAGTTCCTGCCCGAGCGAGTGGAGCCAGTACGGGGTCGACGCCAACGGCGACGGCTTCAAGGACCCGTACAACCCGGCCGACGCGATCTTCGCCGCCGCCAAGTACCTGCGCGCGGCGGGCGGCAACACCGACATCAAGGCCGCGATCTACTCCTACAACCACTCGCAGGCCTATGTCGACACGGTGATGCTGCGGGCGCAGCTGCTCGGCGCGACGCCGTCGGAACTGCTCGGCGCGATCACCGGCCTGACCGAGGCGCGCTTCCCGGTGCACGCGCCGTCGCACTTCAGCGACGGCTTCCCGACGGCGACGGCCGGCGCCGCGGCATCGGCCGAAGCCGATCGTCGGAACGACGATCTACTCACAGGCAGGCGCGCCCGTGATCGCCGTCCAGGACGGCGAAGTCGTCCAGGTCGGGCAGTCGCGCTCGCTCGGCAAGTTCATCTCGCTGCGCGACGCGTTCGGCAACACCTACGTGTATGCGCAGCTCGGCGAAGTCGCATCGGTCTATCCGGTGCTGCAGCCGCGCGTCAACTCATCCGTCAGCGCCCGCATCAGCCCGGGCGCCGGCAAGCGCGAAAGCACACCGAGCGGCCCGGCCACCGCCGGTGCGCAGCCGCGCTCGCCGCTGAGCGAGGGGGCGGCGATCTCCGGGCTCGCGCTCGGCGCAGCGGCCCCGCTGGAAGCGGCGCCGAGCGCGCCGGCGACGACGACCACGGCGCCCGCCCCGGCGGTCGCGCCGCCGGCCGCCACGCCGAAGGTGCGCGTCTTCAGCGAAGGCGCCAACGATGTCTACCTGCGCCCGCTGCGTCCGGGCGTGCAGGTCATCGCTGGGACCGTCCTCGGTCACATCGGCACCGCCGCGGCCGGCGCCGCCGAAGACGCGCGCCCCATATCCTCTTCCAGATCCGTCCCGCCGGCGGCGGCGCTCCGCTGATCGACCCGAAGCCGATCCTCGACGGCTGGGTCGCGCTGGAGAACACCTCGATCTTCCGGGCCAAGGGCGAGAACCCGTTTCTCGCGACCTCGCCGACGACCGGCCAGGTGCTGCTCGAGTCAAAGCAGCAGCTGCAGCCGCAGGTGCTGCACGACAGCGGCATCCACCTCGGCGCATGCGGGCGCCAGGACGTACAGGGCGGCAGGGTCGACAAGCGCGTGCTGGCGATGCTCGAGTACCTGTCGGTATCGGGGCTCAAGCCGACCGTCGCGGGGCTGAAGTGCGCCGGCGGACCAGTGCGCTGCTCGCCGCCAACGCGCCCGCCAGCGACAGCGATGAGGGCGTCGAGCTCACCGCGGTCAACGGCATCCCGATCGCCGGCCACCAGGGCCAGGGCTCGATCGCCGACACGACCGTGCGCAAGCTGTTGATGCTGCAGGGGCTGACGAGGCCGCGGCAGATCGTCAGCCTGATGAGCTACCCGGGCGCCGTCGGCGCGCTCACGAGCCCCGCGCGCGGCGGGCGCGATCCGCGTCAGCTACGCCGCGGCCGCTGCGGCAGCAGCGCGCACGGCCGGCGTGTCGGCCTCGGGTCTCGCGCCGGCGGAGTGGATCAAGCTGATCGCACGGCTCGGTGAAATCCCCGATCCGACCGTCGGGCGGGCGACCGTCGAGCGCCGCGATCCCCGACAAGGCCGGCGCCGGCGTGCTCAGGAAGGGAGCGAAGGCAGTGGCGACAACTAGCCCTCCGAGCCCGCCGTCTGCGCCGCTGCCGCCGCCCGACCCCGCGGGCGGGCCGGCGCGCTCGCGCTCGCGGCGCTCGGACGTCGCCCGCGTGCTCGCCGCCGGCGCACTCGCGCTCGTCGTGCTGATCGTCGCCTATCTGATCTTCGGCGGTGGCGGCGGCGCGAACTACAAGCTCGAATTCGCCGACGCCGGGCAGCTCGTGCGCGGCGACCAGGTGCAGGTCGGCGGCGTGCCCGTCGGGCAGGTCAAGGAAATCGAACTGACGAAGGACTTCAAAGCGCTGATCACGATCCATGTCGAATCCTCGCTGGTGCCGCTGCACAAGGGCACCACGGCACAGGTGCGTCTGGCGGGGCTCGCCGGCGTCGCCAACCGCTACATCGCGCTTTCGCCCGGCCCCAACAACAACCCCGAACTGCCCCCCGGCTCGACGCTCCCGGTCAGCGCGACCAAGGAAGTCACCGACATCGACCAGCTCTTCAACACGCTCAACCCGAGGACGCTGAAGGGCCTGCAGGGGTTCATCCAGGGCTCGGCCGAACAGTACGCGGGGGCCGGCAAACAGCTCGGCGAATCGACCGAACTGTTCGCGCCGGCGCTCGGCGCGACCGAACACTTCTTCGCGGAGCTGACGCGCGACCAGCCGACGTTCACGGACTTCCTCGTCGAAACCGCGAAGGCCGTCACGACGATCGGCGCGCGCAAGGACCAGCTCGCCGATCTGATCGAAAACCAGAACACGACCTTCCAGGCGATCGGCTCGCAGCAGTCGGCGCTCGCGCGCGGCCTCAAGCAGCTGCCGCTGACGCTTCGCCAGGGCAACCGCACCTTCGAAGAACTCCCCGCAACGCTCGGCGCGCTGACGACGTTGGTCAACGCCTCGCGGCCGACGACGCCGTCGCTGATCGCGCTGTTCGAACACCTGCGCCCGCTGCTCACGACCGCCACGCCGGTCGTGCACAACTTCAGCCAGGCGTTCAGCAAGCCGGGCCCGAACAACGACCTCACCGATCTCGTGCGCGTGCTCCCGGCGCTCGCCAAGACGCTCTCGACGAGCTCGCCGGCGAGCGTCGTCGCGCTCAAGGAAAGCGTCCCGATCACCGCCTTCTTCGGTCCCTACTCACCGGACCTCGCGGGGACGCTCAACACGTTCGGGCAGAGCAGCGCCTACTACGACGCCGACGGCCACTACGTGCGCGTAAACCCGCTGCTGCCGAGCTTCGAACTCGGCGCAGGCAACACGCTCACGCCGACGAGCACGCCGTTGAAGGGCCTCACCACCGGTCAGCTGCGCCGTTGCCCGGGCGCCGCCACGCAGCCGGCCGCCGACGGCTCATCGCCGTTCAGCGGCAACGAACTGCTCAGCTGCGACCCGTCGGAGACGCCGCGATGAATCGCCGCCGCAGCTCATCGCTGGCCGCGAGCCCGCTGCTGATCGGTGCGCTGACGACGCTGATCGTCGTCGTCGCCGTGTATCTCTCCTACACCGCCAACAATGGCCTCCCGTTCGTGCCGACGTACAACATCAGCGTGCAGCTGCCGCAGGCCTCGGGCCTGACCGATTCGAACCAGGTGCGCATCGCGGGCAAGCGCGTCGGCGTCGTGAGCTCGATGAAACCGTATGAGGACCCGCGCACGGGCCGCATCTACGCGATCGCCGGCCTGAACTGGAAAAGCACATCGGGCCGCTGCCGATCGACACGAAAGCCGAGGTGCTGTCGGTGTCGGCGATCGGCCTGAAGTACCTGGAACTGGAAAAGGGCACCGCCAGGCGGACGCTGAAGTCGGGGCAGGTGATCCCCGTCAGCCAGACGACCGAACCGGTCGACTTCGAATCGCTGTTCAACATGTTCGACGAGAAGACGCGCACCGCGATCAAGATCAACACGATCAACTTCGGCGACGGGCTCGCCGGACGCGGCCGCGGCCTCAACAACACGATCGCCGAACTGCGCCCGCTGGTGACGCGCGCAATCCCGGCGCTGCGCAACCTCGCGGCGCCGGCGACGGAGCTGCGCGAACTCTTCCCGTCGCTCGACCGCGTCGCCGCCCAGACGGCTCCGGTCGCGGAAACGAACGCCGAACTGTTCGTCAACCTCGACACGTTCTTCTCGGCCTGGGCGAGCGTCGCACGCTCCCTCGAAGAGGCGACCGTCGGCGGCCCGCCCTCGCTCGAGCAAGCGATCTACTCGCTTCCGCACGAGGCGCCGTTCAACGAAAAGGCGACGGAATTCATGCGCCTGCTGCGCCCGAGCGCAAAGGACCTGATCACGGTCGCGCCGGAACTCGCGCACGCCTTCACGGTCGGCGCGGTCAACCTCAACGCCGCCCAGGCCCTCAACACCGAGCTCGCCGAATCCTCGCAGGCGCTGGCCGAATTCGGCGAGAACCCGGTGGTCAACCTCGGACTCGAAGACTTCACGCAGACGCTCGAAATCGGCAACCCGCTGCTCGCCGGGATCGCCCCCGAGCAGGCCGAGTGCAACTACTGGACGCTCGCCTTCCGCAACATCGCGAGCCTGCAGTCGGAGAACGTCGGCGTCGGGACGCTCGCGCGCGCGACGTTCAAACTCGCGCCGACCGGGCCGAACAACGAGGGCTTCCCGTCATCCGCCCCCGCCAACGGCCCTTCGACCGAACTCGCGGCCGACAAAAAGACGATCATCGACAACAACCACCTGCACTACAACCCCTACCCGAACGTGAGCGGCCCTGGCCAGGCCGAACGTCTGCGAAGCCGGCAACGAGAACTTCGAAAAAGGCAAGGCCGTGCTCGGCCACGCCGCGAGCTCGGGCAGCAACCGCGAATTCACGACGCGCGAACAGAACCTCTTCGGCGAACCGTACCCCGCCTCGACGCTCAAAGCCCTCGGCCTGAAGGCGAAGAGCTGATGGCGCGCACTGTGGCGCAAGAAGGACGAGGTACCGGCCTCCGAGCTGAACAGCGCGCAGCCCCGTCCGCTACGGCGTGATCCTGCTCGTGGTCCTCGCGATCGGCGTGTACTTCGGCTTCACCAAGCACATCCCGTTCAAACACGGCTTCCGTCTGAAGGCGCAGTTCGGCACCGCCGTCAACATCCGCCCCAAGTCGCCGGTGCGGATCGCGGGCATCAACGTCGGCAAGGTCAGCTCGATCAAGCGCGAAGGCACGACCGGCCTGGTGACGATGGAAATCGAATCGCGCGGCCTGCCGATCCACGAAGACGCGACGCGTCAAGATCCGCCCGCGCGTGTTCCTCGAAGGCAACTGGTTCGTCGAACTGCAGCCGGCAGCCCGTCCGCGAAGACCGTCTCCTCGGGCTACACGATCCCGCTCGCGCAGACCGCCGACCCGGTGCAGCTCGACCAGGTGCTCAACGCGCTCAACACCGACACGCGCACGAACCTGCAGAACTTCCTGATCTACTACGGCGAAGCGCTGACGCGCAAGCCCACGCGCCGAAAACGCCGAACAGGAACCGGAACTGCACGGCCTCAACGCCGCGCAGGCGCTCAACCTGGCGACCCGGCGCGGCCCGCATGCCCTGCGCGGCACCGCGATCATCAACCAGGCGATCACCGGCACCGAACCGCACGACCTCTCCAAACTGATCGCGAGCATCGGCACCGTGACCGCGGCGCTCAACGTGCACGAGCAGGATCTCGGCGAACTGATCGTCAACTTCAACACCTTCTTCGGCTCGCTCGCGTCGCAGTCGACGAGTCTCACGCGGCTCGTCGCCGAGCTGCCCACCACGCTGACCCAGATCGACTCGGGCCTCGCCTCGCTCTCGGCGCCGCCGGCCCGCCGACGCGGCCTTCGCGCACGACATCCTGCCGGGCGTGAAAAACACCAACGCGACGGTCGCGGCGACGCTGCCGTGGATCGAACAGGTGAAGGCCTCGCTCGCGCCGAACGAGCTCGGCGGCGTCGCCACGGGGCTGGCCGAAGCGACCCCCTCGCTGGCGAAACTGCAGGCCGAACAGGTGCCCTTCTACCAGCAGACCGAACTCTTCAACAAGTGCATGACGAACGTCATCTACCCGGCCGGCAACACCAAGCTCCAGGACGGCTCGGCGACCTCGGGCGTCGAAGACTACAAGGAATTCTGGTACGGCCTGGTCGGCCTCTCAGGCATCGGCCAGGGCTTCGACGGCAACGGCCCGCGCGCCAAGTTCCTCGTCGGCAACAGCGGCCAGACGCTGCGCTCCCGGCCCGACGCAGGATCCTCGGCAGCAGCATCAAGGGGCTGCGGCTGCTCGGCGCGCTCGCCGCTGCAGCCGCTCGGCACGCGCCCCGCGTTCCCGGCCGAAGAGCCCCCCTACCAGCCGCTCGTACCGTGCTACAAGCAGACGGTGCCGAACTTCAACGGCCCGCTGTCCGCAGGCCCCGCGGACGGGAGCGAAGTGATGAGCGCCCGCCGACCCACAGGCCACGAGGGCGGGCTCAGCGTCCGCGACCAGATCGAGCGCTACCGCTCGTCGTTCATCGCGGTCGTCACGATGGTGCTGATCGCGGCGTTCGTCGGCGGCTACATCCTCGCGCACGAGAACCTCAACCTGCCCGCCTGGGTACCGGTGCTCGGCCACAACTACTACAAGCTCGACGCCGACTTCCAGACCGCGCAGGCGGTCACGCCGGGGCAGGGCCAGGCGGTCACGATCGCCGGCGCGAAGATCGGCGAAGTCGCCGCCGTCGACCTGCACGAAGGCGTCGCGCGCGTGACGATGAACCTCGACCCGAAGTACGCCGACGACGGATCTTCCGCAACGCGACGCTGCTGCTGCGCCCGAAGACGCAGCTGCAGGACATCACCGTCGAGGTCAACCCCGGCACGCGCTCGGCCGGCGTCCTGCACAGCGGCGAAGTGATCCCGCTCTCGCAGACCGCGCCGAACATCGACTTCGACGAATTCCTCGCCGGCCTCGACACCGAAACGCGCGCCTACCTGCAGCTGCTGCTCGCCGGGCTCGGCGAAGGGCTCAACCACAACGGCCGGGCGCTGTCGGCGACGTTCAAGCGCTTCGCGCCGACCGCGCGCCTGACCGAAGAGATCGCCCGCGAACTCAAGTACCGCCACGCCGAGCACCGCGCGCTCGATCCACAACTTCCGCCTGCTGATCGAGGCGCTCGGCGACAAGGACAAGCAGCTCTCGAGCTCGTCGACGCCTCGAACACCGTGTTCGCGATGTTCGCCAAGGAGGAAGCGAACTTCAAGAGCACGCTCGAACTGCTGCCGGGAGCGCTGCACAAGACGCGGCGCGGGCATCAACGAACTCGGCAAGGCCAGCCAGCGTGCGTCGGCCCGACGCTGCAGAAGCTGCTGCCGTTCGCACGCGCGCTCGGCGCCGGCGAACGAAGCGACGCGCAAGCTCTCTGAACAGACGACGCCGATCCTCAAGAACGAGATCCGCCCGTTCGCGCGCGAAATCGAGCCGGTCGTCCAGGAACTCGGCCCCTCGACGAAGCAGCTCGCGGAAGCGTTCCCGAAGCTGTCGACGAGCTTCTCGGTGTTCAACGAATTCTTCAACGAGCTCGCCTACAACCCCGGCCCGAGCAAGGGCGGCTTCCTGTTCTTCCTCGACTGGGCGAACCACAACCTCAACAGCGTCGTCTCGAGCTCCGACGCGACCGGGCCGCTCGGGCGCAGCCTGATCTACTTCAACTGCGAAATCCTGCCGATCTTCGAAGGCGTCCGCGAAATCAACAAATCGGTCAACCTGCTGATCGGGCTGCTGAAGCCGCCGACCGCCGCCGAATGCGCGAGCGAGGGCCTGTCGGGGGCGAAAACGACCACCTCGAGCGAGCGCGCGCGCCGCAAGGTCGACGACCACGCTCGGCCCGTTCTCGGGCCTGCAGGCGCACCCCTTCGGCAACGTCCCCGTCGTCGCGCACAGCGCGCGCGCACGGGCACAGCGGGGAGGCGGAGGCTGAGATGCAGAAGCGCGCGCCGACGCTCGGCAACCTGTTCGTGATCGTGCTGTTCATGCTCAGCTGCTTCGGGCTGCTGCTGTTCCTGTGGGAGTCCTTCGGCGGGCCGATGCCGCTGAAGCCCAAGGAGTACCGCTTCACGGTCGCCTTCAAGCGCGTCGCTGGCGCTCGCCGAACAGTCCGACGTGCGGATCAGCGGCGTCGACATCGGCCACGTCGTCAAACTGCAGCTCGGCTCCGACGGGCGCAACCACGCGACGATCGAAATCGCCGGCAAGTACGCGCCGATCCGTGCCAACACGCACGCGATCCTGCGCCAGAAGACGCTGCTCGGCGAGACCTACGTGCAGCTGATCCCCCAGGCCCAGGTCGGCCCCTACCTCGCCGACGGCGGGCAGCTTCCCGACAGCCAGGTCGAACCGTCGGTCACGCTCGACGCGATCCTCGCGGCGTTCGACCCGAAGACCAGGCGTGCCTTCCAGGTCTGGCAGCAGGAGGTCGCGCAGGGCATCAACGGCCGCGGCGAACAGATCAACGCGGCCTTCAACAAGTTCGAACCGTTTGTCGAAAGCGCGCAGCGGCTCGTGACCCTGCTCGACGAGCAGGAAGGCGCCGTCAAAGACCTGATCAAGAACACCGGCGTCGTCTTCACCGCGCTCGCGAGCCGCGACCATCAGCTCGAACAGTCGATCGTCAACGGCGAGAAAACCTTCCACGCCGCCGCTGAAAGCAGCCAGGCGTTCGCCGAAACGTGGGAAGCGCTGCCCGCGTTCGAGCGCAACTCGCGGATCGCGCTGAAAGAAATCGACGCCTTCGCCGCGGTCGCGAACCCCTACTTCGACGAATTCCGCCCGGCCGAGCGCCAGCTTTCGGCGCTGCTCACGGCGGCCAAGCCGTTCGCGCCGGAATTCAATAGCTTCCTGACCGCTCTCGGGCCGCTGACGGCGGCCGCGAAGGTCGGCCTGCCCGACGTCAAGAAGAGCCTCGACCTGACCGTCCCGGTGCTCGAAAACGTCCGCCCGGTGCTGCACAACCTCGATCCCTTCCTGCAGTACCTCGGCGAATACGTCCCCGAGGTGCAGGCTTTCTTCGCGAACGTCACGGCCGCATCGCAGACGAGCGCGAAGAACGCCAACACCGGCGGTCGCGGACCGAAGCAGCACCTGCTGACGACGATGGCCGTGCTCAGCCCCGAGAGCCTCGCGATCTTCCCCGAAACCCGTGCCGGCACCGATCGCTCGAACCCCTACCAGCTGCCGGGTGGCTTCAACTCGATCGCGGGCGGGCTGGCGGTGTTCAGCGCCGGCTCCTGCGCGGACTCGGCGCCGTCGGTGAGCGGGCCGCCGAACGAAAACATCTCCGAAGAAATCATCCAGCAGCTCAGCCACCCGCTCGGCAGCACGCCCGGAGAATCGCCCGTCGCGAACGTGCCGGAAACGCCCAACGCGGTGCTCGCGCCGCCATGCCGCCAGTCGGGCCCGGCGACGTTCAACGGCAAGACCAGCCAGTTCCCGCACGTGGTGTACTCAGAAAAATGACCGATCCGCCCGACCACTTCGAGTATCACGCCGACGACCTCGACCTCTCGGGCGACCCCGAGACGGGCAACTGGTCGATCCGCTGCGTCGACGTGGTCAAGCGCCTCGGTGGCGTGCCGGTCCTCAACGGGCTGAACGTCGCCTTTCCCGACGACACGATCACCGTCGTGCTCGGCCCGTCGGGCACCGGCAAGAGCGTGCTGATCAAGCACATCATCGGGCTGATGTTCCCGGACTCCGGCGACCTGATCGTGCAGGGGCAGTCGGTCCCGAAGCTGACGATGCCCGACCTGCTCGCGCTGCGTCGCAAAATCGGCGTGCTCTTCCAGGACGGCGCGCTGTTCGGGTCGATGAACCTGTATGACAACGTCGCCTTCCCGCTGCGCCAGCACACCGACTTCTCCGAGGGGCAGATCGCCGAGCGCGTCAACCAACGGCTCGAGGACGTCGGGCTGAGCGACGCGACCGACTATCTGCCCTCGCAGATCTCCGGCGGCATGCGCAAGCGCGCCGGCTTCGCGCGCGCGCTGGTGATGGAGCCGGACATCGTGATCTTCGACGAGCCCGACTCCGGCCTCGATCCGGTGCGCACGGCGCTGCTGTGCGAACTGATCCAGGAGATGCACTCGATCTACCGGGGCACATACATCGTCGTGACGCACAACATCGCTTCGGCGCGGCAGATCGGCGAGTACATCGCGGTGCTGTGGAAGGGCCGGATCGTCGAAGCCGGCGATGCGGCGGCGATGTTCTCCTCGGAGAACCCGTTCGTGCGCCAGTTCCTCAGCGGGTCGGCCGAGGGTCCGCTGACGATGGACTGACGGGCGCACGCCTGCAACGTGCTTGGCGGCGGTTGACGTGCGCCGAGACGCATGCGAACATACGTTCGTATGGTCGTCTGCGTGCATCTACCCCGCTTCGAGCTGGTCGTCGCCGCCGGAGCCTCCCAGGCGCTGGCCGGGCGGGCGCTGGCGGTGGCGCCCCTGGGGGGGCCCAGCAGCGCGTGGGGGAGGTCTCCGGGGCGGCGGAAGCCGAGCGGCGTTCAGCGCGGGATGGTGCTCGGCGAGGCGCTCGCCCGCTGCCCCGAGCTGGTGCTCCTGCCGGGCGATCCCGTCAAGGTGGCAGATGCCTGGGAGAGCGCGCTGTGCGCGCTGGAATCGATCGGCGCGGCGGTCGAGTCCCCTCGCTTCGGGCTCGCCTTCTTCGAGGCCGACGGGCTGCGGGGACTGCACGGCTCGCTGGAGCAGACGATCGCGGCGGCCCGCGACGGGCTCGCGCGGCCGGCGCGGATCGGGGCCGCGCCGACACGCTTCTGCGCGCTGGCGGCGGCTCTGGCGACGCGCTCGCGCCGGCCGCTCGCACTGGATCGAAAGAGGCCCGTCGGTGGCTCGCCGGACGCCCGATCGAGCTGCTCGATTTCAGGGAGGAGACGGCGGCGCTGCTCGAGCCGCTCACACGCCTGGGCGTGCGTACGCTCGGCGAGCTGGCAAAGCTCTCCCGCGCGGAGCTGACAGACCGCTTCGGCGCAGCCGGCACGCTCGCCCACCGGTTGGCCTGTGGCGAGGACAGCCCGCTGCAGGTGCGCCGCCCCGAGGAGCGCCTCGAGGAGACGATGGAGGTCGGCGACGCGAGCTCCGGCGCGGCACTCGAGCGGGTGCTGGGCGTGCTCGTGGATCGGCTGCTGGCGCGCTCTGAGCGCCGTGGCCGCACGCTGCGGGTGATCACGCTCTCCGCGCAGCTGCTCGCCGGCGGCGGTTGGCGCGAGCGGGTCGTCCTCCGTCAGGCGCTGTCTGACCCCGAGCGCATCCGGCTCGCGCTGTCGGTGCGCCTGCTGCTGCTTCCCGCCCCGGCCGCGATGCTGCGATTGGCCGTCGCGCGCTTCGGCCCCCCGGCATGCGAGCAGGGTGCGCTGCTCGAGCAGGATCGCGCCGCCCGCGCCGCGCGCCTGCACGAGGCCGTCGTCCAGGCGCGGGCGGTGGCCGGACAGGACGCGGCCCTGCGGGCGGTGTGCGTCGATCCCGACTCGCGCGTGCCGGAGCGACGGATCGTGCTCGCGCCGATCCCCGAGTGATGGCTCGGGCTCTGGGACTGCCGCGGCCGGCCCGCGTTCGCTGGGGCGAGTGCTTCCCGGCGGAGGTGGACGGCGAAGCTGTCGAGTCGCTGCGCGAGTCCTGGCTGGTCGAGGATCGCTGGTGGACAGCGGAGCCGCTGCGCCGTCGCTACTGGGAGCTCGTGGGCGAGCGCGGGCGCAATATCGTCGTCTTCCACGACCTGCGTTCGCGGCGCTGGTTCCTGCAGGGCTCCTAGGAGAGGTGCAGCGAGGATGTCGACGCCTCCGTATGTCGAGCTGCACTGCCACTCGGCCTACTCGTTCCTGGACGGGGTCTCGCTTCCGCACGAGCTCGCGCGAAGCGCGGGCGAGCGGGGCCACACGGCGCTCGCGCTGACCGACCACAATTCGCTCAGCGGCTCGATGGAGTTCGCCCAGAGCGTCGCCGATCACGGCGTGCGAGCGATCCACGGCGCCGAGATCGATGTGATCACCGACGCCGCCGGCGGGCAGCGCGATCGCTCTCGTCACCTCACGCTGCTGGTCTGCGACGAGCGCGGCTGGAGCAACCTCTGCCGGATCATCACGCTCGCCCACGCGCACACGCGCGAGGGCTCCGCGCGGCGTGAGCGTGCGGAGGCGGCGGTGGGCGTGGAGGCGGTGATCGAGCACGCCGAGGGCCTTGTCTGCCTGACCGGCTGCGCCGAGCGCTCCGTGCTCGGCGCCAGCGCGCGCCGAGCGCGAGTGGACGACAGGGCTCCTGCTCGACGCGTTCGGCGCGGAGAACCTCTACGTCGAGCTGCAGCGCCCATATGCGCGCCACGATCGCGCTCGCAACCGCGCGTTCGCCGCGCTCGCGCGGCGCTTGCAGCTGCGCTGCGTGGCCACCGGCGATGTCCACGCGCATACGCGCGCCAGAGCCGAGCTGCAGGATGCGTTCGTCGCGCTGCGCCATCGCACCACGCTCGATGCCTCAGAGCCGATGCGGCGTGGCAACCACAGCCATGTGATGAGCACGCCGCAGGCGATGGCCAGCCGCTTCGCCGACCATCCCGAGGCGGTCCGTGAGACGCTGCTGCTGGCCGAGCGTCTGTGCTTCGATCTCGGCGCGGACCTCGGCTATCGCTATCCGGGCGCCGAGGAGCGGTGCGCCCCGCGCCGCCTCTCCGAGCTTTGCCACGCACGCCTCGATGAGCGCTACGGCGCGGGCGCGCCGGCAGCCGCGCGCGCCGCCGGCGAGGAGGCTCGCGCGCGTCTGCAGGAGGAGCTGCGCGTGATCGAGAAGCTCGGCCTGGCGGGCTTCTTCCTCCTCCACCACGACATGCTCGAGCTGGCGCGCGAGGTCGCTCTGGAGGTTCGTGGGCCGGACTCGGTGCGCGCGCTGCTGGCGCCCGGGCGCGGGCGCGGATCGTCGGTCTCATCGCTGGTCTGCTACCTGACCGGGCTCTCGCATATCGATCCGATCGCGAACAAGCTCGCGCTCGGTCGTTTCCTGCATGAAGATCTGAACGGGCTGCCCGACATCGACCTCGACTTCCCGCGCGCGGTCCGCGAGCGGCTGATCCCGCGCGTGCACGAGCGCTACGGCAACGACCGCGCCGCGCTGGTCGCGGCCTTTCCGACCTTTCGCGCGCGTGGGGCGATTCGCGAGCTGGGCAAGGTGCTCGGCCTGCCGGCAGGTGAGATCGAGCGCGTGGCCCGCGGCGCGGACTCCCACGGCTCGGGCTCCGAGCACGACATCGCCGCCGCGCTCGGCGGCGGGCGCCCGCGGGCCACCGGCGCGGAGCGGCGCAGCGAGGGAGCGGATCGCTGGAGCTGGCTGTCGCGACTCGTCGAGCAGGCCCAGGGGCTGCCCCGGCACCTCTCCCAGCACTCGGGGGGGATGATCATTGCGACCAGGCCGCTGATCGACTGCTGCCCGGTCGTGCCCGCAGCGATGGAGGGCAGGCAGATGGTTCAGTGGGACAAGGACTCATGCGCGGATGCCGGCTTTCTGAAGATCGACCTGCTGGGGTTGGGGATGCTCTCGGCGGTGGAACGCTGTGTCGAGGAGATCGCGCGCGTGCGCGGGGAGCGGATCGATCTCTCGCGTATCCCGTTTGACGATCCGCGCACGTTCAGGGCGATCCGCACGGCCGACACCGTCGGCGTCTTTCAGATCGAGAGCCGTGCGCAGATGCAGTCGCTGCTGCGCACGCGGCCGATGAACCTCGAGGACCTGACGATCCAGGTCGCGATCGTGCGGCCCGGCCCGATCCAGGGAGGGGCGATCAACCCCTACATCGAACGTCGCCAGCGCCTGCGCGAAGACCCCGCATATGAGATCCCCTACGAGCATCCGTCGCTCGAGCCGGTCCTCGCGGAAACACTCGGCACGATCATCTTCCAGGATCAGGTGATGCAGGTGGCCGAAGCCTTCGCCGGCTTCGCCCCCGGCGAGGCCGAGGGGCTGCGCCGGGCGATGAGCCGCAAGCGCTCGCACGAGCTGCTCGAGAGCCACCGCGAACGCTTCATCGCGGGGGCGCTGTCGCACGCCGGCACGAGCGGGGCGCCACCCGAGCGCGCGACGGCGGAGCGCGTCTGGAAGATGATTGAGGGCTTCGCCGGCTTTGGCTTCCCGAAGGCTCACAGCGCCGCCTTCGGACTGCTCGCCTACCAGTCGACATGGCTGCGCGTCCACTATGGCGCGGAGTTCCTGTGCGCGCTGCTGAACGAGCAGCCGATGGGCTTCTACGCCCCCGACAGCCTCGTCCATGAGGCCGAGAACAGAGGGATCGTCGTCCTCGGGCTCGATCTGAATGCCTCCGGCGTGCAGTGCGCGGTGGAGGATGGAGGTGTCCGCCTGGGGCTCGGCTACATCAAGGACGTGGCCGGCAGCGAAGTGCAGGCGCTGGTCGGCGAGCGCGAGCAAAATGGGCCGTTCACCGGTCTCGGTGATCTCGCCGCGCGCGTCGCGCTGCGCCGCGGGGCGCTCGAGCAGCTGGCCTGGTCGGGCGCCTGCGACGGTCTCCTGCGAGGGCATGACACCCAGATCGGCGCAGGCACCCAGTCGGGCACAGACAGGCGCTCGGCCCTGTGGCAGCTGGGGGTTGCGGCGGTGGCCGGGCGGGTTGGCGGCGGCTCCGGCCCGGACGGTACGAGCGGGCAGGCGGGGGAGGGCACCCAGCTCGCGCTGCCGCTCGAGCCTGCGCCCGCACCGCGACTGCGACGGCTCGGGCGCTGGCAGCAGCTGATCGCCGACTACTCGACCAGCGGCGTTACGGTCGGTGATCACGCGCTTGCGATCCTGCGCGAGCGGCTGACGGTGGCGGATCTCGCCACGAGCGCTCAGCTGAGCGCGCTGCCCACGGGCAGCGAGGTGGCGGTGGCGGGGTTGGTGATCGCCAGGCAGCGGCCGGGAACCGCAAGGGGGACGATGTTCCTGCTGTTCGAGGACGAGTTCGGGACGGTCAACCTGATCGTCGCAAAGAGGGTCTATGAGCAGTACCGCCAGCTCGCGCGGGCAGAGCCGCTGCTGCTCGCCAGGGGCCGGCTGGAGCGCTCACAGGAGCGGATCGACGGGCGACGCTTGGGTGTGCTCGAGCTGTCCCGGGCGCAGATGCCCGCGCAGCAGGCCGAGGAGATCCGCCCGGTGATCAACGTGATCGTGCGCGAGCTGGCGCCGCTGGAACGCTGCCTCGCGGGCGAGCTCGAGGAGGGACCCGAGCAGGGGGGCGGTCGTGTGCACCGGCTGCCCGGCAGCGCCCCCGCGCCGCTCCCCGGCGAGGAGCCCGAGGGATACGAGGTGGCCGCGAGCATGCGCGCCGCCGTCCCGCCGATGCAGAGCTTCGGGGCGGGGCGTAGGCGCTAGCCCGCGGTCACCGTGTGAACGCGCGTTGCAGAGCCAGATGTGAGCCTAGGCGAATCGCTCCTTCCGCTCGGCTGCCTCGGCGTCGGTGACCGCCCACGCGAGCCGCTCGATCAGCTGCTCGGCGGCGTGGCCGTCACCGAGATGGATCGAGTTGACGCGCTCATCGAGCAGCACCGGGCTCTCCCCCCGCATCGTTGGCCCCCGGCGTCCTACCTCGTCTGTCGTGACGATGATCCTGGCCATCGGGTTGCTCCCTTCGAGTTGGGTGCGATCAGCTTCCGTCTACACCGTCGCGCGGGTGCCTCAAGGTGGGCTTAAAACTTCGCGGCGATCGATCGCCGCTACCGTGGCGGCGTGGAGATCGTCGAGCTCGAGCCCTTGACCGCGCAGCAGTCCAGCGAGCTCCAGGCCGGCGAGCTCGAACCGTGGGGCGGCGTCGCCGAAGCGCTCAGCTGGCGCGAGAAGGATCGCCACGTCGGCGCTCACGAGCCCGACGGACGCCTGCTCGCGGTCGCCGGATCGGTGCTCGTCGAGATCGACGTGGCCGGCGCCGGGGTGTTCGCGGTGCTCGGCATCGGCGGCGTGTTCGTTACGCCGAGCGCGCGCGGACGCGGTCTCGTGGGCTCGCTGCTCGAGCGCCTGCTTGTGCCCGACGGGGTGCTCGTACCGCCGGCTGACCGCGCGGTCGATCGCGCGATGCTGTTCTGCCGCCCGCAGCTGATGGCGCTGTACGGCAAACTCGCGTTCGCGCCGCTCGCCGATCCGGTCACTGCCGCGCAGCCGGATGGGCCGATCGAGATGCCGCTGCGCGCGATGTGGCGTCCGCTGCGCCACGGTGTCAGCTGGCCGCCGGGACGGGTCGAGGTTCACGGCCCGCCGTTCTGAGCGCGCCGCGCCGGACTACCCTGATCGCGATGGCGCGCCTTGGCAGCACGGATCTCGATGTCTTTCCGCTGTGCCTCGGCGGCAACGTGTTCGGCTGGACGATCGACGAGCAGCGCTCGTTCGCGGTCCTCGACGCGTACGCCGAGGCCGGCGGCAACTTCATCGACACGGCCGACATCTACGGGCGCCGCGGCCCGCGCGGGCTGGGCGAGTCCGAGCGCATCATCGGCCGCTGGATCGCCGCGCGCGGCAACCGCGAGCAGCTCGTGATCGCGACCAAGCTCGGCATGTCGCCCGAGCGGCCGGGGCTGTCGGCGGCGACGGTCAAAGCCTGCGCCGAGGATTCGCTCGAGCGCCTGGGCATCGAGACGATCGACCTCTACTACGCCCACAAGGACGACCCCGGCACGCCGCTCGAGGAGACGCTCGGGGCGTTCGCTGAGCTGATCCAGGCGGGCAAGATCCGTCACGCGGCGGCGTCGAACTACGATGCCGCGCGGCTGCAGCAGGCATTGCGGATCGGCGCGGGCGCGGGAATGGCTTCATATGTGGCGTTGCAGCCGCACTACAACCTGCTCGAGCGCGACGAGTATGAGGGCGAGCTGGCCGCCGTGTGCGCGCGCCAGGGGCTGGCATGCGTGCCGTATTTCGGCCTGGCACGGGGCTTCCTGACCGGCAAGTACCGCCGCGACGGCGCCGCTATCGACAGCTCGCGCGCCGCGGGCGTGCGCGAGCGCTACTGCAACGAGCGCGGCTTCGCGGTGCTCGACGCGCTCGACGAGGTCGCGGCGGCGCACGAGACGTCGCTCGCGGCCGTCTCGCTCGCGTGGCTCGGCGCGCAGCCGACGGTGCTCGCGCCGATCGCGAGCGCGACCTCGACCGAGCAGCTGCGCGATCTGCTCGCCGCGCCCGCGCTCGCGCTGTCCGCCACAGAGCTCGCGTGCCTCGACGCGGCGAGCAGCTGAACGCGCTCGGCGGCGGCCGCGCCGGCCGCGCCGGCCGCGCCGGCCGCGGCCGCGCCGCGGTGCTCAGCCGCCGGCGGCGCTGAACCGGAGTCGCTGTCCGTCGGCGTCCCGCACGGCGATGCTCGCATCGTCCTCGCGCGCGGCGCCGTCTCGCCGGGCGAGTCCGCGAGCGCTGCGCTCGAGCGCGTCGATCGCGTCCACATCGGCGAGCTCGAAGTCGACGCGTCGCAACCCTGGCGCGTCGGCGGGCGCGCTAGCGCCGCCACGGCTCTGCCACGAGTTGAGCCCGACGTGGTGGTGATAGCCGCCGGCCGCGAGGAACGCCGCGTCAGGCATTTCGGCCTGCTCCTCGAAGCCGAGCGCATCGCGATAGAAGGCGCTCGCGCGGGCGACGTCGGCGACCTTCAGGTGCACGTGCCCGACGGCGGTCCCGGCGGCGATCGCCGGCGCCGGCTGCTGCTCACCCTGTGCGAGCAGATCGTCGATGTCGAGCGGCAGCGTGATCATGCTCACGCCGTGCCCGTCGGCGGGGCGCTGCCACTGCTCGCGCGGCCGGTCGGCGTAGATCTCGATCCCAGGCCATCGGGGTCGCTGAGGTAGAGCGCCTCGGAGACGCCGTGGTCTGAGGCACCGTCGAAGCGCCAGCCCGCGCCGAGGATGCGGCGGACGGTCGCGGCGAGCGCCGCGCGCGTGGGGTGCAGCCAGGCGACGTGGAACAGGCCCGTGCTGCCGCGCGGCGCGATCGCCGGGCTGGCGATTTCGGTCAGCGTCAGCGCGGGCCGTGCGTCGTCGGGACCGAGCTGCGCCGCGGAGTCCTCGCGGGCGATCAGCGCCAGCCCGAGCACGCGCTCGTAGAAGTCGACGCTGCGCGGCAGATCGCTCGACGCCCGAGCTCGACCGCGCGGATCTGCAGTGCCGGGTCGATCACAGCTCATCGCGTACCAGGGTAGTCTGCACGCGGCTGAACTTCCGCAAGCTCGGCGCGAGCGACATCGAGGTCTCGGAGATCAGCCTCGGCTCCTGGCTGACCTACTCCGGCGGCGTCGAGGTCGCGCAGGCGAAGGCCTGTGTGCAGGCTGCGTTCGACGCGGGCATCAACTTCATCGACACCGCCAACGTCTACGGGCGCGGAGCATCCGAGACGTTGCTCGGCGAGGCGCTCGCCGGACGCGAGCGCTCCTCCTACGTGCTCGCGACGAAGCTCTTCTTCCCGATGTCCGAGACCGACCGCGGGCTCTCCGCGGCGCAGATCCACAAGCAGATCGACGCCTCGCTCGAGCGTCTGCAGACCGACTACGTCGACCTCTACCAGTGCCACCGCGACGACTCCGACACGCCGCTCGAGGAGACGATGGACGCGCTCGCGGAGGTCGTGCGGGCGGGCAAGGCCCGGGCGATCGGCTTCAGCGAGTGGCCGGCGGAGAAGATCGCGCAGTCGCTCGCGCTCCCGGGCGTCGTGCGCTGGGTCTCGAGCCAGCCGCAGTACTCGATGCTGTGGCGCGCACCGGAGGCGGAGGTGATCCCGCTGTGCGAAGCCGAGGGCATCTCCCAGATCGTCTGGTCGCCGCTCGCCCAGGGGGTGCTGAGCGGAAAGTATCGCGCCGGCGAGCCGCCGCCGGCGGACTCACGGGCGGCGAGCGAGAGCATGGGCGGGTTCATCGACCGCCTGCTCGAGCCGCGCGTGCTGAGCGCCGTCGAGGGCCTGCGCGCGGTCGCCGATCAGGCCGGTCTGACGATGGTCAGCTCGCGCTCGCGTGGGTCCTGCGCAAGCAGAACGTCGCCTCGGCGATCATCGGTGCGAGCCGCCCGGAGCAGGTCTACGCAAACGCGGCGGCGGCCGGTTTGAAGCTCGACGCTGATACGCTCGCGGCGATCGACGAGACGCTCGGCGAGGTCGTCGTGCGCTGAGCGCGCGGCCGGCGACGCGCGCTGATCGTCGCGCTGCTTCACCGGCTACCGGCGCGCCGCGGCCGGGCCTCCTGCAATAATCCACGTAATGGCGGTGACCCAACTTGCTTTCGCGCGAGTAGCCCTGAGCGCGCGCCGCAAGACCGGACCCGCGCTCGCGATCGCCATCACGCTCACGTTCTGCGCCGCGCTGGCGCTCGCCCCGGGCGCATGCGCCGCCGAACCCGAAGGCATTCACAAGATTCAGCACGTCGTCGTGATCATGCAGGAGAACCGCAGCTTCGACACCTATTTCGGGACGTATCCCGGTGCGAACGGGATCCCCGGCGGCGTCTGCGTTCCGGACCCGCTGCACGGCGGCTGTGTGAAGCCGTTCTACAACGCCAACGAAAAGAACAAGGGCGGCCCGCACGGGGCGGAAGCCGTGGTCGGTGACATCGACGGCGGCAAGATGGACGGGTTCGTGGGGCAGGCGGAGGCGCTCGAGAACTGTGCCGAAACGGGGGGCTGCAGCAAATGCGCGAAGAACGCCGACTGCTCGGATGAATCGGTGGGCTATCACGACGCCAGGCAGATACAGAACTACTGGGCCTACGCCAACGACTTCGTGCTGCAGGACGACATGTTCGAGTCAGGCGCGTCGTGGAGCCTGCCCGAGCACCTGTACATGATGTCGGGATGGTCGGCATCGTGCCCGCTGCACGATGAAAACCCGATGGACTGCGTCGGCACGCTCGAACCGAACAAGCCCAACCGGGAGCCGTACTCGCCTACCACCCAGCCGCCGATTGCGACATACGCCTGGACGGACATCACCTACCTGCTGCACAAGGCGGGCGTCAGCTGGCGCTACTTCATCCAGGAAGGAGCGCAGCCGGATTGCGATGACAACGAACTGGAATCCTGCGCGCGAATCAAGCAGAACTACAAAACGCCGGGTATCTGGAATCCGCTGCCCGACTTCAGTGACGTCAAGCAGGACGGCCAGCTCGCGAACATCGAACCGCTGCCGAGCTTCTACGCGGGTACCACGCAGCAGCCGTCGTGCGGGCTGCCGAATGTTTCCTGGGTCGTGCCGGACCTGAACGACAGCGAACACCCGTCGGCGCCCCTCCACAAGGGACAGGCATACGTCACGACGCTGATCAACTCGATCATGAAAAGCCCCTGCTGGGCCTCGACGGCGATCTTCCTCTCCTGGGATGACTGGGGCGGCTTCTACGACCACGTCGTCCCGCCGCATGTCGACGAAAACGGCTACGGCCTGCGCGTCCCCGGTCTCGTGATCAGCCCGTATGCGCGCGCGGGCTACATCGATCACCAGCAACTCAGTCATGACGCCTACCTGAAGTTCATCGAGGATGACTTTCTCGGCGGCGGCCGCCTCAACCCTTCGACAGATGGGCGTCCCGACCCGCGCCCGGACGTGCGCGAAGAAGCCCCCGGACTCGGCGACCTTGCCAACGATTTCGACTTCGAACAGACGCCGCGCGCGCCGGTGCTGCTGTCACCGGAACCCGCACCGGGTAGTGCCTCGCAACCACCCGGTGCCCAGCAGCCGCCGGCCCTCGAAACCGGCGTGGCGTCCTCGCTCACGCAGAGTTCGGTGACGCTCAACGGCACCGTCGATCCGGATGGCGCGAACGTCAGCGACTGTCACTTCGACTACGGCACGACCATCTCCTACGGGTCGAGCGTGCCGTGCGCGTCGCTGCCGGGAGCGGGCGCGAGCGCCGTGGCCGTCTCCGCGGACGTCGCAGGTCTGAGCCCGAACGTCACCTACCACTTCCGGATCGTCGCGACGAACTCGGCCGGCAGCGCTCAGGGCCCGGACCTGATGTTGACCACGCCCTCGATGCCCCCGACGCTCGAAACGGGCGCCGCATCGGCTGTCTCGCAGACGTCGGCGACGCTCGGCGCGAGCGTCAATCCGAACGGCTCGCAGGTCAGCGACTGTCACTTCGACTACGGCACATCGATCTCATATGAAGCGAGCGTGCCGTGCGCGTCGCTGCCGGGGTCGGGATCGAAACCCGTGCCCGTCTCGGCCGCCGTCACGGGCCTGCAGGCTGATACCACCTATCACTTCCGGATCGTCGCGACGAACGCGAGCGGCACGAGCGATGGCGGGGATGCGACGTTCGTCACGCTGCCCAACGCGCCGACGGTCACAGCCGTGGAACCGGACGCGGGCCTGACCGCGGGTGGAACGCAGGTCACGATCAGGGGCTCGAGCTTCGTATCGGTCACGGCTGTCAAGTTCGGTTCCCACGACGCGACCGCCGTCGAAGTGACCTCGCCGACGTCGCTGACCGCGACCTCGCCGGCCGGGACGGGCTCGGTCGATGTGAAGGTGCTGAACACGGGCGGCACGAGCCCCGTGAGCCCGAGCGATCAGTTCACCTACGTTTCCTCGGGATCGGCGCCGAGCGTCAAGAAGCTGGAACCGGGCGAAGGCCCGTCAGCCGGCGGCACAACGGTGGCGGTCACCGGCCAGGCCTTTTCCGGCGTGACCGCAGTGATGTTCGGCACGAACGCCGCGAGCAGCTTCACGGTGACCTCGAAGACGACGATCCTCGCCGTCTCCCCCGCCGCGCCCGCGGGGACCGTGAATCTCACCGTCACGACGCCAAACGGCACCAGTCCGACATCCAAGAAGGATGACTTCACCTTCTTGGAATCGGGCGCGGAAGCGAGTGCGATCGAGCCCTCGCCGCTCGCCTCTGTGATCCTGGGCTGGTAGCCGCTCGGCGGTCCCCGCTCGGGCGCGCCTCAACGCCCAGGCTGCGCCGGTTCGCCTGTGCCCGGTTCGCGTTCGTTGGGGGCCCTGCGCTCGGCTTCATTGATCTTTCGCACGACCGCCCCGCCGGCGATCCGTTCGGCTTCGCGCAGGCGCGCCGCTTCGGCCTTGCCGGCGGCGGATGACGCAGCCGGGGGGCTGGCGGCGCGGGTGTGCGGCGGATTGGCGGCGCAGGTGGGGGTCTGCGGGCAGTGGCCTGGGGAGCCGATCACATCGAAGCAGCCGTAGATGATGAACAGCGGGTTGACGACGGTATGTCCGTGCGCGTCGGACATCGTCTGCTGGCCGACGAACGTCGGCGGCGCGGTCGCTTTGTAGCACCCGTCGGATTCGACGCTGACGTCGTAGCCGACCGTTTCCAGTTCACCGGGGGTTCCGCTGGCGACCCTGATCGTGCAGGTCCAGTCATCGCCGGGCCCCTCATCGCTTTTGGCGTGGCGCCGGCAGAGCGTGCGGTCATTCAGTTCGGCGTCATGGGACACGGAGCGTCCGAGCTCGTGCTGCTGCAGGCGCACGAGCCGGTTGAACGCGGGGGCAAGCGATGCCTCGACACGCGCCGGGGTTATCGCGACCGGTCCCAGGTCGGCGGCGGCCGCGAGCACCACGACGAGGGCTGTGCTGGCGAGCACCGCGCGGAGCGCCGGTACCCATCCGGCCCGTCGCGTGACCGCCGAGCCGGCGAAGTCTCGCCGTCGCAGGATCCGCCACGACGCGCCGAGGCAAGCCGCCACCCACAGCATGCAGACGCAGCTGCCGATGATCAGCGGGCCGTAGAACCGGTGTGCGCTGAGCAGCCCGTGCCAGTCCTGGAAAGCCGAGGAGACCAGCAGCGCATGCACCCAGTCGCCGCTTCCGATCAACGCCAGCAGTTGCATCAGCAGGCCGACGAGCACCGGCCCGAGCACGCCCGCGATGCCATTGCGCGTGGCGAGTGAGAACAGCACCGCGAGGCTCGTGAACGCGAGCATTGGCAGCGTCGCGAGGAGCCAGCTGATCAGGACCAGCAGCAGGCATTCGCCGGAGGACATGACGTTCCCGCTCAATCCGACGAGTGGCTCGCCGCCAGTCAGCAGCAGGCCCGCGGCGAGGCTCGAAAGCGCCAGCAACGCGACGAGCGCCGCCGCAAACGTCCCCGCCGCGAACACCTTGCCCACGAACACGTCCCAGCGGCTGGCCGACCGGGTCAGCACTGTCTTCCAGGTGCCGTAGCGATCCTCGCAGGAGAACAGGTCGCCGGCAAGTGCGCCCGCGAGCAAAGGGAATCCCCAAAAGCCGCCGAACGCGAGGACGACGAACGGGAGCGCATAGCCGGAGCTGTGCACCCAGACGCCGAGCAGTGTGTCTGCCGGGACGCCGCTCTGCAGCTTGAGGATCAGCGCGAACGCGATCGGGCCGAGCGCGCACACGAGCGCAAGCACGCGCGTCGAGAGCTGCGCGAGGAGCTTGCGCCGCTCGGTGCGGTAGACGCTCAACACGTCGGCGCCGCTGCGAGAGCCGGATCCTGCGGCTGCTCGGTGAGCATGAAGAACATCGACTCGAGTGAGCTCATCGTCAATTCGAGGCGGCGCACGGCGACGCCGGAAACCGCGAGCGCAAGCACATACCGATCGAGCGCCCCCTCCTCCAGCTCGACGGTCAGCCCGCCGCTTGGCGACAGCTCGGCACGTACGCCCTGCTGCCCGCGCGCGATCGACAGCGCCCGCGCATCGTCGCTGGTCAGGACGCGGTAGGCCGACGGCGGCGCCTGCGCGCGCATCTGCGCGGTCGAGCCGTCCCACACGATACGACCCCGGTTGAGCACGCTGAAGCTGTCGCAGATCCCCTCGAGCTCGCCGATCTGGTGACTGCTGATGAGCACCGAGACGCCGTTGGCGGCCAGCCCGCGCAGCAGCTGCCCGACGAAGCGGACGCCCGCGGGGTCGAGCCCGGAGGTCGGCTCGTCGAGCAGCAACAATCGCGGCGCACGTAGCAGCGCCGCGGCGATACCCAGCCGCTGGCGCATTCCGGAGGAGTAGCCGCTGACCCGGTCTGTGCCGCGCGCGCTCAGCATCACCTGCCGAAGTACCTCCTCGACCTGCGCGCGCGCCGTCCCGCCGTCGAGCTCGGCGAGCAGCTCGAGGTTGGCGCGACCGGACAGGTAAGGGTAGAAGCACGGCTCCTCGACGAACCCCGAGACCCCGTCGAGGATGGGCGCTCCGGACTCGCCAACCCCGCGGCCGAGCAGTTCGATCGTGCCGGTGTCCGCGCGCACCAGTCCGAGCAGCACCCGCAACAACGTCGTCTTGCCGGCGCCGTTTGGGCCGAGCAGGCCCCTGACCTCGCCCTCTTCGACGACCAAGTCGACTCCGTCGAGCGCGCGGGTTGTCTCGTAGTGCTTGCTGAGGCCGCGCGCGATCACCGTAGCCATGCGGGGAGGCACTATACGCCAGACATACGCGCCAGCAGCGCAGACACCGAGCTCGGCGTGCTCGTCCGCGCCGGCGCGCTGCGCGCAGCCCCGCGGCGAATGCGTCAGGCGGTCTCGGGCCGCGCGCCGACGACGAGCGTTTGAAATGCGCGCCCGACCGGTCCCTCGCGGTCGTGCAGGACGCTCTCGGCGAGGCCGCTGCCACCCGCGTGCAGCAGCGTCTGCGCGTCGATCCCGATCCACTCGCCACGCGGCGCGCGCTGCAGGTGGATCGTGAGATCGGCGTTGATGAACAGGAACTCCCGGAACGACAGCGCGGAGCCCACGCCGTTGCCGAAGTCGGCGGTCGCCGCGAGCCGGCTCAGCGGCGTCAGCGGCTCGCCCGGGAGCAGCGGGTGGCGCATGCGCATCCACACCCGACCGGGCCCGCGCGTCTTCGGATCGCTCAGCCAGCGCATCTCCATCGTGCTCGCCGCGAAGCTCGCGTCGCTCGCGTCATCCAGCGCGAAGCGCACCGGCTCGCCCTGCTCCGGCGGCGGCAGCGGCGCGCCGAGCCCGGGCGCGGGGGTAGCCGCGGCGGCGGCGTCCGCAGCGACCTCCTGCACGCGCAGCGCGCTCGCCCGGCAGACCAGCTGCTCGCCCGCGCGCAGCTCCGCGCTCAGCTCCTGCACGCGCCGTCCCGGCCGCACGAGCTGCGTCGAGAGGCTCAGCGGCTCGCGCGGGATCGGGCGCAGGAACTCGAAGCCGAGTCGGGCGATGCGCAGCTCGGCTCCTGGTTGCATGCGCTCGAACGCAGCGGTGATCAGCGCCGCGGGTGCGCCGCCGTGAAGCGCCTGCGGATCCCACGGCCCGCGCGCGTGCTCGCTCCCGAGCAGCAGCCCGCGATCGCTCGTGAAGACGCTGTCCACGTCTCAGCTCCCCAGCCGGGCGACGAAGTCGCTCAGCCGGTCGGGGTCGCGCAGCGGCGCGCCGTGTCCGAAGCAGACGAGCTGTGGGCGCAGCGCGGCCAGCCGGCGGGCAGACTCGCGGTTGCGCGCCGGGTCGGGTGTGAACACCGCCGGCGGCTCGTGCAAACCGGGGAGCCCGGTCCTGACGTTGACGTTGTTGAGCACGTCACCGAGGATCAGGACACCGTCTGACTCGCGCCAGTAGGCGACGTGCCCGCGCGAGTGCCCGGGGCAGTCGAGCACCGTGAAGCCGGCCACCTGATCGCCCTCGAGAAGTGCGCGCGCGACGGGGTGAGGCGGTCCCGTCCAGAAGCGCTGCTGCAGCCGGTTGACCCACCCCGGCGCCTGCGAGCTCGCGATCCCGCCGCGGGTCTCCATCGCCCCCACGTCGCCCTGCCCGCACCACAGCGGGATCCCGAGCCGTTCGCAGATCGCATGACTGGAGCCCTGATGATCGGGGTGCGCATGCGTCAGCGCGTGTGCGCTGAGGGTGCGCCCGGCGAGCTCGCGCATGATCCGCCGCTCCCCCTGTCTCGTCGCCGCGTCGATCAGCAGCTCGCCGCCGATCAGGTAGACGTTGATCGCATTCGGCGGCCAGCCGCGCAGCTGCTCGACGCCGACGGCGAGCTGCTTCATCGCCTGCCGCCCGCATCGGCGCTCACGAGCGCAGCTGCTCCCAGGAGAAGCCGCGGACGGCGAGATAGATGCCGAGCACGCCCCACAGCACGATCACGGCGAGCGCATCGAGGTTGCTCGACAGGCTCTGGCCGGTGACCATCGCGCCGGACAGGCCGCGGATCAGCGGCTCCAGCGGCAGCGCTTCGGCGATCGTGCGCAGGAACTGCGGCGCGCTGCTCGAGTCGAACACGTAGAAGGACACGAACACGACCGGCAGGAAGACGGCGTTGACGTACGCGGCGGTCGACTCGAAGTTGGGGATCACGTGCGCGAAGGCGACGCCGAGCGCGGCCAGGCTGACGACGCCGACGAGCACGAACACGACCAGCTCGCCCCAGTGCAGCGGCCAGCCGATGCCGAAGAACGCCCGCCCGGCGAGCACGACGATTCCGATCTGCAGGGCGGTGTTGGTGACGGCGTTGGCGGCGATGCCGGCGAAGTAGGAGGTCGTCGGCAGCGGCGTGCCGTGGATGCGCTTGAGCACACCGCGCTCACGCAGGAAGACGATGTTGTAGGCGAGCGCGGTGAACGTCGTCGACATCACGCTCATGCCGGCGATCGACGGCACCAGACGGTCGAGGTCGTGCTGGCTGCCACTGAGCAGGATCCCGCCACCGGCGAGGAACGCGAGCGGCAGCACGAAGTTGAAGAACGCGGCGCTCGGGTTGCGCCAGAACATGCGCCGCTCGAGGCGGTACTGGCGCCAGCTGAGGGCAACCGCGTCAGGCATCGGCGGTCAGCTCCAGGTAGACGTCCTCGAGCGTGGGGCGCCCGACCGACAGCTCCCCGAGCCTGCGCCCGTCGGCGAGCGCCTGCGCGGTCAGCTCGTGCAGCAGCGTCGTCGGATCATCGGTCTCGCGCTCGATCAGCTGGCCGCCCTCGTCGCGGTAGGCGATGCGGTAGTGGCTCGCGCCGACGCCGAGCTCGCGCGGCGGGCCGACCGCGAGCACGCGTCCGTCCTTGACGATCGCGACGCGATCGGCGAGCGCCTGAGCCTCGTCGAGGTAGTGCGTCGTCAGCAGGATCGTCTTGCCGAGCGCGCGCAGCGAGCGCACCGTCTCCCAGGCCGCGCGGCGCGCCTCCGGGTCAAAGCCGGTGGTCGGCTCGTCGAGGAAGATCAGCTCCGGATCGCCGATCAGCGCGAGCGCGAAGTCCAGGCGCCGCAGCTGTCCGCCCGACAGCGTGCGGCTGCGCACGTCCCCCTTCTCCTGCAGGCCGGCGAGCGCGAGCACCTCCTCGACGTCGCGCGGATGGGGATAGAAGCGCGCCCAGTGCGCGAGCGCCTCGCGCGGCGTGATGTGGCCGTAGACGCCGCCCGACTGCAGCACGATCCCGATCTGCCGGCGCAGCTCGACCGCGCGGCGCGCAGGGTCGTGCCCGAGCACCGAGACCTCGCCGCTGCTGCGCGCGCGATAGCCCTCGAGGATCTCGACGGTCGTCGTCTTGCCGGCGCCATTCGGGCCGAGCAGCCCGAAGACCTCGCCGCGGCGCACCGTGATGTCGATGCCGCGGACCGCCTCGTGGCCGCCGTAGCGCTTGTGCAGGTCGCGCACCTCGATCGCGGGGACAATCTCGCTCACAGCCAGATCATCCCAGCACCGCGGTTCCGACTTACCAGTGCACGCCTCTCGTCAGCGTCGCCATCGCGATCTGCTCGAACGAGGCGCGCTCCTCGACATCGCTGTGGCCCTTCGACGCGGCCGAGTCGGGGAAAACGCGGTAGGCGAGGTGCAGGATCCGGTCCATCGCACTCGGCGAGATCGTGTAGGCGACTTCGCCGAGCTTGCCGACGCGCGTGCCCATCTCCTTCGGCCGCCCGCGCAGCGCCTCGCAGATCATGTCGCCGGCCTCGTCCGGGCTGATCGCGGGAAACGCGTCGTACATTTTCGTCGGCGCGATCATCGGCGTGCGCACGAGCGGCATGTGGATCGTCGTGAACGTGACGCCGTCGCCGATCACCTCGGAGGAGACGACGCGCGTGAACGCGTCGAGCGCGGCCTTCGAAGCGACGTATGCAGAGAAGCGCGGCGGGTTCGTCTGCACGCCGATCGAGGAGACGTTCGCGATGTGCCCGGAGCCGCGCTCGCGCATGTGCGGCAGCAGGCCGATGATCAGCTTGACCGCGCCGAAGTAGTTGAGCTGCATCGTCCGTTCGAAGTCGTGGAAGCGGTCGTAGCTGAGCGCGATCGAACGGCGGATCGAGCGCCCGGCGTTGTTGACGAGCATGTCGATGTTGCGGTGGTCGGCGAGCACCCGCTCGATCAGGCGCTCGACCGAATCGAGATCGGCGAGGTCGGCCGCGTAGACGTATGCGGTGCCGCCGGCCGCGACGATCTCCGCGCGCACCTCCTCGAGGTTCTCGACGTTGCGCGCGATCAGCAACGGCACGCCGCCGGCGGCGGCGACCTTCAGCGCGGTCGCGCGCCCGATCCCTGAGGAGGCGCCGGTGATCAGCACGTGGCGGCCGTTGAGGGCCTCCTTGAGCGTGCGGCCGCGGCGCAGGTCGGGGTCCATCTCGCGCTCCCAGTAGTCCCACAGCCTTGCGACATAGTGACTGCAGCGGCGGCGGCTCGAGCAGCGGCGTGCCGATCAGCGCGCTCTGCGCTTCGCGCGAGTCGAAGCGCGGCACGAGCTCCATGTGCGCGAGCACCTCCGAGGGGATCCCCGAGCTCGCGCAGCGCGAGCTGGCCCGCCTGGCGCCACGGCGGCAACGCGAGATCAGCGTCAGCGGCCATTTCGGCAGCGGGTCGAGTCAGGCGTTTGTCGACGCTGAGCGCGAAGCGCGGGGCATGCGCGGCGGTCGCGAGCTCGTTGATCAGCTCATCGACGCGCTGCGGGCGCGGGTCGGTGAGGTGGAACGCGCGGCCGTCGAGGTCCGGCTCGTGCGCGATGTGCTCGAGCGCGCTCGCGACCCAGTCGACGGGTACGACGTTCGTGTAGCCGAGGTCGAGGCCGATGAGCGGCACCCACTCGGGCAGCAGCTGGCGCATCCGCTGGATCGCCTTGAAGAAGTAGTACGGGCCGTCGATCTTTTCCATCTCGCCGGTCTGCGAGTCGCCGACGACGATCCCCGGGCGGTACACGCGCCACGGCATGTACGGCTGCTCGCGCACGATCCGCTCGGACTCGAACTTCGTGCGGTGATACGGCGACGGCAGGCGCTGGCCCTCTTCGAACATGTCCTCCTCGAAGATGCCCTTGTACTGCCCCGCGACGGCGATCGAGGAGACGTGGTGAAAATGCTTGGCGTCGACCGCGCGCGCGAGTTCGACCGCGTGCGTCGTGCCGCCGACGTTGACCGCCGTGTTGCGCTCGGCCGGCGCGGTCATGTCATAGACCGCGGCGAGGTGGAAGAAGTGCGTGATGTTGCCGCGCAGCTCGGCGACGCGCTCCTTCTCGACGCCGAGCAGCGGCCTGCGCAAATCGCCGATGACCGGCTCGATGCGCTCGTTCGCCGACGCCCCGGCAACGATGCTCCAGCGCTCGATCAGGTCATCGAGGCGCGGCCGTGAGCTCTCGCGCACGAGCACGTAGACCTTGCCCTGGCGCTGCTCGAGCAGCCGCTCGACGAGGCGCCGTCCGATGAAGCCGGTCGCTCCGGTGACGAAGTAGGCCATCGCGCGCAGAGCCTATCTGTATTGCCGCCGCCCCGGCTGCTCCGCGCGGCGAGCGCAGGGCCCGCCGGCGGTCGTGCGCTGCTACGCGCCCGTGCCGGCGCCGCCGCGGCCCTCGCCGGCGGCGAAACGGCTCGCGCCGCGTGCGCCGTCCTCGAACACCTCGGGCCCGGCTCCGGCCTCGAGCGCGAGGCCCTGCTCGAGCGTCATGCCAAGCCCCGCGATCGCGGCGCTGCGGTCTGCGAGCATCGTCCGCTGCGGGAAGCGCGCCAGTCCCTCCGCGAGCGCGAGCGCGCGCTCGAGATGCGCGCCGGGGGCGACGATCTCGCTCAGCAGGCCGATCGACAGCGCCTCCTGCGCATCGATCATGCGCCCCGTGAGGATCAGGTCGAGTGCGCGCCCGAGCCCGACGATGCGCGGCAGCCGCTGGGTGCCGCCGTCGATCAGTGGCACGCCCCAGCGTCGCTCGGGGCAGCCGAACGTCGAGCCGTCGGTCGCGATCCGCAGGTCGCACCACAGCGCGATCTCGAGGCCGCCGGCGAGGCAGAAGCCGGAGATCGCGGCGATCGTCGGCTTGGAGGATGTCAGCCGGGTGAACCCCATCGGCCCCTCCTCGCTCATCAGGCGCGGCGGCGAAGGACTGCTCGCCTTGAGGTCCGCGCCGGCGCAGAAGGAGACGCCGCCGGCGCCGCAGAGCACCAGCACGCGCGCGTCCTCGTCGGCCTCGAAGCGCAGGTAGGCCTCGTGCAGCAGCGCCGCGGTCGGGCCGTCGACGGCGTTGCGCCGCTGCTGGCGGTCGATCGTGATCAGCGCGGCGGCGCCGTCGCGCTCGTAGCGGACCGGCGCGGGCTGCTCCTCCGGGCCCGGCTCGCCCATCGCGGCAGCGGCTACCAGCCGCCGCGCCACTGGGCGTCGCCCAGCGACTCGTGCGCCGCGTGGCGCGCTTCTTTGCGCTTGTCGAGGCGTTTCTGCAGCATGCTCATGAGGAACACGAAGATCGGGAAGAAGGCGATCACGATGAAGCCCGCGTTCGTCACGACTTTGTCGTTCGTCGCGCCGTAGAAGCCGCGGCCGTCGTTGGCCGCGTCGGCGGACTGCGCGAGCACGAGCACGAGCAGCAGCGCGAGCGGAGCGACCTTTGCGAGCAGGCGATAGCGCATCGATCCGAATCCTAGCTGAGGCTGCGGGCAGCTCGCAGGGTCCTACCATCAGCAGCCGATGGCACTGCTGATCGCCTCAGACCTCAACAAGGACATGGCCGGGCAGCCGCTGTTGCGTGGCGTCTCCTTCAAACTCGAGCGCCGCGAACGGATGACGATCGCGGGGCGCAACGGCGCCGGCAAGACGACGCTGCTGCGGATGCTCGCCGGCGAGACGTCGATCGATCGCGGCGAGCTGAGCGTCGCCAAGGGCGTGCGTATCGCGCTGCACGACCAGCGCCCGCCGCGGGAGCGGAGATCGCGCTGCGCGACTACCTGCTCTCGGGCTGCGCGGAAGAGCTCGAGATCGAGGCCGAGCTGGCCGCGCTCGAGGCGAAGATGACGCGCGGGCGCCGCCGATGATGCGATCCTCGCGCGCTACTCAGCGGCGCAGGCGAAGCTCGAGGCGCGCGGCGGCTATCTGTGGCGCAACCGCGCGAGCGCGATGGCGCACGGCCTCGGCTTTCGCGACGAGGACCTCGAGCGCGCGCTCGACACGTTCTCCGGCGGGCAGCTGACGCGCGCCTCGCTCGCGCGGGCGCTCGCGACCGGCGCCGACGTGCTGCTGCTCGACGAGCCGACCAACCACCTCGACATCGAGTCGCTCGAGTGGCTCGAGCAGACGCTCGTCGAGCTCGACGCGGCGGTCGTGCTGGTCGCGCACGACCGCTGGTTCCTGGAGGCGGTCGGAACGGCGGTGCTCGAGCTCGAGGCCGGCCGCTCGCGCTTCTTCGCCGGCAGCTGGCACCACTGGCGCCGCGAACAGGCCGCGCGCGAGATGGCGCTCGGCAAGGCGATCGACAAGCAGCAGGCCGAGATCGAGCGTATGGAGCGCTTCATCGAGCGTTTCCGCTACAAGGCGACGAAGGCCAAACAGGCGCAGTCGCGCGTCAAGAAGCTCGCGAAGATCGAGCGCATCGAGCGCGATCCGGCCGATGGGCGCGGGCTGGAGTTCGCGTTCGCCGTGCCCGAGCGCTCGGGCCGCGTGATCTTCGAGCTGCTCGACGGCCGCGTCGAGATCGGCGATCCGCCCGTCGTCCTGCTCGAGCACGCCGAGCTGTGGCTCGAGCGCGGCGAGCATGTCTCGCTCGTCGGCCCCAACGGCACCGGCAAGACAACGCTGATCGAGACGCTCGCCGCGCGCCGCGAGCTGGCCGCGGGCAGGCTCAGCACCGGGCACAACGTCAAGGTCGGCTACCTCTCACAGCACGCCGACGAGCTCGGCGCCGGAGGCAGCGACACGCAGAGCGTGCTCGACGCCGCACAGCGGGCCACCGGTCTCAGCCCTGGCAAGGCGCGCGCCCTGCTCGGAGGCTTCCTGTTCTCCGGCGAGGATGCCGAGAAGCCCCTCAGCGGCCTCTCCGGCGGCGAGCGCCGGCGGCTGTCGCTCGCCGTGCTCGTCCAGTCCGGAGCCAACGTGCTGATCCTCGACGAGCCCACGAACCATCTCGACATCGAGAGCCGCGAGGCGCTCGAGGACGCGCTGCGCGCGTTCACCGGCGCGATTCTGCTTGTCTCCCACGACCGCGCGCTGCTCGACGCTGTCGGCACGCGCACGGTCGCCGTCGAGGAGCGCTCGCTGCACAGCTACGTCGGCGGCTGGCCGGAGTACGTGCGCATCCGCGACGAGCGACGCGCGCTCGCCCCGGCTCCACGGCGGCGCGCGGCAAGATCGCGCCGAGCATCACGCACGCGCCCGCCGCGGCGAACGGCGCGGCGCCCGCCGCGGCGAACGGCGCGGCGTCCGCCGGCGGCGCGGCGCCGGCGGCGCTCGCCGGCAAGGCGAGGGCGAGGGCGAAGCCGAAGCCGAAGGGTCCGTCCAAGAACCGCCTCAGCGACCTGCAGAAGGCCGAGCAGGCGGTCGAGCAGGCGGAGGCCGCACTGAGCACGCTCGAGGACGAGCTGGCCGACCCGGCGGCGTGGGCGACGCGCTATGAGGCGGCGAAGTCCGAAGCGCGCCACACGGCGGCGAAACGCGCCGTCGATGACGCGTACGCACGCCTCGAGACGCTGATCGACTGACCTACACTTGCGCGATGGACCGCTTCAAGAACGTCCGCAACATCGCGATCCTGCTGCTGATCGCGGCGGCCGTCGACTTCCTTCCCGGCGGCGGGCGCGCGGCGGCGACGTTGACGGCGGCGCTGTGGGTCCTGTTCGGGCTCGGCATCGCGTTTCTCGGGCTGCGCCTGTACCGCGAACACCGCGTCGCGATCCACAGCCTCGGCGACACCCACCGCGCGATGCTCTACGGCGGGATCGCGCTCGCGGTGTTCCTCTACGCGGGGCAGAAACGCATGTGGCTGACAAGCCTCGGCAAGCTCGGCTGGTTCGTGCTGGCGGGCTTCGCGCTGTACTCGTTCATCGAGGTCTACCGCCACTCGCGCACGTTCTGAGCGCGCCGCCGACGCCTCGTATCCTCGAAGGCGATGGCGGCCACTGAGACATCGACGGGCAGCGGCGAGGCGAAGGCGAGCCTCGCCGAGCAACGGCGCGCGCTGCCCGACCAGCCCGGCGTGTACCTGTTTCGCGACGGCCGCGGCACGGTCGTCTACGTCGGCAAGGCGAAGTCGGTGCGCAAGCGCGTCGCTTCCCACTTCGCGAAAGCGACCGTGCCGAGCAGTCCCGGTCACGCGGAGATGGTGGCGAGCGTCGAGAGCATCGAGTGCGTCGTGGTCGCCAGCGAGGCCGAGGCGCTGCTCGCGGAGCAGAGCTTCATCAAGCAGTACCGGCCGCGCTTCAACATCCGCCTGCGCGACGACAAGTCCTACCCGTTCATCGCGATCTCACTCGACGAGGCCTATCCGCGGGTGTACTTCACGCGCGAGCGCCATCGGCCGTCGCGCGCGTACTTCGGCCCGTACTCGAACGCCAAGCGTGTGCGCGCGACGCTCGAGGTGCTCGCGAAGGTGTTCATGTTCCGCTCGTGTACCGGCGCCGAGCCCGGGCGGCGCAGCGGCAGCCCATGCCTCGACTACTACATCAAGCGCTGCGAGGCGCCGTGCGTCGATTACGTCACGCGCGAGCACTACCGCGAGAGCATCGATGGCGTGATCGACTTCCTCTCCGGGCGCTTCTCGGCGATCGAGCGCGACCTCGAGCAGCGCATGCGCGCCGCGGCGGCCGCGGAGGAGTTCGAGCAGGCGACGCTCGAGCGCAACCGCCTGCAGGCCGTGCGCTCGATGCTCGAGCGCCGGCGCGTGACGAACGAGTCGATGGGCACCTTCGACGCGGTCGCCGCCGCCGCGGACGGACGCGAGGCGAACGCGCAGGTGTTCCAGGTGCGTGACGGCGTGCTCTCCGACCGCCAGTCGTTCTACCTCGCGAACGAGACCGAGCGCGAGCTCGCGGAGGTCGCCGAGGAGTTCATGCTGCAGTACTACGGCGGGCACATGGCGATCCCGGCGCTGCTGGTCGTGCAGCGCGACCTCGCCGAGCGGCCGGCGCTGGCGGACGCGCTCTCCAGCCGCCGCGGCGGCCCGGTCGAGCTGCGCGCGGCCGAGCGCGGCGAGAAGCGGCGGATCCTCGAGCTCGCCGAGCGCAATGCGCGCCTCGCGCTCGATCAGGAGCGGCTGCGCTCCGAGCGCCGCCGCCAGGGCCGCGTCGAGGCGCTCGAGGGCCTGCAGCAGGCGCTCGGCCTCGATCTGCCGCCGATCCGCATCGAGTGCTTCGACATCTCCAACCTCGGCGGCACGCACACGGTCGCCTCGATGGTCGTGTTCGAGGGTGGCGCGCCGAAGAAGTCCGACTACCGTCGCTTCACGATCCGCACGACCGAGGGCGCGCCCGACGACTTCGCGTCGATGGCCGAGGTGCTCGGGCGGCGCTTCGCGCAGTGGGAGCGCCAGGCGGACATCTCGCCGCACGATCCCGCCTATGACCCGAGCTTCGCGGCGCTGCCGAACGTCGTCGTGATCGACGGCGGCAAGGGCCAGCTCGCCGCCGGGCTCGGTCCGCTGCGCGGCTTCCGCGAGCGCGGCGTGGCGGTCATCTCGCTCGCCAAGCGGATCGAGGAGGTGTTCATCCCCGGCCGCCGCGCGCCGCTCGTGCTCGACCACTCGACGCCCGAGCTGCAGCTGCTGCAGCGCGTGCGCGACGAGGCGCACCGCTTCGCGGTGACGCACCACCGCAGCCGCCGCGACCGGGCGATGACCAGCTCGCTGCTCGACGAGCTGCCGGGGATCGGCCCCTCGCGCAAGCGCGCACTGCTCGCGCGCTTCGGCTCGCCGGAGGCGATTGTCGCGGCCTCGAGCGAGGAACTGCAGGCCGTCCCCGGGCTGCCGGCGAAGGTCGCGCGGGAGTTGCACGCCTACCTCCACAGGGCGGGCTGAGAGCGCCGATCGGCGCTCGCGCGTGCCTGCGCTGCGCCCCCCTCGCTGCAAGTTCTCTAGCAATTGACACGCTCGTCCGCGCGGATGGCGACAATCACAGATGATGGCCGTGATCAGGCCCCTGCGTCCGCTGCGAGGAGCCGGCGGAAAATCCGGCAAGCCGGTGATCGAGTCGCGCCTGCAGGACCTCGTCGTGATCACCGGCTTCTCCGGCGCGGGCAAGTCGACCGCGATGAACGTGTTCGAGGACGCGGGCTATTTCTGCGTCGACAACCTGCCGCCGGAGATGATCCGCTCGCTCGTCGAGCTGTTCGTGCACGAGGGCTCGAAGGTCGAGCGCGCGGCGGTCGTCTCAGACGTGCGCGGCGGCGTCTACTTCGAGGCGTTGCGCGCGGTCGTCGACGACCTCGACGCGCTCGGTCTGAGCCACCACACGCTGTTCCTCGAGGCCGACGAGCAGACGCTCGTGACGCGCTACAAGGAGACCCGCAGGCGCCATCCGCTGGCGCCGGAGGGCAGCGTCACGGCAGGGGTCGCGGCCGAGCGCGCGCTGCTCGAGCCGCTGCGTGGCCGCGCGGATCTGGTGATCGACACGACGGCGATGTCTGCGGCGGCGCTGCGCGAGAAGATCGCCGATGAGCTGCTGCCGCGCAACACCGCGGCGCTGGCGGTGACGTTCATGAGCTTCGGCTTCAAGCACGGCCCGCCGCGCGAGGAGGACCTCGCCTTCGACGTGCGCTTTCTCGCCAACCCGCACTACGAGCCGGAGCTGCGCGCGCTGACCGGGCTCGATCAGCCGGTGATCGACTACATCGCGCGCGACGGGCGTCTCGAGCAGCTGTACCTGAAGCTGCACGCACTGCTCGACTTCCTGTTGCCGCAGTACGTCGCCGAGGGCAAGGCGCACCTGGTCGTCGCGATCGGCTGCACCGGCGGTCGCCACCGCTCGGTCGCGATCGCCGAGCACCTCGCGGCGCGCTACAGCGAGCACGAGGACCTCGAGGTGGCGGTCGCGCACCGCGACATCGACAAGGCGCCGGGCGGCGCCTGAGCATCTCGAGCGGAGCGCCCGCGCGGCTCGCGGCGGGATCGCGCACGGCCGCAGTGCGTACTTCACGTTCGCCTGCGTCGTCGCCGGGCCGTGCATTCCGCACGACTTCAAGGCGTATGGGCTCGAGGTGTATCCGCCGGATCAGTCGACGCGGCTGCGCGTCGACACCCACGGCCCGCTCGCCGTCTGCGACCGCTCTGTCGGTGGGGCGCCGCTGGTGTATCCGATCCGCGCGCGCCGCACCCTCTGAGAGCGGCCGCCGCTGCTCGTGCGCGGCGGCGGGCTGCTCGCGAGATTTGGTCCGCTGCGCGGTCCGCTGATAGCCTCACGCGGTACGCCGGGAAGCGTGAGTCGTGCTCATGCGGCCCGGCATCGTTCATTTTCGCTCCAGGAGGCAATGGATGGCGGTGCGCGTGGGTATCAATGGGTTCGGCCGCATCGGCCGGAACGTGTTTCGGGCAGCGATGGCCAGGGCGGACGCGCTCGGGGACGCGATCGAGTGGGTCGCGGTCAACGACCTGACCGACTCCGCAGACGCTCGCGCACCTGCTCAAGTACGACTCGATCCTCGGCCCGTACCCGGGCGCGGTCAAGGCCAGCGGCGAGGCGGCGATCGCGGTCGACGGCGCCGAGCTGAAGGTGCTCGCCGAGCGTGACCCCGCGGCGCTGCCGTGGGGCGAGCTCGGTGTCGACGTGGTGATCGAGTCGACCGGCCTGTTCACCGATCGCGACAGCGCCGCGAAGCACCTCGCGCAGGGCGCGAAGAAGGTGATCATCTCGGCACCCGCGAGCAACCCCGACGCGACGGTCGTGCTCGGCGTGAACTTCGATCAGGTCTATGACCGCGAGCGCGACGACGTGATCTCGAACGCCTCCTGCACGACCAACTGTCTCGCGCCGGTGGCGAAGGTGCTCAACGACACGGTCGGGATCAAGCACGGCCTGATGACGACGATCCACGCGTACACCGCCGATCAGCGCCTACAGGACCTGCCGCACAAAGATCTGCGCCGCGCTCGCGCGGCGGCGATCAACCTGATCCCGGCCTCGACCGGCGCGGCGAAGGCGATCGGGCTCGTGATCCCGGAGCTCCAGGGCAAGCTCCACGGCTTTGCGGTGCGCGCGCCGGTGCCGACGGGCTCGGTCGTCGACCTGACCGTCGAGTGCGCGCGCGCGACGAGCGTCGAGGAGGTCAACGCGGCGCTGCAGGCCGCCGCGAGCAGCGGTCCGCTGGCGGGGATCATGCAGTACACGGAGGACCCGATCGTCTCCAGCGACATCGTGCAGTCGCCGTTCTCCTCGATCGTCGACTCGCAGCTGACGGCGGTCCTCGACGCGACGATGGTCAAGGTGGTGGCGTGGTATGACAACGAGTGGGGCTACTCGAATCGAATCGTGGACCTGGTGCAGAGGGTTCTGTGAACGACAGCCGAGCGGCCGGCGGGACGGACACGAGGTCTGTCCGGGGGATATCGTGAAGGAGCACGACGAGATGGGAGGTAGTCGATGAGGAGCATTGACGACCTGGACGTGCACGGCAAGCGCGTGCTCGTGCGGGTCGACTTCAACGTGCCGCTCGGGGCGCAGGGCGACGCCGAGACGGGCGGCGTTCCACTGGTCAGCGACGACACGCGCATCGCGGCGGCGCTCGCGACGATCGAAGAGCTGCGCGAACGGGGCGCGCGGTTGGTGCTCGTCTCGCATCTGGGCAGGCCCGAAGGCGAACCGACGGTGGCGCTGTCGCTGGCGCCGGTGGCCGACCGCCTGCGCGAGCTGACCGGCGCGAAGGTGACGCTCGCGCCGGCGGTGGTCGGCGATCAGGTGACGGCGCTCGCGCAGGAACTGGGCGAAGGCGAGATCCTGGTGCTCGAGAACGTCCGCTTCGAGGCGGGGGAGACGAGCAACGATCCAGAGTTCGCGAAGGAACTGGCGGCGCTCGCGGACGTCTACGTGGATGACGCGTTCGGCGTCGCGCACCGCGCGCACGCGAGCAACGAGGGCATCACGCAGCTGCTGCCGAGCGCCGCGGGACGCCTGCTCGAACGCGAGGTGAAGGCGCTGACGGGAATCCTCGAGCACCCCGATCACCCGCTCGTCGCGATCGTCGGAGGCTCGAAGGTCGCCGACAAGATCAAGGTCATCGAGCGCTTCCTGGAAGTCGCCGACGTGGTGATGATCGGCGGCGCGATGTGCTTCCCGTTCCTGTGCGCGCAGGGCCACACGGTCGGCGACTCGCTGTGCGACGAGGAGGACGTCGAGCATGCGCGCAGCGCGCTGCTGCGCGCGAGCGACACGGACACGCCGCAGCCCGGCCGCGCGCGCCTGCTGGTGCCGAACGACCTCGTCATCGGCGAGCGCCTCGCGGCCGACGCGGATCACCGCGTGCTGGACGGGGTCGAGGTGCCGAAGGGCTGGATGGGGCTGGACATCGGCCCGAAGACCGCGGCGCGCTACGCGAGCGTGATCGCGAGCGCCGGCACGGTCTTCTGGAACGGGCCGATGGGTGCGTTCGAGGTCGAGCCGTTCGCGGCCGGCACGCGCGCGATCGCGACGGCGGTCGCAAACGCGAAGGGCATGACGGTCGTCGGGGGCGGGGACTCCGCCGCGGCGCTCGCCGATTTCGGGCTCGAGGGCGAGGTGGATCATCTCTCGACCGGCGGCGGGGTGACGCTGCAGCTGCTCGAGGGTGAGACGCTGCCGGGCGTGCGCGCGCTGGAAGGCGTCGGAGTTGCACTCGGATGAGCGCAGCTCGCACGCCGCTGATCGCGGGCAACTGGAAGATGTACAAGACCGAGGAGCAGGCCGAGGAGTACATCCAGGGCCTGCTGCCGCGCGTGTCCGCGAGCGACGGCGCGGACGTCGCGATCTGCGTGCCGTTCACCGACCTGCGCGCGATGATCGACAGCGCCAGAGGCTCGCGCGTCGAGGTCTTCGCGCAGAACATGCACCAGGCTCCCGAGGGCGCGTTCACGGGCGAGATCTCGGCGGCGATGCTCGCCGAGCTCGACGCGCGCGGCGTCGTGCTCGGGCACTCCGAGCGGCGAGCGATGTTCGGGGAGACCGACAAGGCGCTCGCGCTGAAGCTGCCGGCCGCGCTCGCGGCGGGGCTGACGCCGATCCTGTGCGTCGGCGAGACCGAGCAGGAGCGCGACAACGACGACACCGACCGCAAGTTGCGCCAGCAGATCAAGGATGACCTCGCGAACGTGGGAAACGAGCGCCTCGCGGACGTCGTGATCGCGTATGAGCCGATCTGGGCGATCGGCACCGGGCGCGTGGCCAGCGCCGATCAGGCGCAGGAGGCGATCGCGTTCATCCGCGCGCTCGTCGGCGACCGCGACGGCGACGCGGCGGCGCGCGTGCGCATCCTCTACGGGGATCGGTCAAGCCGGAGAACGCCGCTGAGCTGCTCGCGCTCGCCGACGTCGACGGCGCGCTCGTGGGCGGGGCGTCGCTCGAGCCGGAAGCGTTCGCGGCGATCATCGCCGCGGCATCGAGCAGATGACGCTGCCGGCCGGCCCGTCGCGCCTGCCGGCGGCGAGTGCCTGCCTGATCGTGCTCGACGGCTGGGGACTCGCCCCGGCGGGACGCGGCAACGCGGTGTCGCTCGCGCGCACGCCCGTCTTCGACGAGCTGTGGGCCGGCTATCCGCACACGACGCTGACCGCATGGGGTCGCGCGGTCGGCCTGCCGGAAGGCCAGATGGGCAACAGCGAGGTCGGCCACCTGAACCTCGGCGCGGGCTCGGTGATCCGCCAGGACCTCGCGCGCATCGACGACGCGATCGCCGCCGGCGAACTCGCGCAGAACGAGGTGCTGCGCGCGGCGTTCGCGGGCGCAGAGCGCGTGCACCTGCTCGGTCTCGTCTCCGACGGCGGCGTGCACTCCTCGCTCGAGCACCTGCGCGCGCTGATCGGCCTCGGGCATCAGCTCGCGGTCAAGGACCTCGTCGTGCACGCGTTCACCGACGGCCGCGACACGCTCCCGCACGCCGGCGCGGGGTACCTGCGCGATCTCGACCGAACCGCCGGCGCGCGCATCGGCTCGGTCATCGGGCGCTACTGGGCGATGGACCGAGATCGTCGCTGGGAGCGCACGCAGCGCGCATACGACCTGCTCATCAAGGGCGAGGCGCCCTACCAGGCAGCCAGCGGCGAGCAAGCCGTCAGCGACGCCTACGCGCGCGGCGAGACCGACGAGTTCATCGAGCCGACGCTCGTCGGCGCGGAGGCACGCATCCGGCCGGGCGACAGCGTGATCTGCTTCAACTTCAGGCCCGACCGGATGCGCGAGCTGACGCGCGCGCTGGCCGAGCCGGGGTTCGGCGGCGACGGCGAGGATCTGCCCGGCTGGGCGGGCCGCGGAGACGGCGGCGAGCTCCCGCGCGCGCTGGACGACGCTGACGAGCTACGAGGAGGGCTGGCCCTATCCGGTCGCGTTCTCGCCGGAGCGCCCGGCGACGACGCTGTCGGTCGTGCTCGCGCACGCGGGCGCGACCCAGCTGCACGTCGCCGAGACCGAGAAGTATCCGCACGTGACGTACTTCTTCAACGGCGGCGAGGAGGCCCCGCTGAGCGGCGAGCGGCGCGAGCTGGTGCCCTCGCCACGCGACGTGCCGACGTATGACCACAAGCCGCAGATGAGCGCGCACGAGGCCGCGGCGGCGTTCGTGGGCGCGTGGCGCGAGGATCGCCCGCGCTTCGGGATCATCAACTTCGCGAACGCCGACATGGTCGGTCATACGGGCGTGATCGAGGCGGCGGTGAGCGCGATCGAGACGGTCGATCGGTGCCTCGGCGACGTTGTCGCAGCGGTCCACGAGAGCGGTGGCGCGTGCCTCGTGACGGCCGATCACGGCAACGCCGATCACATGCTCGAGCCGGACGGGAGCCCGAACACCGCGCACTCGATGAACCCGGTGCCGCTGATCCTCACGAGCCGCGGCGCGGCGCTGAGCGAGCGCGAAGGCATCCTCGCGGATGTCGCGCCGACGCTGCTGCAGGTGCTGGGGATCGAGCAGCCCGCACAGATGACGGGGCACTCGTTGCTCGCGGACGGCTAGATTCTGAGGGCGGCCCGACGGCCGTGGGAGCGATGCGGGGCGCAGAACAAGGAGGCAGGGTGGCAGAAGCAGAGCAGGATTCCAGCAGGGGTGGGGTATCGAGGCGGTTGCTCGCGCTGCTGTTCATCGGCGGCGGCATCAACCACTTCGTCAGCCCGCGGTTCTATGAATCGATGGTGCCGCCGTCGCTGCAGAGCGAAGCCAAGCGCGTCGTCGAGGTCAGCGGCGTCGCCGAGATCGCGGGAGGACTCGGCGTGCTGCTGCCGTTCACACGGCGTCTCTCCGGCGTCGGGCTGGTCGCGCTGCTCGCCGCGGTGTTCCCGGCGAACCTGTACATGGCGAGCGAGCCTGAGCGCTTCAACAAGCTGCCGCCGTGGGCGCTGTACGCGCGGCTGCCGCTGCAGCCGCTGATGATGTTGTGGGCCTGGAAGGTGACGAGGCGCTGAAGGGAATGTCCCGAGTCTGTGGCTCTGACGCTGCTATGTTCGGTCGCGTAGGCGTTTAGATCCGGACCGCCATGTCGACAGCGACCGCCGTCAAGATTGCTCCCACGGAGCAGGAGACCCTCACGATGGGGGAGCTTCGCGCGTGGCGAGGATTGCTCCGCGCGCACGCGTGCCTGGCCAAGCGCCTGGACGCGGAACTCGAACAGGCACACCACCTGCCGATGACCTCCTACGAGGTCCTGCATCACCTCCAGGAGGCGAGCGGCGGGCGCATGCGCATGTGCGAGCTGGCCGAGCAGGCACAGCTATCCCGCAGCGGCCTGACGCGGCTGGTCGACCGGCTCGAGCGCGAGGAACTGCTCGAGCGCTGCTCCTGCGAACACGATGCGCGCGGCTCCTACGCATGCCTCACCGACACGGGACGCGAGCGCCTCGAAGAAGCGCGCGTCACGCATCTGGCCGTCGTCCGGGAGCACTTCTTCTGCTCATTTCGGCGAGGGCGAACTAGCCTGATGGCTGACATGTGGGAGCGGATCGCTCCCTGCAGCTCCTTCTGAGCGCCCGTCAGTCGGGCGCGCCTCTGGCCTGTCGCGTTGCGCCTGGCGGCGGTGCAGGTAGGTAGCGCGCTGCCGATCGCGAGCAGCAGCGCGGCGGCCCGTACAGGCCGAACGCTTCGACGATGTTGCCCGCGGAGCGGCCGAGGTGGTAGGCGATCAACCCGATCGCGGTCGCCCAGATGATCCCGCCGAGCGCGTTCCAGAGCACGAACGAGCGCCAGCTCATACGCGTCGCGCCGGCGAGCCATGAGGCCCACACGCGCAGCCCGAGGACGAAGCGCCCGAGGAACACGGCCTTCGGGCCGTGGCGTTCGAAGAACGGCTCGCCCGTGATCAGCACCTGCCGGCGACGGTCCAGAAACGGGCCTGGGCGTTGCAGCAGCCAGCGCCCGCCCTTGCGCCCGATCACGTAGCCGATGTTGTCGCCGACGATCGCTGCCGCGGCGGCCAGGGCGATCACGACCTCGATGCTCAGTTTGCCACGGCTGGCGAGCACCGCGGCGGCGATCAGCGCGGTCTCGCCGGGGATCGGCAGGCCGCTCGACTCGCTCATCACGAGCACGAACAGCAGCGGGTAGCCCGCCACTTCGACCAGGTGGTTGACGTCGATGATGGAGGCGAGCATCGTGCGCCCCTAGCATGGCGCAGTCGCGCCACCGAGCCGGCTCGGCAGCGCCGGGCCGTTCGTGGCGGCAACGGCCGCGGCAGCTGCTACTTGGTGTTTTCGGCGACGAGCTGCTTGAGCGCCGCGGAGGCTTCTTTGACTTCGGAGTAGACGACGTTGCGCAGCGTCACCTTGGTCGGCGATGAGAAGCCGCCTTGTTCTTGAATCAGGAGCACCGCGACGATCGCGAGACCGAGCGCGAGCAGCGCCAGCACGGCGATCAGCAGGCGGCTGTTGCCGCGCCGTCTCTGGACGGCAGGGGCTGCGACGACCGGCGGCTGCGAGCGCGGCGGCCCCTGGCGCGGGCGGCGCGTGACGACAGCGCCCTTCGCGGCCGCGCCGCGGCGGCTGCCCGAGAGCACGCTCGTGGCGGCGGTCGCGGGCGCTCGCCGGTAAGCGCCGCGGCGGCGGGCTGGGGGCGATTCCGCGCGCGCCCGCGCTGAGCGCCTGGCCCATCTCGCTGGCGTCGCTGTAGCGCTCGCGCGGGTCGAGCGCGAGCGCGATCGCGACGGCGTCGGCGAGCTCGGGGTTGACGGCGGCGACGAGCGTGTCGAGCGTCGGCGGCTCCTCCTGCTGTTGGCGCAGCGCCAGCTCGGTCAGCGAGGTCGCCTCATAAGGCAGGCGGCCGGAGATCAGCTGATAGGTGACCACGCCGAGCGCATACAGGTCCGCGCTCGGGCCGGCCTCCTCGCCGCGGGCCTGCTCGGGGGCGAGATACGCGGCGGTGCCGAGCACAGAGCCGACCTGGGTGATGCTCGACTGCTCGGTCGCCTTGGCGATGCCGAAGTCGGCGAGCTTGACCTCGCCTTCGCGCGCGCGCAGCAGGTTGCCGGGCTTGACGTCGCGGTGGACGACGCCGTGGCGGTGCGCGTAGTGCAGGCCCTCACAGGCCTGGCCGATGATCGACAGCGCGTCGGGCACCTCGACCCAGCCGTCGTCGCGGAGGATCTCTGCGCAGGAGGCTCCCTCGATGTACTCCATCACGATGTAGTACTGGTCGGTGCGCTGATCGCGACCGGAATCGAACACCTGCACGATGTTCGGGTGCACGAGGCGGGCAGCCGCCTGCGCCTCGCGCTGGAAGCGCGAGACGAACGCGGGGTCGTCGGCGAGGTGCTCGGCGAGCAGCTTGACAGCGACCTGACGCTCGAGGCGCTGATCGAGGGCGAGATGCACCGTCGACATGCCGCCGAACCCGAGCCGGCTCTGCAGGCGGTAGCGACCGCCGATCTCAGCGGCGCTCATTTGCCGCCTTCCTGCCCGCCCCCGGGCGCGGCGCCGCCGCCCCCGCCGGCTTCGCCGGGGGCTCCGCCGGAGCGGCTTTCGCCGAGTTCGGTGCCGCCCTGTTCGCCGCTGGGCGCTTCGCCCGGCGCCGCCGTGCCGCCGCCCCTGCTCGGCGACGTCGGCGTCGTCGGTGTGGTCGGGGTCGTCGTCGGCGTCGTCGGTGTCGTCACCGTCGGGGTCGTCGCGGGCGTCGTCGCCGTCGTCGTCTTCGGCGTCGTGTCCGGTCGTCGTCTTGACGATCGGCTGCGTGCACAGGGCGAGCGCGCGCGTGCGCAGGTTGTCGATCCCCTGGCGCAGCGTGCTGTGCAGGCCCGAGTCGACGCTCGCGGGCAGCGCGCTGAAGTCTTCGGCGGTCTTCAGCAGCGCGGCTTCGGTCGCCGAGCAGTTGCCGCTGCCGCTTTCGGCCGCCTGGCGGACGGCTTCGAAGTCGTTCTGCAGGGGGCCGGAGTCGGCGACGGGTATCAGGCCCTTGCCGGAGCTGCCGCAGGCGATCAGCAGCGCGGCCGCGAGCCCGAGCGCGCCGGCGAGAACGACGCGCAGGACGCCGACGTGGGGCGCGCGCGCGCCGGCCGCGCCGTCGTGCGCTGGATGCTCGCGCATGGTCATTGACCGTACTCGAGGCGCTCGGCGAGCGAGTCGGGCAGGCGCGCCGCGCGGATCGCGGCGGCGGCGCCGGAGATGTCGTAGTCGGTGCGGTGGAACGAGGCTTCCAGCGCGTCGAGGTCGAGCAGCATCCACGACGCGCGCGGGTCGCCGTCGCGCGGCTGCCCGACGCTGCCCGGATTGAGCAGCCACTGGCCGGCCGAGATGTCGAGCCGCACGCCGTCACGGTGCGGCTCGCCGGTCGCGAGCTCGCCCTCGCGGCGCACGAACGAGAGCGCTACGTGCGAGTGCCCGATCATGCACACGCGTTGGCGCTGCGCGTCGAGGCAGAGCTCGGCGAGCAGCGGCGAGAGCACGTACTCCCAGACCGGGTCGCGCGGGCTCGCGTGGAACAGGCCGAGTGATGCTTCCTCGCCCTGCGGCTCGAGGCCGGCCAGGAACGAGAGGTTCTCCGGCGCGATCACCTCCTGCGTCCATTGCGCCGCGACGCTCGCGCCGCGCGAGAACTCGCTCAGCGGGATCTGCCCGGTCACTCCGAGGTCGTGGTTCCCGGCGAGGCAGATCGCGGCGTGCTCGCGCGCGAGTTCCACACATGCGTCCGGCTCGGCTCCGTAGCCGACGAGGTCGCCGAGGCACCACAGCTCGGCGGCGTCGCTCGCGGCGATCGCCTCGAGCGCCGCCTCGAAGGCATGCCGGTTGGCGTGGATGTCAGAGATGACGGCGACCTTCATCGTTGCAGGGTAGGAACACCACTCCAGTGCGGGCGTTTCGCGCGCGCTCGCCGTGCAAGCCGCCGGCCACCGGCTCCCAACAGCTCGCCGGGCGCAACACCGCGGCTGCGCCCTACTCCCCGGCGGGGTCCGGCTCGCTGCCGCCGTACTCGGGCAGGTTCTTGATCCCCTCGCGCGTGCGCCACTTGGAGTAGTTGTCCTCCATCGCGTCGATCAGCTCACGCATGAAACGCGGTGAGAGATTGACGCGCGAGACGACCACGCCGGGAACCTCATCGGACTCGACCTCGTGGTCGACGCGGGCGAAGGTCACCGTGAACTCGTAGTCGGAGTGGCTGACATTCGCGAAGTTCGCGTACACCCCGCCCATGATCTCCGGGGAGAGATGGATGTTTATGTGGCGCTCGGCGCCTGAGTCTTGATCGGTCACGTAGCTAGTATCGCAAGCGTCGCCCATGGACCGATGACCGAGCCCCTCCGAGACGATGACCGAGCCGCCCCGCGGAGGTTCCTGACGTGCTTGCAGCGCCGCTCGACGAGCTCCGCGCGGCGGTGCTCGCGGCCGCCGAGGAGCTCACCGCCGCCACCGAGGGCGCGAACGGCGGCGGCCGCGGCTCGATCACGCTCGAGCGCCCCCGCCGCGCGGAGTTCGGCGACTACTCGACGAACGCCGCGCTGCTGCTCGCGCCGGGCCTCGCGCCGGCGCCGCGCGAGGTCGCGCAGCGTCTCGGCGATGCGCTCACGCACGGCTCGGGGCGGGCCTCGAGCGCTTCGAGATCGCGGGACCGGGCTTCCTCAACCTGTTCATGGCCGACGCGTGGCTGACGCGCGCGCTCGAGCAGCTGCTCGCGGCGGGGGACGACTTCGGCGCCGGCGGCGCCGACGCGCCGCAGCGCGCGCTCGTCGAATTCGTCTCGGCCAACCCGACCGGGCCGATGCACGTCGGGCATGCGCGCAACGCCGCCTACGGCGACGCGCTCGCGCGGATGCTCAGCTTCCACGGGCATCGCGTCGAGCGGGAGTTCTACGTCAACGACGCCGGCTCGCAGATCCGCAAGTTCGGTGAGTCGATTCAGGCGCTCGCGCGCGGCGAGCAGCCGCCGCAGGACGGCTACAAGGGCAACTACATGATCGAGCTCGTCGCGGAGCTCGGCGGCGACGCCGCCGCGATCGACCCGGCACAGCTCGGTCACGCCGCTGTCGGGCTGATGATCGAGGAGATCCGCCGCTCGCTCGTCGCCTTCGGCGTCGGCGAGTTCGACGTGTGGACATACGAGAGCGAGCTGCACGCCGGCGATCCGAGCCCGGTCGCGCACACGCTCGCGATCCTCGAGCAGCAGGGGCACACCTACCGCGACGACGGCGCGCTGTGGCTGCGCACGACCGACTTCGGCGACGACAAGGACCGCGTGCTCGTGCGCTCCAGCGGCGAGCACACGTACTTCGCGTCGGACATCGCCTACCACCAGGACAAGCGCGAGCGCGGCTTCGAGCTGCAGATCGACGTGTGGGGCGCGGACCATCACGGCTACATCCTGCGCATGAAGGCCGCCTACGCGGCGCTCGGCGGCGACCCCGACCAGCTCGAGCTGCTGATCATGCAGCTCGTGCATCTGGTGCGCTCGCGGCGAGCGCGCGCAGATGTCAAAGCGCGCCGGGGAGTTCGTCACGCTCGATGAGCTCGTCGCCGAGGTCGGCGTCGACGCGGCGCGTTGGTACCTGCTCGCGCGCTCGCACGACACGACGGTAGACCTCGACCTCGACCTCGCGCGCGAGCAGTCGAGCGAGAACCCGGTCTACTACGTGCAATACGCGCACGCCCGGATCGCGTCGATGCTCGCGAAGGTCGGCGAGCAGCGCCTCGCCGCGGCGACCGCGGCGGTGATCGACGCCGAGCGCGCGCCGCTGCACGCGAGCGAGCGGGCGCTGATCGAGCTGCTGCTCGCGTTCCCCGCCGAGGTCGCCGAGGCGGTCGAGCGCCGAGCCCCGCATCGCATCGCGGCCTACGCGCTCGAGCTTGCGCAGGGCTTCACGGCCTTCTACCGCGACTGCCATGTCGCTCGGTGCAGAGCCCGAGAGCGTCGAGTCGCTGCGGATCGCGCTGTGCGTCGCCACGCGGCGGACGATCGCGCGCAGCCTCGACCTGCTCGGGGTGGGCGCGCCGAACGAGATGTAGGGCGAGGGGCCGCGATGCCCGCGGCCTCAGTTGAAGCGGCTGAGTTCCGCGTCGAGCCGCTCGCTGTCACTCGCGCTGAGCGTCGCCGCCGCCGGCGCCTGCGCCGCGGCCGCGAGCCGCGCGTGGCGCCGCCAGCGCGGCAGCAGCAGCGCGACCGTCGTCAGCAGTCCCAGCACGACGACGATCGGCACCAGGTAGGCGGCGAGGTCGAAGCCGTGGGTCGCCGGCAGCCCGAGCACAGTCGGGCCGTATTGGCCGACGAGCGAGCGCTTGACTTCCGCTTCGTCCTCGCCTTCGTTGATCAGTCCCTGGATGTAGGCGCGCTCATCGTCGGCCTGCTTGGACTCGGCGACGTTGAGCGGGATTTTGCACGTCACGCACATCACCTGGCGCTCGATCGTGGGCAGCGACGTGCGCGGTGCCGCGGCAGCCGACGCGCCCGGCGCGATCGCGCCGACGCACGCCAGACAGGGCGAGCAACGCGATCGCGTTCGCGCGCTTCACGAGCGCTCCGCCAGCGCGAGCGCGCGATCCATGAACTTCTGTTCGATCTCGCCCCGTTCGAGCGCGACGATCTGCCCCCGGCGGTTGATGATGAAGCTCTCGGGCAGCTTGTCCGTCCCGTACGCATGCGCGAAGTCGCCGGTGTTGTCGCGCAGCATCGGATAGGTGAGGTGGTAGTGGCGCATGAAGCCCAGCGAGTCCGGCGAGGCATCGAGGTAGCTGACACCGAGCACCGTCGCATTGTGGCGTTCGAGCGCCGCCTGGTTCTGCTCGAGCAGCGGCGCCTCGACCTGGCAGGGGACGCACCACGAGGCCCAGAAGTTCAGGACGACGACCTTGCCGCGCAGCGAGGCGAGCGAGTGCACGCCGTGCCCGCTCAGGACCGGCAGCGTCCGCGTGGCGTTCGGTGCCGGCGGCGTCTCGCCCTTGGCGATCAGCTCGTCGATCGTGCGGTTGGCCGATTGCGCGGTCACGCCGTAGATCAACAGGCCGATCAGGCAGGCGCCGAGCAGCGAAACGAAGGTCGGCATGACGCGGCTCTTCACGACCACGAAGATTAGACCGCGTGGCGCGAGGTCCGCGCCGCTGGTGGGGGCGCGGCGCCGCTCCCTGCTGCTCTGCCGTCCGGGCGGCGGCGATGATCGAGCAGCAGGGAGCTCCCTTTCCCTCATCCCTCGGGCCGGGGGGGGCGAACCCGAGGTTCCCTTCGCCCTACCCGCGATGTCGGGGGCCAAACCACAAATTTGCGGGCGCCTCTCGCGGCGCCGTCGACGGCCGAATCCGTGCGTGCGGTGTATCGTCCGCGGACACCGAATGCGGCGATAGCTCAGTTGGTAGAGCGCAAGCTTCCCAAGCTTGAGGTCGCGGGTTCGAGACCCGTTCGCCGCTTCATATTCAAGCCGAGGCGGGCACCGTGCCGCGCTCGTCCGGGCTGGGCGCGTGCCGACGCCGCTGCGGCGGCGTACGCTGGCTCGCTGCACCGATCAGCGACGCGGCGATGAAGCACAGCAGCGCGGCGAGGACGGTCCCCAGCCAGATGCCCCATCCGAGCGGTGGGCTCCAACTCGCGCGTGGCAGAAACCACACCGGCCCGGGGACACCGACGGCGAACCGCTTCGCGTTCGTGTAGCAGGCGGCCACCTGGACGATTCCGACCGCCGGGAGCACCAGCCACGAGAGCAGGCGGATCATCTCGGGTGCCAGGCGCGCGCGTGCCCGGTAGCAGGTCTCCCCCGCAATCAACGGCAGCGCCACCGCCACCGGGAGGAGCTGGCGCCCCTGCAGACCGAAGCCGGTCGGGCGCGTGAAGAGCGCGTAGAAGAGCGGGGGCAGCAGCACCAGGCCGGCCGCCATCGCGGCGAGCACCAGCCGCTCGCGGCGCGAGCCTCCTGCTGCCGCCACGAGCGCCACCAGAGCGACGAGCAGGAGCCAGATCACAGGCAGCGCCAGCGGCAGCTTGACGTTGATGTAGCCGAACTTGCCGACGAGCTCGGGCAGGGCGCGCCACCACTCGTGAACCCCCGCGACTATGCCCGCGTGCAGCTGGCCCGAGTCGAGGGCCGCATGCGAGCCATACAGGGCTTCCCATATGCGGTTCAGCACGACCGCGGCGATGACGAGCCCGGCGGCGATCCGCCAGGCGCGATTGCTCGCGATCGACCGGCCGAAGCGCCGCGCTCCCGCCCATGCAACGAGCACGCCGAGATCCAGCACGAGCCAGAGCGGGCTCGCTGGTCGGCTCAGGGCGAAGACCGCGCCCGCCGCCCCAGCCGCCAACAACCAGCCTCGCCGGGTTGGCGTGCGCATCACCCGCAGCAGACAGGCGAGGAAAGCGATGGCGCTTGCAATCTCCATCCCGCTCCCGTTCAGGATCGCGCCGCAGAACAGCACCATCGGCGTGGCCGCGAGCAGCAGCCCGAGCACCGAAAGCAGTGGACTGCTCGCGTCGTAGAGAGCGAACAGCGCGAGCGCGAGCAGCAGCAACACGAGAAGTGCGCTCGCGCCCCTCGCGAGCCGTAGCGCCGAGGGCGCCGAGCTGGACGCCCGCATCACGGCTGCCGGGAGGAGATAGGGCAGAGGCTGATAGTTGCCCACCGCCGTGAGAAGGGTCACGGGCGCGCGCGCGGGTGCCGCGCCGCCCAGGCAGGCCGCCGATGCCTCGCCCGCGCCGGTCGCGCACGTGTAGGGCAGAGGATCCAGGCTTCCGGCCATCGTCACGAGGCGTGCCGCCTGCCGAGTCCATGCGACCTGGCGAGCGTCCGCCCCGATTCGCGCCGCCGGGTCGGCCTTGCCGATGAGATGTCCCTGGCTGATGCCGACTGCCCGGGTGTAGTGATCGGTCTCGTCCGGGGCGGCGAACGGGGGGTTCGAGATGACCCACGCGACGAGCAGCAGCGTCCAGGCGGCGAGGATCAGGAACGCCACGGAGCGTGGTCCGAAGAGCCGTGGCGTCCAGCGGGGGCGATCGGGCATCCGGCAAAGCTACCCGGGGCCCGGGGGTCCCGCGTTCAGGCGGGACCCCCGGGTTGCGCAACTGGGGGCGCCCGGCGCCATCCGCCGGTCGGCGCGGTTGCCCTGGGCGGGTCCTACGGCGCCGGCGGTTCGTTGATGACCGGGTAGGCGACCTTCACGACAAACGCGTTGTCGTGCGCGCCGACCTTGCTGTAGATGACGCCGTAGGTCGGGCGCAGCTCCATGAACGCGACTTCCTGCCCGGTGTAGCCCGAGCGCCAGAAGTTGTCATCGATGTTGATTTCATCGCCCGGAGTCTGCCAGCGCGAGGGAAACGTCTCGCCCTTGGCGAGCTTGCAGTGCGTGATGTCCTCGCCACCGGTGAGCCGGCCGTTGCGGGGGTTGATCCCGCCCGGGTGTTTGCGATTTTCGATGTGTACGCCTTTGCACGTGAGCGTGTTGCTTTCACCAAAATATTCACCACCGGGTTCCGGGCCTTCGGTGAAGTGGACTCTGGTGGTAGCGACGTGTTCGGCGCCTGCTGCTGAAGAAAGTGCTCCGAGCGCTGTGAGCGCCGCGATTGTGAGTGCGGCGAGGAGTGACCGGCGTTTCATGTCTGCCTCCGTCTTGCCCCTGGGCATGCAGTAGGAAGGCCGCGAGCGGCCCGCGAGAGGTTAGGACACTAGTTGAACTTTGCTACACAATGTTGGACTTGAGTCGCTGTGCGATACGCGGTGGCCGCGCCGCCATAACCTCTTCATATGACGGCAGCGTCGCTGTTGAGAGCAAACCTCGTCCGGCTCGCTCGCAGGCTGTTCTGAAGCGCCGCGCCGGCGCTCAGCGCACCGGCACGAAGCGGTCACGAGCGAGCGTGCGCAGCCGTTCGATGTCCTCGTGGCGTGAGACCGACAGCGGCACCGTCGCGGCCAGCTCGTCGAGCAGCAGCTCGCTGTCGAGCGGCCGCTTCTCCTGCAGCGAGCGCAGCAGTGCGACGATCACGACCTGCTCGAGCTCGGCGCCGCTGAAGCCGTCGGCCGCCGCGGCAACGCGTGCGAGCTCGAGGCCGAGCTGTGCCGGGTCCTGCTTGCGCAGCGCGAGGTGGATGCGCAGGATCGCCTCGCGCTCCGCGGCGTCCGGGAGGTCGACGAAGAAGATCTCGTCAAAGCGGCCCTTGCGCAGCAGCTCGGGCGGCAGTACGGAGAGATCGTTGGCGGTCGCGACGACGAACACGTCGTCGCGCTTCTCCTGCAGCCAGGTGAGGAACGTCCCGAACAGGCGCAGGCTGAGACCGCCGTCGGCGTCCTGGCCGCCGCCAGGTGCCATGCCCTTCTCGATCTCGTCGATCCACAACACCACCGGCGACATCGACTCGGCGGTGCTGAGCGCATGGCGCAGGTTCTTCTCGGACTCGCCGACGTACTTGTCATACAACCGCCCCGCGTCGAGCTTGAGCAGCGGCATCTGCCACTCGCGCGCGATCACCTTCGCCGCGAGCGACTTGCCGCAGCCCTGGACGCCGACGATCATGACGCCCTTCGGGGCCGGAAGGTTGAGCGCCGCCGCCTGTGGGCTGAACGCCAGCCGCGCGCGTTGCAGCCAGCTCTGCAGGCCGGCGAAACCGCCGAGCTGAACCGCGTTGTCGGCGACCGGGAAATACTCCAGCGGGCTGTCGTTGCGGATCACCTGTGCCTTTAGGTCAACGAGCCGGGCGAGGTCCTCGCCCGTCAGACGACCGTCCTCGATCGCGACCTGGGCGAGCGCCTGGCGGGCCTGGTTGAGCGTCAGGCCGCTGAGCGCGCCGGCGAGTGCTTCGTAGTCGGCGGCCGCGAGCGTGACCTCCGCGCGGCGGTTGACCTGCAGCCATTCGACGACCGCGGCGATCATGGCGGCGTATTCGGCACGATCCGGGAGGTGCAGCTGGTAGCGCACGACCTGCGGGTCGATCTCGGGGAAGCTCGATGCTCGCGCCGACGAGCACGACCGTCGCGAGCCGGGTCGGCGCCGCGAAGCGCTCGAGCAGCTCGCGAAAGGCGCGGGAGCACTCAGGTGTCGTGAGATGCGCGCTGAAGTCCTTGAGCACGAACAGCCCTTCGACGCTCAGTTCGCCGATCGTCGCGAGCATTCGCGCCGGGTCCTGCGTTCCGTAGACAGCCGGCTCGTCGGCGTCGCCGAGAAGGCCCTGTGTGACCGTCCACTCGAACACGCTCAGGCGCGTGTCGGCCGCGACGGCGCCGAGCAGCGCGTCGGCGCGCTGCTCTTCAGCGGTCTCGATCGCGATTGCCGGGTGGCGCGACAGCACGAGCGTCTTGAGCTCGTGCACGCTGCTCGGCTCCGATGCCGGTGGCGGCTGGGCGGCGGTCGCTGTTGCGGGCGCAGGGGTACTCATCGATTGTGAGTGAGTCGGCAGCTCGCCGCGACTCCTTTAGTGCTCCGGCCGGTCGTGGCCGAGCGCGACGGCTGCCGGCCGTGTGAGCGGACAGAGATCGCCCGGCGGGCCGACGCCGGAAGCGCCAGCTCCGACCGAGCCGACGGGGTGGCATCGCTCCTTTGCGGCCACGGCCATGCGCCTCGACGCGCGCCAGCGCAGCTGCGGAATAATGGCGGCGATGGCGTCGGATCTCACAGGTGCGCCGACACGTGAGGACCAGCAGGTCGCGGACCTCCAGCGCGCGCTGCGCGGCAGTGAGCGCCGCTTCGACGCGATCGTCGGTGCGCTCAGCGACGCCGTGACGATTCGCGACCGTGAGCATCGCTTCCTGTACGCGAACCGTGCTGCCCTTGCCCACCTCGGATTCGACAGCTGGGAGCAGTTGCGCGAGACGGCGCCGTCGCTGATCATGAGCGACTATCTCGTCTGGGGCGAGGATGGGCGCGAGATCACGATGCAGGACATCCCCTCGGTGCGCATCCTCAACGGCGAGGAGGCCGAGCCGCTGCTGATCAGGACCGTCAAGCGCAGCACCGGTGTGCAGCGGTGGAATCTCCTGAAGGCGGCACCGCTGCTCGACGAGGACGGCCGGGTGGAGGCGACGATCACGATCATCGAGGAGGTCACCGCGCAGCGGCGCTCGGAGGTCGGCAACTCGTTCCTCGCCGACGCCGCCGCGGAGCTCGCGAGCTCACTCGACTACGAGCAGACGCTGCGTAACGTCGCCGATCTGGCGGTGCCGGGGATCGCTGACTGGTGCGCGGTGGACCTGCTCGACGAGGACGGCGATCGCAAGACGGTCGCGGTCGCGCACGTCGATCCCGAGCGCCTCAGCCTCGCCGTGGAGCTGCGTCGCTACGTCCCCGAGCACCTCGACCCCGGACAGGGACTGGGCAAGGCGCTGCTGACGGGCACGCCGGCGCTGTATCCCGATATCGGCGAGGAGATGCTTGCGCGGAGCGCGGTTGACGAGAACCACCTCGAGCTGCTGCGGGCGGTCGGCTTGCGCTCCGTTCTGATCGTGCCGATGCGGATCGGCGAGCGGATCCTCGGCGCGATGACGCTCGTCAGCGCCGAGTCGGTCGTCGTCTTCGATGATGTCGATCTCCACCTGGCCGAGCAGGTCGCGGCCCGCGCCGCCGTCGCAATCGAGAACTCGCGGCTCTACAGCGAGCGCTCGATGGTTGCGCGCACGCTGCAGCAGAGCCTGCTGCCGGAGGAGCTTCCGGTGATACCGGGGCACGAGCTCGCGAGCATCTACCTGCCGGCGCGCGAGACGAGCATGGTCGGCGGCGACTTCTACGACGTCTGGCCTGTCGCCGAGGGCTGGATGCTGCTGATCGGCGACGTCACCGGCAAGGGCGTTCAGGCTGCCGCGCTGACGGCGCTCGTGCGCCACACCGTGCGTGCGGCTGCCGAGTTCGCCTGCGGTCCCGCCGAGCTGCTGACGATCGTCGATCGCACGCTCAAGAAGCGCTCGGTGCTGTCGGTGTGCACGGCGTTGTGCATGCGGCTCGTCGGCCGCGAGATCACGATCGCGGTCGGAGGGCACCCGTTGCCGCTGCAGATCACGCCGCTGGACGTCCGCGCGGTCGGCGAGCACGGCCCGCTGCTCGGAGCGTTCCCGGGGGCGCGCTGGCAGGACTCGCGGCTCGAGCTCGCTGTCGATGCGACGCTTGTCGCGTACACCGATGGGTTCACCGACGCCCGGGACGAGCACGGCGAGCGCTTCGGCCTGCCGAATCTGTGTGACGTGCTCACATCCGTGGCAGGGCGACCGGCATCAGACGTCGCCACGGCGATGGCCGGCGCGCTCGCGGGGTTTGAGAGCGGCGGACACGCCGACGACAGGGCAGCTCTCGTGCTGCGACGGGTCACCTGAGGCGAGGGATCAGCGCCGTGAAACGAACGAAACGCCGAGAAATTGTGATTGCCGACCCCGATACGGGCATAGGAGAACCATGGTTAGAGCCGGCAGGTTCGAGATCGTGGAACACAAGCGCGGCGATACGGTGACGCTCGCGGTCGCAGGCGAATTGGACCTCGAGACGGCTCCGAAGCTCGCCGACCGCGTCGCGGGCAAGCTCGCCGATCAGCTCGCGACGCTGACGCTCGATCTGAGCGAGCTGACGTTCATGGACTCCTCTGGCCTGCGTACGCTGATCGAGCTCGATCGGCGAGCCGCCGAAGCGCCCTGGTCGCTGACGCTGCGCGCGCCGAAGCGCGCGGCAGCGAGGACCGTGCTGCACCTGACCGGAGCTGACGCCGCGCTCCCATTCGAGGAGGATGCGCGGTGAGGACGGCCGACGAGCCCGCATCGGACGCGGCAGCGGTGCTGCGCATCGGCCTTCCCCGCACCGCCGAGGCTCCCTCGGCGGCGCGCGCCGCGATCGCGGGCTTCCTCGCGGATCGCGCTGTCGAGCCGGACACGCTGGCGAGCCTGCGGCTGCTGGTCTCCGAGCTCGTCTCGAACGCCGTCGTGCACTCAGACGCCTCGCCAGCGTGCGAGATCGTGCTCTGCGCCCGACCGCTCGCCGACGCCGCTGTCCGGGTCGAGGTGATTGACCGCGGCGGTGGCTTCACCCCGCGTCCCCGCGACGGCGACCGAGACGACGGATACGGACTGTTTCTCGTGCAGAGGGAGGCCGAGCGCTGGGGAGTCGAGCGCGCGGACGGCACATGCGTGTGGTTTGAGATGCAGCTGCGGCGTCCCGACCAGGCGCCCTAGCGTCCTTGCCGTCACGTTCGCCGCGGCGCGCGGCGTGCGACCGGCGCACATGCGAATCTTCGCGGACGCGATGAGGCTGTGGCACAGACACAAGTGGGGCGAATGGGAGCGTGCCTGGGGCAAAGGCAGCGCAAAAGGCTATGTCCTCGAGCGCAAGTGCCTGGTCTGCGGAAAGGTCGAGACGCAGGTCGTACGCTGAACGCGCGGGCGCGCTGAGCGGCGGCTGGCCGACGGAGCTCGCCGGTACCCGCGGAGCGGCCCGCACCCGCGGAGCGGCCCGCACCCGCGGAGCGGCCCGATTCCCCAGCTCACGCGCCGGGCAGGTGTGAAGCGAACTGCTGCAGCTTGTGCTCGGCGTCTTCACTGAGGACCGGGCCATGCCCGAAGCAGACGGTGCGGGGCTCGATGTCCGCGAGCCTGCGCTCCGATTCCCGGTTCATCACAGGATCGGTCGTGAGCAGGCGGGGAGGCTCGCGCAGGCCGGGCGCAGTGCTCAGCAGACTCATGTTGAAGAAGACGTCGCCGCAGATCAATGTGCGGTCTGTCTCGCGCCAGAGGGAGATGTGGCCGGGCGAGTGCCCGGGGGTGTCGAGCACCGTGAACCCGGCGCTCAGCGTGTCGCCTTCGGCCAGAACGCGGGCGACAGGCACGCCGGCGAATCGACCGACCGCGCGGGCGAGCGTGCGCACCCCGGGCCGGTCGAGCCCTCGCGAGAGCACCACGTTGCCGGTCTCGGCCGCCTCGCGGTCCGCTGCGCCGCACCACACCGGGAGGCCGAGCTCGGCGGCAACGCGCTTCATCGAGCCGGCATGATCGCCATGCGCATGCGTGAGCACGATCGCGGCGATCTCCCGTCCCCGCAGCATCTCGGCGAGCTTTCCCGCGGACTGCTTGATGCCGGTGTCCACGAGCACGTCGCCGACGAGATACGCGTTGATCGCGTTGCGAGGCATCAGCACGAGCTGCGACACATCATCGGCGACTGGCAGCATCGGGCCTACCCTATCGTCGCTCGCCGGTAGATTCGTCGTGATGGCGACCGTGCGCTTGCGTCGTGCCCGCCGGCAGTCGAGCGTCGCGGCCTGAGCTTCGTCTGCTCGCACCCGCGGTCTTCCGCGGTGCGGGCGACGGAGCTCGAAGCCGTCTCCTTCAGCCTGCCAGACTGGGCAGCCCGGCTGTCGCGCGACCGCACGCGGGGTGCGATCGCCTGTGCGCGATACTCCCGGCATGACGTCCGAGGAGTCGACTCGCGCGGACCTGGCGGCACTCGCCGACGGCCTCGTCGCCGCTCTGGAACGCCGCGACTTCGACCAGGCGATGAGCTACTTCGCCGCGGATCCAGTCTGGGACATGTCGGCGACCGGCATGGGCACGTTCGCGGGCACCGACGCGATCCGCGGCCTGCTGGAGGACTGGACGCGCTCCTACGAGGAGTGGGAGTGCGAGCTCGAGGACCTGCTCGAGCTTCGCGGAGGGGTCGTGCTCGTCGCGCTGAGCGAACGGGGCCGTCTGGCCGGCAGCGACGGCCGCGTGCAGCTGCGCTACGCGGCGGTTGTCGTCCGGGCCGGCGATGCAATCGTCCGCGTCAGCAGCCACCGCGACATCGACGAGGCCCGCGCTGTCGCCGAGACCCTCTGCGCGGAGCGGGCGTAGAGCAAGGCGCGGGCCGGGTGCGCCAGGAACCGTCGGACGTGGTGCATGGCTAGCTGTAAGACCCGAGCAGGTTGTTCGCGCGGTTGATGGGTGTCTGGCGCCCGATGGCTTGATGTCGTCGTCGATGGTTGTAGGTCCATAGCCATCCGTCAAGGGCTGCGGTGCGCTCTTGGCTGTCGCGGTAGATCGCTCCGTAGGCCCACCCGCCGAGCATGGTGCGGATGAATCTCTCCGCCTTCCCATTCGTTTGGGGCCTGTAAGGCCTGGTGCGGAGATGGCGGATCCCCAAGGCGCGGCAGGCGATCGCGTGCACCGCAGAGCGGTAAGGAGAGCCGTTATCGGTCAAGAGCTCTTGGACTTGCATGCCGTGGCGCTCATAGAACGCGATCGCCCGCCGCAGGAAGCCGATCGCTGTCGTGGCCTTCTCGTCGCTCAGCACCTCGGCGTAGGCCAGGCGCGTCGCGTCGTCGATCGCGATGTGCACGCACTCCCAGCCGGTTAGCTGGCGTCTGATGCCATGGCGGTCGGTTCGGGTCTTCACGGGATTGCGTTGCACCCCGGTGGAGGGTGTCCGATCTTCTGTGTGTGAGGTCGGGGCGTTGGGTTGTTGGTCAGTCTGGCAGTCTGTCTCCGAAGTGGATCTTGAGGCCTCGTAGTGCTGCTGTCCAGTTGTAGGCTTGCCGCCACTTTCCCTCGGCTCTGAGGATCGCGAGGTAGATGAGCTTGGTCGCGGCTTGCTCGTCGGGGAAGTGTCCGCGGGTCTTGATGCTCTTGCGGATCTGGCGGTTGAGGTTCTCGATGCTGTTGGTCGTGTAGACAGCTCGGCGAAGATCGGCGGGCAGTGACAGGAACGGGGTGATGTAGGTCCAGCGCTCTCGCCAGGACGCGGCGATCATCGGGTACTTGGTGCCCCAGAGCTCGTCGAACGCCTCCAACGCGTGCTCGGCGGCCTCGGCGTTCACAGCGCCGTAGACGGGCTTCAGCGCGGCCGCGACCTTCTTGCGGTCCTGGTAGGCGACGTAGCGCATGCTCGAGCGGATCTGGTGGACGATGCATGTCTGGACCCACGCTTGCGGGAAGACAGCCTCGATCGCCTCGGGGAACCCGGTGAGCCCGTCGACGCAGCAGATCAGGACATCCTCAACGCCGCGGTGGTGCAGGTCGTTCAGCACCGCCAGCCAGAACTTCGCGCCCTCGGTCTCCTGCCACCAGAGCCCGAGCACCTCGCGCTCGCCCTCGACGCTCACGCCGATCGCGAGGTAGCACGCGCGGCTCCGGACGCTGCGGTCCTCGCGGACCTTGACCATCAGCGCGTCGAGGTAGACGATCGGGTAGAGGCGCTCCAGCGGCCGGGTCCGCCAAGCCTGTACGTCGGCGAGCACAGCGTCAGTGACGCGGCTGATCGTGTCCCGGCCGAGCGCAGTGGTGCCGTAGAGGCGCTGCAGGTGGCTCTCGATGTCGCGGACCGACATGCCGCCGGCGTACAGGTCGAGGATCTTCTCGTCCAGCCCGGCCAGCCGCGTCTGGCGCTTGGCGACCAGCTGCGGCTCAAACGTCCCATGACGGTCCCGCGGGGTCTTGACGTCGACTGGGCCGAGCTCGCTCTGCACCGTCTTTGCCGTCGACCCGTTGCGGACGTTCCCGGCGCCACCCGGAGGCGCCTGCCCCGGCGGGTAGCCGAGATGGTCGCTCAGCTCCGCTCCGAGCGCGGTCTCGATCACCCTCCCGGCGAGCTGGGTCAACAGCCCGCCCGGCCCCGTGATCTCGCTCGCGTCAAGGCCCTTCAGCGCATCCTCGAGCTCCTCCCGCGGCAGCAGCCCGGCGAGCCGGTCAAGCGCGGCCTCCCGGTCGCTCCGAGCATCAGACACGACCTCAGCATCAGACACGCCCTCAATAGTGGCGGACTTCGTGTTCTTCGTGGTGGTGGTCATGGGGGTCCTTTCCGGCCGCGCCGACCCCGGGATCGCCGCTCGCCCTCCGGGCTTCGCGACGAACCGGGGTCGGCACACAAGCCGATCAGTTCACCCAAACCCCACACACTTCGTCGGACACACCCCCCCGGTGATCCGCTTCCCCGCGCCGCCTTGGATCCGTCCGAGCTTCTTCACGTCGATATGGATCAGCTCGCCCGCGACCGTCCGTTCGTAGCGCTCCGCCGGCTCCATCCCGAGCCGCCCGAGGCGGCCCATCCCGATCCGCTTGAGGATCCCTGACACAGTCGAGAACGGCAGCTCGAGCACCTCGCTGATCTCAGGACCCGTGAAACGCAGCCGTCTGAGCGCGGCGATCGCCTCGATCGTGCTCTCGCTGCTGCGGTTCGCCACGAACAGAGGCGCCGAGGAGCGATCCAACAACCCAGCAGAACCTTCAAGCCGATACCGGCCGACCCACTTCCCCGCAGTCCGGGCACTGACCTCCGCAGCCAGGGCAGCCTCCCTCACAGACCAATCTTCCTCAACAACACGACGAACCATCCGCTCGCGCTGCCTAAATGACAGCGCAGCATTACCGTGCAGCTTCATCCGGCTCCTCCTTGGGACTGGGGCTTTGACACCACCAGCCTCCAAGGAGGACCGGATGAACAACGTCCTCAGGTTCTACAGCTAGCCCAGCTCGACGCCCTCGGTGAGGACGTCTTGCTCGCGCACTCGCGCGCTCCAGCGCTCCTCGACTCGCCCGAATCGCCAGAACAGCACTGCCCCCGCCCAGCAGACGATGAACATGCCGACGATCACGAAGCCGGCCCTGTTGATGTTGAAGGCGGTCATATGGCTCCAGAAGCCGCTGTGCAGCCCGCCGAGCTCCATCGGCAGCAGGCCGAGCACCTCGACGGTCCCGATGAAGAAGCAGATCGCGATCGACAGGCCCGTGATCGCGAGGTTGTAATAGACCTTGCGCATGGGGTTGAAGAACGCCCACGAGTACGCAAAGTTCATGAACACACCGTCGATCGTGTCGATCAGCGCCATGCCGGCGGTAAACAGGATCGGCAGGCACATGATCGAGTAGAAGGGCACGTGGCGCGATGCCAGCAGCGCGGTGCTCGCCAGCAGCGCGATCTCGGTCGCGGTGTCAAAGCCGAGCCCGAAGACCACGCCGACCGGGTAGATCTTCCACTCCTTGTCGATCGTCCTCATCCACCTGCCGAACAGACGCGACATCAGGCCGCGACTGTTCAGCTGACGCTCGAGCTCGGCCTCGTCGTAGTCGCCCGTGCGCATCGAGCGGAACACCCGCACGATCCCGGCGAGGATCACGATGTTGAGCAGCGCGATCAGATACAGGAAGGTCGCCGAGACGATCGTCCCGAAGATCCCACCGAACTGCTCGAGCGCGGAATGCTGGTTGGAGACCGCGCCGTAGACGGTCTTCTCGGCGAGGACCACGCCGACGCCGATCGCGACGACGATCGTCGAATGGCCCAGCGAGAACCAGTAGCCGATGCTGAGCGGGCGCTTGCCTTCGCTGATCAGCTTGCGCGTCGTGTTGTCGATCGCTGCGATGTGGTCGGCGTCGAACGCGTGGCGCAAGCCGAGCGAATAGGCGAGGCCTGCGACGCCGATCCCGAGCCCCCGGTAGTGGGATGGGATCACGAAGGCGATGAACACCCCGAAGCCGATGATGTGCAATACCGCGACGCTGGTGAACATCAGGCCGACGCGACGCCGCTCGGCGGCGGACAGCGCCCTCGCCACGCGGATGGCGTAGCCGGCGACTGCAAAGCGGGTGGCGCGCTCGGGGCTCCGTGGCCGGGCTCCCGAGCCGCCTGTTGAGGCACTGGACAGCGAGGTCATGCGGGTCTCTCCTTTGCTGCGTCGATTGTGCCGGACGCGGTGCTGTTGGGTGGCACGCTGCCGCAGCCTGAGCTCACGGGCGTCCGTGGGCGCGATCACGAGCTCGCCCGCGGCGCGGTCGCGGATCAGCGGCTAAGCTCCTGCGACCCTCCCCACGACTGGAGCTCTTGTTGCTTTACTTCGGCCTCGGCATTCTGTACATCGTCCTGCTGATCGTCCTCGGGCTGAAATGCATCAAAGGGGGCCGCTGGGTGATGTTCGTGCTCGGTTTCATCTTCCCGGTGCTGTGGATCATCGGCGGCGTCTTGCCGCCGAAGGGGATGTCGCGCGTGGACAGCATCTACGAGCAGCGCGAAAAGTCCGCCTAGCGCTGCGACGTTCGGCGCATCGCCCGCGCCGTCGGCAGGTCCCTGCGCCGTCTGGCGGTGGGCGCGCTAACGGCGCGCCGGCGCCGCGGCGCCGGCCGGCGCTGGGCTACCGGCCCGATTGTCGAGGAACTCCTCCGTCGCGGTCGCGTCGAGCGGCCGCGCGTACAGGAACCCCTGCCCGCTGTCGCAGCTCTCGCTGCGCAGCAGCGAGAGCTCCTCGTGCTGCTCGATGCCCTCGGCAAACGTGTCCAACGACAGTGCCTTGCCGAGCTGTACGAGCGTGCGGATCAACGTCTCGCCCTCGGTGTTCTGCTTGAGGCCGGAGATGAACGAGCGGTCGATCTTCAGCGCGTCCACCGGAAAGCGCTGCAGGTGTGCGAGCGATGAGTAGCCCGTGCCGAAGTCGTCGATCGCGATCATCACGCCGAGCTGCTTGATCGTCGCAAGCCGGCGCGCCGTCTGCTCGGCGTTGCGCATCAGCGTCGTCTCGGTGATCTCGATCGTCAGGGCCGCCGGCTCGAGGCCGCTGCGGGCGAGCGAGCCTTCGATGTCGCCGATCAGCTCATCTGAGTCGAGCTGGCGCGCGGACACGTTGACGGCGACGGTGATCTCGTGGCCGGCCTGTCGCCAGGCGGCGCCCTGCTGGCATGCCGTCTCGATCACCCAGCGGCCGACCTCCGTGATCAAGCCGGTCTCCTCGAGCAGCGGGATGAAGGCATCCGGTTGCACGATCCCGCGCGCCGGATGCTTCCAGCGGATCAGCGCCTCGACGCCGTTGGGGCTCATGTCGCTGAGTTTGAACGTCGGTTGGTAGACGAGGAAGAACTCCTCGTTGGCGAGCGCGTCACGCAGGTCCATCTCCAGCTCCATGCGGTTCTGCAGCTTGTCCTGCATGCTGCTCTCGAACACCGCGTAGCGGTTCTTGCCGTCCCACTTGGCTCGATACATCGCGATGTCGGCGTCGCGGAGCAGCTCCTCGGCGGAACCGCCGTGCCCGACGGCGATCCCGACGCTCGCGGTGACGGTCACGCGCGTCGCCTTGTCGGCTCCGAGCTGGAACGGAGGCTTCAGCGCCGCGAGCAGGCGCTCCGCGACGAGCTCCGGGCCGGCGGCCAGCGAAAGCTCGCCGGCGATCACGACGAACTCGTCGCCGCCGAGGCGCCCGAGCGCGTCCGCGTGGCGGACGACGCCCTCGAGCCGCGCGGTGACCGCGCGCAGCAGTTCATCGCCGCTGCCGTGCCCGAGCGTGTCGTTGACGCCCTTGAAGTTGTCGAGGTCGATGAACAGCGCTGCGACCGGGGTCTGGCTGCGCCGTGAGCGCGCGAGCGCCTGCTCGACGCGGTCGAGGATCAGCGTGCGGTTCGGCAGTCCGGTGAGCGAATCGTGGGTCGCGAGGAACGCCAGCTCCTCCTCGCGCCGCGACAGCTCCGCGTCCGCGCGGGTGCGCTCGGACTCAAACGATTCACACATCCGTATGAGGCTGAACTCGAGGCTCTGCTGCAGCATCGACATCGCCTCGCCGAGCGCCCGCGGGTCGGCGCTCAGACGCATCGCGCTGTCGTTCAGCACGTCGGCCATCACGTCGCGCCAGGTGAAGCAGCGCCGGGTCACCTCGTGCAGCGAGGCTGCACGGTGCGCGGCGAGCTCGCCGAAGATCTTCGACGTCTCGCGCCCCGCCTCGAGCGCGAGCTCGAGGCCGTCGCCTGCGATCCAGCGGGCGACCGCCATCGTCGAGGAGACGCAGATCCGCTCGAAGCTGTCCTGCACGAGCGCGTCGACGATCTCCCCGGACCCGACCGTTCGCACGACCGTTTCCTCGAGTACTTCGGGTGCCCGCTCGGTCAACGCCTCGCCGAGGCGGTGCAGGTCCCGCGCGGACTCGTCCGCCGGGGCGGGGGCGGGGGCGGGCGCGGGCACTGCCCTCACGACCTCAGATCGGGCTCGGAGCTTGTCATCGCATCACGAACATCGGCAGCGGCCGCGGGCGCCTGAAGAGCTGGGTCGCGGCGGACGGCCCGCCGGCGATGGTCATGCGCCGCCGTAGGAAGGCGGCGCCGCGGGATCGTCGCGGATGCTCGCGATCAGGCCCAGCAGCTGCTGCGGGCTGGTGCCGCCGAGCACGCGCAGGCGATGCAGGCGATAGGGGTCATCGCCCGGGTGCGCCCAACCGGGCACGACGGTCGTCGAGCCGATGTATCCGGCGCTCCTGACGGCGGCGAGCACCGTCGCGTTGTAGTGGCCGGAGGGGTAGCAGAACCAGTTGACCGGAACGCCATAGCGCTGCTGCAGAACGCGGCGCGCGACGGCTACCTGGTAGTGCAGTTCCTGTGCGCCGAGGGTGATCAGATCGGCGTGGCTGAAGCCCTGCGTGTCGAGCTCCCAGCCGGCGTTCAGCAGGCCGCGGACCTCGCCCGCGCCCAGCCCGCCCTGTGACGGCGGCAGGCCGCTGAGCTGCATGTTCTCATCGCCCACCCACCCGAGGCGGCGCAGCACCGGCAGCGCCTGGGTGTACTGCGACTGGTAGCCGTTGTCGAAGCTCACGACGATCGGCTTGCCCGCGCCGAGCGGCACGCCCCGGTGCCAGTAGGCGGCGACCTGGTCGAGCGTGACCGCGTGCCAGCCGGCGCTCTTCAGCGCCTGCATCTGTTCGGCGAACTCCGACGGTTCCACATACAGCCCCGGGAACGGCGCGCCCGCGGGCGGGGCGGCGATCACGTGGTACATGAGGATCGGTACGGCCGCGGTCCCCCGCGGGCCGGCGGCTGTCGTGTTCGCGGCGGCGTGCGGCGTGTGCCGGGCGTGTGCCCCGGCGCTCCTCGCCTGAGCGGCGTCGGCCCTCGCCTGGGTTCCCGAGGAGCCGCTGCCGTGAGTTGCGATCGCCGCCGCGGCGAGCGCGACCACGAGCATCGCCAGCAGTGCTCCCGCGCGCCGCCGGCGCACCATCTGCCGACGCTGCTGGCGGCGTGTGCGCAGCGAATCGATGTCCATTGGGCCCGGACCGGCGTCGCCCATCATGAAGCGCCCTGCATCCCGGCACAGAATAGCCTCCGTCTCAGAGCACGAGATCGTGATCCGCGGCGTGACAAGCCGCGTGCCGAGGCGCCCCGGCTCAGTCGCCGCTGAGGTTCGGCGGCACCGGCTGGCCGGGGGGCGGTGGGTCGTCGTGCAGCAGCTGGGGAACGGTCACGAGGTGGTACCCGCGGGCACGCAGGCCGCGGATGATGCTCGGCAGCGCGGCGATCGTCTGCGCCCGTTCGCCGCCAGCGTCGTGCAACAGGATGATCGCGCCGGGGTGCGCGCCCGCGAGCGCGCTGTCGACGATCGCCGGGACGCCCGGCCGGAGATAGTCGTCGGTGTCGACCGACCACAGCACCATCAGCAGGTGCAGCGCGCGGAGCTCGCGCAGCGTGCTCGCGTTGAAGGAGCCGTACGGCGGGCGGAACAGCACCGGCCGCTGGCCGCCGAGCAGTTCGATGCGCGCGATCTGTTCAGCGAGCTGTTCGCGCTGATCGTGGGGCGACAGCGAGGCCATCATCGGGTGGGTCTCGGTGTGGTCGCCGATCACGTCCCCGTCGCGGATCTCGCGCACGGTCGAGGCGCTGAAGTAGCGCAGCATCGCGCCGATCTCGAAGAACGTGGCGCGCACGTGGAAGTGCTCGAGCACGGTCAGGATCTGGGGCGTGTAGGGCCCGGGGCCGTCGTCGAACGTGAGCGCGATGTCACGCCCGCGTTCGCCTCCCTGTTTGACGAACGGCGTGTACGCGAGCACCGCCGCGACAGCGTGCGCTTCGAGCTGCATCGTGTCCGGCTGCGGCGCGGCGGCGCTGAGGCGATGCGGATCCGAGCGCGCGCTCGCGGCCGGCGGACGCGCCTTGGAGCCCGGTTGCGCCGCGAGCAGCACGACGGCGAGCACGAGCAGGCCGGCGAGGAGCAGCGCGCCGGTGCGACGGCGGCGAAACCGGGCCTGCTCGTTACGCTCGGCGTCGAGCCCGTCCAGGGATGGGCTGCCTGCCGGCGGCGGGGCAGCCGGCTTCCGCGGCCGATTGGGACGATCCTCGAAGTCCCAGTTCCAGTCGGGACTCACAGCTCGGCGTGCTCTGCCGTGAGGGGCGCTGCGCTCATCTCCCGCAGCAGCCTGATCGCCTCGTGAGGACCGCTGAACGGCGCGATCGCCAGATAGGCGAGCTGCGGCAGTTGTCGCGGGAGTTCGGCGGTTTCGCCCCGCGCGATCGTGCGCTGGACGATTTCGAAGACGGCGCCGGCGATCGCCTGGGAGAACAGGCGCGGCAGCGCGCGCGCCTCGGCGCGGTAGCGATAGCCTTCCTCGAGGAAGATCGTGAAGGATCGCGTGATCTCCTCTCCGCGGCGCGCGGCGGCAGGTCCGGCCGCGTAGCACTCGACGAGGCGCAGGTGTGACTCCGCGGGGTTCTCGGCGATCAGTTCGAGCAGCGTTTTCAGGCCGCTCCAGACCCGCGCAGGCCACTCCTCCTCGGCGAAGTAGGACTCCACACACGTGTCGAGGATGTATTGCGTCGGATACTGCTGAGCCTCCAGGAACGCGTCCTGCTTGTCCGTGAAGTGCTGATAGAAGGCCTCTCGGGCGACGCCTGACGCGGCCACGATGTCGCTCACCGTTGCGCTCGCGTAGCCCTTGGCGAGCATCACTTCTGCGGTCGCGTGGAGGATCCGCGTGCGCTGGCTGCGCGCGACGACGCTCGCCGGCAGCCCGTGCCGACCGCGGGGTAGACGGTCCGGCACCCGCCTTGCTGAATCGACCGGCGGCCGCGGGCCGACGGTCGGTTCGATCGCGAGCCACGCGTCCTCGCCGACGCTCCAGCGGGTCTCTCCCGGCGCGACCGAGTAGGACTGCATCCATGCGAGCAGCGCGTCGAGCAACGACGGCAGCAGATCCTCGCTGTGCGTGCGCAGGTGCCGCGCGACGACGCTGCGCACCGCGCCGACGAGCGCGATCGCCGGGACGTCGAGGCAGGGGCTGCCCGCCGGCGGGCTGTCGAGGAACCGTTCGGCGCGCTGCTCGAACTCTCCGAGCACCTGCTTCATCTGCTCGCGCAACCGCGGCCCGCCGGCGAGCGCCTCGATGAACAGCACACGGCCGGCGTCAGGGTCATCACGCACCGCGCAGAGCAGTCCGTCGAGCATGATGCGCAGCGCCTCCGAGCGCTCGCCGTGGGACATCGCACGCTGCAGCGCTCCAAACACGCGCGCGGCGACGGTGCGATACGCGTCCGACAGGCAGTCTTCCTTGCCGTCGAACTGTTCGTAGAAGGTCGCGCTCGAGACGCCGGCGCGGGAGCTCACCTGTGCGATCGTGACCGTCTGGTAGCCCGCTTCGGCGGCGAGTTCGATCATCGCCTGCAGCAGGCGCTCGCGCTGTGTGTCGCCGCGCGTGGGCGGGCCCTCCGCGGCGCTGCTCGGATGCCCCTGCTGGCGGGCGCCGGCGGCTTGACGAGCACCTTGGCGCGCGCCGGCGGGTTGACGGGCAGGTCGGGTCATCGCGGGGCTGTGGCAACGATACCTCACGCCACGCGACACGGAGGCGGAACCGCGCCCGCTCCCGGAGGACACCCGCACTCGACCCACCATCGGGTTTCAACTTGAAAAAAGGGGGTAGTCCGCACGGAGAGGCGCCGATGGCGGTGATCCGAGCGGCGCTCGCGTGCGTATTGGACCAACACATAAGCCATCTAGGCAGGAGGGACAAGCGATTTGGGGCTACATGGGCGTATTCGCGGGGCCGCTGGGTTGACAACCGCGCGTAAAACGACTTTAGTTGCCGTCATCGTTCAGTCGCTCCCCATGCGGCCTCCGTTCGACGCTGCTAGGCGTACGGCGGGCACTGCGGACGCCGAGTGGTAGGCGGGAAAAACCGAAACCTGATCGATAGGAGGAGTGGCAGATGAGCAAGAAGCGGGAGACAGACCATGCAGGGGGGGTGTTGCGCAGGCGCATGGCGAAGCCCGTCGGGCTCGCCGTCGGGGCCCTGCTCGGCGTGCTCCTCGCCGCGCCCTCGGCGTTCGCGAGCTCGGCACTGAAGGCTGAATTCGTTCCGTTTGCAGATTGTCCGCTGGCGACCGCTGCCGTCTGCGTGGTGGCCCCGACGACGGGCGGGGAATTCGTGCTCGGTCACAAGACCGTCGCGATCGAAAAGCCCGTGCTGCTTCAGGGCGGACTCGGCACCACTGAATTCGGCGCGCAGCCGCTGATCGCGGCCGTCGGCGGCGAAACGCTCTCCAAGACGCCGGAGACCGTCCCCGGTGGACTCGTGGGCATCGCAGGGCTCGGCGGCGAAGTCACCGCGACCGCCGAACTCGCCGGGCCGCCGAGCTCGGTGATCGTCAGCAAGGCAAATCTCGTGACGTTCAAAGGAGCGGCGGTAACGCTGCCGCTGAAGGTCAAGCTGAGCAACGAAACGCTCGGCGAAGAATGCTACATAGGCTCGGACGCCGAACCGATCGTCCTGCACCTGACCACCGGCGAAACGGCGCCGCCCGCCGGGACGGAACCGATCAGGGGCAGCATCAGCCCCGAGGAAGGCCTCGCAAAGGGCAAAATCAAGATCATCCGGAAAGTCAAGCTCGTCGACAACGACTTTTCCGTCCCGGGTGCAACCGGCTGCGGAGGCAGCCTGTCGGGGGTGATCGACCCGGTCCTCGATCTCGACGTCGGTCTCCCCTCATCGCCCGGAGGAAGCTCGGTGATCATGACCGGTTCGCTCGAGGAAACGCCGGCCGAATTCGTCCGCAAGTACCTGCCGAAAGCGAAAAAAACGAAATAGGCCGGGACCGCGACCCCTCCTAGCCGCAGCGGCCCTATCCCGATCCACGGTTTCCGACCGTGGCTCTCGGGGTAGGGCTCGTCGCGAAAGACAGGGCGGAAGCGAACAGGCTCAAGAACCAGGCTGCGCCGGCAGGGATGGGCTCGCGAGGTCCCCGCCGGCGGCCGCGCTGGCGTTCGGCTCGAGCAGATTGGGGTTCAGCTCGGTGACGGGCCCGCGGGCGGCGACACGCACGGGTGTGCCGCTCGGGAGCGCCTGCTCGCCGCGGACGCGCGCGAGCAGGACGGCGGCGCCGGCCCGTTCGGGGCGGATGTGCAGCACGGCGTCGTGTCCGTAGTAGCGGCACTGCTCGACGTGGCCCTCAATCCCCGTCTCGGCGTGCTCGGCAGGTCGCTCCTCGTCGCGCAGGCTCACCTCGAGCTGCTCGGGGCGGACGAGCACGATTGCGGCGCCCGCCCCGAAGGCCTGATCGCTGCGCAGCGCGAGCGTGCCCAGCGAGGTGTGCGCGAAAGCTCCGCGGAGCTCGGCGTCGATCAGGTTGACCGCGCCGAGAAACTGCGCCAGTCGCTCGTCGGCGGGCTGCTCATACAGCTCCGCGGGCCGCCCCTGCTGGATGATCCGGCCGTCGCGGAGGACCGCGACGGCATCGGCCAGCGACAGCGCCTCCTCCTGGTCGTGGGTGACGAGCACGGTCGTCACGCCCTGCGCGCGCAGGAGGCCGTGGACCTCCTCGCGCACGTGCGTGCGCAGCGAGGCGTCGAGCGAGGAGAACGGCTCATCGAGCAGCAGTGCATGCGGCCGGCGCGCCAACGCGCGTGCGAGCGCGACGCGCTGCTGCTCGCCGCCGGAGAGCTCGTGTGGCAGGCGTCGTGCGAGCGGCGCGATCCCGACCATCTCCAGCAGCGCGGCGACGGCGTCGCCGCGCCGCTCGCGGCGCGAGAGGCCGAAGCCGACGTTGTCCTCGACGCTCAGGTGCGGAAACAGCGCGCCTTCCTGGGGCACGTAGCCGATGCCGCGCTTCTCCGGCGGAAGGTAGCTGCCGCCGTCGTCGAGGGTGCTCGCGCCGAGCGAGACGCTGCCGCGCTCGGCGCGCTCGAAACCGGCGATCACGCGCAGCAGCGTCGTCTTGCCGCAGCCCGAGAGCCCGAGCACGGCGGTCAGCGAACCGGCGTCGACCTCGAGGTCGACGCCGCGCAGCACCTCCGTGTCCTGATAGCCCTTCCACAGGCCCTCGACATGCAGCCGGCTCATCGCCCGCGCTCCCGCCGGGAGATCGTCGTGATGCGACGGCTGAGCAGATACGCGGGAACGGCCGAGATCGCCACCATCAGCCCAGCGTAGGGGGCGGCCGCGCCGTAGGCGAAGTCCGAGGTGTAAGCCCAGAACTGCGTCGCGAGCGTGTTCACGCCGGTCGGGCGCAGCAGCAGTGTGGCGGTCAGCTCGGTCGAGGCGGAGATGAACACGAGTGCGAACGCCGCGCCGAGGCCGGGGGCGATCAGGGGCAGCGTGACGCGCACCCACACGCTCGCCGGCCGGCGCCCGAGCGAGCGCCCGATCTCCTCGAGTCGCGGCGGCGCCTGCGTCATCGCGGCGCGCACGCCGACGACCGCGAGCGGCAGGAACAGGATCGCGTAGGCGACGATCAGCTCGAGCGAGCTCTGATACAGGGCGAACGCGTAGCGGACCGAGAACGACACGAGGCCGAGCGCGATCACCAGCCCCGGGAGCGCCATCGGCAGGTACGCGAGCCGCTCGATCACGATCGTCGCGCGGTTGCGATGCCGGACCGCGAGCGTGGTGACGGGAACGGCGAGCACCGTCGCGATCGCCGCCGCGGCGGCGCTGAAGAGCGCCGTGTGCGCGACCGCCGCGAGAATCGACGCGGATGGCAGCGTCGTCGAGCTGCCGCGCAGCATCCAGTAGACGAGCGAGCCGATCGGCACGCCGAGCGCGAGGATGCCCAGCGCCGCGAGCGCGAGCACGACCGGCAGCGCGAGGCGCCCGAGCGAGACCTGCGCGGCGATCCGCCGCGCCCCCGGGCCGGTGCGCCAGGATCGCCCGCGGCCGGCGAGCGCGAGCTCGCCACCGAGCGCGGCGAAGCTCAGCGCGACCAGCACGAGCGACAGGACGCACGCGGCGACCGTGTCGAAGCCGAGCTTGAACTCCGTGAAGATCTCGACGGTGAACGTCTGATATTGGACGATTTCGAAGGCGCCGAACTCGGCCAGCAGGGCGAGCGTCACGAGCAGGCAGCCGCCCAGCACGGCCGGCCAGATCTCACGCAGCGTCACCTTCCAGAACGCGCGCCAGGGGCCGAGCCCGAGGCTGCGCGCGGCCTCCTCGAGGCCGGCGTCGAGGTTCGCGAGCGCGCTCGCGACCGGCAGGTAGACAAGCGGGTACAGCGACAGCGTCATGATCATCACGGCGGCCAGATAGCCATGCAGTCCGGGCGCGATCGACACCCAGCCGAAGCCGATGACGAAGTCGGGGACGCCGAGCGGCAACACGAGCACGACCGCCCACAGGCGCCGGCCGGGCAATGTCGTGCGCTCGACGCACCAGGCCGCCGCGATCCCGATCACAGCGCACAGGGCCGTACAGGCGAGCGCGAGGCGGACCGTGTTCCACAGCAGCACAGCTACCAGATGGCGCTCCAGCAGGTGGCGGACTTCACCCCATCCGGACTGGCTCGCCTCGACGACGACGAATGCCAGCGGCAGCAGCACGAGCGCGCCGGCAAGCGCGCCGCCGGCGACGCTGACGAGCGGCCAGCTGCGCCGGCCCGACCACGCGCGCGCCCATCGGCCCGCGAGCGGCTCGCTGGGGGCGAACGTGCTCACGCTCGGCCCTACAACAGCCCGAGCTTCTGCTCCATCGCCAGAGCTTCGCTCCCGTCGCCGAGATCGGCGGGCGAAAGTGGCGCGGGATGCAGGTCGGCGAACGGGCGCAGCCCGGGCGCGGGGCTGACACCTGGGCGCAGCGGGTACTCGAAGCTGTCGCTGTGCGCGATCGCTTCCTGCCCTTGCCGGCTGACGAGGAACGCGACGAACGCCTGTGCGCCCGCCTGGTGGGAGCTGGACTTGAGCACCGCCGCGCCGGAGACGTTGACGAGCTCGCCCGGGCTGAGCGGCGCCCAGTAGTGCAGCGCCGAGTGCATCGCGCTCTGACCGACCTCGGCGCGCAGGCGATACCAGTAGTAGTGGTTGATCAGCCCGACGGCGCTCTCGCCGTTGTTGACCTCGGTGACGACGGTCTCGTTGTCGGGGTAGATCTTGCTGTTGGCCTTGAGCCCTTCGAGCCAGTGTTCCGCGGCGGCCGCGCCGTCGCTCCTGATGATCGAGGTGACCAGGGGCTGGAAGTCGGTCTCCGACGGCGCGAAGCCGACCTTGCCCTTCCACTTCGGCTCGGCGAGTTCGAGCACCGAGCTCGGCAGCTGCGCTCCCGTGACCTGGGAGGTGTTGTAGACGAGCGCCGACTCGCGCGCGGAGACGCCGACCCACGCGCCGGCGGCCGAGTTGTACGTGCTCGGAATCGCTGACAGGGTGCTCGCCGGCAGCGTCGCGAGCTTGCCCTTCTCGGCGAGCGCTTCGAGGACGGGGGTGTTCTCGGTGTAGAAGACGTCCGCAGGCGAGTTCGAGCCCTCCTGGAGAATCTGATTGCCGAGCGTCGCCTCATCGTCGGAGCGAACGTGCACTTCGATGCCCGTCTGCTTTTCGAACGCCGTGACGAGGCTCGCCGTCGTCTGTTCGTGCTGGCCGTTGTACAACGTGATCGATTCGTGACCGCCGGAGGATGAGGAGGAAGAGGAGCCGCAGGCGCTCACGAGCAGGGCGGCGACGACGAGCAGCAGGGCGGGGATGAGCGGCTTCAGGCGGGGCATCGACGTCAAATCCGATCTACGGGGTCGGGATGATGATCGGACCGTATCACAGCACTTAGGGTTCCCTAACTCGGATGTGGGCACGCCGGTTCGCCGTCCGATACGTGAGAATCCCGGCCATGCACGTCACTGCCAAGGCCGACTACGCGGTACGCGCGGTCGTGGAGCTGTGCGACAGCGCACAGGACTCGCCGCGCAAGGTCGACGAAGTCGCGCAGGCGCAGAGCATCCCTGTTTCGTTCCTGGAGAACATCCTGACGCAGCTGCGCTCGAGCGGAATCGTGCGCAGCCAGCGCGGGCCCGAAGGCGGCTACTGGCTCGCGCATCCCGCCGAGGAGGTCAACCTCGCGGACATCATCCGCGCCGTCGAGGGCCCGCTCGTGGGTGTGCGCGGGCAGCGCCCGGAGGAGGTCGAGTACGTCGGCTCCGCGGCGGCGCTGCAACCGGTCTGGATCGCACTGCGCGCCAACCTGCGCTCCGTCCTCGAGTCGGTCACCGTCGCCGACGTCGCCGCGGGCAAGCTGCCCAAGGCGGTGCTCGCGCTGACGCGCGAAGAGGAAGCCTGGCACACCCGTTAGCAGCGACGGCCGTCGGCGCGAGCGCGCGGCCACCCGCAGGGATGCGATCTGACGCTCAAGAGCGGGGTTGGCCGCTCGCCGCGTTGGGTACCCTGTGAACGGCTGGGCGCAAGCTATCGCCGCGTCGCGGCCGTCCCAGGCCCGCCACACCCCAAAGGAGGCTCCGCTCGATGTCAGCACAGCCGACCGCCGCACCGTCAGCTTCGAGCCCGACGGTCGAGGGGGCCGTCGAGGCGATTGCGAGCGCGGCCAAGCAGGACGTCACGTTCTCGCTCGAGCTTTCCCAGGATCAGAAGGACATCCGCGACTGGGCGCACGGCTTCGCCGCCGACGTGATCCGCCCGGCGGGGCACGAGTGGGATGAGAAGGAGCAGACGCCGTGGCCGATCATCCAGGAGGCGGCGAAGATCGGCCTGTACGGCTTCGAAGGGATGGCGCAGTTCTTTGCGGACCCGACCGGCCTGACGCTGCCGATCGTCAACGAAGAGCTGTTCTGGGGCGACGCGGGCATCGCGATGTCGATCATGGGCACCGGCCTGGCGGTCGCGGCGATCTTCGGGCAGGGCTCTCCCGAGCAGTTCGGCGAGTGGATCCCGCGCTGCTTCGGCACCCAGGAGGACATCAAAGTCGCCGCGTTCTGCGCGTCGGAGCCGAATGCCGGCTCTGACGTGTCGGGTCTGCGCACGGTCGCGAAGTTCGATGAGGCGGCGGGCGAGTGGGTGCTCAACGGCCAGAAGGCGTGGGCGACGAACGGCGGCATCGCCGACGTCCACGTCGTGATCGCGTCGGTCGACCGCGAGCTCGGCTCCAAAGGTCACGCGGCGTTCGTGGTGCCGATGAGCGAAGCCAAGGGCATCTCGCAGGGCACGAAGGTCTCAAAGCACGGGCTGCGCGCCTCGCACACCGCTGATGTGTTTCTCGACGACTGCAGGATCCCGGCCGGCTACGTGCTCGGCGGCAAGGACAAGCTCGATGAGCGGATCGCGCGGGTCAGGGAGGGCAAGAGCGGCCAGACCCAGGCGGCGATGCAGACGTTCGAGTCATCACGCCCGACGGTCGGCGCGCAGGCGCTCGGGATCGCGCGCGCCGCCTATGAGTACGCGCTCGAGTACTCCAAGGAGCGCGAACAGTTCGGGCGCAAGATCGTCGAGAACCAGTCGATCGCTTTCACGCTCGCGCGCATGAAGCTCGAGATCGACGCCGCCCGCCTGCTCGTCTGGCGGGCATCGTGGATGGGCCGGACCGGAGTGAAGTTCGAGAACGCCGAGGGCTCGATGTCCAAGCTCAAGGCCGGCGAGGTCGCCGTGTGGGTCACCGAGCGCGCGATCCAGATCCTCGGCGGCAACGGCTACACGCGCGAGTTCCCGGTCGAGCGCTGGCATCGCGACGCAAAGATCTACGACATCTTCGAGGGCACCGCCGAGATCCAGCAGCTCGTGATCGCACGCGCGATCTCCGGCATGCACATCAGCTAGGCGCAGCGAGCACCCCGGCGCCTCCGCGGTGCGCTGCGGTGACCAGGTTGGCTGCTAGGAGGCGCGGCGCTCGGCGCGCCGCGCCTGCAGCATCCGCCGGCCGATCATGTCGCTGACGGCGGTCGCGACCCAGATGATCAGCGTCGCGAACACGTACGCGGCGGCGCCGCTGATGAACAGCCCGCTGACGATCAGGTTGACGATGAACAACGAGACGATCGTCGAGGCGATCGCGAGCAGGCCGGCGAGCGCGATCGAAGGCTCGCGGACGAGCACTTTCAACGCGAACACCGAGACCGCGAGGTGCACGAGCCAGAAGATCAGCGTCGCCTCGACGAGCGCGGTCGCGTCGAGTGAGAACTTGCTCAGCGCCGCGGTCGCGAGGAGCAACCCGACGGCGATCCCGGCGAGCGAGGTGCCGAAGCGGATTCCCATCCGGGCAAACATCCGCTGCGATCCTACACCGGGCGAACGGCGTCTCCCTCTTCGGCGTCGAGCGGCGCGGCGGGCGCGCGGTCTGCGGGGTCCGCGGGCAGCGGCGCGGGCTCGACGCGGTTGTAGACCGCGCCCTTGCGCCCGAACGCGTACCACGTGATCGCGGCCGCGAGCAGGATCGCGCACAGCACCCAGCCGAGCGTCGTCGTGCCGAGGCCGACGTACTTCAGCCCGGAGGCGGCGATCACAAACGTGATCACGGGCCGGATGTAGCGGTCGGGCGCGCTCGAGGACAGCAGCGAGCCGACGAACACGGCGGGCACGCTGCCGATGATCAGCGAGACGGTGACGCCGAATTCGACGTGACCGAAGGCCAGTGCGCCGAGCGCCGCGGCGAGCGTCAGCGGCACCGCCTGCGTGAGGTCGGTGCCGACCAGCTGGTTGGCACCGAGCATCGGGTACAGGAACAGCAGCATGATGATCATCAGCGACCCCGACCCGACCGACGTCATGCCGACGATGACGCCGCCGATCGCCCCGATCGCGACGGTGCGCAGCGGTCGCACCTCGATGTTGTGGACGACTCCCTCGCGTTCCTGGCCGGAGCGGCGATCGAGCACGTAGCGCAGCACCATCGCGCCGGCGCCGACGAGCAGCGCGATCCCGAGGGCCAGCTCGATGTGTTTCTGCGCTTCCTTGGCATGCGCCAGCAGGTGCAGCAGATAGGCGCCGAAGAACGCCATCGGCACCGATCCGAGCACCATCCAGCCGACGAGCTTCAGGTTGACCGTGGCACGGCGCAGATGCACCGCGGCGCCGATCGGCCGCATCACGACGGCGGCGACGAGGTCGCTCGAGATCGCCGCCGACGGCGCCACGCCGAACAGGAGGATCAGCATCGGCGTCATCAGCGCGCCGCCGCCGGCGCCGGTCATGCCTACGAGGAAGCCGATGATCGCGCTCCCGAGAACGATGTATGGATCGACGTGCACAACCACCTCCCCGCCGTAGCACCCTGTGAACTCCTGCTCCAACCCTCCCCGAGCCGTCCGCCAATGCTAGCGCCCGCGGGCCGGCCCAGCGAATCGCGGCCGCGCCCGCGGCGGGACGCTGCTACCAGGCCTGCCCGCAGCCGCAGTGCGGGCAGTTCACGGTCGTCGAGACCGCCGCGCTGAAGAGATAGCCGCACGCGCAGGCATACGCGGCGCGATCGATCGGACCGCCGGCGGCACGCACCTGCTGGACGTCAGGGTCGCATTGCGGCGAGCGCGTCTCCGCCGCGTGAGTGCTGGACTGCGGCGCGTGGGAGGCGCCCTGTCGATGGGCCCGGACACGGCGCCGACGTGACGGTCGCCGCTCGTCGCGGGTTGATCTGAGGCTCGGTTTGATCATGCGCTTACCCCATACAACGGCATCCATGCCCGAAGGTTTCGCCTTCAGGACCAATTTTTCCTCGTATTGTCCAGATCGGGCCGCCCAGGGCGCCCCGGCGCCGATGCGCCCCGGCGCCCGAGAGGGTTTGAGATACTTCTCTGCGATGAACCCATCGCGCAAGCGAACGGTGCGTCTGGTTGTCGCGTTGAGCGCGGCCGTGGTCCTGGCCAGCGCGCTGATCTACACGAGCTTCAGCGCCGCCAGCCCGGCCCTGACGCCCTCGCAGCTCGCCCGCCAGGCTCAGCCCGGCCGCAGCTATCAGCTGACCGGCACGGTCGCCGCAGGATCGGTCCACCGCGAAGGCGCGGTGCTGCACTTCAGCGTCGAGGATCGCGCCGGCGGGACGACGATCCCGCTCGCCTACACCGGCACCGTCCCCGACCCGTTCCGCGAAGGCCGCGAGGTGATCGTCGACGTCGAGAAGCAGGGCGGGCACTACATCGGCGAACGCAATTCGCTGATCACGAAGTGCCCGTCGAAGTACAAGACGGCGCCCGCCGGCGAGAACCAGAACTCCTGAGTGCCCGCCTCCGCGCTGCGCCCCACCTGCTCAGCTCCCAGCCGCTGATGGCCGGCCTCGGCTTCGCCTGCCTGCTGCTGGCGCTCGCGGTCTGCGCGTACGGCATCTGTGCGTCGTTGTACGGCGTGCGCAGCGGCCGCGCGGAGTTCTCGGAGTCCGGGCGCCGTTCGGTCTATGCGCTTGCGGGGATCCTGAGCGTCGCGTTCGTCGTGCTCGAGGTCGCGTTTCTGAGCAACGACTTCGCCTTCAACACCGTCGCCGACACCTCGAGCCGCACGACACCGGCGCTGTATCGCGCCGCGGCCGTGTGGTCATCGCAGGAAGGCTCGCTGCTGCTGTGGGCTTGGCTGCTGTCGCTGTGGTCGAGCCTGGCGCTGTTCCTGACGCGCAGGCGGATGCGCGACATCGCCGGCTATGCGACCGCGATCCTGCTCGGCTTCGGCGGTTTCTTCATCTCGCTGATGGTGTTCTACGCGAACCCGTTTGCGACCACCACGCCCGCGCCGCCTGAAGGCGTCGGACTGGATCCGCTGCTGCGCTTCCCGACGATGATGATCCACCCGCCGATGCTGTACTCCGGCTACACGCTGTGCACGATCCCGCTCGCGTTCGGGATGGGCGCGCTGCTCGCGCGCCGCGTCGACGCCGATTGGATCAAAGCGATCCGCCGTTTCGCGTTCGGCGCCTGGTTCTTCCTCGGCATCGGCATTCTGCTCGGCGCCCGCTGGTCCTACTCGGAGCTCGGGTGGGGCGGCTACTGGGGCTGGGACGCTGTCGAGAACGCGTCGCTGATGCCGTGGCTGACCGGGACCGCGTTCCTGCACTCGCTGATGATCCAGGAGAAGCGGGGGATGCTGAAGGTCTGGAACGTCTCGCTCGTGCTCGCCACCGGCACGCTCGCGATCATGGGCACGTTCCTCGTGCGCAGCGGCGTTCTCAACTCGATCCACGCGTTCGGGGGCGCGACGCTCGGCGTGCCGTTCGTGTGCCTGATCGCCGTGCTGATCGCCGCTTCGATCTACCTCGTCGTCACGCGTCGCGAGATGCTCCGCTCCGAGCATCGGCTCGACTCGCTGCTCTCGCGCGAGTCGATCTTCCTGGCGAACAACCTGGTGCTCGTCGCCCTCTGCTTCGTGATCTTCTGGGGCACGTACTTCCCGCTCATCTCCGAGGCACTGACCGGCCAGGAAGCCTCCGTCGGCCCGCCGTGGTTCGACCGCTACACGGTCCCGCTCGCGCTCGTGCTCGTGCTGCTGAGCGGCATCGGCCCGGTGATCGCGTGGCGGCGGGCGACGTTCGCCAACGCCCGGCGGAACTTCCTCACACCGCTGCTCACGGCGCTCACGACGTTGCTCGTCCTGCTCGCCGCCGGCGTCACCGAGAAGCCGTTCGCGATTGCGATGTTCTGCTGCGGCGCGTTCGTGTTCGGCAGCGTCGGTCAGGAGTTCTTCCGCGGCGTGCGCGCCCGGCGGGCGATGGCGGGTGAGCGCGCGCCCGTCGCGCTGGTCGCGCTCGTGCGGCGCAACCGCCGCCGCTACGGCGGCTACATCGTGCACCTCGGCATCGCGGTGCTGTTCGTCGGGGTCGCCGCGTCCTCGTCCTTCCAGCACGCCTCCGAGCTCGGGCTCGTCGCCGGGCCAGTCCGCTCGCGCAGGCAGCTACGTCTTCCGCTATGACCGCCCGACGGCGACGATCACGCCGAAGTACGACGCCGCGCACACAGGCTCGACGCTCAGCCTCGGGGCTGAAGTGACCGTCACGAAGGATGGCCATCACGTCGCCACGCTGCATCCCAGCGAGGGCTTCTACGCTTCCCAGGAAGCGGCGCAGGGCTCCGTCGGCAGCCTGATCGGGGGCCAGCCGGTGAGCCATGTGAGCGTCAACGCCGGCGTCACCCGCGACGTCTGGAGCGCGATCGAGCCTGATATCGAAGCCTCCTCGCTGCAGCGGATCGTGAAGGTCGGCAACCGCACGCTGCCCCCTGAAGATGCGGTCGTCGCGATCGGCTATCTAGCGCGCGAATATCTCAAGCACCCGCCGCAGGCGCAGTTCCATTTCATCGTCTCGCCGCTCGTGATGTGGATCTGGATCGGTGGGCTCATCTGCTTCGGCGGTGGGCTGATCGCGATCTGGCCGGCGCCGAGCAGCGTGCGCCGCCGCTTCTCTGCACGCACGCGCGCGCGCGCGCCGCGCCCCGTCCCCGACCAGCGCGCGGAGACGCTGACGGCATGACGGTGGCGGTCGCGCTCATCACGCTGCTGCTGCTCGGGCTGGTTGTGCTCGTGCTCAGCGCGCCGCTGCGCGCGGCGCGCTCGCGCGAGGGCGCGGCGCAGGCGAGCAGCATCGATCAACAGCGCGCGGCCGACGCGACGATCGCGCGCGATGAGCTCGAGGCGGCGCGCGAGGCGAAGTACCGCGAGATCCGCGACGCCGAGCTCGACTACCGCACCGGCAAGCTGTCGCGCGAGGACTACGACACGGTCGACGGCGAGCTGCGCGCCGAGGCGATCGAGATTCTCAACCGGCTCGACGGCGAGCGCGAACATGCCGGCGCAGGCAGGGAGTCGGCGCCTGCAGCGTCGCCGTCGCACGACGGCCAAGGGGTTGAGGACGAGCTGAACGGCGCGCGGCGCTAGCGCCGCCGCGCGATGCTGCTAGGACCAGGGTTCCTTCAACAGGATGATCGCGTTCACAAAGAACAGGACGGCGAAGAAGATCGTCCAACGGTTGAGGTTGCGCTCGACCATCGATCCGCCGCCCAGCGGGCCGGTGCCGCTGCCGACGCCGAACGCGCCCGACAGGCCCGAGTCTTTGCCCGAATGCATCAGCACGAGGAAGATCGTGATGACCGCGAATACGACCTGTGTGATTGCGAATATCGTTTCCACAGGCCAAGATTACCGCGTTACGGCGATCGCAGCGCAGGCCGGCAGGAGTCGGCGCCATGGTGCGCGAACAGGAATTGAAATGCTCCCGCCTCAGGCGCAGCCACCGTCCGCCCGCCGCGCTTGGACCGGCTCCGCGCGATCGACGATTTGCCAGTCTGATTACGAATCCTTTACGGATTTCTGCTTCCGTGCCGATATGAATCCTCGGTGGGCGTACCCCGATTGTGGGCAAGCTGCGCCGACCACAACGATGGATGCCCCTGTAATCAACAACTCCCGCGCATGCCGCCACTGACGAGCGCTCGCCGCAAGGCGCTGCGCGCGATGCTCTCCGCCGTTGCCGGCGGCGGCCTGACCGCGGCCGGGCTCGGCGGTCCGCTCGCGAGCCCTGCGCTGGCCGCGGGGACGGAAACGACGACCACCACGGTGCCCGCTGCCGGCCCCACCGCCACGACCCCCGAAGCCGGGACCGAAACCACCCCGACGACGACCACGACGACGATTCCGGTCCCGCCGGCGCCGGGGACCACGACCGTGCCGGGCACGGCGCCCACCACCGCCGAAGCTCCGAAGGCGCCGAAAGTCGTGCTGCAGAGGCGCCAGAAAGTCACGCGTGGCGGCTCGAACCCGAGCGTCACGAAGACGACCGGCGGCAGCTCCTCGAACGGCGCCAACGCGCCCAAGAAGGCGTCCGGGCCGAGCAATGTCGCGGGTTCGCCGCAGTCGGTCGCCCAGGCCGGCGCGCTCGCCGCGGTGCTCGCCTCGGCGCAGTCCTCAGATGAGGCGCTGGCCTTCTACCGCATCCCGCTGTTCCTGCTGCCGATCTACAAGGCCGCCGCGGTCCAGTACGGCGTGCCGTGGCAGATCCTCGCCGCGATCAACGAAATCGAGACCGACTACGGCACCGATCAGTCGGTGTCCAGCGCCGGCGCGGTCGGCTGGATGCAGTTCATGCCGGCGACCTGGCTGCAGTACGGCGTCGATGCGCTCAACGCCGGCTACGCGGACCCGTACAACCCGGTCGACGCGATCTTCGCCGCTGCGCGCTACCTGCGCGCCGCCGGGGCCGCGACCGACCTGCGCGGCGCGATCCTCGCTTACAACCACTCCGAAGAATATGCCGACTCGGTGCTGCTGCGCGCGAAGCTGATCTCGACCTATCCGAAGGCCGTGATCGCCACGCTGACCGGGCTGATCGACGGCCGCCTGCCGGTCGGCGGCAAGCAGGTCGCCTGGGCTCCGCTTCCGCTCGAAGCCGCCACGCCGTCCAGTGCGACGGCCAACGCGCAGGCCGTCGCCGGACAGGCGAGCGCCGCGACGAGCGCCGCAGCGCCGGCGCCGGGCAGCGCGGCGACCCCGGGCGAATCGGCTGCGCCGTCGCCGACAGCTGCGGCGGCGGGCGCAAAGGCGCCTGCTGTGGCCGCGCAGCCGCTGCAGTTCGTCGAGCTGACGAGCGCCCCGAGCGCCACCGTCGTCGCTGTGCAGGACGGGCGCATCGTGCAGATCGGAGCATCGCGCAAGCTCGGCAGGTACGTGATCCTGCGCGACGTCTACGGCGACGTGTTCACGTACGCGGGCCTCGGTAGCATCGCTCCCACCTATCAGCTCGGCGATGCCCCGCCGGCGCACGCCAAGTCGCGCGTCGTCGAAGCGGCGAGCACCCACGACCCGGCGCCGTCGCTGCCTGCGAGCGCCGGCAGCCAATCGCCGTTGACGCTGCACGTTCAGGCGCCCACCGCGCCGAGCCCCAACACGGCGGCGGCGGATGCGGGCAAGGCCTCGGTCCCCGAGGAAGGGCCGCCGGCAGGGATGGGCAAGATCCGCCTGTTCGCGCACCCTGGCAATCCCGATGCGCGCGCCGCAGCCGCGATCGTCGCTGCACGCCGTGCGAAGCGCAACGACGCCGGTCAGCGCGCTCCTCTGCGCAAGGGGTCGGTCGTCACCAGCGGCACGGTGCTCGGTCACGTGCTCGTGCCCGAGGGCGGGCGCGACGGGCACCTGCGCTTCGCGATTCGCCCGGCCGGAGACACAAGCACGATCGATCCCGGCCCGATCCTCACGAACTGGGCGAAGCTCCAGACAGCGCTGCACCCTGAGGGCGCGACCGCGACCAACGCTTTGCTCGGCGCGACCGCAAGCGACGTGTTCCTGCAGTCCGACAGCGCGCTCGAGCGCGCTGTCCTGTCCGATCCCGGGATCACGCTCGATGCCTGTGCACGCCACGACGTCGCCTCCGGCGCGGTCGACAAACGTGTGCTCGCGATGCTCGCGTTCCTCTCGCGCAGCGGCCTCAAGCCGACCGCGAGCGTGCTGCGCTGCGGGCAGGAACAGCCCGCCACCGCCAGTCAGCTCTCCAAGCAGGACGGCGGCGGCGCACTCGACATCACCGCGATCAACGATGTCCCGATCGCAGGGCATCAGGGCGCCGGCACGATCACCGATTTGACGATCCGCACGCTGCTGACCGTTCCCGCGGAATTCGTGCCGCACGAAGTCCTCAGCCTGATGCGCTACCCAGGTGCGCCCAACACCCACGCCCTGCCCGCGTACGCGAGCCAGATCCAACTCGTCTACCGCCCGGCGCCCGCCGGCAGCCCGCTGTCGAGCGCATCGACGGGCACCGCCGCGCACTCGGCGCAGTCAGGACCCACGGCGCCGGTGCCGGTCGTCACGACCAGCGCGCTCAGCGCGACCCAGTGGAACCAGCTGATGACGCGCGTCGCCGCGCTGCCGACACCGGTCGTCCGCAGCAAGCCGAGCTCGCAGGCGATCCCGGACAAATCGGGATCCCCTGCGCCCTCGGCGAAGCGTCCGTAGCTGCGCGGTCGCCGGGGCCACAACGGCGGCGTGGCCCCGGCTGCTCAACGTTTGACCCCGCTGCGCCGCGTGTCAGCCGGCGGCTCCCGGCGCCGCTTCGCCGGGGGCGCCGGGGGCGCCCCCGGCCGGTGCTCCTGCGGCGCCCGGACGGGCTCTGAACAGGCCACGGAGCGCGCTGCTGCACTTCGCCTGCGCGGAGCGGAACTTCGCGCTCGCGGTGTCGAGCCCGTTCGTGTTGAAGACCGGGCCTTTGCCGGACGTGTTGGGCGCGGGGATGCTGACACCGTTTTCACGCATGCAGGTGGCGAACTTTGCAACCGCCGCCTTCCCCGCGGGTGTCGTGAAACCGCGGACGCCGGGGACGAAGTGCCTGGCGATGGGGCCGTCGCACCTTTTGATCACTGCTTCATACTGCGCTCGGGTCATGCCGGCGGGCACGTGCCCGCTGCCGCGCGAACAGGCCGCCGCCGAAGGGATGTGCCCGTCCCGGCGTGGCTTCGGGCAGCGTGATGCCGCTCTTCTTCAGGCATGCCCGCACGGCCGCGTAGTGGGCCGCGATCGTGGCGCGCGTGGGCGATCCGACGCCGGCCGTGGTCGCAGCCGTGGTGCTGCTCGTAGAGCTGCCGCAGGCCGCCAGCGCGAGCGTCGCGAGGAGCGCCAGCAGCGCGGCGATCGCGCGGTTGCGTTTGTTGCTGTTGGTCTGGTGCATGGGTTCCTTTTGTTGGGTGATCTCGTAGTTGACGGTGGACGGGGCGTGGCCTCGGCCGGGTGGCGGCTAGCCACTGCCGAACAGCGCCGGTTCACTCGCATTCTTCGCGCCGCTGGCGCCGCCGCTCGCGCTCGACCCCGTGCCCGTCGCTCCGGTGGACCCGCCGAACAGGCCTGCGAGGCCGCCGGACGCGCCCGCACCGACGCGGATCGCTTCGGCGTTGACTGTGCCATTCGTGCCGGCGGAGCCGGTGATGGTCACGGTTTCGCCCGGGTGGATGGCCTTGACGCTCGATGTCACGGTCTTGCTCACCGTAGTCGCCGGCGAGGTCGTGACCTTGACGGTGTTGCCGCTCGTGTTCGTCACGTACAGCGTGCCGTTGCTGCTGTAGGCGACCTGCCCAACGGTCCCGCCACCGGGGCCCCCGAAGCCCCCGCCGCCGAGGCCGGCGGCGCCCGCGCCGCCTGCCGCGCTCGTGCCCGCGCCGCTGCCCGTGGCGGTCGCACCCGATGCGCCCCCGCGCAGCGCGGCGAAGCGGGCGGCGAGGCCGGATGAGGCACCCGCGATGGCGGAGTCGCCGCTGCCCTGGCCCTTCTCAACGAGCACACCGGCGATGAAGCCGCAGGCGATCAACAGCACCGCCAGCAGCGCCAGCGGGGCCGGGCTGAGCAGACGCCGGCGCGGGCGGCGCGGCAGCTCCTCGGGCTCCTCCAGCCATTCGTCGGGCGTCTCGATCGGCTCGTGCACGACCGTCTGCGGCGGCTCGTGGGCTGTCTCCTCGGCGTGTTGCTGCTCGGCTGCAGGGAACTGCTCGGCGGACATGGCGGGCTCCTGGTGGGGGGAGGGTGGCTCACTCAAAGCGCAACGCTTCGATCGGTCTGAGGCGGGCGGCTCGCGCCGCCGGGTAGGTGCCGAAGAACAGCCCCGACAGCAGCGCGGCGCCGAAGGCGAGCGGGATCGAGTAGAGCGCGACTTCCGGCTGCACCCCGGCGATCTCGAACTGGCTGCCGATGATTCCGACGAGCACGCCGGTGAGGCCGCCGAGCAGCGAGACGAGCACCGCCTCGGTCAGGAACTGGGTGAGGATGTCGCTGCGCCTTGCGCCGACCGCCTTGCGGATCCCGATCTCGCGGGTGCGCTCGGTGACGCTCACGAGCATGATGTTCATCACGCCGATCCCGCCGACGAGCAGCGAGATCGCGGCGACCTCCCCGAGCAGGGTGGTGAACACGCTGCTCGTGGAGCTCGAGGTTTCCAGCAGCGAGCCCTGGTTGAGGACGCTGAAGCCCGGTTCGGCGGTGTCTTTGATCTTGTGCCGTTCCTCGAGGATCTGGGTGACCTCGGATTCGGCGGCGTTGAGCGAGGATTCGGACTTCGCCTGGACGGTGATCGAGTCGATCGGCCCGCTGCCCGTCAGCGAGTTCTGGACGGTCGTGATCGGGGCCATCACCACGTCGTCCTCGTTGGTCGCGCCGTTGGTGCCCTTTTTCGGCGAGCACGCCGACGACTTCGTAGTTGCTCCCGTTGACCTTCATGTTCTGCCCGACGGGGCTCGCGCCGGCGAACAGTTCCTGGACGACTTCCTGTCCGATCGACCGCCACGCGCTTGTGTTCGGCGACGTCGGCCTGCGGTGAAGGCCGCGCCTTCGGCGACCTTGTAGCTGTGGGCGGGCAGGTAGGACGGCGTGGTGCCGACGAACGAGGACGGTTCGTAGCTGGAGCTGCCGGCGACGAGTTTCGCGTCGGTGGCGTTGACGACGGGCGAGGCGCTCTTGACGTCCGGCGCCAGGCCGGGTTCTCGAGCGCTTCGGCGTCCGCCTTGGTCAGCGAGACGCTCGACGCGCTGCTGGCGCGGGCGCCGCCGCGAAAGCCGCCGCTGGACTGCACGACGAGCACGTTGGTGCCGAGGCTCTGGATCCGCGAGGAGACCGCTTTGGAGGAGCCGTTGCCGACCGCGATCAGGACGATCACCGAGGCCACGCCGATCGTCATTCCGAGGATCGTCAGGCCGGAGCGCAGCTTGTTCGCGGTGATCCCGCCCCACGCGATCCTGCAGCGTCTCCGCGGCCGATCAAGGCTCCACCTCGAGCACGCCGCCATCCGGCGCGAGCGGGTGCGCGGACTTCTGCGGTCGCGGGGCGGGGGGTAGGTCCTGCACGCCCCGCCAGGCGGCGATCCTCGACGACCTCGCCGTCGCTCAGGCGGATCACGCGCTTGCTCTGCTCGGCGACATCCGGCTCGTGCGTGATCAGCACGACAGTCCGGCCTTCCTCGTTCAGCCGCGCGAAGATGTCCAGGACATCCTCGGTCGAGTGGGAGTCGAGGTTGCCGGTCGGCTCATCGGCGAGGATCAGGGCCGGGTTCGTCACGAGCGCGCGTGCGAGCGCGACGCGCTGCTGCTGGCCGCCGGATAGCTCGGAGGGCTGGTGGCGCATGCGGTTGGCCATGCCCACCGAGGCGAGCGCCGCTTCGGCGCGCCCTCTGCGCGCGGCGCCCCGCAGGCCCGCATAGGCGAGCGGCAGCTCGACGTTGAGCAGCGCGCTGGTGCGCGGTACGAGGTTGAAGCTCTGAAAGACGAATCCGATCTTGCGGTTGCGCAGGTCGGAGAGATCGTCCTCATCCATCTGCGAGACGTCGACGCCGTCGATCTCATAGCGCCCGCTCGTCGGGATGTCGAGGCAGCCGAGGATGTTCATCAGCGTGCTCTTGCCGCTGCCCGAGCTGCCCATGATCGCGACGAAATCGCCGGTGTCGACGCGCAGCGAGACCTCGCGCAGCGCCCGCACCCTGATCTGTCCCGTCGCGAACACCTTGGAGACCCCGTGCACCTCGATGACCGGGTGGCGGGGGCTTCGCCGCGCGTGTGCGGAGCCGGCCGCGCCGACCGCGCGCCGGATCAGTGGGCGCGCGCGGGGGACACGGGCGCGGACGCGTGCGCGTGAGCGGCGCTGTTCGGCCATCAGCCGCCGCCCCGGAAGAATGCCCGCCCCGCCTGCGCCGCCGAAGCCGCCGCCGCCGAGGCCGGCGGCGCCCGCCGAGCCGCGTGCGGCCGGTCGTCGAGGTGCGCCCGCCGGTGGTCGTGATCGACGGCAACACGATCGTTTCGCCCGCCTTCAGCCCGCTGAGGATGATCGTCGAGCTGTTACCGGCGAGACCGGTGACCACCCGCTGGCGCACGTGCTCGCCGCCGCGGATCACCGTCACGCTGTCGGCCGAGATCGCGCTCGTCGGTACGTTGATGCCTTCCGCCTGCTTGACGACCACTTCGGCTGTCGCGCTCATCCCCGGTTTGAGGCCGCTTTCCATCTGGTCCAGCGCGAAGGTCACGTCGTAGCTGACGACGCCGCTGTTGCTGGTGGAGAGGATCGCGACTTCGCCGACGTGGGCGGCGAGCTTGCGCCCGCCCAGCGCTTCAACGGTGACGGTCGCGATCTGCCCCGGCTTGACGTTGCCGATTTCCGATTCGCTGAGCGGCACGACGAGCCTCATCGAGCTGAGGTCGCTGAGAATCGCGAACGCCGAGCTCGACGAGCTCGAGGAGTCCGTGGACGCCGACGTCGAGCTCGACGCCGCGCCGGCGGAGCGAGCGCTCGCGGCCGAGCCGGTTGCGCCGGCGCCGGATTCGCCCGAGCTGGCGGTGCTCGCGGCTTTCGTCGTCCCGCTCCCGGAGACGACTTCCCCGACCTGGCCGGAAAGCGAGACGATCGTGCCGCTCTGCGGGGCGTAGAGCTTCGTGTCCTGCACTGCCTGCTCGTCGCCCTGCACGGTGAGGGCGTCGCTTCGCACCTGCGCTCGCGCCGAGGCGAGGTTCGCTTCGCGCGTGGCCGCGCTGATCGTGGTTTTCGAGGAGGAAGAAGAAGACGAAGAGGAACTGGACCCTGAGGAGCTCGAGCCGGCAGCGCTAGAGCCGCGGGTTTCGCCCGTGCTGTTGGTGTTCGTGCTCTTCGGCGAGCTCGAAGTCGGCACGGAGCTCTTGTCCCGGCCGCCCGGGCTGGTGCTCGCCGGCGAGATCGGTGTGGTCGTCGTGGGGGTTGCCGGCGCCGCGTCGCCGGGCGCGGCGGTGTCGGCGGCGGCGTGTGCCCGCGCGCTGATCGCATGCGCTGCGGCGACGGGCCGGCGCAGCGACGCGGCGGACGCGCTCGCGCCGCCGCTCACCGCTCGAGCCGCTCGAGGTTTCACCGTCGGTTTCTTCCTCCTTGGCGAGGTTCGCTTCGGCGGACTGCAGCGCGGCCTTGGACTGTTCGAGCGTGACTTCGGCGCTCTCGGGGTCGAGTTCGGCGATCAGCTGTCCCTCGGCGACCTGCTCGCCCTGGGTGACGTTGATGTGGGTGACGGTGCCGCCGGTCCTGAAGCCGAGATTGAGCTGGCTCAGCGCCTGCAGGTTTCCGCTCCCGGAGACGGTCGATTGCACGACGCCCTCCGCGACCGTGGCGGTGCGTGTGACGGTCGCCTGGCTGCCGGAGGCCGGTCCGACGACGAGGACGGCAGCCGCAATCGCCCCGACGCACAGCGCTCCGAGTACATAGACGAGCCAGGATGCGCTGGAGCGTTCGGTCATATGCGTTCACTCCGATACTCGGCTCGGCCTGTAAGAACGCCCGAAGAAAGCCTGCAAGCGGGGATAAATTCGAATAAAGACGATTACGCGATGCGCTTATCTGCGGCCGCATAGGAGCGCTCGTGCCGTCTGCGATGATCCGGCCGATGGCGCTCTACGGCGGGATCGATCTCGGCGGCACGAAGATCCAGGCCGCGATCCTTGACGACGATCACGAGGTGCTCGGAGCCTCGCGCCGGCCGACGCCCACGACGGGCGGCCCGGCAGACGTGGCGGCGGAGATCGTGCGGGCGCTGCGCGAGGCCGGCGCCGACTGCGAGGATCGAGCTGTCGGCGCTGGCCGGCGTCGGCGTCGGCTCGCCCGGCACGATCAGCGGCGGCAGCGTTGTCGGCGCACGCAACCTTCCCGGGCTGGGAAGGCTCCTATCCGCTCGCGGGCACGCTCGAGGACGCCCTCGGCTGCGAGGTGCGCGTCGGCAACGACGTTCAGGTTGCGACCGATGCCGAGTTCAGGCTCGGCGCGGGCGCGAGTACGCCTCGCTGCTCGGCGTCTTCTGGGGCACGGGTGTGGGCGCCGGGCTGATCCTCGACTCGACGGCCTGGACCGGCCAGGGCGCGGCCGGCGAGATCGGACACATGGTCGTCAAGGTCGACGGCGCGCACTGCACGTGTGGGCGATACGGGTGCGTCGAGGCGTACGCCGGCCGCGCGGCGATGGAGGCGCACGTGCGCAGGCTGCACGAGGAGAAGGGACGCAAGACCGACCTCTTCAAGCTGATGGAGAAACACGGCGCACGCGTCTGACGAGCGGCATCTGGTCGCGCGCCCTCGAGCACGGGGACGAGCTCGCGACCGAGGTCATCGACCGCGCGGTCGCGGCGCTCGGCGCGGGCATCGCCTCGGCCCTCAACCTGCTCGACGTCGAGGCGGTCGTGATCGGCGGCGGCCTCGGCGTGCGCCTCGGCGAGTCGTACGCGAATCGCATCAACGCGGCGATGCTGCCGCACCTGTTCGCAGACTTTCGCCCGCCGCCGCGTGCAGCGTCGCGGCGCTGGGCGACCTCGGCGGCGCGATCGGCGCCTCGCTGCTGGTCGAATAGCGCGGCGCAGGCGCAACGGCCGCCGCGGCGGTGCGTCGGCAGCCGGGCTACAGGCCGGCGATCGTGACGAGGACGAGCACGATCGACAGCGTCGAGGTGACTGCGACGGTCACGCCGGCGGCGCCGTCCAGCAAGCCGCGGTTGCGGCGCTCCCCCATCAGCTGGCGCGAGCGCGCGAGCCGCCAGATGAAGAACAGGTTGATCGGCAGCAGCAGCCCGTTGACGACCTGCACCGCGACGAGCAGCGAGATCACCGGCACGTTCGGGATCATCGCCACGAACGCGCTGATCAGGATCATCGCGGTGATGATGTTGACGAACACCGGCGCCTCCTCGCGGCGCCGGCCGACGCCCTTTTCATACCCGAGCGACTCGGAGATCACATACGAGGTGGCGATCGGCAGGATCGCGGCCGCGAGCAGGCTCGCGCCGAGCAGGCCGACGCCGAACAGCAGCTCCGCGTAGTGGCCTGCGAACGGCGTCAGCGAGCGCGCGGCGTCGGCGGCCGAGGAGATGTTGTGGATGCCGTGCGTGTACAGCGTCGCGGCGGTCGCGACGATGATGAAGCACGCGACGATGTTGGCGAACACGGCGCCGAGCACCGCCTCGCGTTCCTCGTGTGGCAGCTCGTCCTCGCGCACGCCGCGCTCGACGACCGCCGACTGCAGGTACAGCTGCATGTACGGCGTGATCGTGGTGCCCGCGAGCGCGATCAGCAGCAGCAGGTAGGAGGAGCCGCTCTGCAGGCGCGGGAGCACGATCGCGTTGCCGACGGTGCCCCAGTGCGGGTGCGCCAGGATCGCGGCGATCGGATATGCGAAGAACGGGATCGTGAACCAGATGAACGTCTTCTCGGCCGAGCGGTAGGAGCCGCGCACGATGATCAGCCAGATCGCGACGGCCGCGACCGGCACCGACAGCTGCGCGGGGATGCCCGTCAGCAGGCTGACCGCGGCGCCGATCCCGACGAAATCAGAGATGCAGATGCCGAGGTTGGCGATCAGCACGGCGGCGGTCGCGAGTGCGGACCAGCGCAGGCCGTACTCCTCGCGGATCAGCTCGGCGAGTCCCTTGCCGGTGACGACGCCCATCCGCGCCGCGAGCATCTGCACGATCGCGAGCGAGACGGTGATCAAGACCATGATCCAGAGCACGCTGTAGCCGTATTTCGCGCCCGCCGAGGAATACGTCGCGATGCCGCCCGCGTCGTTGCCGGCGTTCGCGGCGATCAGGCCGGGGCCAAGCAGGCCGAGGAACGCGAAGGCGCGGGCGCGGCGGGGGCTAAAGCGGGCAGGCAGGCGCGGTCGGCCATGAGTGGCCGACCGGATACGTCGCATGACGGGCGGTACTCGGACCGCCATCGAAATTCCCGCTGGGGACGTTCACGCTGGGGAGTCTAGTCAGTCCTCGCCGAGGAGCCCGAAGCGCCGGCGCCAGCCGCGCGGGAGCATCTCCTCGAGCACGTCATCGACGGTCACCACGCCGAGCATCTGGCCCTGCTCGTCGGCGACCGGGATCGACGTCAGGTTGTAGTCGGCCATCTGCCGTGCGACCTCCTCGAAGGACGCATGCGGCGCCAGGCACGGCGTCTCGTGCTTGACGAGTGCGTCGAGCCGTTGCTCGGGCGCGGCGCGCAGCAGCGCGGTGACCGGCACGCTGCCCTCGAGCGAGCCGTGCGCCGGCCCGACGAACACGCTCGTCAGCAACTCCGCCGCGATCGTGCTGGCGCGAACCGCCGCGAGCGCGTCGGCGGCGGAGGCAGACCCGCGCAGCAGCACGAAGTCGGGGCTCATCAGTCCTCCCGCCTCGGCGGGGTCGTAGCCGAGCAGCGCGCGCACCTTGATGCGGTGGCCGACCGGCAGCAGTCCCATCACCGGCTCGCGGCGATCCTCGTCGAGCTCGCCGATGATGTCGGCGGCGTCGTCGGGGGCCATCCGCGAGAGGATCTGCGCGACCTGCTCGTCGGGGCGGTCCTCGAGGAACTCGCGCTGGTGCTGGTCGTCGAGCTCCTCGAACACATCCGCCTCGAGCTCGCGGTCGTCGTCGCCGACGGCCTGGATGATCTCCTCGCCCTCGTGGCGCGAGGCGGCCTCGACGAGGTCGGCGATCTGGGCCGGGTGGAGCTTTGCGAGCTTCGGATGCGGCACGCGCAGGCGCACCGTCGGCACATGCCCGACGAACGGCTCGACGCCGGCCCAGTCGAGGAACTCGCCCGTCGCGATGTGCGCCCCGAGGCCCTTCGGCAGCAGCCGCCGCAAGCCGCCGCGCGGCCCGGTGTCCACGCCGACCACGCGCCAGGACCCGGCGACGAGCGCGAGCTCGATCTCGTTGGCGCGCACGAGACGCGCGCCCTCGACGTTGATCAGCTGGCGGTCGAGCAGGTCGCGCTTGAGGAGCACCTCCTCGGGGCGGCGCTCGAACGGCCGCAGATCGAGCTTGGCCTTGCGCATCACGACGCCGCCGGTGCCGATCTCCGACACGCGGTCGGCGCCGAGGAACGATTCGCGCCCGGCGACGACGACGAGGAAGCCGGTGATCGGCGGGTAGCCGGTGCCGCCGAGGCGCACGATCAGATCGTGGATCTTTCCCAGGCGCGCGCCGTCGGCGTCGCGCAGCGGGCTGCCGACGACTGCGGAGAGGTGGAGTATCGGCGGCGCCTGCGCCGCGGTCGCGCTCACAGCGCCCATCGTACGCCCGCGCGAGGTCGCGCATCCGCGCAAGCGCCGCGGCGCTTGCGCGAGAATCTATCTTGGGATGGTGCCACCCTTCTGGATCTCGATCGCGGTGCTCTCGATCGTCCAGGGCGCGCTCGTCGCGCTGCCGCGGACGCTCGGCGCCGGCAGCCTCGAGCGCCTGCGCGGCAGGCGCTGGGCGCTGATCCCGCCGCTGTCGGTGATCGCGTTCGTGTTCATCGCGCGCGGCGCGGAACGGGCGAGCGCCCAGGGGTTGACCTATCTCGCACTCGTCGCCGTGCCGCTGCTCGCCGCGCTCGCGCTCGGCTGGCTGGTCTGGGATGCGCGCGCGCCGCGGCCGAGGTACGCGCTGCTGACGCTGCCGTTGTTCGCGCTCGCGTGGGCCGAGCGCGGCGCTCTCGCCGGCGAGAGCGCCGCGCTGATCCTCGCGGCGCTCAGCTGCGCGGCGCTCGGCGTCCTGCTCGCCGCGGTCACGCCCCCGCGCTGGCTCGCCGTCGGGATTGTCACGATGGCGCTCGCTGACTCCGCGCTCGTGATCGCGGATCTGCTGCAGCGCCCGAACAACGCGCTCAACGCCGCCCATCCCGCGGTCGGCCTGCCGCAGCTGCAGCGCGTCCTGTTCGGCTCGGCGCTGATGGGCTACGGCGACCTGTTCATCGCCGGCGCGCTCGGCGGTCTGCTCGCGGCCGCGGCGGGGCGCACGTGGCAGCTGCGCGGGGCGGCTCTGACGGTGCTGCTCGCGCTCAGCTTCGACCTGCTGTTCTTCTTCGTCGATGAGCTGCCGGCGACCGTGCCGGTGGCGCTGGCGCTGGTGCTCGTCGTGCTCAGCCGCCGGCGCGGATCTGCTCGCCTGCAGCCAGCTGCTGTGAGCCGCTCGCGCGGATCCGGCGCGGCTCCGGCGCCTCGGACTCGGGCGGCGCGGTGATCGCGCGCGCGGAGATCTCGATCGCCGGAGGTGCCAGCACCTCGCGCTCGGAGGCCGCGCCGGCCTGCTCGATGCGGCGCACCTGCGGCATCACGCGATGGTCGAAGGAGCCGACCGCCTCGTTGTAGGCGGAGACCGCCGAGTCGAGCTGGCGCCCGGCCTTCGCGAACGGTTCGATGAAGCGCCCCAGCCGGCCGTGAAGCTCGCGTGCGGACTCCGCGATCTCGCGTGCGGACTCGGCGATCAGCTCCTGGCGCCAGCCGTAGTGCACGGCCCAGAGCAGGCCGATCAGCGTCGTCGGCGTGGCCATCAGCACCTGCTGCTGCACGCCGTACTCGATCAGCGCGGGATCCTGCGCGAGCGCCGCCTGGTAGATCCCGTCGGAGGGGACGAACATCACGACGAACTCGGGGGTCGAGTCGAACTGGCGCTGATACCCCTTGGAGGCGAGTTTCGTGATGTGCTCGCGCGTCTGGCGGGCATGGCGCGCGCAGTGAAGCTCGCGCTCCCCCTCGCTGGCGGCCTCGAGCGCCGAGAGGTGCGCGTCGAGCGGCACCTTCGAGTCGACGACCACGAGCTTCCCGCCTGGCAGCCGCACGAGCATGTCCGGTCGCAGCGGGCCGTCGTCGGTCTGGATCGTGCTCTGCTCGACGAAGTCGCAGTGCGAGACCATGCCGGCCATCTCGACGACGTTGCGCAGCTGGATCTCGCCCCAGGAGCCGCGCGTCGCGGGGCGCTTCAGCGCCGACACGAGGTTCCCGGCCTCCTGGCGCAGGGTGCCGACGCCCTCGCCGAGCTGGCGGACCATCTGCGCGAGCTCGCCCTGAGCCTGGCGGCGCTCGCGCTCCAGGCGCGCGATCTCGCTCTCCATCCGGCCGAGCTTCTCCTGGACGGGCCCGACGATGCCCTTGAACTCCTCGGCGCGGGCCGCCAACTCGCCGCTCGCGCGCTCCTGCTCGGCGCGGCGTGTCTGCTCGAGGCGCTCGGCCAGCGAATCGCCGGTCTGGCGCAGCGCCTCCAGCGAGATCGCCTTCAGCTCCTCGCGCAGGCGCTCGTGCTCCCGATCCTGCTCGCGTTCGCGCCCGTCCTCGCGCCCGCGCTCGCGGCGCTGCAGGATCAGCGCGCAGCCGGCGCCGATCAGGACTGCGGCTGTCAGCAGGAGTGCGATCATTGGGCCAACGAACGATGACGCCGGGATCGGACGGTGCGCGCGTTCGGTCACCGCGGCACGTAGCGCGGTGCCCGCTCGCCCGCCGCTCGATAGATGAGACACCTCTGGTCGGGTGTGTCATTTCCGGTCCCTGCGACATCAAGCGGTCTGTGTAGCGCGCCTGCATCACTGTACGTGTGTTGTTTGACACGTGGTGATGAACCCAGTACCGTTCCGTCATCTCGCCAGCGGAGGCTGGTGAGTGCTCATGGAGGGCAAAAATCGATGACGGGGCGAGCACAGGCGGAAAGAGTCCGCTCAGAGGCATCCCCCGCGGTACATAGGAGGATGTGAAATGCAAGCCATGAATGGCTCTGCTGTGTCGTTCCGCTCCAAGGGTCGCCTTGTCGGCTGCCTGATGGTGCTGGTTCTGGCGCTGTCGGCAATCGTGCTCGCACCGGGCGTTGCCAACGCTCAGGAGCCCGCCACGACGACGTACCTGGCCCTTGGAGACTCGATCTCCTTCGGCTACACGGAGGAAAGGTTCAACAACCACTTCCCGACGGACTCGCCGTCCTACTTCGAAGAAGGCGTTGCCAACGACTTCACCAAGGACCTCGCGAAGGGGTCAGAGCTCGGGAAAGGCGTCAGGCTCGTCAACGACGCGTGTCCCGGTGAGACCTCGAACGGCCTGATCGGTGAAAACCCGGAAATCGGGGGAGAAACCTCGACCGAGTCGATCTCCGAAGTCGAAGGTAAACCGACGGAAGACTTCCCGGCCGGCGGATACCAGGGCCTCGGCGACTGGCACCCGTGCAAATACACGTTCGTCAACCACCTGCCGCTGCACAACGGTGGCTACTTCAACCCCGAAACTTCCGCGGAAGTCTCCCAGCTTGAAGAGGCCATCGCGAGCATCGGCTCGACCAAAAGCCCGGTCAAGGCGATCACGCTGAACATCGGCTCCAACGACGAGCTTGCAGCTATCACGCAGTGCAAGGACGAAGTCACGCTTGAATTCGAGAAAACAGGCAAAAGCAAATACGGTGCCTCGCCCGAAGCGGCGGTCATCGCTTGCATCGAGTTCACCGCGCAGGAAGTCACCGTGCCGCACATCCTCAAAAACCTCGGTGACATCCTTGGCGTGATCGACGGCTCGGGATACACCGGACCGATCGTCCTGCTCGGCTTCTACAACCCCGACACGTTCGTGCTGCCCGGAAGCGACGCGCTGCAGAAAGGCACCAACGAAGCGGTTGAAAAAGAAATCCTGCCGCACTTCCCGAACGTGACGTACGCGAACCCGTTCCCGGTCTTCAACAAGGACTCGGGCACGAACGCGCCGAAGGAGAAAGAAGCGATCTGCAAGTACACCGAAATGTGCAACCCGAATGACCCGGGTGGCAAAGAAGACAATGGCGACATCCACCCGACGGTCAAGGGATACAAGGAGCTCGCCAAGCTGTTCAACGCGGCGTACCTGGCGAACCCGGCTAGCTAAGCGGCAGTTCCAGCTGCGTGTCGTAGCGCATCGGGGCGTCCGGCCGAAAGGCCGGGCGCCCCGCGCGCGTTAACCGGGCGGGCTGTGGCCGGTCGCCCCGGTCAGCAGCGCCTCGGCACACCGCTGCGCGCGCTCTCGCCCGCCTGCTCAGGCGGCCCGTGAGGAGGCCTGGCGCTCAGCGGCTCGCAGGCTGCGCGCCGCCTGCTCGAGAATCCCGAGCATCGCCGGCGCGGCCGGCACGAGGCGTGCCCGCGCGGGCGTCGCGGCGATGACCTGGCGGACCGGTGGCGCGGGGGAGAGCGAGCGGATGACGATGTCATCGCGCACGACCGACAGCGCGAGCCGCGGGATCAACGCGACGCCGACGCCGGCGGCGACGAGCCCCTGGACCGTCTGGTAGTCGTCGCTTTCGAACGCCACGTTCGGCTCGAAGCCGGCGGCGTGGCAGCTGCGCACGACGTGGCGCGCGCAGGGGCTCGCACGCGAGGTCTGCACCCACGCGTCCTCGGCGAGCTCCTTCAGCTGGATCTTCGCCTTGGCGGCGAGCGGATGCTCGCGCGGGAGGGCCAGCGACATCGGATCCGCGAGCAGCTCGACGCGCGTCATGTCCTCGTGCAGCGGGCTCTCGCCGGCGAACTCGAACAGCAGCGCGATGTCGAGCTCGCCGGCGTGCAGCCGCGGGGCGATCTGCTCTGGCTCGCCCTCGGCGAGCGTCAGCTCGACGTCCGGGTGGGCGGCGCGGAAGGTCGCGATCGCGACCGGCAGCAGCGTCGCGCCGGCGGTCGGGAAGGATGCGATGCGCAGCCGTCCTGCGCGCAGCCCGGCGATCGCCGCGAGCGCCGACTCGGTCGCCTCGAGGCGCGCGAGGATGCCCTCGGCATGGCCCACCAGCGTCTGTCCGGCGGCCGTCAGCGTGACGCCGCGTGGATGGCGCTCGAGCAGCGCCATCCCGGCTTCCCCCTCGAGCGTCGCGATCTGCTGTGAGATCGCCGACTGTGTGTAGGAGAGGGCTTCGGCCGCCGCCGAGAACGAGCCGCGGTAGGCGACCTCCTTCAGGATCTTCAGCCGACTGACGCTAAGCATAAGTCAAGCTTATAGCACTGATAACAACAATCATTGGTACTGATGGCAGGACCGTGCCAGTATCAAGCGAACAAGCCTTCAATCGTCAACCGCGCCGGCGTGAGCCGGGCGCTCACAGCAAGGAGCAAGACAATGTCAGCCAAGATCATCGTTTCCTACGACGGGACCGCCAACGAGGACGACGCGATCGCCCTCGGCCGTCTGTTCGGCGGCGCCGGCGCCGAGGTCTCGCTCGCATACGTCCGCCACACCCAGGAGCCGGACACGAATCTCGAGGCCGTCGCGCAGAACCAGGCCCACGGCCTGCTCGAGGGCGGCAGCGAGCTGCTCGGCGACGCCAACGCGGGCCTCCACGTCGTCACCGACCGCTCGACCCCGGCCGGCCTGAAAGCGCTCGCTGAGCGCGTCGCCGCCGACGTGATCGTGTTCTGCTCGGATTCGCACACCGCCAAAGGCCACGTCTCGGTCGGCAACTCTGCCGAGCGCCTGCTCGAAGGCGGCACGACGGCGATCGCGATCGCCCCGGCCGACCTCGCCGACGAGCCCGACGCCTCGATCCGCCGCATCGTCGCGATCGGCGACGCCGACGGGGGCGCGGCCGAGACGGCCGCGACGCTTGCCTCGGCCCTCGGCGGCAGCGTCGAGCCGGTCGCCAACGAAGACACCGACCTGCTCGTGATCGACTCGCGCCCCGAGGTCGAGGCGGGTCGTGTCTCGATCAGCTCCTCGGCGGCTCATCTGATCGAGATCGCAACGTGCCCGGTGCTGGTGCTGCCGCGCGGTGCGCGGCTGCCGTTCGGCGCGACCGCGGGCAGCGCCGCCTGACGATCGCTCGTTCGACGGGTGCGCCGGCCCGAGCTCAGCGGGCTCGCCGGCGGCGCACCCTCACGAGCTGGTAGCGCGCCAGCGCGACCGCGACGTCGAGGGCGCCGCCGAGGAGGTGGCCCGCGGCACCGGTCAGCAGCCACGCCTCGGTGCGCCGCTGCAGCGATCGCTTGGGGCGGTGCGACACGGAAGGCACGGTATCGTGGCGGACGTGCCCGCCGCCCTGAAGACGACAGTGACCGAGCTGGGCGAGTCGCGCGTGCGCCTGCAGGTAGAGGTGCCGCCGGGCGAGATCGAGGGCCGTCTCGAGCGCAAGGCCCAGCAGCTCGGTCGTGAGCTCAAACTCCCCGGCTTCCGGCGCGGCAAGGTGCCCGCGCCGCTCGTGATCCAACGCATCGGGCGCGAGGTCGTGCTCGAGGAAGCTGTCCGCGACACGCTCTCGAGCTGGTACTCCGACGCGATCGAGACGGCCGGGATCGTGCCGGTCGGCGATCCCCAGCTCGACCTCGGCGAGCTGCCTCCGAAAGGCCAGGCGCTCGAGTTCTCGATCGAGATCGGCGTGTTGCCCCTGGCCGAGCTCGGCGACTACAGGGGGCTTGAGGTTCCGCGGCGCGAGCCACAGGCCCAGGAGGAGCAGGTGCAGCAGGAGATCGAAGGTATCCGCGAGCGCCTCGCGCGCCTGGAGACGGCCGACCGCGCCGCCGCCGTCGGCGACTTCGTCGTCGTCGACTACCTCGGCTCGATCGCTGCGCCGGATTCCTCCGAGGACGTCTCGACCTGGCCGCCCTTCGAGGGTGGCGAGGGACGCGACCAGCTCGTCGAGCTGGGCGGCGGCAACCTGATCCCCGGCTTCGAGGAGGCGCTGCTCGGCGCGAGCGCCGGCGAGAGCCGCACCGTCGCGCTGACATTTCCCGCGGACTACGGCGCCGCCGAGCTCGCCGGGCGTGATGCGTCCTTCGAGGTGACCGTCAAGGAGGTCAAGCTCAAGCAGCTGCCGGCGCTTGACGACGACCTCGCGATCGATGCGGGCTTTGACGATCTCGAGGAGCTCCGCGGCGACATTCGCGAGCGGCTGATCGCGCTCGATGAGGAGCGCGCCGAGGCTGAGTTCCGCCAGGCCGCGCTCGATGCGGCGGTCGCGGCCGCGCGCGTCGAGGTCACGCCGTCGCTCGCCGAGGCACGCGCGCGCGAGATGTGGGAGCGGATGCTGCACTCGCTCTCCCATCGCGGGATCACGCGCGAGTCCTATCTGCAGATCGTCGGCCGCGAGGAGCAGGCGATCCTCGAGGAGATGCAGCCCGAAGCCGAGCTTGCGCTGCGCCGCGAGGCCGTGATCACCGCGGTCGTCGCCGCCGAGGGCGTCAGCCCGTCCGAGGAGGACATGCTCGAGGCGCTCGCGCCGACGGCCGAGCGCGAGCAGATGGAGCCGCGCAAACTGTTCGAGCAGCTGCGCGCGGCCGGGCGCCTGGAGGAGGTTCGCGAGGATCTCGCCGCGCGTCAGGCGATCGATCTGATCGCTGCCGCCGCGAAGCCGATCGGGCTTGCGCAGGCCGAGGCGCGCGAGCAGCTGTGGACTCCGGAGAAGGACGACGCGAAGCTCACCGGGACGCCCCAGGGGGGCGCGGCGCCCGGCAAGTTGTGGACCCCCACCGATCAAGGATCGGCCAGCTAGCCTCTATAGAGGAATCCGGTCGGCGAAGCGAAACAAAGGCGGACTATGAGCCCACTTGTCCCAATGGTCGTCGAGCAGACCTCGCGAGGTGAGCGAGCATTCGACATCTACAGCCGACTGCTCAACGAGCGCATCATCTTCCTCGGCACGCCCGTCGATGATCAGATCGCGAACCTGATCGTCGCACAGCTGCTGCACCTCGAGTCCGAGGATCCCGAGAAGGATGTCTCGCTGTACATCAACTCGCCCGGAGGCTCCGTCTACGCGGGGCTTGCGATCTACGACACGATGCAGTTCATCAAGCCGGACGTGCAGACGATCTGCGTCGGCATCGCGATGTCGATGGGTGCGCTGCTGCTCGCCGGCGGCGCCGCCGGCAAGCGCATGGCGCTGCCGAACGCGAAGATCCTGATCCACCAGGTCTCATCGAGCTTCCAGGGGCAGGCCACGGACATCGAGATCCACGCCAAGGAGATCATCGACGTGCGCCACCGCCTCGATGAGATCATCGCCAAGCACACCGGCAAGGCGCTCGACGATGTCAGCAAAGACACCGAGCGCGACTACTTCATGAGCTCCGAGGAGGCGAAGGACTACGGGATCATCGATCGGGTGATCTCAGAGCACTAGAAGGTTGCTGAGGGAGAGCGCTAAGCCATGGCCAGACCCACCGATTCCAACGAGCAGCTGTTGTGCAGTTTCTGCGGCAAGTCCCAGCGCCAGGTCAAGAAGCTGATCGCCGGCCCGGGCGTCTACATCTGCGATGAGTGCATCGACCTCTGCAACGAGATCATCGACGAGGAGCTCTCGGCCCCGCCCGCGTTCGACATCGAGAACCTGCCCAAGCCCCGCGAGATCTACGAGGTGCTCGACGAGTACGTAGTCGGCCAAGACCCGTCCAAGCGCACGCTGTCGGTAGCCGTCTACAACCACTACAAGCGTGTGCAGATGATGATGTCCGGCGACTCCGACATCGAGTTGCAGAAGTCGAACATCCTGCTGCTCGGCCCGACCGGCTGCGGCAAGACGCTGCTCGCGCAGACGCTCGCCCGGACGCTCAACGTGCCCTTCGCGATCGCCGACGCAACCGCGCTGACCGAGGCGGGCTACGTCGGCGAGGACGTCGAGAACATCCTGCTGAAGCTGATCCAGGCCGCCGACTACGACGTCAAGAAGGCGGAAACGGGGATCATCTACATCGACGAGGTCGACAAGATCGCGCGCAAGGCCGACAACCCGTCGATCACGCGCGACGTCTCCGGCGAGGGAGTTCAGCAGGCGCTGCTGAAGATCCTCGAGGGCACGCAGGCGTCGGTGCCGCCACAGGGCGGACGCAAGCACCCCCACCAGGAGTTCCTGACGATCGACACGACCAACGTGCTGTTCATCTGCGGCGGCGCGTTCGCGAACCTCGACAAGGTGATCGAGCGCAGGATCGGCCACAAAGGCGTCGGCTTCGCGGCCGCGATCGAGGCGAAGGCGGAGCGCGACACCGGCGAGGTGTTCGAGCACTGCCTGCCCGAGGACTTGATCGAGTACGGGCTGATTCCCGAGTTCATCGGCCGCCTGCCGGTCGTCTCGGCCGTGCACCAGCTCACCCGCGAGGACCTCGTGTCGATCCTCGTCGAGCCGCGCAACGCGCTCGTCAAGCAGTTCCAGCGCTTCTTCGCCTTCGACGGGATCGAGCTGGTGTTCTCCGACGAGTCGCTGATCGCGGTCGCCGAGAAGGGCCTGGAGCGCGAAACCGGGGCGCGCGGTCTGCGCTCGATCATCGAGGAGATCCTCCTCGAGGTGCAGTTCGAGCTGCCCTCCCGACGCGACGTCAAGAAGTGCGTGGTCACGAAGGAGACGGTCGAGAAGGGCCTCACGCCGACGCTCGTCACCGAAGCCGCGCGCGAGGACGCAGACGACGCGCCGCTGCGCGAGGAGTCCGCCTAGCAGCCGCTCATGACCTGCGGCGCGGCGTCGGCGCGCGCGGGCTGCTGGGATGCGAGCACGCGAGCGCGTTCGCGCGCGCTCCCCGCTACCATCGCGACTGTGTCCCGCTCGAAGAAGTCATCGAAGGCTGAGTCGAAGGGCGCGCTCGAGCGCGCCAAGGACCTGCCGTGGGTGCTGCTGCTGCAGGCGGCGGTTGTGATCGGCAGGCGCTGGCGGGCCCTGTCGGAGAAGGATCGGGCGCGTCTCACGCGGATCGTGCGCGAGTCGCAGGGCCGCCCGGCGAGACTCGGCCCGAGAGAGCGCCTGGAACTGCGCCGCCTCGCCGGCAAGCTCGACGTCAAGCGCATGGCCCGCGAACTGGCGCTGCTCGCACGCGCCAGCGGGAACCGGCGTAAGCGCCGCCGCGCCTGAGCGCTTCCGGGCCGGCGCCTGGACAGAGCACATGCACGAGCCCGACAGCTTCGAAGCCCAGGCAGAGCGCCAGCTGCGGTCGCTCGAGCTGTTCGGCATGCGCTTCGGGCTCGACCGCATGCGGCGGATGATGACCGTCCTCGGCTCGCCCGAGCGGCGCTTTGCGACGATCCATGTCCTCGGCACGAACGGCAAGTCCTCGACGACGCGGATGATCGCCGCGATCCTCGAGCGCCACGGGGTGCGCACCGCCGCGTATCTCTCGCCGCACCTGCGCTCATACCGCGAGCGCCTGCGGGTCGATGAGCACGATCTCGACGCCGAGGCGTTCGCGGCGGCCGTTGCGCGCGCGAGCACGGCGGCCGAGCGTGTCAACCGCACGCTCGGCGAGGACGACCACGTCACGCAGTTCGAACTGCTGACCGCGGCGGCGCTGTGGCAGATTGCCGAGCGCGAGGTCGAGGTCGGTGTGATCGAGGCCGGTCTCGGCGGCCGCTATGACGCGACCAGCGTGATCGACTCGCCGCTGACGGTGCTCACGAACGTCGGGCTCGAGCACACCCGCTGGCTGGGCCCGACGATCTCCGACATCGCCGAGGAGAAGCTCGCGGTTGTGCAGGTGGGCGGCACGCTCGTGCTCGGCGAGGACCTGGACCCGGCGGCGCTCGCCGTCGCCGAGCGCGTAGCGGCTGAGCGTGAGGCCGCCATCGTACACGCGCGCGCTGTGCCCGCGACGGCATCGCTGCGTGCCCGCGGTGCCTTTCAACGGCGCAACTTCGCGCTCGCACGCGCCGCCGCCGAGTCGCATCTGCGCGGCGCCGGGATCGAGGTTCGCGAGCAGGCGGTGGCAGCGGCGGCCGCCTCGGTGGAGGTGCCCGGCCGCCTGCAGGTGATCGACGAGGACCCGCCGACGATCCTCGATGGCGCACACAACCCGGCGGCGGTCGCCGCGCTCGTCGAGGCGCTGCCCGAGGTCCTCGAGCGCGGCCCGCTCGGCCTCGTGCTCGGCGTCCTCGAGGACAAGGACGCGGCGTCGATGCTCGCGACGTTGCTGCCGCTGTGCGAGCGGGCGTGGTTCACCGCGCCGCCGAGCAGCCGCGCCCTCTCGCCGGCGGCGCTGCAGTCGCTCGCGCGCCAGCTCGGCTTCGATGGGGCCGCAACCGAGCCGCGGCCGGCGCGCGCGCTCGAGCAGGCGCGGCGCTGGGCCCGGGAGGAGCGTGGCGCGGTGCTCGCCACCGGCTCGGTGTACCTCGTCGGCGAGCTGATCGCCGACGCACCCGACGGCGAGCTGCGGGGACGGCGCGCGAGCGTGTCCGGATGAACGACGAGGGGCCGTCGGTACTCACGATGATCGGCGCGGTTGCGCTGATCGTGGCGCTGGTCGTGCTCGTATTCTTCGGGGCTGGCTACGGATTCGGCCGCCTGTTTCTCTAAACTCAGCCGGCCGATGCCACCGCTCGCATACTTCGGAATCGAAAGCAGCGGTCTGAACCTCGCGATCGACCTGCTGATTCTGTTCCTGGTCGTCCTGTACGTGTCGCTGATCTACTGGACCTACGCGGACGCGCGGCGGCGGATCGTCGACCCGATGCTGGTCGGCTGCGCGACCGCCGCCTCGCTGTTCCCGTTCGTCGGCACGGTCGTCTACATGATCCTGCGCCCGCCCGAGTACCTCGAGGACGTGCGCGAGCGTGAACTCGAGATGCACGCCGCGCAGGTGCGGATCAACCAGCTCGACCAGGTGCTGTGCCCGCACTGCGACTACCGCGTCGAGCCGGACTTCGTCCGCTGCCCGAGCTGCCTGCGCAAGCTCAAGGAGCGCTGCGTCAACTGCTCGCGCCCGCTCGACCAGGCGTGGACGATCTGCCCCTACTGCGAGGCCGACGTGCCCGGGCTCTCGGCCCCGCGTGCCCGCCGCCGGCGCACCGCCGCGGCCGTCGAGGTCGACCGCGCGGAGCTCGGCGACGGCGAGCTCGAGCGCGCGCTCGTGACCGACAGCGACGCCGCCGAGGAGGCCGACAAGACCGAGCCCGAGCCGGCCGTCGCCTCGGAGGCGGCGATCCGCGCGAGCGAGCGCCGAGCGGGTCGCTCGGGACGCCCGGGTGGTCGCCCGCGACCCACCTCCTAGCCGTTTCCACTCCCAGCAAAGGACTCCATTGACTCGAACATTGATCCTCGTAAAGCCGGACGCGTTCGCGCGCAGTCTCACCGGCGAGATCCTCGCCCGCTTCGAGCGCAAGGGCCTGAAGATCGTTGCGCTGCGCGAAATGACCCTCAGCCGCGAGCTCGCCGAGCGCCACTACGCCGAGCACGCCGAGCGCCCGTTCTTCGGCGAGCTCGTCGACTTCATCACCTCCGGACCGCTCGTCGCGAGCGTGCTCGAGGGCGTCGACGCGGTCGCGGCCGCGCGGCAGCTGATCGGTGCGACGAATCCGCTGGAGGCGGCCCCGGGCACGATCCGCGGCGATTTCGCGATCGAGATGGGGACGAACATGGTCCACGGCTCGGATTCGCCGGAGTCGGCCGCGCGCGAGGCCGCGCTGTTCTTCCCCGACCTGCAGTAGCCGCCGTCACCGCGCCGCCCTCTGTGATCCTCGCCTCGCGCTCGCCGCAGCGGCGCGCCCTGCTCGAGCGCCTCGGGGTCCCGTTCACCGTGCGTGCGACCGATGCGAGCGAGCTCGAGCAGGGCTCGGACCCGGCGCAGGTGGCCATCGAGAACGCGCTGCGCAAGGCGCGCGCGGCGTGCATAGCCGACGCGCACGAGCTGGTGATCGGCTGCGACACGATCGTCGTGCTCGACGGGGTGATCTACGGCAAGCCCGCCGATGCGCCGGCCGCGCGCGCCACGCTGCAAGCGCTCGGCGGGCGCACGCACGAGGTGCTCAGCGGCCTCGCGGTGCTGATCGCGGGGCAGGAGCGCACAGCACTCGCGCGCACCCGCGTCACATTTCGCGCGCTCGCGGGCGGGCTGCTCGACGCCTATGTCGCGACGGAGGAGTGGCGCGGGCGCTCGGGCGGCTACGCGATCCAGGGCGCGGGCGCGGAGCTTGCGACGGCGCTCGACGGCGAAGAGGAGAACGTCGTCGGCCTGCCGCTCGGCGTGCTGCTGGAGGTCTGCCCGGAGCTGCTCGAGCGCTGATTTCGCTGCAAATCCGCTCGCATGCTTGGCAACGCTCGGCAAACGTCCGCTAAACTGCGCCGCGGTTGCGCCCCCACGGGCACTGGCCGCCGAACGCGCCGCGATGCGGCTGCGCCAGACCGGATATGAGCGCGCCCACTCTCTCTATATGGGCATCTTCAGCTATCTGACAGGGTTCGGCGGTCGCGACATGGCCGTCGATCTCGGCACGGCCAACACGCTCGTGTACGTGCGCGGGCGCGGCATCGTGCTGTCCGAGCCGAGCGTCGTCGCGATCGACTCGCGCAGCGGTGAAGTTCACGCGGTCGGGATCGAGGCCAAGCGGATGCTCGGGCGCACGCCCGGGACGATCCAGGCGATCCGGCCGCTGAAGGACGGGGTGATCGCCGATTTCGACGTCACCGAGCAGATGCTCAGGCACTTCATCCAGAAGGTCCACCAGAACCGCTGGGCGCACCCGCGCGTCGTCGTCTGCGTGCCCTCGGGTGTGACCGGAGTCGAGAAGCGCGCGGTCGAGGAGGCGTGCCTGTCGGCCGGCGCGCGAACCGCGTACCTGATCGAGGAGCCGATGGCGGCGGCGATCGGCGCCGGGCTGCCGGTCGGCGAGCCGACGGGCTCGATGGTCGTCGACATCGGCGGCGGCACCTCGGAGGTCGCCGTGATCTCGCTCGGCGGGATCGTCGTCTCGCAGTCGATCCGCGTCGGCGGCGATGAGATGGACGAGGCGATCATCAACTACGCCAAGAAAGAGTACAAGCTGCTGATCGGCCAGCAGACGGCGGAGGAGCTGAAGCTGGAGATCGGCTCGGCCTGCCCGATGAGCGAGGAGCTGCAGGCGGAGATCCGCGGCCGCGACATGGTCGCCGGCCTGCCGAAGACCGTCGTGCTGACCAGCGAGGAGATCCGCCAGGCGCTCGAGGAGCCGCTCAGCCAGATCATCGACGCGGTCAAGGAGACGCTCGACCGCACGCCGCCGGAGCTCGCCTCGGACATCATGGATCGCGGCATCATGCTCGCCGGCGGCGGCTCGCTGCTGCAGGGCCTCGACGAGCGTCTGCGCGAGGAGACGCAGATGCCCGCGCATCTCGCGGAGTCGCCGCTGACGTGCGTCGCGGTCGGCTCGGGACGCTCGCTCGAGGAGTTCGAGGCGATCCACCGCTCCAATCGCACCTCGCGCAACCGCCGGCGGCGGTGAAGTTCGGCCATTGGCGGGCGCCTACTCATCCGGCGCGCGCCGTGGGTAGTCTGTCGCTTGAACGCTTCGGAAGGTAACCATCGGTGTATGACAAGACTGTCAGGCGTCGGCGGGCGCTGCTAGCGCTGCTCGTCGTGTTGTCCCTGCTGTTGCTGACCGCCTATTTCGGCGAGGCCCCCAACGGTCGCCTGCACGAGGTGCAGCGCAGCTTTCTGACCGTCGTCTCGCCGATCCAGGACGGAGCCAACAAAGCGCTCAAGCCGGTACGCGACCTGTTCGGCTGGTTCGGCGCGACGCTGCACGCGAAAAGCCAGCTCAGCGCGTCGCTCAAGCAGACCGACAAACTGCGCCGCGAGCTCGTCGCCGACCAGGCCGAAAAACGCACCGAGCGCCAGCTGCTCGCGATCTACCATCTCGATCAGCTCGGGATCGGCTCCTACCGTCCGGTGACCGCGACGGTCGTCGGCAAAACCCCGAACATCTGGTATTCGACGGTCAACATCGACAAGGGCGAATCCTCGGGCATCCGCGTCAACGATCCGGTCGTCAACGGCGAAGGCCTCGTCGGCAAGGTCGCGACCGTCGTCGCCGACGGCGCGCAGGTCGATCTGATTACCGACAGCTCGATGGGCGTCTCGGCGCGGATCGGGACGAGCAACGCGACCGGCATCATCGAACCGAAGGTCGGCGACCCCGACGATCTGCTGCTGCAGTACCTGCCGGCCAACTCGCCCTCGACCCCGGGCGAATACGTCGTCACCTCGGGCACCGTCGCGGCGCCCGACGAATCGCTGTATCCGCCCGGGATCATGATCGGGCAGGTCACCTCCGTCAACGAAGAAAGCGCATACAAGTCGGTCAACGTGCACCCCGTCGCGAACCTGCACGACCTCGACATCGTGCAGGTGCTGACCTCGGCCTCCGGGTCGCGTCCCGCGAACCTCTCGCAGCTGGCGGCGAGCCTGCCCTCGAGCCACGGCACGACCACCGGAACGGTCGGCGGCGAACAGCTCGCCTCGACGGGCACAGGAGAAACGACGGGGGGCGGAAAATGACCGGCGGCCCGTCGCTGTCGCTGCCCGTGCGCGTCGGCGCGCTCGCGTTGATCGTCGTGTTCTTCCAGATCGGGGTCGTCTCGGAGGTTCCCGTGTTCGGCGTCAACGCCGATCTGACGCCGCTGCTGGTGGCGTTCGTCGGGCTGCTGTGCGGCTCGACGGTCGGCGCGACGTGCGGCTTCGCGGTCGGGCTGCTCGTCGACCTGGCGCTGTTGCAGACGCTCGGGCTGACGTCGCTGATCTTCACCCTGATCGGCTTCTGGTGCGGGCGCCTGCGCGAGCTGCGTGACCCGCAATCGGCGCTGACGCCGCTGCTCGTCGGCGCGGCCGCATCGGCGGCGTCGCTGATCGGCTACTCGCTGATGGAGTTCATGCTCGGCGTCGACGCGCCGGTCAGCTTCGAGCTGCTGCGCCAGATCATGCTCGGGATCGTCGTCAACACGATCATCGCGCTGCCGATGTGGGCCCTCGTGCGCCGCGCGCTCGAGGGCGCGCTGCCCGACGACCCGCGCCGCCGGCGCCGCCGTCGCGCATACACGACCGGGGGTCTCAGCCCCCTCTCCAGAGCATGAGCGCGATCGAGCGCGGCCGCGGCGGTGACCCGCGCATCCCGGTCGCACCGCAGCTTGCGCTGCGCGTCGCGATCATCGGCGGCATCGCGATGGTGATGTTCGGCGTGATCTTCTTCCGGCTCTGGTATCTGCAGGTGCTGACCGGCGAACAGTACGTCCAGCAGGCCAACGAAAACCGCGTGCGCGATCTGCCGATCCCCGCTCCCCGCGGCCAGATCCTCGACAGCGAAGGGCAGCCGATCGTGAGCAGCCGCACGACCAACGCGGTGCGGATCGTGCCCTCGGCGCTGCCGCCCGCAGGCGCGCCGCGTCTCGCTCTGTACCGCCGCCTGGGGGCGGTCCTGAACATGAGCGCCGCGCACATCGAGGCGCTCGTCGTGCGCGGGCGTACCGCCGTGCCGTATGCGCCGGTCACGATCAAGACCGACGCCGGGCCGGGTCCGCTGACGCTGCTCGGCGAGCGCCAGAACGAATTTCCGGGCGTCGTGCAGCAGCCCGTCTCGATCCGCGCGTATCCGTATGGGGAGATGGCGGCGCAGGTGCTCGGCTACGTCGGGCAGCTCTCGGAAGCGGAGGTCAAGCAGACGGCGTTTCGCGGCGTGCAACCGGGCACGGTCGTGGGCCAGGAAGGCCTCGAGTACTACTACGACCGCTACCTGCGAGGCGAAACGGGCGTGCAGCGGGTCGGCGTCAACGCGTCCGGATACCCGGTTCCCAGCCGGCTGCCGCCGACGCTCCCGCGCGCGGGGCACAGCCTGCAGGTGACGCTCGACCTGGGGCTGCAGAAGGAGAGCGAAAAAGCGCTGCTCGAGGGCATCGAAAACGCGCGCGCGGGCGGCAAACCGGCGATCGCGGGCGCGTTCGTCGCGCTCAACCCGCTCAACGGCGAAGTCCTCGCGATCGGCTCCTACCCGAGCTTTGACCCGAACAGGTTCGCGAAACCGCTGACGAAGGCCGAATACGCGTCGCTGGAGGGCTCGAGCACGGCGGGCGGACCGCTGACCGACCGCGCCGTCAACGGCACCTATCCGACCGGCTCGACGTTCAAGCCGATCACCGCGATGGGCGCGCTGGAAGCGGGTGTGATGACGCCCGGCGAAGCGTTCGGCGGCGGCCAGTGCATCCACGTCTCGACCGAGCAGTTCTGCAACGCCGGCAAAGCCGACTACGGCGACGTCGGCCTCGTCGAAGCGCTGAAGGTGTCCTCCGACACGTACTTCTTCGAAGTCGGCGAGCGCGCCAACAGCCACGGCCCGGTGATCCAGGCGATGGCCGAAAAGCTCGGCGTCGGGCACGCGACCGGGATCGATCTGCCGAGCGAGTTCGACGGCGTGATCCCGAGCCCGGCGTGGCGCGAAAAAGAGAACAAGCTGCAGATCCACTGCGAACACAGTCGCCACAGCCGGCCGTGCGCATACGTCGCCGAAGTCCGGCCCTGGAGCGTCGGCGACAACATGGATCTCGCGGTCGGCCAGGGCGATCTGCTGACCGACCCGCTGCAGATGGCGGTCGCCTACTCGACGCTCGCCAACGCCTACCGCGACGGCGGTGAGGGAACCGTCGTCACGCCGCACCTCGGCAAGCAGATCGACGAAGCCAACGGCGACCTCCTGCAGACGCTTGACTTTCCGCCCGCGCGCCACGTCCGCCTCGACGATTCGGACCTGAACCTCGTGATGGAAGGGATCCACGAGGCAGCCAGCCAGCCCGGTGGTACCTCGGCCGATGTCTGGGCCGGCTGGAACCAGGGCGCGCACCCGGTGTACGGGAAGACCGGCACCGCCGAACATCTCGGCAAGGAAGACCAGTCCTGGTACATGGCCTATGTCGCCGACCCGAAGCGGCCGATCGTGATCGCCGTGACCGTCGAAGAAGGCGGCTTCGGTGCCGAAACCGCCGCGCCGATCGCGCGCCTGATGGCCTCGCAGTGGTTCGGCCAGCCCGAGAAGTTCGTCGCCGGGAGCTCGAAAACGCTGTGAGCCTTCCGCCGCCGCACACGCAAGGCTTCCAGGCCGCGAGATGTCCGCTGCCACGACCAGAGCATCGCTGCTGATGCCGCTCAGCCCGATCAGTCCGCCCGACGAGGCGACCGCCGCGCCGACGCGCACGGTGCGCCTGCCGCTCGATCCCGCTGCTGACGCTCGCGGTAATCGGGCTCGGCATCGGCTCCGTTCTGACGCTCGGCGCGGCGACGCAGAATCTCGTGCCCGGCAACCCGCACTTCTACGTCAACCGGCAGGCGATCTACCTGGTTGTCGGCTTTCTGCTGATGATCGCGCTCTCGCGGATGGACTACTCGCGTCTGCGGCGGGCGAAAAACGGAATCTACGCCGCGCTGATCTTCAGCATCCTCGCGGTGCTCGGGCTCGGGCACTCCGCGCAGGGCGCCCAGCGCGCGATCAGCTTCCCGCTGTTCTCCTTCCAGGCGTCCGAGCTCGGCAAGGTTCTGCTGATCGTCTCGCTCGCGGCGTTCCTCGTCGAGCGCTCGCGGCGTCTGCGCGAGCGCGATACGACGATCCGCGTGATGATCGCCGCGCTGATACCGGCGATGCTCGTGATCGCCCAGCCCGACCTCGGCTCGGGCATGGTCTACATGGTGATCGCGCTGATGCTGCTGTTCGTCGCCGGCACCTCGTGGCGGCAGCTGGCGGCGCTGGCGGCGCTCGTGTGTCTGTCGGCGGCGTTCGTGCTCGCTCGCGGCCCCGGCCGCGGGGGTGCACCTGCTCAAGCCCTACCAGGTGGAACGGCTGACGGCGTTTCTGCATCCCTCGTCGAACCCGGAGAAGCAGGGCTACCAGCAGCAGGAGTCGAAGATCGCGATCGGCGAGGGCCAGCGGACCGGCCGTGGCGTGAGCGAAGGCCAGGTCGCCAACGGCTTCGTCCCGGAGAGCAACACCGACTTCGTGTTCGCGGCGGTCGGCGAGCAGTACGGATTCGCGGGCGCGGGGCTGATCCTGCTGCTCTACGCGTTGCTGATCTCGCGCGCGCTGCGCGTGCTCGTGATGTCGAAGGACCTGTTCGGCTCGCTCATCGCGGCCGGTGTTACGGCTATGCTCATGTTCCAGGTTTTCGTCAACGTGGGGATGACCATTGGGATCATGCCCATTACCGGCGTGACGCTTCCGCTCATGAGCTACGGCGGCTCGTCGGTGATCACCACCATGTTGGCAGTCGGCCTGTTGCAATCGATCTACGTGCAGGCGCGCGCTTCGGCAGCGCTGAAGGGCCGCGTACTGCGCTACTAGACCCAAATGTCCGCCGAGAACGACCACCAGACCATCAGCCCCACTGGGCTGCGCGCCCAGCAGCGGCGCCTGATGGACCGGTGTCTGATGGCACGGCGCGCAGTCGCCTGCTCGGCCTTTTTCCACATCGAAAGACTGGATCAAATTGAAAAAGCAAGTGCTTGTCAGCGTCGACCGCGCGGAGACGCGCGTGGCGCTTCTGGAGGCGAGCGGAACGCCCGCAGCCTCGCGTTCGGCCTCCGCAGGCAAGGCTGCCGCGGCCCGCAAACGTGGCAGCAAGACACCGGAGCCGGGGTATCGCGTCGCTGAGCTCTACCTCGAGCGCCGCGGCGGGCGCTCGATCGTCGGCAACATCTACAAGGGCAAGGTCGATAACGTGCTGCCGGGCCTGGAGGCGGCGTTCGTCGACATCGGCCTCGAGAAGAACGGCTTCCTGCACGTCGATGAGATCGTGCTGCCGGGTGTCGAGGCGCCCAAGCGCGGCCGCGGCGGCACGGGTCGCAAGATCTCCGACCTGCTCAGCCCCGGCCAGGAGATCGTCGTACAGGTCGTCAAGGACCCGCTGAAGACGAAGGGCGCGCGGCTCTCGATGGAGCTGACGATCGCCGGGCGCTACATGGTCTATGCGCCGACCGGCGAGGGCATCGGCGTGTCGCGGCGCCTGGAGGACCGCGAGCGCGAACGCCTGCGCCGCCAGACCGCGAACATCGTGCTCGACGGCGGCGGCGTGATCGTGCGCACCGCCGCGCACGGCGCCAAGCGCGAGGACTTCGAACGCGAGCTGAAGTACCTGCACAAGCTCCACGAGGTGCTCGTCAAACGCGTCGAGGACACGCTCGCCCCGGACCTCGTCTTCCAGGAGGCCGATCTCTCGGTGCGCGTCGTGCGCGACATCTTCTCCGCCCACTTCGAGCGCGCGATCGTCGATGACGAGCAGCAGTTCCACCGGCTCGTGTCCTTCTTCACGCGGACGGCGCCAGAGCTAGTCGAGCGCGTCGAGCTGTGGCAGCAGGAGGAGCCGTTGTTCGAGGCCTATGCGGTCGACAAGGCGATCGAGGGCGTGCTCTCGCGGCGCGTCGATCTGCCGAGCGGCGGCTACCTGATCATCGACTACGGCGAGGCACTGACCGTGATCGACGTCAACTCCGGGAGCTTCATCGGCCGCGGCAAGGGCGCGGGCCTGGAGGAAACGATCACGAAGACCAACCTCGAGGCTGCCGAGGAGGTCGTCAACCAGCTGCGCCTGCGCGACATCGGCGGCATCATCGTGATCGACTTCATCGACATGGCGCGCGCGCGCAACCGCGACGCGGTCATGAAGACACTGCGCAAGACGCTCGACGAGGACCGCACGAAGACGTTCACCGCGGAGATCTCGAAGCTCGGCCTCGTCGAGATGACCCGCCAGAACGTGACCGAGGGCGTGCGCGAGATCATGAGCCGTCCGTGCCCGACATGCGAAGGCGAGGGCGTGATCCGTTCGGAGGAGACGATCGCGATCGAATTCGAGCGGCGTCTGCGCGACGTCGTGCTCGAGCACCCCGAGGCCGAGGCGTTCCTCGTGCAGATCAACCCGCGGGTCAGCACGCAGTTCACCGGGCACTCCTCGCGGGTGCTGCACGCGCTCGAGGCACAGACCGGCAAGTCGTTCCTGTTCGAGGGCTCCGAAGGCCTCGCGCTCGACCACTTCGCGATCACGTTCATCGGCACCCGCGAGCAGGTGGAGGAGCGCGCGCTGCCGTTCCGCCAGGGCGATGAGGTGCTCGTGGAGATCGTCGAGCCGCACATGTACGACGTCGACGACGCGGTCGCGAAAATCGACGGGTACATCATCTCGATCGCCGGCGCGGCGCCGCACGTGGGCGAGAAGCGGATGGTCCGCATCGACCAGGTCGGGCGCACGGCGGCGAGCGCGCTGCTGCTCGATGAGTCCGGCGAGGTCGTCGCAGCACCGGCCCGCGCGAGCACGCGCGCGGGGCGCCGGCGCGCGCCGGCATCGGGCAACGGCTCGGCCGCGAAGGCGGCCCCGAGGTCGCGGCGGCGCGTGCCGCCGGCCGACGGCGAGGACGCGGAGGCGCGGCTGGAAGCGGGCCTCGGCGAGCCGCCGACGGCGATCGACTCCGAGCCCGAGCAGGAGCCCGCGAGCGTCGCCCCCGCCGATGCCGACGCGGCAACGGGCGAGGGCGCCGAGGATGGCCTACAATCCAAGCCTCGGCGTCGTGGCCGCAGGGGCGGACGGCGCCGTTCGGCTGCCAAGGCCAAGGCGACTCCCGAGTAGGCCGTCCGGCCCCCGAGCGGATCCCCCGACGACGCATTCCAAGCTAGAGAAGCGAGATTGAGAACACATGTACGCGATCGTGAAGACCGGCGGCAAGCAATACCGTGTCGAGCAGGGCCAGCGGCTCACCGTCGAGCGGCTCGCCGTCGCCGAGGGCAAGGACGTCGCGCTCGAGCCGATTCTCTACCGCTCCGACGAGACGGTGTTCGACAAGGCGGGCCTGAAGAACGTCAAGGTCACGGCGAAGGTGCTCGCGCACGTCCGCGGCGAGAAGCTGCGCGTGTTCAAGTTCAAGCCCAAGCGCGGCTACAAACGCCGCACCGGGCACCGCCAGGATCTGACGCAGATCGAGGTCACCGCGATCACGGCGGGGGCTCCCAAAGCCGCCGCCAAAGCGAGCAAAGCGAAAGCCGCCGACGCGGTCGGCGAGGCCCCGAAGGCGAAGGAGGCAGCTGCAGATGGCTCATAAGAAGGGACTCGGATCCAGCCGTAACGGACGCGACTCCAACGCCCAACGGCTTGGTGTCAAGACGTTCGCCGGCGAGGCGGTCAGCGGCGGCGAGATCATCGTCCGCCAGCGCGGCACGCGTTTCAAGCCCGGCAGCGGCGTCGGCATCGGCAAGGACGACACGCTGTACGCGCGCGCGGCGGGCACCGTGCAGTTCACGACCGGCCGCCGTGGCCGCGTGGTGAACATCCTGCCGGTCGCCGAGCAGGCCTGAGCCCGGGCCCGTGAGCCCGCGGCGGTGCGCCTGGTTGCTCGCGGCGGGACGTGCCGCACTGGGCGTCGCGGTGCTGGCCGCGCCCGAGCAGGTGACGGCGCGGTGGCTGGGGCAGGACAACGCCGAGCTGCCGGTCGTCGGCGATCTCGCGCGCTCGCTCGGTGCGCGCGACCTGGCACTCGGGCTGGTCGACGCTGCAGACGCTCGATGACCCGCTGCTCGGGCCGCGCGTGCAGCTGCTGTGCGCGCTCGTCGACTCCGCCGACGCCATCGCGACGGTGCTCGCGCGCGCGAGCATGCCGCGCAAAGGTGTGCTCGGCACGGTCCTGATCGCCGGTGCGGCGGCGGGGGCGGGCTTCTACTTCTCACACCAGCTCGCGCACGCCTGAGCGCCCGTCCCGGGTGGGCGGCGTGGGCGTGGTCATGCGCGCGCGGCGCTCAGCCGGCCTGGGCGGTCGGGCGGATCAGGATCTCGTTGACGTCGACGTGCGGCTGGCTGGGAGGCGGCGTAGAGCACCGCGCGGGCGATGTCATCGTCCTGCAGGGCGTCGGCGGGGCGCTGATCGAAGAACGGCGTGTCGGTCATCCCGGGCTCGATCAGCGTGACGCGCACGCCGCTGCCGTTGAGGTCCTGACGCGCGGCCTCGCCCATCGCGGTGACCGCGTGCTTGGTGCACGAATACATCGAGCCCGGCAGCGCGCGCCGTCCGGCGACGCTCGAGGTGAGCATCAGCTGCCCGCGCGACTCGCGCAGCGCGGGGATCGTCGCGCGCACCGTCAGCGCGGCGCCGTAGACGTTCGTGAGGACCATCTCGCGCCAATGCTCGGTGGTGTCGCTGAGGAAGCCGCGGGGACCGCCGAAGCCGGCGTTTGCGAACGCGACGTCGATGCGCCCGAACGCGCTCAGCGCGTCGGCGACCATGCGCTGCTGGTCCTCCCACTCGCTGACGTCACAGCGGATCGCGAGCGCGCGCTCGGCTCCACCGAGATCCTCGGCGAGCGCCTGCAGACGCTCGAGCGAACGCGCGGCGAGCACGACGCGCCAGCCGTCGTCGTGGGCGCGGCGGGCGGTCGCCGCGCCGATCCCGGATGACGCGCCGGTGATCAGGAAGACACGGTCTGGGGAGGGGGCTGTGGCGTTGCTCATGGGGCTTGTCTGCTCCTTTGCCGAAGCGGGTATGGGCTGCTCAGCAGCTACCCATAGCGGATCGCGGCCCGAGTCTCCCGGCTGCTGCTGTCACGATGGTCGGCGTGTTGCACGATCGCGCGAGAATCCACATCCGGGCGGGCGCCGGCGGCGACGGCTGCATGAGCTTCCGCCGCGAAGCGAAGGTGCCGCGCGGCGGCCCCGACGGCGGCGACGGCGGGCGCGGCGGCGACGTGCTGTTCGTGTGCGATGAGTCGTTGCGCGACCTGCAGAGCTTCAAGCGCACCTCGCACTACCGGGCGGGCCGCGGTGGCCACGGCGAAGGCGCCCTCCGCCACGGCGCCGACGGCGAGACGCTCGCGATCGCCGTGCCGCCGGGGACGCAGATCGTCGCGGCCGAGGACGACGAGGGGGACCTCGCGGGACGGCGCTGGGAGCTGCTGGCCGGCGGGCAGAAGGCGGCGGCTGCGCGCGGCGGCAGCGGCGGCAAGGGCAACAAGCGCTTCACGACGCCGACGCGCCAGGCGCCGCGCTTCGCCGAGCGGGGCCTCGCCGGCGAGGAGGGCTGGGTCGAGCTGCAGCTGAAGCTGCTCGCCGACGTCGGCCTCGTGGGACTGCCGAACGCGGGCAAGTCCTCGCTGCTCTCGTGCCTGACGCGCGCGGCGCCGAAGGTCGCCGACTATCCGTTTACGACGCTCTCGCCGGTGCTCGGCGTGCTCGAAGCCGACGAGCGCCAGCTGGTCGTCGCCGACATCCCCGGGCTGATCGAGGGGGCCAGTGGCGGCGCCGGGCTCGGGCACGACTTCCTCGCCCACGTCGAGCGCACGCGCCTGCTCGTGCACGTGCTCGACATCGCACCCGAGCTGATGCTCGGCGAGGGCGCCGACGCTGTCGCCAACCATGCGACGATCGAGCACGAGCTGGCGGCCCACGATCCGCGCCTCGCGCGGCTGCCGCGCGTGCTCGCGCTCTCCAAGGCCGATCTGCTCGCCCCGCAGCAGGTCGGCGAGGCGCTCGCCGAGTGGCGCCGTCGCCTCGGTCCCGAGGTGCCGGTGATCGCCACCTCGAGCGCGACCCGCGAGGGCCTCGCGGAGCTCGCCGGCGAGCTGCTGCGCCGCGTCGGGCCGCCGGCTGCAGATGCGGTATCGCCCGCGCCCGTCCAGCCCGGCGGCGCCTCGGCCGCGGCGGGCGGGCTCGCCGAGCACATGGTGTTCCGCCCGGCCGGCGGGGGCGGGTTTCGCGTCGAGCGCCTCGGGCCGGGCACGTTCGCGGTCAGGGGCCGCGGGATCGAGCGCCTGCTCGAGCGCTTCGACGTCGAGAACGACGATGCGATGGCGTACGTCGAGGGCCGCCTGCGGCGGATCGGCGTGCTCAAGGCGCTCGAGTCCGAGGGCTTCCAGGAAGGCGATGAGGTCGAGATCGCCGGCGTCACGTTCGAGCTCGATCCAAGCGCCGAGAGCTAAATAAGCTCCAGGCATGAGACGGGTCGTCGTCAAGCTGGGCTCGAGCGTCGTCGCGGACAGCGACGGCACGCTGCGCAGCGATGTGCTCGCGCAGATCTGCGACCAGCTGGCGCGCGCCCACCACGACGGCGTCGAGGTGGTGATCGTCACGAGCGGCGCGATCGCGCGCGGCATGCGCGTGATGGAGCTGCCGCAGCGGCCGACCTCGATCGGCGCGCTGCAGGCCGCCAGCGCGGTCGGCCAGGGCAAGCTCTACCGCGTCTACGACGAGCTCCTGCGCGAGCGCGAGGTGACGAGCGCGCAGCTGCTGCTGACGTTCTTCGACATGAGCGCCCGCACCCACTACCTGAACGCGCGCCAGACGTTGAGCACGCTGTTCGAGTGGCGCGTGCTGCCGGTGATCAACGAGAACGACACGACCGCGACGGATGAGATCTCCTTCGGCGACAACGACTTCCTCGCAGCCCAGGTGGCCGTGCTGATCACCGCCGACGAGCTCGTGCTGCTGACCGACATCGACGGGCTGTATACGGCCGACCCGCGCCTGTACCCGGACGCGCACATCGTCAGCGACGTTGCCGACTTCGCGATGCTCGAGGAACTCGAGATCGGCCACACGACCTCGCCGCTCGGATCGGGCGGGATGCGCTCGAAGGTCGTCGCCGCGGAGATGGCGACCGCGGCCGGCATCGCGACGGTGATCTGCAACGGCCTGCGCGCGGAGTCGCTCGCGGCGGTGCTCGCGGGCGAGCGCGCCGGCACGCGCTTCGCGGCGCGCGAGGCGCGCTACAGCAGCTTCAAGCTGTGGCTGAAGTACGCCAAGCCGGCACGCGGCACGTTGACGATCGACGCGGGCGCCGTGCGCGCGCTGCGCGAGGGCAGCGCGAGCCTGCTGCCGGTCGGTGTGACAGCTGTCAGCGGCGACTTCGACGCGGGCGACGCGGTCGAGATCGCGGCTCACGAGGACGGCGCGCAGGCCGCACCGCGGACGCTCGCGAAGGGGATCTGCAACTACTCGGCGGCGGAGTTGCGCCAGGTTATGGGCCTGAAGTCCGAGTCGGTCAGGGAGGTCCTGCCGCGCGCGACCGATGAGGCCGTGCACCGCGACTACCTCGTGCTCGAGTAGCGCCCGCCGTCTACCCTGTAGCGATGGCAACGGTCCTCTCCCCGGTCGCCGACATCTGCCGTGCGGCCAAGCGCGCCTCGCGCGTGCTCGCGCAGACCGACACGGCGGTCAAGGATGCGGCGCTCGCGGCGATCGCCGCGGCGCTCGAGTCGCGCGCCGAGGAGATCATCGCGGCCAACGAGCGCGACATGGAGCTCGCTCGCGACGCGGACATCGGCGCTGCGCTGCTCGACCGCCTGCGCCTCGACGAGGAGCGGGTGGCGGCGATCGCGAAGGCCGTGGGCGAGATCGCCGCGCTGCCCGACCCGGTCGGCGAGGTGATCGACGGGCAGCGGCTGCCCAACGGCCTCGACGTGCGCAAGGTGCGCGTGCCGCTCGGCGTCGTCGCGGTCGTCTACGAGGCACGTCCGAACGTGACGATCGACGCGGCTGCGCTGTGCCTGAAGGCGGGCAACGCGATCGTCCTGCGCGGCTCCTCCTCGGCGCTCCATTCCAACGCCGCGCTCGCGCGGATCGCGGCGGAGGCAGCCGTCGCGTCGGGTCTCCCGGACGGCTGCGTGAGCCTCGTCGCCGGCGGCGGGCGCGAGGAGCTCGCCGAGCTCGCGACCCAGCAGCAGAGCGTCGACCTGATCATTCCGCGCGGCGGCGAGAGCCTCAAGCAGGCGCTCGCGGCGGTGGCGACGGTGCCGGTGATCTACGCCGCCTCCGGCAACTGCCACGTCTACGTCGACGCCTCCGCCGAGCTCGAGCAGGCGGAGGCGATCGTGATCAACGCGAAGACCCAGCGCCCGGGTGTCTGCAACGCCGCGGAGACGCTGCTCGTCAACGAGCAGATCGCCCCGCGGTTCCTGCCGCGCGCGCTGCGCGCGCTCGGCGCGGCCGGCGTGCTCGTACGCGGCGATGAGCGCACGCTCGCGCTCGCGCGGGCGGATGCGGGCGGGCGGGCCGGGAAGGCGGCTGTGCTCGAGCCCGCCGGCGAGGAGGACTGGGCGACCGAGTACCTGGCGCCGATCATCGCCGTCGCGATCGTCGATTCGCTCGAGCAGGCGATCGAGCACATCGGCCGCTACGGCAGCGGCCATTCGGAGGCGATCGTGACGCGCGATGCGACCGCTGCGCGCGCATTCCAGCGCGGCGTCGATGCGGCTTGCGTGTACGTCAACGCCTCGACGCGCTTCACCGACGGCGGCGAGTTCGGGATGGGGGCGGAGATCGGCAACTCCACGCAGAAGCTGCATGCGCGCGGCCCGATCGGACTGCGCGAGCTGTGCACGTTCAAGTATCTCGTCGAAGGTGACGGGCACGTCCGCGCGTGAGCGCCCGCCGAGCAGCGGCGGCCGGCCGGCCGGCGGCGCGCGATCGCTGGGCATCCTCGGAGGGACCTTCAACCCGCCCCATCTCGGGCATCTCGCGGTCGCCTCGCACGCACTCGCGGAGCTCGGACTCGAGCGCGTGTGGCTGATGCCCGCGCACAGCCCGCCGCACAAGCTCGCCGAGGAGGGGCCGACCCCCGAGCAGCGGCTGAGCATGTGCCGGCTGCTCGTCGAGGGCGTCACCGGTGTGTCCGTCTGCGCGCTCGAGATCGAACGCGGCGGGCAGTCCTATACCGTGGATACCTTGAGGGCGATACATGGGCGCGATCCGGGGGCCGAGCTGACGTTCATCGTGGGCGCTGACACCGCAGCCACGATCGCCGGCTGGCGCGAGGCGGCGGAGCTGCTGTCACTGTGCCGCCTGGCGGTGGCGGCGCGCAGCGGCGCAGACCGGCGCGAGGTGCTCGACGCGGTCGCAAGCGTCCTCGACGGCGGCGCTCGGCGACACGCGGCAGGCGAGCGCGTGAGCTTCCTGGAGATGGACAACGTCGAGGTGTCCTCCTCGCTCGTCCGCGCGCGGCTCGCCCGCGCTGAGCCGATCGGCGCGCTCGTGCGCCCGTCGGTCGCGGCATACATCGAGGAGCACGCGCTCTATCGCGCGGGCGCGGCGGCGGCGAGCTGATGGAGCCGCAGGAGCTCGTGCGCGAGATCGCACGCTACGCCGAGGACAAGAAGGCGCTGGACGTGATCGAGCTCGACCTGCGCGGCGTGCTCGGCTACACCGACTACTTCCTCGTCTGCTCGGGCAACACGGGCCGACAGGCGAAGGCGATCCACGACTGCATCCTCGAGGGCCTCAAGCACGAGCACGAGCTGCAGCCGCGCCGCGTCGAGGGCTCGGGAACGACAGGTTGGATCCTGATGGACTACCTCGACGTCGTCGTTCACATCTTCACGCCGCAGACACGCGAGTTCTACCGGCTCGAGCAGCTCTGGGGCGAGGCCCCGGCGCGCGTCGCCGGCGAGGCTTGACCCGCCGCCGGGACGCCGGTTAGGGTCGCTGCAACCAGCGTCGTCAGAGGGAACGGCGCGCCGAGACACGAGGGACTACATGCACGATTTGCTTACAGGGCGCGCTGGCGGTCGCACGGCGCTGATCGCGGCGATGCTCGTCACCGCGGCGGCTCTCTACACGCTCGCAGGGCTCGCCCCGGCTGCACGCGCCGACGGCCCCGGCTCGGGTGCGCCATGGACCGCGAGCGTCGGTGACTCGTTCATCTCCGGCGAGGCCGGGCGCTGGGCGGGCAACACCAACAAGAGCTCCTCGGAGATCGACGCGCTCGGCAGCAGCGCATACGACGACAACGCCGCCGGCAACGCCGAACTGATCGCCGGCTGTCACCGGTCGAAGTCGGCCGAGGTCTACATCGGCGGCGGCGTCAGCGGCGAGAACCTCGCCTGCTCCGGCGCGAAGACGTCGAGCTTCAGCGAAGGGAGCACGTTCAAGCCGGGCCTCGACTTCTACAGCTCCGGCGGCAAAGAAGGCCAGGCGCTGATGCTCCAGCACTTCGCGGCGTCTCACAACGTGAAGCTCGTGGCGGTCTCGATCGGCGGTAACAACTTCAATTTCGCGGGCATCGTGCAGAGCTGCATCGAGGACTTCCTCGAGTCGACGATCTTCGACGACTTCTACTGCAGCAAAGAAAGCTCGGTCACGAACAACTTCAGCGCGAGCAACGTCGCGCGGGTGAAGGGCGAAGTCGAGACCGCGCTCGAGAACGTCGCAACCGCGATGAGCAACGCCGGCTACTCGAGCTCGCAGTACACGCTGCTCGTGCAGGACTATCCCTCGCCGATTCCCAACGGATCCGAATTCCGCTACACGCAGAGCGGCTACAGCAGGCAGACGACGGGTGGATGCGGGTTCTGGAACGCGGACGCCAACTACGCGAATGCGACGATGCTGCCGACGATCGACAGCACCGTGCTGGGCGCAGCCGAAGCGAGCGGCCTGTCGAACGTCAAGCTGCTGCAGCTCTCATCCGCGTTCAACGGCCGCAGGCTCTGCGAAAAGGGCGTCGGCCTGCTCGAGGAAGAGGGCCTGTCCTCCTGGAAGGGCGCGAACGCTGTCGACAAAACCGAGTGGGTCAACCAGGTGCGCACGGTGACGACGCTGTTCGGCGAATACGAGCTCCAGGAAGACATCCACCCGAACTACTGGGGCCAGCTTGCGCTCCGCAACTGCCTGACGCAGGCGTTCAACGGCGGCACGCCGAAAGGCGGCACCTGCACGATCTCCGCGAGCGGGCTCAACGCGGCGGGCGAGCCGAACATGTCGCTGCACTGATCACTGCCGCACGGGGCAGGGCGGAAGGCGCCGATCTCCACGCGAGATCGGCGCCGGCGCGCCGCGCGTCGCCGCTGGGCGTGGCGCCCGCGCCGCGCCGCCGTGGGGCTCAGAGCTCGGCCGGCAGCGGCGCCGGCGTGCGCTCGCCGCGCGTCACGGAGAGGATCACGACCTGTGCGAGCAACGACGCCGCGGTGGCGATCACGAACGCCGAGGCGGTGTCGAGCCGTCGCAGCGCGAGCGCGAGCGTGAAGAAGAACAGGGCGAACGCGCTGAGGCCGCTGAGCAGGCCGCGCAGCAGCCGCAGCACCTCGTCGGCGCCGCGCTGTGCGTGGGTGAACGTGGCGAGCACCGTCGCGATGATCGGAAACGGTGCGAGCAGCCCGCTCAGCTGCGGGCCGAGCCAGCCGGAGACCGCGGACAGCGTGAGCACGAGCGCAAGGGCACAGGCCGCGCGCAACGGCAGATCCCAGGCCGGCAGTGGCGTCTCGGAGGCGATGCTCGCGCCGGGGCGGGGGAGCGCCGCGAGGCCGAGCAGCAGGCACAAGCAGGCGAGCGCCAGTGCGACCCCGGCGGGCAGCGACACGGCGCTGAAGATCACGGTCATGACCGCGAACGCGAGCCAGCCGAGCAACATCGCCGGCGCCCACGACAGGTGCCGGGCGAGCCGGCCGTAGACGACGATGTAGGCGGTCAGCGAGATCAACCCGAGCAGCGTCCCCGCGGCGGCGCCGGCGGCGAACGCGCGCCCGTGGTTGAGCGCGTAGATCAGCAGGATCGGCCCGGCGACGAGCGGCAGGCCGGCGATCAGGCCGCCGACGCGCGGGCCGAAGCGGCGTGCCGCAAGCGACGCGCAGACGACGAAGCCGGGGGCGAGCAGGACCTTTACCGCGAGCAGCGTCACCGGCAGATGATTGCGTACTGTGCATCTCGCCGGTGCCGAGCAGCCACTCCGCGCCGCTGCTCCCGCGCGCCGGCTTGCATAGAGTGCCAGTGGAATGCCGCTGTACATGGATCGCCACGATCTTTCGGGTTTCACAGCCGCCGATCTCGCGGCGGCGCATCTGCGCGATCTCGAGGTGCAGGAGGACTACGGCGTGCGCTTCGTCACGTACTGGTTCGAAGAGGAGGCTGGCAGCGGCTTCTGCCTGATCGAGGGCCCCGACAAGGAGTCCGTCGAGGCGGCCCACCGGGCCGCGCACGGGATGCTTCCGGCGAACGTCGTCGAAGTCGACGAGGCGAACGTCCGGGGCTTCTTCGGGCGGCTCAACACCCACCCCCCGGGCGAGCCATACACAGAAAGCGCCTTTCGCGCGATCCTCTTCACGGACATGGTCGACTCCACTGGCCTGACTCAGCAGCTGGGGGACCGTGGGGTGATGAAGCTGCTTCGCCAGCACGACGCGGTCGTGCGCTCCGCCCTCGCGCAGTTCGGCGGCAGCGAAGTCAAGCACACCGGCGACGGGATCATGGCGGCGTTCACCTCTGCGTCCCAGGCGGTCGGCGCGGCGATTCAGGTGCAGCGAGCGCTCCACGAGGGCAACGCCGACGGACAGTCGCGGGTGCGCGTGCGCATCGGCGTGGCGGCGGGAGAGCCGGTGACCGAGCAGGATGATCTCTTCGGTGCTGCTGTGCAGCAGGCCGCGCGGCTGTGCGCGTGCGCGCAGCCGGACTGCATCGTCGTCTCATCCGGCGTGCAGGACCTCTGCCGCGGCAAGGGCATCTCCTTCGCCGATGCTGGCGCGATCGTCGTAAAAGGCTTCGCGGAGCCGATCGCCCACTTCGAGGTCGACTGGCGCGCGTGACGGCGCTGACATCGAGGTGCCGTGCAGCCCGCACCGGCGCGTGCGCTAGCGATCCGGCGCGAGCGTGACGAGCGCGGCGCTGCCGGGCGGGAGCGCGAGCGTGAACGTCCCCGCGCGCACCAGGCTGTACGAGCGCGCGGGCGCGGGCAGGGTACCGTCGCTGCCGACGGCGCGGCCGCCGAGGCGGATGCCCGCGGTCGCGGCGGGCGAGGGCGCGGTCAGCGACAGCGTGCTCGCGAGCTTGTAGCGCGGGCCCACGTGCAAGCTGACGGCGGCGCGCTTCGCCGCGGGCGGATCGTCATCGACGATCACCACCTGCAGCCGCTGCCGCGCGCCGAGCAGCGCGAGCACGTCGACGTTCGCGGCGCTCGCGCGGAACCTCGCGCGCACGGGACGATCGCCGATCAGCTCCCTGCTCAGCAGCAGCGCGTACCACTCCGGCTGCGCGCCGAGGACGCCTTCGGCCAGCCGCCGCCTCGTCGACGCGCAGACGGGCGCATAGCCGCGGCAGTTCGCCGGGTTGCCCTCGAGGTCGATGCCGACGGCGCCGGCGGCCATCGTGTGGACGATGTAGTCGAGCGCCCACAGCGCCGAGGCGAAGGTGTTGCTGATCGCGGCAGCGCCGCCGCAGGAGACGCTGCCTGCCTCATCGAGGCGGAAGGGGATGCCGGCCGCTCGCGAGACGGACAGGTAGCGGCGCAGGGACAGCTCCTCGGCGCGGCGGGTCGCCGGGCTGAGCAGGCGCGCGATCGTGGGCTTGGGGCTCTGGTGACAACCGAGCGGATAGTGGTGTCCGGTGAGCAATGCCGGGTGCTGGCGGACCGCGGTGCTCGGCGCCCATCTCAGGAACGCTCCCGAGCCTGACACGTCCGGGCCGACCAGCGCGATCCCGGGCGCAACCTTGGCGATCGCGCGGCGGTAGGCCCCAACCTGGGCGTTGTACTGCGCGGGGGTCCACGGCGATGGGCGGAAGCCGTGGCGCGCATAGGAGTCGGGCTCGTTGCCGAGCTCGATCCCCGCCAGCCAGCTCCCGAGAGCCCGCCCGGCGGCGGCGGCCTCGCGCGCGGCCGCGCGAGGGTCGTAGTGGGCGAGGCCGATCGTCAGCAGAATGTGCCAGCCGCTCTCGCCGGCGAGCCGGCGCAGCCGACGGAAGTCGCCGGCCTGCAGGACGGCGGTTGCCCACGCCGGCCTGGGTGTCGCGGCATCTGTCCATGCGACCTGCGTGTCGGCCGTCACCCCGCCGAAGCGGATCACGCCGGGCCCGAGCGAGCGGAGCATCCGCACGAGGTTCCCGCGACTTCCGAAGCGAGCGATTTCGGCCAGGCTGTAGGCCTCGAAGGAGAGACCGAGGAACTCGCGCGGGACCGGTGCGCCCGGATGATGCGCGTCGATCGAGACGGATACGGCAACCGACCCTGGCGCGACGCTTTGCTTGACCGCGAACGTATGCATCAACAGAGCGAGCGCCAGGACCGAGCCGATCAACGCGCTCGGCCTGGCGCTCACCGCCGCTTGACCGGGTGCGATCGAGGCGGGAGCAGGCCGCGTGGCGGCGCCGGTGGGGCCACGCTCAGCACGTGGGTGCCAGGGTGCTGGGCGGCGAGGTCGAACACGCTGCCGGCGCCCGCGGCGGTGGCGAGAACCGTGCGGTAGCTCAGCAGCTCGCTTTCGACGATCGCGGGGTGGCCGGGACGGGTGATGTCGATCTGGCGCTCGAACACGGGCAGGAACGTGTGCGGATCGACGAGCACGATCAGACGTGTGTGATCGTCGATCCCGTGTTGCTCGGCGTGGCTTTCGAGCTTCCACAGCAGACGTCCACCGCGCCGCTCGCGTCCAACCACGCGTACCTGGCCGTCGCGATAGAGCAGGCGGTAGAGCTTGATGCCTTCGACGCCGTCGAGTGTGATGCCGCCGATGTCGAAGCCGGGGTGGTCCGGGTAGTAGGGCGACGGTGCCCGTCGGACGCGAATGACGGTGTTCGACTCGTGCTCGCTTTCCCACCGTTCGAACGCGGGCGGCGAGAAGGACCAGTCGCTGACGCGAGTGGACCGCGCGCGACCGTGTGCTTCGGTGATCGTGTCGAGCTCGCGGCGGCGGGCGCTCGCGGCTTCGATCCACTCCTGCTGGCGGAGCGTCGAACCGGCGTGAGGTCCGCGATAGACGTGCACGAGCGAGACGTATTCGACGACGCCCTGCCTGGGCGTGGTCGCGGCGTAGGCGGCCGCGGCAACGTTGAGGCCGGAGCCGGAGGAGCCGGCGAGGATGACAGCGACCGCGACGAGCGCTGCGACTGCCGGCGGCAGTGCGGCGAGCATTCCCCGCGGCAGCCGTCGCTGCGTCGGGCGCTGATCGGCCGCACGGCTCGAGCCGGCCCCGTTCGCCGCGGATGCGCCGAACGGCCGCCGCCGCTGAGACCGGGCGACGGGGTCGCGCGGCAGCGCGAGGATCGCGGCGAGCAGATCGTCGGCCGGCTCGCTGTAGGGAAGATCCTCAGCAGGATCCAGGGCGCGGAAGCGCTCGATCGGGTCTTGTGTGGTCATTGGACCTCATTCGGTTCGGGTCGGGCGATCACGCCGTGGAGCGGATCGGATTCACTCTCGAGCTCGTTGAGCGCGCGTCTCAGGCGGCGCCGGGCGCGCCCGAAGCGCTGCGAGAACGCCAGCCGCGAGACGCCCGTGACGCGACCGGCTGCGGCGGCGGTGAGCCCGTCCCAGGCGACCAGGCGCAGGACCTCGCGGTCGCTCTCGGAGAGCTTGGCGAACGCCCGCACGACGGTTTCGCGCTCGGCGTGGCGCTCGGCGGGATCGCTCGCGGGGGCGGGCGCCCCGTTGGCCGCGCGCTGCTCCTTCTCGCCGGCTCGCTGCGCGGCGCGGCGGCGGTTGGCGAGCACGTTGCGCGCGATCACCAACAGCCACGGCAGCGGTTGCGCGGCCGGCGCTGCATCGAAGCGCCGCCAGGCGATCGCAAATGTCTCCGCCGCGACCTCCTCAGCGGCGTCGGGATCGGTGCGGCGCTGGGCGTAGCGCAGCACCGCTCGATGGTTCGCGCGAAACAGCGCCTCGAAGCGCTGTGGCGCCGGATCGCGAACATTGCCCACACCCTGTATATGTCCGGATGCGGGCAATGTTGACAGCGCGACGAGGGCAGGCGCCGGCGACCAGCCGGGTCAGGCCTTGAGCTTCCGCCAGCCCGCGGCGCTGTTGTGGGCGCCCACCGCCTTGGACAGTGCGCTCAGAGCGTCCTCGTTGGCGCGCGCAACGTCCGGGCTCGCGCTCGCTACGCCACCTGCCCGGCTTCGGGTTCCTATTCTTCGATGCCGAGGTCGCCGCCGATCGTTTCGAGCGGCATCGCGCCGAGGTAGGTGGCCACCGTGACCTTGCCCGCGCCGGCGCCGCCGAGCGCTTCCCGCAGCTTGCAAGTCTCCGGGGAGACGGCCGCGACCGGCATCGCCACAGCCCCGGCGGCCACGTCCAGCTTGTGCTGGAAGCCCGACAGGAACTGGCGCAGCCTGATCGTCGCGTCCGTTTCGTCTTCATAGCTCGCCGCTTCGTCCAGCAGCTTCGGCTGGCGCGGTTCCGGTCCGTTTTCGGGGTTCCACTGCCCGCCGCCCGCCGGTTCGGTGAAGCTCGCGAGCTCGATCGTGCAGTGCAGCTGCTTCATCACGAGCGACGCGGGCTTCAGCACCCGCACGCCACCGGCGGGGGTGAACTCCAGCTGCAACGGGCCTCGACGGCGACTTTCACAGAGGTGCCGAGCGAGCCGGCGTCGACCTGTGTGGTACAGCCCTTGAACGCGTACGTCAGGATCAGTTCTTCGGCGGGCAGGAACAGCGCTCCGCTCGCGCGTGCGCTCGTGCATCTGACCACCGTTTCCTCGATTTCGAGCAGCTGCCCGTCTGCGCTACGCCTCGCGCCCCTGACCGGGAACGCGTCGTCGGCCACCATGTCGCCCAGCCTGGCTGTGAAGTGGGATTCGGGTGGCGGTGGGTAGTGAATGATGATCGCGCCCGCCGCGTTGCTCACGAGCGCGCCTGCGAGCGTCGCAGCGACCGCGATGACGCCGAACGCCGTTGTGGCGTATCTCATGGCTCCAGCGCCCTCAGTCGGATTGAGCCCAGCCTAACCGCGGCCTGAGCTCGCGTGTTGCTCGATCGCACAACCGCATGCCCGGAAGTGGAGCTAGTCGGGCTCGAACCGACGACCTTCGCGCTGCCAGCGCGACGCTCTCCCAGCTGAGCTATAGCCCCGGGTCAGGAGCCACAAGTCTAGCCATCCGTGCAGCGCGGGTGCGGGCGCCGGCTGTCGCCGGCTCGGTGAGCTCGGCGGCCCTCCATGCGCGGGCGCGCGCCGCCGCGCCGCCGCTCAGCGCCCAGGGATGAACTCGGGCACCTCGAGATCGCTGCCGGAGTCGGCCTGTTCGGGCGCGCGGCGCCCTTGGCCCTGCTTCGGTTTGCCGCCGTTCGTGCGCTGCGGCTCGGGTGGCACGAGCTGTTCCAGGCGCGCGGTCATGCCGCCGTGGGTGAGGCTGATGTCGCGCAGCAGACGCTCGGCGTTGTTGTGCAGCGAGACCGACAGCTCGCGCAGGTTGCGCGAGATCTCGGTGCCCTCCTCGAGCACGTCGCGCGCGACGATGTGCGCTTCGCTTGTGATCTCGCGCGCTTCCGCGCGCGCCTGGGCCTTGATCTCGCGCGCCTGCTGGTCGGCCTCCTCGTGGATCCGTGCGAGCTCCTCGCGTCGCGCCTGCAGCAGACGCTCGGTCTGCGCCTGCGTTTCGGCGGTGATCCGGTCTGCCTCCTCGCGGGAGGAGCGCAGCAGCTCCTCGGATTCGGCCGCGGCGGCGGCGCGGACGCGTTCTGACTGCTCGTGCGCGTCGGCGCGCAGCCGCTCGGACTCCTCGCGGCCATCGGCGCGCACCCGGTGCGATTCCTCCTGCGCCTCGGCGCGAAGCTGCTGGGACTCCTCGGCGGCGTCGGCGCGCACGCGCTCGGACTCCTCGGCGGCGCCTGCGCGCAGCTGCTCTGATTCCTCTTCGGCGCCGGTCAGCAGGCCCTCGGCGTGCTGCTGGGCCTCGCTGAGCGTTCGCGCGGCGTCCTCGCGCGCGCGCTCGGCCTCGGCGTGGAGCTTGGTGACGATCTCGAGGACCTCGTTGCGCGTCGTCTCGGCCTGCGTTCGGGCGCTCTCGAGGATCTCCTCGGCCTCCTCCTCGGCTGCGAGCACGCGGTTCTCGGCCGCGCGCTCGGCCTCCTCGATCCGCTCGCGAACGCGCACCTCGGCCTGCTCGCGCAGCTCCTCCGGCGGCCTGTTCGGCCGCGCTGACGATGCTCGCGACGCGGCCCGGCGCCGCGCTCAGCGCATCGGGGTCTCCGTCGTAGCCGAGATCGGCCTCGTGAAACTCGGTTCCTCCACGGCGCCATCGTAAACCGCCGCGCCGGGACCGCCGGCTCCTGCTCGCGTCGTGCCCGCACGCTGCGGCCAAGCGCCGCTGCCGGCGAAGCCGAGTCATGGCAGGAAATGTTGGATATCTGTCCTTGCGGACAGAACGCGTTGTGGAGCATGATCGAGTCATGGAGAAGCCGTCCATCGCCGCGCGAGATCGCGATCGTCGCCTACCCGGGAGTGCAGAGCCTCGACGTGACCGGCCCGCTGGAGGTGTTCGCGGGCGCCCAGTCGCCTCGTCGAGGCGACGGGCGATCGCGCGGACCGCGGCTATCGGGTCCGGACGGTCAGCTCGTCGACGGCTCGCCGCTGCGGACCTCGAGCGGCCTGACCATCACGCCCGACGCCGCGATCGCTGACGCTGCAGCGAGCCGCTCGACACGCTGATCGTCGCCGGCGGCCCGGGCCACGCCGAGGCGGCAGCCGATCGGGCTCTGCTCGACTGGATCATCGGCGCCTCGCGGCGGGCCAGGCGCACGGCATCGGTCTGCACCGGCGCGTTCCTGCTCGCCGCGGCCGGCCTGCTCGACGGCCGCCGCGCGACTACGCACTGGGCCTCCGCGGAGGAGCTCGCGCGCGCGCATCCCGGCGATCGACGTCGACGCCGATCCGATCTTCGTCCGCGACGGCTCGCTGTGGACATCCGCGGGCGTGACCGCGGGCATGGACCTCGCGCTCGCGCTCGTCGAGGAGGACCTCGACCGCGAGCGCGGCGCTGCTGATCGCCCGTCACCTCGTGCTGTTCCTGCGGCGCCCCGGCAACCAGTCGCAGTTCAGCGCCACGCTCGCGCGCCCAGCAGCCCGAGCGCGAGCCGCTGCGCGAGATCCAGCGCTCGGTGCTCGAGCACGTCGCGGGCGAGCACTCGGTCGAGGCGATGGCCGCACGGGCGCACATGAGCCCGCGCCACTTCGCGCGCGCGTTCCGAGCGGAGACCGGCGTGACGCCGGCGCCGCTACGTCGAGCGCGTGCGCCTGGAGGCCGCGCGCCGGCGGCTCGAGGAGACCGCCGAGCCGGTCGCGGCGATCGCCGCCGGCTGCGGCTTCGGCACGGCCGAGACGATGCGCCGCGCCTTCATCCGCTCGCTCGAGGTCGCACCGGCGGAGTACCGCCGCCGCTTTCAGACCGCTCGCCGGCGGCCGCGTGAGCGCGATGAGGAGCGCAACGATCCACATACCAGCACTACAAGGAGGCCAGCAATGAACATCGCGATCGTCCTGTATGACCGCTTCACCGCGCTCGACGCGATCGGGCCCTATGAGGTGCTCAGCCGCCTGCCGGGCGCGACATGTCAGCTTCCTCGCCGCCGAGGCGGGCCCGGTGCGCACCGACAACGGCATGCTCACGATCCTCGCCGAGCGCTCGCTCGCGGAGCTCCCGCGGCCGGAGATCGTGCTCGTCCCGGGCGGCCCCGGCGAGGTCGCCGAGCGCGCCGGCGGGCCGGTCGCTCGCGTGGCTCAGGCAGGCCGATCAGCACGAGCACGTGGACGACCTCGGTGTGCACCGGATCGCTGATCCTCGCGGCGGCCGGTCTGCTCGACGGGCAGGCGCGCGACCTGCCACTGGCTGGCGCTCGAGGAACTGCGCGGCTTCGGCGTCGAGGCGGTCTCCGAGCGCGTCGTCTTCGACGGCAAGCTCGTCACCGCCGCGGGCGTCTCGGCCGGCATCGACATGGCGCTGACGCTCGCCGCGAGGATCGCCGGCGAGGCGGTCGCGCAGGCGATCCAGCTGGGCATCGAGTACGACCCGCAGCCGCCGTTCGACGCCGGCTCGCCGCAGACGGCGCCCGGCCGAGGTCGTCGAGCTGCTGCGCGGGCCGCAGCCGCTTCGTGCAGGCGCAGGGCGCGGACGTGCTCGCCACGCCGTGAGGATCGCGGCGGCGGGCGGCCGGCGCGGTTTCGCCGCAGGCCGCCCGCTAACCTGCGATTCCCGATGGCCGAGCATCCCGAGCACCGTTACGACCCGCATGAGATCGAGCCGCGCTGGCAGGAGGTGTGGGCGCGCGAGCGCACCTGGGAGGTCGCCAACGACAGCGAACTCGCGGAGCGCGGCGAGCTCGGCGGGCGCGACGGCGCGGCGGCGCGAGCTCCTACGTGCTCGAGATGCTGCCGTACCCGAGCGGCGAGCCGCACATCGGGCATCTGAAGTGCTACTCGGTAGGCGACGCGATCGCCCACTTCCACCGTCGCCTCGGGCGCCGCGTGCTGCACCCGATGGGCTATGACGCCTTCGGGCTGCCGGCGGAGAACCACGCGATCAAGACGGGCGTGCACCCGCGCGAGTCGACCGCCGAGTCGATCGCCTCCTTCCAGCGCCAGTTCCGCTCGTGGGGGATCTCGATCGACTGGTCGCGGGAGCTCGCGACGAGCGAACCGATCCTACTACCGCTGGACGCAGTGGATCTTCCTCGAGCTGTTCCGCGCCGGGCCTCGCCTACCGCAAGGAGGCGGCGGTCAAGTGGTGCCCGAACGACCAGACGGTGCTCGCCAACGAGCAGGTCGACGCGGAGGGCTGCTGCGAGCGCTGCGGCGCGCTCGTCGAAGTCCGCCAGCTCGAGCAGTGGTTCCTTCGCATCACCGACTACGCCGAGCGGCTGCTGACGGATCTCGACGGGATCGAGTGGCCTGAGCACGTCAAGACGATGCAGCGCAACTGGATCGGCCGCAGCGAGGGCGCCGAGGTGACGTTCCGCTGCGAGGCGCTCGGCGTCGACTACCCGGTCTTCACGACCCGGCCGGACACGCTGTTCGGGGCGACCTTCTTCGTGATGGCGCCCGAGCACCCGGACGTGATGCGCCTCGCGCAGGGGACCGAGCACGAGCAGGCGGTGCGCGACTACGTCAACCATGCGCTGAACGAGACCAACGAGGAGCGCGGCAACGCCGAGCAGGCCGAAGACCGGCGTGCCGCTCGGGCGCACGGTCACCAACCCGGTCAACGGCGAGCAGATCCCGATGTACGTCGCCGACTACGTGCTGATGGAGTACGGCACCGGGGCGATCATGGCGGTCCCCGGGCACGACGAGCGCGACTACGCGTTCGCGCGCGCGTTCGAGCTGCCGATCCGGCGCGTGATCGCGCCCGCCGACCCCGATGCGCCGCCGCAGCCGGGGGCGGACGAGCGAGGGGCTGCCGTATACCGGCGACGGCGTGCTGTCAACTCGCACGCGGACTTCGACGGCATGCCCAACCGCGAGGCGCTCGGCGCGATCGTCGGCTGGCTCGACCGCGAGGGCAAGGGCCACGCATCGGTCAACTACCGCCTGCGCGACTGGCTCGTCTCCCGTCAGCGCTACTGGGGCTGCCCGATCCCGATCGTCTACTGCGAGCGGCTGCGGGATGGTGCCGGTGCCCGACGATCAGCTGCCGGTCGAGCTCCCCGACATCGAGGACTACACGCCGAAGGGCCGCTCGCCGCTGGCGGCGGCGGAGGACTGGGTCAGGACGGAGTGTCCGGCGTGCGGCGAGCCGGCGAGGCGCGAGACCGACACGATGGACACGTTCGTCGACTCCTCCTGGTATTTCCTGCGCTACTGCGACGCCGAGCAACGACGAGGAAGCCTGGGACCCGGCGGCGCTGCGCGAGTGGATGCCGGTCGACCAGTACATCGGCGGCGTCGAGCACGCGATCCTGCACCTGATGTACGCGCGCTTCTTCACGAAGGCGCTCGCGGACCTCGGCCATCTCGAACTTCCAGGAGCCGTTCAAGGCGCTGTTCACCCAGGGGATGGTCACGAAGGACGGCGCGAAGATGAGCAAGTCCAAGGGCAACGTCGTCTCGCCGGCCGTCGATCGTCGAGCGCGTCGGCGCGGACACCGCCCGCTGCTACATCCTCTTCGTCGGCCCGCCCGACCAGGACGCGGACTGGTCCGACGACGGCGTCGAGGGCGTGCACCGCTTCCTCTCGCGGCTGTGGCGGCTGGCCGCCGAGACCGCCGAGCGCGCCGACGGGCCGCTCGCGGCGCCGACACCGCGATCGACGGCGACAGGGCGAGGATCTCGCGCTGCTGCGCAAGACGCACTGGGCGATCGACAAGGTCAGCGGCGACCTGCGGCGCTTCGCGTTCAACACGGCGATCGCCGCGGTGATGGAGCTGCTCAACGACTGCTCGCGGCTGCGTGACGCGGTCGCGCCGGAGACGCTCGCGCTTCGCGCTCGCGAGCGCCGCCTCGCTGCTGTTCCCGTTCGCTCCGCACGTCTGCGCGGACATCTACGACCGCTGACCGGCGAGCGCGTGTGGGAGCAGCCCTGGCCGCAGGCCGATGAGGCGCTGCTCGAGAGCGACGCCTACGAGCTCGTCTGCCAGGTCAACGGCAAGCTGCGCGACCGCGTGCAGGCCAGCGCCGACGCGAGCACCGAGACGAGCTCAAGGAGCTGTGCATGGCGGCGCCGAACGTGCAGGTGCACCTCGACGGCAAGGAGATCGTCAAGGAGATCGTCGTGCCGGGCAAGCTCGTCAACCTGGTCGTGCGCTAGACCCGAAGCACGCCACGCTCCCTGCGTCCTTGCCTCGCTGCCTCTCGCCCGTCGAGGGGCGCACAGGATGCATCGTCGGGTCGGCATAGACTCGGGCGCATGCCAGAGCTCAAGCCCGCCTACCTGATCCACGGCGACGACCACGGCGCGGTCGCCGAGCGCCGCGCGGGGCTGCGCGCGCTCGCGGAGGCGGACGGGGGCGGTGCGAGCGTCGAGCTGCTGGAAGGCGATGCAGGCGACGCCGGCGGGTGTCGCATCGGCGCTCGCGGCGATGACGCTCGCGATCGGCCGGCGCGTGATCATCGTCGAAGGGGTCGAGCGCTGGCGCCAGGCGGAGGTCGAGCAGGCAGCTCGTGCCGGCGATCGGCGCAGATGCGCGCCGGAGACGACGCTCGCGCTGTTCGCGCGCGAGGAGGCGAAGGCGAAGGCGCCGGCGTGCGGTCCACGAGGCGGTCAAGCAGCGCCGGCGGGCAGGTCGTGGCGCAGATGACGGTCAAGCCGTGGGAGCTCGCGAAGTGGGCGCGCGAGCAGGCGCGGCGCCTCGGCATCGACGCTCGACAGCGCGGCGGCGAAGGCGCTCGTCGCGCAGGTCGGCGAGCGCCAGCAGCGGCTGCTGCGCGAGCTCGAGAAGCTCGCGCTGGAAGGCGACGGCGACGGCGAGACGGCGCGGCGCGCAGGATCGACGTCGCGGAGATCGAGGCGCGCGCGGCGCACTCGGTCGAGTGGCGCGCGTACGCGCTCGCCGACGCGCTCGTCGCGGCGCGACGCGGCGCGAGGCGACGCTGTCCTATCTGCGGCTGCGCGAGCAGGGCGAGCGCCTGTCCGGCCTGCTCTACCTGATGGCGCAGCGGTTGCGCGAGGCGCTCGCGATCGCGCAGCGCCTGCAGGCGGGCGAGTCGGTCGCGGACGTCAAGCGCGGCCTGCGCATGCCGCCGCGCGCGGCCGAGCGCTTCGTCGCGGACGTCGCAGCGCAGCGATCCCGAGCGCCTGCGCGGGGCGCTCGGCGCGCTCGCCGACCTCGAGCTCGACTCGCGCGGCGGCGCGCCGCTGCGCCAGCAGTCGCACGGCGCTGGCGGCGCTGACGAGGACACGCTCGCGCTGCGCGCGATCGAAGCGATACCTGCTGAGCCGTCAGCTGCTGGCGAGCGCCGCGCGCGCGCGCAGCGCGGGACTTCTTGCGCGCGCCGGTGTTCCGGTGCAGCGCGCCGCGCTTGACGGCCTTGTCGATCGTGCTGACGAGCTCCCGGTGCGTCGCGTCGCGGCCGTTGTCTGCTCGCCGCCTCGACCTCGTGACTCGAGACGACGGAAGTACGTCTTGATCGTCGAGGTGTAGCGGCGGTTCTCCAGGCGCTCGCGCTCGGAGCGCAGGATGCGCTTCTTCTGTGAGTGGATGTTGGCCATGGCTGAGAGCCGGCGGGCACGCAGAGAACGCGGCCGCGCCGCGGAGCGCCGTACTATAGCGGCCTTGTCCGACCCCGGAGAACCACCCGCGGCCGGGAGCCGCCGCGCCGCCTGGCGAGCCGAGAGCAGCGCAACGGCCGCGCGCGCGCGCAGCGGACGCGGGCCGCTGGGCCCACGACGGCGTCGCGGCGAGGCATCCGCACTGCGGAGCGCGCCGAGCTGCGCGCCGAGGACGTAGGCGCGCGAGGAGCACCGGGCGCGGTGGCGCGCGCAGCCGGCGGCGCGCGGCGTCGCGCGCAACACGGCGATCTTCTCGATCGGCACCGGCATCTCGCGGGTCGATCGGGCTCGGGCGCGAAATCGTGTTCGCGAGCTACTTCGGCACGAGCGGCGCGGCGTCGGCGTTCACGATCGCCTTCCTGGTCCCGAACCTGGTCGCGCAACCTGTTCGCGAACGCGGCCCTGTCGGCGGCGTTCGTGCCGGTGTTCACCGACCTGCTGCAGAAGGGCCGCAAGAAAGACGCGCTGCGCCTGGCCTCGACGCTGTTCTGGATCATGCTGATCGTGCTCGGGCGCGATCTCGGCGTTCTTCATCCTCGCGGCGGGCACGATCATGCCGCTGTTCATCGGCCCGACGTTCAGCGGCGCGCTGAACGACGCTGACGGTCGGCCTCTCGCAGGTGCTGTTCCCGGTCGTCCTGCTGCTCGGCCTGACCGGGCTGCTGACGGGCATCCTGCAGTCCTACGACGAATTCACGATCCCCGCGATCTCGCCGGCGGTCTGGAACCTCGTGATCATCGTGCTGCTGGTCGTGCTCGCGCCGCACTTCCACGGCGACGACAAGGTCGTACGCCTATGCGATCGGCATCCTCGCGGCGACGGGCGTGCAGCTGGCGATGGCGTTCGGCGCGCTCGGGCGGATCGACTTTCGGCTGCAGATGCACGATCGACTGGCACGACCCGCGCATCAAGCAGGTGTTCATGCTGATGCTGCCGGTGACGATCGGCCTGGGGATCGTCAACCTCGACCAGCTGATCAACTCGGCCTTCGGCAGCCTCGTCTCCGACGAAGCCCCGCGCGCGATCGACAACGCGTTTCGCATCTACATGCTGCCGCAGGGGATGTTCAGCGTGGCGGTCGCGACGGTCCTGTTCCCGGTCCTCAGCCGGCTGGCCGCGCGCCGCGACGCGGCGGGGATGCGCACGCACGGTGGGCACGGGCATGCGCCAGATCAACCTGCTGCTGATCCCGGCGGCGGTCTTCATGATCGTGCTCGCGACGCCGATCACGCGGCTGCTCTTCGAACGCGGCGCAGTTCGACGCGCAATCGACCGCAGCTGGTCTCCGAAGCGCTGTTCTGGTTTGCCTTCAGCCTGCCGTTCGCCGGCATCAACCTGCTGCTGACGCGCACGTTCTTCGCGCTGCAGCGGCCGTGGATCCCGACGCGGCTGGCGGCGATGAACATCGTCGTCGACATCATCGTCAGCGTCGGCCTGTACAAGCCGCTCGGGATCGCCGGGCCTGGTGATCGGCACGGTCGTCGCCAACGCGGTGATGACGGCGCTGCAGCTGCACCGCCTGCGGATCGGCTTCAACGGCCGCCTGGAGGGTGCGCAGACGACGATGATCACGGCGCGGATCGCGCGTCGCCTCGGCGCTGCTGGCGGGCGTCTCGTGGGTCGTCTGGTACGGGCTGCACGCGCTGCTCGGCGGCTCGCTGCCGGCGCAGATCATCAGCGTCGGCGCGGCGGGCGCGGCGGGCGTGTGGATCTACACGCGCGCGGTGCTGGCGATGCGCATCCCGGAGGCGCACCGAGGTGCAACCGCATGATCCGCGCCCGCCTCGGCCGCGCATAGCGCCGCTGCGCAGGCGCGGGCGAGCAGAGGCCGGGTGGGCCGAAGCCCACCCGGCGTGCGCCCGAACATGAGATCGCCGCTTACTACATACGTCCCAGGACTAGTGTGTCTCGCCTGGGCGGCGTAACACTCCCGACACCTGGACAGGCCGCCGGCCCGAAGGCCGGCGCGTAGCCGCGGTTGGATCTCGAAGGCCCGTAGTCGAGTTGGCGATCCGCCGGACCGTTAAGGCTAGCGCGTGCGGCGAGCGCTGGCGAGGCGTCGCGCTCGTCGCTCGCCGGGCCGCGCCTCTACGCTGTAGCGCCCATGGATCAGGCGCACATCCGCAACTTCTCGATCATCGCGCACATCGACCACGGCAAGTCGACGCTCGCCGACCGCATCCTCGAGCTGACGCAGACGGTCGCCGCGCGCGAGATGCGCGCGCAGCTGCTCGACTCGATGGACCTCGAGCGCGAGCGCGGGATCACGATCAAGGCGCAGGCGGTGCGGGTGTTCTTCACCGCGCGCGACGGCGAGACCTACCAGCTGCACCTGATCGACACGCCCGGACACGTCGACTTCACCTACGAGGTCTCGCGCTCGCTGGCGGCGTGCGAGGGCGCGCTGCTGGTCGTCGACGCGGCGCAGGGCGTCGAGGCGCAGACGGTCGCGAACACCTACCTGGCGGTCGAAGTCGGGCCTCGAGCTGATCCCGTGCCTGAACAAGATCGACCTGCCCGGCGCCGAGCCCGAGCGCGTCGCCGGCGAAGTCAGCGACCTGATCGGCGAGCCGACCGGACGCGATCCTGCAGATCAGCGGCAAGACGGGCGAGGGCGTGGGCGAGGTGCTCGAGGAGCTGATCGCGCGCGTGCCGCCGCCGTCGGGCGACCCGGATGGCGCCGCCGCGCGCGCTGATCTTCGACTCGGAGTTCGACCAGTACCGCGGCGTGATCGCCTACATCAGGGTCGTCGACGGCGTCTTCAAGAAGGGCGAGGCGATCCGCGCGATGGCGACCGCGACGGAGGCGGACATCGACGACATCGGCGTCTTCAGCCCGCAGATGATGCCGACCGACCAGCTCGCGGCGGGCGAGGTCGGCTACCTGATCACGGGCCTGAAGGACGTCACGCTGCTGCGCGTCGGCGACACGCTGACGACGCGCGCGCGGACCTCGGGCCCGGGCAGCCGCACCGCGCGCGGCGAAGCGACGCGAGGCGCTGCCGGGCTACCGCGAGGTCAAGCCGATGGTCTTCTGCGGCCTGTTCCCGATCGACTCCGACGACTACCCGGACCTGCGCGACGCGCTCGAGAAGCTGGTGCTCAACGACGCGGCGCTGTCGTGGGAGCCGGAGACCTCGGACGCGCTCGGCTTCGGCTTTCGCTGCGGCTTTCTCGGACTGCTGCACATGGACATCGTGCGCGAGCGCCTGGAGCGCGAGTACGACCTCGAGCTGCTCGCGACGATGCCGTCGGTCGAGTTCGACGTGACGCTCACGAACGGCGAGGAGCTGGAGGTGCACAACCCCTCGGACATGCCCGACCCGGGCACGATCGAGGAGATCCGCGAGCCGTTCATCCAGGCCTCGATCATCGCGCCGAAAGAGTTCGTCGGCGCGGTCATGGAGCTCTGCCAGGAGCGCCGCGGCGAGCACGCCGGCATGCACTACCTCTCGCCGGAGCGGGTGCAGCTCAACTACGAGCTGCCGCTCGCGGAAATCGTGCTCGACTTCTTCGACCAGCTGAAGTCGCGCACGAAAGGCTACGCGTCGCTGGACTACGAGCTGAGCGGCATGAAGGCGTCGGATCTGGTCAAGCTCGACGTGCTGCTCGCGGGCGACACGGTCGACGCGCTGTCGATGGTCGTCCATCGCGACAAGGCGTATGAGATCGGCCGCACGCTGACGGAGAAGCTGCGCAAGCGGATCCCGCGCCAGCAGTACGACGTGCCGATCCAGGCGGCGATCGGCGCGCACGTGATCGCGCGCGAGACGGTCAAGGCGTTCCGCAAGGACGTGATCGCCGGCTGCTACGGCGGCGACATCACGCGCAAGAAAAAGCTGCTCGCCAAGCAGAAGGAGGGCAAGAAGCGGATGAAGCAGGTCGGCCGCGTCGAGGTGCCGCAGGAGGCCTTCCTGGCGGTGCTCGAGCTCGGCGAGGAGTAGACGTAGCGGCCGCGCAGGATGGCCGGAGTCGCGAGCCTCGTGTGCCGTCGCGTGCTGTTCGTGTGCCTCGGCAACATCTGCCGCTCGCCGACGGCGGAGGGCGTGATGCGCGCGCTCGTGCGCGACGCGGGCCTTGAGCAGAGATCGAGCTTGACTCTGCCGGAACGGGCGCGTGGCACGTCGGCAGCGCGCCGGACAGCGCGCGACGCGCGGCGGCGGCGAGCCGCGGCGTCGTGCTCGACGGGACGGCGCGGCGGGTCGCGAGCGGAGGATTTCGAGCGGTTCGACCTGCTGCTGGCGATGGACGGCTCGAACCTGCGCGACCTGCGCGCGCTCGCGCAGGGTGCGGAGCAGCGCGAGAAGGTGCGGCTGCTGCGCGAGTTCGATCCGGCGAGCGCGGCCGCGGGCGACCTCGACGTGCCCGACCCCTACTACGGCGCGGGCGACGGCTTCGAGAGGTGTTCGACCTCGTGCAGGCGGCGTGCGTCGGGCTGCTCGCGCAGATCCGCGGCGGGCGAGCGCGCCGTGAGCCTGCCGCCGGGTGCGGATGTGCCGCGCGTCGTCGGCGGCGGCGACATCAACGAGGCCTTCCGCGTGCGCCTCGCGGACGGGCGCGAGGCGTTCGTGAAGACGCGCGCGGACGCGGCGCCGGGCGAGTATGCGGCGGAGGCGGGCGGCCTGCGCTGGCTGGCCGCAGCCGGGAGCGCTGCGCACGCCGCGCGTGCTCGAGCGCGGCGAGGACTATCTGGCGCTCGAGTGGATCGCGCCGGGAGCGCTCGACGCGGCGGGCGTCGAGCAGCTCGGCCGCGGGCTCGCGTTGACGCATGCGGCCGGGGCGCGATCGCTTCGGGGCGCCGCCGGAGGCGGCGGGGGAGAGCGCGGGGTTCGGCTCGCTGCGGCTGCCGAACGAGCCGGCGGACGACTGGCCGGCGTTCTACGCCGAGCGACGGCTGCTGCCGCTGGCGCGGATCGCGCGCGAGCGCGGCGCGCTCGGCGCGGCGGCGATCGAGTGCGTCGAGCGCGTGTGCGCGCGGATCGGCGAGCTGGCGGGCCCGTCGGAGCCGCCGGCGCGCCTGCACGGCGACCTCTGGACGGGCAACGTGATGGCCGGCGAAGATGGCCAGCCGTGGCTGATCGACCCGTCGGCGTACGGCGGGCATCGCGAGCTGGACCTGGCGATGCTGCGGCTGTTCGGCGCACCGAGCGAGCGGGTCTTCGCGGCATACGAGGAGGTGGCGCCGCTGGCGGACGGCTGGCGCGAGCGCGTCGAGCTCTATCAGCTGCTGCCGCTGCTCGTGCACGCGCTGCTGTTCGGCGGCTCCTATCGCGGCGCCGCCGAACGCGTCGCCCGCCGCTACGGCGGCTAACGTGCGGAGCGCGCGTCGATCGCGACCGCCTCGTCCTCGCCGCTGTCGTCCGCGTCGGGGTCGATCGCGCGGGCGCGATCGTGGCGGTCACGCGCCTGTTCGCTCATGCGCTCGATCGCCTGCCGTTGCGCGGCCGCGTGGGCCCGTCTGGCCTGCGCGGCCCGCTCCTCAGCTTCTGCCTGCCCGCGCCCCGGAGCGCGGGGACCGATCGGGTTGCCCGCGCCGTCACGGCCTCGCTCGCTCGTCGGAATTGTGTTCATGCGCCCAGCGACCGTCGCGGCACGACAGCGTCTGTATCTGCTCGCGCGTGTGCTCGTCGCCCGCCACTACCGCCGCGAGCTGACGCTGGCGGTGCTCGCGCGCACGCTCGCGAGCTCGCCGCGGCAGCTGCAGCGCGCTTACGCGCAGTTCGGCGATTGCAGCTTCAGCGAGGATCTGCTCGCGCGGCGGATGAGCGCTGCGGCGCAGCTGCTGATCGAGCAGCGCTCGATCCCGATCGCAGACGTCGCGCGGCTCGTCGGCTACAGCCAGGCGCCGCACTTCGCGCGCGCGTTCCGCCGCCGCTACGGCAGCTCGCCGGCGCGCTTTCGCGAGCTGGCTGCCTCGCGTCCGGCTAGCTCGGCCCCGGGGGCGCTGTGCCCGCCTGCGCCGACGGCGAGCGGCTCGCCGCGGCGGCCGGCCTCGTCTTCGTAGTCCATCGTCTCGGCCCCGGGCAGCTGCAGGCGCATCAGCGTCCCGCCCCCCGCAGCGCGCTCGGCGGCGACGCTGCCGCCGTGCTGATGGGCGACCTGGCGGACGATCGCGAGCCCGAGCCCGGAGCCGGAGCGCCCGCGCGCCTCGACGCCGCGGTAGAAACGGTCGAAGACGTGCGGCAGGTCCTCATCGCTGATGCCCGGGCCGTGGTCGCGGACGGTCAGCGAGGAACCGCGCAGCGCGACCTCGACGGGCTCGCCGGGCGGGCTGTACTTGACGGCGTTGTCGATCAGGTTGCTGACGGCCCGCTCGAGCCGCGCGGGCACGCCGCTGAGGATCGTCGGCAGCAGCTGCACGTGCAGCGGCGTCGCGGGCGCGTGCCGGCGCGCGCGCTCGACGACCTCGGCGACGAGCTGATCGAGGCGCACGTCCTCGCTGTCGGCGTTCGGTTCCTCGCCGCGCGCGAGATCGATCACGTCGCCGATCAGCAGCGTCAGCTCCTCGAGCTGCTCGACGACGTCGGCGAGCAGCCGCCGCTGGTCCTCGGGGTCGATCTGGCTGGACTGCTGCTGGAGGATCTCGATGTTCGTGCGCAGGCTCGTGACGGGCGTGCGCAGCTCGTGCGAGGCGTCGGCGACGAGCTGGCGTTGTGCGTGCACGGAGTCATCGAGCGCGCTGACGGATCGCTCGAGCGCGTCGAGCATCGCGTTGAAGCTGCTGGCGAGGCGGCCGATCTCGTCTTCGCCGGCCGGCTTGATGCGCCCGCTCAGATCGCGGGTGAGGGCGACATGCTCGGTCGCGCGCGTGAGGCGCTTGAGCGGGAGCACGGCGGCGCCGGCGACGAGGCGCCCGAGCAGCGCGGCGAGCGCGATGCCGCCGACGACGATCAGCGCGAGGATCAGGCGCAGCCGCGCGAGCAGGCTGTCGACTTCGGTCAGCGGCAGGGCGAGCTCGACGGCGCGACCGCTGCCGAACGGCTCGGCGAGCACGCGCTGGTGGATGCCGTTGACTTCGACGTCGCGCAGGAACGGTTCACCGCCGTGCGCGGCGAGCGCGCGCGTGCGCGTGTCGACGGGGAGCGACAGCCGTTCGGATGAGCGCGCAAGGATCGCGCCGGAGGCGCTCGACGAGCTGCTGGTAGCCGCGCACCTGTTCGGGGCTCGGCGGCAGTCCGGCCGAACAGGTGCGGACTGCTTGCGCACACTGAGGAAGCGCTCGAGGGCCGCTCGCCTCGCGCGCGCGATGCGTGCAGCTGGGCATCGACCTGGCTGCGGGCCTGCTCGCGCCCGCCAGCTGCTGGGAGGTCAACACGTACGTCAGCAGCGAGCGAGGATCACGGCGATCGCGACGGCGGCGGCGGAGACGATCGTGATACGCCGGCGAAAGCTCATTGTGGCGTGCGCAGCACGTAGCCGACGCCGCGCACGGTGTGCAGCAGGCGCGGCTCTTCGCCGATCTCGGTCTTGCGCCGAAGATAGCCCATGTAGACGCCGAGCGAGTTCGAGCTCGAGCCGAAGTCATAGCCCCAGACGTGCTCGAAGATCGCCGAGCGGGTCAGCACCTGGCGCGGGTGGTGCAGGAACATCTCGAGCAGCAGGAACTCGGTGCGCGTCAGCTGCAGCAGCCGCTCTCCGCGCCAGGCCTCGTGCGCGCGGACGTCGAGGCGCAGGTCCTCGAATGTCAGCAGCTCCTCCCCGCCGTCCTCCTCGGTCGCGCGGCGAAGCAGAGCGCGGACGCGCGCGAGCAGCTCGCGCAGCGCGAACGGCTTGACGAGATAGTCATCGGCGCCGGCATCGAGGCCGGCGACGCGGTCATCGACCTCGCCGCGCGCGGTCAGCATCAGCACGGGCGTGCGGTCGCCGCCTTCGCGCAGCCGGCGGCAGACCTCGAGACCGTCGACGTGCGGCATCGCGATGTCGAGGATGATCGCCTCATATGGCGTCGACTGCAGGCTGTCGAGCGCCTCCTGCCCGTCGGTGACGCCGACGACGTCGTAGCGTTCGAGCGTCAGCGCCCGCGACAGCGCGCTCTGGACGGCGGGCTCGTCATCGACGACGAGTATGCGTGCTAGCTCTGCCATGGTCGGCGCCTCACGCGCGGGGACGCGCAGCTCGTTCTCATGCGCGCTGCGCACGACGCGCGATATTCAGGCTAGCGTGACGGGTACTACGGACGTGGGTCTAACGGGCAGCTAAGACAATCCGACGAATTCCAAGGGGGCAACCCATCGCGGCAGAGCAGCCGGGCATCGAGCAGGGCGAGGACGCGTTCGCGGCGCAGTCGCGTGCCCTACGCGACAGCATCATCAGCCTCGCGATCTTCTTTCTGCTCGTCGCGATCCTGCTGCTGGGCGTGCCGGGCCTGCGCGCGGCGGCGCGGCAGATCGAGCACGCGAGCGTCGGCTGGGTGCTTGCGGGCATGCTGCTCGAGCTGCTTTCGTGCGTCGGCTACGTGGTCCTGTTCGGGCTCGTCTTCTCGCACCTCGGGCGCAGCCTGACCTCGCGACTGTCGCTGTCGGAGCTGGCTGTCAACTCGGCGGTGTCGGTCAGCGGCCTCGCGGGCATCGCGCTCGGCGCATGGGTGCTGCGCAGCAAGGGCATCTCGGTCGAGCGGATCGCGAAGCGCTCGGTGCTCCTGTTCGTGCTGACGAGTGCGGTCAACGTCGCAGCGGTGGTCGTGATCGGCATCCCGATGTGGCTGGGGTTGCTGCCCGGCTCGCGCAACCCGCTGCTGACGCTGGTGCCGGCGCTGCTCGCGCTGGCGGTGATCGTCGGCACGCTCGCGCTCGCCGCGTGGGCGCGCCGCACGGCGGCTGCGCGGGAGCCGCAGAGCGGTCGCGTAACGGTTGCGCTGACGGCGCTGGGCGGCGGTATCGGGGACGCCGTGCGGGCGATCAGAGGGCACGACTGGCGACTGCTCGGCGCGGTCGGCTACTGGCTGTTCGACAACCTCGTCCTGTATGTGTGCCTGCGCTCGCTCGGCGCGGCGCCGTCGGTGTGGGCGGTCGCGATGGCATACCTCGTGGGGATGCTCGCGAACGCGATCCCGCTGCCGGGCGGCTTCCTCGCGATCGAAGCGGGGCTGGTCGGGATGCTCGTGCTGTTCGGCGTGCATCCGGCGACGGTCGCGATCGCGGCGGTGCTGATGTACCGCGCGATCTCGCTGTGGCTGCCGGCGGTGATCGGCGCGCTCGCGTTCCTCAGCCTGCGCCGCGAGATCGGCAAGCCGATCGCACCGGCGGTCTCGGGCTCGGCGCCCTAGCCGGAGAGGCCGGAGGCGAGCGCGACCTCGGCGGCGGCCTTCTGGCAGGGCTGCCCGGGTAGCCGCGCGAGCACGTGCGCGAGCTGCGCGTCGATCGGGCCGGAGAGGCCGGGGCAGTAGACCGGCGGCGGCAGCTTGGCGGCGCGCGACTCAGGCGCGTTGAGCGGGATCAGCGCGGCGGCGGCGGCGAGCGCGCGCGCGAACGTGTTGGAGAACACGTCGATCGCGATGCGCCCGCTGTAGATCTCGATCGAGCGGCCTTCGTCGTAGACGGTCGCGGGCACGCCGCGCACGAGCAGGTTGCGCTGCGCGCCGAGCGCGGCGTTGGAGTGCAGACGGTAGATCACGCTCGTGACCTGCAGCGGCAGCTGGCAGCTGCCGCCGCCGAAGATGCCTTTGCTCTGCACGCAGTCGCCGTAGTAGACGCTGTCGCCGACCGCCGGCAGATAGCCCTGCAGCCCGTCGGCGGCGGCGAGCGGGTGCCCTTGGAAGCTCGGCCCGACCCAGTAGGTCGGGTAGTAGGGGAACGTCTGCGCGGCTGCGAGCTCGCTCGCGGAGATCGGTGCGGGATGTCCGGTTGCGCAGCCGCTCGCGAGCGCGGCTGCGCAGGCGGCGAGGATCGCGAGCGCGATTCGAGCGCAGCGCGAAAGCGCGCGACTGGGAGTGGTTGTGGCCATCACCGTCATTATCTTGGCGTGGCGAGCAGAGGCACAGCGACCCGCCGGCCGCCGCGAAGCTCGCCGCTCGTGCTCGCGGCCTCGCTGACGGCGGTGTGGCTGATCGCCGATCCGCGCACGCCGGATCTCGCCGCGCAGGTATATCGCGTCACCGTCTTTCGTCAGGTTGGCTTTGCGATCTGGGATCTGCGCTGGTACGCGGGGCACTACCTGCCGGGCTACAGCGTGCTGTTCCCACCGCTCGGAGCGCTGCTCGGCGTGCGGGCCGTGGGCGCGCTGTCGGTGCTCGCTTCGAGCTTCCTGTTCGAGCGCCTGACGCGGGCGTGCTACGGCGAGGCGGCGCGCTGGGGCGCGGTGTGGTTCGCGTTCGCGCCGCTCGGCGACGTCTGGTCGGGGCGCGTGACGTTCGCGCTCGGCGTCGCGATCGCGTTGGCGGCGGTGCTCGCGCTGCAGCGCGAGCACCCGCTCGCGGCGGGCGTGCTCGCGGCCGTGTGCGCGGCGGCGAGCCCGGTCGCCGGCGCGATGCTCGCGCTGGCCGCGCTGACGCTCGCGCTCGCGCGCCGCTCGCCGCGGGCGCTGCTGATCCTCGCGGCCCCCGCCGCGCTCGTCGTGCTGTCGCTGAGCGCGCTGTTCCCGGAAGGCGGCTCTGAGCCGTATCCGCTGACGTCGTTCGCCGTGACGGTGTTCGTGGCCGGGATGTTCCTGTGGGCGCTGCCGGCGGAGGAGCGGTTGCTGCGCATCGGCGCCAGCCTGTACCTGCTCGTCTGTGTCCTGTGCCTGCTGGTCAACTCGCCGGTCGGCAGCAACATCGAGCGCTACGGGGTGCTGCTGGCGGGGCCGCTGCTGCTCTGTGCGCTGCTCGCGGCGCCGCTGCCGCGAGGCCCCGCGCACTCGCGTCGGCGGATCGGGCCGGTTGCCGCGCTCGCCGTCGCGGCGGCTGCGCTGTGGACGCTGTGGGGGCCGGTGCGCGAGACGATCGCGGTTGCGGGCAGCGCTGCGACGAGCGCGGCGTACTACCTCCCGGTCGAGCATTTCCTCACTGCCCACGCGCGCGGCCCGGTGCGCGTCGAGGTACCGCTGACGCGCTCACACTGGGAGGCGGCGCTGCTCGCGCCGAGCGTGTCGCTGGCGCGCGGGTGGGAGAAGCAGCTCGACAGCAGGTACGACCGCGTGCTGCTCTCGCCGGGCCTGAGCGCGGCGGCGTATGAGCGCTGGCTGCATGATCAGGCGGTCGCGTATGTCGCGCTCCCGGACGCCGAACTCGATCCCTCGAGCGCGGCCGAGGGGAGGCTGATCGGCGCCGGCCTGCCATACCTGCACGAGGTCTTCGCGAGCGCGCATTGGCGGATATACGCGGTCGCGTCGCCGACGCCGCTCGCGCAGGGCCCGGGGCGCCTGCTCTCGCTTGGGCACGACTCCTTCAGCCTCGCTGCGACATCGGCCGGCGACTTCGAGGTGCGCGTGCACTACACGCGCTTCTGGACGCTGACGCGGGGGCATGGATGCGTCGCGCGCGCTCCGGGCGGCTGGACGCGTGTGCGGCTCACTGCCCCCGGGATCGCTGTCGTCGCTGCTCGCTTCTCGTTTGCGCGGGCGTTCGGTTCCGGCGGGTGTGATGGGAGTGCGCCCGTTTCGTGATGATCGTCTGTCGCAGCGGGATGCTCGGCGAGGACAGCGGCGCGAGCGCGTACAGGCCGGTGTCGCCGGTCAGGTAGATGTCGCTGCCGTCGCTGATGACCGGGTCGAACGCGCCGGTGTCGATCTGGAACAGCGGGCGCCCGGTGGAGATGCCGAGCCCGTAGGTGCGGTGCTGGCCGAGGTCGGCGAAGTACACGAGTTTGCCGACGATCGTGGCCGAGCCGGAGATGCGCCCGTGCCCGTTGAACTGCCAGCTGATCTGACCGGAGCGCGCGTTGACGGCGTAGAAGGTGCCGCTGTAGGAGCCGAAGTAGATCGTCGGTCCGAGGCCGGGGGCGTTGGTGATCGCGGGCGAGGAGTAGACGTAGGCGCCGGTCTGCACGGCCCAGTCGAGCCTGCCGGTGAACGCGTCGTAGGCATACATGCGCCCGTCGGTGTTGCCGAGGAACACGCGCCCGTAGTCGACGGCGGCGGTCGAGTAGAAAGTGCCGTTGCCGAGCAGCGCGCCCCCGGAGCCGCTGCGCCAGATCAGCCGCCCGGTGCGCTCGGAGATCGCCTGGACGTGACCTGAATAGTCGCCGAAGTAGAGCATGCCGCCGGCGAGCGTCGGGCTGGCCTTGACCGAGCCGGACGCTTTGTAGGTCCAGAGCACATGGCCGTTGCGGGCGTTGAGCGCGTAGACCGTGCCGTTCTGGGTGCCGAAGTACAGGCGCCCGTGATCGAGCAGCGGGGAGGACTCGCTCTTGCTCGGCAGCGAGCGAAACCAGCGCACCACGCCGGTCTTGGAGTTCAGGGCGACGATCCGGCCGGGCCGCGAGTGGTGCCCGCTTTCGAGGATCGTGCAGTAGACGGTGTTGGCGGTGACGGCGGGCGAGGAGGCGGAGAGTTTGCCGAGCGCAACCGTCCAGAAGCTGTGTCCGGTGTACTTGTCGATCGCGCTCAGATTGGCGTCATCGGCGAGCTGGAAGATGCGATTCCCGTACATCACGGGCGGGAACTCCAGCAGCGAGTGCGCGTTTCGCACCCACACGCGCTTGAAGGGGGGGTGCACGGTGCTTGCTGCGGGGAAGAAGCGCGTGTGTTCCTTGGTGTAGCCGTAGATCGGCCAGGCGAAGCGTTCGGCGCCGTGGGTCGGCAGCTTGGGGGTGGGCTCGGGTATGAAGCGCGCGTGCGGGTGGTAGATGCTGCCCGTGCGGTGGCGCTCGTAGAGGTATCCGGCGAGCACAACCCCGGCGATCAGCACGATGAGCAGGCCGAGCAGGCCGAGGCGGGAGCGGGTGGAGCGCGGGAGCAGGCGCCTGCGAGGGTCGTTCACGCCTGGCGCACCGGCCCGCTCAGGCGGCGAGCTTGCCGGAGGGCGCCTCGCCCGAGACGGTCGTCGCGGAACCGGCGCGCTGCGTCTCGGCGGCCGGCTGCGGCTGCGCAGCCGGGCTCCGTTCCTCGCGCCTGCGCTCGCGCGCGTTGCGTGCGGGCGGGCGCACGAAGCGGGCGATCAGCCGCGCGACGCTCAAGATCAGCAGCCACGCCCAAGCGACAGCGAGCGGAGGCAGGGTCAACCCGGAGACGAGCGCGAGCACGTCGTGATTGTGGTTCAGAGACCAGCTCCACAACAGGTAGTCGCCGAGGGTGAGCCCTGAAACGAAGACCAGCGGCCTGGAGGACACGGATAAACCCTAGCCCTGTTCGGGGACGGACACCCGCCCGGGCTGCCCGCGCGGTGATCGGTGAGCCTATGATCGCTCGCGATGGACGCCGATAACCAGGATTCTCAGGTCTTCGCGCCGCAGCTGCTGCGCGGCCGCGTCGCGTTGATCACGGGCGGCGGCACCGGCCTCGGCAGGGCCAGTGCGCTCGAGCTCGCGCGCTGCGGCGCGAGCGTGACGATCGCCGGGCGCCGCGCGGAGGTGCTCGAGGAGTGCTGCGCGGGCTTCGCCGGGCTCGCCGGTCAGCTCGACTGGGTGGCGGGCGACATCCGCGAGCGCGCCGATGCGGCGCGGCTGATCGACACGGTGCTCGAGCGCCACGGCCGCCTCGATCTGCTCGTCAACAACGCGGGCGGGCAGTTCTTCAGCCCGGCGGAGCTGATCGCGGCGAAGGGCTGGCGGGCGGTCTGGCGTCTGAACGTCGAGGGCATGCTGAACATGTCGGAGGTCGCATTCGAGCGTGCGCTCGCGCCTGCGGGCACGGGCACGATCGTCAACATCACGCTCTCGCCCCACCACGGGATGCCGGGGATGGCCCATTCGGGCGCGGCGCGGGCGACCGTCGAGGCGCTCACGCGCGAGCTCGCCGCTCGATGGTCGACGAGCGGCGTCGCGGTGGTCGCGGTCGCTGCCGGCACGTTCGACACGGAGGTGATGGTCAAGTACCCGGCGAGCGTGCGGGCGGGCATGTCGCGCTCGGTGCCGCTGCAGCGCCTCGGCGACGTCGCCGAGCACGCGTGGCTGATCGGGCTGCTCGCCTCGCCACTCGGCGCGTCCTTCAGCGGCGCGACGATCACGCTCGACGGGGCACGCGACAACTGGTTCGGCCCGTGGCCTCCGGAGGGCCTCCTGGACGAGTCCGGCGAGGTGCCGGTCGAGGAGCGGCGCTAGTCTCGTACGCAGGTAACATGGGCCGGCGGGCCCGCGGGCGAGGTGTTGTGGTTGCACAGGAGCCTTCCAAGCTTCTAGGGCGGGTTCGATTCCCGTCGCCCGCTTGCAGTGCCACGGGGAGTGGCGCAGTCTGGTAGCGCACCCGGCTGGGGGCCGGGCGGTCGCAGGTTCAAATCCTGTCTCCCCGACTTACGAATAGCCTGCAAATCGGCATTCTTCTGGTTTGGTACCGTGCCTGCCGAGTCTGCACGCGAGGAACAAATCGACACAACGGCACGATGATTCTCGTGCCGGGACGCTCGCTCGCGGCTCGGACGCCTCAGTGGTCGCTGGCCCGATCGCCCATCGCAGGGCATTACGACCATCGCGTCGAGGTCGTGCCCGTCGTGGGCGACGGCCGCCAACCTGCGACCACCGGGTCGTTCGTGGTGGGTCCTGCGCTTCCATAGTTGACGCCTGTACGTCCCTGGTCGATGGGTTTGGCCGCCAGAAGCATTGATACCATAACGGTATGACCGGTGGAGACATGATCCTGATGGCCCGCCGCCGGGCGCAGCTGACCCAGCGGGAGCTGGCCTCACGGCTGGGGTGTCGGCAGGCGACGATCGCGCGCTGGGAGCGGGGTGACCGCCAACCCGGTTTCCGGGACGTGCAAGAGGTGGTCGGCGCATGCGGACTGCAGCTCGACGCTCACCTTCTCACGGAGGACCGCTCGTGGTGGCCGCAGATCGCCACGCAACTCGGGCTCAGGCCGATCGAGCGCTTGCGCCAGCTCAGTCCGCCCGGCGTATTCGGCGATATCGCCGCTGTGCTTGCGGCCGTCGCTGACGCGCGCGCACCGGTGATCGTGATCGGGGAGGTCGCAGGGGCGCTTCACGGTTGGCCACTCGTGCTGAGCGGGAATGTTGTTGAGATCTGCACCCGTGCGGACGCTGTGAGAGCCCTACTGGAGAGCGTGGGCGCAAGCGAGGCAGGCGCCGGAACCTACGACCTCCCTTCGGGTGGGCACCTCCTCATCAGGGATGCTCCGAACGGCACGATGGGCTATGCCGACCTTTCACGCGGTGCCGAATCGGTCGAGGTCGATGCGGGCGAGGTGCAGGTGGCGGGCCTTCTGGACCTCGTGCGGATCGCCGATGCCTCCCCAGATCCGGACGCCCGGCGCGATGCGTTGGCCTACCGGGCGGTGCTTGACGTCCAACGTGCCCAGGCTGAGGTCGGGACTGTCGACCGCCATACCGACGAGGAGGGAATCCAAGCGTGGCTGCAAGCAGACTCCGGTGGCATAGATCCCGACCGGGAGGCCCTGCTCGGTGTGCTCGCTCGTCATGGGGTGGCGTTCGTCTTGATCGGTGGCGCCGCGATCCAATCGCACGGCCTCCGTTATGACACCCGGGACATGGACGTCACGCCGGACACGACGCCGGAGAACCTGGCCGCGCTCGCCGATGCTTTGAACGAGCTGGACTGCCGACTGATTACCGATCCGGCCAACGCTGGCAGCTGGGTCTCGCTTCCGTCGGACTACTTCACTGAGCGCAGCCTTCGCTCCGCGAGCCTCTGGAACCTCGCCACCCGACACGGCCAGCTCGATCTCTGCTTCACGCCCGCCGGCTTCCCGCACGGCTACACCGATCTGAAGCCACGCGCCAGGCAGCGAGCGGTCGCTGAAACGACTGTAGTCGTGTCAGTCGCCGCCCTCGATGACGTCCACGAGTCCAAGCGTCAGGCCGATCGACCCAAGGACCGCGAGTATCTTCAACGCGCGGTGGAGCCCGGGTCATGAGGCGCACGGGGAACAAGACGGGGAACAAGACGGGGAACAAGACGGGGAACAAGCTGAGCGAAACATCGGCACACTCGGGCACATAGAACCCAGTTAATCCTGGCCCTCTCAACCGAGCGAGACCCCATCCCGTCGGCTGGGGGCCGGGCGGTCGCAGGTTCAGATCCTGTCTCCCCGACTAAGGAATAGGCTGCAAATCGGCACTTTTCGCTGTTTAGGCCGTTTTGCAGGTAATTCATTGAGAGCCGGAGAGGGGTCTCGAACCCCTGACCTCCTGTTTACAAGACGCGGTGTCGGCGCCGGTGGAAAACTGACCCCCCTCCGCCGGTTGAAAATTGACCCCCTTGGGACGTAGGCGGTGGCGTCCGGGGTTCTGGTGAGCCTGGCTCGGTCATGTCATCGAGACCGGGAGAAGGGTCGTGTTGGACGTGGAGCGCTGGGCTGAGCTACGCAGGGAACACTTCGTCCGCGGGGTCTCGATCAAGGAGCTTGAGCGTCGCACGGGCCTCGCGCGGAACACGATCAGGACGGCGCTTCGCTCTGATGCCCCGCCGAGCTATGAGCGCTCGAGCAGGCCGTCGAAGCTCGACCCGTTCAAGGATGAGATCCATGAGCTGCTGCGCCAGGATCCGAGGCTGCCGGGGGTGCGGGTTCGTGAGCTGATCGAGCCGCTCGGGTTCGATGGCGGGAAGTCGATCGTGGATGACTATCTGCGCGAGGTGCGCGCGTTGTTTCTGCCGCGCAGGACGTTCCAGCGGACGGTTTATCGGCCGGGGGAGCTCTGCCAGTGGGATCTGTGGGAGACCTCCGAGCATGTTCCGGTCGGGCACGGGCAGCTGCGCCGGGCGTGGGTTGTGGTGGCCTGCATGGGGTACTCCCGCGCGGGCGCGGGCGCGTTGATCTTCAGCAAGGAAGCCCCGGATGTGTTGTGGGGCATGAGCCGCTGCCTTTGGTCGCTGGGCGCGCTGCCCGAGGTGCTGGTCTGGGACCGAGAGGGGTGCCTGCACGCCGGCTCAGGCCGCCCGACCGATGCCTATTCCGCGTTCTGCGGACAGCTGAAGGTCGACTGGCTTTTCTGTCAGCCGGCCGATCCGCAGGCGAAGGGTGGCGTCGAGCGGCTGCAGGGGTATCTGGAGAGCAACTTCGAGCCGGGCCGCAGGTTCGCGAACCATCTCGATTTCCAGCTGCAGCTCGATGACTGGTTCGCGAAGGCGAACAGCAGGGCGCACCGGATGCTCAGAGCCAGGCCCGTCGACCGGCTCGCCGAGGAGCTCGAGGTCATGCGAGCGCTCCCCAACGCGGAGCCTGATGTCGACCGATGCTCGAGCACGCCCGGACGCTGAAGGAGCGCCGCGGTGAACGCCAGCAGGATGTCGTCGTCGAGCAGCGTCCGCTGGCTGTTTATGACGGGCTGATCGCGTGAGCGCGACCTCCGAGCTCGCGCATCTGTTTCGGGCGATGAAGGCCCCGGCCGCGGCGAAGGCGCTTCCGAAGCTCGCCGACCGGGCGAGGGCTGAGGAATGGAGCTATGAGCGTTTCGCCGAGGCGCTGCTCTCCACCGAGACATCGGCCCGTGACGCTCACGGCGGCGATGCCCGCATCCGGACCGCAAGGTTCCCGGCGAGAAAGACGCTGGAGGAGTTCGACTTCACATTCCAACGCTCGATCAAGAAGCAGGTCGTCGAGCACCTCGGGCAGCTCGACTTCCTGCACGCCCGCGAGAACGTCGTCCTGCTCGGGCCACCCGGGACAGGCAAGACGCACCTCGCGATCGCCCTCGGGATCCGTGCATGCCTCGCCGGGCAGCGCGTCCTGTTCCGCACAGCCACCGAGTGGGTCGCGCTCTTGGCCGACGCCCAGCGCCAAGGACGGCTCGAGGACGAGCTCAAACGCCTCGAACGGATCCCGCTGCTGATCTGCGACGAGGTCGGCTACATCCCGTTCGACCCCCAGGCAGCGAACCTGATGTTCATGCTCGTCTCACGCCGCTACGAGCGCGCGAGCCTGATCATCACCAGCAACAAGCCCTTCTCCGCCTGGGGCGAGGTGTTCGGCGATGACGCCGTCGCGGTCGCGATGATCGACCGGCTCGTCCACCACGCCGAGATCCTCTCTCTGAAGGGCGACAGCTACCGCCTCAAGGACCGCGACCTCGGACCACGCCCCGCCCGCACCCCCGACACCGCCTGACCCCCCAACGACGAGCGCGCCGCCGGCAGCGTGCTCCGCTCGGCGCTACGCGCCTTCGCTCCACACGCAGCCGGCACACCCAAGGGGGGTCAGTTTTCAACCGGCGAAACGGGGTGCATTTTCAACCGGCCTTGACACGCGGGCAGCTCCAGATCGCTGCGGGCCGGACCGCGACGAGCGCAGCAAATCCCGGGGCCCGGGACGCCCCCCTGGCGATCTCCGTGGGTCCGCTGGCGACCCCTGAGGCTTCCATCCGGCTTCCACTCCCAGCCACGGCACCGCGACTGGACGCGCGCACGCAACGATCTCAGAGCGACAGCCAGCATCACGCCTCTGAGACTGCTGCTCCTCGTCCGAGGCGCTAGCGAGCGCGCGCCGTGCTCGGACGCCCGCTCAGCCTGGAAAGCACAAGCCTGACGAGATGCTGCCGAGACTCAACCCGGTGGTTTGCGGTATTCGGTCTCGCCGCTGCAGTCGGGGTAGCACGGCTGGCGTTCGTAGGTGCCCTTGTGCGCCTTCGAGGATTTGGTCGAGCACCCGCTTTCGGTGTATTCCCCCTTCTTCTCGGCGACGCAGTCGGCCACAGGCCCGGGATACCATTCGTAGGCACCCTTCGCCTCTACTTTGCCCTTCTTTTCGTAGTAGACCTCGCACGTCGCGTCGCTGTACGCGCCGTGCTTGATCTTCGGTGTCGTGCCTTTGTTCAGCGGCCTGCACTGCCCGGCTTCCCCGACTGTGTAGTGGACCGTCGCGGTGCCCGTCTGCCCGTCGAGGCTCGTCGCGGTCACGGTGTAGGCGAAGGTCCCGGCGGCCGCGGTGTTCAGGCTGCCGGTGCCAGTGGTGGCGCCGTTGGAGTCCACGCATGACGCGATGCCCGGAGCGCCGCTCGCATCCGCGCAAGAGAAGCCCGTCAGCACCGTTTCATTCAGGCCAAAGCTCTGCCCGTCAGCGGGGGGGCTGATCGTCGCTGTCGGCGGGCCGAGGACGCTGAGCGTGGTCGAGGAGCTGAGCGTGCCAACTTTCCCGGTGATCGTGGTTGTTCCCAGGCCAACGGCGTGTGCGAGCCCGGCAGCGTTGACGGTCGCCACGGCCGGTTCGCTTGAGGTCCAGGTCGCTTCGTCCGTCACGTTCTGAGTCGGCCCTTCGGAGTAGGTGCCGGTGTCGGTCATCTGTTCGTTGCCACCGACCGCAACGACCGGGGTGGCCGGGGTGACGGCGGTCGAGAGCAGCGTCGGCGTGAACGCGTTGGCGTTCAGCGTGACTTCGGTCGATTCGGGCGTTTCGATGGCCGGCCCCGAGAACCCTTCAAACGTGTTGTGGTTGACGGTCAGATCGTTCGCGCCTTTCGCGTAGATGCCGTTGACGGCACCCGGCGTCGTGCTGTCGCCGTGCAGTCGTATCCCAGAGATCGTGACGTTTTCGGCCGTCACGTGGATCAGGGAGCCGCCCGATTCAAGGCCGATGAGCAGCGGTGCGTTCGGGTCAGCGCCTTCCGACTGCGTACCGACGTTGCCGTCGAGCGTCAGGTTCGACTTAGATATGGTCAGGTTCTCGGCGTACTGACCAGAGGACACCTGAACGGTAACGGGCGCGGTGCTCGAGGAATCGTCGATCGCCTGTTGGATGCTCTCCGCATTGCTGAGCACGTTGGCCTGCGTCGCCGTGCCAATCACGCGCGACGGGGCTATCGTGGTGCCGCCCGACGTTATCTGGGCATTGAGGTTGAGGGTGTTGCAGGTGATGTAGAGGTATCCCGCCGCAGCGAGATTGAGACTGGCGTCGACGTTAAGCGTGGGCGTGACCAGGGAGAGGTTGTACTGCGGCGTCCCAAATGAGCTTTCCGACAGGTCGCTGGGTTCGACGATGCTGACGCTCCCAGTGGCCTGAACCGTGATGCTCGTGAAGACGAGGTTGTTGGCGATCTGTTGCGCGTTCAGGTACGTTCCGTTGGGCTGCTGAGCGCCGTTGCCGATGGTCACGTTCGCAGGGTCGATAAAGATCGCAGGTTCTGAGATCACCGGCGCTGGGACGGAGTTGCGGAGCGTCGCCGACGGCTGGTAGATCGTGATTTCGGGTTCGGCGCTGGCGCTGCCGGGGGCGATCAGGACGCCGAGCAGGCCTACGAGCGCGCAGACGAGCACAGCACGAGCAGACGCGCCGAGACGCTCCCCCCTTTGGTGAAACCGCACTCTCAAGCTCTCACGAGCGAACATCCTTGCCCCGTCGAGTTAGGCAAGCGCCCGAAAGCTGGCACCAGCTAACTAGAGAGCCGGATCGCTTGCGTGTGCGCCCTCTCCGCGATACCCCCGAACGTGCAAAGGAATGGACGGCTTTGCAACGACAACGTTCGCCGCTCAGCCAGGAAGTCAAGCAGACCGCCTTCCCGCCCGACCCCCCACCGCCGCGCCACAGCCCACGCAAAGAGTCGTGGGAACCACGCTCGGCCCCATCGCACGGGCTGAGGCGGCACTACGTAGGCACCGCCGAAGCGGGCAATCGCAGCAGGCTCGCTTCGGGCCCGCAAGCGAGCGTCTGGCTGGCCGGGCCCGAGACGCTCGCAGGGGACGACAAGCGGCACTCCTCGAACGCGTGCCGTCCTGCAGGCGCTTGTCGCTAGAAGCGACACTACATTCGTGATCGAGCCCGGCGATCGAGAGATGTCAAGGCCGCTTGAAACTAGGCCGGTTCTGCCGGTTGAAAACTAGGCCACTTGAGGGTTGGTGCGCCGGCGGTTTCTGGAGCGAGCCGTAGGCGAGCGCAGGAAACTGCCGGCGGCGTGCGGGTCAGGGGAGGTCCCCGGGCGTTGTGGGCCGGGGACTGAGTTCCTTGCCGCGGAGGCGGTAGCTGTCGCCCTTGAGGCTGAGGATGTCTGCGTGGTGGATGAGCCGGTCGATCATTGCGGTGGCGACGGCGTCGTCGCCGAAGATCTCTCCCCAGGCGCTGAAGGGCTTGTTGCTGGTGACGATCATCGAGGCGCGCTCGTAGCGGCTGCTGACGAGGGCGAACATGAGGTTCGCAGCCTCAGGGTCGAACGGGATGTAGCCGACCTCGTCAGCGACGAGCAGCGGGATCAGCGCTAGACGTTTGAGCTCTGGCTCGAGCTGGCCCTGGCGCTTTGAGTCGCCGAGCCTTGCGACCCATTCGGTGGCGGTCGCGAAATGGACGCGTTGTCCGGCGAGACACGCCCTGACGCCGAGCGCGGTAGCGAGGTGCGTCTTGCCGGTGCCCGGAGGGCCGAGCAGAATCACGTTCTGGCGGCCGTGCAGGAAGTCGAGCTGCCCGAGGTGTTCGACGATCTGCTTCTTGACCGAGCGCTGGAAGGTGAAGTCGAATTCCTTGAGCGTCTTTCGTGCCGGGAAGCGGGCGGCCTTGATCCTGTGCTCCCCGCCGTGGCTGTCGCGTGCGGAGACCTCGCTGGAGAGCAGCGCTTGGAGGAACTTCTCATAGCCCAGGACTCCTCCCGCGCCCGCTCGGCCAAAGCGGGAAGTGCTCTGGCGGCCGCGGGCGCCTTCAGTGCCCGGAACAGGTGCGCCTCTGAGGCTGGGCCGCTCATGCGATCAGTGCGTCATAGACCGACAGCGGGCGCTGCTCGACATCGACCTCATGTCGTTGGCGGCGGCGCACTCGCTGGGTTTCCAGCTCGCTCTGGTGCTCGGGGCAACGACGTCTGGAAGCCCGCAAAGACCCGCTTGTGCCGCGCGGCCTGCTCGCCCGTGTCCAGGACGGTCGCGGTGACCTGCGTCTGGGAGACGCGGACCTCGACGCGCCTGCCGGCGAAGCGCGGGTCCAGCGAGTGGTGTCGTTTCAGATGGACCTTGATCAGCGGCTGCTGGGGAACCCTCACCACCCAGCGCCGGTCCGTGTCGACGCTCGCCCGGCCCAGCGGCCTGAGTGGGCGGCTCGCTCTTTGGCCAGCCGCTCGGCCG
>CAWHAB010000011.1:0-234670 GCA_963827105.1 uncultured Solirubrobacteraceae bacterium | reverse complement strand
CGACGGCCTCGAGCTCCGCACCCGGACTTCGGCGCGTGGGACGGCGCCGACGTCGTGCTCGCGACGGGCTGGCAGACGGTCGCGCGCGCCCAGCTGCTGGGCGGCGCCGGCGCACGCGCCTACCTGGTCCAGGATCACGAGCCCGATTTCTATGGCGTCTCGGCCGGATCTCGATCTGGGCCGAGCAGCCTACCGCGAAGGGCTGCACTGCATCGCCGCGAGCCCGTGGCTCGCGGCCTGCTGCGCTCGCGCTACGGCGCGAGCGCGACGCATTTCGACCTCGCCGTGGACCACCGCGTCTACCGGCCGGGCGGCGTGAGAGGCGACGCGGACCTCGTCGCTTCTACGCGCGCGCGGTCACGCCCCGTCGCGCCGTGCCACTCGGCCTGCTCGCGCTCGGCGAGCTGGCGCGACGACGAGCCGACGCCGAGATCGTGCTGTTCGGCGAAGGCGAGCAGCTGGATGCGCCGTTCCGCCACCGCCACCTCGGCGTCGTCGACGGCCGCCGGCTGGCCGAGCTCTACAGCGAAGCGAGCGTCGGCATCGTCCTGTCGCTGACCAACCCGTCGCTGATCTGCCTCGAGATGATGGCCTGCGGACTCCCCTGCGTCGAGCTCGCGAGCGAGTCGATGCTCGCGACGTTCGGTGCCGACGGGCCGCTGCAGCTCGCCGCCGCCGACCCGCTCGCGCTGTGCGCCGCGATCGAGACGCTGCTCGATGACCCGGGCCTGCGCGACACGCGCCTCGCAGACGGGAAGCGAGCTGATCGCCGGGCGCACCTGGGAGCGGGCCGCCGAGCAGGTCGAGGCGGGGCTACGCGTCGGTGACCGCGCTCCGCGCTCAGCGTCGCCGCCGGCGCGCTTTGATGCGCCTCCTTGCGATCGGGCGCATCCCCAGGGCTCTCGCCCTGATCGTGCTCGTCGGTGCGCTCCAGTCGATCGCGTGGGACCTGGCGCCTGCCCGCATTCCAGGGGCCCGACGAAGAGACGCACTTCGCCTACGTCCAATACCTGGCGGAAACCGGCAAACTGCCGAGCGCGACGTCCGGTCCGAGCGCATACTCGAGCGAGGTCGCCGCCGCGGCGATCACGCTCAACCTGTTCGCGCTGACGGCGAATCCCAGCGGTCGACCGGCCTGGAGCCGGGCCGATCTGGACCTGTGGCACAAGGTCGAAAGCGAACTGCCCCCCGACCCCGGCGCGAACGGATCGGGCCGAACCCGATCGCGCGGAACCCGCCGCTCTATTACGCGCTGATGGCGATCCCCTACCGCGTCTTCGGCTGGCTCCCTCTGCTTCAGCGGATCTTCGTGCTGAGGCTGTTCAACGCGCTCTGCTATCTGGCGACGATCATCTGCACGTGGCTGCTCGCGGGCGAGCTGTTCGGGCGCGTGCGCTGGAAGCAGACGCTCGCCGCCGCGGCGGTCGCGCTCGAGCCGCAGCTCGCGTTCATGAGCGCGGTGATCAACGCCGACAGCCTGCTGATCGCGCTGACGAGCGCGCTCCTGCTGTCAGCGGTACGGCTCGTCAAACGCGGGCCGACGACGAGGCGCGTGCTGGCGGCGAGCGGCCTGAGCGCGGCCGCGATCCTGACCCATGGGCGCGGGCTGGTGACGCTGCCGGTCCTGGCGACGGCGCTGCTGCTCGCGCTCGTGACGCACCGGCAGGGCCTGCGCGACACCGTCAGGCTCCTCGCGAGCGCGCTTGCGACGGTCGGGGCGGCGTTCATCGCCTACGTCGCCTTCGGCAGGGGCGCTGGCGGCTCGCTCTATGGCGGGCAGCTCTCCTCGCTCAGCTCGACCGCCTCCTTCAACCTGCGCCAGTTCCTGTCGTCGATCTACCAGTTCTACTTCCCGCGACTCGTCTCGCTGCAGCCGCGGCTCGGCCCCGCCTACGGGTATCGCCAGGTCTTCATCGACACCTTCTACGGGTCGTTCGGATCGCTGGAGATGACATTCCCGCCGCGCGTCTATGACGGGCTGCAGGTTCTCTCCGCGCTCGGACTCGCGGGCCTGTACACGGCGGTCGTCGTGCGCTGGCGCCAGCTGTGCCGCGCCTGGCCCGTCGTGCTCGTCCTGCTGTCGCTGCTCGTGACGACGCTGTTCTTCCTCCACTACGTCTCATACCGCTCGCTGCTGAACACCGCGGGCGCGGAACCGCTGGTCGTCGGGCGCTACCTGCTGCCGATGGTCTCGCTGTTCGGGATCACGATCGCCTTCACGATCGGAGCCCTGCCGCGGCGGGCCGGCCCGGTGCTCGCCGGTGCGGTCATCGGCCTCGGCGTGCTGCTCTCGCTGGCCGGTCTCGGCCTGACGGTGGTGCGCTTCTATGCCTAGGCGTCTGCGCGCGCTCGGCGTTCCCGGCGCGGCGGCCGCGACGGCCGCGCTCGTGATCCTCGCGGGCGCGCTGCACTCGTTCGTGCCGTATCTGACGCGGCAGCGCGCCGCCATCTCCGAGGTCCCCGCATCGACGGCGCTGTTCGCGATCAACGAATTCTCGCTGCCCGCGGGCGAGAGCGCGTGCATGACGAAAGTGGCCGTCAATCCCGACAGCGCGATCGCGGTGTTCGGCGCTGCACTCGGCGCTCAAGAGCGCGGGTGGCGCCCCGGCGATCGAACTCACGCTCAGCGGCCCCGGCTACGCGAGCGCCGCACGGACCACCGCGGGCGCACCGGAAGGATTCGTCTCGCTGCCGATCCGCCCTCCGCGGCGGGATCTGATCGCCACCGCCTGCTTCGTGAACCGCGGCGCGCAGACGGCGCTGCTCGCCGGCACGACCGAAGCCCACGTCGTACCGAGGTCGGCGCTGACGATCGCCGGAGTCCCGACGGCCGGCGCCGTCTCGCTCCAGTTCCTGATTGCCAGGCCACGCTCGCTGCTCGATCGCGTCGGCCAGATCTTCGGGCATGCGTCCAACCTCAGCGACGGGCTCGTGCCCGAGTGGCTGGTGTGGCTGCTCGCGCTGCTCATCGTGCTCTGCGTGCCGCTCGCCACCGTTGCGGCGCTGTATCTGGCGCTGTCCGAGGATCTGAGGCCGCGCGCCCGTTGAGCGCTCAGCAGCCGCTCGCGGTCGCGGTGAGGGGCGACACGGCGACCGCCTGCAGCGCGCCCGCGACCTGCCGTTCGCCGAGCGTCGCGACGTGGGTTGGCGTGAGCGTCCCCGCGACCGCCGCCTGGCCCGGGGCGAAGCAGGCGAGCAAAGTCACCCGGCGCGGCGAGCCCTCGCCCGTCAGCGCGACGCGCCGGTGCGCCGGGCCCAACGCCACCGTCACTTCGGTGTTCGCGTCGGGCGCGGGCACCGGAGCGAGCGTCAGCGTCACCTGGAGCGCGTGCGCCGTGCTCGACTTCGGCGCGAACACGGACACGCGAGCGGGGGCGCCGGCGGCGATGTACCCGTCGGGCTGCAAGCCGGTTGCCAGCCAGGTCGCGTGCGCCGGGTCGGCCACCTTCATGAGCGTCAGCAGCCCGTCCGGCGAGGTCGCGAGCGCGGCGCCTTCGAGCTGGAGGAACGGGGATTCCTTCGCCCCTACGATCTCCTCGAGCCCCGCCGCCTGGGCCGCGGGCGCGAGCAGGCCGCTCGACGGTTCGACCGCCATCGGGGGAAGCCCGTCGAGGGCGGACAGCGGCGGTACGACCGGGGGCAGGCCGAGCTCGGGCAGCATCGCCCACTCCTTCACGCGCGGGTTCCAGAACAGCGTCGTCAGTTCCTCCGCAGCGGCGGTCGTCGCGGGTGTCGTGGTCGCGAGGTTGTCGAGCCAGGTGAGGCTCGCAGCGGACGCGCTGCGGTCGAGCCAGCCGAGCGTCGCGGGGTTGCCGCTCGTGCGGCCGGGGATGCCTTCGACCTTGCCTTCGATCACCGCGAACGCATATCCCGTGATCAGCAGCTGCACGACGAGCGCGGCGCCGACCGTCCACGCCAGCCGCACGCGCGGTCGCCTGCGCCACAGAATCGCGGTCACGACGCCCGCGAGCAGGACGAGGATCGCGAGCGCATCCTGGTTGGTGAGGCCGTTGATCCCGAGCTTCGTCAGCCGTTGGATGAGCACGTGCGTGACGACCGACTCGACCGGGGCGAGGAAGGCGGTCTCCTCGGTGAGTGCCGACATGAACGGGATCGACGCGTACAAGGCGGCCAGCGCGAGCGCGCAGACGAGCAGCTCGCCGGCGCGCACGCTGCGGTCCTCGAACGCCGCGAACGTGCCCAGCCAGAACGCCGGGATCACGTAGAAGAAGTATCGCTCCTCGGTGATTTCACCGAGATAGCCGCCCTGTGAGAAGACCGTCACGAGCAGGAACACCACGATCACGACGCCGCACGCGGCCGTGTACACCCAGCGGCGCTCGAGCTGCGGGCGGGAGATCCGCTTGGAGAACCAGACGAGCGAGACGATCGCCGGCAGCAGGCCGACGCCCAGGGCGAGTGCGATCAGCTCGATCAGCAGCCCCTCGCCCATGTTGCTCGGCAGGCCGTTGCGCAGGACGACGTCGCTGTAGGTGCCGAGGAGCTGCTGGACGTGGTGTTCCCACTGACCGGTCATTTTCTCGTGCACGACGACCGCGAGCCCGACGAGCAGGATCACGAGGCTGCATGGGTAGCCGCCGATGCCCTGGCGGGCAGCTCGTGCGAGCCGCCGCGGGAGGCCGTCGCGGCCGTCCGCCTGCCATGCGCCCATCGCGATCTGGGCGAGCAGATAGCCGATCCACACGGCGACGAACTGGACGCGCGTGCCGACGAGCAGGCCGATGCTGATCAGCGCGACGACGTCGCTGAGCGCCGAGCGCCGCCAAACCGCTCTGCAACTCGCCAGCAGCATCCACCAGAACAGCGGGTAGGAGAGGTTCTCGGTGTACAGCGCCGAGGTCAGCGCCAGCCACGGCACGGCGACGCTCAGCAGCGCGACCGCGACCGCGCCCCACGCCGAGCGCAGCAGGATCCTCGCCATCAGGAAGATCGGGATCACCGCGCTGACGAACAGCAGCGCGCTGATCGCGTGGTCGACGCGGATCGCGCTCGTCGCGCTGAACAGCCGGAAGGCGATCGACAGGATCAGCGGATACAGGCGGTTCGTCGCACGCGCGTCGAGGTCATGCAGGAACGAGTGCGGGAAGTCGCTCGTGTAGTGGACCGCCGACTGCTCGAGCAGCGACTCATCGGCCGAGAACGACGTCACATGGATCGCGACGAGCGAGGCGACGAGCGCGATCAGCAGCGAGCCGCCGACGAGCACGAACATCGGCGCCGACGGCGCTTCCCATCCCCTGCCCGAGGCGTGCGTGCCCCGCGGGCGCCGCCTGATCGAGGTCGCCTCCACCCCTAGGTCATCTAACTACGTCTACGCAGCCCGAGGATGCTCAGCAGGAACGCCGAGAAGAAGATCTGGATCCCGACGATCACGAGCGACGCGGCGATCACCGCGAGATGTTCATCCGCGAGCGAGCCGAAGCCGTGGGCGATCCACGTCGCGAGGATCAGGCCGCCCATGACGAGGCCGATCAGCACGAACGCGCCGCCGAGCAGCAGCCCGTGCTCGAGGCGGAAGCGCGCGCGCATGCGGTCGAACCACGGGTCCTGCTCGCCCATGAAGTACGTGCCGTAGGCGTGCGCGCACAGCCCCATGCACAGCACCTGCGTGCCGACGATCATCAGCAGCGCGCCGCCGATCAGCGCGTGCACGCCCCACGCGCGCCCGAAGAAGTCAAGGCCCGCGCCGACCGCGACGACGATGATCGAGCCGAGACCGGCGAGCAGCGCGCCGGGGAAGATGAACAGGTGGTTGGGGCTGTGCACGAGCAGGAAGCGCAGGTGCCGCCAGCCGTCGCGAAAGCTCGACAGCTTGCTCTCGCCGCCGCGCGGGTGGTATTCGATCGGGAACTCGGCGATCTTGAGGTTCTCCTTGGACGCGCGGATGACCATCTCCGAGGCGAACTCCATGCCCGTCGTGCGCAGATCCAGGCGCGGCAGCACGTCGCGGCGCAGCGCGCGCATGCCGCAGTGGGCGTCGCTGACACCGGTGCTGAAGAACAGGTTCAGCAGGCCGCTGAGGATCGGGTTGCCGACGTAGCGGTGCAACCACGGCATCGCGCCCGGCTGGATGTTGTCCATGCGATCGCCGATCACCATCTCCGCGCCGCCCTCGAGCGCCGAGACGAAGCGCGGGATCTCGTTGAAGTCATACGTCAGGTCGGCGTCGGCCATCACGATGTAGGTGCCGCGCGACGCCGCGAAGCCGGCCAGGTAGGCGCTGCCGTAGCCGCGGCGGCGTTCGACGACGACGCGCGCGCCGGCCTGCTCGGCGAGCCGCGCGGAGTCATCCTCGGAGTTGTTGTCGGCGACGACGACCTCACCCGGCACGCCCATCCGCGCGATCGCCTCGCGCGCAGCGCGCACGCACGACTCGATGTTCTCGGCCTCGTTGAGGCACGGGATCACGACCGAGACCAGCGGCGCACCTGGCTCCTCTGCGTCCGCTCGGGCGGGAGGCTTGGTCTGGACGATAGTGCTCATCGGTGGGGGCTCAACGCCTGCTTCCCGCATAAATGCTGGTTCACGCGGTTATAACGCGCGTGGCGACGGAAAGTGGCGGATTCTGCTCGCAGATTCCTGCGCGATGCTACAGAAGCGTTCGGATTCACGGGATGATGCACGGCGATATGCGGATCTGCATCGTCTATGACTGCCTCTTCCCACACACCGTCGGCGGCGCCGAGCGCTGGTACCGCAACCTCGCCGAGCGCCTCGCCGAGGACGGCCACGAGGTCACCTACCTGACGCTGCGTCAGTGGGAGCGCGGCGAGCGCGCAGAGATCGATCCGCGCGTGCGCGTCGTCGTCGCGGGCCCGCGGATGGCGCTCTACACCGACGGCGGGCGCCGCCGGATCCTGCCGCCGCTCGTGTTCGGCGCGGGGGTGCTCGCGCACCTGCTGCGCCACCCGCGCCGCTACGACGTCGTGCACACCTGCGCGTTCCCCTACTTCTCGCTGCTCGCCGCCGCGATCGTGCGGCCGCTTGCGCGCTTCGAGCTCCTCGTCGACTGGTTCGAGGTGTGGAGCCGCTCCTACTGGCGCGGCTACCTCGGCGGCATCGGCGGGCGCATCGGCGAGCTCGTCCAGACGCTCTGCGTGCGCGTGCCGCAGCGCGCGTTCTGCTTCTCCGAGCTGCACGCGCGACGCCTGCGCGAGGCCGGACTGCGCGGCCCGGTGACCGTCCTGCGCGGCCTCTACGCCGGCGCGAGCGAGAGCGTGAGCGCGCGCGAGGCAGACCCCGTCGTGCTGTTCGCCGCGCGCCTGATCCCCGAGAAGCAGGCGGTGCTGGGGGTCGCCGCGATCGCGCTCGCGGCGCAGCGGATCGAGGGACTGCGCGGCGAGTTCCTCGGCGACGGACCCGAGCGCGCGGCGCTCGAGGAGGCGATCAGGTCCCACCAGCTCGAGGGCACGGTGATCGCGCGCGGCTTCACCGACGCGGAGACGATCGACGCCGAGATGCGCCGCGCGCTGTGCATGCTGCTGCCCTCGCGCCGCGAGGGCTACGGGATGGTCGTCGTCGAGGCCGCCGCGCGCGGCACCCCGAGCGTGGTCGTCGCCGGCGAGGACAACGCCGCCAGCGAGCTGATCGCCGAGGGGGTCAACGGCACGGTCGCGGCCGAGTCGAGCGCCGCCGCGATCGCCGCCGCGATCGTGCAGGTCCACGAGGCGGGTCTGGCGATGCGCCAGAGCACCGTCAGCTGGTACGCCGCGAACGCCGCGTCGCTGTCACTGGAGCGCTCACTGGCGACCGTGCTCGAGGGCTACCGCGCCGGCAAAGACACCGGCCGCGGACGCACTGCCTAAGCTCTGGCGATGCCCCCCGTCTCCCGCCCGCGCCGCGTGGACGTCAACCTGCGCTCCGGCCCGCAGATGCGCGAGTACGTCGCGATCGCCGACCGCATCGCGCGCGAGCTGCCCGGCCGCATGCTCGACTGGGGCTGCGGGCACGGCCAGATGACGAGCCTGCTGCGCAGCCGCGGCCTCGACGTCGAGGCGTTCGACTATCTCGCCGGCAGCGAGCCGAAGCTGCTGCCGCTCGAGCACTTCCCCGAGATCGAGGCGCACGTCAGCGGCGACGCGGTCGCGCTGCCGTTCGCCGACGACGAGTTCGACACGGTCCTCTCCTGCGGCGTGCTCGAGCACGTGCAGCGGCCGGGCGACTCCCTCGATGAGCTGCGTCGCGTGCTGCGCCCGGGCGGGCGCCTGCTGATCTACAAGCTGCCCAACCGCACCTCCTACCTGGAGGCGGTCGCGCGGCGCGCCGGCATGTACTACCACGGCGCCTATCCCGACGACCGGGTCTATGACCGCCGCAGCGCGACCGCGCTGCTCAACGCGCACCGCTTTCGCGTCGATGACTTCAGGCGCACGAACATGCTTCCGCTGACCGTCGAGCATCCGCTCGTCTGGCGCCTCAGCGGGCCGATCTGGGAGGCCAACGTCGCGCTCGCGCGGCTCCCCGGAGTCGGGCTGCTGGCGACCAACCTCGAGTTCGACGCGACCGCGCTCTAGCTCTAGCCCCGCTCCGCGCGGGCGTAGCTCTCGAGCGTCAGCCGCGCGGTGCGCTCCCAGCTGAACTCGCCGGCGCGCGCGCGACCGAGCGCGCGACAGGCGCTCGCGCAAGATCGTCCTCGCTCAGCAGCCGCATCAGCGCCTCCGCGATCGCCCCCTCCGAGCGGGGATCGAACAGCAGCGCCGCATCGCCCGCGACCTCTCCCAGCGAGGACGCATCCGAGCACGCGACCGGCACGCCGCGGGCCATCGCCTCGAGCACCGGCAGCCCGAAGCCCTCATACAGCGACGGGAACACGAACGCCGTCGCGATCGCCCACAGCCCCTCGAGCTGCGCGGCCGAGAGCCACGCCGGGAAGCGCACGTCCGCCTCGACGCCGAGCGTGCGCGCACGGCGCCGCAGCTCCCCCTCGTGCGCGGTCGCGTAGCCGGGCAGCACGAGCACGGGGCGCTGGCGCGCATCGATCCGCGCGAGCGCGCCGATCAGCGCGAGCAGGTTCTTGTGCGGCCGCTTCGCCGACAGGCTGAGCAGGACGCGGCGCCCGCCGAGCGCGAACAGCTCGCGCACGTCGCGCTCGGGGAGCGGGCGCTCGCGCTGCACCGTCCCCAGTCCGAGCGGCACGACGTCGACGCGATCGGGCGCGACGCGAAGCAGCTCGATCAGATCCGCGCGCGTGCTCTGCGAGTCGGCGATCACGCGGTCCGAGCGACGGGCGCCGAGCGGCACGAGCACCTTCATGCCCTTCGCGCGGATGCCCGCGTGCGCCTCCGGGAAGCGCGCGTAGATCAGGTCGTGGATCGTGACGACGCGTCGAAAACGCCCCCACGCGGGCGCCGTGCTGGCGAGGCTGTGGAGCAGCTCGACCCCCTCGCGCGCCGCCAGCCGCGGCAGCAGCAGCTGCTCGCCGCGCACCCACTGCAGGCGGTTGCGCGCGTTGACCGGCACGGTCACCGCGGGCATCAGCTCGCCCCACGGCCCGCCTCCCGCGGCGGCCGCCTCGCGGTTGACGAACGCCGTGAAGCGCATCCCCGGCGGCGCCTGCGCGAGCAGCGCCGGGATCAGCTCGCGCGCCGCGACCTCCATGCCGCCGGTCTCGCCGGGCACGAGGAAGATCAGGTTCAGGCCGACGTGCATCGCGCGTCCTCCTGACCCCGCGCCGGTGCGAGCCGATCGGGGGCGCTCACGGCGCCGGGACCTCGCTCGAGCGCGACGCGCGCATCCCCTGTATCAGGTGCCCGAGCTCCGGCGGGAAGCGGCCGAGCAGGTAGATGACCGAGATGTAGGTGAGGCCGCCGGCGAGCGCTTCCACCAGCGAATGCTGCCCGACGAGCCGCCCGACGAGGATCGCCGCCGCCGCCGCCACCGCCGCGACCGGCGCCGCGCCCAGCGGCAGCCGGAGCCCGGGGCGCGCACGGATCAGGGCGACGACGCTCACCAGGGTGACCGTCGCCTCCGCGCCGACCGTCGTCAGCGCCCCGCCTTCGGCGCCCAGCGACGGGATCAGCAGCAGCGACAGGCTCAGCGCGGCGATGAGCGCCAGGCCGTTGGCGAGCAGCAGGTCGCGCTGGCGCCCGATCGAGAGCATCGGGTAGGCGCACGCAACCGCGACGAACGTGAACATCACCGCGAGGCCCTGAATGCGCAGCACGTCGACCGCGGGCTGCGCCGTCGGTCCGGCCAGCACCCTCACGATGAAGCCCGCACCGAGCTCGAGGCAGACCGCCAGCCACACCCCCAGCAGCAGCGCCAGCTCGAACATCCGCCTCGCCGCGTGCGCGAAGCGCTCCTGGTCGTCGCGCTGGGCGCGGGTCAGGATCGGGAACGCCGCCGCCATCACCAGGCCGGGCACGCCGATCAGCACTTCGACCACGCGGAAGGAGATCGCGAAGTAGCCGGTCTGCACGGCGGTCGCGACCAGCGACATGACGATCACGGTCACTCGGAAGTACGCCGTGTTCAGCGCGACGGCCACGCCGAAGGAGAACGTTTCACGCAGGAGCTCCTTCGCCAAGCGGAGATGAAACGCCGGCCACAGCGGGAACAGGCCGCGCACCAGCCGCATGCTGACGAGCAGCGCGATCAGCCCCGCCGGGATCGTGACGAGGAAAAAGCCGACGAGCTGGGCTCCCGCGATCACGAGCGCGATGACCAGCGCGACGCCGATCAGCTGGCGCAGAAACTCGACGGCCGTCACGCGGCCGAACAGCAGCGTCGCCTGCAACGACACATCGAGCAGGTCCTGGGTGACCTGGAAGACCATCCCGATGCCCACCAGCAGGGTGCCGAGCACCAGGTCGCTCGGATAGCCCGCAAGCGCGGCAAACGCGACCGCGCCGATCAGGCCGGCGAGGCTCAGGAACATCCTCACGCCGAGGACGTTCGCCATCAGCCGCGTGCGCTCGTCCCCCGAGTGGTTCGTGTAATTGCGCAGAGCGACGGCGTTCACGCCGCCCTCGCTGAGGCCGACCGCGATCGTGACCAGCGCGATCACCGTTATGTAGCGTCCGTACTCCACCTGGCCGAGGTGACGAATCAGCAACGGGGCGGAGACCAGGCTGAGCAGGATGCCGAGCACGTAGGCGCCGCTGCGCAGGGCGCCGCCACGCAACGCGGCGGGCCCCGCCCGCGGCGTGTCGAGCACGTCCACGGCCAAGTCCTCCGGCAGCGGAGGCGTTGCGTCAGGCGCTGTCATCAGCGTTCGATGCCAGCCGGGGCGCGAACCGTGGACACGGGCGGGCACAAATCCTCGGCAACCCCTGCGGCGAGCAAGCCCCGATTGTAGGCATGACTCACGCGGCGTAGCCTTCGCGACCGATTCGGCTGGCCGTTGTGGCATAGTGCCGCCCCGATCGCTTTTCGACGGAGGAATCTATGACCACGCGCAAGCCCGTCCCTCGCACCAGCCTGATCACGCGCACGACCTGCCGCATCTGCGGTTGCGCGCACCTGGCGCCCGTGCTGTCGCTCGGTGACCAGCGGATCGCGGGCGCATTCGCGGATCCCGGCGGCGATCAGCCGGTCGAGCGCGCGATCCCGCTGGAGCTCGTGCGCTGCGACATGACCGCCGACCAGGAGGCCTGCGGCCTGATCCAGACCAAGCACACCGTGCCCGGCTCGATCCTCTACAGCTCCTACTGGTACCGCAGCGGCGTCAACCGCACGATGACCGAGAACCTGCACGGCATCGCGCGCGGCGTCGAAACGATCGTGGCGCTGGAGTCCGGCGACCTGATCGTCGACATCGGCTGCAACGACGGCACGCTGCTCGACGGCTACCAGACCGACGGACTGCGCCATCTCGGCTTCGACCCCTCCGACGTCGCGCGCTACGCGATCGCCAAGGGCTATGACGTCGTCAACGACTTCTATTCGGCGGCGGCGCTGAAGGAACGCCGCCCCGACCAGAAGGCCAAGGCGATCACGAGCATCGCGATGTTCTACGACCTGGAGCACCCGCGCACGTTCGTCGCCGATGTCGCCGACGCGCTCGCAGAGGGCGGCATCTGGGTGATAGAGCTGCACTACCTGCCGATGATGCTTGAGGCGAACGCCTTCGACGCGATCGTTCACGAGCACCTCGAGTACTACTCGCTCGCGGTGATCGAGCGGCTCGTCGGCGAGGAGGGCCTGGAAGTCATCTCCGCGGAGCTCAACGACATGAACGGCGGCTCGATCAGGCTGTTCATCGGCCACGCCGGCAAGCACCAGCGCACCCCCGAGCAACTCGAGGCGCTGACCGCCCTGCGCGTCAAGGAGTTCGAGCTGGCGCTCGACTCGCCCGAGCCGTATGAGAGCTTCCGCCTGGGCGCGGAGCGCGTCCGCGACGAGCTCGTCGCGATGTGCGAGAAGCTGCACGAGGAAGGCAAGAAGATCCACGTCTACGGCGCCTCGACGAAGGGCAACACGATCCTTCAGTACGCGGGCCTCGACAGCACCTACATCGAGGCGGCCGCCGACCGCAACCCCGACAAGTTCGGCTCCGAGACGATCGGCACGAAAATCCCGATCATCAGCGAGGAGGACTCGCGCGCGATGAAACCCGACTACTACCTGGCGCTGCCGTGGCACTTTCTCGAGGAGTTCATCGAACGCGAGCAGGAGTTCCTTCAGGGCGGTGGCAAGTTCATCGTGCCGCTCCCCGACGTTCGCGTCGTCGGGTCCCCCTGAGGCGTGAGCGGCGGCGGCAGGCTCGCTCGGTCGTTGTCCTGCGGATGAGCTGCAGCTCACGAAGCTAGGGGCGGAGAGATGGCCAACGCCGAGCGCGCGGTGCGACTCTCGATCTGCATACCGACCTACAACTTCGGCGCGTTCATCGGTGACACGCTGGCGAGCATCGTGCCGCAGCTCACCGACGGGGTCGAGGTGGTCGTTCTCGACGGGGGCTCCACCGACGACACCGCCGATGTGGTTGCGTCCTTTCAGCGTCTCGGCGAGGCCGTTCACTACCACCGCCAGGAGGCACGCGGAGGCATCGATCGCGACATGTTGCGCACCGTTGAGCTCGCGCACGGCGAATACTGCTGGATCTTCTGCGCCGATGACGTGATGAAAGCGGACGCCGTTCAGCAGGTTCTCCAGCGCCTCGGCTCGGGCTGCGATCTGTACCTCTGCGGCTTCACGCTGTGCACCTATGAGATGGAGCCGGTGCGAGAGCACCCCGTTGCCCGCATCGCCACCGACCGCGAGTTCGACCTCAGCTCCGAGCGCGAGCGCCGCGAATATTTCGGGTGCGCGCAGACGACCGTCGCCTTCTTCAGCTTCGCCGGATCGCTGATCGTCAGAAAGGAGAGCTGGGACGCGGCCGGCCCCGACGAGGAGTTCATCGGCAGCCTGTGGGCCCACGTCGCCCAGATCCTGCGGATGATCCCCCGCGGCCTGCGCCTCCACTACATCGCCGCGTCGCTGCTGTTCAAGCGGACGGATAACGACTCGTTCATGGATCACGGGATCCTCGACCGCTACGCGAAGGCGGTCGACGGGTATCACCGCCTCGCAAGCGCCTATTTCCCCCCGCACAGCCAGGAGGCGACGGACATTCGCCGCGTCATCACGAACGAGTTCCCCCCGTGGATGCTGCTCGCCGGGAAGCTCGAGAGCCGCCGCAACGGCCGCGGGGACGAGGCGACCGCCGACCGTCTGGCGGCGATGGTGTACAGCGACCCCTCGCTGCGCAACCGGATCTATCGCCTGACCTATGCGTTGACGCCGTTGTCCGCCTTCGCCGGCGCCCAGGCCTTCAATCGACGTGTCGTCTTGCGATCGCGCCACAGGATTCGGGATAGGCTACGGCCACGTTGACCGACGCTCGCGCATCAGAGACCGGCCGCGGGGTCTCCCTGCTCGAGTTCGCCGCCCTGCAAGAACAGAGCCAGATCGCACAGGCCGACCGGGAGCTGCAGGAACGAGGTCTCCTCGACCCCGCACCCGAGGTTGGCGCGGCGCGCCGGATGGCCCGGCGCCTGCTGCGCCGCCCCGATCCAGCGCTCGTTCTCAAGACGTGGGACGTGCAGCGGTCGGTGGACGCATTCGTCGCTCGGCTCGACCCTGCTGAGGCAATTCTCGACATCGGCTGCTTTGCCTGCGACATGTTGCCCGCCTTGAAGCGGCTCGGCTTTCGCAACCTGTACGGGATCGATCTCAATCCCGCCGTCTTGCAGATGCCGGACGCCGACGTCATCAACTACTCGGTCGGCGACCTGCTGTCCACGCCATGGCCCGACGGTCACTTCGCGGGTGTCAGCGCGATCAGCGTGATCGAGCATGGAGTGCCGGACGAGGAGCTGTGTCGCGAGGTCAGCCGCCTGCTACGCCCAGGCGGTGTGTTTGTTTTCACGACCGACTACTGGCCACAGAAGATCGTCACCACCGAGCGCATGTTCGACCTTGACTGGCGCATCTTCGACGCCGCGGAAATCGAGGCTCTGGTCGCGGTCGCACAGACACACAACCTGCATCCTGTCGCAGACCCGAGCAACGCGATCCGGGACACCGGCAGCCCGCCGATCCATTTCGCGGGCAAGGACTACACCTTCCTCTACGGAGCGTTCGTTCGCGGCGAGGATTAGCTGGGTGACGCAGGATGCTGCGGCACCGGTGCGCCGGGCACTGTGGGCGCGGCGGTCGGTGGTGGGTCGGCCGATATATACCCGCGTGCGGTGACGGCTTCGACGAGCCCAGCCCAACCGAAGGACAGCCCGCTCGCGGCAGCGCGCACGCGGGCGGCGAGACGCTCGTCCCCCCGCAGGCGCTCGAGCGCGCTTGCAAGCGCCGCGGGCTGCTGCGGCTCGACGAGCAGCGCAGTCTCGCCGTCTCGCAGCCACGGCGGATTCTGCCCCCCGCGCGTTGTGACCACGGCCGCGCCGTTGACGAGCGCGGCGAGCAGACTCGTGTAGCCGCTCTCGGCGCCGCCCCGATAGGGAAGCACCACCGCGTCGGCGGCGCGTAGCAGGAGCCCGACGTCGTCATCGGCGACGTAGCCCAGCCAGCGTACGCGCTCGCCGAGCCCGAGCCGCTCGATCTGCGTGGCGAGCTGCGCGTGGTAGGCGTTCGCCGGATCGAGTGAGCCGGTGGCCACCAGCAGCGCTTGCGTCAGCGCAAGCGCCTCGAGCAGATCCTCAAAGCCCTTGCCAGGACCGCCGAGAGAGCCGATGAAGGCGATCACGCGCAGCTCCGGCGATCCGAGCGAGCGACGCATGCGCGTTTCCGCTTCCTCGTCGCGCTCGGCGATCGGGACCGTCACCGGGTTGTGCCGCACGACCGTGCGCGCCGCCGCCCACGGATAGCGCGACGCGATCGCGTCGCGCTCGGCCTCGGTGACCGCGATGATGCGGTCGGCCGCGCGCAGCGCGAGTGCGAGGTGGCGCCGCTCGGCCTCGCCCGTGCGGATGAACTCGTGCACGATGAAGACCGTCCGCACGCGCCCGAGCAGCACCTTCGCGAGGCCCGGGAGCAGATACAGCAGCCGCGAGTAGTCGCCCGCGACGACCGCGGGAAAGCCCGAGACGACGACGTCGGGGCGCGGCCGGGCGAAACGCCCCCAGGCGCGCACGAAAGCGCTCGCCCCCCAGGTGCGCAGCAGCGCCAGTACGCGCGGGGGTCCCGCGGCGCTCGGCGTCGAGGTCGCGCCGGTGACCACGGTGACGTCGTTCCCGTCGCGCACGAGCGCCGCCGCGAGGCCGCGCGTGTAGTCGCCCACCCCGCATGCGACCGGCGGGTAGGAGGGATTGAAGATCAGGATCCGCAGGGCGTGCTGCTCCGGCGCGTCGGCTCGGGGCGGATCACCGTCGGCCGGGAGCATGGCTACCATTCCCGCCTGAGGATATTGGACCGTCGACGTCGCTCCGCCCGGCGAGGACGGCCCGGCGCAGCGCTCGCAGCACCGCCGGCTCTCGCACATGCACATCGCGCTCGTCCATCATCACGTCGGCGGCAAGGCCGGCGGCGGTGGCGGTGTGCGGCTGATGCTCGAGCTGGGGACCGGCCTCATCGCGCGCGGGCACCGCGTGACGATCGCGTGTCACGACTTCATGCCCGGCAGCGAGTTCTCCTACGCCGCCGATCAGCTCGAGATCCGCTCGGTCAGGCGCGGCGTCTCCGAGCTGCCCGCCGGCAACGTCGCGCTCGCGCGCCACTTCTGGCTGGACATGCCGAAGGTCGCCCGCCTGGTGCCCGCCGACGCGGATGTCGTCAACGCGCACGAGTGGCTCGCGCTGCGCCCCGGGCGCATCGCCGCCGGGCGCATCTCCGCGCCGCTGGTGTGGACGCGCAACGACGAATCGCTGTGGGAGCGCGCGATCGTGCCGCAGCTGACGATCACCGGCGAGCGCTCGCCGCTGCACCGCGTCGCGCAGGCGGCGCTGACGTGGCCGGACCTGCTCGACGCGCGCCGCGCGCGCGCGATCGCGGTGCTCAGCGCGCAGCAGGTCGAGATGGTCCGCCGCAGCTACCACCGCGACGCGCTGCTCGCACCGGTCGGACCCCCGGAGCACTTCTTCGACCCGCCCGAGCGCGCCGCCGCGCGGTCGCGCCTCGGCATCCCCGACGACGTGTTCCTCGTCGTCGGCTCCGGGATCCTCGTCGAGCACCGCCGCTTCGAGGATCTCATCGAGGCGATGTCGCTGCTGTCCGAGGACCCCTCGATCCATGCGCTGATCGCCGGCTCAGACCACGTCGACCCCGCCTACGCCGACCGGCTCGCCGCGCAGATCAGCGCACGCGAGCTGGGCGGCCGCGTGACGCTGCCACGGCGATCGCTCTCCGAGGCCGAGCTGAAGGACACCTACGCCGCGGCCGACGTGTTCGTGATCCTCAGCCAGCGCTACGCGTGGGGGCTCGCGCCGCTCGAGGCGATCGCCTCCGGGACGCCCGTGATCCTGACGCCCGGCGCGGGCGTCTACGACGTCCTCGCGGGCCACGACGGCGTCCAGGTCGTCCCCGCCGAGGACCCGCCGGCGACCGCCGCGGCGATCCGGCGCTGGCGTTCGGGCGAGGGCCGCGAGGGCCTCGCGGCGACGCGCACGTGGCTGCACGACGAGTACGGGCTCGACAGCTACGTCGAGCGGATGGAGCGGATCTACAGCGACGTGCTCGCCGGCCGCGCCGGCTAGCCTCGCGCGCGCCTGCCTCAGCGCTCGCACGCGGACCGCTCGAGCACCGACAGCGTCGTGTCTGCGAAGCGCGCCCAGGAGAACTCGCGCGCCCGCGCGAGCGCCAGCTCGGCGAGCTCTGCGCGGCGCTCGGGAGAGTCGAGCAGGCGCCCGAGCCCGGTCGCGATGCTCGCCACGTCGCTCGCGTCGGCGTACTCGACCGCGTCGCCGCCGATCTCCGGCAGCGAGGTGTTCGCCGCGGTCAGGACCGCCGCGCCGGCCGCCATCGCCTCGAGCACCGGCAGGCCGAAGCCCTCGCCGAGCGACGGGTAGCAGAACACCGAGCAGCGGCGGTAGAGCTCCGCGAGCATCGCGTCGGAGATGTGCCCGAGCAGGATCGCGCGGTCGCCGAGGCGGCGCAGCGCATCGAGCGTCTCGCCGGTCTCCCAGCCGAGCGCCCCGACGACGACGAGCGGATGGCGCGCGTGCGTGGCCGCGTCGAGCTCGCTGTACGCCGCGACCAGCCGCGGCAGGTTCTTGCGCGGCTCGAGCGTGCCGACCGCGAGCACGAAGCCCGGCGCGGGCAGTGACTCGTCCGGCGGCGCCTCCGCGAGCGCAGGCGAGGTTCCGAGCAGCGCGACGGTCGTCCGCGCGGCCGCCGCCGGGAAGCGCGCGGCGAGCGCGTCCGCGGTCGCCTGCGAGATCGCGATCAGCGCGGCCGCGCGGCGGACGCACGCGCCGAGCGTGAGCCGCTCGATCACCGCCGAGCGGCGGTTCGGCCGCATCGCCGGCTCGAACGTGACGAGGTCATAGACGATCGCGACGGCCGGCGTGCGCATGAACAGCGGCGTCAGGTAGGAGTTGCTCGACAGGAACACGTCGCACTCGCGCTGCGCCGCACGGGCGACACGCAGGTGCCACAGAGGGTCGCGCGCCTCGATCTCGCGCCACTGGAAGCGCCCGTCCAGCGGCTCCTCCCAGCGCCTGCGCGCGTAGCAGCGGTAGACGTGCTCGTCGCCGCGCTCAGCGAGCGCGCACAGCAGCTCGCGCACCACCCGGCCGCGCCCGGCCGCCACCTCGACCGCCGCGCGCGCATCGATGCCGATCCTCAGCGGACGCAAATCGAGAGCTGGGTGGGAGCCTCTGGGCCGGCGGTCGCGCGCATCCGGAGGCGCACGATATCCGCCGCCGCTGCCGAGGACGCGTCAGTGCTCGCGAACGGCCACCACGTCGGAGGAGCCCTCCGCGAACGGGTAGTCGGACTCCGGTTCTGAGAGCACGCGGAACTGGTAGGACGCCGGGCCGGGGAACTTGAAGCGGTAGCTCGCGCGGAAGCGCCCGCGCGCGTTCGTGCGAACCACGTCGAACTCGAGCCACGGGCTGCCCGGCGAGCGCGCCTCGAGCACGAGCTGCTTGCCGTCCCTCGGGATCGGCCCGCCGCGCAGGCGGCCGTGGAAGAAGATGCTGCTGCCGACGCTCGCCGTGTGCGGCGCGACCGTCAGCGACACGCCCGCGCGCACGTTCAGCGTCAGCGTGCGTGCGGCGACAGGCGGTGTATTCCGAGGCGGCTGCTGTACGCGAAGCGCAGCGTGCGCGAGGACACGCCGCCGCGGCAGCGGACGCTGAAGCGGCCGTCCGCGCCCGGTGCGCGGACTCGCCATCGCCAGCGGCCGCGCACCCTCGAACGCCGGCAGCGCCGTCACCGCGATCTGCGCATCCGCGATCGGTGTCCCGCCGGAGTCGAGCAGCCTGCCGCTGACCGCCTGCGCGCGCCCGTAGCCACTCGTCAGGCTCTCTTCGCCGTGCGCGCGCCCAGCGCACCGCCAGCGCCGCCTGCGGCGACGCGTTGACGCCGTTCGGCGGCCCCGGCCGCGCCGCGTTCGCGAACGTCGACCTCGCGATCGAGCACCGGCGCCGCGTTGCCCGCCGCGTCGATCACGCTCACGACGAGGTGGTGCGCCCGTTCGCGACCGCCGTCGTGTCGAACGGCACGTCGACGCTCACCGAGCCGAGGCACGGCTGCACGTAGAGGAACGCCGGCGTGCCGTCCGGCGCCGCGCCGACGCTCCTGCAGCGACCACCGTCTTCGTCCACCACGCTGCTCTGCACGAGCTGGCCGTCGACGCTGAACAGCGCCTCATACACGCCCGAGCCGGGTCCGACGCCTGAACGCCAGATCGCTCGTGCCACCCACCGTCGGCGCGCTCGCCAGTTCGCCGCTCACGTTCGCCCGCCGTCGGCCCCGCGCGTCTGTTCGAGCGTGATGTCCGCCGCGTACAGCGAGACCGTCGGCCGCGTAGCCGTTGGGGTCCCCGAATGCCATCGCCGCATTCGACTTCCCGAAGGCCCCCCGCACGACGAGTGACATATAGAGTCGAGTACCGAGGTTGCTGGCGGGACCAGACACCGGTTGGCGCTCGACAGTGGCTCGCCAGATTCGCCCTCGCCGTTCGCATCCCTGACTGATAAATGCATTCTTCGAAGACATTCGTTTTCGTTCGGCCCGGCCAGCCAGAACTGGTAGGTGGCCGATTCGGCGTCCGCCGTCAGGTCGCCCGCCCGCCAGAGAGTCGCGGCTCACAATCGTCGTGTCCGCGGGAGCTTCGAAACGCCCACGTCGCCATGTCCGTGTACGCGCACGTGCCCGTCTGGTCCCCGAGCGCCGCGATCAGCGCGCCGCCTTCGCCGCATGTGTCTACGGCGTAATCGTCGGTGCGCCCCCTGCCGCGACCGACCCGCTCCACCCATCCGCGGGCGCGCTGGTTCGCCGGTCGGCGTCCGACAGGAATAGACGTGGTACTCGCCGGCGTGGGCTGTCCCGGCTGCGCCGGCGACGGCGGCGGCGAGCACCAGGGCGAGCGCTGCGGCGCGGGCCGCGTCGCTGATCTCGTTGGGCTGACGACAACATCTCACCCTCATGTCCTTACGAGACCTCTGATGCCCCTCGCCGAATTATTCCATATCCGCGGGATTCGCGGAGAGCCGGGCGAGACGCTGCGGGCGGCTCAGAGGGAGAGCTGACGGGCAGCTCGGCGAGCCCGTAGATGCCGGAGACGCCGTCGAACACGGGCTCGCCGTCGAGCTCGAGGCCGTGCACGTGCTGCGCGAGGAACGCGAGTGCCCTCCTGCAGCTCGGCGCGCGCGAGGTTGGCGCCCAGGCAGTAGTGCACGCCGGCGCCGAACGTCAGCGGACGGGCGCGATCGCGCTCGACGGTGATGTCGAAGCGATCGGCCGAGGCGGCCTGCTCGCCGTCGAGGTCGCGGTTGCCGGTGAACGCGCAGACCATCACGATCGTCCCCTCGCGGGAACGTCACGTCGCGGAACACGACGTCCTCGGTGAGGATGCGTGCGGTGAACGGCGTGATCGGCTCGTAGCGCAGGGCCTCCTCGACCGCCTGCTCGGCGAGCGCCGGGTCGCTCGCCAGCAGCTGCCACTGCTCGGGGTGTTCGGCGAGCAGCCGGACGGCATGCGCGAGCTGGCTCTGGCTCGTGTCGACGCCGCCGACGAGGATGTTGAAGACGAGGTTGATGCACTCGACGTCGGAGAGGCGCTCGCCCTCCTCTTCGGCGGCGATCAGCTTCGAGATCAGATCGTCGCCGGGGCTCTCGCGGCGCACGCGTACGAGCTCCTCGGCGTACTCGTAGAACTCGCCGACGGCCTGCTCGATCTGCTCGCGCTCGCTGGCCATGCTGATCGCATCGAACTGCCGCTGGATCCAGTTCGACCAGTGATGGAGCCTCGGCGCGTCGTGCAGCGGCGCGCCCATCACGCTCGCGATCACGAGCGAGGGGTAGGGCTTGGCGAACGCCTCGACGAACTCGCAGCGCACGGTCTCACCGTCTGCGCCGCCGGCGCCGGCGCGCACCTCGCCGAGCAGCTCCGCGAGGAACTCGCGCATCGCCGGGCGGTAGCGCTCGACGGCGCGCGGCGAGAGCGCGGGGTTGACGAGGCTGCGCAGGCGCGAATGGTCAGGACCGTTGACGTGCAGGATGTTGCGGCGCATCTGCTCGTACAGCGGCCCGCTCGTCACCTCGAAGATCTCGGCGATCTTCATCCCGGGGAAGATCGCGGCGCGCGAGCGCAGGAAGAACTCGGCGGACTCGCGGTCGAGGACGATGCACCCGAACGGCCCCTGCGCGAGCCAGCCGCGGCTCGCTCGCGCCCGCTCGCGCATCGCCTGCGAGTGGAAGCGATCCCCGCGCATCGACGCATCCGTGTAGTCGAACGCGGGGAGCTCCAGCTCGGTGACGAGCGCCATTACTGCGACGCTACTTCTTCTTCGGGCTCACGGCCTGCTTGAGCGTGGCTCCCGCGGAGAACTTGGGGGCCTTCGAAGCTTTGATTTTGACCTTCTCGCCGGTGCGCGGGTTGACGCCCTGGCGCGCGGCCCGTTTGACGACGGAGAACTTGCCGAAGCCCGTGATCGCTACCTCGTCGCCTTTTTTGAGGGTCTTCGTGACGGTGTCCAGCAGCGACTCGATCGCGCGAGCCGAGTCTGCCTTCGTCAGGCCGCTGTCGGAGGCGACCGCCTCGATCAGCTGTGACTTGTTCATCAGGTACGTCCTTTCAGTTGGTTGTCACCGGCGCGGGCAGAGTACCTTGCCAGCTTCGTGCCGGGGTTGAGCAGGCCCTTCGGGTCGAACACGTCGCTTGAGCTGCTTCGTGCAGTTCGATCGCCCGTGGGGGCCACTGGGACTCTAGGCGCCCGCGCTTCAGCCAGCCCACGCCATGCTCGCCGGCGACCGAGCCGCCGAGCTCGATCACGGTCGCGAACAGCTCCTCGCCGGCCGCATCCGCGGCGTCCAGCTCAGCCGCCTGGGCGGGGTCGACGAGCACGGTCGCGTGGACGTTGCCGTCGCCGCCGTGGCCGAACGAGCACGAGCGCAGCCCGTGGCGGTTGGCGATCTGCTCGAAGCGCTCGAGCGCCCTCGAGCAGGCGCTCGCGGGGGAACACGACGTCCTCGCTGACCTTCGCCCCGCGCACACCGGTGAGCGCGCCGTTGACCCCGTCGCGCCAGCGCCACAGCGCCTCAGCGCTGTTCGGTTCATCGATCGCGAGCGCGGCGCCGGCGAGCAGCTCGACGAGCGCGGCACGCTGCTCGGCGACCTCCAGCGCGCTTCCGTCGAGCTCGACGATCAGCGCGAAGTCCGCCTCGGCGGGGACGACCGCCGGGGTAGGACGCGGCGCAGCATCGCGAGCGTCGTGCCGTCGAGGAAGTCGAGCACCGACGGCTGCAGGCCGGCCTCGAACACCGCGCCGATCGCGGCACAGCCCTCGGCGCGCGAGCGCAGGAAGACGACCAGCGGGCACGCTGCCTCGGGCGCCGGCAGCAGTCTCAGCATCACCGCGGTGATCACCCCGAGCGTGCCCTCGGAGCCGATCAGCAGGCTCTTGAGGTCATAGCCGGCGACGTCCTTTGCGGCCCAGCCGCCGACCTGCACGAGCTCGCCGGGGGCGAGCACCACCTCGACCCCCGCGACCCACGCACCGGTCACGCCGTACTTCAGCGCGTGCGGCCCGCCGGCGTTCGTCGCGACGTTGCCGCCGATCTGCGACTGCTCGGAGGCGCCCGGGTCGGGGCCGAAGAACAGGCCGTTCTCGCGGGCCAGGCGCTGGACATCGCGGGTGCTCACGCCGGCTTCGGGAAGCATCCGCCACAGCGCCGGCTCGAGCTCGCGTACGCGCCGCAGGCGCTCGAGCGAGCAGACGACGCCGCCGTCGGTCGCGACCGCGCCGCCGGCCAGTCCGGTGCCGCCGCCGCGGGGCACGAGCGGCACGTCGTGCTCGTAGCACCAGCGCACCACCGCCGCGACCTCGGCGGCGCTGCCGGGGAGCGCGACCGCGTCGGCGCGCCCCTCGACGCCTCGCCGCCGCGAGCAGTCGTGGTTGTAGGGCGAGGCAGGCGGCGCCTCGAGCACGTGCTCCGCGCCGATCAGACCGCTGAGCTCTGAGCGCATCACCGCGGTCGAGGCTAGCGCGACGGGTAGCATTGGCGGCGGTCATGGCAGTCAGCGCGAAGCCCAGCACCCAGCCGAGCTTCCGGACGCTCTCGGACGAGCCCGTGCGGGAGCTCTACACCCCCGCGGATCTGCCGGCCGGGATCGGCGGCGCGGCGGACCCGATCGGGCTGCCCGGCTCCTACCCCTACACGCGCGGCATCCACGAGTCGATGTATCGCGGGCGGCTGTGGACGATGCGCCAGTTCGCCGGCTTCGGCACGAGCGAGGAGACGAACGAGCGCTTTCACTATCTGCTCGAGCATGGCCAGACGGGGCTCTCGACCGCCTTCGACATGCCGTCGCTGATGGGCCACGACTCAGATCACGCGCGCTCGCTCGGCGAGGTCGGCCGCGAGGGCGTTGCGGTCGACACGCTCGATGACATGCAGACGCTGTTCGGCGGGATCGATCTCGGCGCGGTGTCGGTGTCGATGACGATCAATGCGCCCGCGGCGATCATGCTCGCCTTCTACGTCGCCGCCGCGGAAGCCGACCCGGTGCATCCCGCGCCTCCCGAGGCGCTGTCGGGAACGATCCAGGCGGACATCCTCAAGGAGTACATCGCGCAGAAGGAGTGGTGCTTCCCGATCGACCCCGCGATGCGCCTGTGCGGCGACATGATCGAGTGGTGCACGCGGCGGATGCCGCGCTGGCACCCGATCTCGATCTCCGGCTACCACATCCGCGAGGCCGGCTCGACCGCCCAGCAGGAGCTCGCGTTCACGCTGAAGGACGGTCTCACCTACGTCGAGCAGGCGGTCGAGCGCGGCCTCGACGTCGACGACTTCGCGCCGCGGCTGTCGTTCTTCTTCAACGCTCAGATCGACTTCTTCGAGGAGATCGCCAAGTACCGCGCCGCCCGTCGCATCTGGGCGAAAGAGATGCGCGAGACGTTCGGCGCGAAGAGCCCGCGCTCGTGGCAGATGCGCTTCCACTCACAGACCGCCGGCGTCAGCCTGACGGCGCAGCAGCCGCTCAACAACATCGTGCGCACGGCGATCGAGGCGCTCGCGGCGGTCCTCGGCGGCACGCAGTCGCTGCACACCAACTCCTACGACGAGGCGCTCGCGCTGCCGACCGAGGAGGCGGTCACGATCGCGCTGCGCACGCAGCAGATGATCGCCCATGAGACCGGCGTCACCAACACCGTCGACCCGCTCGGCGGCTCCTATTTCATCGAGGCGCTCACCGACGAGATGGAAGTGCGCGCATATGAGTACTTTGCGAAGATCGACGAGCTCGGCGGGATGGTCGCGGCGACGAAGCTCAACTACCCGCAGCGCGAGATCGCCGACGCGGCGTTTGCGCTGCAGCAGGAGATCGACGCGGCCGAGCGGATCGTCGTCGGCGTCAACCAGTACGTCGCGAGCGACGAGGAGCCGATCCCGACGCTGCGCGTCGACCCGGCGCTCGAAGCCAAGCAGGTCGGCCGTCTGCAGGCCGCGCGCGCCGCCGTGACTCGGCCGCCGTCGAGCGCGCGCTCGCGGGCCTGCGCGAGGACGCGGCGCACGAGGATCGCAACCTGATGGAGCCCCTGCTCAGCTGCGCGCGCGCTCACGCCAGCGAGGGCGAGATCATCGAGTCGCTGCAGCAGGTCTTCGGCGACTACACCGAGACGCCCGTCTTCTGAGCGTCGCGCCGGCCCGCCGGCGGCCCTGCGCGGGGCCGTCGCCGGACGCGAATCACCGCAGACAATAGTCAGAGACGCACGTTGCGGTCGCGCCGCCTCGGATTTACAACCTCCTGACACAAGTCATGGTGGCCGCGGTACCGGGTCACATCGATTGAGGAGGCCTGATGCGCAGACGCTACCTACTGCCGTTTCTGCTGCTCGCGGCGGCCGTGCTGCCGACCGCGACCGCCCAGGGCAGCTGGGGCACAAACCCCTACCACCACTGCAGCATGGGTGAAGGCCACCACTGCTACTCACTCGCGGTCGCGAGGATCAACACGTACGCGACGATCGGGCTGCAGGATACGCACTTCTCGACCGTCTACGGCTGTGCCGAAGGTGCGTTTGTCACGAATGAGATGTGGGTTACACCGGAAAGTCGCGACGACGGATGGATCGAGGCCGGTCAGCTGGTTGGCCGCGGATATTGCGACCAGCTGCCGCACCTCTTCTTCGCAGAGCTATCACCCACCAACCCCGACGTCTTTCACGTCGAAGTCTCGACCCTGCCGACCCACAGCGGCCAGTATAACTGGTACGCCATCTCCGATATCCCGGAAAAGAACGGCAACTGGCACACGTACTACCGCATCCCGAATGAAAGCGCGGTGTGGTCGGCGGGACCGACGTTCGGCGGGGGGTGGTCGGCGAAAATGATCGAACAGCAGGCGGGGATGGAGGCAGCGACCGAAACGCAGCCGTCGTATGAAGGCTCGGAGGAGACGGCGTACACGAACAAGAGCATCATCCCCTATGAAGGCTGGGTCAACTGGAACGGCGCCGAATACTTCGCCGAAGAAGGCAACACCTGCATCCAACCGCTCGGGAACGGGGCTGGCAACGCCAACGTCGCAGCGTGCTGATTCACATCAAAGGAGGAACAGCGATGAAGTCAGTCAGACAATTCATGATCACCGCCGCGGTGACGGTCCTTGCCTCCGGTGTCGGAGCGACGACGGCGCAGGCGGCCGTCAGCGAAGCCGAAGCGCTCACCACGGCCATTCACCACGCCGGCGCCGTCGGGCTGAAAGCAGGCGCCGTGCAGGTAAGCAGCAGCGGGCCGATCCCGTTCGTCCGGTCGCGCTTCGTGTTCAACGGCGGCGAAGGCGGGCTCGGCGGGGACCCGCAGGGCACGTCGTTCCCGTTCGTGCTGACGGGCGCCGGGACGTTCGAACCGAACATTCCGAGTCCGCCCGGCAGGCGACTCCCCCAGTCGAAGTACCTCGGCGTGATCGTCGCATCGGCGAGCAATGACGTCGAGGATGAATACTTCGGCCCGACGCCGCCCCCGCTCGAACAGCTCGGGACGGTCGTCACGATCAGTCTGACCAGCAGCGAGGCCGCCACCGCCTCGACCTCCTGCCACGTTGATCAGCTGCTCACCGCGGCGCTCGCGCGCAAGCGCCTGGGGGCCCGCCGCTACCGCGCCGCGCAGGCGCTCAGGCGCTGCGAGGCGCGGCACAGGTAGACCGAGGTGCCCAATGCCCCGCGGCACGCCGGTGGGCGGCCGCGGGGCATACGGGTGGGCGCTGTGGGATGGCGGTCGGGGCGAACGCTGGGGATTGGTCACGGCGGGTACGGCAGGCGTGGGACGAACTCGCACGACGGAATGGTTGGGGGCGCCGCCGCGCCCGACCGGCGCCGCCGCGCTACGTACGCGTGATCCGCCGTCATGCAGCGGGCGGTCAGACCCTCGGGGGACTGCCGCGCAAACCGCTGGATGGCCGGCGACTTTGGGAGTATCCTGTCCGCCTATGCATGGGGGGGAAGGGCAGGCGAGCAGGTACCTATGCCGCTGGGCCTCAGCACTGATAGCGATCACAATCCTGGCCGCAGCCTCGCGTGTCGCGCTGTACCCCGATCTCGCCTGGGCGCAGCCTCCATCGCTGTCACTCCACGACGACACCCCTGGTCCCGTCGCACGCGGGTTCGCGCATCTGCGCGGTGCGCGAAGCAAAAGCGCCGCGGTGAGTCTGAACATCGACCTCGCGACTCGCGAACCCGCTCAGCTCGAAGAACTGATCCGCGCCGCCAGCACCCCCGGCAGTCGCTCGTACGGGCACTATCTCACTCCTGCGCAGTACCGCGCGCGCTTTGCTCCCACCGCGGGCGAACTCCGCGCCGTAGAGACGTGGCTGCGTGGTTTGGGTCTGCATGTCGCCGGGGCCTCAGCGGACAACTCGCTTGTCCACGTCAACGGGTCGATCGCGGCGGTCGAGCAAGCGTTCGGAATCACGATCAACAACTACGCGTTTCAGGCGCGCGAATTCTACGCCAACGATCGCAGTCCATCGCTGCCATCGTCTCTGCACGTAGACTGGATCGGAGGGCTCTCCGACTACAACGACATTCGCGCTGACGGCACAGACCATTGCGTGAACAGCAAAAGCCAACCCGTATTCTGCGGCTTCTTCGGCACCGATCTGCGCAGCGCGTATGACCTGACCGGCAGCGGCGAAGGCCAGACGATCGGCTTCACGCTGTGGGGAAAGACAGTCCCCCAAAGCGATTACACGAAATACGCCGCAGACACCGGCACGACAGCGCTCACCATCGGCGGCGCCGGGGCCAACGGCCTGGAATTCATCCAGGTCGGCGGTTCCTCAACGATCAACGGGAAGGACGAGGTGGCCCTCGATACCGAGGTCGCACACGCAGTGGCACCAGGTATCCACGAGACATACTGGCTCGGAGTCAACAACACGGAAGCCACGCTGGAAACCGTCCTCGATGACGCGGCCACATCGAAAGTGCCCGTCATCTCCAACAGCTGGGGCTTTTCCTGCAACAGTGTTCCTGCAGGGTTTGAAAAAATCCTGCAGGCCGGTGTGAGCACCGGTAAGACGTTCTACTTCTCATCGGGCGACAACGGCGCCGAACGCGGAACCGACTGCCCGGGGCTGAGCCCGAATGTGGTCGACGTCGGCGGCACGGAACTGCACCTCGGCCCAAACAGCGAATGGCAGTCGGAGAACGCGCTGCTCGACGATGGCGGCTGCAGCAACAGCCAGACACGACCGGCATGGCAGACCGGCGTCGGAACTCCGCTCGAATGGCCTTCCACCTCGTGCGGCGGGCGCGCCATTCCTGACGTCTCCGCGGACTCGTGCTACGGAGGCAGGGAAAGCCCGTCAGGCGAAACCTTCGGGACCGAATGTGGGGCGTTCGTGCTCGTCGAAGGCACCATCTACGAAGTGGGTGGAACCAGCCTTGCAGCCCCGATATGGGCCGGCGCGTCAGCTGTCTGGGATAAGGCCAACGCTGCATCCGGGCGCCCGGGAATCGGCTTCGCCGCCCCCTTGCTCTATTCGCTCGGTAACGACTCGACGACGTACGCGAACGACTTCCACGACATCCAGACCGGCAGCAACGGCTTCGCAGCAGCGAAAGGGTGGGACGAGGCGACCGGCTGGGGGTCACCGATCTTCAATGAGTTGGACGACAATCCGGCCGACATCAACTACACCGGCACCACGTCTGCCATCGAAGGACAATCCCCGGTACTATCCGCGACGCTCTACGATCACGGCACGACGCACGGACTCGAAGGACGGAAGATCCGATTCGCCGTTGGTGCCGAGAGCTGCGAAGCAACGACGGCGGCGAGCGGGATCGCGTCATGCAGCGTGACGCTTCACGATTCGGCCGGCTCGTACAGCGTGAGCGCAAGGTTCGAAGGCGATCCGGCGTACGCCGCCGTATCAACCTCGCACGCGTTCACCGTCGAACCTCTGGCGCCGCCAACGGTGAGCAAGATCGAACCGAAGGAAGGCCCAGAAGCGGGCGCCACCCAGGTGACGATCACGGGCAGCAACCTCAACGGCGCCAAAGAAGTCAAGTTCGGCGCGGCACCCGCAAAAAGCTTCAAAGTCGAATCAGCGAGCGTGATCACAGCCGAAGCAGCCGCCGGCAAAGGCACCGTAGACGTGACCGTCAGCACCACCGCGGGCACCAGCACAACCAGCCCAGCCGATGAATACTCCTATCTCACGCCGCCAACGGTGAGCAAGATCGAACCGAAGGAAGGCCCAGAAGCGGGCGCCACCCAGGTGACGATCACGGGCAGCAACCTCAACGGCGCCAAAGAAGTCAAGTTCGGCGCGGCACCCGCAAAAAGCTTCAAAGTCGAATCAGCGAGCGTGATCACAGCCGAAGCAGCCGCCGGCAAAGGCACCGTAGGCGTGACCGTCAGCACCACCGCGGGCACCAGCACAACCAGCCCAGCCGATGAATACTCCTATCTCACGCCGCCAACGGTGAGCAAGATCGAACCGAAGGAAGGCCCAGAAGCGGGCGCCACCCAGGTGACGATCACGGGCAGCAACCTCAACGGCGCCAAAGAAGTCAAGTTCGGCGCGGCACCCGCAAAAAGCTTCAAAGTCGAATCAGCGAGCGTGATCACAGCCGAAGCAGCCGCCGGCAAAGGCACCGTAGGCGTGACCGTCAGCACCACCGCGGGCACCAGCACAACCAGCCCAGCCGATGAATACTCCTATCTCACGCCGCCAACGGTGAGCACCTTGGGTGCCACGGAAATCACGAGCGCAGGGGCAACGCTGAATGGCAGCGTTAACCCAAACGGCGCTCAGGCGACGGAATGCCAGTTTGAATACGGCACGACTATGCTGCTCGGCGCGAGCGTTTCCTGCACGGAACTCCCGGGCTCGGGTACCACGCCGGTCGCAGTCTCCGCGCAGGCAGCGGGACTTGAACCGAACACGCACTACTACTTCCGGCTCGTGGCGCGTAGCGGCGGCGGAGTGAGCAGCGGCCTGGAAGAACTCTTCACGACTCCCGGAACGGCATCTCCGCCCGAATTCGGCCGCTGCGTCAAGGCTGCGGAAAAGGGGGCGGGTACATACGATAACGGGGCCTGCACGAAGGCGAGCGGCAAAGACACGTACGACTGGTACCCGGCGTTCGGCGGCACGCAGCCGCTCGCCAAGGTCAGGTTCGACATGACGATGAAGGAAGGCACAGAGCTTCGGCTGGAAAGCGGTGGGCAGCTGGTCACATGTAAGGGCGCCGCCGGCGAAGGCGAATACAGCGGTACGGGCACGGTGAGGAACGTGGCGCTCACGTTCAGCGCCTGCAGGCTTTCGGGCGAAAGCTGCCAGAACGGCGCCGGCGAAGGCGAAATCGAACTTCAGCCCCTGACGGGAAAACTCGGCGTGATCCTCGCGAGCAAAGAAGGCCCGGCCAAGGACAAAATTGGTTTGGCCCTTCAACCCGGCTCTGGCAGCACGATCGCAGACTTCGCATGCGGCAGCACATCCGTCGCGATCACAGGCGCGGTCATCGCCGAGCTCGAGTCAGACACAATGCGGCTCAACACCGGACTGTGGACGTTCGCGACGGCCAAAGGAGGCAAACAGAAGCCGGAAAGCTTTGAAGGCGGGCTCAAGCAGACCCTGCAGATCAAAACGGGCACCGACGCTCCTGAACAGGCCGGACTGTCGGTCAAAGCACGTCAGACGAACGAAGAAAAGGTTGAGATCAACAGCGTTGTGTGAGCGGCGGGAGACGACCAGCGTCGAGGTGCAGCAACTGCTCTAGGGGCCTGGCACGAGGTTGCGCGCCAGGCCACGAACGAGAGGGCCGGAAGGCACGGGCGAGCTCCCTGCCGCGTAGGGCGTCGTTATGCGCGCAGCAGCGATGCCTCGCGCGAGACCGGGCGCTTGCCCCACGCTGTGCTCCGCGCGAAGTCCAGCAGGCACGCGAGATAGTCGGCAGGCAGCGGCTTGTGCACACCGGCGTCGTCGAACAGTGCTTGCGCGCGCCCGTCGGTGAAGCGGCAGCGCACGTCGAAGTAGGGCACGAACGTCTCCGCTCCGGCGGGCAGGCCGCCGGCGGTCTCCTGCGGCGCGAAGCGAACGGGCGGGCGTCCGGAGATCGAGGAGTGCAGCGCGACGAGCTCGCCGGCGCTGAGCGCGTCCGCGCCGGCGACGAGGTTATAGGTGCCGCTGACGTGCTCGCGGTCGAGCAGCGCGAGGATCCCGTCGGTCACGTAGTCGACCGGCACGAAATCGACGATCGAGTCTTCGCGCGCGGGGACCTCCTCGAGGAGCCCCCGTTCGAACGCCCGCATCGGCCAGTAGAGGACGTTGAACGCGGACGTCCAGCCGCCCTTGCTGTGGCCGACGACGATGCTCGGCCGCGCGATCACGAGCGGCAGGTCGCGTGCGTCGCCGAGCAGCCGCTCGGCCTCGGCCTTGGACCGCTCGTAGCTGTTGCGGAACTCCTGGCCGACGTCGAGATCGTCCTCGCCGAACTCGCCGGCGTGGCGGCCGCTGACGTACGCGGTCGAGACGTGGACGAGCCGCCGCAGCGAGCCTTTCGCCGCGATCTCGCGGGCAAGCTCGATGACGCGCTCGACGCCCGCGACGTTGATCTCTCGCGCCTGCTCGAGCGGCAGCTCGAACGAGATCGAGGCGGCGCAATGGACGATCCGCTCGACCGAGCCGATCAGCGACGCGCGATCGTGCGCCGAGAGCCCGAGGCCGGGCTCGGTCAGATCGCCGCGCACGACGCGAATCCGCTCGGCGGCCGTGGGGGCACGGTCGTAGAGTCGCGCGAGCACGTCGGCCAGGCGCCCGGCTGCCGCCTGCTCGTCCTCGCCGCGGATCAGCAGCACGAGCTCCTGATCGCCCCTGTCGATCAGGCGCGCGAGGATGTCCATGCCGAGAAAGCCGGTCGCCCCGGTCAGCAGAATCGAGCCGCTCTTCACGTGTCGGCTCCGGCGATCGCCGGCGCAGGCGGCGACGCGCAGCCGATCGCGTGGTAGCCGCCGTCGACGTGGAGGATCTCGGCGGTGATCCTGCGCGCGAGCGGCGACATCAGAAAGCACGCGGTGTCGGCGACCGGCCCCGGGTCGCTCGCGTCCCAGGCGAGCGGCGCCTGCGCGGACCACACGTCGGCGAGCTGGGAGAAGCCGGGGATGCCGCCCGCGGCGAGCGTCTCGATCGGGCCGGCGGAGATCAGGTTGACGCGCACCTCGCGCGGGCCGAGCTCGCGCGCGAGGTAGCGCGAGACGGCCTCGAGCGCGGCCTTGGCGACGCCCATCCAGTCATAGGACGGCCAGGCGACGCCGGCGTCGAAGTCGAGCCCGACGACGCCGGCCCCGGCGGGCGCGGCGGCGAGCAGCTCGGCGAGCCCGGCGACGAGCGCCTTCAGCGAGAACGCGCTCGTCTGATACGCGGTCACGGCGCTCTCGAGCGGCGTGTCGAGAAAGCCGCCGCCGAGCGCGTCGGGCGGCGCGTAGGCGATCGCGTGCAGGAGCCCGTCGAGCGCTCCCCAGCGCCGCTCTAGCTCGCCGCACAGGCGCTCGATGTCGGCGGCGCTGTTGACGTCCAGCTCGAGCACGTCGACCGCCTGCGGCAGCTGCCCGGCGGCGCGTTCGGTCATCCGTTTGGTGCGCCCGAAGCCGCTGAGCAGCACCTCGGCGCCGAGCTCCTGCGCGCGCGCTGCGGTCGTGAACGCGATCGAGTGGCGGTCGAGCACGCCCGTGATCAGGATGCGGCGGCCCTCGAGCATCACAGCGGGATGTTGCTCGCGCGCAGCTCCGGGCGGTGGATGCCGGCGAGCGCCTCGAGGCACGATGCGACGCGTTCGCGCGTCTGCCCGGGTGCGATCACCTCATCGACGTAGCCGTCGGCGCTCGCGCCCTCGACGCCGAGGTGCTCGCAGGCGTAGACACCGGCGAGGCGCCGGCGCTGCGCGGCGGGATCATCGGCCGCGGCGATCTCGCGCCGGTTGAGGATGCCGACGGCCTGCTCGGCGCCCATCACGCCGACCTCGACGTCGGGCCACGCGAACACGTAGTCGGCGCCCAGCGCCTTCGAGTTCATCGCGATGAAGGCGCCGCCGAAGGCCTTGCGGATGATCACCGTCACGGTCGGCACGGTCGCCTCGGCGAACGCGTGCACGAGCTTCGCACCGTGGCGGATCACGCCGTCCTTCTCCTGGCGCGAGCCGGGCAGGAAGCCGGGCGTGTCGACGAGCACGAGCAGCGGCAGCCCGAACGAGTTGCACATTCGCACGAAGCGCGCCCCCTTCTGCGCGGATTCGGCGTCGAGCACGCCGCCGAGGTGCTTGGGCTGGTTGGCGACGATCCCGATCGAGCGGCCCTCGAGGCGGGCGAAGCCGCAGAACAGGTTGCGCGACCAGCGCGGGCTGACCTCCATCAGGCGCCCGCCGTCGACGAGCGCGCTCGCGAGATGCCGGATGTCATAGACCTTGCGCGCCTGCGCGGGCACCGCGCGCTCGGCCGCACCCTCGGGCGCGGGCACAGGCGGCCACATCTGCGGCGACTCGCCGGAGTGCTGGGGCAGGTAGTCGAGCAGGTCCCGCGCCATCAGCGCGCCGTCGACCTCGGTCGGCGCGGTGAAGTGACAGACGCCGTTGCGCTCGTGCACTCTCCTCCCCCCCAGCCCGGCCATGTCGACGTCCTCGCCGGTGACCTCGGAGACGACCGCGGGGCCGGTCAGGAACATCGCCGCGCGGCCGGTCATGATCACGAAGTCGTTCAGCGCGGGGCCGTAGGAGGAGCCGCCGGCGGAGGGACCGCAGACGATCGAGATCTGCGGCACGAGCCCGGACAGGCGCACGTGCTCGCGGAAGATCGAGCCGTATCCGGACAGCGCCGCGAGGCCCTCCTGCATGCGCGCGCCGGCGGACTCGATGAAGCCGATCACCGGCACGCGCGCGCGGCCGGCGAGACGCAGCACTTCGACGACCGTTTCGGCGTGCGCCTCGCCGAGTGAGCCGCCGGCGAAGGAGGCATCCTGCGCGTAGCAGTAGACCTGGCGGCCGTCGACGCGCGCGTGCGCCGCGAGCACGCCGTCGCCTGCCTGCGCGCGCTCACCCATGCGGCGCGAGCGCACCTGCGTGCGCAGCAGCTGCAGCGAACCGGGGTCGGTCAGCACCTCGAGGCGCTCGAGCGGTCCGAGACGCTCATCGGGACGCTCAAGCAGGGCAAGGCTCATGGCGCCTCCAGGCAGAGGACGGCGTTGTGGCCGCCGAACCCGAACGAGTTCGACAGGGCGAGCGCGGGGCGCTCGCGGCCGGCCGCGAGCGGCCGTGCGGCGCCGGGCACATAGTCGAGGTCGAGCTCCTGATCGGGCTCTGACAGCCCGACGGTCGGCGGCGCGATCCGCGCGCCGAGAGCGAGCAGCGTGGCGACCGCCTCGACCGCTCCGGCGGCGCCGAGCAGGTGCCCGATCGTGGACTTCGTCGAGGAGATCGGGATCTGCTTCGCGCGGTCTCCGAGCGCGAGCTTGATCGCGCCGGTCTCGGCGCGGTCGTTCAGCGGCGTCGAGGTGCCGTGCGCGTTGATGTAGTCGATCTCCTGCGCGGAGGCGCCGGCGTCGGCGAGCGCCGCGGTCATCGCCGCGGCCTGCCCGGCGCCGTCGTCGCGCGGGGCGGTCAGGTGATGCGCGTCGGAGCTCGCCGCGTAGCCGCGGATCGTGCCGCGCACGCGCGCGCCCCGGGCGGCGGCGGCATCGGCTCGCTCGAGCACGAGCACGCCCGCGCCCTCGGCCATCACGAAGCCGTCGCGACGGGCATCGAAGGGCCGCGAGATGCCGCTCGGCGAGAGCGCGTCGAGTGCGCTGAACGCCGCCCGCGCGAGCGGTGTCAGCGGCGCCTCCGAGCCGCCCGTGATGACCGCGTCGGCTTCGCCGTTCTGCAGCATCCGCAGCGCCGCGCCGATCGCGTGCGCGCCGGAGGCACACGCCGAGGTGATCGCATAGGAGGGGCCGCGCAGGTCGTGGCGCATCGACAGCGCGCCCGCGCCGGCGTTGCTCATCATCAGCGGCACCGACAGCGGCGGCACGGACTCGGCGCCGCGCTCGCGCAGCGTGTCCTGGCCGTCGGTCAGCGTCGCGATCCCGCCGACGCCGCTGCCGAGCACGCAGCCGATCCGCTCGGGCTCATACGGCGGCGCCTGCTCCCAGCCGGCGTCCGCGAGCGCCTCGGCGCAGGCGCCGAGCGCGAGCTGTGTGAAGCGGTCGGCGCGGCGCGCCTCCTTGGCGGAGAGGAACTCGCGCGGATCGAACTCGCCGCAGGCGCCCTCGCCGCCGGAGATCCCCACCTCGCCGGCGCTCCAGCGCTCGTGCAGGGTGGCGGCGCCGACGCCGAGCGGCGTCACCGCCCCGACTCCTGTGACGACGACGGGCTGCATGTCCTATGCGCGCGCGGCGATCATCTTGATCGCGTCATCGACGCACTTGATCTCGGCGACGTCCGCGCCCTTCAGCTCGACCCCGAACTGCTCGTGGACGATCTGCGAGAGCTCGGCCAGGTCGAGCGAGTCGATGTCCAGCTCCTCGAACGTCGCCTCGCGGGTGATCTGGTCTGCTTCGGCCCCGAACGTCTCGAGCGACTCGACGACGACCTTCTCGATCTGCTCCTCGCTGACAGCTGTGCTCATCTGGCTTCCTCCGGTTCGTTTGGATTGGTGTGGTGAATCACGATTGCTCGCCCGGGCGCCTACGCGGCGAGACCCCCGTCGACGTAGAGGGTCGAGCCGGTGACGTAGCCGGCCTGCTCGGAGGCGAGGAAGCTCGCGCACGCGGCCACCTCCTCGGGCCGGCCCGCGCGCCGCGCCGGCACGGCGCTCAGCAGCTCGCCGTCGAGGTCGGCGGTCATGTCGGTGTCGATCAGCCCGGGGGCGATCGCGTTGACCGTGACGCCGCGGCGCGCGACCTCGACGGCGATCGTCCTGGTCATCCCGATCAGCCCCGCCTTGGCGGCGGCGTAGTTCGCCTGTCCGGCGTTCGCGCGCGGCCCGATCACCGAGGCGATGTTGATCACGCGGCCGAAGCGCTCGCGGATCATGCCGCGCAGGGCGTGCCTGGTCGTGCGGAACGCGGCCGACAGGTTCGTGTCGATCACCGCGCTCCAGTCGGCGTCGCTCAGCGACAGCGCGAGCTCGTCCGCGCGCACGCCCGCGTTGTTGACGAGCACGAGCACGCGGCCGTAGCGCTGCTCGAGCGTTTCGAACAGCTGCTCGACCTGCTCCGCCGAGGTCACGTCCGCGCCGAGTGCGAGCGCGCTCCCGCCGGCCCCCTCGATGCGCGCGACGGTCTCCGCCGCGGCCGCCTCGCCGCTGCGGAAGTTGACCCCCACGGGCCAGCCGTCGGCGGCGAGCGCGGCGGCGGTCGCAGCGCCGATGCCGCGCGAGGCGCCGGTCACGAGCGCGCAGCCCTCCGCCCGGCTCACGAGCCGCCCCACGTCATCACGTTCGCGCCCCATACGAGCCCGGCGCCGACGGCGCCGAGGACAACGCGCGCACCCGGTTTGAGCGCACCTGTGCGCACCGCCTCGGCGAGCGCCAGCGGGACGCTCGCCGCGCTCGTGTTGCCGAGCTCGGCGATGCAGTCGAAGACGCGCTCGCGCTCGACCTGCAGGCGCTCGGCGACCGCGCTCAGGATCCTCGCGTTGGCCTGGTGGTAGACGAACAGGTCGATGTCGGCGAGCTCGAGGCCGGCGAGCCGCAGTACCTGTTCGGTCGACTCGCTGAAGTGCTCAGTCGCCGCGAGGAACGTCTCGTGGCCTTCCATCTCCAGAATCCCGCGCTCGCGCGTGACGCGGATCGCGCTCGCGGCGGCGCCGTCGCTGCCGAGCACGAACGGCCCGATCTGCCCGGCGGCGTCCGCGGAGACGAGCATCGCGCCGGCGCCGTCGCCGAACAGCGGCGCGGTGCGCCGGTCGTCGTGGTCGATGAAGCGCGAGAGGATCTCCGCGGCGATCACGAGCACGTTGCGTGCGTGGCCGGCTTCGATCCACGCGGTCGCCTGGGCGAGCGCCGCGATCGCGCCCGCGCAGGCCGCGCCGACGTCGATCGCCGCGACGTTGCCGATCCCCAGCTCCTGCGCGACGAGCGGCGCCGCCGACGGCGTGATCTCATCCGCGGCGAGCGTCGCGACGAGCACCATGTCGATCTCGCGGGCGTCGATCGCGGCGTCCTCGAGCGCCATCCGCCCGGCCGCGCTGGCGAGCTCGCTGACGCGCTGCCCCGGTGCGGCGTAGCGGCGCGCGCGGATCCCGGTGCGCCGCTCGATCCACTCATCGGCGACGCCGAGCTGCGCGCCGATCTGCGCGTTCGGGATCAGCCGTGGCGCGAGCGCGGTGCCGAGCCCGACGATGCCGGCCGTGCGCAGCACGCGCGGCGCGCGCGCCGGGAACGCGACCGCTGCCTCGAGCGTGCTCGCCTCAGCCGCCATTCACCGACCCCGCTGCGATCGGGTCGGCGAGGGCGTGCAGATCGAGGACGCGCCCGTCGGGCAGGTTGCGGCGCACGAGCTTCGCGAGCACCTGCCCGGGCCCGAAGTCGATGAACTCCTCGGCGCCGAGCGCGGCGAGCGCAGCCATCACCTCACGCCAGCGAACGGGGCTGACGATCGCCGCCGCGAGCTCGGCGCGCACATCGCTGAACGGTGCCGCGGTGACGCCGGAGATCACCGCGACCGCGGGCTCGCGAAACTCAGCGTGCGCGAGCGCGGCGCGGTAGGGCTCCACCGCACCGGCCATCGACGGCGAGTGGAACGCGCCGGCGACATCGAGCAGGATCGCGCGCACGCGATCCTCGCGCGCCTGGGCCAGGGCCTCGCGCAGACGCGCCGTCGGTCCGGCGAGCACGACCTGCCCGGGCGCGTTGTCGTTGGCGAGCACGATCTCGTGGGCCGCGGCGAGTCCTTCGGGATAGTCCTCGGCCCCGCCGAGGATCGCCATCATCCCTTCCTCGCCGTCGCCCGCGTCGGCCATCAGGCGGCCGCGCAGCACGGCGAGCTCGAGCCCGGCGAACGGGTCGAGGGCGTCGGCCGCGACGAGCGCGCTGAGCTCGCCGAGGGAGTGTCCCGCGTAGGCGAACGGGCGCACCTTCGTGCGCAGCTGATTCCAGCCGGCGAGGCTCGCGCAGAAGATCGCGGGCTGCGCGAAGCGCGTGCTCTCGCCGACGCGCGCGAACGGGTCCTCGCCGACGAGCTCGGCGCAGCGCTCCAGCAGCTCCGGCAGGGTCGCGTGCACGCGCTCGCGCAGATCACTCGTCTGGCTTCCCTGGCCGGGGAACAGACCCGCTATTGCAGCGCCGGACACTCACGACACCATTCCAAGCGATCGCCACCAGACCTCGCCGAGCCGCCGCAGAACCCCTCAAATGGGGGGGTAGTTCGCGCTCTTGCGGGCTCCTCAGCGGTTCAGGCCGAGCCGCTGTGCGCGCTGGACCGCGTCCGCGCGGTTGCGCGCGCCGAGCTTGCGGTACAGCGTGCTCGTATGCTCCTTGACGGTGTGCGGCGAGAGGAACAGCGTGCCGGCGATCTCACGGTTGGTCGCGCCGCCGGCGATCAGCCCGAGGATCTCGCTCTCGCGGTCGGTCAGCGTCGGCGCCGCCGGATTGCCGGTGTGACGGAAGACCTCCTGGCCGTCACCGACCATGCGCACCAGCTTGGCGATCTCCGGCGCCGGCCAGTCCTTGGAGATGAACCCCGCCGCCCCGGCCGCGCGGGCGGCGCGGGGCGAGATGCCGCCGGCGCCCGACATCAGCAGCACGCGCGGCGCCGGCGCCTCGGCGCGCAGACGCTCGCAGACCTCCGGCCCGGACTCCGAGCCGAGGAACAGGTCGACGAGCGCGACGTGCGGCTCGTAGCGGCGGCAGACGGCGAGCGCTTCGGCTCCGGTGCGCGCGCTCACGCAGCGCTCGACCCAGGTCATCTGGCCGAGCATCAGGCGGAAGCCCCAGTGCACGACGTCGTGATCGTCGACGACGAGCACGCGCAGTCGGCGCGTGCCGCCTGCGTCGAGCGCCCGCTCGCCGCCGGTCGCCTGCCGCGAGCTCTCAGACATCGGCGAGGCGCCCCGTCATCGTCCGCTCGGCACGACGAGGCGGACCTGCCACGCGCCGGGCTCTGACTCGCCGTACTCGAGCACGCCGTTGTGCTGGAGCGCCTCGAAGGTCGCGAGGCGCAGCCCGACCCCGCCGCCCCGTCCGTCGTGGTGCAGCGGCGCGCCGTCGTTGCGGACCTCGAGCACGAACGTGCTGCCGTCGTTGTGCAGCGTGACTTTCACGAACGTCGCGCGGGCGTGCTTGTGCGCGTTGCGCACCGCCTCGAGGAGGATCGACTGGGCGAGCGCCTCGAGGCTCGCCGGCACCTCCTCGGTCGTGCCGCCCTCGAGCACGATCTCGAGATCGGGATACAGCGCGCGCACCCGTTCGAGTTCTTCGGCGAACGTCACGGTCGTCGGCCGCGATGCATGCCCGAGCGGGCTCATCAGCGCCGTGCGCAGATCGCCGAGCGCCGTCTGCACCTCCTGGGCGCAGCGCGCCTGCGAGTCGGCGTCGAGCAGCTCGTGGTGCGACAGTGCGAGCGAGACGCCGAACAGCCGCTGCACGACCCCCTCGTGGATCTCGCGCGCGAGGTCGATGCGCTGCTGCAGCTGGCGGCTCTGCTCGTCATAGGCGGTGACCTCGCGTGCGACCGACGCCATCGCGATCGCCTTGCCGAGCGTCCACAGCAGGTGGCGCCCATCCTCGTCCATCTCCGGCGCGTCGGGCAGGCGCTCGGACAGCACGACGCCGACGAAGCGCCCGGCGGCGGCCATCGGCGTGCAGACGATGCGCACGCCCTCGAGCAGTTCGCGCACCGCTGCGGGGACCTTGAAGTCCGCGGCGCCGTCGACTTCGAGGATCCGATCGCGGGCGAGCGCCTCGCGGGCGACGGGAACCGAGTCGATCGTCACGAACAGGTCGGCGAACACGTCGAGCTCGATGCCGTGAGCGCCGACGGCGCGCACGCGCCGTCGCGTCCGGTCATAGCGGACGAGCACCGCGCGCTTCATCGAGGTCAGCCGGCAGATCGCCTCGCAGAGGCTGCTGAAGAACGCGTCGGGGGGCGATCCCTCGCCGACGCCGAGCAGCAGATCGGACATCAGCTCGAGCACCTCGATATGGCTTGTGCCCCCGTGCCCACCCGCGTCCGTGGCCGCGGGGGGCGCGTCGGCGGGCGTCGGTGGCAGGGTGTCGCGCATCCCTGCAGAATTCCACGAATGAGGCCGCCGAGGCGATACGTCGGCATCTTCGCAACTTCTTAGGCCGTGTCCGTGTCCCCCACATAGCATCGTCGTGTCGAGCCCGGGATCGCCGTGTACACGCTTAGGATGCCTGCTTCGTCAAGCAAGCCCCCATGGAGACGACCATCAACCGTCATAACCATCACGTCCTGCGCAGGGCCCTGCTCGGAGGCACCCTGCTGGTCGTGCTGTCGAGCATCACCACGCTCGCGATCGCCTCGCGGCGGATAGTCGCCGAGCAGGCCGCGTTCAGCGCACCCGGCTCGGCGCGCTGCATGCCGAGCACGCTCAACCGCTCGGATGTGTTGCCCGGGACGAACATCGCCGTCTCGCCGCTGCCGGACTCCTATGACGCGTCGCCGAGCACGCAGATCAGCCTGCTCGGCGCGCCCGCCGGCTCGTTCAGCGACATCCATGTCAGCGGTTCGCAGACGGGATCGCACGGCGGCCATCTGCGCGGCTACTCCCAGGGCGACGGCGCGAGCTTCGTGCCCTCGAGCGGGTTCTCGCCGGGCGAGACGGTGAGCGTGCGCGGCCGGGTCAGGTCCGCCTCGCGCACGACGCCGTTCGCGTTCCGCTTCGTCGTCGCCGAGCCCGACGTGCTCCCCTACGTCGCGCCGACGGCGCCGTCGGGCAGGGACCCGAACGAGGTCCAGCACTTCCACTCGCGCCCCGAACTGCAGCCGCCGGTGCTCGCAGTCACCGCGCGCTCGGCGCAGGCGAGCCCCGGAGACCTGTTCGTCGCGCCGTACGGGGGCCCGGGCACGCCCGGCCCGGCGATTTTCGACGAAGCCGGCAACCTCGTGTGGTTCGACCCGCTGCCGAAAAACGTCGCGGCGACGAACCTGCAGGTGCAGCAGCTCGGCACCACGCCGGTGCTGACGTGGTGGCAGGGGTACATCCCGCCGCAGGGTTTCGGCGAGGGCGAAGAGGTGATCGACAACAGCGCCTATCAGCTGGTTGCGCGCGTGCACGCCGGCAACGGCTACAAAGCCGACCTGCACGACTTCCACATCACGCCCCAGGGCACCGCGCTGCTGACCGCGTTCGACCCGGTCGACTGCAACCTCTCCGCGGTCGGCGGCCCGGCCGACGGCGCGGTCACGGACACGATCATGCAGGAACTGGACCTCCGCACCGGCCTCGTGCGGCGCGAGTGGCACAGCCTCAACCACGTCGGTCTCGGCGACTCCTACAGCTCGCCTGTGCATTCGAGCCGGGAATGGCCGTTTGACTACTTCCACCTCAACTCGATCGACCAGCTCGCCAACGGCAGGACGCTGATCTCCGCGCGCAACACCTCGGCGCTGTATGAACTGAACACGCTCACCGGCCAGATCCTGACCCGCATCGGCGGGCGCAACTCCAACGTCCAGCTCGCCGCCGGCGCCGCGACCGCCTACCAGCATGACGCGACCGTGCTCGCCAACGGCACGATCAGCGTGTTCGACAACGGCGCCGTCCCGAGGGTGCACTCGCAGTCGCGCGGCGTCGTGCTCGCGGTCAACCCGCAGACGCGCACCGACACTGTGCGCGCGCAGTACGAGCATCCCTCGCCGTTGTCCTCGGCCAGCCAGGGCAGCGTGCAGACGCTCGCCGACGGCGATGTCTTCATCGGCTGGGGAGCCGAGCCGTACCTGTCTGAATTCAGCGCCCAGGGCCAGCTGCTGTTCGACGCGCACATGCACGGCACCTATCAGTCCTATCGCGCCTATCGCCTGCCCTGGACGGGGGCTCCGAGCACGCCGCCGGCGATCGCCGCCGCGGGCAGGGCGGGCGCGCCGGTGACCGTCTACGCGAGCTGGAACGGCGACACGCGGGCGACGAGCTGGCGCGTCCTCGGCGGGCCCTCTGCAAACCAGCTCGTGCCGGTCGCCGCGGCCGCGCGCACGGGCTTTGAGACGCAGATCGTCACCCCCCTGCCGGAGCGCTACGTCGCCGTGCAGGCGATCGCTGAAAGCGGCGCGGTGCTCGGCACCTCGCACGCGATCGCCGGCTGAGCGCACCGCGCCCAGCGCCCGCGTGCTGCTGCGCCCGGGCCGCTCAGCTGGGCGGAGGCGCCGCGAGCGCGTATGCCGCGCGGCCGTCGCGGCGCGCGCGCGTGACCGCGCCGGCGGCGAGCAGGCGGCGCAGGCTCTCGCGCAGGCTCGCGGCCGATACACCGGTGACGACGACGAGCTCGCTGACCGTGTGCGAGCCATGTTCGAGCGCCGCCAGGATCGCCTTCTGCGACGCGCCCCGCGGCGCGCGCGCGGTCGTGCTCGGCGCCGCGCGCGCGCCGCGTGCCGCTTCGGCCTCGAGCGTCGCTGCCGCGGCGAGCAGCTGCTCGTGCTCGGCGAGCAGCGGGCGCAGTTGCTCGCGGCGCGCTTCGATTTCGGCGCGTACGCGCGTCAGCAGATCCTCAGAGGCGATCACGCCTGTTTATCAGCTCGATCGGGCTGGCGCACGAGCCGCAGATAGGCGAGCACGGCGAGCACGCGGCGGTGATCATCGTGGCAGGCAGGCAGATCGAGCTTCGCGAAGATGTTCGTGATGTGCTTCTCGACGGCACCCGGCGTGACGATGAGGCTCTCGGCGATCGCGGCGTTGGATCGCCCCTCGGCCATCAGCGCGAGCACGTCGCGCTCGCGCGCGGTCAGCCCCGAGAGCGCCTCGCTCGCGCCGTCGCGCGGGGCGAGCAGTTCGGTCACGACCTGGCGGTCGAGCACCGTGCCTCCCGCGGCGACGGTGCGCAGCGCGTCGAGGAACGCACGCACGTCGCCGACGCGCTCCTTCAGCAGATAGCCGATGCCGGCGGTGTCGCCGCCGATCAGCTCGCCCGCGTAGGCGGTCTCGACGTACTGCGAGAGCACGAGCACGCCGAGCGCAGGCTGGCGCCGGCGCGCCTCGATCGCCGCGAGCAGGCCCTCGTCGCTGTAGGTCGGCGGCAGGCGCACGTCGACGATCGCGAGGTCCGGCTCGTGTCCGGCGATCGCGCGCAGCAGGCCGGGGCCGTCTTCGACCTGGGCGACGACGTCGATCTCGTTCTCGCGCAACAGCGCCACCAGCCCCTCGCGCAGCAGCGCGAGGTCCTCGGCGATCACTACCCGCACGGCAGCCGCGCCTCCACGAGCGTTCCCTCGCCGGCCGGGCTCACAACCGACAGGCTGCCGTCGAGCGCCTCGACGCGCGCGCGCAGGCCGGCGAGGCCGCGGGCCTCGGCGTCGGCGCGGCCACAGCCGTCGTCACCGACGGTCACGACGAGCGTCCGGTGCTCGTCGTGCAGGCGCACCCAGCTGTGCGTCGCGCCAGCGTGCTTGGCGGTGTTCGTGAGCGCCTCCGCGATCACGAAGTAGGCGGCGCTCTCGACCGCCGGCGCGAGGCTGCGGCGGGAGTCCAGGGTGACCGTCGTACCGAGGCCGTAGCGCGCGGCCAGCGACTCGACCGCAGCGTCCAGGCCGCGGTCGGCTAGCAGCGGCGGCACGATCCCGCGGGCGAGGTCGCGCAGCTCGGCGATCGCCAGTCGCGCCTCGCCCTGCGCGTCGCGGATCAGGCGGCGGACCTCAGGCTGGTCGTGCACGCGCACCTCGGCGCGGCCGAGCTGCAGCGTCAGCGCGACCAGCCGCGCCTGCGCGCCGTCGTGCAGGTCGCGCTCGATCCGGCGCAGCTCGGCGGCCTGCGCGTCGACGGCCTGCCGGCGCGTGCGCGTGAGCATGTCGATCCGCGCGCGCAGGGCGCGCCGGCCGTGGGCGACGAGCACGCGGTCCTGCAGCGCGATCAGCGAGTAAGCGCTGCCGGCGGCCGCCAGTCCGAACAGCGCCCACGCCGGCCAGAACGTGCGCGCTCCAGCGAGCAGCCATGTCAGCAGCCAGGTCGCCATCAGGATCACCGCGGCGACGCCGACGAGCGTCCAGACGCACGCCACGCGGCGCACCGCCCCGGGTGGATGGCGCCACGCCCAGGCGGCGGTGAAGTCGAGCAGCACGAGCACGCCGAGCCCGAGCCAGGCCCATGCCGGCCAGAAGTAGCCCTGTCCGGAGAGCGCCCAGATCGCAGCGACGAGCACCGCCGAGAGGAACGCGAGGCGACGCAGGAGCGAGCGCGCGTATTCGCCGAGCGAGAGCCCGGCGGCGAGCGTCGGCATCCAGCGCCTGGCGGCGGCGGTGCTGGGCAGAGACAGGTCAACCGGGTGCCGAGCGCGTTCGCTCATCGCGGCTATCGTCGCACGGCGCCGCCCGTGCGGGAGCCGTCAGCTCAGAGCGCCTTCGCCGCCTGTCGCTCGGGCGAGATGCGTTGCACGTCCCACACCAGCCCGGCGCGCTCGAGTGCGGCGATCACGAGGCCGGAGACGTCGAACTCCGCGGCGCCCATGCCGTGAAACGCCGAGGTCGGAAACGCGTGGTGGTTGTTGTGCCACGCCTCGCCCATCGAGAACGGGGCGAGCCATGACAGGTTGCGCGAGTGATCCGAGGTCTCAAAGCGCCGCCGGCCGAAGAAGTGGCACAGGGAGTTGATGCTGTAGGTGACGTGGTGAAGCACGAAGATGCGCACCGCGCCGGCCCACAGCAGGGCCTCGAGGCCGGCGTGCAGCGAGCCGCCGATCAGCCAGCCCAGCCCGAACGGGATCGCCAGGCCGACGAGCGACCACAGCACGAACGTCCTGTCGACGAACGAGATCACCGGGTCGGCGATCAGGTCCGGCGCGAAGCGCTCGCGGGCGCCGCGCTGGGTGTGGTCGAACAGCCAGCCCACATGCGCGTGGGCGAGGCCGCGCATCGCTCCTCTCCAGCCGACGCCGTGATCGACGTGCGGGCTGTGCGGGTCGCCGAGGCGGTCGGCGTAGGCGTGGTGCTTGCGGTGGTCGGCGACCCACGAGATCACGGGCCCCTCGACGGACATCGTGCCGAGCACCGCGAACAGGCCGCGCAGCCACGGCGACGTCTTGAAGGCGCGATGTGTCAGCATGCGGTGAAAGCCGATCGTGACGCCGAGCGCGGTCGCCGTGTACATGACCAGGAAGATCCACACGTCGAGCCAGTCGAGCGAGCGCCCCCATGCCTGCCACACGGCGAACACGAGCAGAAGCGCCGGAACGGCAGTGATCACGCCGGTGATCGCGCGATCGAGGTTCTCGAGAACGGGCTCCTGGATCTCCTCCGGCGCCGGGCCCTCCGGCCGGCCGTCCGCAGACGGCGGGCCGGCAGCCTGCTGTGCTCCGACGGCTACGCTCATGCGCGCCATTCTCACCGATCGCGCCCACGGATTCATTGCGGGGAGCCACCGAACGCCCCGCGACACCCCCCGGACGGTACGGGGGACAACCCCCGTACGGGCTGCGGTCTGAGCACCTCGCTACGCTTCTGCCTCGGCGATCGCAGAGGAGCAGAGCATGAGCCCAGCAGATACCTCCATCGACGGGCGCCAGCGGGTGGCGCGACCCGCCGCACGCCATCGCGAGCGCGCTGATGCGCTCAGGGTCCACCGCCTGAACCTGCACGGCGAGCGCATCGCCTACCGCGAGGCCGGCAGCGGCCCGGTGGTCGTGCTGGTCCACGGCATCACTTCGAGCTCGGAGACCTGGCAGCGGGTGATGCCCTACCTCGCGCGCCGCTTCACCGTGCTCGCGCCCGACCTGATCGGGCACGGCGAGTCGGCCAAGCCGAGGGGCGACTACTCGCTCGGCGCCCATGCGAGCGGCATCCGCGACCTGCTCGTCGCGCTCGGCCACGAGCGCGCGAGCGTCGTCGGGCACTCGCTCGGCGGCGGCATCGCGATGCAGTTCGCCTACCAGTTCCCCGAGCGCTGCGAGCGCCTCGTGCTCGTCGACAGCGGCGGCCTCGGCCGCGACGTCAGCCCGCTGCTGCGCGCGGCCACGCTGCCGGGCTCGGAGATCGTGCTGCCGCTGCTCGCCGCCAGCCGGCTGCTCGATGCCGGCCGCCTGGCCGGGCGCCTGCTCGGCCGCGTCGGCCTGCGCGCCGGCACCGACTTCGAGGAGATCGCGCGCGGGCACGCGACGCTCGCGGACGCGGGAGCGCGTGCGGCGTTCCTGCACACGCTGCGCGCCGTCGTCGAGCCGGGCGGCCAGCGGATCGACGCGTCGAGCAGGCTGTATCTGGCGCGCGAGTTCCCGGTTCTGCTCGTCTGGGGCGAGCACGACTCGATCATCCCGGCCGCGCACGGGCGCGCGACCCACGAGCGCCTTGCGGGCAGCCGCCTCGAGGTGCTGGCCGACTCCGGCCACTTCCCGCAGCTCGATGAGCCCGAGCGCTTCCTCGACGTGCTGATCGACTTCATCGATTCGACCGAGCCGGCCACGCTCAACCGCGACGGCCTGCGCGAGCTGCTTGCCGGATAGCCGGCTCAGCTGCTGCGCACGTCGAGCACGACCTTGCCGGTCGCGCGCCGCTCATCGAGCAGGCGCAGCGCGTCGGCCGCGTGCTCGAGCGGGAAGCGCTGGCCGACGATCGGGCGGATGAAGCCCTCATCGACGAGGCGGTTGACCTCGGCACCGATCTCGCGGTTGAGGTCGGGCTTGCCCATCACGTACGCGCCCCAGCCCGCCCCAACGACCTCCGTGTTGCGCAACAGCAGGCGGTTGACCTTGACCTCGGGGATCGAGCCGCCGGTGAAGCCGACGACGACGAGGCGCCCGTTCTCGCGCAGCGAGCGCAGGCTGTCGGTGAAGCGATCGCCGCCGACCGGGTCGAGCACGACATCGACGCCGCCGCCGGAGAGCTCTTTGACGTCGTCCTTCCAGCCGTCGCCGAGCTGCACGACGTGGTCGGCGCCGGCCGCCTTCGCGACCGCGCCCTTGGCCTCGCTGGAGACGAGCGCGATCGTGCGCGCGCCGAGTCCCTTGGCGACCTGCAGCGAGGCGGTCCCGACGCCGCCGGCGGCGCCGTGCACGAGCACGCTCTCGCCCTTCTGCAGACGACCGCGGAGCGCCAGCGCGAAATAGGCGGTGTGGTAGTTGAGGATCAGGCCGGCGCCCTGCGCGAAGTCGAGCTCGGGTGAGAGCGGAAACGTGAAGAACTCGGGGGCGACGACCGTCTCGGCCCAGCCGCCGAGCGCGCCGAACGCGGCGACGCGATCGCCCGCCTTGACCGCCGCGCCGGCGGGCGCGCTGCGGACGATCCCGCCGACCTCGCTGCCGGGGACGTAGGGCAGCGGCGGTTTCATCTGGTACTGCCCGCGGCTCTGCAGCAGCTCGGGAAACGACACCCCGGCGACGTGGACGTCGACGAGGACGCCCTCGCCCTGGCTGAGTGGATGCGTTGTGTCGGGCTCGGCGAGCTCGACGAGCGCGAGCGCGCTGTCGGGCCCGGACTCCGCGACTATCTGGATAGCTCTCATCGGCCGAAGTATGTCCGAGTGCGCGCTCGCGGGCCGTGCGGCGCATAATCGGCTGAGCGCGTGCGCCGCCGCCGCGCGGCCGAGCGGTCAAACATCGAGCAAGGGAGCCAGCCATGGCAAACGTCCTCTGCGTGCTCTACGACGATCCGATCGACGGCTACCCGCCGCCCTACGCACGTGACGAGATCCCGAAGATCGAGCGCTACTACGACGGCCAGAGCACGCCGACCCCCGAAGCGATCGGCTTCCGGCCCGGTGAGCTGCTCGGCTGCGTCTCCGGCGAGCTGGGGCTGCGCGCATTCCTCGAGGAAGCCGGACACAGGCTGATCGTCACCTCCGAGAAGGACGGCGCGGACTCTGTCTTCGAGCGCGAGCTTCCCGAAGCCGATGTCGTGATCTCACAGCCGTTCTGGCCGGCCTATCTGACCGCCGAGCGGATCGCGATGGCGCCGAAGCTGAAGCTCGCGCTGACGGCCGGGATCGGCTCCGACCACGTCGACCTGCAGGCCGCGATCGAGCACGGCGTGACGGTCGCGGAGGTGACCTACTCGAACAGCATCAGCGTCGCCGAGCACGTCGTGATGATGATCCTCGCGCTGGTGCGCAACTACATCCCCTCCCACCAGGTCGTCCTCGACGGCGGCTGGAACATCGCCGACTGCGCGTCACGCTCATATGATCTCGAGGGGATGCAGGTCGGCAGCGTCGCCGCTGGTCGCATCGGCTCGGCCGTGCTGAGACGGCTCAAGCCGTTCGAGGTCGGGCTGCACTACACCGACCGCCATCGCCTGCCCGCTGACGTCGAGCGCGAGCTCGGCGTCAGCTTCCACGAGTCGGTCGAGTCACTCGTCGCTGCCTGTGACGTGGTCACGATCAACGCGCCGCTGCATCCGGAGACCGAGAACCTCTTCGACGCGGAGCTGCTCGCGCGGATGAAACGGGGCGCGTATCTGATCAACACCGCGCGCGGCAAGATCTGCGACCGCGACGCCGTCGCGCGCGCCTGCGCGAGCGGCCAGCTCGCGGGCTACGCCGGCGACGTCTGGTTCCCCCAGCCGGCGCCCGCCGACCACCCGTGGCGCTCGATGCCACACCACGGGATGACGCCGCACACCTCCGGCACGAGCCTCTCCGCGCAGGCGCGCTACGCGGCCGGGACGCGCGAGATCCTCGAGTGCCACTTCGCCGGGCGCCCGATCCGCGAGGAGTACCTGATCGTGGACGGCGGCAAGCTCGCCGGCGCCGGCGCGCACGCCTACAGCGAGGGCGATGCCACCGCCGGCTCGGAGGAGGCCGCGCGCTTCAGGTCCCGCTGAGCAGCCGCCCCCCGCGGCGGCGACGGGCGCCGCGATCAGCCGAACGGATCGGGCGGTGGCGCGGGCTGGCCCGCGCGCTGGCGCCCGAGCAGGTCGAAGTACAGCAGCGCGAGCGTCAGCGCCGAGAACGATGCCGTCAGCGTCCGCGTGAGGATGCCGACCGTGACCGACAGAGCTCCCGAGCTGCTGCCGAGGGGAATCGTCGCGACCGCGAGCGCGAGGCTCGCGGCCAGCAGCGCGGTCACGACGACGAGCGCGAAGATGTGCCAGTAGTGCCCGCGCGTGAGTTCGCGGCTGCGGTGCAGGGACGGCAGCCAGCCCTCATGCTCGATCGCCGCGACCTGCGCGACGACCGCCCAGCCGAGCGCGAGCAGCACGCCGGGGACGATCAGCGCGATCAACCCGAGCACGATGCCGAAGAACGCGACGATCACCGCGGCGACGACGACCGGCAGCACCTTCAGAGCACGCAGCACCACCTCGCCCGGCCGCGGCCTGCCACCGCGGCCGATCACCGCGACGGCATGGATATGCAGGGCCGAGACGAGCGGGCCGATCAGGATCGTGTCGAGCAGCAGCAGCAGGTCGGACAGCCCGATGTTCTGCTGAGAGCCGGTCGCGAGCGGCCCCTGGCCGGTCACCGCCAGCACGATCAGGTCATACGGCGCGATCACGCCGAGCGCGAGCGTCAGGAACAGCAGCGGGTGATCCTGGTACATGTCCAGCGCCTCGCCGATGATCTCCGCGAGCGAGCGCGGGCGTTCGATCTCCTTCGGCGCGGCGGAACCCATCGCGGCGTCACCCTACGGACCGCGCCGGAGGTAGCGCGCCAGCCGCGCGCGTTGACCGGCCGCGTGCGGGGGCAGCGGCCGACGGCGATCCCGGCCGGCCCGCACGTGGACCGGCCGGGATCCGTCGGTCAGACGGCTACGGAACCGTCACGCCGCTGCTGGGCGGCGGCGACTGCGCTTCGTTGAACGGCGTGATCGGCGAGGTCGACGTCGGCTCGGTCACGAGCGGCCCGCCGGTCTGCACGATCTTGCCGCCTTCGATCTTCGCCATCGCGACGCCCGAGTAGCCACCGTGCACCGTCGCCGAGTAGCGGAACGGCACCAGCCCGGGGCCCTTCAGCTGCGCGCCCTGGTTGTTGACGACTTCGATCAGCTTCTGGCGCGTGAGATCTTTGCCCGCCAGCTGAAGCGTCTGCGCGAGCGTGTACGCGGTCGCCATCCCGTACTCGACGTTGCCGTCGAACGGCGCGCTCTTGTCGTATTCGTCGTGCACTTTCATGAACAGTTTGATCCACGGGTTCGAGACGGCGGTCGGCGACGGCAGATACCCGTCGGTGATCGCCCCTTCGATCAGTTCAGTCCCGGCCTTGCCTTTGGAGAACGTCTTCAACAGGCCGCCGACCGTGGTCGGGTCGATGCCGACGTTGGAGACGACGAGTTGCGGTTTGTAGCCGAGCGTGAACGACGTCAGCTGTCCGAGTGCCGTGTAGATCGGCACGGTGAAGTCGACGAGCACTTCCGCGCCGGCGGACTTCAGCGCGGTTATCTGCGGGGCGACGTTCGTGCCACCCGGCTGATACGGCTGCGTCGAGACGATCTGGCTCGCAGGGACCTCGTCCTTGATGCCGGCCAGACCACCGGTGCCGAAATCATCGTCCTGGTAGAACACGCCGACCTTCTTGCCGGCGAAGTGCTGCTTGATGTACTGGCCGAGGATCTTGCCCTCGATCGTGTAGTTCGGCTGCCATCCGAACGTGTACGGCTGGGCGGTGCCGTTATCCCAGCACGCGCAGCCGGAGGCGACGAACATGTCAGGCACCTTGGCGGCGTTGAGGAAGCCGACGACCTTCGTGTGCGTCGGCGTACCGAGACCCTCGAAGATCCCGAAGACTTTTTCCTGCAGGACGAGCTGGTGGGTGACGGCGACGGTCTGGGTGGGGTTGTATTCGTCGTTCTTGATGATCAGGTGAATCTTGCGGCCGTTGATCCCACCTTGCGCGTTCAGGTATTCGAAGAAGGCCTGGGACGCCGGAGCGATCTCACTGTAGCCGGGCGCTGCGGGTCCGGTGAGCGGTTGATGGGTGCCGAAGGTGACGCTCGTCGCGGTCACCCCGGGGGCGCTGCTGCTGCTGCTCGAGCCGCACCCGGCGACAAGCACAGCGGCAAGGGCGCAGATCAGCACCGCCGCCGAGCTCCGTTGGCTGTTTGCTCTCCTCATCACTTCCTCCTCATCTTCCTGCGGTTGAGTGTCTGGTCAAGTCCGTGGCGCCGCGGCGGCCTGCGCCGCCGGCGATCACCCGCCACCGGCCGAACTTCGGCGTGCGACAGCGATGATCCTTTGTAGCGCGCCCTGGATGCCGGTCGGCCAAACCAGCATCGAGACGATCAGAACGAGCCCGTAGATCGCCAGCGGCATGTTGTTGGAGACGTTCGTCGAGAGCGAGAACGAGTGCGCGAGGTCGTTCGTCCAGTTCGGCAGCAGCACGAGCACGGCCGCGCCCCAGATAGCGCCGAGCTGCGAGCCCAGACCGCCGAGCACGACGGCCGTCAGCAGCGCCAGCGACAGCCCGAGTTCGAACGCCCCGGGCGCGGCCAGCTGGAGCACGACCGCGAGCAGGCCGCCGCCGAGCCCCGCGCAGGCCGCGCTGACGACGAACGCGAGCGTCTGCACGCGCCCGACGTGCAGGCCGCACAGCGAGGCGGCGATCTCGTCATCGCGCACGGCGCGGAACGAGCGCCCGACGCCGCTGCGCGTGAGGTTGTTCATCACGAACACGACGACGAGCGCGCCGAAACCAGCGATCCAGGCCTCCCAGCGCTCGAGCGGGAATTCCGCGCCGAGCCAGCTCGGCGGCGTCGGCGGGTTGATGATCAGGCCGTTCTCGCCGCCGAGCGTGTTCGGGTACTTGTCGGCGAGCGCCGGCAGGCCGATCGCGAAGGCCAGCGTCGCGCCGGCCAGGTAGGGGCCGCGCAGCCGCGAGGCGGCGGCGCCGACGAGCACGCCGACGATCGCGGTGCTGAGCACCGCCGCGGCGACCGCGGGCACGAGCGCCCAGTGTTCATCGCCGACGAGCAGCGCGACCGTGTACGCGCCGACCGCCATCAGCGCGCCGTGCCCGAGCGAGATCTGCCCGCTCAGCCCGGTCAGCATCGTCAGGCCGGCGAGCACGACGAAGTAGTAGCCGCCGCGCGCGAGCTCTTCGTTGGCGTACGGGCTGATCGCCTCGCTGATGAGGAACACCGCCACGCCGGCGATCACGACGAGCGTCAGGGAGCGCGCCATCGTCGCCTGCGGGAGGCGCAGCCGGCGCGTCATACGCGCCGCTCCCGCCGCGTCGAGAACAGTCCGCTGGGACGAACCATCAGGACCGCGATCAGCACGACGAGCGCCGCTAGCGTGACCAGTGATGCGCCCTCGTAGCCGGACACGTATGACAGCACGAGGCCGAGCAGGACGCCGCCGACGACTGCGCCCGGCGGGCTGTCGAGGCCGCCGATCACCGCCGCGGTGAAGCCGAAGATCAGGATCGGGTCGAACTGGTTGGGGCCGACGAACACCGACGGCGCGACGAGCACCCCGGCAAGCGAGCCGACGCACGCGGCGAGCGCCCAGCCGATTGTGAACATCCTGCCGACGCGCACGCCGAGCAGGCGCGCGACCTCCGGCTGCAGGGCCGCGGCGCGCATCTTCAGCCCGAGCGAGGTGTAGCGGAAGAGGACCGCCAGCGCGGCCGCGACGGCGATCACGACGAGCACCGTGAACAGGTCGTTGGGCGAGAACAGCAGCCGCGTGCCGCCGACGTCATAGCCCTGGATCGAGAACGCCGGCGGGAACGAACGCGGCGTGTTGCCCCAGATCATTCCCGCGACCGCCTCCAGCAGGATCAGCAGCCCGAGCGCGACGATCACCGCGTTCAGCGGCGGGCCGCCCTCGACGCGGCGGATCAGGACGCGCTCGACGAGCGCCCCGAGCACGAGACCCGACGCGAGCGCGACCGCGAAGCCGAGCCAGTAGGAGCCGCTCGAGGTGATCACGCTGGAGGCGATGAACGTGGTGATCATCAGCATCCCGCCCTGGGCGAAGTTGACGATCCGCGTGGCCCGCCAGATCAGCACGAGCGCGAGCGCGACCGCCGCGTAGATCGCTCCGGTGGAGATCCCGTTGAGTGTCAGGTCGATGAAGCGCGTCACGCTCAGAACCCCAGGTACGCTTCGCGCAGCCCCTCATCGCCGGCGAGCGCCTCGGCGCGGTCGTCGGCGACCACCCGGCCGAGGTTGAGCACGACACCGCGGTCGGCGATCGACAGCGCGCTGCGCGCGTTCTGCTCGACGAGCAGCACCGCGAGCCCGCGCTCGGCGGCGAGGCCACGGATCAGCTGCATGATCTGCGCGCTGACGATCGGCGCGAGCCCGAGCGACGGCTCGTCCAGCAGCAGCACACGCGGACGCGCCATCAGCGCACGCCCGATCGAGAGCATCTGCCGCTCGCCTCCGGAGAGCGAGCCCGCGAGCTGCGTGCGACGCTCGCGCAAGGGCGGGAACAGCTCGTACATCTCGCCCAGCTCGCCGCTCTCGGCGCCGCGCCACAGCCCGCCCAGGCGCAGGTTCTCCTCGGTCGAGAGCTCGGCGATCACGCCGCGCCCCTCGGGCACATGCGCGAGCCCGCGGCGGACGACGTCCTCGACGGGCATCCCGAGGATCTCCTCGCCGTAGAGCAGCACGTGCCCGCCACTCGCGGGCTCGAGGCAGGAGATCGTGCGCAGCAGCGAGGTCTTGCCGGCGCCGTTGGCGCCGAGCACGGCCGTGATGCTGCCCTCGCCCACCGACAGCGTGACGCCGTCGACGGCGCGCACCGGGCCGTAGTCCGTCGTCAGCTCCTCGACCTCGAGCAGCGCCTGGGCGCTCACGCCGGCGCCTCCGGCGCGTCACTGCCGCCCGCTCCACGCCCGAGGTAGGCCTCGAGCACACGCTCCTCGCGCCTGACCGCCTCGGGCTCGCCCTGCGCGATCACCTGCCCGAAGTCGAGCACGACGACGCGGTCGCACGCCGACATCACGAGGTCGACGCGGTGCTCGACGAGCATCACCGCCATCGACCCGCGCAGGGCGCGGATGCGCTCGCCGAGCTCGCGTACTTCATCGGCACCGAGGCCACCGGCGGGCTCGTCGAGCAGCAGCAGCTCGGGCTCGCCGACGAGCGCGCGGGCGAGCGCGACGCGCTTCTGCACCGGGTAGGGCAGCGTCGCCGGCAGACGCGCCGCGACGTCCTCGCAGCCGAGCTCGTGCAATGTGCTCAGCGCGCGCTCGCGCAGCGCGCGCTCGTCGCGATCGGAGCGCGGCAGGCCGAGCAGGGCGCTCGCGATCCCCGCCCGGCGGAAGCGCTGCGCGCCGGCCATCACGTTCTCGAGGACGGTCAGCCCGGGGAACAGGCCGACGCCCTGCAGCGTGCGCGCGATGCCGAGTCCCGCGAGCCGGTTGGTGCGCACCTTCGCGAGCTTTTCACCCTTCCATTCAAGCGTCCCCGAGGTTGCCTGCACAAACCCGCAGATGACGTTGAACAGGGTCGTCTTGCCGGCGCCGTTCGGACCGATCACACCGAGTACTTCGCCCGCCCCGACCTCGACCGACACGGCGTCGAGCGCGGTGATTCCGCCGAAACGGACCGTCAGATCACGCGCGGCAAACGCGGCACCCCGACCCGGGGTCACCTCTCCTCCGATCACGCTTGCAAGCTATACCCGCGGTCGGCTGTATCCAATCGCTACAGATTCGGCTCACTCATCTCGAGCGGGGCCCTGCCGCCGCTGCTCAGTGTTGCGCGATCCCGCTGACCGGAATCCCGGAGTCGTCATAGCGCGCGACGGTGAAGCCGATCAGCACGGGCACGTGCACGGCGTAGACGACGAGCGACAGCACGAGCACGACGAGCGCGCCGCCGCTGACGTGGTCGGTGATGAACGCGTAGCCGATCAGGCCGGCGGTGATCGTGTAGGCGAGCAGCCCCCACTTGAAGATCTCGAAGAAGCGCGCCCACGCGAAGCCGTCGACACGGGCGAGCGAGACGATGTTGCCGAGCAGCAACAGCACCGAGGCGCACAGCAGCGCGATCGGCACATCGAGCGGCACGTGCCGCGGCAGGTGCGCGGCGAGGTCGATCCCGCCGGCGACGATCAGCGCGAGCGAGAACATGCCGACCTGCGTGACCGGCGGCAGTCGGCGCTCGCTCATCCGGAGGCGATCTTGGTCATGATCACAAGCGTCGCGACCTGCATAACGCCGGTCGCGCCAGAGGTGTAGATGAACCGTTTCATCAGCCGCTCGATCACCGCGGGGTTCGGCTGCGGCTTCTTCAGCTCGGTGAGCACCGCGATGTTCGCCGGCTCGAGCAGGCCGAGCGCGATCACCGCCATCACGCCGACGACGATGTATGAGGCGACGAGCCAGCCGTGCAGGTAGTAATTGGACTGAACCGTGCCGAGCTTCGTCCCCAGCTGCCAGCCGGCGGCGAGCGTGACGGTCACGAGCGTCGGCATCAACAGCACCATCTTCGGCATCAGCCGCGTCGTGAACTCGATCCGCGCGGGAATCGAGAGGCTGCCGAGGATCGGGCCGAGGACGAAGCCGAGGAACAGGTCGATCACCGTCCAGCCGGCGCCGCCGACGACGTGCATGAACTCGAGCGGCCACAGTTTGTCGCTCGCGATCGCAGCGACGAGCAGCACGAACACGAGCGCGACGATCGGCAGGCCGGCACGCGGCACGATCTGGAAGTCCAGACGAGCCGGCGCTCGCGGCGGCGACTCGGGGGCGAGCGCTCCCGGAGCTTGCGTGGTCGCGTGTGCCATCGCCTGAAACCTAGCCTCTCGGCGGTGCGATCGCCAGCCGGCCTGCGGCCGCGGGCGCGTCGGCGCGCAGCCACACGACGGCGCCGGTCAAGGCCGAGACGAGCAGCACCGACGGCCACGCGCCGAGCAGCAGCCCGAGCAGGTGGGAGAGCACGAACGCGGTGAACACGACAAACGCGAGCGCGGCCGCGCCGCGCGCGCCATGGCGCTGCGTCCAGGCGCGCACGCACCACAGGCCGGCGAGCACGAGCACGACGCCGCCGAGCGCTCGCGAGCCCGTCGCCACGGCGACGGCGTAGCCGACGATCAGCGAGCCGGCGGCAACGGGTGCGGTGGGGAGCGGGCGCACTGATTGCAGCGTAGCTCGCCTGCCGTTTCGCGAGGCGGGCGAGGCGCATCGGAAGGCGTAGCATGCGCGAGGTGCCCGAGCAATCACCGACGGAGGCTGATCGCACGGGCCTGGACAGGCGCGATCAGCATCCGCCGATGCCCCGTGACAAACGCGGTTGGCGTGTCTCTCCGGCCCCCGACGGGCGCGGGGCGCCCGAGCAGTCGCCGGCCGCGCCGCCGCCGCACCGGAGGCCGGGTTTTCTGTGGTTCGCGGGGCTGCTGCTCGCGTTCAACCTGATCTCGGTTGCGCTTTTCCACGCGCCGGCGGGCGAACAGCGGGTGACGGTCCCGTTCAGCCCCTATTTCCTCGAACAGGTCAAGGCCGGCGAGGTGAAATCGATCTCGTCGAAGGGCGACACGATTCAGGGAGACTTCAAGCGCAAGCTCCACTATCCGGCCTCCGACAAGACCGCGACGTCGCTGTTTGCGACCGAGGTGCCGACGTTCTGGAACGGCGCACAGCTGTCTGCGCTGCTGCAGGAAAAGGATGTCGAGATCAACGCGAAGTCGACGAGCACGGCCCAGTCGCTGCTCGCGGAGCTGCTGCTCGGCTTCGGTCCCACGTTGCTGATCGTCGGACTGTTCGTGCTGCTCGCCAAACGCGCGGCGAAGGCGGGCGGAGCGATGGGTGCGCTCGGGAACTTCGGACGCTCGCAGGCGCGTCGCATCGACCCGGCGACGATCCGCGTGACGTTCAAGGATGTCGCCGGGATCGACGAGGCCAAGGCCGAGTTGTCGGAGATCGTCGACTTTCTGCGCAACCCGGAGCGCTACGGGCGCCTGGGCGGGCGCATGCCCCATGGCGTGCTGCTGTCGGGCGCGCCCGGCACCGGCAAGACGCTGCTGGCACGTGCCGTCGCCGGCGAGGCGCATGCTGCGTTCTTCTCGATCTCCGCGTCGGAGTTCATCGAGGCGATCGTCGGCGTCGGCGCATCGCGCGTTCGCGACCTGTTCGCCAAGGCCAAGGAGGCGGCGCCGGCGATCATCTTCATCGATGAGCTCGACGCGATCGGGCGCTCTCGTCAGGGGTCGGTGTCGGTGTCGGGCTCCAACGACGAGCGCGAGCAGACGCTCGACCAGATTCTGACCGAACTCGACGGCTTCGAAAGCGCCGAGGCGGTAGTCGTGCTCGCCGCGACGAACCGTCCTGACGTGCTGGACTCGGCGCTGCTGCGTCCGGGGCGCTTTGACAGGCGCGTCGCCGTGCAGCCACCTGACCGAACCGGCCGCCGGGAAATCCTCGAAGTGCATACACGCTCGCTGCCACTGGCGGACAGCGTCGACCTCGAAACGCTCGCGGCGAGCACCCCGGGCATGGTCGGCGCAGACCTTGCGAATCTCGCCAACGAGGCGGCCCTGCTCGCCGCGCGTCGCGAGCACGACAAGATCGAGGTCGCCGACTTCACCGATTCGCTCGAGAAGATCATGCTCGGCTCGCCGCGTGGCATCGTGCTCGCGCCGGCCGACCGCGAGCGGACCGCCTATCACGAGGCCGGCCACGCGCTCGTGGGGATGCTCACCCCCGGCGCCGATCCCGTGCGAAAGATCTCGATCATTCCCCGCGGACTCGCGCTCGGCGTGACACTCTCGACGCCCGACAGCGACCGCGTGTCATATTCGCTGGAGGAGCTCGAGGCGAGGATCCAGGTCGCGCTCGGCGGCCGCGTCGCCGAGGAGGTCGTGTACGGGACGATCACCACAGGGGCGGAGTCCGACATTCAGCAGCTCACACAGATCGCGCGGCAGATGGTCGGGCGCTGGGGCATGAGCGAGGCGATCGGCCCGGTCGCCGTGCTTCCCGCTGACGCGGAGGCGCCGTTCCTGCCGGGAGCCGGCGCGACCTCGGAGGAGACCCAGCAGGTCGTCGATCAGGCGGTCAGGCAGACGGTCGACGTCGCCCATCAGCAGGTCACACGCCTGTTGAAGGCGCATCGCGAGCAGCTCGAGAGCCTCGCGCAGGCGCTGTTGCGCAGCGAGACCCTCGACGCGGCCGACGCCTACGCGGCAGCCGGCGTGCCGGCACGACCGCCGGAGCCGGAGACGGCCGTCCTCGCCTGAGCTACTTGCGGCGCTCGCGCGCGGGCTTGGGGGGGAAGCGCTTGCGCTCTGCGCGCGTCATCTTGCGGATCTTCAGCGACCCGTCCTTGACCTGCCGCTGGATCTCCTCCAGCTTCACGCGCCGCTGCTCAGCAGCGCGGTCTGCCTGCGTGAGCATATGAGAATCCTAGCGCGCCCCCCAGACGCAGGCAAGCATCGCCGCGCGTGCGCACGACGGTCGCGACGGCATCTGCGGCGTGACCGTTCAATGCCCTTCCGACGCCGTTGCGCACGCGCTCGATCGCGCGATCTCCTCGGCGCGCATCGCGGCGCGGTCCTACCCGGCGGCGCTCAGCGACCGGCTCATCCACAGGTGGGCGATGCCGGCCGAGTCGAACGGCTCATCGGACTCGATCGCGAACCCCGCCTGCTCGTACAGCGCGGTCGCCTGCATCTGGGCGGCCAGGCGCGCGCTCGTGCAGCCCTGCTCGCGCGCGCCGCTGAGCGCGAGCTCGAGCATCCGCAGCGCGATCCCGCGCCTGCGCCAGTCGCGTTCCACCGCGACCCGCCCGACGCGGGCGTCTGATCCCGCGACGCGCAGCCGTGTGGTCCCGATCACGTGGCTGCTCGCGGTGTCGATCGCGACGACGTGACGCGCATCATCGTCGAGGCCGTCGAGCTCCTCCTCGCGCGAGACACCCTGCTCGTCGCAGAACACCCGTTCTCTGACCGCGACCGCGCCGCGCAGCTCCGCCGGCGCGGCTGCCCAGCGCACCTCGATCAGCTCGTGCGAACGATCAGCACCGAGCATGGCGCGTGGTGGGAGACCTTGTTCGGCACCGAGCCGAGCAGGAACCGCTTCGCCCCGCTCATGCCCTTGTTGCCGACGATCACGAGGTCCGCGTTCTGCTCCTCGGCGACATCGAGGATCGCATCCGCGGCGTCGCCCTGGCGCGCGTGCGTGTTGACGCTCACGCCCGCCTCGCGCGCGATCTCGGCGGCGTCCGTGAGTGACACTTCGACGTCCTGGCGGGGGCTGATCGCCCACTGCACGTCCTCGGGGGCGTCACGGCGCTCGGCGCTCAGCCGCTGCGCGGGCACGGGCGCATAGGCGCTGACGAGCTCGATCGTCGCCCCGACCGCGGCCGCCATGTCGACCGCCTGGCGCACGGCCTGCGTGGCGGTGTCAGATCCGTCGGTGCCGACCACGATCGATTTGAACATGTTCTTTCCCTTGCGATTCGCGACCGGCCCCGCTGACCGGCCGTGACGATGATAGCCCGCCGACTGCGAACGCTCGGACCGGCGCGCGCCGCGCAACTCGCTCGCCGGCCGGCGAGATCCGCGTCGCGCGGGCGCCCGTGCCGAGAGGCGCTTCCGACGACTGTGCACGCGAAACTCAAGTACTCGTGCTTTTATCTCAAGCGTGGTTAGACTGGAGCGATGCGCTCCTACGGCCAGTACTGCGCGATCGCGCGATCGCTCGATGTGATCGGCGACCGCTGGACGCTGCTGATCGTGCGCGAGCTGCTGCTGCGCGGGCCCTCGCGCTACACCGATCTCCGCGACGGGCTGCCGGGGATCGCGACGAACCTGCTCGCCGACCGCCTGCGCGACCTCGAGGACGCCGGCGTCCTCGCGCGCGAGGTCGCGCCGCCGCCGATCGCGAGCACGCTCTACAGCCTCACCGAGCGCGGGCTCGAGCTGCGCCCGCTGATGACCGAGCTGATCCGCTGGGGCAAGCCGTTGATGGCCGACCCGTCGGTCGCTGAGGAGTTCCGCGCGCGCTGGCTCGGCCCGGCCGCGGAGACGCTGCTGCGCGACGCCTCTCCGCACGAGCCTGCGGTCACACTCGAACTGCGCTCCGGCGATGAGAGCCTTCAGCTCGAGATCGCCGACGGCGCCGTGCGCACCGCCGGCGAGCGCCGCGACAGTCCCGACGCCGTGCTCAGCGGCGACCCCCACGCGATCGTGCTGGCGCTGTTCGGCGGCCTCGATCTCGACCTCGCGGCCGAGCAGGGCGTGAGCTTCGAGGGCGACCGCGCGGCGCTCGAGCGCGTGCGCCCGGCGCGATGACGGCCCGCGGCGCTGAGCGAGCGCCGAGCTGCACGTTCTACTTCGACGTCGGCTCGCCGTACGCGTATCTCGCCGCCGAGCGGCTCGCGCAGGCGCTCGGCGAGCAGGTCCGCTGGCAGCCGCTGTCGCTCGGCGCCCTGTTCAAGCTCACCGGCGGCGGATCGTGGGCGCTCGCCGGCGCGCAGCGCCGCGGCGCCGGGATCGCCGAGGTCGAGCGGCGCGCGCGCGACTACGGCCTGCCGCCGCTGCGATGGCCGCATCCGTGGCCGGGCAACTACCTGATGGCGATGCGCACCGCGACGTTTGCCGCGGCGGCCGGGTGCGGTCGCGAGTTCGCCGTGCAGGCGCTGCGCGACGCGTTCCAGCGCGGCTACGACCTCAGCCTCCCGGAGCGAGTCCTCGACGCCGCCGAGCAGGTCGGCCTCGCGCGGGGCGAGGTCGAGGCGGGCACCCAGGGCGCGGAGATCAAGCAGGCGCTGCGCGCGGCGACCGACGCCGCCCATGAGCTCGGCGTGATCGGCGTGCCGACCGTCGCGATCGGCGGCGAGCTGTTCTGGGGCGATGACCGCCTCGAGGATGCCGCGGCGTATCTCGCCGGCGCCGGCCGGCCGCAGGACTGACGCCGGATCGCGCGCCGCGAGGCGGGCGGCGCGCGGCCGGTGCGGGGCCGTGCGCCCGCGTCGCGTAACCTTCCTCGCCGTGAACTCCGAGGCAGGCACGGACTCGACGGATCAGGACTGGCGGCTGCAGGCCGAGCTCGACGCCGAGGACGCGAGCGGCGCGCTGCACCGCCTGCTCGGGCACCTGCGCGGACCGAACGTCGTCAAGGATGTCGAGTCGGCGGTCGCGAGCGATGTCGTGATCACCCACGACGGCGAGCTGGTGTTCGCCTACGCGGCGAGCGAGGCGGCGATCGGCGCGGCCCGCGCTGCGATCGAAGAGGTCCTGCGGCGCGACGGCGTCGTCGCGCGCGTGCGCATCAGCCACTGGGACGACGAGCACGAGCGCTGGCAGCAGACCGACCCGCCGGAAACCGCCGCGGAGCAGCTTGCGCACGACAGCGCCGAACGCGACGGCGAGGTGATCGAAACGCGCACGATGGTCGCGACCTCCGGCAAGCTGATCCGCGCCGAATTCGAGCAGACGATGCTCGCCTGGGCCGAGCGGCTCGAGCTCGAGTGCAAGCTGATCGAGCATCCGCACCTGTTGACGACGCAGATCGGTTTCACGGTCACCGGCCCGAAGCGCAAGATCGACGAGTTCTCCCAGGGGCTGATCGCCGAGGGCTGGACGACGTTGCGCACCGAAGAGTCGATCAGCTTCGGCATCTAGCGCGCCGCCGGGCCGCACCCGGCACCCTGAAGCGGCGCCGCCGGGCTGCCGTTTGGCGTGTCTTTACGGGCGCTCGCGACCGTGCCGGCGCTCGCGACGCGCGGTGCGCTCGGCCCCGATCTCCCAACAGCTCGTGCTCAACTACATCGCCCAGCACGTGCTCGGCCTGCCGAGCCATCGCTGAGCCCCCGGCGGACTCCCGCGAGTGCCCCGCTCAAGCGCCGACGTAGGCCGCGAGGTGCTCGCCGGTGAGCGACAGCGGGCGTCCCGCCCGCCCGGCGACGAGCTCGGCGGGCGTTCCCTCGAAGACGATCCGGCCGCCGTCGCGGCCGGCGCCCGGGCCGAGGTCGATGATCCAGTCGGCGTGCGCCATGACCGCCTGGTGATGCTCGATGACGATCACCGATCTGCCCGCGTCGACGAGCCTGTCGAGTAGGCCGAGCAGCTGCTCGACGTCGGCGAGGTGCAGGCCGGCGGTCGGCTCGTCGAGGACGTACACCTCGGCCGGGCGAGAGCGTTTCTCGGCCATCTGCGTGGCCAGCTTCAGGCGCTGGCGCTCGCCGCCGGACAGCGTCGGCAGCGGCTGGCCGATGCTGAGGTAGCCGAGCCCGACCTCGCCGAGCCCGGTCAGGATCTTGTGCGCGGAGAGCGTTCTTGCCCTTTCCGGAGGCGAAGAATTCCCTCGCCGCGAGCACCGGCATCGCGAGCACCTCGCTGATGTCCTTGCCGCCGAAGCGGTACTCGAGCACCTCCGCCTGGAAGCGCTTCCCCTCACAGACCTCGCACGGCGCGGCGACGCCGGCCATCATCGCCAGATCCGTGTAGATCACGCCGGCGCCGTTGCAGTTGGGGCAGGCGCCCTCGGAGTTGGCGCTGAACAGTGCCGGCTTGACGCCGTTCTCCTTCGCGAATGCCTTGCGGATCGGGTCGAGCAGTCCCGTGTACGTCGCCGGGTTGCTGCGCCGCGAGCCCTTGATCGCCGCCTGGTCGACCGATACAACCCCGTCGCGCCCGGAGACCGAGCCGCGGATCAGCGAGCTCTTGCCCGAGCCCGCGACGCCTGTGATCACGACGAGCACGCCGAGCGGGATGTCGACGTCGACGTCGTCCAGATTGTGGGTGCTGGCGCCGCGCACCTCGATGGACCCCTGCGGCGTCCGCACCGACGGCTTCAGGGCCGCGCGATCGTCGAGATGGCGCCCGGTCAGCGTGCCGCTGGCGCGCAGCCCCTCGACGGTGCCCTCGAAGACCACCTCACCGCCCTCGCTGCCGGCGCCGGGTCCGAGGTCGACGACGTGCTCGGCGACCGCGATCGCCTCCGGCTTGTGCTCCACGACCAGCACCGTGTTGCCCTTGTCGCGCAGCGCCAGCAGCAGCTCATTCATCCGCTGGATGTCGTGGGGGTGCAGCCCGATCGTCGGCTCATCGAAGACGTAGGTGACGTCGGTCAGCGCCGAGCCGAGGTGGCGGACCATCTTCACGCGCTGTGCCTCGCCGCCCGAGAGCGTGCCCGACGGCCGCTCGAGCGAGAGGTATCCGAGCCCGATGTCGACGAACGAGTCGAGGGTCGCGCCGAGCGCGTCGAGCAGCGGCGCGACCGACGGCTCGTCGAGTTCCTGCACCCAGGCGGCGAGGTCGCTGATCTGCAGCGCGCAGGCGTCGGCGATGTTGATCGCGTTGATCTTCGAGGACCTCGCCTCCGCGCTGAGCCTGGTCCCGTCGCACTCGGGACAGGTGGTGAATGTGACCGCGCGCTCAACGAAGGCGCGGACGTGCGGCTGCAGCGCGTCGAGGTCCTTGGACAGCATCGACTTCTGGATCCGCGGGATCAGGCCCTCGTAGGTCAGGTTGACGCCGTCGACCTTGATCCTGGTCGGCTCCTTGTGGAGCAGGTCGCCCAGCTCCTTCTTGGTGAACTTCCGGATCGGCTTGTCCGGGTCGAAGAAGCCGCAGCCGGTGAAGATCCGGCCGTACCAGCCCTCCATGCTGTAGCCGGGGATCGTCAGCGCACCCTCGTTGAGCGACTTCGCGTCGTCGTAGAGCTGGGAGAGATCGATGTCGTTGACGGAGCCGCGGCCCTCGCAGCGCGGGCACATGCCGCCGAGGATGTTGAAGCTGCGCTTCTCTTTGGTCGTGCGGCCGCCGCGCTCGAACGTGACCGCGCCGGCGCCCGAGATCGAGGCGACGTTGAAGGAGAACGCCTGCGGCGAGCCGATGTGCGGCTTGCCCAGCCGGCTGAAGAGGATGCGCAGCATCGCGCCCGCGTCGGTGGCGGTGCCGACCGTCGAGCGGGCATCCGCGCCCATCCGCTCCTGGTCGACGATGATCGCGGTCGTCAGCCCGTCGAGCACGTCGACCTCGGGCCGCGCGAGCGTCGGCATGAAGCCCTGCACGAAGGCGCTGTAGGTCTCGTTGATCAGCCGCTGGGACTCTGCGGCGATCGTGCTGAACACCAGCGAGCTCTTGCCCGAGCCTGAGACGCCGGTGAACGCGGTCAGCCGGCGCTTCGGGATTGCGACGCTGATGTCCTTGAGGTTGTTGACGCGGGCGCCGAGCACACGGATCAGATCGTGGCTGTCGGCCGTCGCCGGCGGCGACGGCGCCCGCGTGTTCTTCGTCCTGGCCGTGCTCATCGTGTCTCGATCGGTCGGGCGCGCGAGCCGGGGCCGGCGCTCACGGATCCTGGAGCAGGCCGAGGACGTTGCCGTCGGGGTCGCTCACGCTCGCCACCAGGCGCCCGCCGCCGACATCGCGCGGGGCTTCCTTGACGGTCGCGCCGGCGGCGGTCACCTCGGCCAGCTTGGCCTCGATGTCCGCTACCTGCCAGAAGGCCACCGGCGAGGTCATGCCCTGCGGCCCACCGCCCGGCACCAGCCCGATGTGCTGGCCCCCGGTGTCGAAACCGACATAGTAGGAGCTGTCGCTCTGCGGCTCGATGCCGAGCAGCGCGGTGTACAGCACCTTGGCCGTCGCCAGGTCGGACACCGGATGCAGCACGGTCTTGATTCCTTCGGTCGGCGAGCCGGTCATGGGTCACTCCTGGAGTCGTGGGTCGTAGCGACCCGCTGGGCGTTGTCGAGCTTAAGACGAACGGGAGGCGGCGAAATCGACGTCCCGCTCACTCTAACTGCGGCTTCGCGCGCGCACGCGCGATCGCACCTGTCTCGCCCTCACGCACACGGAGCCGGCGGGGGAGGCGCTGCAACGGCGTCCGGTTTGCGACGGACCACCGATGCCCGCACGGATCGTTGGGCGCCGACACGGGGTACCGAACGCGGGTGCAAACCGTCGGAAGCGCCATTTGCAGGCACTTCAACGGGAGCGACGGGACTCGAACCCGCGACCTCTGCCGTGACAGGGCAGCGCTCTAACCGACTGAGCTACGCCCCCGCGATGTGCCCGGAGGACTCGCAGGACCTTCCGTGCGCTACCAGTATGCCAAGGCGCGGGCGCCGGCCCTGTACCCCCGAACAATTGGCCACGCGGCCAGCCTTCGCTAGGCTTGCGCCGTGGCGCTCGTCGGTCCCCCTCCGCTGCTCGACGCAAACCCGCTTTCGGTGCTGATCAGCGACCTGCGCGCGGAGCGCTCCGCGACCGTCCCCTTCCCGCCCGGCGAAACCAGCCTCTCGCCCGCACGCACGCGGGCATGGGCCGAGGACCCGCTGCCGATCCTGCTGAGCGCATACGAGCGCTACGGCTCGGTGTTCACGCTGCGCCTGTTCCACAGCAACATCGTGTTCATGCTTGGGCCGGCCGCCAATCACTACATCACGGTCTCGCACGCTTCCAACTTCAGCTGGCGCGAGGGAAGCTTTCGCGACCTGATCGGGCTGATGGGCGACGGGCTGCTGACGATCGACGGCGAGTTCCATCGCCGCTCGCGGATGATCATGCTGCCGGCGTTTCACCGCGAGAGTATCGCCGCCTCGGCCGACGCGGTGATCGAGGAGACGACGGGGGCGCTCGCGCAGCTGGCGCCGGGCGCGTCGATCGACCTCTACGGGTGGACCCGGCAGCTCGCGGTGCGGGTCGCGATGCGCTGCCTGTTCGGGATCGATCCGGACGGCGAGCAGGCCCGCTCGATCGACTGCGCGGGACTGTTCGAGGACGCACTCGGGTTCTACGCGAGCGAGTACGTGCTGCGCGTGTTCCGTGGGCGCCGCTCGCCGTGGGGGAGGATGCAGGCGGCCGCGCGCAAGCTCGACACGCTCATCTATTCGGAGATTTCGCGCCGCCGCGCGAGCGGCGAGCGCGGCAGCGACATCCTCAGCCTGCTGCTCGACGCCGAGGACGAGGACTCCAACACGCTCACCGACATGCAGATCCGCGACGAGGTGATGACGCTGATGTTCGCCGGACACGACACGACCACCTCGACGGTCTCATTCCTGTTCTACGAGCTCGCGCGGCACCCCGACATCGTCGCGCGCCTGCTCGCCGAGCAGGACGCGCTGCTGCAGGACGGCCGGCCGAGCGCCGCGCAGCTGCTCTCCGGGGAGCTCCCCGAGCTCGAGATGGTCATCGACGAGACGCTGCGCAAGTACCCGCCGGCGTGGGTCGGGCCGCGGCGCTCGATCGAGCCGTTCGAGTTCGCAGGGCGCACCGTCCCCGGCCGCGCGTTCGTCAACTACTGCTCGTGGGCCTCCCACCACCTCCCCGACGTGTTCGCCGATCCCGAGGAGTTCCGCCCCGAGCGCTTCACGCCGGAGGCCCGCGCGGCCCTGCCGAAGGGCGCCTATGTCCCCTTCGGCGGCGGCTCGCGCACTTGCATCGGGATGCGCTTCGGCCAGCTCGAGGTGCGCACGATCGCGACGATGCTGCTGTCCCATTGCACGCTGTCGGTCGCCCCGGACTTCCGCCTGCGGATTCGTCAGATGCCGACGATCAGCCCACGCGACGGGCTGCCCACGCTCGTCGGCCCACGGCGCCGGCCGCAGCCGCGCGAGAGCCTCTCCGCGGCCGCCTGAGGGCCCTTCGCGACGCCGCGGGCGGCGCTCAGCGCAGCGAGGCGGCGAGCGCGAGACGATACACGCGCGGCTGCGCGCTTGCGACGCTCGCGCCCACCCCCAGCACGTGCACGTGCGCATCGGCGAACAGCGTCAGCTGCACCCCTTCGAGCAGCGGCCCGAGCGGATGCGCGATCAGCCTGCCTTCGCGCGCGAGCGCGACCGCGTCGAGCGACGCGCCGACGCCGAACAGCGCGCCGCTGGCGCGCACCTCGACCCGGCCGCCCGCGCTGTTCAGGAGCGTCACGCCGAAGCCCGCCGGCAGCGCCGCGTGGACGGCCGCCTCGCTCGCTAGCGCAGCCCCGCTGAGCGCGCTGCCGTGCTTGTGCAGCGTCGCGTCGCTGAGGCGCAGGGTCCCCAGCCGCACCGCGGCCGCATCGACCTGCATGCTTGTCGCGCCGCGCGCTTCCCACAGCAGCTGCGCGACCTGCTTCGGGCTCAGCGAGAGGCTGCCGGCGCGCACGCGCACGGAATCCGCATCGCCCCACAGCAGCTTCAGCGCCGGCCACGCCGAGACGCTGACGCTCACGCCGCTGCCGTAGCGCCCGACACGTGCCGAGATGCGACTCGCGGCGATCCGCGGCAGCAGCAGCTGCGCGAGCACCAGCACGAGCAGCACGCAGCCCGCGAGCGCTACGAGGATCACGCTGATGCGCCGACGGGTGCTCGCGCTTGCCATCGCCCGCAAGCTTCGCACCGAACGCGGCGCGGACAGGCTGCTGCCCGGCAGGACGGTCCCGCCTCGATAGCCTTGTGTACCACCCCCAAGGATCGGGGGCGCGTAGCTCAGTTGGCCAGAGCACCTCGTTTACACCGAGGGGGTCGCCCGTTCGAGTCGGGCCGCGCCCATCGAACGTCTCCCCGCTCGCACTGGAGAGCAACCACTTCACGATGACCGACGACTCCAAGATCCGCATCGCCGTGATCGGCTCGGGACCGGCCGGCTTCTACGCCGCCGGGCATCTGCTGAAGGCCGGCGACGGCCGCCTCGAGGTAGACATGATCGAGCGGCTGCCGACGCCGTGGGGCCTCGTCCGCTCTGGCGTCGCACCCGACCATCCGAAGATCAAGTCGGTCACGCGCGTCTATGAGAAGACGGCCGCGCAGTCGGGCTTTCGCTACTTCGGCAACGTCACCTTCGGCGAGCACGTCACGCGCGAGGATCTGCGCGAGCACTACCACGCGATCGTCTACGCGACCGGATCGCCGTCGGACCGTCCGCTCGGGATCGCCGGCGAAGAGCTGCCCGGCTCGCATGCCGCGACCGAGTTCGTCGGCTGGTACAACGGCCACCCCGACCACACCGACCTCGAGTTCGACCTGCTCTCGGCCGAGCGCGCGATCGTGATCGGCAACGGCAACGTCGCGCTCGACGTCGCGCGCATGCTCGTGCTCGCGCCGGCCGAGCTCGCGCCCACCGACACCGCCGACCACGCCCTCGAGGTGCTCGCGCAGAGCCGCGTCGCGGAGGTCGTCGTCGTCGGCCGCCGCGGCCCCGCGCAGGCCGCCTTCACGAACCCCGAGCTGCTCGAGCTCGGCGAGCTCAGCGACGCCGACGTGATCGTCGACGGCGAGGAGCTCGAGCGGGCGCTCGCCGTGCCCGATGCGGGCGCCGAGGAGGACGTCACCAGCCGCCGCAACGTCGAGATCCTGCGCGACTACGCCGCGCGGACACCCGCGGGCCGCCCGAAGCGGATCGTGCTGCGCTTCCTGCTCTCGCCCGCCGTGCTCGAGCCGGACGCGCACGGCCACCTCGGCGCCGTCGAGTTCATCCGCAACGAACTAGTCCCCGCGGCGAGCGGCGCGCTACGCGCGGAGCCGACCGCGGAGCGCGAGCGGATCGACGCCGGGCTCGCGTTTCGCGCGATTGGCTACCGCGGCATCCCGCTGCCCGAGCGTCCCCTTCGACGAGCGCTCGGCGGTGATCCCGAACGAGGGCGGGCGCGTGCTCGACCCCGCAAGCGGCAAGCCGCTCCCCGGCGAGTACGTCGTCGGCTGGATCAAGCGCGGCCCCTCGGGCGTGATCGGGACGAACAAGAAGGACGCCCAGGAGACGGTCGACGCGATGCTCGCCGACCTCGCTTCCGGCAACGGCGACTTCCACGGCCTGCACCCTCCGGCGCCCGCCCCCGAGGCTTTCGAGCGCCTGTTGCGCGAGCGCCGGCCGGAGCTCGTGACCTACGACGAATGGGCAGCGATCGACCGCCACGAGCGCTCGCTCGGCGAACGCAGCGGACGTCCTCGCGTGAAGCTCACGCGCATCGCCGAGATGCTCGAGATAGCCGCAAACGAGCAGCCGGACACGGATGCCGAGTGAGCTTCGCCCGCCCGCGAGCGATCAGGCACGTGTGCGCGGCGCTCGCCGCGTGCGCGCTGTGCCTGCTCGCCGCGCTGCCGGCGGCCGGCGCAGACGCTGAGGGCGGCCCGCGACCGGCGACCGTCGCGCTGCCAGCCGGCGGTGTCACGGCGCTGCCCGCGGGCGAAGTCCTGACGCTGCTCGGCGAAGCTCCGCTCGGCAGCGGCGGCGTGGCGCTGAGCACGCTCGAACCGGCGGTGCTCGCGAAGCTGCTGTTCGAACGCCCCGGGATCAGCGCGTTCGCCGGCGTCGCCGGCCTCGGCGGCAGCAAAGGCGTCGAACACACGATCGAAGCCGCGCTCGCCGAGATCGTCGGCGAAAATGAAGAACTCGACGAACTGCTCGGCGAAGGCGAGCTCTCGATCGACCTCGAAGAACAGCTCGAAGCGACCTACGAAGCGTCCGCCGCCGGGAAAAAAGCCGGAGCGCCGGAATTCGAAGAAGCCGCCGAAGAAGTGCTCAAACGGACGCCTGAAGCGGCGATCGACGAAGGTCTCGAATCGCTCGACCTGAACGAACTGCTCGCGCTGCTGGTCGCGAACGCGCACGAACCGGCTCGCCTGACCGCCGCCCTGTTCGCGGCGGCCGAACAGGAATCGCTCGAAGAACTGCTCGGCTCGCCGCTCAGCGGGGAACCGTTCGCGCAGTCGAGCGTCACCGAAGCCGCGACCGCGATCGGCATCAGCGAAGCCGAACTCGCCGCCAAGCTCGGGCAGAGCGGCGCAGACCTTCCCGCCGGGCGGATCGTGCTCAGCAGCGCGCTCGCGAACGGTCAGGCGCTCGGCGTCTTCGACGCGACCGACGGCCTCGCGTTCGCGCTGATCGGCAAGGCCACCGAAAGCGGCGGCGGCGGCAAATCCGAACCGCCCGCCGAAGCCGGGGGCGGCTCTGCCCCTGCAGCTCCCCCGCCCGGCGCAACCGGCAGCGGCACGCCGACACCGACCGTGACGACACCCGCGAACTCGACCCCGGTCGCGACGCCCGACAGAACCGAACCGTTGCCGTTTGCGATCCTCGGGCACAGCGTCCGGGGCAGCTTCGTGACGCTGATCCTGCGGATACCGGCGCCCGGCGTGCTGAGCATACGCGGGGGCGGGCTGCGGCCGCTGACGCGTACGCTCACCCACGCGGGTCGCCTCAACATCAGGATCGGCGCCTCGCGCGCGGGCATCGCGGCGCTGCGAAAGCACCACCGACTGAGCGTCAGAGTGCGGGCATCGTTGAGGCCGGCCGGGGCGGCTGCCTCGACGCGGACGATCAGCGTCAAGCTCACCTAGATCCGGCCGTCACGCCTGCCCCGCCGCTCCGGGAATCTGCCAGACTGCTGCCCGCAAGCCCCGTTAGCTCATCTGGTAGAGCGCCGGACTTTTAATCCGGTGGGGCGGGTTCGAGTCCCGCACGGGGCATCAAGAGGGCCCGGAAACAGGCCGGATTTGGCTGCGTTCTCAGATGACGATCGCGGGACGAATCATCAACGCCATCGCGCAGGTGCTAGGCGATGCAGGCGAGCCGATGCACGCTCGAGACATCCACGGCCAGGTCGAGATGCTTCTGCGCGAGCGCGAGCGCGTGCGATGGGCGTCGGTCAAGGCCACACTCGCCGGAAAAGTCCACGGCCGTGGCGCGAGGTTTGTGCGCGTCGCTCGCGGCCGATATCGCCTCCCAGCCTAGGCACGACCTTGGCCCAGCGCCCCAGGCACGCAACCGCACGAGAGTTCAGCGCCGCGGTACGCGGGGGTCGGTGAGAACCGGCAGCAGCAAGCCTGGTGGCTCTCGATCGATGAGGCTCTGGATGGCCAGTTCGAAGATATCGTCAGCAACCGATCTAGCATCGCTCGCGTCGTCGGCTAGCACTGTGCAGAAGATCGTGATCGCACCGGGCTCGTCCATTCCTTTCAGCCACCCAGGAGTCGATGCCCAGGTTGGCGGCCCGACTACTCGCATGTCAGCGGCAACCCGAGAAGTCAGGCTTTCAGCCTGAGCAACAATCGGCTCGAGAAACACGATCACGCGCATCTCTACTGGCCACGGCTTGGAGGGCTTCGGCTGTTCGTCGATGGCTGTGCTCACGATGCCCAAGACGTGGATACCGTGACGTGGTGGTGCTGCTGGTCCCGCCCAGGGAGCGAGCAGGCCGTCGAGCTGGGTGTCGCTCGGTCGGAAGCGCTTCCGAGGCTCACGCCGGCTCACGGCCAATCTCGATAGTCAGGACCGCAACTCCTCGCGGCTGCGAGTCGGCGTCGATCTGCACCCGCACCTCGGCGAGTGCTTGCCCGTATCGAGTCAACTCGTCCCTGAGCCCCGTCTTAGGCTCGAGCCGCAGAACTCTCACTCGGAGGACCCCCGGGTCTCTGTCTACCGAGCAGGTCAGATTTACGCCGATCACATCAGCCCGTCCCAGATCGACGCCGAGCTCCGGCAACGCCGCCACAGCGGCCGAGGTTTCTTGTCGACGAGCATCCCGACCCGCTCGCCTGTATTCGACGAGTTTTGAGACAAGCGCCGGAGCGTTTCGGCGAAGATATTTAGATCCATGGCCCTTCCCTGAGAGGACGAGCGCGGCCAAAGCTTTGCGCCGGTGACGCGCCGATCATCTTGGTCGGCCTGATCCCTGCGATCGCTTGGCCAGACGGCGCTGACTATCGCAAGGGTGCTCGCGATGAGCCAGGCGTCCATCCCGAACGGCACTGCTGCTGTCCTGAAAATCACGCGAATGTCCTTTTAAGTGATGAACCGGTGGATGGCCTCGTTGGCGTGGTCTTGAAAGGTTGTGCTGGCCAGATCGGGGAAGATGTCCGTTTGGTCGACCGCGGGACCCTTAAGCGTGTTGGCGGCGCTGGCGTAGAACATGCCGCTGGACAGGTTCGGGTCGGTGACGCCGTCGACTAGTCGCTTCGCGCCCACGTCAAGCTTGTGGGCGAGACCCGGAAGGCGGGGCATCACGTACTTGGCCGCTATGCGCAGCGGCAATGCCAGGTCATTGGGTGCTTGGGTGCCGGTGGTGTTGCCGGGGCTCACGCAGATGAATCGGCGGTCGGGGTATTGGCGGGCCAGGTAGGCCATCCATAGAATGCCGATCAACTTGGCCTGCCCGTAGGCCAAATTGACGTCAGTTTTGCGGTCGGCGAAATAGCTGCCGTCGATGACAGTGGCGAGCTCGTCGGCGGAGTTTGAGACGAACGACGGCCGCTTGAACCCCATTTTCGGGATTCCCCTGGCTGCCTCGCTTCCGGCGAAGACCGCCACCTCGCCAAGCCGGTCCTCGGCCAGGAGCTCCTCGAGGAGGACAACGTGACCAAGAACGTTCTGCGCGAACATGTAAGTGGCCCCGTCGGCGGTCAACTTCATCGGCGTCTTGCCGCCCATTCCACCGGCGTTCATGACCAGCGCGTCGAGCGATCCGTCAATCCCCGCCAGGCCGGCGCGGACCGAGCCCGGATCGGCAACGTCCATGAGAACGATGTCGAAGATGCGCCGGCCGGTCTCCGCTTCGAGCTCAGCCTTTGCCGTTGCCGCCCGGTCCTGGTTCCGGCACGCCAGGTAGATGCGGGCGATCTCGGGGCGCGTTGCCAGTTGCCGGGCGATCTCTTTGCCGATCCCGACGTTGGCGCCGGTGATCAACACGGTCTTTTCTGCGGTGGTTTGCATTTTCGTGCTTGGCTCCTTAGATACAGACATGGTCATTGGTGATCCGGGGTACGGCTGTGCAGACTTCTGTGTCTCGTCGAGGTCATGCCGTGGGTGTTTGGCGGACCCGTCGCGGTCCGTGGCCAGCCGCCCTCCCCCGGGCGGCCAGCCACGGTTCCCTCCTTACCGCTCAGTGGCTCCGTGTCCGAACGCCGGGAGTAGTGAGCCAGCCTCATCTCCTCCCTCCTCAGATCGCGAGGCGGCCGCCGTCGACGGGGATGATCGCCCCGTTGATGTAGCCGGCAGCCGGGGTCGCGAGGAATGTGATGACGTCGGACAGCTCGTGCACTTCAGCGACGCGGCGGAGCGGAATCGTCTTGGCAAACTCCTTGGCCATCTCCAACCTCGGCTCCAACGCCGGCGTCAACGTCGGACCGGGAGCGACCGCGTTGACCCGGATGTTCTGCGGCCCGTATTCGGCGGCCCACGCCTTGGTGAGCAACTCGATCGCGGCACGCGAGGCGCCGTAGGCAGCCATGCCTGGCTGGCCGTAGCTCGCGACCATCGTCGAGACGTTGATGATCGATCCGCCGCCGCGGGCCGCGATCTTCGGGGCGAGCGCGGCGACGAGGAAGAACGGCGCCTTGACGTTGATCTGGAACAGCCCGTCGAACGCCGCCTCGTCGGTGTCAGCCGTCGGCCCGAGAGCGGCAAAGCCGGCACAGTTGACCAGAACATCGATCTCGCCCGCCGCGTCGGCGACGCGCCCCACCTCGGACATCTCCGAGAAATCAGCGGCGACGAACTGCGCATCGTGCCCACCCGCCCGGATCTTCTCCACGGTGCTCGCGCCGCGGGTCTCGTCGCGGCCGGTGATGATCACCGACGCGCCCTTCTCGGCCATCGCCATTGCGGTGGCGGAACCCATCCCGGATGTGCCGCCGGTGATAAGGGCGGTCTTGCCGTGAAGTGACATGTATCGCGTTCTCCCGTTGAGTGGTTGTCGCGACCCTCGAAATGGATCGTGCGTTCCACTCTAACACAGAATGGATAGGGCGATCCATTCGGTTGGTAGAATCTGCGATGTGAACACGACTAGCCCCTCCTCTCGCCCGTTGACGCGCAAGGGCCAGGAGACCCGTCAGCGCATCGTCGACGCGGCGGCCGGGTTGATCTTCCGGCAAGGCGTCGCCCACACGACGATCGATGACGTACGCGCGGCAGCGGACGTCTCGAGTTCGCAGCTCTACCACTACTTCGAGGACAAGACGGCTTTGGTCTGGGCCGTGGTTGACCACCAGATCGACACAATGGTCGGCGGGCAGGAGATGTTCGATTTCAGCACGCTGGATGGCCTCCGAGCCTGGCGCGACTTCGTGATCGCGGGCCAGCGCGAGCACCACTGCAGCGGCGGCTGCCCAATCGGCTCTCTCGGAGGCCAGCTAGCCGAGACCGATCCCGACGCAAGAGCCCACGTCGCTGGCGGCTTCAAACGATGGGAAGCCACTATCCAGAGCGGTCTACGAGAGATGCACGCACGAGGCGAGCTCACGCCCGACACCGACCCCGACGCCCTCGCGCTCGCGCTGCTAGCCGCCCTGCAGGGCGGCCTGCTCCTCACGCAGGTCAAACGCGACACCAAGCCGCTAGAGGCCGCGCTTGACGCAATGCTCGAACTGGTCGCGCGACTCAGCGGCGGCAGCTCGTAGCGTCCTCGCGCGATACGCTCGAGACCCCACCGCGCCGCACGAGCCCCGGTCGATAGGCGGCTGTTGCCTCTCCCGAGGTTCCCGCGGAGCTCGCCGACCGGCACGTCGACAACCTCGAGGTCCTCGAGACCGCCGTAGCGGTCGAATCTCACTGCACGAGGCATATGAATCTCCGAGACCGGTCCCATGGGCGATACCAAGAATCCCACGGGTTGCGGCTCGCAATTTGGTCCCAAGATGAGCATTTCTGAGGTCATCTGAGCGCACCTCGCGTCACGCAGCCACCGCGCTCTCGCGCTCACGACACCATCCGAGGGCCCACTTTAATCCGGTGGGGCGGGTTCGAGTCCCGCACGGGGCATCATCGGCGGGCCGCGCATCTGGCTGTGCGGGGGCGGCCGCGCTGCAAGCCGCCCCGCACGCGCCTGACGCACCTACGCCTTGACTTCGAGGGGCGCCGCGAAATCAAGCGAGTCGTTCGACGCGAGCCCCGATTCTTCGAACGGGCCGCCGGCGAGCGACGTCTCGAGGACATCGACGGGGCCGCCGAGCAGCTGGATCACCTGCTGTTTGCCTTTTTTCTGCTTGAACTTCAGCGCGAAGTGCTTCGGCGGCAGGATCAGTTTGTCGATCGGCGTGATCACCCCGATCACCGAGCCCGCGACGGTGCCCGTCAGGTTGCCGCAGATGAACGTCGTGATCGGCGCTCCCGTCGGCGAGGAGAGATCGACACCGACTTCCTTCGGCACGCGGCTGACGTAGCCGAGCGTCATCGCCAGCACGCCAGTCCTGATTTCGCCAGCGACGCCCGGCGTGGAGCACGGGAATTTGCGTGCTTCGCAGTTGCTGAAGCTGATCGTGACGGTGCCCGACTGGGGCCCGGTCAGTTCACCGGTGTCCGTGCTCGCCGCGCACGTCACCTTCGTTTTGCCGATCGTTTCCAGCGTCGTTTTCTTGCTCGTCGATTTGAACGGATTTGGAATCGGACCGACGAATTCCGGTAGTGCTGCCGTCGCCGGCGCCACCAGCACCGCGCTGATCGACAGCACGGCGAGGAGGCACGACGCGAGAGTCGTGATGCGTTGCATGTCCTGCTCCTTCCCATCGGAGGACTGCCTGGCCCTGGGGCCAGGGCAGAAGCTAACGTCGCCGGGCAGCGCGATGCGGGCGCCTGGCCGAACGTTCGAGCGGCGCGCGCCGCTATCGTCGCGGGATGGCAGTCGATCCGCGCGTCGTGTGGATGCCCGGCGGCGTCCGCACGGAGGTTCACCTCGGCGCCGAGGACACCGACGGTGCGTTCTGTCTGCTCGTCGATGCCCCGCCGGCCGGCTGGTCGCTGCCGTCCCATCGCCACCGCAACGAGGCCGAGACGATCCACATCGTCGCGGGCGAGTTCGAGATGGAGGTCGACGGCCGGCGCTCGCGGCTGTATCCCGGCGCGACGATCCACGTCCCCTGCGGCGCGATTCACTCCGGTGCCAACGTCGGCCCGCACGACGGCAGGAGGCTGGTGCTGTTCAGTCCCGCCGGGATGGAGCGCTTCTTCCTGCAGGCCGGCGCGCCGAGCCGGGAGCACGAGCGTGACCTCGGCGCGACGCTCGCGCTCGCGATCGAGCACGGCTGGGAGTTCCTCTCGAGTTGAGAGGCGAGCGGCGGGCGCGGCCGCGGGCGTCGCTTGGCCTGCGCGAATCCGAGGCGCTATGCGCTGATGCGCACCAGACAGCCGGCGACGAGGACCCACAGACCATCGCGGGCGGGCAGCGCAGCCTCGATTTCCCTTTCGTCGGCCCCCCGCGGCAGCGGCACGGTGAAGCGTGTCCCGCTGCTGCCGCCGAGCGTCGGGTCGGGCGCGCCGCTGCTCAGCACACCATCGACGAGCATCGCGTGCTCGAATGAGCCAACGATGAACGTCTCGCCGCTCGAGCTGACGGCCACGCCGGAGCCACCCGAAGCGACGACCACCGCGCCCGCGAGGCCGAACGCCGCGTCGGGTGCGCCGGCCGGCCCCGCGAAGCGGAACAGGCCCGAGCGTTTCGCGTCGGCGGTCGAGAGGAAGTCTGCCTCGATGACGCCGTCCGGCAGCGCGAACAGGCCGGCGAGGTCGGGGGATTCGATGTCAGAGGAAGCCGGGATCGCGGCAAGTCCACCCTCGCCGAAGCCCGCGACCGGGGCGCCCGTCGAGCTCAGCTCGACGACGCCGGCGCCGGCTGCCGCGGAGCGCGTCCGCGCCTGGTCGTAGGCGAGCACGATCGAACCGCCGGCGGTGACGGTCATCCCGCTGATGTCACCACTGACCGCCAGGCTCCCGAGCACGAGGAAGCCGCCCCTGCCGAATGATCGGTCGAGCGCACCCGACGGCCGCAGCCGCAGCAGCTCGACCGCGCCGGGCGTTTCGCCGGGGCCGACTTCGCCGCTGCCGAAGTCCTGATAGGCAGCAAGAATGTCCCCGTCGGGCTCGACCGCCACCTTCGGCGTGAGCGCCGTGTCGAGGATGTCGGGCAGGCTGTAGCGGGCGACCCCGGCGTGTCCGAACGCGCGGTCGACCTCGCCCCCGGCGGTCAGACGGACCAGCGCGAAGTGGCCCGCCGAATCCGCGCCGGCGATCAGCAGCTCGCCGTCGGACAGGACGAACATCTGCGGCGAGGCCTGCGATGCGAGCGCGGGAACACTCGCGACCCCGTCGCTGCCGAAGCTCCTGATCGGCGTGCCCGCCGCGGACACGCGCGTGATGAGGAACGAGCGCGAGCGCCCGCGCGACCCGCCCCCACGTACACCGATCCCTGTGGCCCGGCGGCGAGCAGCGACCAGTACCTTCCGCCCGGGACGCGCTCGACGCCGCGCACGCCAAAGGACGAGTCGAGCTGCCAGGAGGCCGCCTGCGCCCCTGCGGCGAGCACTGCCGTGGCCAACCAGCCGATCGTGATGACCACCGCCACCCGCCGACATCCCGTAGCGGGGCCGCGGCCGATTCGACGCGATCGGGCGTTGCCGTCGATCGTCCCTCGCCTGTCAGACGCTCGCGGCCAGCGGCGGGCGCCGCTGCGCCCACGGCTGCGCCTGCTTCGAGCTGCGAGGCGAGCCCGATCAGCCGCGCCTCCTGCCATGGGCCGGCGACGAGCTGCACGCCGACCGGCAGGCCGTCCTCGTTCCAGTGCAGCGGCAGGCTCACGGCGGGCAGCCCGGCGACGTTGCCGAAGGCCGTGAACGAGACGCTCGCGACGACGTCGAACACCGGCTGATCGGGCGTCGCGTGCGCGGCCGCGACGGTCGCTCCGGCGATCGGCGGCAGGATCGCCGAGGTCGGCGTCAGCAGCACGTCGAAGTCCCGTCCCCAGCGCGCGACCTCGCGCCTGCTGATCAGCTCGAGCGTGCGCGCGGCGAGCCCGTAGTCGTAGGCGCCGGTCTCGCTGCTGAGCGCGCGCTGGTGGGCGATGTGCGGCTCGACTGCCGACCAGTCGACGCCCTCGTAGTCGGCGAGCCCGCCCTGCGTGAGCAGGATGAACGGCGGCACGAGCTCTTCGGAGAAGGTCGGCACCGCGACCTCCTCGATTGAGTGCCCGAGCCCTTCCAGCAGCGCCGCGGCGGCGCGCGCGGCGGCGCTGCACGACTCGTCGGTGGGGATGCCGAGCGGTGCCTCGGCCATCAGGCCGATGCGCAGGCTGCCGGGCGGGGTGTCCATCTCGCTCGCGAACGGGCGCGTCGGCGCCGGCGCGTTGTACCAGGCGAGCGGATCGAAGTACGAGATCGCGTCGAGCACCGTCGCCGAGTCCGCGACCGTGCGCGAGATCACGCCCTCGACGATCGCGCCGAGCCAGCCCTGCGCGAGGCGCGGAACGCGGCCCCGGCTCGGCTTCAGCCCGACCAGGCCACAGTAGGAGGCGGGGATCCGGATCGAGCCGCCGCCGTCGTTGGCGTGCGCGAGCGGGAACATCCCGGCGGCGACCGCGGCCGCTGCGCCGCCGCTCGAGCCACCGGGCGTTCGCGTCGTGTCCCAGGGGTTGCGGCTCGCGCCGTAGCGGTCGTTCTCGGCGGCGGTGATCACGCCGAAGGCGGGCGTGTTCGTGCGCCCGCAGAGGACGAAACCGGCGCGTGTCAGCGCGTCGACGACGAGCTCGCTCTGCTCGCTCGGACCCTCGGGAGCGCCGTTGGAGCCGTACGTCACGGGCCAGCCGGCGACCGGCGTGAGGTCCTTGATCGGCACCGGCACACCCAGGAACGGTGCCTGCTCGCCGGCCGCAAGCCGGCTGTCGGCGTCGGTCGCGGCCGCGCGCGCGGCTTCGTCGTCGCGCCAGATGACCGCGTTGAGCTCGGGATTGCCGGCGTCGACAGCGGCGAGGCATGCGTCGAGCAGCTCGACCGCGGAGAGCTCGCGGGCGCGAAGTGCCGCGGCGAGCTCGAGCGCCGGAGAGGAGGGGCCCAGGGGAGCCATCGGCCCGACCCTACCACGCTCACTCCGAGCGGCTGAACTCCGCGATCGCGATCGTCAGCATCACCAGGCCGAGCAGCGCGATCACCGCGGCCTCGACGACCGTCGGCACATGCCAGCCCCACCAGGTGACGCCCGGGTCGAGCGCCCGACGGGCCGCGGCGCTGATGTCGAGGTGCGCGAAGATGGCGCGGCGCATCGGCTCGACCGCGTAGGTCAACGGGTCCAGACGGTTGAGGACGGCCAGCCAGCCGGGCAGACTCGCCACCGAGAACAAGAGCGCCGGAGATGAAGAACATCGGCATGATCGCCATCTGCATCAGCGCCATGAAGGACTGCATCTGATTGATCGCGCGCGGCGAACATCACGCCGAAGGCGGTGATCGCGAACGCCAGCAGCAGCGCCAGCGCGAGCAGCTCGAGGATCAGCGTCAGTTCGTAGGGAACCCCGACGAGCGGCGAGATCGCGATCACGATCAGGCCTTGAAATGCGGCCACGGTGGCCCCGCCGAGGCACTTGCCGAGCACGATCGAGCTGCGCCGTACCGGTGCGACCATCATCTCACGCAGGAACCCGAACTCGCGGTCCCACACGATCGAGGCGGCGGAGAACATGGCGGTGAACATCACCGCCATGCACAGCACGCCGGGATAGATGAAGGTGCTTGAAGTCGACGCCGTGGGTGCCTGCCTTGGCAAGCGAGGAGAGGCCGGTGCCGAGCACGAACAGGAACAAGAACGGCTGGATCAGCGAGGTGACGATGCGAAGGCGGTCGCGGCTGAAGCGGATCAGCTCCCGCTTCCACACGACCTTGATCGCGCGCAGCTCGCTGCGCGCGCTGCGCGCCGGCACGCGCACGCGCGCGAGCTCGTGCTGCTGAGCCGGAGCGCGAGGCGTCGTGCCGCCCACGGGCGCGGCGGTCGTCTCGTCGGCCATCAGCGACTCATCATTTCTCGCGCCACGTTGCGCATGCGGTCGTGCTCGAAGACTCGGCATCGCGGATCGTGGTGCCCGTGTAGGACATGAAGACATCATCGAGGGACGGACGCGAGACGTTGACCGAGCGGATCGGCATGGCCGAGCTCGGCGAACAGGCGCGGCACGAAGTGCTCGCCCGCGGGCACGCCGAAGGTCACCGCGCCCTCGGCCACCGTCGCCTCGATCGCGAATCGCTCGCGCAGCGCCGCGATCGCCGCGTCGTCGTCCTCGGTCTCGATCTGCACGCGATCGGTGCCCACGCTCGCCTTCAGTGCCTCGGGGGTGTCGAGCACGATGATCGCGCCCTGGTCCATGATCGCGATGCGGTCGCAGTGCTCGGCCTCGTCCATGTAGTGGGTGGTCAGGAAGATCGTGATGTCCTCGCGCGCCTTCAGCTCGCGTATGTAGCTCCCAGATCGAGCTACGCGTCTGCGGGTCGAGGCCCACCGTCGGCTCGTCGAGGAACAGCACGCGCGGGGAGTGCAGCAGGCCCCGCGCGATCTCCAGACGGCGCTTCATCCCGCCGGAGAACGTGTTCACCGGGCTGCCCGCCGCTCCCACAGGCCGACCATCTCGAGCACCTGGCTGCATCCGCTCGCGAACGCTCTCGCGGGGCACGCCGTAGAGCTCGGCATGCAGCGAGAGGTTCTGCTCGGCGGTGAGGTAGCCGTCGAGCGTCGTGTCCTGGAAGACGAGGCCGATGTGGCGCCGCACCTCGTCGCGTTCGCGTCACCACGTCGTGGCCGGCCACCACCGCCGAGCCGCCGCTCGGCGTACGAGCGTGCAGAGCATGTTGATGGTCGTCGACTTGCCCGCGCCGTTGGGCCCGAGGAAGCCGAACGTCTCACCCGGCTGCGACCTCGAAGTCGATGCCCCGCACCGCCTCGACCTCGTCGTAGCGCTTGGTCAGGCCCCGCACCGACACCGCGGCTGCGGAGCCTGCCGTCAGGGTGGTCCCGATCGACGCACGGGCATCGGTCTTGACGTCACGCGCGCCACTCCGCCTCCTCCCGGAGTCGTCCTCGGCAAGGATGCGGTAGAGGTCGCGCCGCGCCGTTTCCATCACCTTGCGCGCCTGCGCGAGCTGGGCATCGCTGCCCGAGCGCATCACCTGCGCGAACGCGTAGGCGATCTCGCGGATCGCCTTCCTCGCCGCGAACGCCTCGTCTGAGACCTCGCCGCTCATCTGCTCCCACGGCGCCGGCTGCGTCGCGTCGCGCTCGGCGACGTGCTCGCGGCCCGCGTCGGTGAGCGCGAACAGCTTGCGCCCGTCGCTCTCCTGCGAGCGGATCAGGCCCTCGTCCTCGAGCTGTGCGAGCGCCGGGTAGACCGAGCCTGGGCTCGGGCGCCAGACGCCGTCGCTGCGCTCCTCGACCTCCTGCATGATCTGGTAGCCGTTGCGCGGCTCCTCCGCGAGCAGCAGCAGCGCGGCGGTGCGGATGTCACCTCGCCGCGCCTTGCGGCCGCGGCCGCGCGGGCCGCCTCCGGGAAAGCCGCTCGAAGCCGGGACCGCCGCGGTGACGGCGGTGCCCGCCGTGGCGGCCGCGACCGCCTGGGCCGCCGCGTCCCTCCTCGCCGCCGCGCGGTCATCTCGTGCCAGAGGGCGCGGAGGTCTGCTGGATGGTGTCCTGCGCAGCGCCCGTGGCGTGGTGTGTCGATTGAATACGCAAACATTCGTTGCTCCTATCGTGAACTATCAAGTGTGTATCGCGATATATCGTAACATACGGGCGAATTCCCCCGGCCCGCCGGGATGGCGCCTCAGCGGCTCCGCGCGCGGCCGTCGCGGGTGCTCAGTGGCGGAAGTGGCGCACGCCGGTCGCGACCATCGCGACCCCGGCGTCGTCGACGGCGGTGACGGTCAGCTCATCGCGCACCGAGCCGCCCGGCTGGATGATCGCGCCGACGCCCGCGTCGATCGCGAGCTGCGGGCCGTCGGCGAACGGGAAGTACGCGTCGGAGGCGAGCGCCGCGCCGGCGAGCAGCTCGGGCTGGAACGCCTGCGCCTTCTCGACCGCGATCCGCACCGCGTCGACCCGGCTCATCTGCCCGGCGCCGATCCCGATCGTCGCGCCGCCGGCGGCGATCACGATCGCGTTCGAGCGCACGTGCCGGCAGACCTTCCACGCGAACAGCATGTCCTCCCACTGCGCCTCGCTCGGCGCCGCCGTCGCTCATCACGCGTCATCTGCTCGCGCTGTCTCGCTGACGACGTCGCGGCTCTGCACGAGCTGTCCGCCGAGCACCGGCTTGGCTTCGACCTCGCGGCTCGGCGCCGGCCAGTGCGCGAGCTCGAGCAGGCGCACGTTCTTTCGCTCGCCGAGCACCTCCAGCGCGTCCTCGTCGTAGCCCGGTGCGAGCAGCACCTCGATGAACTGCTTGGCGAGCTCCTGCGCGAACGCGCGGTCGACGCGGCGGTTGACAGCGATCACGCCGCCGTAGGCGCTTTGCGGATCGCACGCGAAGGCGCGTTCGTAGGCGATCTGCCCGCTGTCGCCGATCGCGCAGCCGCAGGGGTTGTTGTGCTTGACGATCGCGCAGCCGGGCGCGTCGAGCTCCTCGACCAGCTCGCGCGCCGAGCTGAGGTCGAGCAGGTTGTTGAACGACAGCTCCTTGCCGTGCAGCTGGCGCGACGCCGTCGAGCAGGTGCGTCGGGCGCGCCGCACGCGCGCGTAGAAGGCGGCCGCCTGGTGCGGGTTCTCGCCGTAGCGCAGGTCGCTGACCTTCTCGTAGGAGTCGTTCCACGTCGGCGGGAAGCCCTCGTAGGTGCGCGCGCGCGAACCACGTCGCGATCGCCGCGTCATAGCGCGCGGTGCACGCGAACGCCTTCGCCGCCAGCTGCGTGCGCGTCTCGCAGCGACAGCAGCCCGCCCGACTCGCGCAGCTCGGCGAGCACGCCCTCGTAGTCGGCGGGGTCGACGACGACGGCCGCGAACGCGCTGTTCTTCGCGGCCGCCCTGATCATCGTCGGGCCGCCGATGTCGATGTTCTCGATGATCTCCTCGCTCGCTCGCGTCGCCGCGCGCGACGGTCTGCTCGAACGGGTACAGGTTCACGCACACCAGATCGACCTGCTCGATCCCCTGCTCGGCCGCCGCGCCGCAGGTGCGCCGTCGTCGTCGCGCCGCGCGAGCAGCCCCGCGTACAGGCGCGGATGCAGCGTCTTCACGCGCCCGTCCATCATCTCGGGAAAGCCCGTGAAGTCCTCGATCGCGCGCACCGCGATGCCCGCGTCCGCGAGCTCGCGCGCGGTGCCGCCGGTGGAGACGATCTCCACGCCCAGCTCCTCCAGGCCGCGCGCGAAGTCGACGATCCCGCGCCTTCTCGGAGACCGACAGCAGCGCCCTGCGCACGCGCACCTCGCCGGGCGCCGCGCGCTCGATCCCGCACGCCGACTCGGCTCGAGCTCGCCTTCGAGAGCATCCCTGCAGCCTATCCTCGGCCTGTCAGCCTGTCCCGCGGCGCGCGCCCGACGCAGGCGATGCGCGCGGGTTCTCGGGGTCGACGCTGCAGCGCGCCGCGCGCGAACAGGCGCACCGCCTCGCGGCAGCAGCGCGTGCTCGAGCGGGCGCAGCGCCGCGAGCACCTCCTCGCGGCTCGCGCGCGTCGGCAGCTCGACCGCGCGCTGCAGGATCACCGGCCCGGAGTCGACGCCCGCGTCGACGAAGTGCACGGTCACGCCGAACACCTTCACCCCGTAGCTCGAGCGCCTGCTCGATCGCGCCGAGCCCGGGAAAGGCCGGCAGCAGCGAGGGGTGGACGTTGATCACCGCGCCCGGGAAGCGCTCGAGGAACGCCTCGCCGAGCAGCTCCATGTAGCCCGCGAGCACGACCAGGCGCGCGCCGCGCTCGCTCCAGCCAGTCGGCGAGCGCCTCGATCGCGCGCGCTCGCGGTCGGGGTACTCGCGAGCGCGCGAACACCGCCGTCGGCACCCGGCTCGCGCGCGCGCGCTCGAGCGCCGGCGACGCCGGCGACGCTCGAGGCCACCGCGACGACCTCGCGCCTCGTGCCGTGCACCGTGTCGAGCAGCGCCTGCAGGTTCGTGCCCGTGCCCGACACGAGCACCGCGATCGGTAAGTCTTGCTCGGCGACCACGCGCCGGGCGCACGATAGCTGTGGCGCGACGTCACAGAGGATCGGGCGCGCGAGCGCCTTGACAGATGTTCGAGGGGCAGAGGGACCGTTCCAGACGCGAGCCGAAGGAAACCAATGACAGCCATCATCGTCGCCTGCTCGATCGTCCTCGCGCTCGGCTACGCGCTGCGCTCAGGGCGCAGACGCGCGAGACGATCACTCGACCGCCCGTACAACAACCGCTACAACGACGCCTCCGGCGCGCGCGAGGACCACGTCGGCTAGCTACGCCGTCCTCGGCGCGCCGCGTCAGGCGCTGCTCGGCGCGGACGCCGTCAGGCCGGACGAGCGGGCAGGACCGGTCGGGCGCCTCCTCGAGCGAGTACTTGCCGCCGCGCCGTCGCTGCCCGCCAGCGGGTACTCGCCGGTGAAGCACGCGTCGCAGTGGCGTCTCGCGGCTGCGCGCCGACCGCCTCGTAGACGCCGTCGAGCGAGAGGTAGTGCAGCGAGTCGCAGCCCAGCTCGGCGGCGACCTCCGCGGTCGTGCGCCCGTGGGCGATCATCTCCTCGCGCGTTGACATGTCGATGCCGTAGTGGCACGGGTGCTTGATCGGCGGCGCCGAGATCCGCATGTGCATCTCCGCGGCGCCCGCGTCGCGCAGCATCTGCACGATCTGGCGGGTCGTGTTGCCGCGCACGATCGAATCGTCGACGACGACCAGGCGCTTGCCCGCGATCACCTCGGGCAGCGGGTTGAACTTCAGCCGCAGCCCGTGCTTGCGCAGCTCCTGCCCGGGCTGGATGAACGTGCGCGCGACGTAGCGGTTCTTGACGAAGCCGTCGTCCTGGGGCAGGCCCGCGGCGCGCGCGAGCCCGCGGGCGGCGGGGTTGCCGGAGTCGGGCACCGCGATCACGAGGTCCGCCTCGACCGGCGCCTCGTGCCACAGGATCTCGCCCATGCGCCCGCGCGCGACCTGCAGCACCTGGTCGTTCATGCGCGAGTCCGGGCGCGCGAAGTAGATGTACTCGAACACGCAGAACGCGCGCCTGCGCGCCCGGCGCGACCATCCGGCTCTCGAGCGCCGTCCTCGCCGAGCGTGACCATCTCGCCCGGCTCGACGTCGCGCAGCGAGCTTCGCGCCGATGATGTCGAACGCGCACGACTCGCTCGCGACGCAGTAGCGCAGCTCGCGTCGCCGCGCCGGGATCGTCCGTCGCGCCGCGGGCGAGCGTGCCGATCGACAGCGGGCGCAGGCCGTGCGGGTCGCGGAAGGCGACGACGCGGTCCTTGGTCATCACGACGATCGAGAACGCGCCGCGCAGGCGCGGCAGCACCTCCGCGATCGCGTCCTCGACGCGCTCGGCCGGGTGCGTCGCGATCAGCGCGGCGATGATCTCCGAGTCCGAGGTCGAGCTGAACGTGACGCCGCGCTCGATCAGCTCGTCGTGCAGCTCGACGGCGTTGATCAGGTTGCCGTTGTGCGCGAGCGCGACCTCGCGGCGCGAGCCGTTCGTGCCCTCCGAGCGCTGCACCGGCTGCGAGTTCTCCCAGGCGTTGGAGCCGGTCGTCGAGTAGCGCACGTGGCCGATCGCGAGCTCGCCGGCGAGCGTGCGCAGGTCGTTCTCGGTGAACACCTGGTTGACGAGCCCGAGCTCGCGGCGCGTGATGATGTGCCCGCCGCGGTCGGCCGCGGCGATACCCGCCGACTCCTGGCCGCGGTGCTGAAGGGCGTACAGCGCGAAGTACGACAGCCGCGACACCTCGTGACCGGGCGCGTACAGTCCGAACACTCCGCACTCGTCGCGCGGTCCGTCACGCATCACGCATCACAAGCTAGCAGCAGCGTCATGCGAACAGCTCGCGCGAGCGCCGCGTGGGCCTCGACGAGCTCGCCGAGCGTGGCGCTCGAGCTAGCCCTCCGCTCGCCCGGCCCTGATGCTCAGCATGCTCGCCGCCGACGTGCCGATCGGCTGCATCGGCGCGCGTCGCCCGCGCAGCGCGAGCAGGGCGTCGAGCTCGCCGCTGACGAGGAAGCCGCCGGGGCCCTCGCCGAACAGCGCCAGCGCCGCGGCGTCGCGCGCGCGGCGGAGCAGCCCTCCAGATCGACCTCGGCGCCGAGCCCCGCCGGCGAGGCAGCACTCGGCGAGCGCGACCGCGAGCCCGCCCTCGGCGATGTCGTGGGCGCTCGCGAGCGAGCCCGGCGCGGACCGCGTCGCGCACCGGCCTGCTGCGCGGCGACGCGCCGCGGCGATGTCGATCTCGGGCAGGCGTCGGGCAGCATCTCGCCCCTCAGCTTGGCCGAGCTCGCTCGCGGCGAGCGACGGGCGCGAACGGCCGACGAGCGCGATGCGATCGCCGGCGCGCCGGAATCCGAGGCGCCCGGCGCGCGCGTGCGTCGGGCAGGCGACCGACCATGCCGATCACCGGCGTCGGGTAGATCGGGCCGGTCGCGCCCTCGTTGTAGAGCGAGACGTTGCCGCCGACGATCGGCGCCGCGAGCGCGCGGCAGGCCTCGCCGAGCCCGCGCACCGACTTCGGTCAGCTGCCAGGCGATGTGCGGCTTCTCGGGATTGCCGAAGTTGAGGTTGTTGGTCGTGCCGAGCGGCGCGGCGCCGACGCAGGCGAGGTTGGCGGCACACTCGAGCACCGCCTCGATCGTGCCGCGGTAGGGGTCCGCCGCGACCCGGCGGCCGTTGCAGTCGATGCTGACCGCCAGCGCACTGCCGTCCGTCGAGCGCGAGCACCGCCGCGTCGGCCTGCTCGGGGCGGCGCACGGTGCGCGACTGGACGATCGCGTCGTACTGCTCGAACAGCGGCCGCCGCGAGGCGAGGTTCGGGCTCGACAGCAGCGCGAGCAGGCACTCGCGCGGCGTCGCATCCGGCGGCGAGCGTCGCCGTGCGGCGCCGGATAGAGCGGCTGCTCGGGCTTCTGCGGCTGCAGGTCATACAGCGGGCAGTCGTCGACGAGCGCGCGCACCGGCATCTCGCCGACGAGCTCGCCGTCGCGCAGCACGCGCATCCGGCGCGCTGTCGGTGACGGTGCCGATCGCCGCGCCGTTCACCTCCCACTTCTCGCACAGCGCCATCACCGGCGTCGACGTCGCGCCGGCTCGACCACGCACAGCATCCGCTCCTGGGACTCGCTGACCATCACCTCGAACGGCTCCATGTCGGCCTCGCGCAGCGGCACGCGCGGCGACGTCGATGTCGATGCCGACCTCGCCCTTGGAGGCCATCTCCGAGGCCGATGAGGTCAGGCCGGCGGCGCCGAGGTCCTGCAGCGCGACGAGCAGGCCGCGGTCGAGCAGCTCGAGCGAGCACTCGAGCAGCTTCTTCTCCTCGAACGGGTCGCCGACCTGGACGGTCGGGCGCTTGGCGTCGTCGCCCTCGCCGCCGCTCAGCTCCGCGGAGGCCAGCACCGAGGCGCCGCCGATGCCGTCGCGCCCGGTCGAGGCGCCGAACAGGATCGACGACGTTGCCCGGGCCGGCCGCGGCGCTGCGCACCAGCCGCTCGCGCGGGGCGAGGCCGAGCGCCATCGCGTTGATCAGGCAGTTCTGCTCGTACGGCGCCTCGAAGTACACCTCGCCGCCGACCGTCGGCACGCCGATCGAGTTGCCGTAGTGGCCGATGCCGGCGACGGCGCCGTCGAGCAGGTAGCGCGCGCGCGCGCCGGCGCTGTCGCCAGCGTGGCCGGCTCGCCGAAGCGCAGCGAGTCGAGCACCGCGATCGGCCGGGCGCCGATCGCGAAGATGTCGCGCAGGATCCCGCCGACGCCCGTCGCGGCGCCCTGAAACGGCTCGACCGCGCTCGGGTGGTTGTGCGACTCGACCTTGAACGCGCACACCAGCCCGCCGCCGACGTCGACCGCGCCGGCGTTCTCGCCGGGGCCCATGACGACGTGCGCGCCCTCGGTCGGCAGCGTGCGCAGCAGCTTCTTGGAGTGCTTGTAGGCGCAGTGCTCGCTCCACAGCAGCGAGTACATCGCCAGCTCGACCTGGTTCGGCGCGCGCCCCTGCTTCTCGCAGATCAGCTCGTACTCCGCGCGCGTGAGCCCGAGCGCGAGCGCGTCCTCGACCGTCGGCAGCGTCGCGCTGTCAGGCATGTGCACGCTCGACGGCCATGCGCATCGACTCGAAGATCTTCAGGCCGTCCGCCGAGCCGCCGATCGCGACGTCGACCGCGTGCTCGGGGTGGGGCATCAGGCCGAACACGTTGCCGCGCTCGTTGCAGACGCCGGCGATGTCGTGCAGCGAGCCGTTGAAGTTCTCACCCGGCGGTGTAGCGCAGCACGAGCTGGCCGGCGCGATCCATCGCGGCGAGCGTCTCGCGATCCGCGTGGTAGCGGCCCCACGCGTGCTTGGCGGGGATGCTCAGCAGCTCTCGCCGAGCGCGCACGCGCCGGTGAACGAGCCGCCGCTGCTCAGCACCTCGAGCTCGACCTGCCGGAACGTGAAGCGCAGGTTCGCGTTGCCGAGCAGCGCGCCGGGCAGCAGCCGCGCCTCGCACAGCACCTGAAAGCCGTTGCAGATGCCGAGCACGAGCCCGCCGCCGTTCGGCGAACGCGATCACCGACTCCATCGCCGGCGAGAAGCGCGCGATCGCGCCCGCGCGCAGGTAGTCGCCGTAGGAGAAGCCGCCGGGCACGACGATCGCATCGGCGCCGCTGCAGGTCGCGCTCGCCGTGCCAGATCAGCTCGGCGTCGCCCACCCGCCGCGCCGCGTCCAGCGCATCCACCTCATCGCAGGAGCCGGGGAACTGGAGGACGCCGAACTTCACCGGCGCTCAGGCGCTGCCGTCGAGCAGTTGGACCTCGTAGTCCTCGACGAGCGGGTTCGCGAGCAGCTTCTCGCACATCGGCTCGAGCTGGGCGGCGTCCTCGACGTCGAGCTCGACCAGGCGCCCGATGTGGACGTTCGCGACGCCGTCGAAGCCGAGCGCGGGCAGCGCGCGCTGCACGGCGACGCCCTGCGGGTCGAGGATCCCGGCCTTCGGCCGGATCAGCACGCGCGCCCTCACGCGCGCGGTCCGCTCGAGCCACGCCTGGAACGGCTCGCCGGTGATCAGCTCATACGCCTCGATGTAGCGCGCGCGGCTGCCCGCGACGACGTCCTCGCGGGATCTCCGGCGCGGGCGGCTTCTTGTCCCAGCCGCTCGCCGCCGCCCAGTCGCGCACGTACTGCTTGTCGAAGCTCGGCTGCCCGCGCCCGGGCTCGTAGCCGTCGAGCGGCCAGTAGCGCGAGGAGTCGGGCGTCAGCACCTCATCGCCGACGACGAGCGTCGCCGTCGCTCGTCGAGGCCGAACTCGAACTTCGTGTCGGCGAGGATCACGCCGTTGGCGCGCGCGTGCTCGGCCGCGAAGGAGTACAGCTCGACGGCGACGTCGGCGACGCGTTCGCATCAGCGCGCTGTCGCCGACGAGCTCGGCCGCGCGCTCGAAGTCGATCGCCTCGTCGTGCCCGACGTCCGCCTTCGTGCTCGGCGTGAAGATCGGCTCGGGCAGCTGCTCGGACTCGCGCAGCCCGGCGGGCAGCTCGATCCCGGAGACGCTGCCGCTCGCCTGGTAGTCCTTCCAGCCCGAGCCGGTGATGTAGCCGCGCACGACGCACTCGACCGGCAGCATCTGCAGGCCTGCGCACGGCCAGCGCGCGCCCGCGCTCGGAGTCGGGCACGCCGTCGGTCGCCGAGAGCATGTGGTTGGCGACGATCTGCGCGGTCTTCGCGAACCAGAACGCGGACAGCCCGGTCAGCACCTTGCCCTTGTCGGGGATCGGCGTCGGGTGCACCGCGTCGTAGGTCGAGATGCGGTCGCTTGCGACCATCAGCAGCCGCGCCGGCGCGCCGACGCACCGTCGTCGCCGAGCGCGTACATCTCACGGACCTTCCCGCTGGCGATCAGGGGCAGGTCGGCGAGCGTCTCACGTGGCGCGATGCTACCAGCGACGCCAGCCGTATCGCGCGGCGCTCAGACGTCGTGCTCGAGCGCGTCGAGGCGCGCGAGGATCTGCTCGCGATGGCGCGTGTAGTGGCTGTAGTCGAAGATCGCGTCGAGGTCGAGGCCGGCCGCGGCGGCGGCCGCGGCGAGCAGCTCGCGCAGCGCGATGCCCTCATCCCAGGCGCGTTGCGCGAGCTCCTGCACGATCGCGGTAGGCGTCGATCGCGCGAGGAGCCCGCCTCGACGAGCGCGAGCAGCACACGCTGGGAGAACAGCGCGCCGTGGGTCAGCTCGAGGTTCGCGCGCATCCGCTCGGCGTCGACGGTCATCCCCTGAACGAGCGCGATCGTGCGGTGCTGCAGATAGTCGATCAGGATCGTCGAGTCGGGCAGGATCACGCGCTCGACCGAGGAGTGCGAGATGTCGCGCTCGTGCCACAGCGCGACGTTCTCGAGCGCCGCCTGGGCGTTGCCGCGCAGCACGCGCGCGAGCCCGGAGATCTGCTCGCTCTTGATCGGGTTGCGCTTGTGCGGCATCGCCGAGGAGCCCTTCTGCCCGGCGCGGAACGGCTCCTGCAGCCTCGCGCACCTCGGTGCGCTGCAGATGGCGGACCTCGGTCGCAAAGCGCTCGAGGCCGGCGCCGGCGAGCGCGATCGCAGACAGCAGTTCGGCGTGGCGGTCGCGCGGGACGACCTGCGTGGAGACGTCCTCGCGCGCAAGCGCCGAGGCGCGCGAGCACGCGCTGCTCGAACTCCGGGCTCGTCGCCGCGTATGTGCCGACCGCGCCCGACAGCGCGCCGACGGCGACCTGGGCGAACGCGCGCTCGAGCCGCGCGGCGTTGCGGTGCGCCTCGAACGCGAAGCCCGCGAGCTTGATCGCCGAAGCTCGTCGGCTCGGCGTGCACGCCGTGCGTGCGCCCGACGCACAGCGTGTCCGCGTGCTCGCGCGCGCGCGCCGCGAGCGCGCGCTCGAGCGCGCGCGCACCCGCGAGGATCACCTCGCCGGCGGCGCGCAGCTGCAGCGCGAGCGCCGTGTCGAGCACGTCCGAGGAGGTCAGCCCGAAATGGATCCAGCGCCCGGCGGGGCCGACCGACGCGGCGAGCACGTCGACGAACGCGGCGACGTCGTGCTCGGTCACGCGCTCGCGCTCGGCGACCTCGGCGACGGTGAACGCCGCGCCGCGGATCGCCTCGAGCTCGGCCTCGCTCGGGCCGTCGGCGCCGAGCAGCGCCGGCAGCTCCTCGCAGGCCGCAAGCTCGACCTCGCGCCAGCTCTCCATACGCGCCTCGTCACTCCACAGGGCGCCGAGCTCCGGGCGGGTGTAGCGGGCGATCATGCCTCCGATTATCGCGCCACACCCGGCACGGCGCCGCGCGCGCTGTCCGCCGGCGCGCGGCGCACGTGCTCGAGGCCTACATGTTCGCGGTCGTCTGCAGCGCGCTCAGCTGCCCCTCCACCGCTTCGACCCTCGATTCTTTGCCGCCCTCCAGGGGCGCACACATCAATGCCAGCGTGGTCGGCTGGGTGGTCGTCAGCTGCGCCTGCAGCGCCATCGTCGTCACCCCCACGAATTCGCTCCCGGTGTTTACCAGCACCTGGAACCACTCGCCGAAGTCCAGCGCAGCCGGGGGTTCCACCACGCTCGGGGTGCCCGCGGTGTCAATGATCTCGCAGATGACGGCGACCAACACCGCCGTTTTGGCTTTGCCGGCGGCGATGATGCTCTTCGCGTTGACGAAGTAGTTGCCCGCCGGGATCGTCCTGGCGACGACGATGGAGCCGCTTTCGGCGAGGGGGACCGGCCCCAGGGCTGCTGTCCCGTAGTCCACGCCGACCCCGTTCGTGCCGTTGCTGCCCGCTGCGCCGGGGCTGCCGGCGGCGCCAGGGGCACCGGCGGTGCCTTTCGGCCCCGTCGTGTTCCAGGACTCCTTGCGCTCGCCGCGGCGGCATTTGGCCTTCGCGCTGACGATCCGCGCGCTGCCGCTGTGCTTGTTCACGCAGGCGTGGATCGTGGACGCGTCGGCGCTCTGCGCGGCGAGCGCGAGCACCGACGCGATCAGGCAGGCGAGGGCGGCCGCCCTGCCGAGCTGCGGTGAGGTGTGCATGAGAGACCTCCGGGGTGGGTTGACGTCACGCGATTGTCGCTGGCGCGTCGGCTCCCATCGGCGGCGGCGCCTGCGGCGCGCCCCGGCCGGCCCTCAGGCGCCGAGGATCTGCGCGGCGAGGATCGCGGCGTTGCGCGGGTTGTCGAGGCCGACGCACGCGACCGGCACGCCCGGCGGCATCTGCACGATCGAGAGGATCGCGTCGAGCCCGCCGGCGGCGCTCAGGCGCCCCGACAGCGGCACGCCGATCACCGGCAGGTCGGTGTGCGCGGCGACCGCGCCGGGCAGCGCGGCGGAGATGCCGGCGCCGGCGATGATCACGCGCAGACCGCGCATGCGCGCGTTCTTCGCGTATTCGGAGACGACGTCGGGCTCGCGGTGCGCGGACATCACGCGCAGCTCGTGCAGGATGCCGCGCTCTTCGAGCTCGCGTGCGGCCTTCTCCATCGTCTCCATGTCGCTCTTGGAGCCCATCACGATGCCGACGCGCGGCGCGTCGACGTCGATGTCATCGAGTTGCGCCTGCACTTCCTCCTCGCCCATCGGCTCGGGCACGAGCGAGATGCCCGAGGGGGCCGACGGGCGGCCCTCCTGGGCCGAGGGCACGTCCTCTCCGGGCCCGCGGCCCGCCGGCGTCAGCTCGTCCACGGCTGCCCCCCTGCGCTTGGCGCGGGCACCTCAGAGCGACCCGATGAAGTCGTCGATCGGGATCGCGGTGAGCGTCTCGTAGCGCGCCGTTCCGCGCGAGCCGAGCTCGAGCGAGACGCGCGCCATCACGTGCTCGTCGGGTGCCTCGACCACCGAGATGAAGTCGGTGTGGCCGAGCGTCGCCCACTGCGCCTTGACGGTCGCACCGAGCTGCTCGACCTCTTTGTTGACCTCGATGATGCGCTGCGGATTGTTCTTCACGGTCTGCACGCCCTCCGGCGTTAGCGTCGTGAGCAGGATGAAGGTGGGCATCGGTGTGGCTCCTCCCGTGACTTGCGACAGGTCGTGGACAGATGGCTCAGGCTCGCGCTCGGCAACGTCGTTTGTAGCGGATCGGCCCGCCGGAGCGCTTGCTGCGCCGCCGAGCCCCGGTCGCGGGCGACTGCGCGCGCGATTCGCGTCAAGCTTCTGCGGTGGTGCGCGAGCAGCTCAAACCGCGACGATCGCCGCCGGCCGCGATCCTCCTGTGCGCGCTGATCGCGACGCTCGCGGCCCCCGCGGCGGCGCGCGCGGCCGTGCCGACGGTCCTCTCGATCAGCCCCAACAACGGCCGCGAGGGCAGCGCGATCACGATCACCGGCAGCGGCTTCGGCGATCACTCCGAGGTGCTCTTCGGGGGGACGCGCTCGCCGCTCGTGAGCGTCAACTCGTCGGGCTCGCTCAGCGCCTCGGCCCCGCCCGGCGGCGGCACGGTGGACCTGCGCGTCGGCGGCGCTGGCGGCCTCAGCGCGACGACGCCCGCCGACCGCTTCGCATACGACGCGGCACCCTCCTCGCCCTGGCTCGGGCTCGACGGCAACAACAGCAACTCGCTCGGCCCACCTTCCGAGTTCACCAGCCGTGGCGTCGTCTACGACCGCAGCGGGCCGGTCGACTGGACTGCGGGCGAGCTCGCGCGGGAAGGCGGCGGGCCGACAGCGGGCGGCCGGGCGCTCGGCACCGACCTCGCCAACGGGATGGTGCCGGTCGTCACGATCGAGTACCGCGGCTACAGCGGCGCCTACCAACCGGACACGGCCTTCCCGAGCGAAGCGCACGGACAGGACACGCTGGCCGAATACGTCAGCGGCTTCGTCGCGTCGGCGTCGTCGATCCTCGCCGCGTACCCCGACCGCGGCATCGTCTTCGAACCGATCAACGAGCCGTGGGGCTACACGACGCCGCAGTTCGACGGCGGCGAGTACGCGGACGTGGTCGCGAAGCTGCTGCCGGCGGCGCGCAGCGCGGGGATCCCGCTCACGAGCGTCTACGTCGGCGCGACCGGCGACCACTGGGTCACGCAGATGTACGCCGCGCGGCCGCGCCTGCAGAGCGAAGTCGCCGGCTGGTATCTGCACCCCTATGGGCCGCCGAGCGGAGCGAGCCCCGAAGACGTCGGCGGGATCCAGTCGCTGCCGGCGGTGCAGGCGGAAATGACCTCCGGGCAGAACAACCTGATCGTCTCAGAGGTCGGCTACTGCGCCGCGGATGTCAACGAAGGCCGCAGCTGCGGCCATGACACGTTCGCGCACGGCGTCGAAGCTGCCGACGCGCTGCACGAGATGCTCGTCAACACGCAGCCCTACCACGAAGCAGGCTGGCTGCGGGCGCTGCTGGTGTACTCGCGCAACGACGGCGGCTGGGCGATGCAGCTGCCGGGCGGCGCGCTCACCGAACAGGGCCGCACGCTGCTCGCGTTCGCAGAAGCGCAGGAGCCGAGCAGCCCCGCGAGCGGGTCGCCGCCGCTGGTCGCGATCGCCGGCGCGCGCTGCCTGGCGCCGCTGGCCGACGCGGTCGTCTCGAGCGTCCGGCTGTTCATCAGCGACGGCTTCTCCTGCGCCGGCGCAGCCGCCGCCGCGGCGCGCGGCTGATCAGCTCGCAGCGGGTGCCGCGTCGGCGAGCTTCTCGAGCGCGAGTTCGCCTTCGACGGTGTCGATCCGCACCGAGTCGCCGCTGCGGATCTCGCCCTTCAGCAGCGCGAGCGCGAGGCGGTCGACGAGCTGCTTCTGGATCACGCGGCGCAGCGGGCGCGCGCCGTAGGTCGGGTCATAGCCCATGTTGCCGAGCAGCTCGCGCGCCTTGTCGGTGAGCGTGATCTGCACGCCGCGCTCGGCGACGCGCTCGCTCACCTGCGCGACCTGCAGCTCGACGATCTCCGAGAGCTGCTCGCGCGTGAGCGCCTTGAACGGGACGATGTCGTCGAGACGGTTGATGAACTCGGGCTTGAAGTGCTCGAGCAGCGTCGTGCGCAGCTCGGCCTCGCGCGCGCCCTCGGGGACGGGCAGGTTCGAGGTCATGATCAGGACGGTGTTCTTGAAGTCGACCGTGCGGCCCTGCCCGTCGGTGAGGCGGCCGTCGTCCATCACCTGCAGCAGGACGTTGAAGACGTCGGCGTGCGCCTTCTCGATCTCGTCGAGCAGCACGACCGAGTAGGGACGGCGGCGGACCGCCTCGGTCAGCTGCCCGCCCTCCTCGTAGCCGACGTAGCCGGGGGGCGCTCCGACGAGCCGCGAGACGGAGTGTTTCTCCATGTACTCGGACATGTCGATGCGGATCATCGCGTCCTGTGAGTCGAACATGAACTCGGCGAGCGCGCGTGCGAGCTCGGTCTTGCCGACGCCGGTCGGGCCGAGGAACAGGAACGAGCCGATCGGGCGGTCGGGGTCCTGCAGCCCGGCGCGCGAGCGGCGCAGCGCGGTCGCGACGGCCTCGATCGCGACGTCCTGGCCGACGACGCGTTCGTGCAGCCGTTCCTCCATATGCACGAGCTTCTCGGTTTCGCCCTCGAGCAGCCGGCTGACAGGGATGCCGGTCCAGCGCGCGACGACCTCGGCGACGTCGTCGGCGTCGACCTCCTCTTTGAGGAACACCGGCGCCTCGGCGTCGCCGTCCTGTTCGTGCTCGGCCGATTCGTTGTCGGCGAGCTTCTTCTCGAGCTCGGGGATCTCGCCGTAGCGCAGCTCGGCGGCGCGTTGCAGGTCGGCTTCGCGCTCGGCGCGTTCGGCTTCGGTACGCGCCTGCTCGAGGCGCTCCTTGAGCTCGGAGACGCCCTGGATCGCGTCCTTCTCCTTCTGCCACTGCGCCTTCATCGTGTCGGACTGCTCTTTCAGCTCGGCGAGCTCGCGCTCGATCGCCTCGCGGCGCTCCTTGGCGGCGGGGTCCTTCTCCTTGCGCAGCGACGTCAGCTCGATCTGCAGCTGCATGATGCGCCGGTCGACCTCGTCGATCTCGGTCGGCAGCGAGTCGATCTCGATGCGGATCTTCGACGCGGCCTCGTCGATCAGGTCGATCGCCTTGTCGGGCAGGAAGCGGTCGGCGATGTAGCGCTGGGAGAGCGTCGCGGCGGCGATCAGCGCGCTGTCCTGGATGCGCACCTTGTGGTGGACCTCGTAGCGCTCCTTGAGCCCGCGCAGGATCGCGATCGCGTCGGCGACGGAGGGCTCGCCGACGAGCACCGGCTGGAAGCGCCGCTCAAGCGCGGCGTCCTTCTCGATGTGCTGGCGGTACTCGTCGAGCGTCGTCGCGCCGACCGCGCGCAGTTCGCCGCGCGCGAGCATCGGCTTGAGCAGGTTGGCGGCGTCGACGGCCCCCTGCGCGGCGCCTGCGCCGACGATCGTGTGCAGCTCGTCGAGGAACAGGATGATCGCGCCCTCGGCGTCGGCGACTTCCTTGAGCACGCCCTTGAGCCGTTCCTCGAACTCGCCGCGGTAGGCCGCGCCGGCGATCAGGGCGCCCATGTCGAGCGCGATCACGCGCCGCTCGCGCAGCGACTCGGGGACGTCGCCGTCGATGATCCGCTGCGCGAGGCCCTCGACGATCGCGGTCTTGCCGACGCCCGGCTCGCCGATCAGCACGGGGTTGTTCTTGGTGCGCCGGCTGAGCACCTGGATCACGCGGCGGATCTCGTCGTCGCGCCCGATCACCGGGTCGAGCTTGCCCTGCTTGGCCGTCTCGGTGAGGTCGCGGCCGAAGCGCTCGAGCGGCGCCTGCTCCTCGGCGGGAGCGGCGCCGGGGGCGCCGGGGGTGACTCCGTCAGGCGGCATCATCGCCACCTCCTTGCGGGCGCAGGCGCAGCGGGCGGACGTCGGCGGAGCGCACGAGCTCGAGAGGACCGCGGTAGGGCACGGTCAGCTCGGCCCGGAAGGAGCGGCGCACCGCCTCGAGCTCCTCGGCGAGGCGCACCTGCGCCTGCAGCGCCTGCAGCTCGATCTCCTCGATGTGCGCGTGCATCCCCTCGATCTCCTCCTCCAGGCGCAGCACGCGCTCGACGCCGGCGAGGTTGAGCCCGAGCTCGGCGGTCATCTCCTGGATGCGCCGCAGCTTCTCGACGTCCTCCTGGGAGTACAGGCGCGTGCCCTTGGAGGAGCGCTGCGGCTCGATCAGCCCGCGCGCCTCGTACATCCGCAGGGTCTGCGGGTGCAGGTTGGCGAGCTCGGCGGCGACGGAGATCATGAACACGCCGCGGTTCGTCGCGACCTCGATGCGTGTGACGGTGGGGATGCGCTCTCGCTGCCTGCGCGGGCGAGCGGGGGGCGCCGAATCGCCGTTGACAGGGGCCATCAGCTGTCACCGCCCTTGCCGGCCTCGGCGCTCGAGGCGGCGGCGCCGGCGGCCGAGCCGTTGTTCTCGAAGAGGCTCGCGCGGGGGTCGCCGCCGAGCGTCTTGGAGAGCTCCTCGACGGCCTGCTCCTGCTCCTTGCTGAGGTGCTCGGGCACGTCGATCACGAAGCGGTAGTGGATGTCGCCGTTGCCGCCGCCCTTGAGCTTCGGCGGGCCCTCGCCGCGCAGGCGCTGGACGGTGCCGGAGGCGGTGCCGGGACGGACGCGCAGCGTCTTCGTGCCGTGCAGCGTCGGCACCTGCACCTCGGCGCCGCGCAGCGCCTCGGGAATGCTCAGCGGGACGGACACCTCGAGGTTGTCGCCCTTGCGCGTGAACACCGGCGAGGGCGCGACCTTGGTGATCAGGTAGAGGTCGCCGGGCGGGCCGCCGTTGCGTCCGGGCTCGCCCTTGCCGGCGAGGCGGATGCGGCTGCCGTCGCGCACGCCGGCGGGAATGTTCACGCGCAGTTTCTTGACCGTGCGCACCGCGCCGCTGCCCTGGCAGGTCGGGCACGGGTCTTCGATCACGGTGCCCGCGCCGCCGCAGCGCGAGCACGGCTGCGAGATCGAGAACATGCCCTGTCCCTGCGTCTCGATACCGCGCCCCTCACACCGTGGGCAGACGGACGGCGTCGTGCCGGGCTTCGCGCCGGTGCCGCGGCAGGTCGCGCAGGTCGCGTGCATCGGCACCTGCAGCGGCACCTGCGCGCCGGAGACGGCCTGGTCGAAGGTGATCGAGACCTGCGCCTCGAGGTCGGCGCCGCGCTCGCCGCGCGGCGCCGTGCGCACGCGCCGGCCGCTCGTCGAGCCGCCGAACAGGTTCGAGAGGATGTCGCCCATCGAGGAGGCGTCGAAGTCGAAGTTGCCGAAACCGCCGAAGCCACCGCCGGGACCGGCGCCGGTCGTGAACTGACCGGTGCCGCTGTCGTACTGCTTGCGCTTCTCGGGATCGCCGAGCACGTCGTGCGCCTGGGAGATCTCCTTGAAGCGGGCCTCGGCCTGCTTGTCGCCGGGGTTGCGGTCGGGGTGGTACTGGCGCGCGAGCTTGCGGTAGGCCTTCTTGATCTCATCCGCGCTCGCCTTCTTCTCGACGCCGAGCAGCTTGTAGTAGTCGGGACGCGTTGCCATCGGCTGCCTCTCGCTATGCGGCGACGACGACGCGCGCGGGTCGAATGACGTTCGCCTCCAGCCTGTAGCCGGCCTGGTAGACCTCGACGACCGTACCGCCTGGGGCGCCGCCCTCGGGCTGCGGCGCGGTCGCGACGGCCTCGTGCAGCTCCGGGTCGAACGGCTCGCCGACGGGCGAGAACGACTCGATCCGCATGCGCGCGAGCGCCGCGCCGAGCTCGGCGCGGACGAGGCCGACACCCTCGAGCAGGGGATCCTCGGGCGCGGCCGCCTGCATCGCCCGGTCGAGGTTGTCGAGCGCCGGCAGCAGCTCCTTCGCGAGCGCGATCACGCCGCGCTCCTGCGCGGCCGCCGCCTCGCGCGCGACGCGCTTGCGGTAGTTCTCGAAGTCGGCCTGAGTGCGCTGCGCGAGCGCGAGGTACTGATCGCGCTCGCTCGCGGTCTTGACGAGCTCGTCGAGGTCGCCCTCGAGGGCCGCGCCCGCCTCGGCGTCCGGCGCAAGCTCCGGCTCGAGCGGCCCATCGCCCCCCGGCGCGGGCGCGCCGGGGGTTGCGGGGGGCCGGGTGTCGTTGTGCGGTCGCGCACCCTCGGTGTGAAGCTGCCCGTCGACCGTCTGCTCTGAGTCGCTCATCGCCTATGCCGAGGGCTCGTCGACGACCTCGGCATCAACGACGTCCTCCTCATCGGAGGAGGACTCGCCCTCCGCGGAGGCGCCGTTGGACGGACCGGCTGCCGCGGCCTGCTCCTGGGCGCGCTGATACATCGCCTCGGAGACCGCGTGGAAGGCGCTCTGCAGCGCATCGGCCTTGGCGTTGATCGCCGCGGCGTCGTCTGACTCGAGCACCTCGCGGACCTCCTTGATCGCCTCCTCGATGCGCGTCTTGGAGTCGGCGTCGACCTGGTCGCCGAGGTCGACGAGCTGGCGCTCGGCCTGGTAGGCGGCGTTCTCGGCGTTGTTGCGGGCCTCCGCGAGCTCGCGCGCGCGGCGGTCGTCCTCGGCGTGGGACTCCGCGTCGGAGACCATGTTCTTGATCTCCTCGTCGGAGAGCCCGGAGCCGGACTTGATCTCGATCTTCTGCTCCTTGCTCGTGCCGAGGTCCTTCGCGGAGACGTTGAGGATGCCGTTCGCATCGATGTCGAACGCGACCTCGATCTGCGGGATGCCGCGCGGCGCCGGCGGGATGCCGGTGAGCTGGAACTTGCCGAGCGACTTGTTGTACTGGGCCATCTCGCGCTCGCCCTGCAGCACGTGGATTTCAACCGACGGCTGGTTGTCCTCGGCGGTCGAGAAGACCTCGCCCTTGCGCGTCGGGATCGTCGTGTTGCGCTCGATCAGCTTCGTCATCACGCCGCCCTTGGTCTCGATGCCGAGCGTCAGCGGCGTGACGTCGAGCAGCAGCACGTCCTTGACGTCGCCCGCGAGCACGCCCGCCTGGATCGCCGCGCCGACAGCCACGACCTCATCGGGGTTGACGCCGCGATGCGGCTCTTTGCCGGTCAGCTCTTTGACCTTCTCCTGCACGGCCGGCGAGCGCGTCATGCCGCCGACGAGCACGATGTGGTCGATCTCCTTGACGCCCTTGTTCTTGGCGTCGTCGATCGCCTGCTTGACCGGCGCGACGACGCGGTCGAGCAGCGCCGAGGTCAGCTCCGCGAGCTTCGCGCGGGTGAGGCGCGTGTCGAGGTGCTTCGGGCCGGAGGCATCCGCGGTGATGAACGGCAGGTTGATCTGCGTCTCCTGTGTCGTGGAGAGCTCGATCTTGGCCTTCTCGGCGGCCTCGTACAGCCGCTGCAGCGCCATCGGGTCGGCGGACAGGTCGATCGCCTGGGACTTCTTGAACTCCGCGACGAGCCAGTCGACGATCGCCTTGTCGAAGTTGTCGCCGCCGAGGTGGTTGTCGCCGGCGGTCGACTTGACCTCGAAGACGCCGTCGCCGATCTCGAGCACGGACACGTCGAAGGTGCCGCCGCCGAGGTCGAACACGAGGATCGTCTGGTCGGACTCCTTGTCGAGGCCGTACGCGAGCGAGGCGGCGGTCGGCTCGTTGATGATGCGCTTGACGTCGAGCCCGGCGATCTTGCCGGCGTCCTTCGTCGCCTGGCGTTGATCGTCGTTGAAGTACGCCGGCACGGTGATCACGGCCGAGTCGACCGTTTCACCGAGATACGCCTCGGCGTCGGACTTGAGCTTCTGCAGGATCATCGCCGAGATCTCCGGCGGCGAGTGCTGCTCGCCGGCGGCCTCGACGCGCGCGTCGCCGTTCGGGCCGGCGACGACCTTGTACGGCACGATCGACTCCTCCTCGCGGACCTCGGCCTCCTTGCGGCCCATGAAGCGCTTGATCGAGAAGATCGTGTTCTGCGGGTTGGTGACAGCCTGGCGCTTGGCGACGGTGCCGACGAGGCGCTCACCGGAAGATGTGAATGCGACGACCGAGGGGGTCGTGCGCCCGCCCTCGGAGTTCTCGATGACGGTCGGCTCGCCGCCCTCGAGCACCGCCATGCACGAGTTCGTCGTGCCGAGGTCGATGCCTATGGTCTTGGCCATGTAATCAATGCTCCTTCGGATGCGCTTTACAAAATCTGAGTGCTATTGTGGCAGATTTTCTCGGGAGTGTCAAGTGGTCCGCGGCGCCCCCGAATCGCACCCGACACCCCCCAAATGTCCCCTTTTTGGCGCACGCGGACAGCAATCGGGCGCGCGAGGGGGAATACTGTCGAGGAGTGACCCGCCTCGAGCGCAACGCCAACATCACCGCGGTCGTGCTCCCGTTCCTCGCGGTCATCCTCGGCGCGGTGCTGCTGTGGAGGAGCTTCCTCGGCCCTCGCGACCTCGCGATCTTCGCGGTCATGTACATGCTGACCGCGGTCGGCGTGACCGTCGGCTACCACCGCCTGCTCACGCATCGCGCGTTCAAGACGCGTCCGTGGCTGCGCTACACGCTCGCGGTGCTCGGCTCGATGTCGCTGCAGGGGGGCGTCATCGACTGGGTCGCCGACCACCGCAAGCACCACACGTTCACCGACGAAGAGGGCGACCCGCACAGCCCGCACGCCGGCCATGGCGCGGGCATCAAGGGGATGATCTCCGGCCTCTGGCATGCGCACGTCGGCTGGCTGTTCGAGACCCATGGGCAGGCGTCCTCGAAACGCTTCGCCCCGGACCTCGTCGAGGACCAGACGATGCGCCGGATCAACAGGAGCTTCCCGCTGATCGCGCTCGGCAGCCTCGCGATCCCGTTCCTGCTCGGCCTGATCCTCAGCGGCGGCTCGCTCGTCGCGGGCGGCCTGAGCGCGCTGCTGTGGGCGGGCTTCGTGCGCATCTTCCTCGTCCACCACATCACCTGGAGCATCAACTCGATCTGCCACTTCTTCGGCAGCCGGCGCTTCGAGACCGACGACGAGTCGACGAACGTCTTCTGGCTGGCACTGCCGTCACTCGGCGAGGCCTGGCACCACAACCACCACGCCTTCCCGCAATCCGCCTTCCACGGACTGCGCTGGTATGAGCTCGACCCCTCCGGCTGGCTGATCCTCGGCCTCGAGCGAGTCGGGCTCGCCTGGGACGTCATCAAAGTCACGCCCGAGCGCGCCCGCGCGAAGCTCGCCGGCAATGCCGCGGCGGCGGCCGCGGACGGCGGCGAGGGCGCCTCGCGCGGGAGCGGCACGATCCTCGGCGGCGGGGCACGATCGGGCAGCGCCAGCGACCAGGGCGGCGACGGCGTTCCTGAGAGCGATACTGTCTCGGTATGAACATGGTCCCGTCGGGGCCGCTCAAGCCCAGGCTGCGTGGCGTCTTTCATGAGTACGCGTTCTTCGTGTCGCTCGCCTGCGGCCTCGCGCTGGTTCTCGCGGCGTCCGATTCACGGTCGCGCGTAGCAGCGATCATCTACGCGGTGGCCGTCTCGGGGCTGCTCGGCACGAGCGCGCTGTATCACCGCGTTACCTGGCGCCCGAACACGCGCCGCTGGATGCGGCGCCTGGACCACTCGATGATCTTCGTGCTGATCGCCGGCACCTACACGCCGGTCGCGCTGCTCGCGTTGAAGGGCGCGCTGTCGAGCACGATCCTGATCGTGCTGTGGGCCGGCGCGCTCGGCGGCGTGATCTTCAAGCTGCTGTGGATCGACGCGCCGAAGTGGCTATTCGCGGCGGTCTACGTCGCGCTCGGGCTCGTCACCGCGGCGGTCTTCGGCGAGCTGCCCGCCGCGATCGGCTGGCTCGGCGTCGTCGGCCTCGCGGCCGGCGGCCTGCTGTATGTGGTCGGCGCGATCGTGTACGCGAGCGGGCGGCCGAACCCGTGGCCGAAGGTGTTCGGCTACCACGAGGTCTTCCACACGCTCGTGCTCGCCGCAGCCGCGCTGCAGTACGCGGTCATCGCCTTCGCGGTGCTGCCGCGGGGCTGAACAGGCCCCGGCTCGGGCACATCCGCGCGAGCCCGCAATCGCCGCAGTCGGGTCCGCGGGCATGGCACGTGCGGCGGCCGTGGCGCAGCAGGTTGACGTGCAGCTCGAGCTCTTCGCCGGGCGGGGTCAGCGCGAGCATCTGATCGTGCAGCCGCTCGAACGGCGCGCCCGCCTGCAGCAGGCCGAGGCGCATGCCCACGCGTGAGACGTGCGTGTCGACCGGGACATCGCGCAGGCCGTAGGCGAACAGCAGCACGCAGGCGGCGGTCTTGCGCCCGACCCCCGGGAGCGAGACCAGGTACGCGCGCGCCTGCTCGATCGGCACGCGCGCGAGCCAGTCCAGCGACAGCGCGTCCCCGCGCGCGGCCGATCGTGGTACGCCGGCGCCGATCGAGATCGCGCTCAGGATCGCCTGGATGCGGGCCGACTTGACCTTCGAGATGCCACCCGGGCGGATCGCCTCCTCGACCTCCGCGAGCGGCGCGTCGCGCACCGCCTGCCACGTGCCCAGGCGCGCGCGCAGCCGCAGGTAGGCGACATCGCGGTTGCGGTCGTTGGTCGACTGCGAGAGCACCGTCAGGATCAGCTCGGCGATCGGATCGCCGTGCGGGGACATCAGCGGCGCTCCGTAGATCAGGCGCAGGCGGTCGCGGATCCTGAGCACGCGTGCACGCGTCGGCGGCTTCCAGGCGACGGCCGGCTTGCGCGCTCGGGCGCGCTCGGTCGAGCTGCTCATCGCACCACCGTAGCCGTCGGCGTGCGCCGCTATATCCTCGCCGGGGATGGCGGGCGTGACAGACCACGACGGCGAGATCGATGGGCTGCCGGTGTTCTGGCGCAGCGCTGAGGCGGCCGCGGGCGCGCGGCCGCTGTACCTGCACGGCGTGCCGACGAACTCCGATGACTGGATCGCGTTCCTCGCTCGCGGCGGCGGGCTCGCGCCCGACCTGCCCGGCTTCGGGCGCTCGGGCAAGCCCGGTTCGCTGCGCTTCACGATCGCCGAGTATGACCGCTTCATCGAGCGCTTCCTCGACCACGTCGGCGTCGAGCGCGTGAGCCTCGTCATGCACGACTGGGGTGCGGTCGGGCTGGCCTTCGCGCAGCGCTGCCCGGAGCGCGTCGAGCGCCTCGTCGTGATCAACGGCGTGCCGTTCCTGCCCGGCTTTCGCTGGCACCGCATCGCGCGCGGCTGGCGCACGCCGCTGCTCGGCGAGCTGCTGATGGGGACGACCAACCGCTTCACGCTGACACGCTCCTCGCGCGAGGTCAACGCCACGCCCGGGCCGATGGCGCCGGCGTGGATCGACAGCGTCCTCGAGCACTTCGACCAGGGCACGCAGCGGGCGATCCTGCGCCTCTACCGCAGCTCGCCGCCGGAGGTGCTCGCGGCGGCCGGCGAGCAGCTCGGCTCGCTCGGGGTGCCGGCGCTCGTCGCATGGGGAATGGAGGACCCCTACATCGCGGCCCACTTCGCGCGCGACTACGCGGACGCGCTCGGCGGCGCCGAGCTGCTCGAGCTCAGCGGCGCCGGTCACTACCCGTGGCTCGATCGCCCGGAGCTGATCGACCGCGTGCTCGAGTTCCTGGGCGCGGGGTGAGCGCGCCCGCGCTCGCCGCCGGCGCGGAGCGCGCGGCGCCGGCGCGCACGCCACGGCGGCTGCCGCCGGCGTGGACGATCACCGCGCTGTTCGCGCTCGCCTACCTGCTGCTCGCGCCGTCCAGCCCGGACCTCGCCGCCGCGAGCTACCGCAGCGACCTCCTCGCGCGCGCCGGCTTCACGATCTGGGACAACTCGTGGTACGGCGGGCATCACCTGCCGGCGTACTCGCTGCTCGCGCCGGCGCTCGGGGCGCTGCTCGGGCTGCGCCTGCTGGTCGCGCTGTCGATGACGATCGCGGCGGCGCTGTTCGCGCTGCTGATCGACGGCCGCTTCGCGCCGCGCGCGACGCGCATCGCGGCCGCCTGGTTCGCGCTCGGCGCGGGCATCGAGCTGCTCTCCAGCCGCGTGCCGTTCGACCTCGGCCTCGCGCTCGGCCTCGGCGCGCTGCTGCTCGCCCAGCGCGGGCGCTACGGGACGGCGCTCGCGCTGACGGTGCTGTGCTCGCTCGCGAGCCCCGTCGCCGGAGCGTTCCTCGCGCTCGCGCTGCTCGCGTGGGCGCTCGCCGGCCCCGCGCGCGCGTGGCCGCTTGCGCTGTCGCTCAGCGCGCTCGCCCCGATCGCGCTGCTCGCGTTCGCGTTCCCCGAAGGCGGCACCCAGCCGTTCGTCGCCTCGGCGTTCTATCCGGCGTTCGCGGGCGTGCTCGTGATCGCCGCGGTGATGGGACCGGCGCAGCGCATGCTGCGCATCGGCGCGCTGCTGTATGCAGCGGCGCTGCTCGGCGCATACGTGCTGCCGAGTGCCCTCGGCGGCAACGTCAGCCGCCTCGGCGCGCTGTTCGCGGGGCCGCTCGCCGCGTGCGCGCTCGCGGGAGCGCCGGCGCAGAGCCGGAGGGCGCGGGCGCTGCTCGTGCTCGCACCGTTTCTCCTCTACTGGCAGGTTAAGGCGCCGCTCGCCGACTTCGCCGCCGCGCACGGCGACCCGTCCGTCGCGCGCGCGTACTCGGCGCCGCTGCTGGCCGAGCTCGGCGCGCTCGGCGTCGGCTACGGGGCGCGGCCCGCGCGGATCGAGGTGGTGCCGCCGGCGACGCACTGGGAGGCGCGCTGGATCGCCCCGCAGATCATGATCGCGCGCGGCTGGGAGCGCCAGCTCGACCGCGCGCGCAACCCCCTCTTCTACGGCCCCGCGCGCAGGCTGACCGCGGCGCGCTACGAGGCCTGGCTGGCGGAGAACTCGATCTCCTACGTCGCGCTCCCGGACGCCGCCCTGGACTACTCCGCGCAAGCCGAGGCCAGACTGCTGCGCGGCGGCTCACTCGGCTACCTGCGCGAAGTCTGGCGCTCCGCGCACTGGCGCCTGTTCGCGGTGCGCAACCCGCGCCCGCTGGTCTCAGCGCCGGGGACGCTGCTCGCGCTCGGCAGCGACTCGTTCACGCTGCGCGCGCCGCGTCGCGGGAGCTACGAGGTACGGCTGCACTTCACGCCCTACTGGGCGCTTGCGAGCGGCAGCGGCTGCGTCGCGCGCGCGCCCGGCGACTGGACCGACATCCGGGCACGCAGCGCCGGGCGCCTGCACGTCGTGATCCGCTTCTCGCTCGCGCGCGTGTTCAGCCGCGGCGCTCGTTGCAGCTGAGCATCGTCTAGCCTTCATCGCGATGGTCGCCCGCGCTCGTCTCCTGCAGGCGCGCATCCTGCCGCATGGCTGGCTGGACGCGCTTCGGCAGGTCTCACTGTTTGCCGCCGCCTACCTCGCCTACCGGCTGGTGCGCGGGTTCGTCGAGGGCGACGCGACGGCCGCGTTCGCCCACGCGCGCGATCTGATCTCACTGGAGCGCACGCTACATCTGTTCGTCGAGCCCTCGATCCAGGCGTGGGCCTCGGGCAGCCACGCGGTGATGCTGATCGCGAGCTGGATCTACGTCAACGCGCAGACGACCGTCACGTTCGGCGCGCTGCTCTACATCTACCTGCGCCACAACCGCAACTTCTACTTCGTGCGCAACATGTTCATGATCGCGATGGCGATCGCACTCGTCGGCTACGCGGTGTTCCCGACGGCGCCGCCGCGCTTCATGCCCGAGTGGGGCTTCATCGACAGCGTCTCGGACTTCACGCACGTCGACGTCTCGCACGCGAGCGCCGCGGCGAGCGCATTGTTCAACCCGTATGCGGCGGTGCCGTCGATGCACGTCGCGTTCGCGCTGATGGTCGGCTGGCCGCTCGCGCTGCTCTCACGGCACGCGATCGTCAGGGTGCTGTGGCTGCTGTACCCGTTCCTGATGGCGTTCGTGATCGTCGTCACCGCCAACCACTTCATCTTCGACGCGCTGCTCGGCGCGATGACCGCCGGCGTCTCCGCATACGGCGCGAGCTGGCTCGGGCGCGTGCGACCGAACGTGTGGCGCTTCTCGGACGCTCCCCCCGCGCGGCTGACCGCGAGCGGATAGGGACGGCCGGGCGGGCGATGGCACCCAGACAGAGCTCCCCATCGCGCCGCCGCCGCAGCGGCTCGACGCGCGCCGACAGGACTCGCACGCGCGCGCCGATCGGCGCGGGCGAACGCCGCGAGCTCGCGCGCACGCGCCTGATCGAGTCGCGCCTGACGCCGAACGCGATCTCGTTGACCGGCTTCGCGCTGAACCTGTTTGCGGCGGTGCTCGTCTGGGAGGAGAAATTCTTCCTCGGCGGGATCGCGTTCATCATCGGCTCGATCATGGACACGCTCGACGGCCGCTACTCGCGGATGTCCGGAAAGGGCACCCCGTTCGGGGCGTTCCTGGACTCGACGCTCGACCGCATCGAGGAGGGCATCGTGCTGACCGCCGTCGCCGGCTACTTCGCGCTGCAGGCCGACCGCGTGGCGGCGGCCGCGGTAGTCGTCGCGGTGCTCGCCTCGCTGATGGTCAGCTACACCCGCGCGCGCGCCGAGGCGCTCGGCGTCGAATGCAAGGTCGGGATCGCCACGCGCCCGGTGCGCGTCGTGATCCTCGCGATCGGCCTGGTGTTCGCGAAGGGAGCCTCGCTCGGCAGCTTCGAACTGCTGAAGCCGGCCGTGTATGTGCTCGCGGCGCTCAGCGTGATCACCGTCGTGCAACGCATCTGGCATGTCCGCAGCGAGCTTTCGGTGTGACCTTGCACGCCCGGCGGAGTAGTCTCTTGCGGCGGTCGGGTCCCCCATCCGGTCGTCCCACCTGAGAAGCAGGGAAGCCCGCGAGGCTCCCTCGACCGGGCCCCCGCGCCCCTCACAAAGGACATCTCACTCGTGATCAAGGAGCACTCAAACGGCGGCGCACGCAGCAACGGCGCAGCCTCCACAAACGGCGCCCGGCGCTACCAGTCTGAGAAGGTGCGCGTCGCGATCATCGGCGTCGGCAACTGCGCCTCGGCGTTCGTGCAGGGCGTCCACTACTACCGCGACGCCGACCCGAACGAGCGCGTGCCCGGGCTGATGCACGTCGACCTCGGCGGCTACCACGTCCGCGACATCGAGTTCACGGCCGCGTTCGACATCGACGTGACGAAGGTCGGCAAGGACCTCGGCACGGCGATCTGGGCCAGCCAGAACAACACGATGAAGTTCGCCAAGGTGCCGAAGAAGCTCGGCGTCCCGGTGCACCGCGGGATGACCCACGACGGCCTCGGCAAGTACCTCAAGGAGAAGATCACAAAGGCCCCCGGCGAGACCGCCGACATCGTCAAGATCCTCCGCGACACGCACACCGACGTCGTCGTCTCCTACCTGCCGGTCGGCTCGGAGGATGCGACCAAGTGGTACGTCGAGCAGGTGCTCGAGGCGGGCTGCGGCTTCGTCAACTGCATTCCGGTGTTCATCGCGCGCGAGGACTACTGGGAGAAGCGCTTCAAAGCCGCGCGGCTGCCGATCGTCGGCGACGACATCAAGTCGCAGGTCGGTGCGACGATCGTGCACCGCACGCTCGCCCGCCTGTTCGCCGACCGCGGCGTGAAGATGCTGCGCACCTCGCAGCTGAACGTCGGCGGCAACATGGACTTCTACAACATGCTTGAGCGCGAGCGGCTGGAGTCGAAGAAGATCTCGAAGACCAACGCGGTGACGTCGATCATGGACGACAAGCTGCCAGCCAAGGACGTCTACATCGGCCCCTCGGACTACGTGCCGTGGCTGACCGATCGCAAGTGGGCGCACATCCGCGTCGAGGGCCAGGCGTTCGGCGACGTGCCGCTGAACGTCGAGCTGAAGCTCGAGGTGTGGGACTCGCCGAACTCCGCGGGAATCGTGATCGACGCGGTTCGCTGCTGCAAGCTCGCGCTCAACCACGGCATCGGCGGACAGCTCGACGGCCCGTCCTCATACCTGATGAAGTCGCCCCACAACCAGCGCCCGGACGATCAGGCGCACAGGGACACGGAGAAGTTCATCGCCACCTACGCCGGGCGCCCCGGCGCCCGCGCGAGCGGCGCGAAACGCGCGCCCGCGAAAAGCAGGGCCGCGGCGAACGGCAAAGCGGCGAGAAAACGGCCGGCCAAGGCGTCCGCCGCGAAATAGCAGACGGCACGCGACCCGGGTGGGGGGATAATCGGTGGCGCCGATGAGCAGCAAGTTCTCGATCGCCCACGTCACCCCCTACCCGTGGGAGTCCGAGAACGAGGTCAACGCGCACATCGCGCGCGTCACCGCTGAGCTCTCGCGGCGCGGGCATCGCGTGCTGATCCTCGCGCCGTCGCGTTCGCAGGAGCTCGTGCGCTCCTCGCGCAGGGCGCTGCGCGGCGCGCGCGACGAACCACAGGGCCTGCTCGAGGGCTCAGACGGCGGCAGCCCGCACGTGATCGCCGTCGGCGAGGTGCTCGACGTGGGCGTCGGGCGCCGCCGACCGGCGGCGCTGCCGATCGACGTCGCGCGCACTGTCGAGGAACTGCTGACGCGCGTCGAGCTCGACTTCGTGCACGTACACGAGCCGTTCGCGCCGAGCACCTCCAACGCCGCGCTGCGCCACTCGCGCGCGCTCAACGTCGGCTCGTTTCACTCCTCCAGCGAACGCCTGCTCTCGACGCTCGTCGCGCGCCGTTTCGTCGAGAGCTTCTTCGAACGCCTCGACGCGCGCACGGCGAGCCTGCCGGAGACCGCCGAGCTGATGGCGCGCCAGTTCCCCGGCGACTACCGGCTCGTGCCCGACGATGATCGCGCGGCGTCGGAGCTCGAGGCGATCTACGCGGCGCTCGCGGCGCGCCGGCATGCCCCGGGCGGCGACGCCGAGCTCAGGCAGCAGCTCGCCTCGAGGCCCCTGATCGAGGTCGACCTGCACATGCACACCGACCACTCGGGCGATTGCGCGACGCCCGTCGAGGTGCTGCTCGCGACCGCGCGCGAGCGCGGCCTCGGGGCGATCGCGGTGACCGATCACAACGAGATCTCCGGCGCACTCGAGGCGCAGGCGCAGGCGCGGGATCGAGTGCCCACCCGCCTCTCAAGGTGATCGTCGGCGAGGAGGTCAAGACGGCGGAGCAGGGCGAGGTGATCGGCCTGTTCATCAAGGAGAAGATCCCGCGCGGGCTGAGCCTCGAGGAGACCGTCGCGGAGATCAAGCGCCAGGGCGGCATCGTCTACGTGCCGCACCCGTTCGACCGCATGCACTCGGTGCCCGACTACGAGAACCTGCTGAGGATCCTCGACGACATCGACGCGATCGAGATCTTCAACCCGCGCGTGGCGATCGGCGCGTTCAACGACGAGGCCGCGCGCTTCGCCGCGAAGTACCGGATCGTCGCGGGCGCCGGCTCGGACTCGCACGTCGCGCAGGGACTCGGCTCGGTCGGCATCCGCATGCGCGACTTCGATGGGCCGCAGGAGTTCATGCAGTCGCTGCGAGACGCGGACATCCTCACGCGCCCGTCCTCGCTGCTGTACGTGCAGGCGCTGAAGTTCCTGCAGACACGCGCGAGCCCGCCGGCAGCGAGGCGCGCGAGCAAGGCGCGGCGCCTGAAGCGCCTCGGCCGCACACACGGCGACGGCGGGCGCTCCTAGCCCAGCCGCAACTACTGATGCACCGTCAAGGACAAGACGACGCCCCGTCAAATCCCTCGGGGTCGATGCCCGTAACCGATGACGAGATCCGAGAGAAGTACCTCGAGCGCGCGATCCGCGAGCTGAACACGCTGACGCGCGAGCTGCAGGCCTGTCCGCACTGCCCGCGCGGCAACCTGATGCCGGTCCTCGGCTCGGGCCACCCGCAGGCGGACATCATGCTGCTGAAGCACTCGCCGCTGCCGTCGGAGATCGAGGAGGGCGTCGCCTTCTACGGCCGCGCGGGCGGCGCGCTGATGAAGTCGCTCAAGCGCCTCTCGATCGACCCGCTCGCCGTCTACGGCACGCTCTGCGTGAAGTGCCCGCTGAGCGACTCCTCGCTCGCCGACTTCGCATGCGTCGCGCGCGTCGTCGAGGAGATCGCGATCGTGCAGCCGAAGATCATCGTCGTGATGGGCCTCGGCGCGTTGAACGCACTCGAGGAGATGGAGATACCGCTCGCGCGCCCGCTGCGGCCGGCGTTCGGCGAGATCCAGCAGCTGACGCCGACGATCGACGCGCTGTACGTGCCCGACATCGACGAGTCACTCGACGAGCAGGACGCCAAGCGCGCGTTCTGGGCGGCGTTTCGCGCGCTCGGCGACTGGTACGACGCGCAGCCGCCGTACTGAGCGGCGGCTCGCCGCAGCGAGCAGCGGATCGCTCCTCGGGCTGCTAGATCTCGATGCGCTGCGTCAACGCGTCGGCCGGGTACGGCTCCTCGCGCCGCCCCGCCCGGCTCGCGGCGCTCGCCCTGCGACCGGCCGCCGGCACGAGCCTCGAAGCCGCGCCGAGGCCCGTCGCGGGCATGTTGTTGTAGACGCTCTCATAGCTGCCCGCGGGGACGAGGAACGTCTCGTGCCAGATGCCGACATCACCGCTCGAGCCGACGCGTCTGTTGAAAGCAACCCACGCCGGCCAGTGATCGCGGTCGCGGTCGCGCGAGTAGCTCTCGAGCTGCTCGAACGAGCGCCAGTACTGCACGATCATCGGCTGCAGCGGGCTCGCGAGATACAGCTTCGCCCCGAGCAGCCCGGCCTCGGGCCGCCGTTCCAGCTCGCGCAGCATCTTCGGCATCGCCACGAACACGGGCAGCCACGTGGCCACCTTCAACGGCCTGTTGATGCGCATGCCGATCAGGAACACGACGAAGTCTCCGTCGATGTCCGCCGTGACACGCTTGTCGATGATCGGACCCATCGCTGTTGTGCGGCGCGGCTGAGGATACTCCGCCGCCAGCCGCGCCGGCCGGCGGCGAGGGGGCGCCGCTGCGCCGATCAGATCTCGAGCACGACCTTGCCGAGCTTGCCGCCGGCCGCAAAGCGCTCGTAAGCGGCCGCCGCATCGGCGAGCGCGAACGTCTCGGCGATCGGCACGCGCAGCTCGCCGCTCGCGAACAGCGGCAGCACCTCGCGCTCGATCGCGCGCGCGACGAGCGCTTTCTCCTCGAGCGGGCGCGCGCGCAGCGTCGAGCCGTGGATCCGGGCGCGCTTGCCCATCAGCGCGAGCAGGTTGAGCTCGGCCGTCGCGCCCGCGGCGACACCGATCACCGCGATGCGCCCGCCGAGCGCGAGCGCCTGCAGGTTCTCGGCGAGGTTGGGCGCACCGACGAGCTCGAGGATCACGTCGAACGGCCCGTGCTCGGCGAACCCCTCCGGCGCGATCACCTCGGCGCCGAGCTCGGCTACCTGGGCGCGCAGGGCCTCGTTGCGCACGGTCGCCGTGACGCGCGCTCCGCTCGCGCGCGCCAGCTGGATCGCCGCGGTGCCGACGCCGCCGGCGCCGCCGTGCACAAGCAGCCGCTCGCCGGGACGCAGCTCGGCCTGCGTGACGATCGCATCGTGCGCCGTCGCGAACACCTCCGGAAGGCCCCCGGCCGAAACCCAGTCGAGCTGCTCGGGCACGGGGCTGAGCAACCGCTCGTGCGCCACGAGGAGCTCCGCCTGCGCGCCACCGCCGACGATCCCCATCACGCGCGCGCCCGGCTCGAAGCGCTCCGCGCCGTCGCCGAGCGCCGCGACCTCGCCGGCGAACTCCATGCCGGGGATGTCCTGCGGCGACCCCGGCGGCGCGGGATACAGCCCACGCCGCTGCATCATGTCCGCGCCGTTGAGGCCGGCGGCGTGGACGCGGACGAGCACCTCGCCGGCGCCCGCGGCCGGGTCGGGGTGCTCGTCGAGCACGATCTCCTTGTCACGAATGGTCGCTGCGCGCACGCGCGGAGCCTACTCGAGCAGCTCTGTGTCCTCGTCGGAATACGCAGGCGCGCAGGCGCACACGATCCGCAGCGGCTCAGCGGCGACGTTGAAGATCTTGTGCGGGGCGCCGGGCGGGATCAGCGCGCAGTCGCCCGCGGCGACGACGCGCTCCTCGCCGTCGATCACCAGCAGGCCGCGCCCGGCGGTGATCAGGTACAGCTCCTCGGTGCTGCGGTGCAGGTGTTCGGTCGTCGCGCCGCCGACCGGGATCGTCGCCTCGGCGAGGCTCTGATTCTGCGCGGGAGCGGAGACCCGGCCGGCCCACTCCCTGATCTCCGAGCCGTCGAGCGTCGCGAACGGTTCGATGTCATCGTAGGAGCGGATCTGCATCGGCCTGCTCCTACGGCCCGACGGCGAGGTCCACGACGTTGCCGCGCAGCAGGAAGGCCTTGAACTCGCGTGCCACGCTCATCGCTCTACCCGCGTTCTAGCAGCGCGACGCACTCGATGTGGTGCGTCTGGGGGAACATGTCGACGGGACGGACCGTGCGCAGCACCCAGCCCGCCTCGACCAGTTCGGCCGCGTTCGGCGCAAGCGTCGTGGGATTGCAGGAGACGTAGACGATGCGCTTGGGCGCCGCGTCGATGATGCGGTGCACGACCTTCTTGGAGAGGCCGGCGCGCGGCGGGTCGACGACGAGCACGTCGGGTCGGCCGGCGCGCTCGAGCAGCTCGGGGAGCGCGAGGCGCGTGTCGCCGGCGAAGAAGTGGGCGTTGGTGATGCCGTTGCGCCGAGCGCCCGCGATCGCGTCGGCGACGGCCGGCTCGATCAGCTCGATCCCCCACAGCTCACCCGCGCGCGGGGCGAGCGTCAGCGCGATCGTGCCGATCCCCGAGTAGAGGTCATAGACGCGCTCCCAGGCCTCGAGCGCGGCGTAGTCGAGGACGATCCCGTAGAGCAGCTCGGCCATCTCGGTGTTGGTCTGAAAGAACGCCTCCGCGGAGATGCGCAGATCGAGCTCGCCGAGGCGCTCCGGCAGCTCCGCCTCGCCCCACACCAACTCGGTGTCGCCTCCCATCGTCGTCTCGGCGAGGCTGCGCGAGCGCGTCCACAGGACGCCCGAGAGCGTCTCGCCGAGCGCCGCGCTCAGCGCCGCCGCGAGCTCGCCCGCCTCGAGCTCGCCCGCGGTCGTGACGATCCGCAGCTGCAGCCTGCCGGTATGGCGCCCTTCGCGCACGACGAGATTGCGCAGGCGCACGCGCCCGTCGGGACCGGCGGCGGTGCGCTCGCTGCGCTCGTCGTGCCCGGCGCCGCGGCGTCCGTGGCCGCGATCCCACGCGCTTAGCCCCTGCTCGCGGCACCATTCGAGCGCCACACGGCGGGCGCGGTTGCCGCGCTCGGAGGCGAGCAGGCAATCCTCAAGCGGCGTCACGCTGTTGCCACCCGCGGGCGCGTGGAAGCCGCACACCAGCCCGCCGCCGCCGGCGGCCTCGCCGAAGGAGTACTCGAGCTTGTTGCGGTAGCGCCAGCGTTCGAGCGCCGGGACGATCTCCTGGAGCTCGAAGCCGTCGAGATGGCCGATGCGCCGCAGCGCCTCGTCGACCTGCGCGCTCTTGATCTCGAGCTGGCGCTCATACGGCAGCACCTGCCACGGCACACCCGGATGATCGGCCGTCGGCGCGATCCGCTCGGGGCTCGCCTCGAGCACCTCGAGCGTGCGCGCGTGCGCGTAGCTGCGCTTGCGCTTGTGCACAACCGCGCGCACGCGATCACCGGGAATCGCCCCGGCGACGAACACCACGTAGCCGCCGTCGCCGAGGCGCGCGACGCCCTCGCCGCCGAACGCGAGCGAGTCGATCCGCAGCTCGAGCTCATCGCCCCGTTGCGGCCGCGCAGTCGCCGCCGTGTCGCTCGCGGCAGGGATGGCATCACCCGCGGACGGCGGGGCGCTCGGCGTCTTCTCGCGCATCGCTAGACCCGTGCGGCCGACGGCGAGCTCGGCGCGAGCAGCAGCTCCAGCAGCGCCTTCTGCGCATGACGACGGTTCTCGGCCTGATCCCAGATGTGCTCGCGCGCGCCGTAGAGGACCTCCGCGGTGATCTCCTCGCCGGGGTGGGCCGGCAGGTCGTGCAGCGCGAACGCGCCGGGCGCGGCCGCGTCCAGCAGCGCGTCATCGAGGCGATAGCCGGCGAGCGCGTCGCGGCGCTCTCGCGCGGTCTCCTCGTCGCCCATGCTGACCCACACGTCGGCGTACACCGCGGCCGCGTCCGCGACCGCCTCGAGCGGGTGCTCGTGCAGCGTCACGCGCCCGCTCGCGCCTGCCGGCAGCGCGAGCTCTCCCTCGAGCGCATAGCCGGCGGGCGAGGCGACCGCGACGTGCATCCCGGCGAGCGACCCGAGCACGGCGAGCGAGCGTGCGACGTTGTTGCCGTCGCCGACGTACGCCACCTTGACGCCGGCGAGCGTCCCGCAGGCCTCGCGGATCGTCAACAGGTCAGCGAGCGCCTGGCAGGGGTGATGGCGCGCGCTCAGCATGTTGATGACCGGCACGGTGCTGTGCGCCGCGAGCTCCTCGATCGTCTCGTCTGAGCCCGTCCGCAGCCCGATCGCGGCGACGTGCCTGGAGAGCACGAGCGCGGTGTCGCGCAGCGCCTCGCCGCGCGAGAGCTGCATCTCCTCCGAGCGCAGCACGACCGCGTGACCGCCGAGCTCGCCGATCCCGACCTCGAACGACACGCGCGTGCGCGTCGAGGGCTTCTGGAAGATCAGCGCGACGCTGCTGCCGGCGAGCGCCCGTGAGGACAGCGGCGCCCCCTTCAGCTCGCGGGCGCGATCGAGCAGCGCCGCCAGCTCGGCGGCGCTCAGCTCCGCGCCGGTGAGAAAATCGCGTTGTGACATCGGAGCGGTGAGTCTAGGAGGTGTGGCGATCGGGCTAGGATCCTCAGCGATGCGAGCCGCGATCGTGACGTTGACGGCGCTGTGCGGGCTGCTGCTCGGCAGCGGCTGCGGGTCGAGCGGCGGCTCGGGCGCGAGCAGCAGCTCGACGGCGGCCACGGTGACCGTCGCGCACGCGCCCTCCGGCGGCGCGCCGAAGCTCGACGCGACGCCGCGCTACGCCGCGCCCACGTCCGCCGAGCCGGTGCGCAGCGGCACCGTGCAGGTCGCCTATCACTACATCACGATCGCGCCGGACACCCTCCGCGTGAAGGTCGGCACGACGATCAGGTGGACGAACTACGACCCCGTTGAACACAACGTGACGAGCCAGGGCGGCCCGCAGAGGTTTGCGTCGAAGGACTTCGGCAAAGGCGGCACGTTCGCGATCGTCGCGAACAGGCCGGGCGTGATCCACTATCTCTGCACGATCCACCCGACATCGATGAACGGCACGATCGAAGTCGTCTCCTAGCGCACGGCCACGCTCAGCCGAACTCGGCGAGCCCTTCGTCGCTCGTCGAGGCGACCGCGTAGGAGCGACGCGGTATCCGTCCGGCCATGCGCGCGAGGCGGCCGCCGTCGACGGCCGCGCGCATCGCGTGGGCCATCCGCACCGGGTCCTGCGCGCGCGAGATCGCGGAGGCCGCCATCACCGCGTCGCACCCCAGCTCCATCGCCAGCGCCGCGTCGGAGGCGGTGCCGACGCCCGCGTCGAGCACGAGCGGCACCGACACGGCTTCGCGCACGAGCGCGATGTTGTAGGGGTTGCGAATGCCCATGCCGCTGCCGATCGGCGAGCCGAGCGGCATCACCGCGGCGCAGCCGACATCGACCAGGCGGCGTGCGAGCACGGGGTCGTCGGTCGTGTACGGGAGCACGACGAAGCCCTCCGCGACGAGCGCCTCGGCCGCCTGCAGCAGCTCGCCGGTGTCGGGCAGCAGCGTGTCCTCGTCGCCGATCACCTCGAGCTTGACCCAGTCCGTCGCGAACGCCTCGCGCGCCAGCCGCGCGGTCAGGATCGCATCGCGTGCGGTGCGGCAGCCGGCGGTGTTCGGCAGCAGCTCGACACCCGCCTCGGCGAGCACGTCGATCAGCGACCCGCGCGCGCTGGGGTCGATCCGCCGCAGCGCGACGGTCACGAGTTCGCTGCCGCTCGCCGCGATCGCGTCGGCGAGCAGCTCGAGCGAGGGAAAGCCGCCGGTGCCGAGCAGCAGCCGCGAATGCAGCCGCCGGCCGGCGATCGTCAGCACGTCATCGCCGGCGCCGGCCGCGGCGGGGGTGCTGCTCAGCTGCTCGGCCATGCGCCGATCATCCTCCTTGCATCGCCGTCAGGACCTCGACGCGCGCGTCCTCGGCGAGCGTGAACGACGCCCAGGCCGCGCGCGGCACTACCTCACCGTCGACCGCGACCGCGACACCGCGCGCGTCGAGCTCGACGCCGAGCAGGCTCAGCGCGGCCGCGATCGTGACGCCGGCGCGCAGCTCGGAGGCGCCTCCGTTGAGCAGGATCATGACCGCAGCGCGACGCTCGAGGGCGCCTGATCGGCGGCGAGATCGGGCGCGCGGCCGGCGAAGCGCATCGGCGCGCAGGCCGACAGCAGCGGCTGTGGCGGCGGGCCGGCGGGATCGAGCAGCTCGGCGACGAGCTCGGCCGTCAGCGGCGCGAGCAGGATGCCGTTGCGGTGATGGCCGGTCGCCCAGATCAGGCCGCCGAGCGCGCCGGCGCCGATCAGCGGCGCGTTGTCGGGCGTCCCCGGGCGCAGACCGACCGACAGCTCCTCGATCTCGAGCTCGCTGATCCCCGGGAGCAGCTCGTACGCGTCGCGCAGCAGCTCGTGCACGGCGCCCGCGGTCGGCGCCAGCTCGAAGCCGCGCTCCTCGACGCTCGCGCCGAGCACGTAGCGGCCGTCGCCGCGCGGCAGCACATAGCCGCCGTCGTAGCGAACGACGCGGTGCAGCAGCCCCGGGCCGGCCGGGTCGCGCAGACGCAGGATCTGGCCCTTGACCGGCCGCACGGGCACGCGCGCGTGTGCGGGGAGACCGACGAGGCTCCCGCTCCATGCGCCCGCCGCGAGCACGAGCCGGCGGGCGCGGATCGCCTCGCCGCCGGCCAGCACGACGCCGCTGATGTCCTCGCCGTCGTGCTCGATCGCCGCCACCGCTGCGTGCTCGCGCAGCTGCACGCCCGCGAGCTCGCACGCGCGCCGCAGCGCGGCGAGCACCGCGCGCGGTTCGACCGAGTGATCCGCCGGGGCTTCGATCGCGAGCCGCACCGTCGGCGCGAGCGCCGGCTCGCGCGTGCGTGCCTCGCTCGGGCGCAGCCGCTCGACGCGCAGGCCCAGCGACTCGCGGAACGCGAGCTGGCGCTCGAGCTCGCGTGCCTCGTCCTCGTCGCGGGCGAGCAGCAACGTGCCGGTTCGCAGCAGCCCGACGTCGATGCCCGCCTGCGCCTGCAGCTCGGCGGCGAACGCCGGCCACAACTCGGCCGAGCGCAGGCCGAGCTCGAGCAGGCGGCGGGCGCTCTCGCCGAACTCGGCCTCGGCGACCGGTGCGAGCATCCCGGCGGCCACGTGCGAGGTCCCTTCACCGCTCGTGCCGCGCTCGAGCACGAGCACCGCGATGCCGCGCTGACGCACCCGCCAGGCGACGGCCAGGCCGATGATGCCGCCGCCGACGACGACGACGTCGAATCGCTGCTGCTGGGACATGCGGATGATGCTAGCCCGCGCCCGTGCGGGCGTGGCGGTGGGCGCATGGCAGACTGCGGGGATGCTCGAGCAGAACCCCGAGCGCCGCCGGCGCGCGCGCCTGCAGCCGGCGCGGCTGTACCTCGTCTGCGGCGCGGCGCCAGACGGCAGCGGACTGCCGGACCTGCTGCGCGGCGCGATCGCAGGCGGCGTCGAGATCGTCCAGCTGCGCGAGAAGCACCTCCCCGACGACGAGCTGATCGCCGTCGCACACGCCGCCCGCGCGCTGTGCGAGCGCCTCGGTGCGCTGCTGATCATCAACGACCGGCCGGCCGTCGCGCTCGAGGTGGGCGCGGACGGCGTGCACGTCGGACAGGACGACATGCCGGTCGCCGAGGTTCGCGACCTCGTCGGAGCAGACATGTTGATCGGGCTCTCGACACACTCACCCGCGCAGGTCGACGCGGTCGACGCGGCGCTCGTCGACTACATCGGCGTCGGCCCGATCCACGAGACCCCGACCAAGCCCGGCCGCGCGGCGGTCGGCGTGGAGCTCGTCCGCTATGCCGCCGCGCACGCCCCGGTGCCGTTCTTCGCGATCGGCGGCCTGGACGCGGACAACCTCCAGGAGACGATCGACGCGGGCGCCGAGCGCGTCTGTGTGCTGCGCGCGATCGCCGCCGCCGAGGACCCGGCGAGCGCCGCGCGAGCGATCCGGAGCCGCCTCGGCGCGGTCGCGGCGGAGCGCTGAGATGACACCCGAGCAGGGTGAGCACGGCCGGCCCACGCGTGCCGAGCGCGAAGCGCAGGCCGCCTCCGCGCTGCTGCCGCTCGCCCCCGGCGAGCGGCCCACGGCGCTTTTGATCGGCGCCGGCGTGTGCGTGCTCGTCGCCGCCGGCGTGATCGCCGGCGCGCTCACCGTGCACGACCTCGCGCGCCGCGGCGGCTCGCTGCAGGGCGCGCTGTTCATCGCCGCGATCCTCGTCGCGCTCGCCCACGGCATGTATCGCTGCCGCTACTGGGCCGTGCTCGGATTCGAGGCTCTGCTCGCGTTTCAGATCATCGTCACGTCACTCGCGCTCGTCGTCGCCTCGACGCTGCTCGCCGCGGGCGTGTGCCTGCTCAGCGTGATCCTCGCCGGCTGGCTGTTCTGGAAGCTGATCCGGGTGATGGGGCGCATCCAGGCGGGCGAACGCCGCTAGCCGCTCGAGCGGCCGGCCGAAGCCCGCGCCCGGCGAGATCGCGCGGACGGCGATGCGCGCTTCGATAGGCTCACGCGCATGGCCGCAGACTCCTACGACACCATCGTCATCGGCTCCGGGCCGGGAGGCTATGTCGCCGCGATCCGCGCTGCGCAACTCGGCCAGAAGACGGCCGTCGTCGAGCGCGACAAGGTCGGCGGGCGCTGCCTGAACTACGCGTGCATCCCCGCCAAGGCGGTCCTGCGCTCGGCCGATCTGCTGTCGGAGATACGCGACGGCGAGGAGTTCGGCCTGAAGGTCGGCAGCGTCGAGGTCGACTATGCGGCGATCCAGGCGCGCCGCGCGAAGGTCGTCGGAACGCTCACCTCGGGCGTCGGCGGGCTGTTCAAGAAAAACGCGATCGACCTGATCGACGGAGCCGCAACGCTGACCGCCGACGCCGACGTGCGTGTCGGCGGGCAGACATACACCGCGGGCAGCGTGATCCTCGCCACCGGCTCGGTTCCGCGCGCGATCCCCGGCGTCGAGTTCGGCCCACGCGTGATCGGAACCGAGGAGGCGTGGGCGCTGCAGGAGCTGCCGGCGCGCCTCACCGTCGTCGGCGCCGGCGCCTCGGGCGCCGAGATCGCCTCGGCGTTCGCGCGCCTGGGCAGCGAGGTGCTGCTGCTGGAGGCGCTCGATCGCCTGCTCCCGACCGAGGACGCCGACATCTCGCGGCTGGTCGAGCGCGGCCTCAAGCGCCAGGGCATCGGCGTGCACACCGGCACGCCCGTCGCCGATGTCGTCGGCGGCGCGAGCAGCGTCAGCTTCGCCTACGGCGCGGAGACGGCCGAGGTCGACTACCTCGTCATCTGCGCCGGCCGCGGCGCCGACGTCGACGGGCTCGGCCTCGCCGCGGCCGGTGTCGAGGTCGACGAGCGCGGCCTGATCAAGGTCGATGGAGCGCTGCGCACATCGCGACCCGGCGTCTATGCGATCGGCGACGTCGTTCCCGGCCCGGCGCTCGCACACAAGGCATCTGATGAGGGCATCATCGCCGCCGAGGACATCGCCGGACGAGCGACGCATCCGATCGCCTACGTGGATGTGCCGCGGGCGACGTTCTGCACCCCGAACGTCGGCTCCTTCGGGCTGACCGAGGCGCAGGCGCGCGAGCAGGGCTATGACGTGGTCGTCGGCAAGGTGCCCTATGGCGCGGTCGGCGGCGGCACGGTCTACGGCGACCGCACCGGCCTCGTGAAGGTCGTCGGCGAGAGCAGATACGGCGAGCTGCTCGGCGGGCACATCGTCGGCGCCCGCGCGACCGAGCTGATTCAGGAGCTCGTGAACGTGCGCGCGCTCGAGGGCGGCCTGGCGGAGGTCGCGCGCATCATCCACGGCCACCCGACGTTGTCGGAGGCCGTGATGGAGGCCGCGCGCGACGCCGACGGCTGGCTGATCCACGGCTAGGCAGCCAAGGCCCGAGGAGATGTCCTCACCACAGGCCGCCTTCTACTTCGACCTCGCAAGCCCGCTGGCATATCTCGCCGCGGAGCGCGTCCTGCACGCGTTCGGCGGGAGCGGGTCGATCACCGCCGAGTGGCAGCCGGTGCTCGCACGCGAGCTCCCCGGCGGCGAGCGCTTCGAGGCCTTTCGCTGCGAGCAGGAGCGCGAGATCTTCCGCGCGGAGGTCGCCCGGCGCGCCGCCGAGCTCGAGCTGCAGCCGCTGCGCTGGCCCGAGCCGTTCCCGTTCGACAGCGCGCTGGCGATGCGCGTCGCGACGTACGCCAAGTCGATCGGCCGCACCGTCCCGTTCGCGCAGGCGGCCTTCCGCCAGGCGTTCGCCGGCGGGCGCTCGCTCGCCGACCCGGACTTCGTGCTGATCGCCGCGGCCGCCTGCGAGATGCACCCCGCGGCGGTGCTGCGCGGCGCTGAGCTGCGCTCGGTCTCCGAGCAGCTGGCCGCATGCACCGCGGCCGCGGCCGCGGCCGGAGTCCTCGATGTTCCCGCGGTGCGCGTCGGCGCGCGCGTGTTCCACGGCGAGCGCGCGCTCGCGGACGCCGCCGCGCTGCTGCGTGACGAGGCGATCGGCGGCCGCGCATGAAGGCCGCACACGCCTATCGCATGATCCTCACCCGCGGCGGCCTCGCGCCGGCGCTGCTCGCCGACAACGCCCGCGTCGACCACATCGAGGTCGTCGAGATCGACAGCGCCGAAGTGATCCTCTTCTGGGACCGCCCGCCACACGCAGCCTCGAAGCTCGCGCGCGCTCTGCGCGCCGATCTCGCGCAGCTCGAGGCCGAGGAGTTCGTCGCGCGCTGGAGTACCGTGGAGCACTGATGGGCGCCCTGCCGACACCGGAAGCAGCGCGTGAGTGGCTCGCCACGATGACCTTGATCCGCCGCTTCGAGGAGCGCGCGGGCGAGATGTACGCACGCGCCAAGATCGGCGGCTTCCTGCACCTGTCGATCGGCGAGGAGGCGACGATTGTCGGCGCCGCGCGGGCGCTGCGCGACAGCGACTACCTGGTCTCGACCTACCGCTCGCACGGCCACGCGCTCGTGCGCGGAACGCCGCCGGAGAACGTGATGGCCGAGCTGTTCGGCCGCGTCGACGGCTGCTCGCACGGACGCGGAGGCTCGATGCACATGTTCGATCTCTCCAGGCGCTTCATGGGCGGCTACGGGATCGTCGGCGGCAACCTCCCGATCGCCGCCGGGATCGCCCTGTCGAGCGACTATCGGGGCTCGGAGGAGGTCACGCTGTGCACGTTCGGCGACGGCGCCTCCAACCAGGGCACGTTCGGCGAGACGCTCAACCTCGCCGCGCTGTGGAAGCTGCCGATCGTGTTCATGGTCACGAACAACCAGTTCGGGATGGGCACCGCGCTCGGGCGCCATTCGGCCGTCACCGACCTGCAACGCAAGGGCGAGAGCCTCGGCGTGCCCGGCATGCGCTGTGACGGCATGGACATCATCGACACGCACGAGGTCGTCGCCGAGGCCGTGCGCCGCGTGCGCGAGGATCGCCGCCCGGTGCTCGTCGAGGCCGTCACGTATCGCTTCCGCGGGCACTCGATGGCCGACCCCGAGCAGTACCGCACGAAGGAGGAGGTCGCCCACTGGCGCGAGCGCGACCCGATTCCGGCCTTCGCCGGGCTGCTCGTCGCCGACGGGCTGCTCGCCGAGGGCGACGTGCAGCAGCTCGACGCCGACGCGATCGCGCGCGTCGATCGCGCGGTCGCGTTCGCCGACGCCTCGCCGTTTCCCGCGGCCGCGTCGCTGTACGACGACGTCTACGTGCTCGACAGCGAGGCACGCGGCTCCTACTCGGTGCAGACGACCGCGGCGCGAACCGGGCCCGCCGCCCCGGGCGAGCCGGTGACGGCCGCGAACGACGAGATCCCGCAGCAGCTGACCCAGGCGCTCGTCGCCGGCGAGGACGCCCAGCAGCTCCCGGAGGAGTCGGACAGGTGACGGAGATGCGCTATCGCGAGGCGCTCGGCGCGGCACTGCGCGAGGAGCTCAGGCGCGATCAGCGCGTCGTCCTGATGGGCGAGGACATCGGCGTCTTCGGCGGCGCGTTCAAGGTCACCGACGGCCTGCTCGAGGAGTTCGGCGAGCGGCGCGTGCGCGACACGCCGATCTCCGAGAACACGATCGTCGGCGTCGGCGTCGGCGCCGCGATGACCGGCCTGCGCCCGGTCGTCGAGCTGATGACGATCAACTTCGCGCTGCTCGCATTCGACCAGATCGTCAACCACGCCGCGCACATCCACTACATGTTCGGCGGCCAGGCGACGGTGCCGCTCGTCGTGCGCATGCCGCAGGGCGCCGGTCACCAGCTCGGCCCGACGCACTCGCACTGCCTGGAGGCCCTGTTCCTGCACGTCCCCGGCCTGCTCGTCGCCGTGCCCTCGACGCCGGCCGACGCGAAGGGCCTCCTGAAGAGCGCGATCCGCGACGAGAACCCCGTGATCTTCATCGAGCACGAGTCGCTGTACGCGACGCGCGGCGAGGTCCCAGACGACGAGGAGCAGCTCGTGCACTTCGGCCACGCCCGCGTCGCGCGCGAGGGCGGCGACGTCACGATCGTCGGCATCTCGCGGATGGCGATCACGGCCGAGCGCGCCGCCGAGACGCTCGCGGCCGAGCACGGCGTGCAGGCCGACGTGATCGACCCGCGGACGCTGCGACCGCTCGATCTCGACACGATCCTCGCATCGGTCCGCAAGACCAACCACTGCGTGATCGTCGAGGAGGGCTGGCCGCACGGCGGGGTCGGCGCGAACCTCGCAGCGCTCGTCGGCGAACAGGCGTTTGACGAGCTCGACGCCCCCGTCCAGCGGGTCACCGGAGCGGACGTGCCGATGCCGTACTCCAAGCCGCTCGAGGACATCGCCTACCCGCACGAGGCGCAGATCGTGCACGCGGTACTCGACAGCCTCAACCGCCGTGCGCCGGCCGCACAGGGCGCGGGAGAGCGCTGATGGCCGAGATCGTGATGCCGCGCCTGTCGGACACGATGGAGGAGGGCACGATCCTGCGCTGGCTGAAGAGCGACGGCGAGCTCCTCGCGCGCGGCGAGGAGCTAGTCGAGATCGAGACCGACAAGGCGACGATGACCTACGAGTCAGACCAGCAGGGCGTGCTCGCGATCGTCGCCGCCGAGGGCAGCACGCTCGCGGTCGGTGAGGTGATCGCGCGGATCGGCGGCGAACGCGATACGGACACGGCAGCGGCGCCGGCGGCCGGCGCCCCGCAGCCGGCCGCTCGGGTGGACGCCCGCCGAGGCGGCGGGCGCCCGGCGAGCAGCGGCGGCGGGCGAGGAGGACGGCGGAGAGCGGGTCAGGGCCTCGCCGCTGGCGCGGCGGATCGCGAGCGAGAGCGGGATCGACCTTCACGGCGTCAGCGGCAGCGGCCCGGGCGGGCGGATCGTCAAGGCGGACGTCGTCAGCCCCACTGGAGCTGACAGCGCAGCACCGGTCGCGGCACTCGACGGCGTCGCGACCGCCAGGGGCCAGACGACCGACGTCGCGCTCTCGCGGACGCAGCAGACGGTCGCGCGGCGGATGGCCGAGTCGAAGGCGACGATCCCCGACTTCACGCTGCTCGCCGACGTCGACATGACCGCGTGCGTCGAGCTGCGCGCGCAGCTGAAGAGCCTCGCACACCCCGACAACCCCGAGGGACAGGCGCCCGCCGGCGCGCGCGAGCGCCTGAAGACGCCGACGTACAACGACATGGTCGTCAAGGCCTGCGCGCTCGCGCTGCGCGAGTACCCGAGCGCGAACGGGAGCTATCGCGACGGACGCCTGCAGCTGCACTCGCGGGTCAACGTCGGCGTCGCGGTCGCCGCCGAGAACGCGCTCGTCGTGCCGACCGTGTTCGACGCCGACGAGAAGTCGCTCGGCGAGATCGCGCGCGCGACCCACACCCTCGCCGAGCGCGTGCGCAGCGCCGCGATCACACCGCCGGAGCTCGGCGGCGGGACGTTCACGGTGTCGAACCTCGGTATGTACGGCGTCAGGAGCTTCACCGCGATCATCAACCCCCCGCAGGCCGCGATCCTCTCCGTCGGCTCGGTCGAGCGCCGCGCGGTGGCGCGCGAGGACACGATCGTGGCGCGCAACACGATGACGCTCACACTCGTCTGCGACCACCGCATCCTGTACGGCGCCGAAGCAGCGCAGTTCCTCGCGCGCGTGCGCGAGCTGCTGCAGACGCCGAGCGCGCTGACGCTCTGACGGCGATCGAGCGCGAATCGGCGAGCGCACCGTGCTCTACGCTGGAGCACATGCTGAAGACGCCCGACGTGCTCGTGCTGGGCGGAGGAGGAACCCTCGGCGAGGCCTGGATGAGCGCCGTCCTGAGCGGGCTCGATGAGGCGCCGGGCGTCGACGTGCGCGACTGCGGCTGCTACATCGGCACGTCGGCAGGATCGATCGTCGCGGCGACGCTGGCCGCCGGCCTGCCGCCGGGTGTGCGGCTGCGGCAACCGCCGGAGCGTCCGCCGGCGGCGCCCGAACAGCGTCCGGCGCCCGCGACGGCGCTGCGCCGCGCGTTCGGCACGGCGACAGACCTCGCGGGTGCGGCCGCCGCCCCGTTTGCCACGTTCGCGCTCGCGTCGAGCGCCGGCGGCGGCGCGCTGGTGCGCCGCGCGGCGCTGCGCTCGGTCCCCCACGGCCGCCGTTCGCTGGCCGAGCTCGGGGCGCTCGTCGCACGCTCCGGCGTCGACTGGGACGGACGCCTGCGGATCGTCGCGGTCGAGCTCGAGAGCGGGCGCCGCGTCGTCTTCGGCAGCGCCGGAGCGCCGGAGGTATCGGTCGCGACGGCCGTGCAGGCCTCGTGCGCGATCCCGGGCGTGTTCCGCCCGATCACCGCATCGGGACGCACATACGTCGACGGCGGCGCGTGGAGCCCGACGAACATGGACGCCGCCCCGATTGCGCCCGGCGACTACGTGCTGTGCCTCAACCCGACCGGCTCGATGCGGCCGACGCGCAACTCGCTCGCGGGCGCGCTCGGCCCCGTCTCGCGCAGCATCGCCGCCGGCGAGGCGCTCGCGCTGAAGGGCCGCGGCGCGCTCGTGCGGAGCATCAATCCGGACCAGGCGAGCGCCGCGGCGATGGGCACCGACCTGATGGACAGCCGGCGCCAGCATGCCGTCGCCGTCGCCGGCCTCGCGCAGGGACGGGCGCTGATCGCGAGCGCCCGCCACCGCGCCGCCTGATCGTCGATCGAGCGGGCGCTAGGCTGGAGCGGACACATGACCGTCACCGATCGATCGTCCAACGAGCTCTGGGTGTGCAATCTGGGGACGGTGCCGTACCGCACCGCAAGCTCCGCCCAGGACGTGATCAGCAGCCGCCGCCGGAAGGATGAGCTGCCGGACACGCTGCTGCTGCTCGAGCATCCGCCGGTCTACACGCGTGGGCGCCGCAGCGGCGCCGAGGATCTGCCCTTTGCCGAGGCTTTCTACCTGGCCAAAGGCATCGACGTCATCGCCAGCGATCGCGGCGGCCGGCTGACCTATCACGGCCCCGGGCAGCTCGTCGGCTACCCGATCATGCGGATCGAGGACGTCCACCGCTTCCTGCGCACGATCGAAGACGCGATCGTGATCGCCCTGCAGGGCGCCGGTGTCGCAGCTCGCTCGCGCCACGCCGAGGGTGTCGACTACACCGGCGTCTGGGTGCAAGAGCGCAAGATCGCCTCGATCGGGTTGCATGTGTCGCGGGGTATCAGCACCCACGGCTTCGCGGTCAACGTCGAGAACGACCTCGAGCCGTTCTCGTGGGTCGTCGCGTGCGGCCTGCCCGATGTCGCCATGACCTCGCTCGTGCGCGAGTCGAGCGACGGCTGTGTGCCGCTCGCCGAGAGCTCGCTCGGATGCTTTCGCAGGCGTGTCGCGGACAGCTTCTGCGCCGCTCACGGCCGCCGCCAGCGCCTCGTCTCACCGCGCCGTCTCGGGATCGACGGCCTGCTCGCAGAGGCGCGCGCGCGCAGCGCGGCGGCGAGCACCGACGCGCAACGACAGCCTGTGCCGGCATGAGCGGCGGCGCCGATCCGGTCGCGACACGCTCGCGCGCCAATCCCGGTGGCATGGACGTCCTGCGCGTGCTCGGCCCCGACGTGCGGCCGCTGCGCGAGCGCAAGCCGCCGTGGTTCAAGGTCCCGCCGCCCGGCGGCGAGCGCTATCGCGAGCTGACCGAGCTGATCCGCTCGGAGAACCTGCACACCGTCTGCCAGGAGGCCGCCTGCCCGAACGTCGGCGAGTGCTGGGAGCGCGGCACCGCGACGTTCATGATCCTCGGCGACACCTGCACCCGCCGCTGCGGGTTCTGCAACGTCAAGACCGGCAAGCCGACCTGGAACGACCCGCTCGAGCCCGCGCGGGTGGCGCGGTCGATCGCGCGCATGGGCCTGCGCCACGCGGTGGTCACGTCGGTCGACCGCGACGATCTGCCCGACAAGGGGGCCTCGGCGTTCGTCGGCGTGATCCGCCAGGTGCGCCGGCAGGCGCCCGACTGCCAGATCGAGATCCTGACGCCCGACTTCCAGGGCCAGGAGATGCCGCTCGCGAAGGTCATCTCCGAGCGCCCCGACGTCTTCAACCACAACGTCGAGGTCGTGCCGCGCCTGTACCCGCTCGCACGGCGCGGATCGGAGTTCGCGCGCTCCTGCCGCGTGCTGCGCAACGCACACGAGCTCGGCGAAGGCGAGGTCGTTACGAAGTCCGGTCTGATGGTCGGCCTCGGCGAGACGCACGAGGAGATGGTCGAGACGTTCGCGGCACTGCGCGAGCATGGCGTCCAGGTGCTCACCGTCGGGCAGTATCTGCGCCCGTCCGAGCGTCACCTGCCGATCGTCCGCTACTGGCACCCGGAGGAGTTCGCCGAGCTCGAGCGCGCCGCCTATGAGCTCGGCTTCGACCACGTCGCCGCGGGCCCGCTCGTGCGCTCCTCATACCACGCCGACCAGCATGTCCCGCAGCCGCGCGCGGGAGTCGGCCCGCTCGCAGCCGTCTGAGCGGCCTGCGCAGCAGCATCGGCCGTGTGCTGAGACATCGAGCCGCCCTGAGGTGTGTACTAGAGCCGGTGTGCGCAGCCGTGAGGACCTCAAGATGACGCGCGTGGCCGTGCTCAGCGCGTTCATCATCTTCATCGCCGGCTTCGCCTTCCTGACGATCAGCGCGATCGACGAACAGGGCTGGAACCCGCTCAGCGTGCTGTCGATCGTGATCATCGTCGTGCTCGGCGTCGGAGTGATCGGGGCGTTGCGCCATCCTCCAGGTTGATCGATGAGCACGTCGCCGTTCATGACCCCGGGCGAGAGCCGCAGCCGGCGGGTGCTCGCCGCGCGCCGCCGCCGCCGCCGGCGGCTGACGGTGCTCGCCGTGCTCGCCCTCGCCGCCGTGATCGCCGTCGTCGTCGCGATGGACAGCTCCGGATCGCGCGGCTCCCCTCACACGGGCGCGAACGCGAAGCACGCCGCGAAGGCCGCGTCCAAGCCGGCCGCCGCGCGGCTCTCACAGACAGGGCTCGCGCTCGGCAGGCCGCCGCTGACCCTCACCGGGATCGGCTCCGCGCGACAGCAGTACCCGGTGCAGCCGACATTCAGCGAACAGCCACGCGCCGGCGTGCTGTTCAACCTCTCGACCGGCCAGGTGCTGTGGGCGCGCAACCCCTACATCCGCCTGCGCATGGCGAGCCTGACGAAGATGATGACCGCGCTGCTGACCGTGCAGTCGGCGCCCGCCGACGCGCACGTGCTCGTCACCAGGCAGGCGGTCAACGCCGACGGCTCGAAGGTCGGCGTGCTGCCGCTCGGCAGACACGTGCGTCTGGAGAGCATGCTCTACGGCCTGCTGCTGCCGTCCGGCAATGACGCCGCGGTCGCGCTCGCCCAGCACGTCGCCGGCAGCGTCAACCGCTTCGTCGCGCGCATGAACGCCGAGGCGGCCAAGCTCGGGCTCGGCTGCACGCGCTACTCCTCGCCGTCGGGGTACTACGACCAGGGCAACTACACCTGCGCCGCCGATCTCGCCGAGCTCGCGCATGTCGACCTCGAACAGCCGCGGATCGCGAGCATCACGCGCACTTACACCGCCGTCCTGCCGTTCCCGATCAAGGGCGGCAAGCTCTACCTGTACAACAACAACCCGCTGCTGATCTACCACTATCCCGGCCTGACGGGCCTGAAGACCGGCTATACCGAAGCGGCCGGCCGCTGCCTCGTCGCGACCGCGGAGCGCCACGGCGTGCGTCTCGGCGTGGTGCTGCTGCACTCGCCCGCCCCCGGCACGCAGGCCAAAGAGCTGCTCGACATCGGCTTCAAGGACGTCTACCACCAGCAGCTGGGGGCCGAGCCGCCGATCCCGGCGGGCGCATAGGGGCTCACGCCCGAGCGCCGCGGCCCGCGCAGCCGGCCGCCGGAGCCCGCCGCGGAGACGGGCGCGACGCACCCGCAGCCGTGTAGTACCGTTCGTCCTAGCCCGATTGACTGGCCAGTCAGCCAAAGGAGAAGACGTGGATCTCGACGACACACCGGAGCAGGTCGCCTACCGCGCGCAGGTGCGCAGCTGGCTAGAGGAGCACAAACCTGAAGCGCCGGTCCTGCACGGCCCGGACGCGCTCCAGGACGAGGATCAGATCCTGATCGCGCGCCGCGCCTGGCAGGGCAAGCTCGCCGAGGGCGGCCTCGCGGGCGTGACCTGGCCGAAGGAGTACGGCGGGCAGGGCCTCGGCCCGATCGAGCAGGTGATCTGCAACCAGGAGATCAGCCGCGCGAAAGTCCCCGGAATCCTCGACGCGATCGGCGTCGGCATGCTCGGGCCGACGATCATCGCCCACGGCGATGAGGAGCAGAAGTCGCGCTACCTCGGGCCGATGCTGCACGGCGACGAGGTCTGGTGCCAGCTCTTCTCCGAGCCGGCTGCCGGCTCCGACCTCGCGGCGGTACAGGCGCGCGCGCGCCTGCAGGACGACGGCAGCTGGAAGCTCAGCGGACAGAAGGTCTGGACGACGAACGCGCAGTTCGCCTCCTACGGGCTGCTGCTCGCGCGCACCGACGCCGACGTACCCAAGCACAAGGGACTGACGATGTTCGTCGTGCCGATGGACGCCGAGGGCGTCACCGTGCGCGGCCTGCGCCAGATCTCCGGCGAGGCCGAGTTCAACGAGGTCTTCTTCGACGACGTCGCGCTCGACGCCGGCGCGGTCGTCGGCGGCGTCGGCAACGGCTGGGGCACCGCGCTGACGACGCTGATGTTCGAGCGCGTCACGATCGGCCTCGGCAGCGAGGGGATGGGCTACAACTCCAATCGCTTCGCAACCGCGATCGCGGCCGACGAGCACGCGCGTCGCGACGCCGACGTGCGCCACCGGCTCGGCGAGATCGCAAGCGAACTGCTCGCGGTCCGCTTCACCGGCTACAGGACGCTGACCGCGCTCTCCAAAGGCCAGGTCCCCGGCCCCGAGTCCGGCCTCGCGAAGGTGACGATCGTCAGCGGCGCGATCAAGGCCGGCGATCTGATCGCCGACGTGATCGGGCCCGATGCGCTTGACGAGGACAGCGAGTGGGCGTACATGATCTCGTTCCTGCCCGGCCTGAAGTCAGCCGGCGGAACCGAAGAGATCCTCAGAAACACGATCGGCGAGCGCGTTCTCGGCCTGCCCCCCGAGCCGCGGCTCGACAAGGGCATCCCGTTCTCCGAGCTGCGTTCCAAGGAAGGAGCGGCGGCATGAACCTGTCCCTCTCAGACGAGCAGGTATTCCTGCGCGAGGCCGCGCGCGGCGCACTGTCGCGCTTCAAGACCGTCGAGGCCGCCCGCGAGGCGCTCGACAAGGACCAGGGCGCGCTGCCCGACCTGTGGCCGATGGCCAAGGAGGCCGGTTGGCCGGGCCTGCTGATCGACGAGGAGCACGGCGGCGCCGGGCTCGACGCGTTCGACGCGATGCTCGTGCTCGGCGAGTGCGGACGCGTGCTCGCCGGGGTGCAGCTGCTCGGGCACCTGCCGGCGACGGCGATCCTCAACGCCTCGCCCGCCGCCGCCGGCTGGCTCGGCGAGCTCGCGAGCGGGGAGCGGCGCGCGGCGTACCTCCCGTCCTGCCCGCCCGACGATCTCGGCGGCGGCTGGAGCACCGATCCGCGCAGCGGCCTCGCGCGCGGCGAGCTGCCGAGCGCAACCGCCGGCGACGACGGCCAGGCGCGCGTGAGCGGCAGCTTCGCGTTCGTGCCCGACGCCCCCGGCGCTAGCGGCTTCGTGGGCGTTGCGCTGATCGACGGCAAGCCCACCGGCGTCGCGATCCTCGCCGAGTCCGAGGGCGTCGAGGTCGAGCAGACGATGCGCTACGACTCCACGCGCACGCTCGCGCACATCACGTTCAAGGAAGCCCCCGCGGTCGTCCTCGATGCCCCTGTAGAGGCGCTCGCCGCGGCGTGGTACCTCGCGCAGGCGCTGATCGCGGCCGAGTCGCTCGGCAGCGTCGAGACCGCGCTCGACGTGTCCGTCGCGTACGCCAAGGAGCGCTTCACGTTCGGACGCGCGATCGGCTCCTATCAGGCGGTCAAGCACAGCCTCACCGAGGTGCTGCGCCAGCTCGAGAACGGACGCTCGCTGCTCTACTACGCCGGCTGGGCGCGCGCGGGCGCACCGCAGGAGTTCCCGCTCGCGGCGAGCGCCGCGCGCTCGGTCGCCTCGCGCGCGCTCGATGAGGCCGCGCGCACGATGATCTCGGTGCACGGCGGCATCGGCGCGACCTGGGAGCACGACGCGCCGCTGTACTTCCGTCGCGCGCAGCTGTCGCGGCGCCTGCTCGGTGGCACCGCCGGCGCGACCGACCGCGTCGCCGGCGAGCTGTTCGCGCAGGCTGACGCAGCCTGAGCGCATTTGGACCGCCGCCCCGGGCGGCGGTCCAATATGGTCCCGCCGATGAACCCCGAGGGGAAGACGATCGTCGTCACCGGCGCCTCCGGCGGCATCGGCGGGGCGCTCGTGCGCGGACTGCTCGAGCGCGGCGCGGCGTGCGTCGTCGCGGCCGACCTCGTGGCCGACGGCGCGGAGCGCCTCAGCGCCGAGCTCGGTCCCGAGCGCGTGCTCGCACGCGCCCTCGACGTCTCCGACGAGGCGGCGACGCTGGCGTTCGTCGCCGCCGTGCAGAGCGAGATCGGCCCGATCGACGTCTGGTTCGCGAACGCCGGCGTCGCCACGGGCAGCGGCGTCGACGCGCCCGACGCGGAGTGGAACCTGCAGTGGAGCGTCAACGTGATGTCACACGTCTACGCCGCGCGGGCGTTGCTTCCCGGCTGGATCGAGCGCGGCGAGGGGCACCTCGTGACGACGGCCTCGATGGCGGGGATCCTGACCGCGACCGGTGACGCGGCGTACTCCGCGACCAAGCACGCAGCTGTCGGCTTCGCCGAGTGGCTCGCGCTGGCCTACGCCGCGCGTGGCGTGCACGTCTCGTGCATCTGCCCCGGCGCGGTCGACACGGCGATGCTCAAAGGCGGCGGCGACGGCGACGCCGCGAAGGCCAGCGCCGCGATCGGCGGCGGCGAGGTGCTGAGCGCCGAGCAGGCCGCGGAGCGCGTTCTCGACGGCCTTGAGCAGGACCTGTTCCTGATCCTCACGCACCCCGAGATGCACGCCTTCGCGGTCGGCAAGGCGGAAAACCCGGAGCGCTGGATTCGCGGCATGGCAAAGCTCTGGGCGCGCGCCCAGGCGCTGCTCGGCTAGACCCGCCCGCGCCCCAGGATTCGCCCGGCCTCGAGCCGCTCAGCGGTGCGGGCGCGCCCTGCCGGCGGGCCGCGGCGGCGATCGCCGCGCCGCGTTCACGGCCACCGCGGGAGCCGCTTCAAGCGCCGCCAGCACGGGTGCTCCATAGGCCGCGTAGACGGCTTCGGTCAGCGCCGGGCGCACACCGCAGTTGATGCAGAAGCCGTGCTGGGACCAGCCGATCGCGCGCGCGAGCACCTCATCGGCGTAGGCGACGCCGGTCGCGTCATGGCCGTAGTAGTCATACGCCGCGTCCCAGGCGGAGTCATCGAGCGCGTTGGAGGCGCCGTCCGCGGAGAGCAGGTGGGCGGCGGCCATCAGCGCGTCGAAGTCGTCATAGATCGACGGATGCGTCGCCGTCATGTGGTCATAGCTCGACGGCCGCCGGCCATACATGTAGGAGTTGGCGACCAGATCCCAGGTGGATGGGATGCCCGCCCCGCCGTTGGTGACGTTGAACTGCATCGGCCCTCCGCAGCAGTGCGCGAAGTTGAGGCCGTGGTACGTGCTCGGCGCGGTCGAGAACGCGGACTCCTGCATGTGGATCGACGCGAGCAGCAGCCAGTTGACGCCGAACGTGCTCTGCGCGGTCGCGTAGATCGGGTAGAACCCTTCCATCCAGCGGCGCGCGATGTGCACCTGCGTGGCTCCCGCGAGACTCCTGGCCTCGGCGCTCTGCTCCGCCGCAGACGGCGCCGCGACGATCGCGCCGCGCGCCGCCGCGGCCGTGCTCGCGGCGCTCGACGCACCCGCCGTCGGTGTCGCCGCCGCGAGCAGCACCTTCGGCGGCGCGACGCTCGTCGTCCGCCCGACCGCGCCGCTCAGCACCGCGACCAGCACCGTCAGGCCGATCGCCGCGATCGCGCACGCGAGCAGCCAGGCGCGCCATTCCGAGCGTGGCGACGGCGCCAGCGCGAACGTCGCCGCGGACGTGCCTCCGGCGCTGCGCGCCGGCTGCTGAACCCCTGCCTGCTGATGCTCGGGTGCGGTCATCGGCCCTGACAACGGTATCCGCGCGCGGCGGGACTATCAATTCCGAACACATTCGCCTAGCCGCGCTGCGATCCGCTCGACCTCGCGCCGACGCGCGCCGATCGGCCTCCTGCCGGGTTTCAGCTCCCATGCGCAAGCTCATCCTCTCTCTCGCCGCGCTCGCGCTCGCGCTCTCAGCGCAGGCGTCCGTGTGCACGGCGGCGCCCGCGACGACGACGCCCAGGGCCGCACTGAGCGCGACGCAGCTGCGCTACCTGACGCTCGCGCGGGCCGGCGTCGCGCGCGCACAGCAGCGCTGGCACGACTCGCGACGCGGCTGGTACGACGCGCGCCTGCACGACAGCGAACGCTATCCGCTCGCGACGATCTGGGACATCGTGCCGCTGTTCGAGTCGATCGACGCGATCGCGATCGCCGATCCGACACCCGCCGCGCGGGCCGCCGCGGCGCGCTTCGCCGACGGCGCCGAGCGCTACCTCAACCGCGGCCTGCGCCCGGTACCCGGCTACTCGCCCTACCCGGGCGACCGCGAAGCGGACACCGAGACGTGGTTCGACGACAACGGCTGGTGGGGCATCGCGTTCGTCAACGCCTACCGCGCGACCGGCTCACGCCGTTATCTGAGCGACGCCGAACGGGCGCTTCGCTTCGTCGCCGCCGCCGGCTGGGACCCGGCCACGGGCGGCATCTGGTGGAACACGACCCACCCCTACAAGGCCGGCGCGGCACTTGCCGCCGACGCGCTGCTCGCCACGCTGCTCTATCAGCAGACGCATTCGAGCTTCGCGCTCGCGCAGGCGCAGAGATACCTCGCGTGGGGGAACACGAGCGGCTTCAGCGGCGGCGACGCGCTATATGCCGGCAGCTCGATCAACCCGACCCCGAGCGACTACATCGAGTCGCCGCTGATCTACGCGCAGGCGCTGCTGTGCCGGCTGACGGCGAACAGCTCCGAGTGCGAACGCGCCGAGCAGCTGAAGGCGACCGCGCTCAGTCGCTTCGGCTACCTGCTCGACTTCTCACCGCAGTACGACGCGATCTACCTGCAGTGGATGCTCGCGCTGTACTCGCTCGAAGGCGACCCGACGCTGTATGCGCTCGCCGCCGACAACGCGCGCGACGCGCAGACGCGCGCGCGCAACGGCGAAGGCCTGTACCTGCTGTCCTGGAACGGCCAGACGCTGCCCACCGCCGATGCGCTTCCCGGAATGCTGCAGACGCAGTCGGCGACGACGAGCCTGTTCGCCTGGCTGGCCGTCTACGCGCCCCCCGCCTGAGCCGCCTCAGACGCCCAGCGCGCGCCGCGCGAGCCGGTCGAAGACGAGATCGGGCAGCAGCCGCCTCGCGAGCAGCATCGCCCGTGCGTCGCGGCCGATCACGTAGCGGGCCTTCATGCGCCGCGCCGCGAGCGCCCCGGCGATCGTGGCGGCGACCTGCTCCGCGGGGACGCCGCGCCGCGCCGTGTCCTCGAGCACCTTGTCCATCGCCGCGGGCACGTGCCCGTACTGCGCCGCGAGCTCCGGCGGCACATGAACGCTGTCTCCCTGCGCGCGCCCCTTGTCCCAGATCGGCGTCACGACCGAGCCGGGCTCGACCAGCGCGACCTGGATCGCGGAGTTGTGCAACTCCACCCGCAGCGCGTCCGCGACCGCCTCGATCGCGTGCTTGGAGGCGGCGTAGGGCGCGGTGAAGGCCATCGCCACGCGCCCGCCGATCGAGGAGACGAACACGATCTTCCCGCGCGCGCGGCGCAGCGCCGGCAAAAGCTCGCGCGTGACCGCTACCTGTGCGAGCACGTTGACATCGAACTGGTGGCGCAGGTCCTCGGCCGCGATCAGCTCGAGCGGGCCGCCGATCGCGATGCCCGCGTTGTTGATCAGCGCGTCGAGGCGCCCGCCGGCCTCCTGCTCGATGCGCACGCGCGCCTGCTCCAGCTGGGCGGGGTCGGTGACCTCGAGCTGCAGCGCCACGACACGCCCGCCGGGTGCCTCCGCCGCGAGCCGCTCCCCGGCCAGCGGATCGCGTACGCCCGCGAACACGCTCCAGCCGGCGCGCGCGAGGTGCAGTGCCGTCGCCCGGCCGATTCCCGTCGAGGCGCCGGTGATCAGGGCCGTCCCCATCGGCTCGACCCTAGCGGAGCGCACCCGGCGCACCGGATGTCGGTGCCGGCGCGCCGCCCAGCGCCTAGGATTGGCGCGATGCACCACCGCGTAAGCACGCACGCGATCGTCGGCCGCTGCTCGATCGCCGTTGCACTCGTGTGCGCGCTCGCCGCGCTCGCGGGCTGCGGCTCGACGCTGCACACGAGCCCCGCGGCGAGCGTCAGCGGCGTCTTCGCCGGCAGCTCGCCGGATGAAGCCGTCAACTGTCCGGCGACCGTGCTCGACACGCTCGGGCATGTGCTCGACAGGGTCTATCGCGAGGGCGTGATCAGCGAACGCACCGCGAGCGCGCGAGCGCTGATCGCAGGCTCGGCGCCGCTCCGCGCGGCGGTCGAAAGCGGCAATGCGACGGCGGCGCGTGCCGCCGCCGAAGCGCTGCTCGCGACTGGGCACATGACGAATCTCCAGGTGATGCGCGGCACACAGCCGCTGATCAGACTGGGCGGCCCGGCGCTCGCGCCGCTGCAGGGAACGCTCACGGGAGCCAACGGCGCAGCGATCGGCAGCTACATCACGAGCGTGTGGTCCGACAGCGGCTTCATCAGCGAGGCCCACGGGGTCACCGAAGGCCTGATCGACCTGCGCGCGGGCGATCACAGCGTCGGCGGCTCAGATGCGCTCCCCGCGGGCCCGCTCGCCCGCGAAGGCGCGCTCACCCGCGCCGGCACGCGCTATCAGTTCACCTCGTTCGCCGCGAGCGAATTCCCCGCCGGCGCGCCGCTGCAGCTGTATCTGCTGAGGTCGGTGGCGTCGACCGCGTCGCTGTGCGGCGCGAGCAACGAAGCGACGCTGATCAACACGCTGACGCGGATCGCGAACCTGATCTACGAGGGCGAGGCCGGGCGGCGCACGATCACGCAGATCGAGCGCGTGCAGAGCAACGCCGCGCTCCTGCAGGCGGTCGCACATGACAACCCGGCGGCCACGCGGGCGGCGATCTTCGGGCTGCTCAACCACCACATCGTGCGCATGCGCGTGAGCTCCGGCGACGGCCGGCTGCTCTCAGATGTCGGCGGGCCCTACGTGCTCGCTCCGGTGAGCGCACCCCTGCGCCTCGGCGGGCGCACGATCGGCAGCTTCGTGCTCTCGATCCAGGATGACGAAGGCTATCTGCGCCTGACCCGCCGTCTGGCCGGGCTGAAGGTGCTGATGTACATGAACGACCCGCATCCGCAGCTCGTCAAGAACAGCCTCGGCCCCGCGCCCGGGAACGTCCCGGCGAGCGGCGCCTACGAATACCGCGGCCGGCGATTCCAGGTGTTCACGGTGAACGCCGAGGCGTTCCCGTCGGGGCCGCTGACGATCCGCGTTCTGATCCCGATCCCCTACTCCTGAGCACCGGCGCGTCTCAGGCGGGCGCGCGCCTCAGGCGGGCGCGAGCGCGTCGCGCTTGCCGGCGAGCGTCGTGATCAGCTCCGCGAACGCCGCTTCGAATTTCTCGACGCCCTCGCGCTCGAGCGTCGCGGTGACGTCGTCGTAGTCGACGCCCGCGGCCGCGAGTTCGGCGAACACGCGGTGCGCGCCGTCGCTGTCGCTCTGCAGCCGCAGCTGCGGCTTGCCGTGATCCTGGTAGTCCTTGATCGTCTCCTCGGGGACAGTGTTGACCGTGTCCGGCCCGAGCAGCTCCTCGATGTACAGCGTGTCGGGATACGCGGGGTTCTTGACCGACGTCGATGCCCACAGCACGCGCTGGGGCGTGGCGCCCTTGCCGGCCAGGTACTCCCAGCGCGGGCCGGAGAAGACATCGAGATAGTGGGCATAGGCGAGCTTTGCGTTCGCGATCGCGAGCTTGCCCTGCAGGGCGTCGTGGCCGCCGACCGCGGCGATGCGGCTGTCCGCCTCGGTGTCGATCCGCGACACGAAGAAGCTCGCGACCGACGCGACCTTGCCCGGGTCGCCGCCCTCGGCGATCAGGCGCTCGATCCCGCGCATGTAGGACTCGGCGACCTCGGCGTAGCGGCGCAGCGAGAAGATCAGCGTGACGTTGATCGAGTGGCCCTTCGCGATCACGTCCTCGATCGCCGCCAGGCCCGGCTTGGTCGCGGGGATCTTGACCATCAGGTTCGGCAGGTCGATCTCCTCGTGCAGGCTCATCGCCTGGCGGCACGTCGCCAGGGTGTCGTAGGCGAGGCGCGCGTCGACCTCGAGTGAGACGTAGCCGTCGCGGCCCTCGGTTGACTCCCAGGTCGGTGCAAACAGCGCACACGCATCGCGGATGTCCTGCTTCGCGAGCGCCCAGAACGTCTCCTCGACGTCGCGGCCCTGCTCGGCGAGCTCGTTGATCTGCGCGTCGTACGCGTTCCCCGAGCCCATCGCCTTTTCGAATATCGACGGGTTCGAGGTCGCGCCGACGACCGAGTAGTCGTCGATCAGTTCCTGCAGATGCCCGCCCTTGATCGAGTCGCGCGAGAGGAAGTCGACCCAGACGCTCTGCCCGAGCGCTGAGAGGGCTTGCAGGGGCGTCGGTGCGTCGGAGGGCATCGTGTCTCCTTAGGGTCTTGAGTCGAGTAGCGCCTTCGCGCGGGCTGCGATGTTCTCGCTGGTGAACCCCAGCTCCTTCAGCACGGTAGTACCCGGCGCGGAGGCGCCGAAGCGGTCGAGGCCGAGCACGTCCCCGTCGCTGCCGACCCACTTCCACCAGCCCATCGTCGCGCCCGGCTCGACGGCCAGCCGCGCGCGCGCCGATCGCGGCAGCACCTCGTCGCGATACTCCTGCGCCTGCGCTTCGAACAACTCGATGCAGGGCATCGAGACGACGCGCACGCGCGTGCCCTCGGCGGCGAGCGCCCGGCCGGCGGCGAGCGTCAGCGGCACCTCGGCCCCGGTTGCGATCATGATGATCTCGGGCTCTGAGTCCGCGTCGGAGTCCCACAGCACGTAGCCGCCGCGCTCGAGCATCGCCGCCGGCGCGACGACGGCGCGGTCGAGCACCTCGACGTTCTGGCGCGAGAGCAGCAGCGCGACGGGGCCGTCCTCGCGTTCCAGCGCGACGCGCCACGCCTCCGCCGTCTCGTTCGGGTCGCCCGGCCGTATGACCCACAGGTGCGGGATCGCGCGCAGCGACGCGTACTGCTCGATCGGCTCGTGCGTCGGCCCGTCCTCGCCGACCGCGATCGAGTCGTGCGTCCACACCCACAGCACCGGCAGCTCCATCAGCGCCGACAGGCGCACCGCGCCACGCATGTAGTCGGAGAAGATCAGGAAGGTCGAGCCGTACGGCTTGACGATCCCGCCGTGCGCCGCGGCGCCGTTGACGATCGCCCCCATCGCGTGCTCGCGGATGCCGAAGGGGATGTTGCGCCCGGCGTGCACGCGCGAGAACAGGCCCGCCCCCTCGTAGACGGTCTTCGTCGACTCCACCAGATCGGCGGCGCCACCGATCATCGTCGGGCCGAACTCGCTGAAGCAGGCCATCACCTTCTGCCCGGCGGAACGCGTCGCGATCTCGTCGCCGGCCTTGAACTGCGGCAGCGCCTCGCGCCAGCCGGCGCGCATCTTGCCGGCCCATGCGAGGTCCCAGTCGGCGGCCATCGCCGGGAAGGCCTCGCGCCATCGCTCGAACTTCTGCTGCCACTGCGCCTGCGCGGCGGCGCCGCTGACCTTCAACGACATATGCGTGTAGACGCTCTCGTCCACCCAGAAGGTGCGATCGGGATCGAAGCCCATGACCTCCTTCGTCGCCCGCACCTCGTCTTCGCCGAGCGCAGAGCCGTGTGACTTCGCGGTGTCGGTCGCGTGCGGCGCCGGGTAGGCGATGTGCGAGCGCACGACGACGAACGACGGGCGCTCCGTTTCCTCCCGCGCGGCCGCCAAAGCGGCTCTGATCGCCTCGACATCCTCGGAGTCCCCGACGCGCTCGACATGCCAGCCGTCCGCGGTCAGGCGGTCGGCGTGGTTCTCACCGTCGAAGGAGATCGAGGTCGTGCCGTCGATCGTGATGCGGTTGTCGTCGTAGCAGACGACGAGCTTGCCGAGCGCGAAATTGCCGGCGATCGAAGCCGCTTCCTGGCTGATGCCCTCCATCATGTCCCCGTCGGAGCAGATCGAGTAGACGCGGTGATCGACGATCTCGTGGCCGGGCCGGTTGAAGCGGTCGCCCAGGAAGCGCTCCGCGATCGCCATCCCGACGGCGTTCGCGAAGCCCTGGCCGAGCGGCCCGGTCGTCACCTCGATCCCGGCCGTCTGGCCGCGCTCAGGGTGTCCCGGGCAGCGCGAGCCCCACTGGCGAAACTGTTCGAGGTCGGCGAGTTCGAGGTCGTAGCCGCCGAGGTGCAGCAGCGAGTACTGAAGCATGCAGGCGTGCCCCGAGCTGAGCACGAAGCGGTCGCGATCGGGCCAGTGGGGGTCGGCCGGGTTCGCGCGCAGGAAGTCCTCGAAGAGGACGTAGGCGAGCGGCGCCAGCGCCATCGCCGTGCCGGGATGCCCCGCGTTGGCCTTCTGCACGGCGTCCATCGAGAGGCCGCGGATGGTGTCGATCGAGAGCCTTCGGACCGCGGCATCGTCAGCTCCCGGCGAGCCGGCGGCGGAGCCGCGCAATTCCGATGTCCCGCTCATCAGGCCCGATCCTAGCGAGAGGACCGGCGCAGGTCGCTAGAGTCACAGATCGTGTCCGAGCAGCTGTGCGATGTCGGCCGGGGGGTCACGCTCTGTTACGAGACGTTCGGCGACGCCTCCGATCCGACCGCGCTCCTGATCATGGGGCTCGCCACGCAGATGATCGCCTGGCAGGAGGATTTCTGCCGCGAGCTCGCGGGGCGCGGATTCCATGTCGTGCGCTTCGACAACCGCGACATCGGGCGCTCGACGCACATGCGCGCGCGCCCGCCGACGACGGCGCAGCTGCTGACCCGCTCCAAGCGCGCCGCGACGTACACGCTCGCCGACATGGCCGACGACGCCGCCGGGCTGCTGCGCGAGCTCGAGTTGCAGCCGGCGCACGTGATCGGCGCGTCGATGGGCGGGATGATCGCGCAGTCGCTCGCCGCCCGGCACCCGCAGCTCGTGCGCTCGCTCGTCTCGATCATGTCGACGACCGGCTCGATCCGCGCCGGCAACCCCGCGTTGCGCATGTACCCGACGCTGCTGCGCCGCGCACCGCGCGACCGCGCCGGCTTCATCGCCCACACCGAGCGCGTCTTCAACACGATCGGCTCGCCGGACATACCGCGCGACGTCGAGGACGTTCGCGCGCTCGCGGCGGCGAGCTATGACCGCGATCACGATCCCGCCGGGCCGGGCCGCCAGCTGGCCGCGATCATCGCCTCGGGCGATCGCACCCCCGAACTGGCCCGGATCACGGCGCCGACCGTCGTCATCCACGGCAGCGCCGACCGGCTCGTGACGCCGTCGGGCGGGCGGGCGACGGCGCGAGCGATCGCCGGCGCCGAACTGATCACGATCGACGGCATGGGACACGATCTGCCGCGCGTGCTGTGGCCGCGCCTGATCGACGCGATCGCCGACAATGCCGATTGGGCCGACGGCGTCGCCAGCGGCGCGACCGCGCGGCGATCCGGCGCTGCGCAGGAGCCGAGCGCGCACGCCTCCTAGCTGACGCTCCTACGGGCGGCGGCTGTACGCACGCAGGCCGGTGACCGCGTGGCGGCGCCCGCGCGGGCCCCAGCAGCGGTGCTCCTCGACGCGGACCAGCCAGTGCAGGTCGTGACGGCAGTGCGAGCGCCGGTAGGGCCAGCGCCCGTGGAGCGCCCGCAGCATCCGCTGCTGATGGCAGACGGCCACCCTCATGTCGCCTCGCTGCGGTCGCGCATCCTGCCTGACCTCGAGTTCATCCATCAGCCCCTTCGTGCCTCGCTGACAGTGATCGGCCCGGTCGCCATCCTTCCGGGTGGGCCGGCGCGGACGCCGACCACAGACATATAAATCAAGTTTCAGGGAGAATGTCAACTACGACGACGGACGTCGTCAGCAGCCCCTCGCGCGGCTCCGGAGATCGTGCAGTGCGCCCGGCGGGAATCGAACCCGCGGCCTGCGGCTTGAAAGACCGCTGCTCTTTGGCTCCCCGAAGAGAACCGTTGACCACTGAGCTACGGGCGCATGTTTGTAAGTCGTCTGCTTCGAGCAGCAGCCTATTCTAAGCACGCGCGCATCGTGGACGCATGGTCCACCCTCGGCGCCCTCGCCGGCTGCGTCCGCGCGCGCCGGCGCGGCGACTACGGCGCCCGTTCGATGATCGCGTTGCCGGGCAGCGCCGAGCGCGCGATGCCGATGCCGGCGCAGAGCTTGATGCAGGACACGTAGATGGGCCGGAAGCCCAGCAGCTGCGGGATCGTCACGATCCGGTACCCGCGCGCGCGCAGCGAGGCGATGATCTTCGGATACGCCGCGAGCGTCTGCCCGCGCGGGCCGCCGCCATCGTGGGAGATGATGATCGAGCCGGGCCGCACCTGTTCGAGCACGCGCTGCTCGATCGCACTGACCCCGGGCTGGGTGTAGTCACTCGGATCGACGTTCCAGAGAACGGTCGCGAGGCCGAGCGAGCGCGCGGTCTGCAGGACCGATTGGTCGTAGTCGCCGTAGGGCGGGCGAAAGACACAGGGCGTGTAGCCGCTGAGCGCGCGGATCACGCCGAGCGTGTGCTCGAGCTGGCCGCGCACGTCGGGGCTGAGCGTCAGATCGGGGTGGGTGTAGGTGTGATCGCCGAGCACGTCGCCGTTGCGCAGCTCGCGCAGCAGCGTCGAGGTGTACTCGCTGCCGAGCTGCTCGCCGATCATGAAGAACGTCGCCTGCGCGCCGCTGCGTTCGAGCATCGTCACGAACGCCGGCGTGTCGGGCGCCGGCCCGTCGTCGAAGCCGATCGCGACCTCGCGCCGCGGCGGGCCGGAGCGATACGCGACGGTGCCGCGACTGCGACACCCGACGATCCGGTATTTCCCGCCCGTGGCCCGCGGCGAGGGCGAGGGGGCGGGCGGCGCCGTGGTCGGCGCGCCGCCCGCCGAGGGCGCCGCGCCGCCCGCGCCGGCTCCCGCGAGCGAGGTCGAGGCGGTCATCGCGACGAGCGCCGTGACCGCGATCAGCGTCGCCAGCGGCGCGCGTCCCAAGCGCGTCAGAAAGCGGCGGATCAGTGGCGCCGAGCGCACCGCCGCCCACCATACATCGCGACTGAGCCGTAGTGTGCGGGCATGGCCGAATATGTCGCGGCGATCGACCAGGGGACGACGAGCACGCGCCTGATCCTGTTCGATCGCGACGCGCAGATCGCGGCACTCGCCCGCCGCGAGCACGCGCAGATCCACCCGCGCGCCGGCTGGGTCGAGCACGACCCGCGCGAGATCTGGCGGTGCACGCTCGCGGTCATCGAGGAGGCGCTCGCAAGCGCCGGAGCGAGCGCCGCGCAGATCCGCGCGGTCGGCATCGCCAACCAGCGCGAGACGACCGTGCTGTGGGATCGCGCGAGCGGCGAGCCGCTGTACAACGCGATCGTCTGGCAGGACACGCGCACCGCGGAGCTCGCTCACGTGCTCGCCGGCGAGCACGGCCGCGACCGCCTGCGCGGCGAGGTCGGCCTGCCGCTGTCGACGTACTTCTCCGGCCCGAAGATCAGCTGGCTGCTCGAGAACATCCCCGGCGCACGCGCGCGCGCCGAGGCCGGCGAGCTGGCGTTCGGCAACATCGACAGCTGGCTCCTGTGGAACCTCACCGGCGGGCCACACGGCGGCATGCATGCGACCGACGTGACGAACGCCAGCCGCACGATGCTGATGGACCTGACGACGCTCGACTGGCACGCGCCGAGCCTCGAGCTGATGGGCATCCCGACCGAGCTGCTGCCGGCGATCCGCTCCTCCAGCGAGATCTACGGCGAGGGGGCCGGCGGCGCCCTCGCCGGGTGTCCCGTCGCCGGCATCATCGGCGACCAGCAGGCGGCGCTGGTCGGGCAGGCGTGCTTCGAGCGCGGCGAAGCCAAGAACACCTACGGCACCGGCTCGTTCCTGCTGCTCAACACCGGCGCCCAGCTGGTCCGCTCGGACGGCCTCCTGACGACCGTCGCGGCGAAGCTCGGCGATGAGCCCGCCAGCTATGTGCTCGAAGGCTCGATCGCCGTGACGGGCGCCGCCGTGCAGTGGCTGCGCGACCAGCTCGGCCTGATCGACACGGCCGCCGAGGTCGAGCAGCTCGCGCGCAGCGTCCCCGACAACGGCGGCGTCTACTTCGTGCCGGCCTTCTCAGGCCTGTTCGCTCCCTACTGGCGCGATGACGCGCGCGGCGTGATCGTCGGCCTGACCGCGTACGCCCGTGCGGCGCACATCGCGCGTGCGGTGCTCGAGGCGACGGCCTGGCAGACGCGCGAGGTGCTCGACGCGGCCAACGCGCTCGCCGCGGTCCCGCTCGCCGCGCTCAAGGTCGACGGCGGGATGACCGCAAACGAGCTGCTGATGCAGTTCCAGGCCGATGTCCTCGGGGTGCCGGTCATCCGCCCGCGCGTGAGCGAGACGACGGCCCTCGGCGCGGCCTTCGCCGCGGGGCTCGCGGTCGGCTTCTGGTCGGGCAAGGACGAGCTGCGCGAGCGCTGGGCGGAGGACCGGCGCTGGGAGCCGGCGATGGATCAGCAGCTGCGCGAGCACGAGTACGCGCAGTGGCGCAAGGCGGTCAGCCGCTCACTCGACTGGATCGGGTGAGCGTCAGGGTGTGAGCACGATCTTCAGCGCCTCGCGGCGGTCGTACACCGCGTAGGCCTCCGGCGCCTGCTCGAGCTTCATGTGATGCGTCACGAGCGCCGTCGGGTCGAGGACCCCGGCGGAGAGCATCGCGAGCACGCGATCGACGTGACCGAGCACGTTCGCCTGGCCCCCTCTGAGCGTCAGCGTCTTCAGCCACAGCAGCCCCATGTGCACCTCGGCGCGCTCGGCGTACACACCGATGCACTGGATGCTTCCGCAGGCCCGCGTCAGGCGGATCGCGCTCTCGAGGACCTTCGGATCGCCGACCGCATCGATGCACACATCGACGCCGCGGTCTTCGGTCGCGCCCCGCACGATCGCGCGCACGTCCTGCTCGGCGAGGTGCAGGGCCTCGGCGCCGTAGGAGCTGGCCACCGCGAGCCGCTCGGGGACCGTGTCGATCGCGAACACGTGCGCCGCGCCACAGGCGCGCGCGGCCTGCACGGCGCACAGTCCGACCGGGCCGAGCCCGAGCACGGCGACGACGTCGCCGGGCACCATCCCGCTCTCGACGACGGCGTGAAATCCGGTGCCCATGACGTCGCCCGCGAACAGCGCGACATCGCTGCTCATGTCGGCCGGGACGCGGCGCAGCACGAGGTTCGCGTGCGGCACGAGCGCCATGTCCGCCTGCGTCCCCTGCAGCGCGCCGAGCGTCGCGCCGTGGCCGAACGTGCGCGACTGCAGGCAGCGGTGAAAATCGCCGCGCCGGCAGAAGAAACACGTGCCGCACGCGGTCTGGAAGCAGCCGAGCACGCGATCGCCGACGGCCACGCGCGTGACCGCGTCGCCCGCCGCGACGACCGTGCCGACGTACTCGTGCCCAATCGTGAAGCCCGCTTCGATCGGCACCCGCCCGTGGTAGATGTGCAGATCCGAGCCGCATACGCCGGTCGCCTCGATGCGCACGACCGCGTCCTCGGGGTCGATCAGCTCCGGCTCCGGGCGCTCCTCGACGCTGACGACACCGGGCGCTTGAAATGTGACTGCCCTCATAGCTCGCGCAGCCTACCGAGATGCGCCGCCGCGGCGCGTCGAGCGTCGCCTGTGAACCGCGTTCGCCGCCGCCGCGGGCTGAGCGACCGCGGCGCGCCGCGGTCGCTCAGCCCGCCAGGGCACGACGTGCGGCGGGCTTGCGCCCGCTCCGGCGCGCGCGCGGGCGGGGCGTCGCGAGCGCGAGCAGATCGCTCATCCCCTGGGTGATCCCGGTGGTCAGCACGTCGATGTCGGGAGCGCCGTCGTAGTCGCCGGTGACGCCGAAGTAGAGGCCGCCGTCGTAGGAGAAGATCGCGACGACGATGCGGATCGAGCCGACGACCGGGACGAACGGGAACGAGCGCAGCATCCGCCGGCCGAGCGTCTGCACGGGCTGCTGGGGCCCGGGCACGTTGGTCGTCGCCGTGTGCATGTTGACGCGCGGCGAGAGCGTCACCAGGCGGCTGCCGAGTGCGAGCAGCAACGGCGGCGCGAAGCCGGACATCGACGTCAGCACGTCACCCGCGACCGCCTGCTTTGACTGCTTGATCCCGTCCATCTCCGCGCGGATGCTCTGCAGCCTTCGCGCCGGGTCGGGCAGCCCGACCGGCAGACCCGCGAAGACCGCCGAGACGCGATTGTTGTAGACGCCCTTCTCGCCCCGCTTGCGCACCGACACCGGCACCATCGTGCGCACGACGCGGTCCTCGCCGATCTCCTCGCCGCGCGATTCGAGCAGCGCGCGGAAGCCGTGCGTGATGATCGTCAGGACAACGTCGTTGACGGTGCCGCCGAGCTCCGCGCGGACCGTCTTGACGTCGCCGAGGCGCACCTCCGCCCAGCTCCAGCGGCGGTGCGGACCGATCGGGCCGGTCAACGACGATGCGCCCACAGGGCGCAGGCTCGGGGTCGCCGCGGCAGCCGCGCGCGCCGCCTCGGCGAGCGAGCGCACCGTGTCGCCCGGCGCGCTCAGCGCGCGGCGCACCGCGTCCATCTGCCCGGCGGGGCTCGCCGCGCGCGCGACCGTGCGCGCGAGGATCTCGACACCCGAGGGCTCAGGTCCCGGAGCCCACTCGCGCGAGGACGCGGGCACGGTCTCATCGGAGAACATCACCGACATCAGGTCGGTCGCCGCGACGCCGTCGACCATGCAGTGGTGGACCTTCGAGAGGAACGCCCAGCGCCCATCCTCGAGGCCCTCGATCATCCACATCTCCCACAGCGGCTTGTTGCGATCGAGGTGCTGGGAGAAGACGCGGCTGGCCATCTGGCGCAGCTGATCCTCATCGCCGGGGGCCGGCACGGCGGAGTGGCGCAGGTGGTAGCCGAGGCTGAAGTGGGGGTCGTCGATCCATGTCGGCGAGCCCGCTGCGAGCGGCACGAAGCGCACCTTCTGCCGATAGCGCGGCACGAGCGGGAGCTTGCCCGCGACCATCGCGCGGACGTCCTCAAACGGCGGCGGCGGCCCCTCGAAGACGCTGACCGCGCCGATGTGCATCGGCGTGACGTCGTTCTCCACGTGCAGGAAGGACGAATCGATCGGGCTCATCCACTCCATGCGACCTCCGCCGAGTCGTCGAGCACGAGCTCGAGCTCGCGGTAGACATCGGGATGCACGGACATGCCGCAGTGGCTCGAGTCGACCTCGGCGGCCTTCGCGTACGGATCGACACAGGCCTGCCAGTCGACGACGCCGTCGCTGCGCGAGTGGACCGCGACCGCCGCGATCCGCTGATCGAGCGGGGCGAGCAGGTCTTCGCGATAGTCCGCGCAGCAGTCGCCGTCGCGACAGCTCGTCGAGAACACCCGCGGGACGCCGAGGTCGCCGAGCCTGGCGACGATGCGCACGGTCCGCAACACCTGCGCTGAGACCGCGAGGCCGTCGCGGATCGGCGAGCCGAGCATCGCGAGACCACACACCTTGTCGGGGTGGCGCACGGCGAGCGCGCGGGCGAACGTGCCGCCGCGGCTCTGCCCGATCACGACGACCGGTGCGCCGCTGTCCGCTGCGAACTCGGCGAGGTGCTCCTCGAGGCGCGAGACGATCCGCTCGGCGCAGCCGACGTTCACGCGCATCCCGCTCATCGAAACGCGATGGCCGCGGCGCCGGAGCCACTGGCGCAGGACGCCGAGCGAGCTGTCGCCGGCCATGAAGCCGGGAATCAGCAACACCGGCGGCGCATCCTCGCGGCGTCGCGGCCGGCGCAGCGAGCGATCGGCGAGCAGGCGTGCGAGCTCGCCGCTGTAGCGCAGCTCCCCCCAGACCGGAGCCACCGACGACGGCTCGGCGGTCCCCTCGACTGTCGCTCGTGACATCAGTGACATAGTCTACGCCCCAATCCAGCTAGACGACCGCGACAGCTGCGGCGCGGTAGCGCTCGAGCGTCGCGCTGTCATGCGAGCAGAACAGCTCGACACCGTCGCCGTCGCGCGCCGCCAGCTCGCGCAGCCGCTCGAGGTTCGCCCGCCGCGCCGCGCCGTCGACCTGGTTGAGAGCCTCGAACACGCGCAGGCCGGGCGGGCAGCTGGGCGGCGTCTGCACCTCGCCGTGGTGGAAATACGCGTCGCCGCAGTGCAGCAGCCAGCGATCGCCGCTGCTGACCGCGACGCCGGTGTGCCCGAGCGTGTGCCCGGGCAGCGGGATCAGCAGGATCTGCTCGTCGCTGTCGGGCAGGATCCGCACGCTCCCGAAGCCGTGCCATTGATCGCCGCCGAGATCGTGGCGCACCCAGTGCGGGCCATGCCGCCAATGCACGCTTCAGGTAGCGGGTGCGCTCGCGCAAGCCGGGGTTCATCGCGGCGTCGAGCTCGCGGCCGAGCAGATGCACCTCGAGCGTCGGGAAAGTCGGGCAGGCCGCCCGCGTGGTCGAGGTCGAGGTGGGTCGTGACGATGTGGCGCACATCGTGCGGGTCGAAACCGAGCGCGGCGAGCTGCGAGATCGCCGTCTCGGCGCCGTCGGCCTGCGGGCGCACGAGCGTCGTGAAGACGCGCCCGAGCTGGCGCGGGTTCGCCGTGTCCGCGCGCCCGAAGCCCGTGTCGATCAGGACGAGGCCGTCGGCGCCCTCGATCAGCAGGCAGTGGCAGACGAGCTTCGCGCTCGCCAGCAGCCCTCCCTCGCCGGCGAGCATGCGCGCCCCGCGGGGACACATCGTCCCGCAGTTGAGGTGGTGGATCGCACGCGGCGAGGCGTTCACGTCGCTGGCCGGGCCGCGCCGCTAGATGATTGATTCCACGGGGTTAGGCGCAGTAGCTGACGAGTGCGCGGCTGGGGCGGTGGAGTTGGTGGTTGAGTGCGATGGCGGCGGCGAGGCAGAGGAAGCGTTGAAGGATGCGCTCTCGCAGGCCGGGGAGTGTTCTTGCGCCGTGGCGTTCGAGGGTGAGGATGTCCTTGCAGGTCCAGAAGATCGACTCGATGCGTTGGCGGATCGGTGCGAGGTGTGGTCCGTGGCCGGGCTCGTCCTTGCGTCGGGGTCGGATGATCGTGGCGTCGAGGTCGTTGACGGCCTGGGCGAATTCTCGTCCGGCGTAGCCCTTGTCGCCGATCAGGGTCACGGTGCCTTGGCGGCGGGTGCGCGCGAGCAGCTCGAGGGCGACCTCGCGCTCATCGCGTTTGGGAGAGGCCACGGTGAGGGCTCTCGGTGTCCCGTCGGGGGCGAAGATTGCGTGCAGCCGGAACCCCCAGAAGAACCGGGAGTGGCTGGCGCAATAGCCATAGTCAGCGGCATCGCCGAGCGCCGAGCGCTTGACCGTCTCACGACTGCGGGCGCACTCGATCGGGGTGGAGTCGACGAGCAAAAGGTCGTCGTAGAAGCCCGGGCTCTGCGAGGCGAAGCACTGCATCAGCCACTCCAGCGTGTCCGTGAGGCGCCGGCGGCGCTTGAAGTAGCCCGCCTGCCCGGGGATCCGCGGGAACAAGTGGCGCAAGCGCTTGGACGCGACCGCCAGGAACCTGCGGTCAGACGGTATTCCCATGATCGCTTGGGCCACACACAGCGTCACGACCTCCGCGTCTGTGACGCTTCGCTTGGCGTTCCCCGGCTTCTCAGGCAGGAGATCGTCAGCCGTGACATAAACGGCAGTGAGCAGCAGGTCGAGGTCGGCGTCCATCGAGGCCCCCTTCGGTCGGCGATGCTTCAGAGCACCGCCGACTTCGACCCTGCTGCTCAAAAACCCTCGATATCCACGCGCCCAGCCGTGGAATCAATCATCTAGGCGGCGGTCGTCTGCGGTGTCGCACCGTTCTGCGCGCCGGCGGCGGCCGTCTCGGCGGGCGCGGAGCGATTGCGGATCAGGTCCGCCGCCCGCTCGGCGACCGCGATCGTCGGCGCGTTCGTGTTGCCACGCGGGACCGCCGGCATCACCGACGCGTCGACCACGCGCAGGCCCTCGAGGCCGTTGACGCGCAGCTGATCGTCGACGACGGCGGCCTCGTCGGCGCCCATCCGGCAGGTGCCGACCGGGTGGTAGATCGAGAACGTCGTGCGCGCGATGTGCTCGCGCAGCGCCTCGTCGCTGTCGCCCGCCGGCGTCGTGTACGGCGTCGGCGCAGTACGGCGCGAGCGCGGGCTGGGCGCAGATGTCGAGCATCAGGCGCAGGCCGGCGATCATGCGCTGCATGTCATCGCCGGCGGTGTAGTAGCCGTTGTGCACGATCGGCTTCGCCGTCGGGTCTTTCGAGCCGAGGCGCACGGTGCCCCTGCTGTGCGGCGTGAGCAGGCACGGCGACACCCACACGCCGTGCGCCTCCGGGTCGGTCATGCCCTCGTCGATGATCTGCAGCGGCACGACGTGGAACTGGATGTCCGGCGCGGGCGCATCCGGCGCGACACGCGCGAAGCCGCCCGCCTCCGCGAAGTTCGACGCGAACGGGCCGGTCTGCGTCGCTTCGTACTCGCCAGCGCCGCGGGCTCGAGCGCAAGCAGCAGGCTCTCCTGCTCGGGCGTCGTCCAGACGGCTGCGTCGCCGGGTGGTCTGAGAGGTTCTCGCCGACCGCGGGCTGGTCGAGCACCACCTCGATTTCGCGCATCGTCAGGTGCTCCGCCGCGCCGATGCCGGAGAGCATCAGCAGCTGCGGCGAGTTGTACGCGCCGCCGCACAGGATCACCTCGCGCTCGGCTCGCAGCTCCTGGAGCTGTCCGAGCTGGCTCGCCTCGACGCCGACCGCGCGGGTACCCTCGAACAGCACGCGGTGGACGTGCATGTAGGGCATCACCGTCAGATTGGCGCGCTCCATCGCCGGGTGCAGGTAGGCGACGGCGGTGCTCGCGCGCATGCCGCCGCGCTGGGTCACCTGGTACATGCCGACGCCATCCTGCGCGTCGCCGTTGAAGTCCTCGTTGCGCGCGAAGCCGGCCTGCACGCCGGCCTCCACGAACGCGCGCGACATCGGGTTCCCCGAGCGCTCCTCGCTGACCGGCAGCGGGCCGCCGACGCCGTGCCAGCGCGAGGCGCCGCGCTCGTTGTCCTCGGCCTTGAGGAAGTACGGCATCAGCTCCGCCGAGCCCCAGCCGGGCACGCCCCACTCGTCGTAGTCGCGGCGGTTGCCGCGGATGTAAACCATCGCGTTGATCGAGGAGGAACCTCCCAGCACCTTGCCGCGCGGCAGCGGGATGCGCCGTTCGTCGCACTCCTGTTCGGGCGCCGAGCAATAGTCCCAGTCGACCTCGGTGCGCCCGAGCTGCAGGTACCCGAGCGGCACGTGGATGTTCTCGTTCGTGTCCGGTGGCCCCGCCTCGAGCAGCAGCACCTGCACGTCCGGGTCTTCACTGAGACGACTGGCGAGCACGCAGCCAGCCGATCCTGCTCCGACGATCACGTAGTCGTACATCCTCCGCCTCCTGTTTCCGCTCCGCCCTACCGCTCCGCCCTACGATACTCGCCGCAGCGCCTTGTCGAGTTCGCGCTCGGGGCTGATGCGCACGACATCCCAGACGAGGCCGGCACGCTCGAGGCCGGCGATCAGCCACGCCGAGGGATCGAGCTGCCACCAGCGCAGGCCGTGGCGGGCGGACGTCGGGAAGGCATGGTGGTTGTTGTGCCAGGCCTCGCCGAACGTCGGCAGCGCCAGCCAGAGGACGTTGCGCGACTCGTCCTCGGTGGCGAACTGGCGGCGGCCGCAGAAGTGGCACAGCGAGTTGATCGAGAACGTCGCGTGGTGGAGCACGAAGATCCGCACCGCGCCGCCCCACAACAGGCCCGTCAGCGCCCCGGCGAGCGTCCCCGTCAGCAGCCAGCCGAAGACGAACGGAAACAGCAGGCCGGCGAGCACCCAGAGCACGAACGTGCGGTCGATGAAGCGCACGTTGCGGTCGGCGAGCAGGTCCTTTGCGTAGCGCTGTTCATCGGCCATCGGCTCGTCGTTGAAGAGCCAGCCGACGTGCGCGTGGTACAGCCCGCGCAGCGCCCCGCGCCAGCCGCTGCCGTGGTCGACGTGGGGGCTGTGCGGGTCGCCGGGCACGTCCGAGAACCGGTGGTGCTTGCGATGGTTGGCGACCCACTCGATCACCGGGCCCTCGACGGCTGCCGAGCCGAGCACGGCCAGCAGCGACCTGAGCGCGGGGCTCGTCTTGAAGCTGCGATGCGTGAACAGGCGGTGAAAGCCGACGGTGATGCCGAACCCGGTCAGCACGTACGTGACCGCGAACACGATCACGTCGGGCCAGCGCAACGCCCCGCCCCACGCGAGCGTCGCGGCGAAACCGACGAGCAGCAGCGGCACGATCATCACGACGATGTTCGCGATCCGGTCGATCGCCTCGCCGCTCGCCAGGCGCTCGGGTGCGGCCTCGGCGACGGCCAGATCGGTCCGCGGCGGGTCTGTCACGTCCATCGACATCGACCCTGTCGACGATACTCTCGACGGGGATGTGCCGCCTTTTCGGAATGAGCGCCGGCGATCGGCCCGCGACGGCGACGTTCTGGCTGCTCGACGCCTCCGACAGCCTGTCCGCGCAGAGCCACCGCGAGCCCGACGGAACGGGCCTCGGCTGGTTCGCCGCCGACGGCACGCCAAATATCAGCAAGCAGCCGATCGCGGCCTACGGCGATGCGGACTTCGCGCGCGAGGCGCGCGAAGTGCGCTCGCGCACGTTCGTCGCACACATCCGCTTCGCGTCGACCGGGGCGCTCGCGTTCGAGAACACGCACCCGTTCGAGCAGGAGCGCCGCCTGTTCGCACACAACGGCGTGATCGGGGACCTGCCGGCGCTCGAGGCGCATCTCGGCGAGGACATCGGGCTCGTCAAAGGCGCGACCGACTCCGAGCGCCTGTTCGCGCTGATCACGCGTGAGATCCGCGCGTGCGGCGGCGACATCGGCGCCGGGATCGCCGCCGCCGGCTCGTGGGTCGCCGTGAACCTGCCGCTGTTCGCGATCAACCTCGTGCTCGTCACCGCCGATGGGCTGTGGGCGCTCCGCTACCCCGAGACACACCCCCTGTACGTGCTCGAGCGTGAGCCGGCCGGCGCGCTCGAGCACCGCAGCAGCCACGGCAGCCGCGTGCACTCCGATCACGGCGCGACGCGGCCCCTCGTCGTGATCGCGAGCGAGCGCATGGACGCGAACCCCAACTGGCACGAACTCGAGTCGGGCGAGCTGCTGCACGTGGACGGCGAGCTCCGGGTGCACTCGAGCAGGGTCCTCGAGCGGGCACCCGCGCGGCCGCTGACGCTCGCCGATCTCAACCCCAAGGCACGCGCCTCACAGCAGGCTATCGTCCGATAGCGGCTGCTATCGTGGCCGCCATGGCCGAGGATCGCGTACCGCTGTTCGTGCGGCTGCCACAGGAGCAGGCAGCAGCCCTCGACGCGCTCGTCGGCAGCACCGGCAGGCGCAAGCAGCAGCTCGTCAGCGAGCTGCTCGGCGAGCAGCTCGGCGTCGGGCGCATCGAGATCCGTGAGAACGCGTCGATCGCCGACGCGGAGGTGCTCACGCTCGAGGACGTGGCCGTGTTGCTGCGCGTGCCCGCCGACCTACTCGCCGCGAGTGCGACCGCAGGCGAGTTGCCCGGCCGGCGCATCGGCGGGCACTGGCGTTTCTCGCGCGCGGCCGTGCTCGAGTGGCTCTCCGCGCGGGACGCGCCCGGCGGCGAGGACGATGGGCAGCGGTGAGGCGAAGCGGCCGCTCGTGCTCGTCGCCGGCGCATGTCTCGGCGGCTGGGCCTGGCGCGAGGTCGCCGCGCGCCTGCGTCGCGACGGACACGACGTCTACTCGCCGACCCTGACCGGCCTCGGCGAGCGAGCGCACCTCGCGCGGCCGGAGATCGACCTCGAGACCCACGTCAGCGACATCGTCAACGTCCTCGAGTTCGAGGCGCTCGAGGACGTCGTCCTCGTCGGGCACAGCTACGCCGGCGCGGTCATCACGGGCGTCGTCGAGCGCTCCTCGAGCAGGCTGAACGCGGTCGTGTATCTCGATACAGCGCCGCTCGCCCGCGGAGCGAGCGTCATCGAGATGATGTCCGAGCGCACGCGCGAGCAGCAACGCCGCGACGTCCTCGCCGACGGCGACGGCTGGCGCTGGCCGGTGCCCGATCGCCGGGCGCTCGAGACGGGCGCGTTCGGGAGCACGAGCGGCCTCGCCGAGCACCACTTCGAGCTGCTCGCAGAGCGGGCGACGCCACAGCCCTACGCGACGTTCACATCACCGCTCGCGCCGCCGCGAGAGCAGCAACGCGAGGTGCGACGCGTCGGCATCCTCTGCTCGGCGGGCGGCATCACCCTCGATACGCTGCGCGCCCTGATCGCGGAGGGAGAGCCACGGGCCGCAGCGTTCGCCGACCCATGCTGGGAGCTGCACGAGCTGGCAACGGGCCACTGGGCGATGTTCTCCGCGCCGGCGCAGCTAGCCGAGCTGCTCGAGCTCGTCGCCGCCTGACGCGGGCGGCGCGAGACGCCGACGCGCTCAGCTCGAGGCCGGCGAGGCGACCGTCGCGGCCGCCGTGCTCAGCCGGTAGGCGCCCCCATCGATCTGCGCGGTACGGCGGCGGTAGGCGCTCCACAGCCACGGCCACTGGCTCGGATCGTTGCCGTCGTCGTCGACGTACCAGCTCGTGCAGCCTGTATGCCAGACCGTCGTCGCGAGCGCCGCGCGCAGGTCGCGGTCGAATGCCTCAGCCGCTTCGCGGCGGACCTCGATGCGGCGCGCGTGCGCCCGCTCGAGCTCACCGAGCGCCGCGATCACATGGTTGACCCCCGCCTCGATCGTGTAGATCACCGAGCCGGCGCCGCCGTTCGTGTTCGGGCCGTAAAGCAGGAACATGTTCGGGAAGCCCGGCACGCTCATCCCGAGGTATGCACGCGGCGCCGGCTGCCACTCCTCGGCGAGGCTGCGGCCCCCGGACCCGTGGATCTCCATCGGCGCGACGAACGCGTGGCTCTGAAAGCCGGTCGCGAGCACGAGCACGTCGGCCGCGCGCTCGTGCCCGTCGCGCAGGCGAACGCCGCGCGGCGTCAGCTCCGCGATCGGGTCCGTGACGAGCTCGACGTTCGGCTGCGTGAGCGTCGGATACCACTCGTCGGTGAGCATGATCCGCTTGCAGCCGATCTCGTCGCTCGGCGTCACCTTCGCGCGCAGCGACTCGTCGGTGATCGCCTTGCTGATCTGCCCGCGCCCGAGCGCGCGGAACGCCGGCAGCAGCCAGCGGCGGTTCGTGAGTGCGGCGGTCGCGAGCTCCATGAACGCGAACTGGGCGGCGCGATCGGCGCGCTGGATCATCGGGAAGCGCTCGAACAGCCGCTGTGCGAGCTCGCTGTAGGCGTGGTCGAACTTCGGGATCGTCCAGCCGGGAGAGCGCTGGAAGACATCGAGGTGGGCGACCCGCGGCTGGATCCTGGGGGCGACCTGGATCGCGCTGCAGCCCGAGCCGATGATCGCGACGCGCCTGCCCTCGAGCTCGACGTCGTGATCCCATTCCGCGGTGTGGAAGGCCGGCCCGTCGAAGCTCTCGAGGCCGGCGATCGGCGGCATCTTCGGGACCGACAGCTGCCCACATGCCGCGACCAGCACATCCGCGACATGCTCGCCGGCGCTCGTCTCGAGCAGCCAGCGGTCGAACTCGTCGTCCCAGCGCGCGCTCGTGACCTCCGTGTTCGTGCGAATCCGCTCGAGCACGCCGTGTTCCTCGGCGACCCGCTCGAGGTATTGCTGGATCTCGGCCTGCGGCGCATAGCGGCGCGACCAGCGTGGGTTCGGCGCGAACGAGAGCTCGTACAGGTGCGACGGCACATCGCATGCGGCACCGGGATAGGTGTTGTGGTTCCACACGCCGCCGACGCGCGCGCCGCGCTCGAACACGGTGACGTTGCGAAAGCCCGCGCGCCGCAGCATCACCGCGGCGGCCACGCCGCCGAAACCGGCTCCGACAACGGCGACCGATCGCGAGCGCCCGCCGCCGATGATCCGCCCGTTGAGCTCGCGATCGAGGCTCACGGCGCAAACAGTACTCCCGGGTGCGCCGTGAGGTATACCGCTACAGGCGCGCCTGGCCGCTCTCGAGCTCGAGCAGCAGGCGCTTGCGCTCGAGCCCGCCGCCATAGCCGGTGAGCGAACCGTCTGCGCCGATCACGCGATGACAGGGAACGATCACGGCGATCGGATTGCGCCCGTTTGCGAGCCCGACCGCGCGCGCCGCCTGCGGCTGACCGACGCGCCGCGCGATCTCGCCGTAGCTGGCGGTCTCGCCGTAGGGGATCTCCTGAAGCGCGCGCCACACGCGCAGCTCGAACTTCGCACCACGCGGCGCGAGCGCCACCTCGAAGCTCGTGCGCTCACCGGCGAAGTACTCCTGCAGCTGCTCGCGAACCTCGGCGAACGGCGCCGCGGACCGCTCCCACGACGCCGCGATCCGCGTCGGCTTGCGGCCGTCCTGCATGTACAGGCCGTGCAGGGCCTCGCCGTCGCCGAGCAGCAGCAGCTCGCCGATCGGGCTCGAGACCGTCGTGTACCGGAGCATCGCGGCGGTCGCTGGCTGGGTCATCTGATCGATCACTTGGTTCACGCTCCTCACGCGGCGAGGCGTTCGCCATCGCCGCCGGATCGTAGGGTTCGCGTCGCCCGCGCCGATGGAGCGAGCGACGCCCAGAGGTGCTGCACCGCATATGCCCGGTACGGGCGCCAGCGCTCGGCGAGCACGCTTGCCGCCGCCGGCCGGCCGTCCTCGCCGAGCTGTTCAAGCGCATGGCGGACACCGAGGTCGGCCGGCATGAACGCGTCGGGGTCACGCAGCGCGCGCATCGCGATGTACTCGGCGGTCCACGGGCCGATCCCCGGCAACGCGAGCAGTCGCGCGCGCGCGTCGCGGCGCTCCGCGCCGCTGTCCAGCGCGAGCTCGCCGGAGGCGAGCGCGGAGGCGAGCGCGAGCAGCGCGCGGGCGCGGGCGCGCGGCATCGCCAGCCGCTCGGGGTCCGCGCGGGCGAGCGCGGGCGCCGCGGGGAACAGGTGCGTGACGTTCCCGAGCGGCCGCTCGAGAGGCTGCCCGTAAGCGGCGACGAGACGTCCGGCGAGCGTCGCCGCGCCGCGCAGCGAGACCTGCTGACCGAGCACCGCGCGCACCGCGAGCTCGTCGCCGTCGACGTGCCCGGCGACGCGCCGTCCCGGTGCGGCCCGGACGAGCCGACCGAGCAGGCGGTCGTGTCCGAGCGCGTCGAGCACGCTCTGCGGGTCGGAGTCGAGGTCGAGCAGCGCGCGCGCGCGCTGAATCGCCGCGGCGAGATCGCGCAGGTCCTCGAGCCAGTAGCGAGCCTGGATGTAGCCGTCGGCGGGGCGCAGCTCGACGATTCCGGCGCCGCGCGGGAGCCGCAGGCTGCGCCGATAGGAGCCGTCGCCGGCCTCCTCCACACCCGGCACCGCGCGCAGCCCGAGGAACGCGATCAGACCGTCGGCGTCGAGCGGCGAGCGATACGGCAGCCGCAGCGACAGCGCCGCGTCCTCGCCCAGCCGCTCGCCGCGGCGAACCCGGGCACGCAGCGCGCGCGGCGACAGCGCGAAGACCTCCTGGATCGTCGCGTTGAACTGGCGCACGCTCTGGAAGCCCGCGGCGAACGCGACCCCGGTGATCGGCACATCGGTCGTCTCGAGCAGGATGCGCGCGGTCTGCGCACGCTGCGCGCGGGCGAGCGCGAGTGGACCTGCGCCAACGACACCCATCAGCTGGCGGTGCACGTGGCGCTCGGTGTACCCGAGCCGCGACGCGAGGCCGCCGACGCCTTCGCGATCGACGACGCCGTCGGCGATCAGGCGCATCGCGCGCCCGACGAGATCGGCGCGCAGGTCCCAGTCGGGCGACCCGGGCGTCGCATCCGGGCGACAACGCTTGCAGGCGCGAAAGCCCGCTGCCTGCGCGGCCGCCGCGGAGGCGAAGAACGTCACGTTCTCGCGTTTCGGCGTGCGCGCCGGGCAGCTCGGGCGGCAGTAGATACCGGTCGTCCTGACGCCGCAGAAGACCCAGCCGTCAAAGCGCGGATCGGCCGCCTCGATCGCCTGCCAGAACCTGTCCGAGTCGAAGTTCACACGCACACACTGACACACCGCGAGACGCTATATAGCGGGAATCGGACGTGGCCATCGTGGCGGACGAGAGCGCCTCGCGCTGAGGCCTGGCGAGCGCGCGGGCGGCTCGCGCGAGTCGGCCTAGGTGCTCGCGTCGCGGCCGGAGCGCGAGCGCTCGATGCCCGCGAGAACGTCGCCGCCGAGCACCGCGTCGACCTCGAGCTGCGCGGTTGCCATCACCCGCGCGACCATCATGTACTGCCCGATCACGAGCAGCAGCTGCGTGATCTCCGCGGTCGTGAAGCGCGCATGCATCGCCGCGAACGTCTCATCGTCGGGCGTCGCATCGAGGACGACCTGGGTCGTGAAGCGCACGACCAGCCGGCCGTCCACGCCGAGCGCGTCCGCGTCGAGCTGGTCGGCCTCGAGCGCCGCTACCTGCGCCGGCGTCCCGCCGACCGCGAGCAGGATCGGGACATGCTGGACCCACTCGTACTCGGCGCCCGGCGTCAGGCGGGCGACGCGCAGGATCGCGAGCTCACGCAGGACCGCGTCGAACCAGCGGCCATCGAGGCAGTCGCCGCCGAAGCGCAGCCAGTTGAGAAACGATCCCTGGGCATTCGCGACCGTCGCGAAGACCGCGAGCTGCGGCAGGCGCTCGAGCGCCTCGCGCACGCGCGGCTCGGCATCGTCGCGATCGAGTGTCGGCAGGCGCGCCACGACCGCGCACGTTACGGCAACTACGCCACGAGCAGCACGCGCAGCGCCGTTTTCGACGCCCGCGCGCCGCCGAGCCCGCCGCTCAGAGTGGTCAGGCTGACGCGCACGCGACGGTGCCGGCGCAGGTAGGAGAGCTCGCCGCGCGAGAGGCGCAGGGACACGACCCGGCTCGCGCTCGACGCGGGCAACGTCAACAGCTTCAGCTGGCGCAGCTGGCGCGGCTGGGCGATCGCGAGTTCCATGTCGACGCAGCCGAGCGGGCACGAGACAGCGACGCGCAGGACCCCCTTGCGGCTGACGTGCAGCGGGCCGCGGACATGCAGCTGCGCGGGGCAACGGGCCGACGGCGGCGGGCCCGGCGTGAGCGCGCTCACGTCGGCGGCGAACTGCACGTCGTAGCCGGTGCACGTCTGCTGCATGAACGTCAGCCGATCGCCGTCATAGTCCGAGCCCGCGCTGACGGGCTGCTCCTGCGGCTCGACCATCGCCGCGTTGGGGAACACGGCGAGCGTGCGACTGACGCCGCTCGCGATCGTCAGCAGCACGAGCGAGGCCTCCGCTCCGGGACCGGGGCTGAGCGCGACCCACTGCCCGGCGACCGGGCGCAGCGAGCCGTCGTAGAAGCAGCCGAGCTGATGCGCCGTCGGGCTGGCCGGGGAGAACCACTCGGCGGGATAGGCGTCGGTCGTCTGCCCGCCGCTGTGCGGGCAGCTCGCCGTGCCCGCGTGCAAGAGCACGAGCGTGCCGTCTTCCTGCAGCGCGATCGTCGGGTCTTCCTCGGCCTGCGTCGGCACTTCATAGAGCTTCGCGCCGCCCGCGCGTTCGGCGACGACGATGTGGCCGGCGCCGAGCAGGTTGCCGGCGTCATACGCGACATAGCCGCCTGAGACCTGAAACGAGCTCGCGACTTCCGCGAACGTCTGCGGCGCGCCCGTCGCCGCGAGGTCGCTGATCGCGAGATATGCCGGCGCCGCGCCGGGCGAGGGCGGCGGGGCGCCGGGCGGCGAGCCCGAGCACGTGTAGGCGACGCTCTCGCCGCTCAGCGAGACGCGATAGCCGCCGAACGGCGGCGGCCCGAGCGGGCCGGGACAGGCGGGCAGCGATGTGGCCTGGCCCGCTGCGCTGATCACGCCGATGTGGGAGATCGATGTTTCATACGGCAGTGCCGGCGCCGGCACGTCGGTGTCGCCCGGGCCCATCGGCGGCGTCTCGTCGTTCGCCTCTTCCCAGCCGTATGCGAGCGCTCCGGCGGGCCCCGCGCCGCTGGCCCCGTCGAGCTCGAACGCATATGTGTAGCCGAGCGGGCGGAACTTGAGCAGTCGCCGCTGCGACGCCCCCGGTGTCGCGGCGCTGACGCCCCCGGGGTCCTCCCAGGCGGCGCCGCCGTCCCACAGCACCGGCGCCGAGGCGGCGATCGTGGGATCGGTGGCGAGCGTTTCGAGCTGCGCGGCCGCGGCCCGCGAGCTCGCCCCTGTCAGCGCGCTGCACGCGGCGCAGCAGAGCAGCAACATCGCCCTGCACCCAGCCTGTCGCGTGACGGTCATCGCCGCCTCCCAGCCCGCCCGTGTCGCCTATCGCCGCACGATAGCCCGCAGCGCGGAGCGCGCCGCGTTGTAGCCGTTCATCCCATGCGCACCCGCCCCCGGCGGCGTCGCCGCGGAGCAGATGAAAACCCCAGGAATCCCGGTCGCGTACGGGTCGAGCGCGAGCCGCGGGCGAATCACGCTCTGCACCGGCGTGTTCGCGCCGGTGATGATGTCGCCGCCGATGTAGTTCGCGTTGTCGCGCTCGAGCTCCGCGGGCGAGCGCACGACGGTCGCGAGGATCCGCTCGCGCAGACCCGGGGCAAAGCGCTCGATCTGCGCGAGCAGCGCCTCGGTCGCGTCGCCTTCGTAGCCGGACGGGACATGCGCGTAGGCCCACACCGGATGGACGTCATCGCGCGCTCGCGACGGGTCCGCGAGCGACTGCTGGCAGACGAGCACGACCGGGCGCGCGGGCATGCGGCCGCGGTTGATCTCGCGCTCTGCAGCCGCGATCTCCTCGAACGAGCCGGCGACATGGACGGTGCCGGCACGGCGGGCCGCCTCATTGCTCCAGGGCACCCCGCCGGCGACCGCTAGGTCGACCTTGAACGCGCCCGGGCCGTGGCGGTAGCGCCGGTATGCGCGGGCGATGCGCGCCGGCAGCCGCGCGCCCGCGATGTCGGCGACGGCCCGAGGCGCGAGGTCGAGCACGACGGCGTCGGCGCTTCCCAACTCCGACAGCGATGTCACGCGCCGTCCCGTCTCGATCGTGCCGCCGTGCTCGCGCACGACCGCCGCGAGCGCGTCGCTGATCGCGCCCGATCCGCCGCGCGCGACCGGCCAGCCGTTGTGGTGCGCGGCGCAGATCAGAGCCATTCCGACCGCCGAGCTGAGCGGCTGCGAGAGCGGGCTGAACGCGTGCGCGGCGCAGCCGCCGAACAGCGCGCGTGCCTCTGCAGTCTTGAACTTGCGCGCGAGCAGCGTCGCCGGCATCGCCGCCGGCAGGCCGAATCGCGTCAGGCGCAGCGGGTGTCGCGGCACGTGCAGCAGCGGGCGCATGATGTCCTCGCTGAGGGCATCGAACCCCCTTGCGGGCGCGCCGAACACGAACCGCCAGGTGCGGCCGTCCGCACCGAGTCCCCGCGCGGTCGCGGCGATCGAGCGCATCAGGCTCGCGCCGCCGCCGCCGTCGAGCGGGTGCGCGAGATCGACCTCGGGCCAGCACCACTGCAAGCCGTGGCGCTCGAGGCCGAGCTCGGTCAGCGAGCGCGCGCCGACCGCCATCGCGTGCACGGCCGAGCACTCGTCGTGAATGAGGCCGGGGAGCGTGCGCTCGCTGCTGCGGGTGCCACCGCCGATTCTCGCCGCGGCCTCGAGCACGGTCACCTTCACGCCGGCGCGCGCGAGCACCGCCGCGCAGGTGAGCCCGTTCGGGCCGGAGCCGACGACGATCGCGGTGCTCAATGCGACACCGGCGCGAGCGGCGAGCGCGGCGCCGCACCGTCCGCGCCGATCACCTCGACCGGCAGCGTGCCGGTCTGATCGAGCCACGGCTGGCGCTCGATCATGTCGGCGATCCGCACGCGCCCCTGCTCGATCTGGCCCGCGGCAGCGTCGTAGATCCGATAGTGCTGGAAGCCCGCGAGCGCGGGCTGGGACTCGATCATGACCACACGCAGCTCGCCCTCGGCGAAGCCGCAGCGCTCCTGCACGGCGGCGAGCAGCTGCTCGTTGTGAAAGTGCCCGTCGCCGAAGTTCCAGCCGACGGCGACACCGGAGACCAGCTCGCCCTCGCGCACCGAGTAGGCCTCGAGATCCTCGACGGCGCGGGGCAGCAGCCCGTTCAAGGCGCGCCCGTGCGAGTGCATCGAGCGGAACGCGAGGCCCTTCATCAGCAGCAGCTCAGCCATGTCGCGCCCGTACAGCTTGGCCAGCTGCTCGACGACCACCGGCGCCGGCTTGACGAGCGTCCGGTCGAGCTTCGCCTCGGCGCCGTCCTTGCGAAACAGCCACTGGCTGGTCGCCCAGTTGCCCGCGTAATAGCGCATCGCAGGCAGGAACGAGACCTTCTGCGGCCAGAAATTGCCGGCGATCGGGACGCCGACGCCGACCGCCAGGATGATCGCCAGCAGCAGCGGGTCTTCGAGCGTCGAGAAGGGCACCGCGCCGTAGTGGCCGAACAGGAACAGGAGCCCGAAGATCATGAACAGATTCCACTCCAGCGGCACCGCGAGCGGGAACGTCGAGGTGATGTGGACGTGGAAGATGATCATGCCGACGACCGCGATCGTGCACAGCGTGCCGCCGCGCGAGACGAGCAGCAGCAACGGCAGCGAGAACTCGATCGCGGTGCCGAGATGCGCGGCGAGCCCGGCCTGAGCCGACGGGCGCAGATCCTCCGGATGGCTGCGGTAGAGACGGCGCTTGACCGTGCGCGAGCGGTTCCACGGCGTGTTGCTGATCATCACCGCGACGACGAACGGGAAGTGCTTGTTCAGCTTCGACGCGGCCGCGCCGAGCCAGATGCAGACGAGCACCAGCTGCGAGGCGACGATCAGGTTCCCGAGCGGGAACAGGAAGACGACCAGCAGCAGCCCGTAGATCTCCGGGCGCGCACACAGGTAGGAGACCTTGTCGCGCAGGCCCAGCAGCGCGAGCAGCACGAGCATGATCGCGATCGCGCCGGGTTCGAGGCGTCCGGACGGCAGCCCGGCGACGGCCTGGCCCTGCGAGAGCAGCAGGTACAGGCCCGACGCGAGCACGCCCGCGTACAGCGCGACGTCGAGCGGCGTCCGCCGCGAGCCGCGCGTGAGCGGGACGCGATCGGGGAACGGCGGCAGGCGGATCGTGCCGGGGCGCAGCCAGTAGAGGATCCCGCCGATCGGCGGCGCGAAGCGAAACGTCAGCGGCATCGACCCGGCGCCGAGGCCGATGAGCTCCCAGAGCATCGTCCACACGACGAGCTTCTGAAAGACGATCGGCGCGGTCCACCACTGGTTGATGTCGCCGAGACCGCCGAGGCCGGAGCTGGTCGCGGAGATCACGAGCGCGGCGCCGAGCGCGAAGATCACGAGCTTGACGATGTACAGCACGTAGACGGCGCCGGGGACGCCGACGCCGTTGACGGCCCAGTCCTGCGCGAGCGGTTTGATCCGCTCCAGGTGGGGCAGGCGCTTCCACTCCTCGATGTCGACCGGCGGCGCGGTCGGAGTGATGAATCCCACGGCGTGCCCCTCCCTCTGTTGCTGCCACGACCCAGACAGCGATTCTAGGCCCCGGGGAGGCGTGCGGCGCGCCGGTCGGCGGGCGCCGATCCTCGCCGCGTCCGCGCGATCGCCGCAAGGCCGCTCCCCCCGCCTCGGGGCGGACGGCTGCGGGCGCGACCGGCGCGCCTGTGCCGCCGAGTTCCGACCGACGTGCCAACTACGGTTCGCTATGCGATGATGCGCGCGGTATGCACTCAATGCTCGTGCTGCCGGCGATGATCCTCGCGTTCGCCGCGCCGCACCACAACCACGCCAACACACTCGGCGTCAGCGCCGGTGAAGCCTTCAGGGCGACGGACAGCCACATCGAGCGCAAAGTGCGCGGGCGGCTGCGCGCTCGCTTCAGAGGAATCACCGGCTGCTCAGCCCATGCCGCGCGCCGCCGCCGCGGCGCCGCGGCGCGCCTGTATCAGCGCTGGCGCTGCCGCGTCGTGATCCGCGGCGCCCGCTTCCCGCGCCCGTGCCGCGCGGAAGCCTTCGTGAGCGGCACGCGCCGGCGGCACGTCGTGCACATCGACTGGCTCAAGGTCAGTCGATATTGCCGCAATTAGCGGACTTCTCTGCGGAGCGGACTACGCTGTGCGCGTGACACGTGGAGTCTCGAGAGCCTTCACGGCGACCGCGCTCGCGGCGACGCTCGCGCTCGCCCTGCTCGGGCCGTTCGATGCGAGCGCGCAGGGGACCGCCTCGGCGTTCATCCGCGTCAACCAGATCGGCTACCCCGGCCAGGCCCCCAAGCGCGCGTATCTGATGAGCAACCGCGCGGAGCCCGGTGTCAGCTTCTCGGTGCTGCCTGTGGGCGGCGGTACGCCGGCCTTCACCGGCACCGCCGGCGCGGCGCTGGGGTCCTGGAGCAAGCATTTCAAGGATGTCTACCCGCTCGACTTCGACTCGCTGCAGACCGCGGGCAACTACGTCATCGCGGTCGCCGGCGCGACCTCGCCCCCGTTCGCCGTCGCCGCCCCCGCTTCGCTCTACGAAACCGCGCTCGCGAACGGCCTGTCCTTCTATCAGAACGAGCGCGACGGGCCGGACTTCATTCCCTCCGCGCTGCGCTCGGCCCCGGGCCACCTCAACGATTCCAGCGCTTCCACCTACCTCACCCCGAGCGTCAACAGCGAAGGTGAATTCAAAGGTGAACTCAGCAGCCTCGGTGGGACGATCGATGCCTCCGGCGGCTGGTGGGACGCCGGTGACTATCTGAAGTTCGTGCAGACCACGAGCTATGCGGTCGACCTGCAACTGATCGGCGTGCGCGATTTCCCTGCCGAGATGGGCAGCGGCTCGGCGCGCTCGAACTTCACCGCGGAGGCTCGCTTCGGTCTCGAATGGCTGATGCGCATGTGGGATGACAGCAGCGGCACCCTTTACTATCAGGTCGGTATCGGCGCGGGCAACGCAAACACCGTCGGCGACCACGACATCTGGCGGCTGCCGCAGGAAGATGACACATATGGCGGCACGGATCCCCGCTTTCGCTTCATCCGCCACCGCCCGGTGTTTCGCGCCGGGCCACCGGGCTCGGCGGTGAGCCCGAACCTGGCCGGGCGGGACGCCGCAGCGTTCGCCCTCTGCTTTCAGGTGTTCGACCGCACGCTGCCCGAATTCGCCGGACGCTGCCTGCATGCCGCCGAGCACATCTTCGAACTGGCCGACACCGACCCGAAGGGGCACCTGCTCACGGCGATACCTTTTGATTTCTACCCCGAGACGGAATGGCGCGATGATCTCGAGCTGGGCGCCACCGAGCTGGCACGCGCGCTGTCCTCAGGGGCTGCGCTGCCAGCGGGCCTCGCACACACGCAGCCGCTCTATTACCTCGAACAGGCGGCCGACTGGGCCAAGCAGTACATCGCCGGCAACGGCAGCGACGGCGAACCGCTGAACCTGTACGACGTCAGCGGCCTTGCACATTTCGAGCTCGTGCAGGCCCTGCGCGAAGCCGGCAGCCCGCCCGGCCTGGCGGTGAGCGAAGGCGAACTGCTCGCCAATCTGCGCGGGCAGCTCGAAGCGGCAGTGACGCAATCACGAAGCGACCCGTTCGGCTTCGGGTTCCCCTGGAACACCGCTGACACCGCCTCACACGGCGACGGCCTGTCGGTCATGGCGGCCGAGTATGAAGCGCTCACAGGTGAAGAGACGTTTCGCCCCTTCGCGGGGCGTTGGCTTGGGAACGTGCTCGGCGCGAACGCATGGGGCTCGTCGTTCATCATCGGCGACGGCACGACGTTCCCGCACTGCCCTCAGCACCAGGTCGCGAACATCGTCGGCTCACTTGATGGGTCACCGCCGGTACTCGCCGGCGCGGTCGTGGAGGGCCCCGGCGAAGAAGCGAGCAAGGGCAAGCTGAGTGGAATGCGCGCCTGCGCAGTCAAGGGCGCGGGCGCCTTTTCACACTTCAACAACAGCGCGATCTACGAGGACAATGTGCAGTCGTTCACCACCACCGAGCCGGCGATCGACCTGACAGCTTCATCGCTGCTCGCGTTTTCCTGGCAGAGCGGCCCGGTGAATGCACTCCTGGCGGGCTCGGCGTTTGTGCGCCCGCCGGCGCCCTGGGCGAACAGGTGAACGGCGCGGCCGCTCGTGCCGCGCCCGTTCACCTCAGGCGCTCACTTGACGATTTCACCCTTCGCGTTGAGGGCATACCAGTTGCCGCCGAACTGTTTTGCGCCGACATATGAGGTCAGCTTTGGGGCGGCCGCGTAGATGTACAGCGGGTGCCCGGCATACGTCACCTGGCGGGACCCTTCCGTCGTGGCGATCGAGGAGAGCAGCGAGGCGCGCACCCCCGAGCCCGCCGACGGCCTGCCTTGAACGGGCATCGCCGGCCACACCGCGAGACAGCCGTGTATCTTCGCGCAGCGACTCTGCCTGGCGGGGTCCCTGGTGAAGATGTAGAGGATCGAGCCGCCCGAGTTGACGAGGACCTTACCGAGCTTGGTTTTGTGCAGTTCGACGGTGCTGAAGAGCGCCGAGCGCGCCGGCGGCGTGCTGCGGGCGCTCGCGAGCGCCGACGCACTCGCCGCCGCGAGCAGTACCCCAACCAGGAGAATGCAGATGCGCTTCACGAGATCCCCTCCGTCCAAGTCGTTGTGGCCGCGAGCTCGCGGGCCCGAAAGCAGCGTGCGGCGGATGCCAAGGTCGCCGGTGCGCCCATGATAGGCGGGGGCACGATCAGCCGGCGCGGTTGCCGGCGCGGGCCGCGATCTCCTCGGCCGTCAGCGCCTCCGTGCGGCTGCTCAGCATCCACTGCTGCCCGAACGGGTCGCGCAGACGGCCGCCGCGCTCGCCGTAGAACTGGTCGGCGAGCGGGTAGAGGACCTCGGCCCCGGCCGCGAGCGCACGATCCCAGCTCGCGTCGACGTCCTCCCAGTAGGTCGCCATCACCGCGCTGACGATCCCCGCGAGCGCCTGCGGGGCCCTCGCGGGCGCGCCGTCGCCGGTGTCCTCGGTGATCATCACGACGGAGTCGCCGATCCGGACCTCCGCGTGGATGACGGTGCCGTCGGGCGCGGTGAAACGCTCGCCGATCTCCTCGGCCGCAAACGCCCGGCGATAGAAGTCGATCGCGGCGGCGCCGTCGTCGACGACCAGGCGCGGGGTGACCGCGTGCAGATGCTCAGGGATCGCGCTGACGCGAGCTGCAGGATCACTCGACACAGGGTCGATAATTGCAGCCATGGCCCATGCTCCGCCCGCCCGTCATCTGCTGCGCGCCAAGGACCTCGCCGACGGGCGCTACTTCGAACCGCTCGCGGTCGCAGACCTGGCGCGCGCGGCCGGCCTCTCGCGAGCGCACTTCAGCCGCGAGTTCCGCCGCACGTTCGGCGAGTCTCCGCACGCGTATCTGCTCACCCGGCGCCTCGAGCGCGCCGCCGCGCTGCTGCGCGGCACGGACCGCTCGGTCGTGCAGATCTGCTTCTCGGTCGGCCTGCAGAGCGTCGGATCGTTCACGAGCAGCTTCACGCGCACCTACGGGGTGCCGCCGAGCGCCTACCGCGCGAGCTTCCCGCCGGCCGCGCATCAGGCGCGTGTGCCGGCCTGCATCGTGCACTTCTACGGGCGCCCCAAACACCGCACGTTTCGAGAAGACGGGAGCGCGATCGGGGCCTAGGATGACCGGCAATCGACAGCTCGAATCCAGGAGGCCGAGATGCTCAGAATCGCAAATGCTCACCTGTGGGTCAACGACCAGGAGGAGGCGCTCGCCTTCTACACCGACAAGCTCGGCATGGAGGTCCGCAGCGATGTCACACTCGCCGAGATGGGCGGCTTTCGCTGGCTGACGGTCGGTCCGGTCGGCCAGCCCGACGTCGCGATCACGCTGATGGCGATCCCCGGCGCACCGATGATGGACGAGGCGACCGCCGGGCAGGTGCGCAACCTCGTCGCCAAGGGCTTCGCCGGTACGGTGTTCCTGGCGACCGATGACTGCCAGGCCACCTATGAGGAACTGCGCGCGCGGGGTGTGGAGTTCGTCGAACCTCCCGATGAGCGGCCGTACGGGATCGACTCGGGCTTCCGCGACCCCTCCGGCAACAGCATCCGCGTGACGCAGGTGCGCGAGCTGGCGGGCGTTTGAGCGACCCGCATCGACAGAGACGGCTCGCGTTCGGCCAGGTCGCAGAGCTCTACGACAGCGCCCGCCCCGCCTATCCCGCCGCGTTGTTCGACGATCTGCTCGAGCTCGCCGCGCCTGATCCGCAAGGCCGGGTGCTCGAGGTTGGCGCGGGCACGGGCAGGGCGACGCTGATGCTCGCCGCGCGCGGCGCGCGCGTGCTCGCGCTCGAGCCGGACCCGGCGATGGCAGCCGTCGCGCGGCGCAACTGCGCCGGGCACGCGCTGATCGAGATCGAGCAGCTCGACTTCGAGAGCTGGCGAGGGCGCGAGCCCGTCGCCGCGATCGTCTCCGCGCAGGCCTGGCACTGGGTCGCCGCCGAGCTGCGCTACGCGCGCGCCGCCGAGGCGCTGGCGCGCGGCGGCACACTCGCTGCGATCTGGACGCTTCCGCTTTGGGGTGCGAACGCACTGCTCGAGCCGCTGCGCAGCGCCTACCGCGACCACGCCCCGGGCCTCGCCCCGGAGTTCCCGATGCACCCCGCGAGCGCAGCGGGCGCCCTCGCCGGCGATTGGGCCGCTGAAATCGGGGCGAGCGCAGAGCTCGCCGAACCGCGCGTGCGCACCTACCGCTTCTCGCAGCGTTATTCGAGCAGCGCCTATCTTGCGCTGCTGGGTACCCATCAGGACCACATCCTGCTCGCGCAGGAGCGCCGCCAGCCACTGTTTGCGGCGATCGCGGAGCTCATCGACGGCGCCGGCGCGGGGACGATCGTCGTCGACTTCGAGACGCGGCTCTGCACCGCGCGGCGGCTGTAGCGGCGAGCCGACCCCGGCTCTCAAGCGATTTCAGCAGCCGCTGCGGCCGGCGCAGCGCGACCGCGACGGGGTCCTCGCGCTCGCCCGCGCGGTGTGGCACGATCGGTCGATGACATCGCGAGCCGGCAGCGCGGCGCACGCGGAGATCATCCGGCGCGTACGCGCAATCCCACCCGGATACGTGCGCACCTACGGCGATGTCTCGCCCGGCGCGCCACGGCTGGCGGGCCTGGTTCTGAGCAGCCACCCCGATGCGCGCGGGCTGCCATGGCACCGCGTCGTCCGCGCCGACGGATCACTCGCGAAGGGCGTCCGGCAGCGGCGCCTGCTCGAAGCCGAGGCCGTCCCGTTCCGCGGCGCGCGCGTCGAGCTCGCGAGCGTCAGGCTCGACGATCTCGACGCGATCTGAGGGCGCGAGCAGCGCCAGCGGAGTGGTTATAGTCGCGCGATGGGCGCACCCCGACTCGACGGCAAGGTCGCGCTCATCACCGGCGCGGCGGGCGGGATCGGCGCCGCCGCCGCGAGGAGCTTCGCGCGCGAGGGCGCGCGCCTGCTGCTGAGCGACGCCGACGGGGACCGCGTGCTGCAACTCGCGGAGGAGCTCGGCGACGGTGCCCGCGGGATGCGCCACGACGTCACGAGCGAGCCCGAGTGGGCGTCCGTCGCGGCCGCCGTCGTCGAGGCCCACGGACGGATCGACGTCCTCGTCAACGGCGCCGGCGTGTTTCTCGCGGCAGCTCTGGGCGACACCTCGCTCGAGGACTTCCGCCGCGTCCTCGAGATCAACGTCACCGGCGTGTTCCTCGGCATGCGCACGGTCGCGCCGACGATGAGCTCACAGCGCGCGGGCTCGATCATCAACATCTCCTCGGTCGCCGGCCTGACGGGCCCGCCGTATCTGAGCGCATACGCAGCGAGCAAGTGGGCGGTGAGAGGAATCGGCAAGGTCGCCGCCAAGGAGCTCGCGCAGTTCGGCGTGCGTGTCAACTCACTGCATCCCGGGCAGATCGACACCGAGATGAACGCGCGCCAGCGCGAACAGACACCCGAGCTGATCGACAAGCTGATCCGGGGCATCCCGCTGCGGCGCATCGGCACCCCGCAGGAGGTTGCCGACGCGCTCCTGTACCTCGCCTGCGACGAGAGCGTCTACATCACCGGCTCCGAGCTCGTGATCGACGGCGGCGTTACATCTTGACCCGACAAACCGACAGCTTGGAGACGCGCAAATGAGCCAGATCAACCACCAGGTGCGGCTCGCCGCACGCCCCTCCGGCCTGCCCCAGCCGTCCGATTGGGACATGACCGAGGAGCCGGTCCCGACGCCGGGCGCGGGCGAGTTCGTCGTCGCGATCTCATATCTGTCGCTCGACCCGGCGATGCGCGGCTGGATGAACGCCGGCGCGTCATACATCGAGCCGGTCGAAATCGGCGACGTCATGCGCGCCGGCGCCGTCGGTGAGGTGATCGCCTCCGAGCATCCGGGCTTCGCCGTCGGCGAGCACGTCTACAGCGCCTTCGGCGTGCAGGAGTACGCGCTCTCCGACGGCGCCGGCGTGCTCAAGATCGACCCGCAGCTGGCGCCGTTGCCGACGTATCTCGGGACGCTCGGGATGACCGGGATGACCGCCTATTTCGGGCTGCTCGATGTCGGCAGGCTGAGCGAGGGCGACACCGTCGTCGTCTCCGGCGCCGCCGGCGCGGTCGGCAACGCGGCCGGGCAGATCGCGAAGATCAAGGGCGCACGCGTGGTCGGGATCGCGGGCGGCGCGGAGAAGTGCCGGTGGCTGGTCGAGGACCTCGGCTTCGACGCCGCGATCGACTACAAGTCCGAAGACGTGCGGCGCGCACTGCGCGAGGCCGCGCCGGAGGGCGTCGACGTCTACTTCGACAATGTCGGCGGCGACATCCTCGACGCCGTCCTCACGCGCCTCGCGCGCGGAGCGCGGATCGTCATCTGCGGCGCCGTCTCGCAGTACAACGCGACCGAGGGAGTACAAGGCCCGGCCAACTATCTCTCGCTGCTCGTCGCGCGCGCGTCGATGACGGGGATGGTCGTCTTCGACTACGCATCGCGCTTCGGCGCCGCGGCGACAGAGATCGCGGCATGGATGCGCGAAGGTCGGCTCGTCTCGCGCGACGACATCGTCGGCGGCGGCGTCAGCGCGTTCGGAGAGACGCTGCTCAAGCTGTTCGCCGGCGAGAACATCGGCAAGCTCGTGCTGCGCGTCGGCGCCGACTGACCCCCGCGCGCGAGCACGCGAGCGCAGCCGAGCGGCTACTTGCCGGTTGAGCGGTGCGCCGCCGCGCGCGTGTGACCGGGCAACGCGCGCCTGTTCGCGCCGGCGCCGGCGGCCGTCCCCGCGACGGCGGGGCGCGTGCGCCGGATCAGCAGCAGCAGCGCCGCGTCCTGCGGGCCCTCCTGCACGCGCTCGCTGAGGACCTTCGGGTGGACGGTGCGGAAGCGCGGTCCACGGGACGGGTCGAGGACCGCGACGACGACCTTCGTCCTGCTCGGCGAGTCGAACACGATCCCATCGAGCGGCCGCCCACCGGCGGCGACGTGGACGCGTTCGCCGACGCTGATCGATCCCATCGGCGCAGCGTAGCGCGCCGCCGGCTCGCGCACGTGCCGGGACGGCAGGCGAGCCGCGCCCGCTCCCAGCGGGTGGCGCCGATCAGCCGTGTCCGAGCACCGGATGCGGGCGGTAGGGCTCCTCCAGGCGCGCGATCTCCTCGTCGCTGAGGGTCAGCGGCTCGGCCGCGAGCGCGTCCTGCAGGTGGCCGAGCTTGGTCGCCCCGACGATCGGCGCCGTCACGCCCGGCTTGTGCAGCAGCCACGCGAGCGCGATCTGGGCGCTCGGGACGCCGCGCTCGGTCGCGACCTCGGCGACGCGCTCGACGACATCGAAGTCGGTCGGCTGGTCATACAGGTAGTCGGTGAACGGGTCGGAGTCCGAGCGGGTCGTCAAGCGCTCGCCCCCACGGGTGCGATTGCCCGCGAGCACGCCCCGTGCGAGCGGGCTCCAGGGGATCACGCCGATGCCCTGCTCGATGCACTGCGGGATCATCTCGCGCTCCTCCTCGCGGTAGATCAGGTTGTAGTGGTTCTGCATCGAGACGAAGCGCGTCCAGCCGTTCTGCGCGGCGACGTGCTGGGCCTTGGCGAACTGCCACGCGAACATGCTGCTGGCACCGATGTAGCGGGCCTTGCCGGCGCGGACGACGTCGTGCAGCGCCTCCATTGTCTCCTCGATCGGCGTGCGACTGTCCCAGCGATGGATCTGGTACAGGTCGACGTAGTCCATCTGCAGACGCTCGAGCGACGCGTCGATCGCGCTGAGGACGTGCTTGCGCGAGAGCCCGCCGCCGTTCTCTCCGGGCGTCATCGCCATGAACACCTTCGTCGCCACGACGATCTCCTCGCGGCTCAGGAGCTTGCCGAGCAGGCGCCCGGTCGCGACCTCGCTCGCCCCCGCCGAGTACGTGTCGGCGGTGTCGAAGAAAGTGATGCCGCCATCGACCGCCGCGCGCACGATCGGCTCGGCCCCCTGCTCGTCGAGCACCCATGCGCGGTCGCTGTCGTTGCCGAAGCTCATCATGCCCAGGCACACGCGCGAGACGCGCAGGCCCGTGGCGCCGAGGTTCACGTACTCCATGGCAGCCTCCGATGTTCGCTGGCGGACGGTCGTGCCGGACGCGCCGGCAGAGCCGATCTTAGACGCCGTCCCGCGCGGGGCGGTGCTCGCGCGAATCGTACGAATGTCCATTACCGCGCCGCCGCCAACAGATTCCGCGTGCGCCGGTCGAGGTACCCGGTGATGCTCGATCACGACGCTTGCTCACGCGCGAACACGCCGGCGGCTCGATGACCGCGAGCCGCGTGGGGAGCAAGTCTCACGCGGCAGTTGCGACGCCGTCGCAGGCGCGCGAGCGCGAGCGCGAGCGAGCGCGCGCGCAGGCCGCGCGCCACAAGAAGCGCTCCAGGCGCCACAAGCCCGCGCACAAGCCGGCGAAGCCGGCGCCGCATCCGGCCGCACCCGCGCCGCGCGGCGCGGCGTGGCCGCTGCTGCCGAGCGCACCGTCGCGGCCGCCCGCGCCATCGCCCGTGGCGGTTCCCGCGCTGGGCGCCCCGTTCACGCTCGAGCAGGCCCATCGCCTGCTGTGGCGCGCCGGCTTCGGGCCGACCCCCGGCGGTGGGGAGGCGCTGGTAGGGCGCCCGGCGCAGGAGGTCGTGCTCGGCCTCACGCGCCCGGCGGGGCCTGCGACGCTCACCGGCCCAGCGCCCGTCGATGAAGAAGGCAACCCGCTCGATCCGGCCAACGCGTGGGGCGAGGACCACTGCTGGTGGCTCGACCGCATGGTCCGCTCCGACCAGCAGCTCATCGAGCGGATGACGTTCATCTTCCACGACTGGTTCGCCAACTCCAACGCCCAGGTCAACAGCCAGCAGCTGATGCTCGATCAGAACAACCTGATGCGCTCGATGGTGTTCGGCAGCTTTCACGACCTGTTCCTCGCGATCACCACGAACCCGGCGATGCTGGTGTTCCTGAACGGCACCTCGAACAGCAAGAACGACCCCAACGAGAACTACGCGCGCGAGATGATGGAGCTGTTCTCGCTGGGCGCCGACCGCGGCGCCTACAGCGAGGACGACGTGCGCGAAATGGCGCGCGCGCTGACCGGCTGGCGCAACGACTGGTCGCCCGAACTCGGAAACTACAACTTCCGCTTCGACCCGGGCTATCACGACAACGGCCAGAAGACCGTGTTCGGGCAAACCGGCAGGTGGAACTACGAAGACGCCGTGCGCCTGTGCGTCAGCCACCCGCTGCATGCGTCGTTCTTCGTCACGAAGCTGTGGGGCTACTTCATCCCGACGCAGCCTTCGGAAGCGACGCTCGCATCGCTGCAGGGCCTGTACATCGGCTCCGGCTACAGCATCCGCGCGGTCGTCGAGGCGATCCTCCAGCATCCCGACTTCTACGAAGGCCCCGAGCTGCTGACGCCGCCGGTCGTCTACAACGCGGGCCTGCTGCGCTCGATCTCGCGCCCGATCGACACGACGGCCTGGGCCTGGCTGTCCGCGAACGCCGGACAGCAGCTGTTCTATCCGCCCAACGTCTCCGGCTGGGACTTCACCCGCTGGCTCGACACCTCGACCGCGAAGGCGCGCTGGGAAATGGCCAGCTATGTGACCGAGAAGACCTTCCCGAACCCGTGGCCGGGGAAAGGCGAACCGGAATACAGCGCGACCGAGAATCCGACGAGCGCGCTCGCGAGCGCGCTCGCCTACTGGGCCGATCCACCGCTGTCGAGCGAATCGCAGCAATGCATCGCGGCGTTCGCGCAGTCGTGCCTGAAAGAACCGCTCGCGAGCTGGGAGCGCAGCCCCTACCGCGCGATGCGCCAGAACGCCCTGCGCATGCTGATCGCAACCTCGCCGGACATGCAGGTGAGTTGAGGTGGGCGCGCGCGCGACATCCACGCAGGAGGAGAGCTGACGATGGCCAGGAGCTGCTCGTGCAACGACTTCACCCGCTCGCAGCTGTTGCGGCGCGCCGCCGCGGTCGCCGGCAGCGGGCTGCCGAGCATCGAGGCGGGCATGCCGCTCCCGGCCGGCACCGGCCTGGACCGGCGCACGTTCCTGCTGCGCTCGGCGGGCGCGGCGCTGTCGGTCTACGGGATGTCGATGCTCAGCCCGCGTCACTTCGAAGAGGGAATCGCCAAGGCCGCCGCGGCCGGGCCCAGCCAGCCGGTGCTCGTATCGATCTTCATGGAAGGCGGCTGGGACGCGCTGTCGGTGCTCGCACCCGTCAAGGAAGCCAGGTACAGAGAACTCCGCCCCGTGCTCGGACTCGCCGAAGGCTCCGGGCGCGTGTTCACCGAGGACGACAATCTGATGTGGCACCCGCAGGCCACAGGCCTCGCCGAACTCCACGACGAAGGCAAGATCACCGTCTTCCCTGCGATCGGCTACGAGCCGCAGGACGAGAGCCACTTCACGAGCCGCCACTACTGGGAGGTCGGCCAGCTCGACACCAACGCGCGCTCCGGCTGGATGGGGCGCTACCTGGACATCGTCGGCGAACCGGACAACCCCCTGCAGGGCCTGTCGCTGGACTACTCGCTCGCGCCGGCGCTCGCGACCGAGACGATGCCCGTCGCCGCCGTCTCCTCGCCGGCCGACTACACGATGTGGGCGAACGGCCTCGGCGAACCGATCATGGCGCCCGCGCTCGACACCTTCGGCGCGCTGGGCGCACTCGCGGCGCCGTCGCCGGCGTACGCGCAGGCACGCAACGCCTCCTACGACACGAATCTCGTTCTCGAACGGATGGCCGGCTTCGTCAAGTCAGAGGAAGAATCCGGTGACAAATCCGCGGTCACCTATCCGACGGGCGAATTCGCCGAACGCCTCGCCGCGCTCGCGGCGATGCTGCACACGGGGATGCCGATCAAATGCGCCTCGCTGAACGCGGTCGGCTCATACGACACGCACTCCAGCGAGGCCGCCACGCTCACCACCAATCTCGGGCAGACGGTGACAGCCGTGGTCGCGTTTCAGCGTGACCTCGAAGCGCGCGGGCTGGACCAGCGCGTGCTGATCCAGCTGTGGTCGGAGTTCGGCCGCCGCCCCCGCGAAAACGGCTCTGGAACCGACCACGGCGCCGGCGGCGTCGCGCTGCTGATCGGCACTCGCGCGAAGGGCGAAATGGTCGGTGAGTTCCCCGGCCTGACGAACCTCGACGTCAACGAAAACGTGCTGCGCACATCCGACTTCCGGAGCATGTACTGCTCGCTGCTCGAAGAATGGTTCCAGACCGAAGCGGGCCTCGTGATCCCCGAAGCTGCCTCGTTCGAACGACCGGTGCTGGTGAAGTGAGCGTGCTGCGCAACGCGCGAGCGGCGCTGCTGATCGGCATCCTCGCGATGCTCTGCAGCGTCTCGGCCGCGTTCGCGCTCGCCGCGCCCTCGCAGACCGCGGGCCGGCGCGCGCACAGGGCGCGGATCTGCCACCGCACGCGCCGCCACCGCTGCCCGAAGAAGCACGCGAAGCGCAAGCCGGCGAGCGGCGGCACCGCCGGCACGGCCACGGGCGCACCCGGCTCCCCGTGGTCGACCCTGCCCCCCGTTGTCGGCCCCGGCTCGACGCCCGCTCCGGGCACGCCCGCGACGGGCCCCGGCGGGTCATCGGGCGAAGCCCCGAGCGAAGCCGCCGCGCCGGCGCATGTCGAGGTCACCGCCGAAGACACGCAGGCATTTCGCTTCGTGCTCTCGCGCCCTTCGGTCCCGGCCGGAAAGGTGATCCTCGAATTCGTCAACCACGGCCAGGACGAACACAACCTGCACGCCGTCGAAGGCGTCGAAGGCGCGGAAGCGGGATCGCTCCCGAACACCGCACCAAACGCACATCCGAGCTTGACGCTGACGCTCAAGCCCGGCCACTACACGCTGTTCTGCTCGCTCCCCGGCCACGAGGCCGCCGGGATGAAGGCGACGCTGCTCGTCAACTGAGCGACCGGGAGGGCCTCGTCGCTCGCTCGAGCAGCAGGATGAATGACTCATACGCGGCGCCGGTGACGCCCTGCAGTGCGATCTCGCACGTGCGGTTGCTGCACAGATGCGCGTCGATCGCGTGCCCGGCAAGACCCTCGGCGGCGTCGCGCAACGCCGAGCGGGGCAGCTCGGGATGGAGCATGCCGCGATCGCCCGCCATCCCGCAGCAGCTCGTCCCGGCGGGCGTGAGGACATCCTCGGCGAGCGCACGCGCGACCGCCTCGAGCTTGCCCGTCAGCTCGAGGCGCTGGACCGAGCAGGTCGGGTGGATGGCCACGGCGGCGAGCTTGCGCTCGACGCTGACGCGGGGCAGCAGCCGGTCGTGCGCCCAGCTGATCGAGTCGAGCACCTCGATCTGCTCGAAGCGCGCGCGCTCGGCGTCGCCGAGCTGCGGCGCGATGTCCTCGAGCACTCCCTGCGAGCACGAGCTCGCGTCGAGCACGACCGGCAGGCGCCCGCGATCGCTCCAACGCCACAGCGCGGCAGCGGTCTTGGCGGCCATGTGCTCGTGCCCGCGCCGATATCCCTTCGAGCTCCACGGCGTCGCGCAGCAGTGACCGCTGACGTCATCGGGTATCCACAGCGGCAGCTCGGCGCGCGCGGACAGCGCGACCAGCGCCTCGGGCAGCGAGGGGGACTCCGCGGCACCGCGGGCGTTGCCGAAGATCCGGTTGATGCAGGCGGGGAGATACACCGCCGCGGCGCCGTCGCGGCGCGTCGCCGGCAGGCGCGCAGGCGCCGGCGCGGGGAGGTTGGGAGCGAGCGCCGGGATCACGTCGCTGCTGACGCGCGTGCGAATCGCGGCGGGCACGCGTGCGAGCGAGCGCTCCCCGGCGAGCGCGGCTGCCGCGGCGGCGCCCGCGAGGCCGATCCGCGCCGCCCGCTCGAAGTGTCCGTAGCGCCTGGCGAGCGCGAGCGCGACGGCCTCTTCGCGCGCACTGCGCTCGCGTGCACGGAAGTCCTTGATCAGCTTGCCCGTGTCGATCGCGACCGGACACGCGCGCTCGCAGCTCCCGTCCGCCGCGCAGGTCTGGATCGCGTCGTACTCGTAGTCCGCGAGCAGCGCCTCATAGACCGGTGAGCCCTCGGGCTGGCGCGCCATCTCGCGCCTGATCACGATCCGCTGACGGGGCGTCGTCGTGACATTGCGCGACGGGCAGACCGGCTCGCAGAAGCCGCACTCGACGCACTGCGTCGCGACCTCCTCGATCTCGGGCTGCGTCTTGATGTGCTTGAGGTGGATCGCCGGATCGCGGTTGAGCACGACGCCGGGGTTGAGCACCGCGTCGGGGTCGGCAAGCTGCTTGATCCGCCACATCATCGCGGTCGCCTTCTCGCCCCACTCGCGCTCGACATACGGGGCCATGTTCACGCCCGTTCCGTGCTCGGCCTTGAGCGAGCCGTCGTACTTCGCGACGATCAGCTCGACGAGCTCCTCCATGAACGCGTGATAGCGCTCGAGGTCCTCCGGCTTGGAGAAGTCCGGCGTGAGCTGGAAGTGCAGGTTGCCCGCGGAGGCATGCCCCGCGACGCCGGGGATGAAGCCGTGCCTGCCCAGCAGGCTCTGCAGGTCGCGTGCGCATTCGGCGATCCTCGCCGGCGGCACGCAGACGTCCTCGATGATCAGCGCGCTGCCCGGCGCGCGCAGCCGGCCGGCGATGCCGAACAACCCCTCGCGAACGCGCCAGGCGAGCTCGATCTCCTCGGCGTCACGGCTGAACACCGCCGCGTCGAGCAGCTCGTGCCCGGCGAGGATCGCGCTCGCCTCGGCCTCCAGCCCGTCAAGCTCGTGGTCGCTGTCGGCGCCGAGCTCGACGATCAGCGAAGCGGACTCGAACGGCAGCTCACGCCAGCTCTCGGGCGTCCCGGGCAAAGTCCACGAGGCCGCGATCAGCGCCGGTGCGACCATCAGCTCGGTCGCGCGCGCGCCGGCGGCGACGAGCGCGGGCACCGCCGCGACCGCCCTGTCGATATCGGCGAAGTGGGCCCACGCGAGCGTCGTGCGCGAGGGCTCGGGACGGGTACGCATGACCGCCTCGGCGATGAACGCGAGCGTGCCCTCCGAGCCGATCAGCAACCTGCGGAAGATCTCGAGCGGCGTCTGCGCGTCGAGCAGCGCGCACAGCCGATAGCCGGTGACGTTCTTGATCTCGTACTTGCGACGCACGCGGCGCGTGAGCTCCTCGTCGGCGAGCAGCTCGGCGCGCAGCTCGAGCAGTCCCGCGGCGAGCTCGGGGGCGGCGGCCGCGAAGCGCTGCTCCGCATCCGCGGCGGCCGTGTCGATGACCGTCCCCGACGCCAGCACGAGCGTCAGCGACTCGACCGTCGAGTACGGGTCCCATTGCACGCCGCAGCGCATGCCACCGGAGTTGTTCGCGATCACGCCGCCGACTGTCGCGATGTCTTTGCTCGCCGGGTCGGGGCCGAGCCTGCTGCCGTGGCGCTCGAGCAGCGTGTTGGCGAGGCCGAGCAAGGTGCCCGACCGCAGTCGCACGCGGCGGCCGTGATCTTCGATCCGAACTCCCGAGAACCAGCGTCTGACGTCGATCATGATCCCGTCCGTCTGACCCTGCCCGTTGAGGCTCGTGCCGCCGCCGCGGAAGTTGACGGGATGGCCGCTGCGGCGCGCATAGCCGAGCACCTTGGCGACGTCGGCGGCGTTGCGGGCCATCACCACCACAGCCGGAAGACGCCGGTACGGGCTCGCGTCGGAGGCGTAGCGGATCAGGTCGATCGCGCGCGCCAGCACGCGCTCCTCGCCCAGCAGCGCGACCAGCTCGCCGCGCAGCGGCTCGGGAGTTCCGCCGGCAAGCTGATCCGGCGCACGGTCGGGCGAGGGCCCGCCGGGCGGGTGCCCGATCAAGCGGCTGTCGACGCTCAACAGGGGCCGGCGGGACACGTCAGAGCAGCGCCATGCCGGGCGCGACGTCGACCTGAACGAGCCGGGGGCCATCGGCCGCGAACGCGTCGGCGAGCGCGCTGTGCAGCTCCTCGCGCCCGCCGACCGTCTCGGCGGGAACGCCGTAGCTGCGCGCGGTCGCCGCGACGTCGAGGTGCGGGAGGTCGAGGCCGGGCGCTCCCGTGACGCTCTCGAGCGCGGAGAACCACTTCAGGATCGAGTACTCGTTGTTGCGCAGGACGAGGAACTTGACAGGAATCGAATACGCATGCGCGGTCCAGAACGCGGTGATCGCGTACTGGGCCGAGCCCTCGCCGAGCACACAGACGACCTGACGGGAGGGCTCGGCGAGCTGCACGCCCAACGCGGCCGCAAGGCCGAAGCCCAACCCGCCACCGGCGCTGAAGTAGTAGGAGCCCGCTCGCGACAGGCGCAGCTGGTTGCGCAGCGCCGGCGTGCTCGAAGGCGACTCGAGCACAACGATCCCGTCGGGCGGGAACAGCTGCGCAAGCGTCGCGCACGCCGCGCCGGGCGCGAGTGGCGTCTCCTCGGCGGGCGTCGGCGGGGGGTCGCGGGGTGTCGGCGGCGTGCGCTCGGAGGCCTCGCCGAGCGCCTCCACGAGCGCGCTCAGCGTGAGTCCGACGTCGGCGACGATCGCGTCGCCCATCGGCGCGCGTGCCGCCTCATCGGGGTCGCTCGTGATCGCGATCAGCTCGGTCCCCTGCTTGAGGAACTCGCCCGGGATGTTCGGGTAGTAGGGAAAGACCGAAGAGCCCGCCACAAGCACCAGGTCGTGCGCGGCGAGGACTTCCGCGAGCGGGCCGACGGCCGGCGGCAGGACGCCCTGGAAGGCGGGGTGGTCCTCGGGAAAGCCGAGCCGATTCCCGCCCGTCGCCGGCGAAGCCCAGACGGCGAGCCGCTGGCGCTCGACGAGCGCGACGGCCGCGTCCCAGCCGCCCGAGGCGTCGATGTCGGGGCCGGCGACGAGCAGCGGGCGGCCGGCCTTGCGCAGCCGCTCCGCGAGCGCCTCGATCTGCGCCCCGTCGGGGCGCGTGCGCCCGTCACGTCGCGGGCGATCTGTGTGGCGAAGTCGACGTGGTCGAGCTCGACTGCCCAGTCGTCCATCGGGATCGAGACGAACGCCGGTCCGCTCGGCGGCAGCGCCGCCTGGTGGATCGCCTGTGCGAGCGCGTACGGCACGTCGGCAGCCCGCGGCGGCTCATAGCTCCACTTGACGAACGGCTTCGGCACCTCGACCGCGGCGCGGTTGGTCAGGTTCGCCTGCATCGTGATCAACGACCGCGCCTGCTGGCCGGCGGTGACGAGCAGCGGGGCCTTGTTGGCGCGCGCGTTGAAGATCGCGCCGACGCCGTTGCCGACGCCCGGCGCGGTGTGCAGATTGACGTGCCCGACCGTGCCGTTGGCCTGCGCGAACCCGTCGGCCATGCCCACCGCGACAGCCTCCTGGAGGCCGAGCACGTAGCGGAAGTCCTCGGGAAAGTCGGCGAGCATGCCGAGCTCGGTCGAGCCGGGATTGCCGAAGATCGTCGTCATGCGATGACGGCGAAACAGGTCAAATGTCGCGTCGCGGACGGTGGTCATCGAGTCCTCCCCCGGGTTGGGCTCGCACGGCGAGCGTCGTGGACCACGATCATCCCAGGACCGGTGCCGACGACGACGCCAGGCGCGTGACCGCACGCATTGCTCGCGCGCCGCGACGCGCGCGGACAGGCGATCCCGGTCTGATCAGATCCAGGAGCGCCTGCCCTTGTGGCTCCGTTACTCGCAGCCGTCGCGGAAGCGCGCCGTTGAGCTCGACACGCGCCGTCGCCGCGCGGCTATCTCGTCCTCTCGAAACGGCAGCATCTCGCTCACGCCCGCCCGCTCGAACGCCTCGTGAACGGCACGCGAGCCGGGGATCAGCGCGAAGCCATAGCCCTGCCGTTCGCACAGGCCGCTGCGAAACGCGATCACCGCGACCCCGGTCGCATCGATGTGGCTGAGCTGGCTGAGATCGAGCGTGATGTCCGTGACACCCTGCTCGCACAGGCGCTCCATCTCGAGCTCGAGCGCGTGCGCCGACCGTCGCGTCAGCGCGCCCGTCAGGATCAGCGTGTGCGTCCAGACGCTCACACTTTTCAACACCACGCCCGCCCGATCCTCGGCGGGCCTGGTTCGCGCGCCCTTGCTGAAGCGCCTGATGCTGCGGTTGGCGACACCGGCGGGCGCGTCGCCCGCGTCCACTCTGGCGATACTCGCCGTTGGCGTCGTTGGCTGGGAGTCCATCACGTACAGCTCCTTCCGAAGAAGTCTCGAATTGATTTCCAGGCAGCGGACCCCGTGGCCCGTTGCAGAAGCGAAGCGACCGGGAGGAGCTAGCCCGGTCGCTCTGGAATCAGAACGAAGAACGCTGTAAGCCAGGGCCGCGCGGAGAGCCGCAGCCGACGCATTGAACGCGGGGCGGCAAGCCGCAGCATGCCCGCGCGCGTGATGAAACCCGACAGGGACACTCCGGTGCCGCCCGCGGCCGAGCCGCCGAAGGCGCCGCTGGGCGCCGGGCCGGGCGGCGGGCCGGACGGGTGGCTGACGCCGCCGTCGCCACCGTCGCCGTTGCCTTCCGGCGCTCCGCCGGCGGGCGCCGCCGTCGCGAAGCCCAGCGGCGCGGAGTCGAGGAGGCCTGGCGCGCTCGCCAAGTTGGTCGAGCAGTCCTGGTTCGTCGCTGACGCCGACCCGGACAGCTGGCAGCTGAGCACCGCGTCGAGTTGGGCGGGCGTCTGCCCCGCGAAGGCGATGATCGACACCAGGGCGCCGCCGGCCGACGGCGGGGTTTCCCCGGCGTCGATCGCCGTCAAGTTGGGCGGCAGCGCATCGATCAGGGCCCCGTCGGTTTCGGTCGCGGCCGAGCTCGCGCCTTCAACGGGCGTCGCCGCGGCCGACGCCGCCGGAGGCTGTGTCGGGGCCGACGAGGACGCTTCGCTGCCGGCCCCACGGGAACCGTGTTCTGAGATCACTTCGACCGGTGGTGCTTCCGGCGCACGTTCAACGACAGGTTCGGCCGGCGGCGCTTCCGCGGCCGGCGGCGTTTCCGGCACAGGTTCAGCCGGCGGCGTTTCCGGGGCGGGTTCGGCCGGCGGCGTTTCCGGCGCGGGTTCGACGACGGGTTCCGCCGGTGGCGATTCCGCGGGAAGTTCGCCGACAGGTTCGCTCGGCGCGACTTCGGGTGCAGGTTCGCTGACCGGCGCGGCTTCCGCGGCCGGCGGCGAGGGGTCCGTTTCGGGCGCCTGTTCGGTGACCGTTTCCGCCGGGCGTGATCCCCCTCCCGGTTCGGCTGCGCGGGCACTGCCGGCGAGCGCAAGCGAGCCGAGCAGCGCGAGCAGCGCCGCCCTGAACCACAGGCGGCCGTTCGTGGCCGTCGCTGTCGAGGGACTTTGGTTTATCGCGAGCACCTTTCGCCGTTGCCGTTGCCTGCGCGTGAAGGCCGATGATAAACCCAGGCCCCGGCCGATGCCTCGGTCGCCGATCGCAGTGCTCACGGTCAACCCGTCGCGCGACGCTCGTCGGCGCGCGGGTCCGCGTCGGCCGCGCGTGAGGGCCGCGCGGCCCCGATCGCGTTCAGGTCCGCGAGGTGGCTCGTCGCGATCCACTCGGCGAGCGCCGCGCGCTGCAGCTCGTCGCTCCGGCCGGCCAGACGACAGATGCTCACTGCGCAGAGCGCGAGCGCGAGCGCGAGCGGGATCAGGACGAGGAGCAGGATGTCGCAAGGCTAGGCGATCACGACGACGCGCCGCGCCACCGGCGTGCCCGCGCCGCGGGAGCGCTCGCCGCGCACGAGCTCGCGCGCCGCCGCCGCCACCGCGATCGCGCCGCAGCGAATGATTCGTGCTTCAGGATTCCTCGCAAGCTGCCGAGGTGTTCGGTGAAACCACGCGAAGAGGAGCCGAGCCGATGGCAACACAGACCACCGAGAAGTGTCGCCTTGTAACCCGTAGCGACTTCGACGGGCTGGTCTGCGCCGCGCTGTTGAAAGAGCTCGGGATTCTCGACGAGATCAAGTTCGTCCATCCGAAGGACATGCAGGACGGGCTCATCGAGCTGACCGATCGCGACATCACCACCAACCTCCCGTACGTCGCCGGCGTGCGCCTCGCCTTCGATCATCACGAGAGCGAGACGCTGCGCCTGGAGGAGAGCGCGGACAATCACATAATCGTGCCCGGCGCCCTGTCCGCGGCGCGGGTCGTGTACGAGTACTTCGGCGGGGCCGCGCGCTTTAAGGCCGTCACCGAGTCGCTGATGGACGCCGTCGACAAGGCCGACAGCGCGCTGTTCTCACTCGATGAGATCAAGACGCCGAGCGGCTGGATCCTGCTCAGCTTCCTGATGGACCCGCGCACCGGCCTTGGCCGCTTCCGCGACTTTCGCATCTCCAACTACCAGCTGATGATGGAGCTGATCGATGCCTGCCTGGAGCGGACCGTCGAGGAGGTCCTGGCGATGGACGACGTGGTCGAGCGCGTCGCGCTCTACAGCGAGCACGCGAGCGCCGCCCAGGAGCAGCTGCGGGCGAACTCGACCGTGCACGGCAATCTGGTCGTGCTCGACCTGCGCGACGCCGACGTGATCCACCCGACCAACCGCTTCATGATCTACGCGTTGTATCCCGAGTGCAACATCTCGATCCACGTCCTCTGGGGCTTGAAACAACAGAACACCGTGTTCGCGATGGGCAAGTCGATCGTCGATCGCTCGAGCAGCACGGACGTCGGCACGCTGATGCTCGCCTACGGCGGCGGCGGGCATGAGGCGGCCGGGACCTGTCAGGTGCCCAACGCCGACGCCGAGCGCGTGCTCGCCGAGCTCGTCGAGCGCGTCAACGCCGACGGCTGACGGCGCTCGTCGTCCGCGGCGGCCTGCGGCGTCTCGACGACGACGCAGTTTCGCCCGGCACGCTTGGCCCTGTACAGGCACGAGTCGGCCGCCGCATACAGCCGCTCGTAGTCGAGCTCGGCGCGGACCGAGGCGGCGACCCCGAATGACATCGTCACGTCGAGTTCCTGGGGCCGCGCCCCGGCGACCGCGGCGCGCAGTCGCTCAGCGACCCTGCGACCCTCGTTTCTGCCGACGCCCGGCAGGATCGCGAGGAACTCCTCGCCGCCGACGCGATAGATCAGCGAGAACGTGCGCAGGCTCGTTCGCAGCACGCCCGCGACGTCGCGCAGGACGATGTCTCCGACTTCGTGGCCGAAGGTGTCGTTGATCGCCTTGAAGCCGTCGATGTCGCCGGCGATCAGACACAGCGCGCCGTCCCCGTGGGACCCCTGTGCGCGGAGCTCCTCGAAACGCCGCTCGAGCGCGAGGCGGTTGAGCAGGCCGGTGAGCGGGTCGAGCAGCGATTGATGGCGGTAGTGCCACTCCGCGCGCGTGAGGCCGATCGTCATCGCGGCGACCCCTCCGATCACCGCGAGGTCCGCAGGCGCACGCGCCGCGGCGAACCCCATGTGGCGATTGATCGCGACGAGCGCGGCGAGCGACGGCGCGGCGAGACACAGCGCGGTGAAGGCCACGAACACCGGGACCGTGTGGCGGCCGGCGACCGCGACGAGCGGCAGCACGAGCAGCGGCACGAAGGGGCTGCGAAAGCCGCCGGTTAGTGCGACCCCCCAGGAGATCGTGGCGACCGACAGACAATCGCCGCCGAGTATCCAGCGCTCCGGATGTGCGAGGCGCGGGAATGCGAACGCGATCGCCAGCTGGCCGCTCACGCCGAGCGCGAGCGGGATCAGCAGGACGTCGCCGACGCGCGGAACGAGCACGATCACGGCGACGCCGCACAGCGCCGATGCGAACAGCGTGGCCGGCACGATCCGACGCGTCATGTCGAGCAGCCGCACGCGATCGAACTCAGATGAGCGGAGCCATCCTCCACGCGGTGCCGGAACCCTTGCCATGTCGTCGCCATCGACCGCGACCAGCGTGTCTGTTAGCCGCGCGGCCCCGGGCGGACGAGTCGGCCGATCCCCTCGTTTTCAGCACTTCCGCCGGCTCCCGGTCACATCCGGCTTCACGGCGCCTGCGGCAGCCTGACCGATCCGCGCGTCGCGGCCGGACGGGATGGGGGCGGCACGACCGGCCCGATGTCGCCGTCCGGCGCCTCGTCGAGGTCGACGATCACGGGAGCGTGATCGCTCGGGCCCTTGCCCTTGCGCGCCTCGCGGTCCACCCACGCCGCGCACACTCTGCCCGCGACATCCGCGCCGGCCAGCACGAGATCGATGCGCATCCCGAGGTCCTGGTGGAACATCCCCGCGCGGTAGTCCCAGTAGGTGAATATGCGCTCGCCGGGCCAGCGCTCGCGGACCACGTCGCGCAGCCCCAGTGCCTGCAGCTGCTCGAGCGCCGCGCGCTCCGGCGCGGTCACATGCGTCTGCCCCACATAGGCGTCGGGATCGAACACGTCGATGTCAGCCGGGGCGATGTTGATGTCGCCGCAGACGATCGTCGCGTGCGCCCCGGCGCCGACGGCGCGGCCCAGCGCCGCGAGCCAGTCGAGCTTGTAGCGGTAGTGCTCGGACTCCGGCGCGCGGCCGTTGGGCACGTACACCGAGTACACGCGCACGCCCGCGCACGTCGCCGCAACCGCGCGCGCCTCCGGAGCGGAGAAGCCGGGCTCGCCGAGGAGGCCGGCCGCGACGTCCTCGAGGCCGACGCGAGAGAGGATCGCGACGCCGTTCCACTGCACCTCGCCGTGGCGCGCGAACGCGTAGCCACGGGCGGCGAGCTCGTCGCCGAGAAGCCCGTCGAAGGCCTCGTCGGTGAGCTTCGTCTCCTGCAGGCAGACGACATCCGGGCGGCGCTGCTCGAGCCATGGAAGCAGCCGCGGCAGGCGCTGCCTGGCCGAGTTCACGTTCCACGTCGCCACCCGCACAGGCCTACCGTAGCGGCGCCGGGGCACGCGCCGCGCAGACGCCCCCGCCCCAGCTCGGAGCGCTCCCGCGCGCCGGCACCCGGCGAGCGCGAAGAAGCCGGCGGACCGGCACCTATGATGTGGGCGAGTCCTCTTCGCAAGCGTCCGAGGGGCAGATCCGCTGGTGAGGAAGGGGGTTGGCAGATGGGCTTCACGCGCCGGGCGGCGATCAGCGCGGTTGTGACTCTCGGCGCGGCGCTCGCCGCCGGCGCGGCGCCGGCCGGGGCCTTCAGCGTCGGTGCGAACCTCGCGGCCCCATCGTTTCCGAGCTCCGTGTCGGCCGCCGGCGGCATGGTCGCGTGGGCCGCCGGATCCGGCTCCGGGCACCGCTTCGAGATCGTCGTGCGCCGCGGCACGCACGACCGCGCGCTCAGCGCGACGTCCGCCGTCGGCTGGATCGACGGCGTCAAGCTCGGCAGCGACGCTCACGGACACGCGATCGTCGTCTACTCCCGCTGCCCGCACTCGCCGTTCGCGTCGGCCAGCGCGGGAAGCGCGGGGACCGACGGCTGCCTGCTGTGGTGGGCGCCGACGAGCGGCGGCCGCGCGCACCGGATCGCGGCGGCGCCGGCGGATACCAACATCGGCCTCGCAGAACACGGCGTCGTCGTGTTCGCCGTGCAGCCGAACACCGCCCGTGAGCACCAGCCGGCGCGGCTCGAGACCGCACACCTGACCGGCACCGCAGCCCACGCGCTGCGCGTGCCGACGCCCGACGGCGCGACGATCGACGACATCAGCGCCGACGGGAGCGAGGTCGCCTTCAGCGAGGCGACCGAAGAGAACCCCAACATCGGCGTATCGCAGATCTGGCTCGACAGCGGCGCCACGGCGCCGGCGCTGATCGCGCGGATCACCTCCGACGGCGTGCCGATCGACGACTCCGAGCAGTTCTTCGACGGCCTCACGCTGGCGGGCGGATTCGTCTATGCATTCGAGTACTCCCAGCACGGGATCGTGCCGCCGGTCGCGTCCCAGCTCGAGCAGATCTCGTTGCCGGGGCTCGCGACGATGACCGCGCCGTGGGCGCCGAGCGGCTCGCTGGGCGGCGACGGCGTCGACGCGGCCGCGTTTGACCCGAGCAACGATCGGCTCGTGCTCGATCTGTTCTCCCCGCAGCTCGAATTCTCGACCCCGTCCGCGTCCTGCTCGACGCATGCCGGGAGCGCGCGGGCCTGCCCGGTCGTGCAGAGCGAAGCGATCACGTTCGGCTGACGGCACGCCCGCGGCGGCTCGCGCGCGCCGCGCTAGGCGCGGTCTGTGGCCGGCCGCTCGAGGCGGCGTCCGTCGACAGTCAGGTCGACCTTCTCGTTGTAGAACGCGATCAAGCCGGCGATCGGCAGCAGCTCGCGGGTCGGGAAGTCATACGCCCAGGCCAGATCCGGGTGTACGCGATCGCCGACAGCGACCGACCAGTAGCGACTGGTCGTGCCCTTGTACGGACACGAGGTGACCGTCCCGGTCGCGATCAGGTGCTCGAAGTCGACGGCCGTGCGGTCGAGGTAGTAGCGCGTCGGCAGCCCCGTCTCGAAGACCATCACCGGACAGGCGGACTCGGCCAGCACGACGCCCTCGAGCTCGACCCGGACGGGGCGTGTCGAGCGCAGCGCGTCGACGCGGGTGTACGGGCTGCGCGGATGGACGAACACCTCCTCGTCCTCCTCGAACCACGCATCGAGCGCCGACCATTCGAAGCGCACGGTGCCCGCCAGGCCCGCCAGTGCACCATCCCGATAGACGTGCGCCGCGCCCGGCCTCGAAGTCTCGCCGACGCGCAGGCCGTGTCGCTCCGCGGGCCCACGGCGCAGGTGCTCAGAGTGCTTCTCATCGACGAGCACGGCCGCGTTCACATCCGCGAGCGGGATGTAGTACTGGGGGTAGTTCGGCGTCTCCCACACATACAGCGCGCGCGTCGTGTCGAGCACGACCGCGCCGGCGAGGAGAGCGCGCACCCGCCGCGGAACCGGGGCGATGTGGTCGACCGCGACGAGCGTCTCGGGATAGTCGCTCACGCCCCCAGACTACGGCGCGAGCCGAACCCCGGGCGCCCGGCGGCGCGACGGATGCGTCGGCGTTCGCGTCAAAGCGAAGAACCAACGCCTACGCGGTGAGCCTCACGGGCAGCGTCTTGAGCTGGTTGAGGAACAGCGCCTCGGCGGCGACGGGGGTACCCTCGAGCGTGATCTGCGGGTAGCGCTTGAGTGTTTCCTCGAGCAGCACCTTCAGCTCCAGACGCGCGAGCGCGGTGCCGAGGCAGAAGTGCCGGCCGCCCGCGCCGAACGCCTGGTGCTCGGGGTTGCGCGTCACATCGAAGTGGTCCGGGTTCTCATACAGCTTCTCGTCGCGGTTGGAGGAGACGTACCACATCACGACCTTCTCGCCCTCGCGGATCTTCTGCCCATGCAGCTCGGTGTCGCACGTCGCGGTGCGGCGGAAGTGCGCGAACGCCGGGAACATCCGCAGCGACTCCTCGACCGCGCTCGGGATCAGCGACGGGTCATCGAGCAGCACCTGCTTCTGCTCGGGGTCCTCAAGCAGCGCGCGCATGCCGCTGCAGAACGTCGCCTTCGTGCTGTCGTTGCCGGCCGCCATCATCAGGAAGAAGCCCATCACGATCTCGTGCTCCTCGAGGCGCTGCCCGTCGATCTCGGCCTCGACGAGCACCGTCATCAGGTCATCCGTCGGGCGCTCGCGACGCTCGGCGATCATCCGCCCGCAACGCTCGAACATCTCCGGTATGTCCTTCGCGAGCACACCCTCGATGCCCTCCGGGCTGAGATCCGGGTCATCCGGCGCGAGCGCCGAGTTGACGATCCGCGCCCAGTCGGCGTCTTCCTCCTCGCTCAACCCCATGAAGCTGCCGATCACGCGCGAGACCGCCGGCTGCGCGACATCGGCGACGAGATCACAACTCTCCCTGCCCTCGAGCCGGTCGAGCACGGTGTTGACGATCGCCCTGATCCGCTGCTCGTGATCGGCGATCCGCTTCGGCGTGAACCCGCGCTGGAACAGCGCCTTGATGCGATCGTGCTTCGGCGGGTCCATACCGATGAACATCCCGCGCGCAAGCTCCAACGGAAAGATCTCCGCGAACACAGTCACGCCGCCGAGTTCCGAGGAGAACGTCTGCCAGTCGCGGCTGACCGTGTGCACATCCTCGGCCGTCGTCACCGACCAGAAACCGGCCTCCTCGGGGAACTGCTCGACCCGCTCGGTGCGATGGATCGGACAGCCGCTGCGCATCTGCTTGAACAGCTCGTACGGCGGCCCGTCCTGCCACAGCTCGCGCTGCGCCAGCTCGACTTCCCTGATGTCACGTTCAACCGTTGCCATGTCCCTGCCTCCTTCACCTGCTCGAGGGTCGAGCCGTAGCTGCACACGGACCTGCAGCGTACCCTCGCCGCTGCCGCGCCGTCGATCTCGGCGCCGCGCGCGAGCGCCCGCCGACCAGCGCCGCCGGGGCCGGGCGGAGACTAAGATCAACGGTGATGGGCGTGACCATCGACCATCTCGGCCCCGCCGACGTGGCGGCCCTCGGTTCGCGCTTGGCGGCAAGCATCGCCGGTGCCGTCAAGGTTCCCGCGGCGGTCCTGCACGAGGTGCTCGTCGCGCTGATCGCCGACGGTCACGTGCTCATCGAGGATCATCCCGGCGTCGGCAAGACAGCGCTCGCGCGGGCGCTCGCGCGCTCGATCGACGCCCACTGCACACGGATTCAATGCACTTCGGATCTGCTGCCCTCAGACGTCGTCGGCATGAACGTGTTCAACCAGCTCGACGCGCAATTCGAGTTCCGGCCGGGCCCTGTGTTCGCGCACCTGGTACTTGTCGACGAGATCAACCGGGCCTCGCCGAAGACCCAGTCGGGCCTGCTCGAGTGCATGCAGGAGGGCCAGGTCACCGTCGACGGCAGCAGCCATTCGCTGGCCCATCCGTTCATGGTTCTCGCGACGCAGAACCCGGTCGAGTATGAGGGCACCTACCCTCTGCCCGAGGCGCAGCTCGACCGCTTCATGGTGCGCGTCTCGCTCGGCTATCCGAGCGCCGGGGAGGAGGCGGAGATGCTCGCCGAACATGCCTCCCACGATCGCGTGCTCGACATCACGCCGATCACGTCGACCGCGGAGATCCTGCTCGCACAGGACGCAGCCGTGGCGGTGCACACGAGCGAGCCGCTGCGCGACTACGTCGTCGCGGTGCTCGCACACACGCGCAACGATCCCCGCGTCGAGCTCGGCGCCAGCCCTCGCGCCGGGCTGATGCTGCTCAAGGCGGCGAAGGCGAGCGCGGTGCTCGACGGCCGCGACCACGCGTTGCCCGACGACGTCAAGCAACTCGCGCCGGCGGTGCTCGCCCATCGCCTCGCGCTCGCGCCCACCGCCTTCGGAGTCCAGCCCTCGGAGGTAGTCGCCGACGCGCTCGCAACGGTGCGAGCGCTGTGAGCAGAGGCCGCGATCTGACAGTTGCGGGGGCTCTGCTGTGCGCGCTCGCCGCGCTGCTCGGAACTCCCGCGCTGTTGATCGCAGGGCTCGCCGCGCTGCTCGCGGGAACGCTCGCGCGCGCCTGGGTGGCGCTTGCCGCAAACCACGCCGAGGTGACGCTGCGGACGCCCGCGCGCACGGTCATCGAAGGCGACAGCGTGAGGCTGGCGATCACCGTCCGCCGTGGCTGGATCCCGTTTCCCGGCGTGTTCCTGGAGCCGTGGCCGGGGGCCGCCGCGATCGCGCCGCCGCACGGACGCAGCGGGCAGGTGACCGTCGCCGCGGTCGTCACCCGCCGCGGACATCAGATGCTCGGCCCCGCGCGCCTGCGCATCGCCGATCCGCTCGGGATCTGCGCCCGTGAGCTGCGCTCAGCCGAGCAGCCGCTGCTCGTGCTTCCGCGCGTGTACCCGATCAGCGCGCCCGCGCTCGGGCGCCTCGCCGGCGGACGTTCGCCGCTCGAGGCCGCGCTCGAGCTCGACTCGATCCGCCCGCACAGCGCGGACGCTCCGGCGTCGCGCATCCACTGGCCCGCACTCGCGCGAACCGGCTCGCTGATCGAGCGCAGCTTCAGCGCCGAGGCCGACACGCGGGTGCTGATCGTGCTCGATGCCCGCGGTGCCGCGTCCGAGCATGCGCTCGATCAGGCGCTGCGCGCGACCGCGTCGCTGTGTGTCTACCTCGCGCGGCGCGGCGGCTGCCGCCTGCTGCTGCCCGATGACCGGCGGCCATCGGCGATCGGGCCCGACCTGCGCACATGGCCCGCGCTGCATGCGCGCCTCGCGCTCGTTCGCGCCGGCAGCGGTGCGCCGCACCCCGCCCATCCGCGCAACCGCGACACGGTGCTCTACGTGACCGCATCGACCGGCGGCCAGCCGCCTGCGCGCGGGCGCTGCTACCGCGTCTCCCCGCGGCCGCTCGCCGGCGTCGAGGTCACGTTCAGCGTCGCCGGATGCTCGGGGCAGCCGCTCGGCCGCGCCGCCTACGCGAGGTCCGCGTGAACGCCGCCGCGCTCCCGCGGGGCTCGCCCGCGCCCGGCCCGATCGGCCGGCGCGCACAGGTGGCCGCGTGGCATGCGCACGCGCCGCTGCTCGCCTTCGCGACGCTCGCGCTGCTCGCCGGCCTGCGCTTTGCCGCACTGCTCGCGCACCCGCCGCTGCTGCGCGTGGTCGGCATCGTCGCCGCTGCGGCCGTGGCCGCGGAGATGCTCTCGCGCACGCGATCGCTGCCGCGGCGCCGCGGTCTCGCGACGATCGCGCGACTGGTGATCCTCGCCTTCGGCGCCTACCTCGCGCTACGCGCGGCGGGCGTGCCCGCGCGGCTGCTGTGGCCGTGGCGATGGGCGCATCTCGCGCGCGAACTCGGGCGCGGATCGGGCGCGCTCGACGGGCTGTGGCCGTACGCAGGAACGGTCCGGTACGCGCGCCTGGCCGTGCTGCTCGCGTTGCCGATGACGATCCTGCCCGGCGCCGCGCTCGCCTTCTGGCCGGCCCGGCGGCGGGCCCGCGAGCGCCGGCTGCTCGCGCTCGCCCTGCTGCTCGCGCTGTATGTGACCGGCGCGGCGAACGAGTCGCAGATCGGCTGGCAGGTGCAGGGGACGCTGCTGCTCGTGCTGCTCGGACTGCTGCTGTGGGCATGGGGTCCCGGCTACCTCCCGGACGCACGCGCGAGCGCGTGCCTGCTCGTCCTCTGCATCCTCGCGCTAGTCGGAGCGGGCCTGTTGAACCCCGGGCGGGCGCTCCTCGACTACCGCGACTGGAACCCGTTCGGAACGGCCTTCCCGGCGACGAGCTTCGGATGGAACCAGGTCTACGGGCCGCTGCCGTGGTCGAAATCGACCGAGACGATGGTGTCCGTGTCCTCGCCCGGCGTGCACCTGTGGCGCGCGACGACGCTCGACCAGTTCGACGGCGTGCGCTTTCGGCGCTCCGCGACAGCACCGTCGGGCAGCGGCGAAGACGCCGGCAGCGCGCGCGAACGTCGCTGGGTGACGCAGGCGACGTTCACGGTGCGGGGCCTGCACAGTGCGCAGCTGTTGAGCCCCGGGCGGGTGATCAGCGCGAGCATCGTCGGCGCCGACGCCCCGCGACTGAGCGCGATCGCGGCGGACGGGACGATCGGCGTGGCGGGCGCGGCGCCGCAGAGCGGAGACCGCTACACGGTGAGGGCGTACGCGCCCTCACCGAGCGCGAGCGAAATGCGCGAGGCGCCGGCGGTGATTCCCGCGGGCTACACGCCGTACACGGAATTCGATCTGCCCGCGGCCGCGGGCAGGGCTGCCCGTCCCGTGTCAGCCGCGAAGCGGACAGACGTCGCGCTGATCGAAGCGTCTCCGTACGGTCGCGTGTACGCGCTCGCGCGCCGGCTCGCCGCGGGCGCGCCGAGCACATACGACGTCGTCGCCGACGTCGAGGCATTCCTGCGCCGCGGCTTCGTATACAACGAAGACCCGCCGCGCAGCGCATATCCGCTGGTCTCGTTCCTGCTCAGCGAACACGCCGGCTACTGCCAGCAGTTCTCCGGCGCGATGACGCTGCTGCTGCGAATGGACGGCGTGCCCGCCCGTGTCGCCGCCGGCTTCGTCGGCGCCGCGCGCAACCGCTCGAGCGGGCTCGAGGAGGTGAGCGCCAGCGACGCCCACGCCTGGGTCGAAGTCTATTTCGCGGGCATCGGATGGGTGCCCTTCGACCCCACGCCCGCGGCGCCGCGGGCGGGTTCGGCCGAAGCGCTGCTCGCCGCGCAGACCGCCGAAAAGCACGTCGAGGCGCGGACGTTCAGGAACCGTGGCGTGCAAGCGCGGCGCCGGGCGCAGACACACATCGCCGCGACCGCGGGCGCGGCGGGCGCGGCGCTTGGAGGCGGCGCCGGCCTGATCGCTGCGGGCGTCGCCACGGCGCTCGCACTGCTGCTCGCCGGCGGGTGCTGGGCGGGCACCCGGCGAATCGAGCGCGCGCTCGGTGGCGACGCCGACGGCGCCGTGCGCGAGCTCTCACGTGCGCTTTCGCGGCTCGGGCTCGCGATCGCTGCCGGCAGCACGCTCGCCGAGCTCGAGCGTCGGCTCGAGCGCTCCCACGGACCCGCCGCCGGCCGCTACGCCGGGCTGCTGCGCGCACGCCGCTACTCCCCGAGCGCCGACCCGCGGCTGCCCTCGGCGCGCGATCGTCGGCTGCTGCGCCGCGCCCTGTGCGCGCACCGCGGCCCGCTCGCGCGCCTGCGCGCGCTGCGCGCGCTGCCGCCCGGGCTCACGCGCGCACCTCGCCGGCGCTGAGCGCGCATCGCTCTAAGGCAACTCTTACGCGACCCGCAGCGGGATGTGGCACGCTTGCGATCTCGACTCCGACGGGCGCCGCGAGCGCGCCTGGGCTGCCCTGCACTCGCACATGCGCCACAAAGTTCTCATCGTCCTCGCGGGCGCCGCACTGGCGTGGGTCGTGCTGGCAGTCCTGCTCGGCTCTCCGAGCCTGACACTGCTGTCCGGCTCGAGCTCGCGCGCGACTGCAGCCACCGCACCCGCGTGCCTGCCCGCGGGGCTCGCGCACGCCGCTGCGCTGCCGGGGACCCACCTCGATGTCTCACCCGCGCCCGCCTCGGGCACCGCCAATCCCGGCACGCAGATCAGCCTGCTCGGCGAGCCGCCCGCGGCGATCCACGACATCTCGGTCGTCGGGCAGCGCAGCGGCGCCCACCGCGGGCGCCTGCGCGCCTACTCCCAGGGCGACGGCGCGAGCTTCGTGCCCGATGCGCCGTTCGATCCGGGCGAGAGCGTGACCGTGCGCGCCATGATCGGCGCGCACGCGGGAGACACGCCGATCGCCTTCCAGTTCCGCGTCGACACCCCGTATCCGACCGCGGGCACGCCCCCCTTCCCGAACCCGCCCGCCGCGCCCGCCGACGCGCAGGAGTTCGACACGATGCCGGGCGCCCAAGCGCCGGTCCTGACCGTCACGACGCCCGACCGCGATCCCGCGGCAGGCGACATCCTCACGACCAACGGCCCCGGCCCCGGCCAGTACGGGCCGCTGATCTACGCACCGGACGGCCGGCTCGTCTGGTTCGACCGGCTCACACGGGGCGAGACCGCCGAGGACCTCAACGAGCAGACCTACCAGGGCCGGCGCGTGCTGACATGGTGGAAGGGACGCGTGCTGTCGCTCGGCTTCGGGCAGGGTGAAGACATCATCATGAATTCCGCCTACCGGACGATCGCGAGGATCGCCGGCGGCAACGGCCTGCATGCCGACCTGCACGACTTCCAGCTCGCGCCGGACGACGTCGCCTACATCACCGCGTTCAACCCGATCCGCTGCGATCTCGCGAGCATCAAAGGAGCGGCGGACGGCGCGATCGTCGACACGGCGATCCAGATGATCGACACCAACACCGGCCTGGTGCGCTGGGAATGGCACAGTCTCGACCACGTCGGCCCTGCGGAGTCCGAAGTCGAAGTGCCCGCGACGGCGACGCCGTGGGACTATTTTCACCTCAACTCGATCGACCCGGAGCCCGACGGCGACATCCTGATCTCCGCGCGCAGCACCTGGGCCGGCTACCAGCTGGAACACGGCAGCGGCAGGATCCTCTGGCGCCTCGGCGGCAACCGCAGCTCCTTCAAGATGGGGCCGGGCACGAAGATGGCCTGGCAGCACGACGGCCGAATGCTCCCCGACGGCGAGGTGACGTTCTTCGACGACGGCTCGAACCCGCCGATCCACCGACAGTCGCGCGGGCTGCGGATCGCGCTCGACCTCAAGACACACCAGGCGCGCCTGGCGTCGGCCGTCACGCACCTCGGTTCGCCCGTGCTCGCGGCGAGCCAGGGCAACATGCAGACGCTCACCGACGGGAACGCGGTGGTCGGCTGGGGCGCGGTGCCCGCGATCAGCGAGTTCGCCGCCGACGGCTCGCTGCTGTTCGACGCCCATCTGCAGTTCGACCTGACCTTCTACCGCGCCTTTCGCTTTCCCTGGAGCGGGCGCCCGCAGAGCCCTCCTACGGTCCTCGCCAGCCGCAACAACACCGGCGAAGAGACGATCGTGCACGCGAGCTGGAACGGCGCGACCGGCGTCGCGTCCTGGCGCGTGCTGGCCGGCGGCAGGCAGGGCTCGCTGACGGCCAGAGCGACGATGCCGGCGAGCGGCTTCGAAAGCTCGACGACGCTGCCCGCCGACTACGCGCGCGTCGCCGTGCAGGCGCTCGACGCAGCCGGACGCGTGCTTGCAAGCTCGATGACGGTGAGCCCGGGCAGCTACGCCGCTTCACTGCCGAGCAGCGGGACATGAGCGTCGGCGCCGCGCCCGCCACGCCCGCGCCGGCGCGATCCGAGAGGTTACTCCGCGCGCCCGTCAGTACGCCGGTTTGGACTTGTGCTTGCTCGTCGTCGGCGTCGTCGCCGGCGTGCTGCTCGTCGCCGGTTTCGCGGAGCTGGAGCTCGCCGATTTGCCGCCGCACCCGGTCGCCGCGAAGCTGCTCGGAAGCACGACGAGGAGCGTTAGGATGGCAGTCAGTGGCTTACTTTTCATGGGTCGGGCTCCAGTTGTCGCTGGCACGCTGGGGAGCCCGACCCTAACACGCGTTCGCACTGCCAATCGCGGTCGAGCGGGCCGCGCATGAGCGTCGATACGACGGCAACTCCCGGGGTGCTGAGCGCGCCTGCGCCCGAGGACTCGCAGGGTCGGCCCTCGCCGTGGCTGCTGACCGTCTGCTGCGTCGCGCAGTTCATGGTCATCCTCGACCTGAGCATCGTCAACGTCGCGCTGCCCTCGATCCAGTCGAGCCTCGGCTTCTCCTCGCCGGAACTGCAATGGGTTGTCGACGCCTACGCGATCACGTTCGCGGGCTTTCTGATGTTCGGCGGACGCGCCGCCGACTACTTCGGGCAGCGACGGACGTTCGTCGTCGCGCTGCTCCTGTTCGCGGCCACCTCGCTCGCCGGCGGCGTGGCGCCCGACCAGGGAGTGCTGATCGGCGCGCGCGCGGCCCAGGGCCTCGCCGGCGCGCTGATGGCCGCGTGCTCGCTGGCGATCATCACGGCCTCGTTCCCTCCCGGTGCCAAGCTCAACCGGGCGATCGGCGTGTGGGCCGCGATGAACGGCCTCGGCGGCGCCGCCGGCGTGCTGCTCGGCGGGATCATCGTCGAAGCGCTCAGCTGGCGCTGGATCCTGCTGATCAACCCGCCGATCGCGATTGCGGTCGCGCTGATCGCCCACGCGGTCGTGAGCGAGCGGCGGCGAGCGCGCGAGGCGCGCTTCGATCTCGCCGGCGCGCTGACGCTGACGATCGGTCAGATGGTGCTGGTCTACGGGATCGTCGAAGCGGGCCTGAGAGGCTGGGACACATCCAACGCGCTCGGCCCGATCGCGCTCGGACTGGCGCTGCTCGCGGGATTCGGCGTGATCGAGGCGCGCGTCGCGACAGCGCCGCTGATCCCGTTCAAGGAGCTGACCCAGACGCTGAAGAACGCGAACACGATCGTGCTGCTGTTCAGCGCCGCACTGTTCCCGATGTGGTTCATCAGTTCGCTCTACCTGCAGCAGGTGCTCGGCCTCTCACCGCTGCATACCGGGCTGATCTTCCTGCCGATGACGCTGACGATCATGCTCGTCGCCCGGCGCGCGGGCCGGCTGGTCGGGCAGTTCGGCGTGCGCGCGGTGCTCGGCGGCGGCCTGTTGCTGTTGACGGGCGGGCTGCTGCTGTTGACGCGCATCTCCTCGAGCGGCAGCCCGATCGTGTATGTGATGATCCCCGGGCTGCTCACCGCGGCCGGGATCGCGATGTCGATCGTCCCCTCGACGATCGCCGCCACCCAGGGGGCCAAGGAGGGACAGGCGGGGCTCGCCTCGGGGCTCGTGAACACCTCGCGCCAGGTCGGCGGCGGGCTCGGGCTCGCGGTGCTGATCACGCTCGCGACGCAGCGCACGACCCACCTGATCGGCTCCGGCGAGCAGGTCGCGCAGGCGCTGACGCACGGATTCCGGCTCGCGTATCTGCTCGGCGCCGGACTCGCCGCGCTGGCCGCCGTGCTGACGTTCACGACGCTGCCCGGGCCCGACGACGCCCGCCGCGGCGCCGCGCGGCGCTTTGCGCTCGTGATCGCGACGGTGCTCGCGGCGTTCGTCGCGGTCACCGCAGCGTTCGCCGGCTCGCACGGCGCGCCGATCGGGGCCTACACGACGAGCGGCACGTACAGCTTCGTAACCGAGCCCTCGCTGCACCCGCCCGGGATCCGCCGCACGCTGCGCGCGCCCGAACGGGACCTCGCGCCCGGCTTCATCTTCACCGCGAACTTCTACGACCTCAACGAACCGCCGATCGTCGGGCAGAGCGGACCGCTGATCCTCGACAACCGCCTGCAGCCCGTCTGGTTTCAGCCTGTGCCGGAAAAGGTCGCCGCGGCGAACCTCAGCCTGCAGACCTACGAAGGCAAGCCGGCACTCGCCTGGTGGCAGGGTGTCGTGACGAACACCGGCGCCACCGAAACCGGTGAATATGTGGTCGCCAACCAGCACTACCAGACGGTCGCACGGCTGAAAGCGACCGATGGCTGGGTGCTGACGCTGCACGAGCTGCTGATTCGCGGTGACGACGCATGGGTGACCGCGAACAAGAACATCCCGATGGACCTCTCCAAATACGGCGGCGCCTACAACGGCGCGCTGATCGACTCCGCGGTGCAGGAGTACAACATCAAGACCGGCAAGCTGATCCGCAACTGGGACGCGCTCGACCACATCCCGCTGAGCCAGTCGAAGGCGTCGCTGCCGACGAACGGCTTCCCGTGGGACGCCTACCACGTCAACTCGATCGATCTGGCCGGCAGCCACGCATTTCTGGTGTCGATGCGCGACACCTGGGGCGCATACATGGTCGACATCGACAGCGGCAGGATCGAGTGGACGCTCGGCGGCAAGAGCTCCAATTTCACCTTTGGGCCAGGGGCCGCCTTCCAGTGGCAGCACGATGTCAAGTTCGGGCCCGAATCGACGATCACGCTGTACGACGACCACTGCTGTCAGCTGACCGGCGGCGGCAGCTACGTCGAACCGACCGGGCCTTCGCGCGGGATCGTGCTGAAGCTCGACCAGCAGGCGCGCACGGCGAGCCTGCTCGCCGAATACAACCGCGGTCGCGGCTTCAACGCCGCCTACATGGGCGACACGCAGCCGTTGCCCGACGGCAACGTGTTCGTCGGCTTCGGGTCAGAACCGTACTTCGGGGAGTACAGCCATTCCGGCAAGCTGCTCCTCGAAGGAGAATTCCCGGGCTCGAACCTGAGCTACCGCGCGACGCTCGAGCAATGGGTCGGCCTGCCGCTGACCCCGCCCGTCGGCGCCGCGCTGCGCAGCGGCGCCGGGACGACCGTGTACGCGAGTTGGAACGGAGCGACCGAGGTCGCCTCCTGGAGGGTGCTTGCGGGCGCGAGCGCCGGCCGCCTCGGCGTCGTCGCGACGCGCACGCGCTCCGGGTTCGAGACGGCGGTGCCGATCGCAACGAACTACGCCGACTTCGAGGTCCAGGCGCTCGCTGCCGACGGCCGCGTGGTCGGAACCTCACGGCCGTTCACGCGCTAGCCGAAGCGTACATCTCGACGGTGGTCTCGCCACCAACCGCACTTGTGCGGATTGCCACGTTTACGACAGGTGGATAAGCCTCCGAAGCGACGTTCTGGCCGCGCGACCATGTGGGCTCGGCCGTCCGCGGCGGACGATATGCGCGATGGCGCTCCAGGCCCTATCGGCGCGTGAACTGGCCGACACGCCGACGCTGTTCGCCAGCTTCATGGGCTACGTCGACCGGCGCTACAAGACGTTCGGTCAGCTGCTCGCGATCTACCTCGACCGCAGCAGGGCGCTAGCCGCGGGCGAGGATGGCGACGACAACCTGCGCGTCGAGCGCTTCATCGAGGACATGGCCGGCGAGCGCTGGCATGCCGACGTGGTCGTGCGCATCGGCGTGTTCGGCGAGACGCCGCTTGTGATCGACGGAATCCACCGCGGAATCGCATACCTCGCCTGCATCGAGAAAGGGATCGCCGCCGAGCGGCTCCCGGCGCTGCAGGTCAGTGTCTGAGGATCCCGCGCCGCGACGGCGCCGCGGGAGACGGCAGCGCGACCCGGCGGCCGGCCTTCCGCTGCGTCAGGCGATCGCGTTCAGCTCGGTCAGGTCGCGCTCGGAGAGGGCCAGTGCCGCCCCGGCGATGTTCTCGTGCAGGTGCGCGACGGATGAGGTCCCGGGGATCAGCAGGATGTTCGCGGCGCGCTGCAGCAGCCAGGCCAACGCGACGGCCATCGGCGCGGCGCCGAGACGGGCCGCGACCGACGTCAGCGTGTCGGACTGCAGCGGCGTGAAGCCGCCCAGCGGAAAATAGGGGACGTAGGCAACACCCTGTCGCGCGAGCGAGTCGATCAGGGCGTCGTCACGCCGGTTGGCGATGTTGTAGAAGTTCTGCACGCACACGATCGGCGCGATCGACTGCGCCTCGGCGATCTGCTCGGCCGAGACGGTGCTGAGACCGAGATGCCTGACCAGTCCGTCCTGCTGCAGCTGTGCGAGCGCCTCGAACGGCTGCGCGAGAGAGCCCGCCTCCGGGCCGTCGAAACCGCCGAGACGCAGGTTGACGACGTCGAGGGCGTCGAGGCCGAGATTCCGCAGATTGTCGTGCACACCCTCGCGCAGCTCCTCGGGAGAGCGCGCGTGCGGCCAGCCGCCCTCGGCGTCGCGCCGCGCCCCGACCTTCGTCACGATGCGCAGCCCGTCCGGGTAGGGGTGCAGGGCCTCCTTGATGATCTGGTTCGTGACGTGCGGGCCGTAGTAGTCGCTGGTGTCGATGTGTGTGATCCCGAGGTCCACCGCAGCGCGCAGCACCGCGATCGCGGCGTCGCGGTCCTTCGGCGGGCCGAACACGCCCGGACCGGCGAGCTGCATGGCGCCGTAGCCCATGCGCGTGACGATCAGATCGTCGGCCATCGTGAACGTCCCGCCCGGAAGTCGCTGTGCCGCCATCAAAGCCCCTCGCTTCGTTGTCGCAGGGAGTTCGCGTGTTGTGACACGACAGCGGCGAACTGACTCGGCTACTGCTCGACCGGATCGATTGCGCCCGGCTCGTGCGTGTTGACAGCCTCGCCGGCGGCGCCTGTGCCCTGCTTCAGCGAGATCCGTCCGAGCCGGCCCTCGAGCAGCGCACCGATCGACTTGACGTCACCTTCGGTGCTCGCCAGCTCCTGCTCGCTCACACCCCACCCGTACAGGTTGCGGATTGCCGCCGCGTTCTCGCCGCCCTCACGAAAATCGTAGGTCTCCGGACAGGCCTTCGCGCCGTCTGAGTCGCCACCGACGACGACACAGAGCGGCCGGATCGACAGGCGGTCCTCCGCGATCTGGACTTCCACGATCCGCAGCGTGTACTCGCCGGGGTCGAGGACAACGACCGGCTGCTCGGCAAATCGCTCCAGCTCCTCACTGTCCACGGCCGACTCCTCGCTCGTAGGACTTGACCATCCAAGGCTGTTCCGCGGCAACAGCCTACCCGCGGCCGCGTCTCCTGCCCAGTCCGCGCGACAGGGCCGGTCGGGGTAGCATCCCGGGTATGCCGCCCGTTGCACAGCACCGCGCCGGCACCGGGTCTCCGATGCTGCTGATCCACGGCTTCTCGGCCGCGTGGGGAATCTGGAAGCCGCTGCTTCCCGCCCTCACCGAGCACCACGACGTGCTCGCCACGACGCTGCTCGGGCACTCCGGCGGACCCGAGTATCTGTCCGGGTCGCCCGCGACTCCCGAGGCGATGATCGACGCGCTCGAACGCGACCTCGACGCGGCGGGCTTCGAGCAGGCGCACGTCGTCGGCAACTCGCTCGGCGGCTGGCTCGCGCTCGAGCTTGCGGCGCGCGGTCGCGCGCTCTCGACGACGGCGCTGGCGCCCGCGGGCGGGTGGCAACACGGCGGGCCCGAGACGAAACGGCTAGCGCGGCTGTTCCGCCAGAACCACCGTCTGCTGAAGCTGCTCGGGCCCAACGGGGCGCAGCTGATGCGCCGCCCGCGCTTTCGCGCGATCGCGCTGCGCGACGTCGCGATGCGACCGGCCGAGGTCCCTGCTGCGCTCGCGGTCGAGATGGCCGAGGCCTCGGCGGACTGTGCGATCTACCTCGCGCTGCTGGAGCAGCTGACGGTGACGGGCTTCGGGGACCTGCCCGAGATCGCCTCGCCGGTGCAGATCGCGTGGGGCACGAGGGACCGGATCCTTCCCTGGCCCGGCTACGCCGATCGCTTCAGGCAGATGATTCCCGAGGCGCAGTGGCTCGAGCTCACAGGACTCGGCCACTGCCCGATGCTCGATGACGCGCGACTCACCGCAGAGACGATCCTCGAGCTGACGGCGCGAGTCGACGCCGCCGGCAGCACGCCGGCGGAAGCGGTCGCGACGCAGGCCTAGCGCGCGGCGCCGCGCAGCGCCGGCTCAAGCGGCGAAGGCGTAGTCCGCAAGGTCGAAATGGCCGCTGCGCCATGCGGCCTCCAGCGTGAGGCTCGGCCGGAACGGCACGTCGCCGTGCTTGTCGAAGTAGTAGCTGTTGGCGCTCGCACACGAGCCCTGGAAGAAGATCTGGTTGCTGCGGCGCGCGAGCACCGACTCGAAGTAGCGCCGGTTCGCCGCGGGTGTGATCTCGATGCGCGTCGCGCCGTCGCGGCGAGCGCGCTCGAGGCAGCGCGCGACGTGGCGCATCTGCGTCTCGATCAAACCGAAGTACGACTGGCCGTTGAACCCGTAGGGGCCGAGGATCGAGAACCAGTTGGGGAAGCCAGGGACGCTGACGCCCTCATACGCCTGCAGGCGGTTGGCATCCCACCAGTCATCGAGGCTGATGCCGCCGACGCCGCGCATCTCAAATGGCGGCATGTTGCCGGGCTCGAACACCTTGAAGCCGGTCGCGCAGACAAGCACATCGAGCTCGTGCTCAACCCCCGCGACGGTACGCACGCCGCTCGCGGTGATCGCCTCGATCGCGGCCGTCTCGAGCAGCACGTTCGGACGGTTGAACGCGGGGATGTACTCGTTGGAGAAGCTCGGACGCTTGCAGCCGAGGCTGTAGCGCGGCGTCAGCCCGTCGCGCACGTCGGGATCGGCGACATCGCGCAGGAGCTTGCGCGCAGCGCCTTCGCCGCGAGCGCGCAGGCTGGGAAAGGTGCCCGCGAAGTGCGCCGCGATCACGAACGTCAACTCGACGAATGCCTGGCTCGCCCAGCGCGTGAGAAGCTTCGCGCCGGGCACCCAGCGCAGCAGCGCGCGCATGCGGCGGCTGAGAGGCTTGTCCGGCTTGGGCAGACACCAGATCGGGGTCCGCTGGAAGACCGTCAGCCGCTCGACTTCGGCAGCGATCGCGGGGATCACCTGGATCGCCGAGGCGCCGGTCCCGATCACGCCCACGCGCCTGCCGCGGAGATCGACCGCGTGGTCCCAGCGCGCGGTGTGCAGCAGCGGTCCGGCAAACGTCTCGATGCCGGCGATATCCGGCAGCTGCGGCTGGCTGAAGACTCCCGTCGCACCGATCACGAACCGGGCGCTGATCTGCCGTCCGTCCGCGATCTCGATACGCCACGCGTTTGCGTCCTCGTCGAAGCTCGCCGCGACGACCTTCGTATTAGGGCGGATACGGTCGCGTACGCGGTACTTGTCGACGCAGTGCTCGGCATAGGCCTTCAGCTCGTTTCCCGGCGCGTACACGCGCGACCAGTCGCTGCGCTTCTCAAATGAGAACTGGTAGCTGAACGACGGGATGTCGACGGCGATGCCCGGATAGGTGTTCCAATGCCAGGCACCGCCGACGCCGTCGCCCTCCTCGAGCACGACGAAGTCCGGGAAGCCCGCCTGCTCGAGCTTGATCGCGGCCCCGATACCCGAGAAGCCGGCGCCGATGACGACGACTTCGTGGTCCACCGCGATGTCCGAAGCAGGCACGCGCCAATGATATTGCCCGCGCGGCCCTCAGAATCGGCTCCAGGCCCGGCTCGACGGGTCGGCGATGATGCCGCGATGCGGCGTTCGGCTCCACCGGCCCCCTCGTGAGCGGCGCAAACGGCGCAGCCGAGCTGGCGACGCGGTCGAAGCCGGACGGCGTCATGACGAACCCGCCGCTGCGCCGGCTGCAGCTCTCCACGGCGGCGACGTCGCTCGGGAAGTGGGCCTTTCTCGTCACCCTCGGCGTCTACGCCTTCCGCGAGGGGGGAACCGCAGCGGTCGGGCTGGTGGCCCTGATCCAGGCGGTTCCCGCGGCTCTAGCGGCGCCGCTGCTCGGACTCGCCGGCGACCGCTAGCCACGGCAGCGGGTGCTGCTCGTCACGAACCTGCTGCGCGCACTGCTGCTCGCGCTGGTCGCTTCGCGGCGGTCGGCTCTTTACGCCGCTGCCTGGCGACGACCGAGGGGCTCGCACGGCGCCTGGTGGCGCTCGAGGTGAACACCGGCGCGGAGGTCATCACCCAGGGAGACGTCGGCGAGCGCTTTTACATAATCGCCGACGGCGCCGTCGAGATCCTCGAGGATGGGGTCCTTCGACGCCGGCAGGGAGCGGCGAGGCCTTTGGTGAGATCGCCCTCCTGCACGCCGTCAGGCGGACCGCGACGGTACGTGCTGTGATGCCCACGCGCCTCTACGCGCTCGACCGCGATCCCTTCCTGCTGTCCGTGACCGGTCACGCCGACAGCCACGACATCGGCCTCGAGGTCGCCGACGCGTTTCTCCGCTCGAGCGAGCCGACGTCCTAGCTCAGAGGTCGGTGTGCGTCCGGTTTACGAAACGCACACCTGGGTAGATACACGTCCGTTCCAGCTCGCTCGGGAGCACGGGAGCGGGGCCGAAGCGGCTAATCGAGCGTGTACACATACGCGGGGAATGAGGGCGAGATGTTGCGTGTCGGGCGGGTGGGCGCAGATGGTCGGGCGATCGGCGGTTTCGGGGGCGCGCGACGCGCGGAGCTGCGACGTCGTGGCCGGCTCAGCGCGCTCGCCGGACTCGCGGCGATCGCGCTGTGCCTGCTCGCAAGCGCCGGCGCGTCGGCCTTCACAGTTCAGGGGAGCGTGGAACAGGTGGACGTCACAGGCCTGGCGCCGAACGCGCAGGCCTCGCTGCTGACCAAGCGCGGCGTGAGCGTGGCGACACAGAGCGCCGACCCGCTCGGAGGGCTGCTGTTCCGGAACGTCAAGCCCGCCAACGGCTACGTCGTGCACGTGACCTCGAGCGGCGAAACGTCAGCCTCGGTCACCGTTCACAAGGACACCTCAGCCCCGTGGGATCCGAGCATCTACAACCAGGAAATCCCCGACAACGGATACACGTATCTGACGACCCGCGACGGCACCCAACTGGCGATCGACGTGCATCCCCCGACGAGCCCGGCGGGTGAGCCGGGTGTGCCGTCGATGTTCCACTTCCCGACGCTTCCGATTCCGGGTGTGCCCTCGCTCGACTACACGCCGCCGTATCCGACGCTGATCGAGTACTCGGGCTACGGATATGCGAACCCGGCCGGTCCGGAAAACGGGATCGCCGTGCTCGCCAACCTGATGGGCTTCGCGGTGGTCGACGTGAACATGCGCGGGACCGGCTGCTCCGGCGGCGCGTATGACTTCTTCGAACCGCTGCAGAACCTCGACGGCTATGACGTGATCGAAACGATCGCCCACCAGCCGTGGGTGCTCGGCAACAAGGTCGGCATGCTCGGCATCTCATACGGTGCGATCAGCCAGCTGTTCACGGCGCAGACGCAACCCGCCGGCCTCGAGGCGATCGCGCCGCTGTCGACGATCGACGCGACGGCCTCGACGCTCTACCCCGGTGGCGTCCTCAACACGGGATTCGCGGTGGCGTGGGCCGAACAGCGCCAGCAGAACGCCGAACCGGCGAGTCCGGGCCATGGGCAGGCGTGGGCGACGACGCGGATCGAAGAAGGCGATCAGACCTGCGCGGCCAACCAGGCGCTGCACGGCGAGGCCGCCAATCTGATGGAAAAGATCAGGGCGAACTCGACCTACGACCCGGCGGTCGCGGATCCGCTGGACCCGGTCTCGTTCGTCAAGAAGATCGACGTGCCGACGTTCATGGCCTGCCAGTGGGAGGACGAGCAGACCGGCGGTCACTGCGCCGACCTGGCACAGCACTTCACCGGCACGAGCCGTAAGTGGTTCACGTTCACCAACGGCGCCCACGTCGACTCGCTCGATCCGTACACCTTCGACCGGCTCTACGACTTCCTCGAGCTGTACGTCGCCCACCAGGCGCCGATCATCGATGCCGCGGTCATCCATGCGGCCTCCCCGGTCATCTACGACGAAGCGATGGGTTTGCCCAAAACCGACCTCGTCACGCTTCCAGCAGATCCGATTCAGGAAAAGCTGAGCTACGAATCGGCGTTGGCCGCCTTCGAAGCGCTCCCGTCGATCAGGGTCCTGTTCGACAACGGCGCCGGCGCCTCGCCGCTCGGCACCACCACCGCAGGGGATCCATACCCAGGATTCGAAGACTCGTTCTCGAGTTTCCCGATCCCCGGCACGAAGGCCGAGAGCTGGTACCTCGGGTCTGATGGCACGCTGACCGAACAGAAGCCGACGACGGAAGGGGTCGACTCCTACACCTCCGATGCAACCGCGACTCCGCTGACGGACTTCGGCGCGAACACCGGGTCGGGCGGTCTGTGGGGCAACGCGTCGCAGTGGGAATGGAACTGGACGCAGCCGACCGAAGGCTCGGCGGTGTCCTATGTCTCGGCGCCGCTGACGAGCAACACGACCGCGATCGGCGGCGGCGCCGTACGCCTCTGGGTCAAGTCCTCCAGCCCGAACGTCGATTTTCAGGCGACGGTCAGCGAGGTGCGTCCCGACGGCAACGAAACCTTCGTGCAGAACGGCTGGCTGCGGGCGAGCGAGCGCAAGCTCTCCACGAACTCGAAGAACATGTTCAAGCAGAAGCCAACGGCCCTGCAGCCGATCCCGACGTTTCTCGCAGCGGACGAGGAACCGATGCCCGCGGGCGAATTCGTTCCGCTGACAGTCCCGCTCTACTTCGAGGGTCACGCCTATCGCGCGGGCTCGCGCATCAGAGTCACGATCGCCGCCCCCAACGGCACACAGCCGGTGTGGTCATTCAGCGAAACAGAACCGGCGGGCACGACGGCGACCGAGTCGATCGCCTACTCGCCCGACATGCCCTCGAGCCTAACGCTCCCGATCGTGCCGGGCGTCGCCGTGCCGACGGCGCTACCCGGATGCCCGAGCCTGCGCAACGAGCCGTGCCGCCCGTACCAGCCGTTCGCCAACGACGGATCCTGACAGCAGCTCACGCCGCGCGGCCGGCGGCCCCGTCCGGTGTCCGGGCGCGCGGCGCGGTCGGCGTGCGCCCGGGCGAGCGCGTCAGTCCTCGGGAAGCGCGGCGAAATCGCGCTTCACCTTCCGATACCAGCCCATTCCCGAGATCGGTTTCTTCCACCTGCCCTTCATCGCCGCCAGCGCATCCTGATGGCTCTCATCACCGCTTGCGACCATGTCGTTCAGGTGCTTGTCCTGTGCCTTGATCACCTCATCAGCCGTATCTCCGCGAAGCGGGAGATCACACGGTCCACCGAGCTGGGTGCAGGTCATGGTCTTCATCCGGAGATGCTCCTCCTAGTTCGTTACCCGAGCGCGCCTCGCCAGTCTATGCGCAGTTCGAGTATGCGATACACCGATCATGCGCCCGCTGCTCCCGGCGCCGAGTCCTCGCGCGCGCCGGCGCGTCCTGAGCGCCTTCGTGCGCACGCGGTCATCTAAGGTCAGGGCGTGGCAAACGCCGAGGACCCAGCCAGTCCGCGGGGTACCTACCCGGATTGCGGCCCCGAATACACCGCCGCGCTGCGCGACTGGCTCGCGTGCGCAATCGCGGGCGCCGAAACGGCCACGGCACGCTCCGCCGCGCAGTTGGGAAGCAGCCTCGATGACAGGCTGATCGCGATCGGAACAGCCGGACATGTGCTCGACTTCGACGACACCTACGCCCCCGGTCTCGCGCACGTCAGCGCGACGATCGGACCGGTGGTGCTCGTGCTCGGAGCCGAGGTCGATGCCACGGTCGCGGACGGGCTGGCGGCGTACGGGCGCGCATTTGAGGCATCGGCGGCATTCAGCCGCGCCAATCATCCGGCGCTGCGCGCGCGCGGATGGCATCCGACATCGGTGTGCGGAACCGTCGGCGCGGCGATCGCCGCGGCTGCGCTGCTGCAGCTCAGCGACGAGCAGGAGCAACATGCGATCCGCCTCGCGCTGCTGCGGGCCGCGGGCCTCGGCGCGGCGTTCGGATCGGACGGGAAGGCGCTGCAGGTCGGGTTCGCGGCCGCGGCCGGCGCGGGCGCGGCGCGGCTTGCACGCTCGGGCGCCCGTGCCGGCGCGGCGATCATCGATGGAGTCTTCGGCTTCGCCGACGCCTACGGTGGGCGCGTCGTGCTCCGCGGCGACGGCCCGGCGATCCGGGAGAACTGGATCAAGGCGTACCCGTGCTGCCTGCAGACACACGCTGCAATCGAGACCGCGCTCGCGGCCGCCGAGCAGGACGCCAGCTTGCGTGGCGCGACCGTGCGCGTGCATCCGGTCTCACTGCAGGCCGCGTCCGTCTCCGCCGATGTCGGCGACGGCCTGCAGGCGAAGTTCTCGATCCCCTACCTGACCGCGTACGCGTTCCTCCACGGGCCCCCCGACTGTGGGAGCTTCGACGCGATCGATGGGCCGGCGCGCTCGCTCGCCGCGTCGCTCGCCGTCGTCGGCGATGAGGCCCTGCTCGAGTCCGAGGCAGAGCTGACGACGAGCGACGGCGCGCAGTTCCGAATCCGTGCGGCGCTCGGCTCGCCGGCCCGCCCGATGACCCCGGCACAGCTCGAGGCGAAGGTCTCCTCGCTCGCGGGGGATGATCTCGCCGGGGCGCTGATCGACCCGACGAGCGCGCTCGAGGACCTTCTCCGGCTCAGCGGGATCGCTGCGCCGACGCCCTGATGAGATGACGCCGACGGCGCGGCACAGTCGGCTCAGCAACCCCCGCAGGCCTGTTGGCGGGGGCGCTAGCCGGTCGTGTACACCACCGTCACGTCGGCCTCGAGCTGGCAGGTGTTTTCGCTGTCCTGCGCCCTGTGGGCCTCCGGCCTGGCCTTGTGCCGCTTGTGCTTCCGGGGCTTCGCCGGGATCGGCGTGAGCTTGCCGCTCGCGCCGGCGGCAGCGGGCGCGCTCGCGCTGCCGGATGCGCCGGGCAGCGCAGCTCCGGGGAGGAACCCGACGCCGCAATAGCCGAAGTAGTCGTCGCTCTGCTCGGTGAAGCTCTGCACCGGGCCGAGCGTCAGCGAAAGCCGTTGCACGACGATCTGCGCCTTGGTCTGGGCATCGCCGATCGCGGCATTGAGCGCCTGGTCATAGGCGGCCTGCTGCTGGGCGTCGGTCGCGCCGGCGAGCACCGTCGCGGCGCCCGCGCCGTTGACGCTTATTTCCTGGCCGGTCGCCGCGAGCACCGTTCCCGAGAGCGCGAGTGTCGCGGCACCGAGGACTGCAATTCCTATCCGCCACATGTTGGTTCCCTTCGTTCGCGTGGTGCGATCAGCGTTGCACAACCGGTCCGGGCGGCCGCGCCGTCGTATCGCGCCCGGGGCGGGAGCGTCGGCGAACCGGTTGCGAGGGCCCGGTGCCGGGTCCTTCGCGGGGAAACTAGCCCGTCGCTTTGATCTCGAAGGCGTCTTCGCCTGCGAGCGACAGCGTGCTGGTCAGAGACGTCTTCTTTTCGAGCATCGTCAGCGTGTCTTCCAGGCCGGCTTCGAAGCGGGCAGGGCTCTGCAGGCCGAGCGGGCCGGAGAACTTGAGCTTGAAGCTCGCTCGAGGCGACGGAGCTCAGTCCGGCGACCGGCACAGGGATCCGGCTGCACTGGAGCTTGCCTTCATCGCACGTTTCGGGCCCGCTGCTCGTGCCGAGACCGAGCTGCCCGTCGGAGTTCCGCCCCACGCGAGGACCGTCCCGTTGTGCAGGAGCGCGAGGCTGAAGGTCGAGCCCGCCGCGATCGAGACGACTTCTTTGAGGTAATTCTGCGGCTGGCAGGGCGATTCGAGCGTCATGCAGACCGGCAGCGGCACCGGGCTGCGTTCGCTGTCGCCGCCGATCGCGCCGTAGAGGTTGCCGCCCCAGGCCATCACAGTGCCGTTGCGCAACAGGGCAAGGCTCTGCAACCCGCCGGCCGCGACCTGGGCCGCTTCTTCCAGATAGGGCCCGTTGGCGCATTCGCTCACGCCGCCGGCGCAGACGCCGACCGGGTCGGACTCGACTTGGGGCGGGGCGCTCGCCCGGCAACGTGCGCGCCGGCGGCGCGCACGCCAGGACAGGAGATCTGATGCGAAAGCTCGCGTTGTCGATGGCGATGTCGCTCGACGGACTCGATCGCCCGCCCGGGGCGCTTCGGCGCCAGGCGGGTGGGGACTGCCCGCGGAGGATCCCGAGCTCACGGAGCGCAAGCTCGGCTGGATGAGCGCGCGCTGCACATCTACCGTCCGAAGGCCGCAGCGCCATGATCCCTGCGCGGCTGCGCTGACGCCCCCGCCCGCCCGCTCGCCGGATCTGCTTCGCGGCGCCGATCCGTCACACTGGGTGGGCGTTCGCACAGACCACGGGAGCTGAACATGGAGCGGGTTGATGTCGTTGTCGTGGGCGCCCGCCTTGCCGGGTGTGCGGTGGCGGCACCGCTGGCTCGCGCCGGGCGCCGGGTCCTCGTGCTGGACAGGATGCGTTTCCCCTCAGACCAGCTCTCCACGCACGTGCTGATGCCGGCCGGGACGAGCGAGCTGGCCAAGCTCGGCGCGCTCCCGAGGATCCTCCGCCTCGATCCCTCGCGAGTCCGCTACGTCCATGTCGAGGCCGACGGGGTCACGTGCCGGGAGCGCGTGCGCCCGGCCGCGGACGGGATCGACTACGGCGTGTGCGTGCCGCGGGATCTGCAGGATGTGGAGCTCGTGGAATCGGCACGCGAGCAGGGTGCTGAGCTGCGGGAGCAGTGCAGCGTCGAGGCGTTGCGCTGGCGGGCCGGACGCGTCGCAGGCGTGCGCTACCGTCGGGCCGACGGCGGCGAGCAGGAAGTGCAGGCCACGCTCGTCGTCGGTGCCGATGGCCGGCGCTCGACCGTGGCCTCGCTCGTCGGCGCGTGGACGCCCTACCGCCTGTCGCGAAACGGGCGCGGCCTCGTGTTCCGCTACCTCGAGGACCCGCGCGCCGGCACCGTGGACGCGGAGATCTACTACCAGTGGCGCGAGGGCGAGTCGTTTGCGTTCGCCTTCCCGACAACTCCCGCGGGAAAGCTGCTGGTGCTGCTGATGGGCGCTCGCGAGGAGGTGAGCGAGGCCAGGCGCGATCCCGACGGCTACTGGCAGCGAAAGCTCGGCGAGCATCCCGGACTCGCCACCAGGATCGCCGGCGCGCCGCCCGGATCGAAGCTGCGCTCCACGGCAGACACGCCAGCGTTCTTCCGGACCTCCTCGGGGCCGGGATGGGCACTTGCGGGGGACGCCGGACACTTCAAGGACCCGGTCACGGGCCAGGGAATGCGCGATGCGATGTTCGCCGGGCGCACGCTTGCCGAGCAGGTCCTGCCGGTACTCGACGACCCTGTCGCGGTCGACCGCGAAACCCGCTGCTGGGAGGCCGCCCGCGACCGTGAGTGCCTGCCGGCCTACCACTTCGCCAATGCCGACACTCGCGTCGAGCGCCCCTCTCCGACGCTCCGCGAGCTGATCCGCGACGCCGGGAGAACGCCGAACCCGGATCTGAGCGACCTGTTCGGGCGCGCCCGCACGCTTCAGCAGATCGTGCCGCCCGCACGCATGGCACGGGCGTTTCTCATGGCGATGGCGCGCGGCGAGCGCCCGCCCACGGAAACGCTGTCGCGCGGCGTCTCGGAGCTGCGCACGGAGCTCGAAGTTCGGCGCGAGCTCCGCGCCGGGCGCTTCCGCTCGACCCGCCCGGTTCCCGGCTCCGAGCACCCCGGAGCCCACTGGCCTGCGGCGCCGGCGACATCCGTGCCCCCGCCGGCCGCGCGGGCGCCCGCGGAGGCGACCGTGGGCGCGCCGGCGCGCACCCCCGCCGCCGTCCGCGACGCGGTCCCGACATGACGCAGATCGCGGTCGTGCAGCCCGCCCTCCAGCTCGGCGAGGTCGAGCGCAACCTTGTGCGCGTCGAGGATCTGGTTCGCGATGCTGCGCGCGAGCACGGCGCCGAGGTGATCGTCGTTCCCGAGGCATTTACCACGCCGAACGTCTACGCGAAGGTCCTGCGCAGCGCTGCCCGCCCGATCGACGGCCAGCCGCTGCAGATGCTGACGCGGCTCGCGCGCGAGCTGGGCTGCACGCTCGCCGGCGGGTTCGTCGCGGTCCGCGGAAGAGATGCCTATGGAACGTTCGTGCTCGCCGAGCCGAACGGGGCTCTGCACCTGCACGACAAGGACATCCCCACAGCGTGGGAGCAGCATTTCTACGTCGGCGGCGATGACGCGGGGATCGCGCAATGCGACACGCTGGGCTGCGCGGTGGGCCTGATGTCGGGCTGGGAGTGGGCCCGCTTCCGCACCGCCGCGCGGGTGCGCGCGGCGGGCGTCAGGCTCGTGCTCGGCGGCATGTGCTGGCCGTCGATGCCGCTCAACTGGCCGCAGCCGCTGCGCTGGTGGGCACTCCGCGAGCACACGATCTGGCGTCGCCAGGCGCGCGAGCTACCCGGCCAGGTCGCGCGCCTCGCGGGTGCGCCCGTCGCCCACGCCGCACATGTCGGGCCCGTGCAGGGAGAGACTCCGCTCGGGCCCGGCATCGCCTGGCGGACGCAGATGCTCGGCGAGTCACAGATCTGCGACCGCGACGGCACGGTCCTCGCGCGGCTGACGCTGGAGGACGGCGAGGGCCACGTGGCCGCGAACGTCGAGCTCGAGGCTCCCGCGCCATCGGACCCGATCGAGGACCGCTTCTGGATCCCCGAGATGACCCTCACCACCCACGTCGCCTGGCACGCGATGAACACGCACGGCGCCCTCAGCTACAAGCTGCGCCATGCGCGCGGGGGCTTTGCTTGGCAGCACTGGCCCGCCGGCGACCTTCCCGACGACCTCCCGCCGACGAGCGCGTCCGAGGCGCCGGCGGCAACCTCGGCGAAGGGCTAGCGGATGGGCGGATCGGGCTACATGCGCGCGGGGAGATCCTCAGCAGCCGCGATCGGGGCCGGTTCGCGTGATGCGTGGCGGCGCGTCGCGGCGATGGCCGTGTCGGTGCTGATCGCGGTGACGCTTGCGAGCCCCGCGACCGCGGGCGCGCACGTCCCGCGAGCAGCCGCGGCTGCGCCTGCCACGGGGGAGAACGACGGTGCGAGCACCACGAACGCGCCGTCCGGCGCCGCTGCGGCCGTCGGCTACGCGGTCGGGCCGATCAGCGATGTCAGCAACGGCTGTCCGGAAACGGGCGATGTCGAGGAGGCAACCGACCCGGCGCGCGGCTATGTGTATGTCGCGTTCGAGGGCTGCGACCACGACAACGCGATCGGCTTCGTGCGCTCGGCAGACGCCGGCACGAGCTATTCGCAGCCGGTCGCGCTGCCCGGCTCGAAGGGGGGCTGGGACCCGTCGCTCGCGGTTGCGCCCGACGGAACGCTCTACGTCGCCTTCATGACGACGGCGGCGCACCACGAATACCCGATCATCGACGTCTCCCGCGACGACGGGCAGACGTTCACCGTCGAGAACTCGCTGCGCCCGGCGCAGCCCGGCAACTGGGGCGATGCCGAGTACATCGCCGTCGCGCCCGACGGGACGTTGTACGTGGCGTGGGCCTACGGCCCGTCGAAGGCGAAGGTGCGCGAACGCTGCGCTGCGCACGGGAGCTGCTTCTCGGTCAGCGGCGACCTGAACGTCGTCGTGCAGAGCTCGACCGACGACGCGAGCTCCTTCGGCCCGATGGCGGTGGTGACGCCGGGCTATCCCGACGGCGGCGCCGACGAGGGCGCGATCGCCGTGCAGGGCGACGGTCAGGTCGACGTGCTCTACCAGGGCTACGAAGTGGTCCGGCCGAAGACCCTCAAGCTGGAGAACGGGCACGAGTACTTCACCTCCTCAGTCGATGAAGGCAGAACGTGGACGACACCGGCGGTCGTCGGCGCAGCCGCGGGAGAGAACACGATCAGCGAGTGGTGGAACGACGGCTCGATCGCAGCTGATTCCGGCGGCGACCTCTACGCGACATGGGACACACAGAGCGGGCAGGGCGCCGGCGCGACCGACGCCGGCTGGCTCTCGTTCTCCACCGACGGTGGCCGGGAATGGTCGGCGCCGGTACAGGCGCCGAGCGATCAGGCCGACGTGCCGCACATCATGGAGGTCGCCGGCGCCGGTCCCGGAGAAGCGTACGTCGGCTGGCTCTCCGCGAGCAATCCCAGCGGCTATGCCGAGTACCTGCGCACGTTCGCCGTCTCCGCGAACGGCGGCGCCGGCGGCTGGCTGTCACCGCCCCAGCAGGTCTCGAGCCAGTTCGGCGACCCGAACGTCGCCCCCGGCGACACCTTCGGCATCGCCACCCTGTCCCCGACGCAGCTCGTCCTCAGCTGGGGCAGCGCCGTCCCGGGCTCCGGCCGCACGACGTCGGTGTTCGCGGCTCCGGTCGGCGTGCTCGCCGAAGCAGACGCGCCGTAGCCGCGCCGGCGGCGCGCTCGGGCTGCACGATGCTCGACCCGGACGCTGCGCCGACGATGTCGCCGGGCGGGCATCGACGAGCAGCCGGCCGATCAATCGGTGGCGCGGCTCAGCCGCAGCGCGAGCGCGCGGATCTGCTCGAGAAGCTCCGGCGGCTCGTGCACCTCGAAGTCGACGCCGAGCATCGCGATGCGCAGCGCCAGCCAGCTGATGTCATCGTCGCCCGTCCGCAACTCGCAGCTGTGATCGTCGATCGGCACGATCGTTCCCCAGTAGGCGGGGACACGGCGATCGATCTCCTGCGCGGCGACGCGCAGTGTTACGAGCGCTTCGAAGCGGTTCGGTGCGCGTGCGATGTTCTGCCGGACGAACGCGGCCGGGTCATCCGCCGGCAGCGCGCGCGGCCTGAAGCGGATGCCGGTCGTCGCCGGTCTGGTGAGCCGGTCGACGCGGAACGTGCGCCAGTCCTCGCGGCGGCGATCCCAGGCGATCAGATACCAGCGGCGGCCGCGGTTGACCAGCGAGTGCGGCTCGACCTCGCGGCGACTGTCTGCGCCGTCGCGTCTGCGATAGCCGAAGCGAACGCACTCGGAGTCGCGGCACGCGCCGCTTATCACGCTCAGGTGCTGCGGGTCGACCGTCGGCCCGGCGACCGGGAGCGTGAACGTCGCCGAGCCCAGCGCGCCGACGCGGCGGCGCAGGTGCGCCGGCAGCACCTGCTCGAGCTTGACCAGGGCCCGCACGGCCGTTTCCTCGATTCCCGCGACGGACGCGCCGGCGGCGGTGCGAAGGCCAACCGCGATCGCAATCGCCTCCTCGTCATCGAGCAGCAGCGGCGGCATCGCCTTGCCGGCGCGAAGCTGGTACCCGCCGGCGAGGCCGGGGATCGAATCCACGGGGTAGCCGAGCTCGCGTAGCCGCTCGACGTCACGCCGGATCGTCCGGCCGGACACCTCGAGGCGCTCAGCCAGCTCCCTGCCCGACCAATCCCTGCGTCCCTGGAGCATCGAGAGCAGCTTGAGGAGTCGGCTCGCGGTCTGGCTCATCCGATTCACATGGTCCCGACCATTGAGGACAGATCCTGGCCTAAATTCATCTTAGGGTGGGGCGCGATGACAAACCAGCCCGAAAGGAGCGGAACAATGCTCGAGCGAGACGGATATCTGCCCGGCGTCCCATGCTGGGTCGACACGAGCCAAGCCGACCCGGAGGCGGCCGTCGCCTTCTACAGCGGACTGTTCGGATGGGAGTTCGAGGAGATGGCGCCGGGCTCAGGCCGCGCGTACTTCATCGCCCGTCTGCACGGCGGCGACGTGGCCGCCGTCGCGTCGCAGCCCGAGGGCGAGCCCTCGCCCGCCGCATGGAACACGTACGTGTGGGTCGAGAGTGCCGACGATGCCGCCGCGAACGTGCTCAGCGGTGGCGGGCGCGTGCTGATCGAGCCCTTCGACGTGAATGACGCCGGGCGTATGGCGGTGTTCGCCGACCGTGAGGGCGCCGCCTTCTGCGTCTGGCAGGCCAAGGCCCACAAGGGGGCGCAGATCGTCAACGAGCCCGGCTCGTTGAACTTCAACAGCCTCAACACCTACGACGAGGAGGGCGCGAAGGCCTTCTACGGCTCGGTGTTCGGGTGGGAGGCGCTCGCCCTCGGCGGCGGCGCGGGGATGTGGCGGCTGCCTGGCTACGGCGGGTACCTCGAACAGAGCGATCCCGGGCTGCGCGAGCGGATGGCCGCGAGCGGCGCCCCGGCCGGCTTCGAGGACGTCGTCGCGACGCTCAACCCGATCCCCGAGGATCGGGGCGATACCCCCGCGCACTGGAGCGTGACGTTCGCGGTCGACGATGCCGACGCGACCGCCGCACGGGCCGCGGAGCTGGGCGGCCGCGTGGTCCTCGAGCCGTGCGATGCGCCCTGGGTCAGGACGACCGTGATCAGCGACCCGCAAGGTGCGACGTTCACGGCGAGCAAGTTCGTCCCCGAGAACAGGGACCTCGGAATCGAGGTCGGCTCACCGGCCGGCGCAGTCTAGGGAGAGATCGCTCGCCTCGGCGCGCGCGCTCTGCCATGCGACCATGGAGCCCGTTCCAACAACGGAGGTCGTTATGAGCAGCATCAATGACGAGATGGTCGTGGCTCACTTCATCGTCTCGGAGGATGTCGAGCGCTCCCGCCGTTTCTACACCGATGTGCTGGGCGGCAGGACGGTCATCTCCGGCGAGGCGGGCGACGAGGTGACGTACGTCGCGCTGGCCAACAGCTGGATCATCATCAACGTCGGAGGAGGTCCGACGGATGACAAGCCGACGGTCACGCTCGAGCGACATCGCGACCCGGACCGGGTGAGCAGCTTCCTCAACATCCGGGTTGCGGACATCCACGCTGTATACGCCGAGTGGAGCGCGCGCGGCGCCGACTTCCTGACGCCGCCGAAGCAGCACGAGACCGAGCTGCGCTGCTATATCCGCGACCCCGACGGCTACCTGATCGAGGTTGGGCAGACGACGCTCGCCAGAGGTTGGCGCCCGCCGTCCTGATCACCTTTCGGGTCGTTTCGCTGAAAGCCACGCGGGCCTTGCCAGCCACCCTCCGCTTCGGTTAGGCTCGCATCCGCCGGCTGTCCGCTGGCGCGGACCGCGGCCCGAAAAAAGGGGGGCACCGTGAAAACGCTCAGACTCGCCGTGCTCATCGCGACGCTCTGCGGACTGCTCGCCTGCGGCGCCGCGTCCGCCGGGGCCAACCCGCTGCAGTGGTGGGCGAAGCCCGTCTCGGGCCCGTGGGCCGCACTGGCGCTCGGCACGCCGGAAACGCTCACTGACTCGGGCGGCATCGCATTCTTCGAAGCGGGCGGCAAGAACGCAAAATGCAGCCTCGCCGGTCGCGAGCAGATCGAAAACCCTTTCAGCGGAGGGCCGGGCGTGAATCAGATCGAAGCGTTCGCGGCTGAATGCTCGGTCTCCCCCGTCGGGCTGTACCCGTGCTCCCCAGGCGAAAGATTGTCGGTCCGCGGGCACTCCTTCACCTGGGCCTCGCTGCTCGAACTCGTCGGGACCAAAAAGGAGGATCGCCTGAGCGGAGCGGTTCTGGAATTCGAATGCCAGACGAGCCACGCGGTCAGCATCGCGACCGAATTCACGCCGCTGCGCCCGACGGTGGCGGTCGACAAGCTGAAATTCGCGGGCGTCGCCTCCGGCGAGCTCGAATCCGGGCCGCACAAGATCTGGATCAAAGGCGTCGCAACTCTCGCACCGGCGCTCTACCTGAAAGTCAAGGCGGAAGTCTAGGCGCCGAAGTGCGGGCCGGGCCACTCGGCGACGAGCAGCTCGGTGAAAATCGTCAGAGCGTTGAGACCTCGATCGAGAGACGCCGCCGATGCGGCATCAATCGAGGTTCTCGAGAATCTCGTTTGCGCGCGACCATTGGCCGGGAGCCACGACGAGGTAGATGTCGCCGCGCCCACGCCGATCCAGAGGGTTATCGGCGACGCACCCCGCATCGACGCCGAGCGCTCGCAACTGGTCGCGCCACGCCACGGCGGTGATCTGGTCCTCGAAGGTGCCGACCGTCTCCCACCCCTCGAAGCGGGGATCGTCCACGGCCACCGGCGGTTCCTTGGCGATACCGCCCGATCGGCGAAATAGGCGCATCGCGATGAGCGTATCCCGCGTCCGCGGCGCTCGCTCAGGCGCGCGCTGTGAACGTGCACGGCATCCGCTTGACGCCGTGGATGAACGCGCTGCGCAGCAGCTCGGGCTCGCCGGCCTCAAGGTCGGGCATCACGCGAAGCATCTCGGCGAAGATCGCCGTCAGCTGCGTCCGCGCGAGCGAGGCTCCCATGCAGTAGTGCGGGCCGCCGCCGCCGAACCCGAGATGATGGTTCGGGCTGCGGGTGACGTCGAACTCCCACGGCCGCTCGAACGCGCGATCGTCGCGGTTGCCCGAGTGATAGAAGAGAACGACCTTTTCCCCGGGCGGAAGGCGCTGGCCATGGAGCTCGACCTCCCGCGTCGTGGTGCGCCTGAACGTCATCACGGGCGATGCCCAGCGGACGAACTCCTCGACGGCGGCGGGCAGCAGTGCCTCGGGGTCGTGCATCAGCAGCGCGCGCTGGGCGGGGTGGAGCGTCAGCGCACGAATCGCGTGCGAGGTCGTGTGGCGGGTGGTGTCGTTGCCGGCGACCGACAGGAGCACCAGGAACGCTGCGATCTCCGCGTGTGTCAGGCGCTCGCCGTCGACCTCGGCCTGGACCAGCGCGGTCATCAGGTCATCCCCCGGATGTTGTTCGCGATGTTGGGCAAGCTCGGTGGCGAACTCGGTCAAGGTCCACAGCGCGCCGCCGAGCACCTCGATCGGCTCACGATCGCCGAACACCTCGGGGTCGGCGGCCGCGACCAGCGTGTCGGCCGCCTCCATGACCCGCTCGCGATCAGACGCCGGCACCCCCAGCATGTCGGAGATCGTCTGCAGCGGGAGCCGCTTGGCGATCAGATCGACGAAGTCGCCGCCGCCGGTCGTGGCCGCATCCTCGACGATCTGCTTCGCGTTGACGCGGATGCCGCTCTCGATCCGCGCGACCTGCCGAGGCGTGAACGCGGAGGAGACCAGACCGCGCAGCTTGCTGTGACGCGGCGCGTCCATCGCCAGGAACGACTGCGAGGCCTCGAGTATCTCCGGCGGCGCGTCGGCGAACTGGACACCGTCGCCGGAGCGGAAACTCGATGGGTCGCGCGAGATACGCCGGATGTCCTCGTAGCGGACGATCGCCCAGTAGTGCATGCGGCCCTGATCGGGCAGCCCGAGAATGTCCTCCAGGGGCTCATGGCGTGAGATCGGCGCGCCCTGACGCAGCACCTCGAAGTAGCGATCGCGCTCCTCGGCCGGCCTGCCCCAGAAGTCCAACGACCCGAGATCGCCCTCCGGCGTCGGTTGACTTCCTGGAGCAGCCACGGAGCTGACTTTACTCGCGAAATGCCGCGCACGGCCGCGCTGCTTCGCCCACGCCGTTGTCGATCGCTGACGCCGGTCGTCGACGCGTGCAACCGGGAGTGCTCGTAAGGTGGCGCTGTTGCTCGGCCACTACGAAATGTTCTTCGCCGCGAGCGCGGGCGCATCCGCGGCCGTCCTCGGCCTGCTGGTCGTGGCCGTGTCGATCGTCAACGCCGACGATGAGGACGCTAAAACTCGGGAGCGGCGGACCGCTCTGGCGGGCAGTGCATTCCTTGCTCTCGTGGACGCCTTCTTCGTCTCGCTTGTCGCGTTGACCGGAGCCGCCGCGGTGCTCGGGATATCCAGCCTCGTGATGGCGATCGTCGGCCTGCTGGGCAGCGGCAGCTTGATAGGGGGAGCTAAGCGCGCCGGGAACTTCTCTCGCGGCTTTCCCACCCGCAGGCTGAACATCACCTTTGCGGTCATTTCGGTGGGGGGCTACTCGATCCAGCTCGGCCTTGCCGTTGCGCTCCTGGCCGACACTCAGAGCTCTGCATTGCAGCGCGCTCTGGTGCTCGTCATCGTCGGGTTGTTCGGAAGTGCATTGGGCCGAGCATGGGAGGTCACGGGGATACCACGGCGACGCTTGCCTGAATCCACATCAAACCGGTGAGCTCGCTCGCGCCACGGTCGCGGTTCGGCGAGCTCACTGTTTCGTCCTCTCGCTCCCCAGCGAGAGCGCCATCAGCGACGCTCCCCCGTCGACGACGATCCCCTGCCCGTTGATCTGGGCGGCCTCCGCGCCCGCGAGGAAGGCGGCCACCGCGGCGATCTCGGCGGGCTGCACCATGCGTCCGCTCGGGAGCGCGCTGACGACGCGCTCGCGCACCTCCTCGGGCATCCGCAGCACCTGCTCGGTGGCCACCATCCCCGGGAGGATCGCGTTCGCGGTGAGGCCAAGCGCCGCGCCCTCGGCGGCGAGGGTCTTTACCATCCCGAGAAGACCCGCCTTGGATGCGGCATAGGCGACCTGGCCGGGCAGCCCGGCGACGGCGGCGACGCTCGAGATCATGATTATCCGGCCGGACCTGCGCTCGCGCATTCCGCCCAGGCACGCCTGGACCGTGCGGAAGGCACCCGTCAGATTCACTGCGATGTCCGCGTCCCATTGCTCGCGGGTCATACGGTGCGCAGGGGCGATCGTCGCTGTCAGGGCGGCGTTTGCGACACACACGTCGATGTCTGCGAGCGGGGGGAAGGGGTCGCGGGCCACGTCGAGGGAGATGTCGCAACCGGGGGCGCGGTCGAGCGTGACCACGTCGAGACCGTCTCGTGCAAGGCGCCCGGCGATCGCGGCGCCGATACCCCGCGCCGCACCGGTCACGAGTGCTCTGCGCAGCTCAGTCATGATTGGCTCCCGTCCGCCACGAGGAGGTAACGATGACAGACCGTTGGTATTCCGAGGAGGAGCTCGCCGAGCTCTCCCGCCCGACGATGGACCGCGCGATCGAGGCGATCGACGCGGGCGAGCTCGACACAGCGCGAGGGCTCTGCGGGGAGATGAAGCACGAGTGGCAGATGCTGCACGATCTGATGGCTTCGGGTCTGCTCGACCTCGTCTCCTTCATCCAGCAGCGCCTCGGCGAGGACGCGGTCGCGGAGGCTTGGAGCGAGAGCATGAGCCGCGGCTGGCGTCGTCACCACGACGCGATCCTCGATCTGGACCGCCGCGACATCGTCGCGCTGCTCGCCGCGACATGGCGCGCCCATTCAGCCTCGGGCGTGGGACCCAATCCGGGAAGCTTCACGATCACCGAGGATGAGGAGAAGGTGACCTTCTCGATGCACCCCTGCGGCTCCGGCCAGCGCCTCGTCCGCAACGGCGCCTATGAGGGCCTGCCCGACGGCGGGCGCACGCGCGCGGCGCACGACTGGTCGTTCGGACGCGAGGGCTTCCCGCTCTACTGCACGCACTGCAGCTTCATGAACGAGTCCCTCCCGATCCAGTGGTCGGGCTATCCCTTGTACCCATGCGAGCCCCCGGACGACTACGCGAAGGATCCGTGCGTGTGGCACTGGTACAAGGATCCCGATGCGATCCCGGAGCAGCATTGGCGCCGCTACGGCGCCGTCAAGCCGGAGCGTCCCGCGGCGGCCGGCCCGGGGAGATGACGTTGGCCGGATCCGGCCGTCCCTCAGGCGGCGCCTGGCTGTAGTCGCCGAAGGGAGCGTCCCGTCTGGCGACGGCGCCGCCGACGCCGCCGCGGTCGGCGAGCTCGATGAACGCCTTTGCCTCGGGGGTGTTCCGCATCAACCCGTCGAGCACCGGCCCGAGCAGCTGGGTCGAGGCGAGTCCCATGTTCTCGTACGCCTGGTTGACGATCAGCTTCATCGCCGCGAGCTGCGAGCCGGGAATCCCGGCGAGCTCCTCGGCCCGCCTGCCGACCTCCTCCTCGAGCCGGTCGAAGGGCACCGCCGCGTTGATCAGCCCAGCGGCCACCGCCTCGACGCCCGAGAGCGGCTTGCCCGTCAGCGCGTACTCCTTCGCGCGTGTGAGACCGAGCCGATAGATCCACATTCCGCTCAGATAACAGCCCCACATACGTGAATAGGGAGTACCGATCCGGGCGTCCTCACTCGCGATCACCAGGTCGGCGCAGAGCGCGAGGTCGCTTCCGCCGCCGACGCACCAGCCGTGGACCTGGGCGATGACGGGCTTGGGGCTGCGCCACAGGCTCATGAAGCGAGGGACGACTCCGAGGCTTGCCGCCGTCGCGACAGCGAAATCCTTCCCGGGGTCCCACTCCCCGTCCGTGCTCAGCTCCTCATCCCAATGATGGAAGCCGTCGGCGAAGTCGAAGCCGGCACAGAAGGATCGCCCTGCCCCCCGCAGGATGAGCACCTTGACCTCGGCGTCGCGAGTCGCATCGCTCACCGCCGCCTCCAACTCCTGCGGCATCGGCGGGACGATCGTGTTGAGATGGTCCGGCCGGTTGAGCGTGATCGTCGCGACCGCACCCGCGGTCTCATAGATCAACGTCTCGAACATCCGCGACGGCTATTTGTCGCCGAGGACGTAGACTTCGCGCGGCGGGAGAGGCCCGGAGCGCGTATAGCAGCGCTCCGTCCCGTACGGATCCACGTGTTCCGTTTTCGGGTGTGCCGGCCACAGCAGCGTCATGTCGCATTCCTCTTCGCTGACAGGGTCTTCGCCGACGTAGACGATTTCGATCTGGTGGCCCCTGTGCGTCTCGGTGTAGCTGCCGGAGATACGTTCGTCGGGTAGTTCCCAGGTCTTGCTTTTCGGATACACGAAGAATTTCGTACTGCCGCCGGTCGTGAATTCGACCAGGATGTACTGCTTCGGCTTCGGTTGCGATTTCAAGGGCCTGGCCCCGGCGCCCGCGGGGGCAGCGAACGCGAAGATGAGCCCGCTCAGGAGGCTTGCGCGCAGCGCCCGCTTGCTCACATCTCCACCCTTCGTCCGATCTCACCAGAGCTGCCGGTGACGTCCGCACTCTAATCCGAAGTGCGGGGGGATGCTGTTTCTGGCTGCTATGCCGCGGGGCGCCGACGCCGAGCTTGTACTGGCTGAGGAGCTCCATGCACTCGCTCCCCGTAGGCTGGTCTTCCTGAGCGGCGCGCGCCTTTCCTGCCGCACGAGCCCATCGTCCTCTGCCTGCTGGCGACCGAGCCCTTCGACGACGCCTGTGGGACGCCATCGACCGCCACCGTGCGAGGTCGAGGCCGTCGGCTGAGTCGTCCGCCCCTCGCGCACCGCAAGCGGGGCTGCGCGATGCCGCTGGAGCACCCCGTCGCGGGGCCGCTCCAGCCGCGTAGTAGGGTCGCCTCATGACCTCCCGTGCGGATGAGTGGCGCGCCAGGGGCACGCGCTTCTCGTGGAGCCCGGAGCACGAGGACGCTGCACCTGTAGATGTCTTCCACGTGGAGTTGGGGGACTCGGATGCTCCCGTCCTGGCACTGGTCCACGGCTTTCCCACGTCAAGCATCGACTGGTTCGATGTGTCCGAGCGACTGAGCACGCGCTACCGAGTGTGCATGCTCGACTTCCCCGGTTATGGGTTCTCGGACAAGCCTCGCATGTGGGGCTACAGCCTGCGGCGCGACGCCGAGCTGCTGGACCACTACCTCGCGGAGGTCGTCGGCGCCGAGTCCGTTGTCATGGCCGCCCACGACCGGGGAGACAGCGTCGCGCTCATCCACTCGGCGCACGCGGCGGAAAAGCGCGCCCGAGTAACGCTCGAGCACCTGGTGCTCTCCAACGGCAATATCTTTCTGCCGCTCTCGAACCTGACGGACGCGCAGCGGCTCATGCTCCACGACCCGGAAGTGCTCCAACAGCTGACGCCGGAGCTGCTCGCGGCAGGTATGGGCGCTCTGACCTTCACGCCGCCCCGCGGTCCCCACGACCCTGAGGTGCGAGCCCTTGCCGCGACATTCGCGCACGACGACGGCATCGGCGTGCTGCACGAAACGATCCAGTACCTCCGTGAGCGCTCAGTGGACGAGCAGCAATGGCTGCAGTCGCTCGCCGCCACGACGCTCGCGACGACGGTGATCTGGGGCATGTACGACAGGGTCTCGCCGATCAGGGTCGCAAACCACGTATGGCACGAGCACCTCAGGTTCAAGCCGGGGCGCAACGCGCTTTATCTCGTCCCTGGCGCCAACCACTATCTGCAGAACGATCGACCCGAAGCATTCGTGCAAGCCGTCCTCCACGCTTTGGAGTCCGCTGCTGACGCCGCGCCCGGCGCCCTGAGCGAAGCGGTCGACGCACCGGTCCTGGTCGATCGTTCGCGGACCGAGCTGCCAGACGCGGCACAGATCGTCGACAGACGCGCACCCGCGCCCGATCACGAGCCGTAAGTCAGTCCGCCGGCCGGCCCACGACGCTGCCTTCGAGCTCGGGACAGACCGGCCGGGACCTCAACGACAAAGGAGAGCAATGGCTATCGCACCCACGCAGACGCAGATCGAAGGGCTGATGGCGGACCGGGACTCGGCCGAGCCAGTGATCATGCTCAACCTCCTGCGCTTCAAGGATCGCGCCGACGGCATCGACGAGGGCATCAGCGGCCGCGAGGCCTACGAACGCTACGCGCAAGCCACAGCCCCCTTCTTGGCCCGCGTTGGGGGGCAACTCCTGCTCGCGGTCGACGCAAAGCAGATGGTGATTGGTCCGGAGCGACTCGAATGGGACATGGCGCTGATGGTCGAATATCCCTCACGGCAGAAGTTCCTGGAGATGGCATCGGACGCGGACTACCTGCGCGTCCATGAACACCGCGCAGCGGCCCTTGCGGACTCACGCCTGGTCGCGTGCACCGCGATGCCGATGGATCGTCCAGGCGCGACTTAGCTAACGCGTCCCGCGGGGGACGTCCTCGCTCTCGTTCGGAACGTCAACCGCGCAGCGCGGCCCCTTGGCTCGGGCGAGGCGGCGGTCGAGTGTGAGCAGCGTGGCGTCCAGTGCCTCGGCAAGCGCTACGTACAGGGCGTCCGGCGCGCTCAGAGAGTTGCGCAGTTGCCATGCGCGGTCGAGCAGCGGACGGTGGTCTATGCGCGTAGCCGGCCAGGACCACAAATCGTCGATCGCCTGGTCCGCTGCTGTTCGGTCGAGCTCGCCGCGCAAGTGCGCGCGCCGGACAACCCCCAGAACCTCGGCGTCCACCAGATGCGGAGCGACCTGCTCTGGTTCGCCTTCAAGTCGTGCTCGCACGGGGTCGGCATCGGGGCCCGCGAGAACAACCTCGGCGACGCACGAGGCGTCAACGACCAGCATCGCGCAGCTCGTCGAGTGCCTCTAGAACATCGTGACTTCCGATCGCCGAGGAGCGCCGGCGCGTTGACTTGAGCCATGTAGCGATGCTGGGGACGGAGGCCAACCGCGTCGCCTCGGCGCGCATCAGCTCAGGCACGCTGAGTCCCTCCTCGGCGGCGCGCCTGCGGAGGCCAGCGTAGACCTCGTCATCGATGTCCCGGATTTGAATGGTCTTGGACACATATGCATCATATCATGCGGTTCTGCATGTGCGATCACTTGAACCGGCGGTTGCGACGCGTCGCGGGGGCCTGTTCGTGGCGGGGCCGGGCGTTTGCGCGAGAGTGGTTGTCGGAACGACAATCGTGAGCCGACTCTCAAACCCGTGCCACCCCCCACCGGGGCGAGTAGCTCGGTCTGCATATGTGCCCGATCGCTGCGAGTTGCAGAGCGATCGCGTCAAGCGAAACCATCAGCTCCGCGCCCGGAGGGGCAGCCGTCCGCGAGAACAACGCGATCGTAGCGATCGTGTCGCTACCGTCGATGATCGGTACCAGCAACGCTGAGCCCATGCCCTCCGCCGCTGCGAGCCTGAGCAGTGGGTCCTCGGCCGATTGCAACTCGAGCAGGCAGGTTGCCGCCATTCGGTTGCGCGCCCGAGCGAACTCGCCGGTCGACGCGTCCACCCGGTGCTTCCAGGTCCGGCTCTCCAGCGAAGCTAGGCCGGCGCCGTCCGCCGTCCATATCGACGCGCAAGTCATCGGCCCGCTCGGTCTCTCGAGGTACCAAGCGATGGCGGCATCCCATCCCCCCTCGCCACCGAGAGTGTCAACCGCGTGGCCGAGTACCGCTCGCCACTCGGTGAGTCCGACGAGCGCGGCCGAGAGGGCGCGCTGCGAGCTTCCCGCCCACCTGACCACGCTACCGCTCTCCGAGGCCGGAGCCTCGGGCGCCTCACCGCCCGGCGCGTGCGGCTCCCCGACGTGCGCTTGGGCGGTGCTGGTCAGCGCGGTCTCTAGCTCGCTGACGCGTGCCTGCGCCTGCGCCAGTGACTGCTCGAGCTCATCGGAGCGAGCCTGCTCGGCCGAGACCGCGCCTTCCAACTCCTCCGCCCGGGCCCGCTGCTCCACCACAGCGGCCTCGAGCTCGTCGACATGCTGGTGGTCCCCGAGCTGCTCCCGGACGGTCGTCAGCTCAGCATCCAACTCACCGACACGTGCCTGCGCGTACGCAAGTGACTCCTCCAGCTCGCAGGCGCGGGCCCGCTCAACACCGACAGCGGTCTCAAGCTCGCCGCCTCGCGTCTGGTCAGCAGCGACCGCACCTTCCAGCTCGCTGACACGTGCCTGCGCCTGCGCCAGTGACTGCTCGAGCTCACCGGAGCGAGCCTGCTCGGCCGAGACCGCGCCTTCCAACTCCTCCGCCCGGGCCCGCTGCTCCACGGCCGCGGTCTCGAGCTCGCCGCCTCGCGTCTGGTCAGCGGCGACCGCACCTTCCAGCTCGCTGACGCGTGCCTGCGCCTGCGCCAGTGACTGCTCGAGCTCACCGGAGCGAGCCTGCTCGGCCGAGACCGCGCCTTCCAACTCCTCCGCCCGGGCCCGCTGCTCCACCACAGCGGCCTCGAGGTCGTCAACATGCTGGTGGTCCCCGAGCTGCTCCCGGACGGTCGTCAGCTCAGCATCCAACTCACCGACACGTGCCTGCGCCTGCGCGAGTGACTCCTCCAGCTCGCATGCGCGGGCCCGCTCAACACCGACAGCGGTCTCAAGCTCGCCGCCTCGCGTCTGGTCAGCGGCGACCGCGCCTTCCAGCTCGCTGACACGTGCCTGCGCCTGCGCCAGTGACTGCTCGAGCTCACCGGAGCGAGCCTGCTCGGCCGAGACCGCGCCTTCCAGCTCCTCGGCCCGTGCCCGCTGCTCCACGACGGCGGCCTCGAGCTCGTCGACATGCTGGTGGTCCCCGAGCTGCTCCCGGATGGTCGTCAGCTCAGCATCCAACTCATCGACACGTGCCTGCGCCGCAGCCAATGATTGCTCGAGCTCGCCGCCTCGCGTCTGGTCAGCGGCGACCGCACCTTCCAGCTCGCTGACACGTGCCTGCGCCTGCGCCAGTGACTGCTCGAGCTCACCGGAGCGAGCCTGCTCGGCCGAGACCGCGCCTTCCAACTCCTCCGCCCGGGCCCGCTGCTCCACCACAGCGGCCTCGAGGTCGTCAACATGCTGGTGGTCCCCGAGCTGCTCCCGGACGGTCGTCAGCTCAGCATCCAACTCACCGACACGTGCCTGCGCCTGCGCGAGTGACTCCTCCAGCTCGCAGGCGCGGGCCCGCTCAACACCGACAGCGGTCTCAAGCTCCTCTACGCGCCCTTCCGACCCGTCGTTGCGACTGTCCTGCTGCTCGTGTTCCTCCACCAGCTCGTTCAGCCGCGCAACTTCGACGAGCGCCTGGTCTCGCTCAATCGTCAGCGCTCGGATGGAGTCGTGCCGATCGATCAGCGGATCGGGTTTTCCGTCGGTGAGCATGAGCCCCCACTGCTCGAGTAGCTCCTGACGAATCGCAAACACGTCGAGCCGTCCCCAGCGATCGATCCTCATGAGTCGCTCGCACTCCGAACGTGCCACCGATTCCTCCGTGGCCGGAGCAGCAACGCTGCAGGTGGTCGTCGGCTGGCCCTCGCCGTTGCGCAGCGCAAAGCGCAGAACAGTGAACGCGGGGCGCTCTTCGAAGGCGCCGATCCGATACTCGAGCTCCAGGAGCTCGCGCCCGGCGGCACTGTCCTCTTCCGCGAGTCGCATACCTTCGATCGACCACATGGAAGTGAGTTCGTGATCGGTGCGGCCGCAGACCCGCTCGGCATCGGTCCCGATCTCGTCAACGTAGCGGCGATTCACGCGGATGTACCGGCCGTCCAGGTCCTTCAGCCAAATGATCGCCGGGCTTTCGTCCAGCGGCTCTTGGAGCACCGGACTCACCTGGTCGCCATCCACCGCGTCGCCCGCGTCAGGGATCGTCAGCACCACCCGGCGCCGGCCGACTGAGTCGACCGCAGCGACAAGGTTCGCCTCGACGCCGTCGAGCACGGCAGTCAGACTGTCAGCCTCCCCCGCGGCGATTGCGTCGACCTCAGCCGGACATCGGGCCAATGAACCGTCGCTCACGTCGAACCTGTCCAGGAAGGCTCTCGTCGCGCGCTCTACCGATCCGGCTCCGCCCAGTACGGCGACCGCTGCCGGTACGCCGTCGGCGACCGCGAGAACATCCGCTGCTCTGGTCGGGCCAGAGACATCCACTCTGAAGAAATCGACACCTGCCGCGGGCAGCACGGTGGCCTGGCCCTGCAATGGACGAACAGTCAGTGTCACCATTCGGGCAGCCGATGAGGGCATTTACGGACCCCTCAGCGTGTGGATCGGAGCACGGCGGGCACAAGGAGGCGTCCAACACGCCCCCATCCCCATCGAGGGCCTTGACCGAAGCTCTGACTGAAGTAAAAAGCAGAAGAGGGGCATACAGGTGCCGATCGGGGTATCCCTGACCTCTGCGTTTAGGCCTAAGCGAGCCTGTGGCAACCTCGGCCTGGACGCCGATGTCCGCGCCTGTTTGGTGATCCTGTCAAATCAACGGGCCGCGGACCGACGCCTGCGGTTAGGCTGCTGGGATGCTCGATTTCGACGCGTATCTAGAGCGGATCGCTCTGAGCGCGAGCGAGCAGCCGACGCTGCGCAGCATCCACCGCGCGCACGCAACGTCGATCCCGTTTGAGAACCTCGATCCGCATCGCGGAATCCCGGTATCGCTCGTCGAGGAGGATCTGGAGCGCAAGCTGGTTCGCGAGCGGCGCGGCGGCTACTGCTTTGAGCAGAACCTGCTGCTCGCCTCGGCGCTTGAGCACCTCGGTCTGGAGGTCGAGCCGCTGCTAGCCCGTGTACGGGCTGGGGCACCACCGGGCACCGTGCGGCCCCGTAGCCACCTCGTGTTGCGTGTGACAGATGGTGACGGCTGCGTCTGGCACGCCGACGTCGGCTTCGGCCTCGGGACACTTCTTGACCCGATCCCGAGCGGCCCGTACGGCGGCGCCGCTCACGAGCAGTCGGGGTGGAGCTTCCGGATGGTCGAGGAAGGTCCTGAGCTCGTCCTTCAGACGCTGGCGGACGGCGCATGGTCTGACGTGTACGCCTTCCCGCCGCAGCCTGTCCCGCGTGTCGACATCGAGACGAGCAACTGGTGGACGTCAACCAATCCGCAGTCGCCCTTCGTGTTCGGCCTCGCGGCTGCCGTCCACCGCCCGGACGGCAGCCGCGAGCTGATCAGCGACTGGAGCGGGTCGCTTGAGCTGCGAGTGCAGTCGCCCAGCGGCACGCACGTCTCCCATCCGCCCCGCGACGCGATCCCTGAGCTGTTGGCCGAGCGCTTCGGCTTGCCGGGGTTTGTGATCGGCGCCGACGGTCGCATACAGTGATCCGCAGCGCGCGGAGCGCACCATCGCGAGGGCACACACGCTGGGGGAGCGCGGCCCGTCTCCCACTTGGAGTTCTGGTCGCCTCACGAGCAGCATTCTCGCTAAACAATCGCATGTCAAGCCTCAGTCAGCGCAATCGCGCCTCGTCCGCAGCGACAGCGTCGTGGGGCGGCTCTCCGGAACACACTTGCCTGGCTTCGCACGGCGGCACGCAGCGGCGCACGGACGCTCGCCGACTCCCTCGGCTGCGCGGCCGCTTCACGTCGCTGCGGGATACTTCGCCACGTGATAGCCGAGGAGTTTACGAGCCGCAGACTCATGCGGATATGACGCGAATGAACGGTCCGGGCACTGTCGCCGGCGCATTGCTGTTCGTGCTACTGGCGCTAGCGGGGTGCGGCAACGCGTCGACGATGCACAGCGGTGAGAGCGCGTCAATCGCGGCGCAGGTCCCCAACGCCGTCAAAACCAAGGGGACGTTGACGGTCGCCACCGACCCCACATATCCCCCAAACGAGTTCCGCAGCCCGGAAGACCGCACGGTGACCGGTATGGATCCAGAACTGATGCGCGCCGTTGCCGCGTTGATGGGTCTGAAGGTGAAGTTCGTCTTTGAGCCGTTCGACAAGATCCTTGCCGGGGTCGCAGCCGGCGACTACGACGTTGGGGCCTCCTCCTTCACCGACACCAAGAAACGCGAGCAGACGGTCGACTTTGTCGACTACTACGCCGCCGGAACATCGTTCTATTCAAGCGCCTATGTCTATAGCGATGTCGAAAACCTCGCTGGGCTCTGTGGACACGTCGTGGCAGTTGCTAGGGGCACGACAGAGCAGCAAGACGCGACGGCGCAGAGCACGCGATGCAGAACGGCGGGTGAGAGGCCTGTCTCGGTGTTGTCTTACGCGACCCAGAGCGAAGCCAGCGCCGCAGTCGCTGACCGCCAAGCCCAGGTGGCGATGGCCGATTCCCCATTCGCCTATTACCAAGGAGTACTTTCAGCAGAAAATCCGGTTGAAGTGGTCGGGACATACGGGATCGCCCCCTACGGGTTCGCGACCGCGAAGAGCAGCGGCCTGGCGGCCCCCGTGCTGTCTGCGGTCAAGACACTGGTCGCAGACGGGACATACCAGCGCATACTCGAGACGTGGGGCATCCAGGCGGGCGCGATCAGTAGCCCTCGGATCAACGGGGCGCAGAGATGAGTGGACTGAACAAGACGATTGGCGACGCACCCACCCGCGCTGGCGGACGCGGCCGTGAGGACTCGGGCGCCAAGGATCAGCGCGGGACGCGCGCGGCGAGAATCGCCTCCAGCGCGCCGTCGAGAGCTGAGCGGAGCTCGCTGGGATCGCGTCGGATCTGGGTGAGCAATAGGCCTCCTTGCACGGCTGCAAGGGTGTGTTGAGCGAGGGCGTCGGGGTCGGCGTCGAGTGCCAGCTCGCCGCGGGCTGCCATCCGCTCGAGTCCTACGCGGATCGCGGACTGCCACCGGTCGAGACCGTCAGCGAGGGCGAGCCTGGCGCCCTCGTCCCGTTCGGCGAGTTGCCCGGCGAGGGAGCCGATCGGGCAGCCACCTTTCGCGTGGCGTCTCTGCTGGAGGCTCACAAGCGCATCGGCCCAGGCACGCAAGCCGTCCATCGTGTCGAGCTCCGCGAACAACTCGGCTTGGCCGTGGACGACGTCGTCGCTCGCGGCGCTAGCGACGGCGCGCATGAGGTCGTCGCGGTCGGCGAAGTAGTGATAGAGCTGGCTCTTGGACGCGTGTGCTCGGGTTCGAACATCGTCGAGTGACGTGCTCGCGACCCCGCGTTCAGTCACCAGCTCGGCAGCTGCACGCACGATCCGCGCGCGCGTCTCCCGCCCTCTCACGGTCGCTGGCTGAGCATCTGTCATCTGCCGAGTCTATACGGCTGGACCGTTTGGTCCAGACCTGGTAGGCTCCCTCCTTGGTGGACCGATTGGTCCAGTCCGACGAAAGGAACGAGTAGCGATGACAGCGATCGCCGAGCAGGCCGACGAGGTGAAAGCGGCCGTCGCCAGCCAGCTGCCAGCGGAAGTAGCCGCGGTGTTCGAGGCCGACCAGGCCGTGCTCGCCGCTGCCGGAGTCCCGGCGGGTGCGGTATCCGTTGGCGACACGCTGGCGCTGTTCGCGCTACGCGACGCGACAGGCCACACGCGCACGCTTGACGAGCTCACGTCCGACGGCCCTGCCGTGATCGTCTTCTACCGGGGAGGCTGGTGCCCGTATTGCAACATCACACTTCATACCTACCAACAGGACCTCCTGCCCGGCCTCGGCGCATACTCGGCTCGCTTGGTCGCGGTCTCGCCGGAGACGCCCGATGCGTCACTCAGCACGCAGGAGAAGCGCGACCTGACCTACACCGTCGTGAGCGACACGAGTGCCGAGCTTGCCTCCTCGCTTGGAATCACATTCGAGCCGTCCGAGGACGGACTCGCGGCGCAGCGCAAGCTCGGCGTCGACATCCGCGCCACGCGCGCCGACGGGGCCACTGTGCTGCCGATGCCGACCGTCGTGATCGTCGACCCCGACCACGTTGTCCGGTTCGTCGACATCCACCCCGATTACACCGGCCGGACTGAGGTCGCGGACATCCTCGCCGCTCTCCAGGCACTGCCAAGCTGACAAAAGCGCCCCGCCCGGGGCCAGGTTGAGGCGGAAGTCTGCCAGAGGCGTACCGTGCCCGGGCCGAGCCTTTGCGGCCGGTCACCAAGCAGCAGCTCTCGAGCCAGCGACTGCGGTGGTTCGGGAAGCCCTGCGAGAATAGGTGCATAGTGCAATAATCGCACTATGCATGAGACGACTACGGCCGGCAAGAGCGTCACGCCGCTACACGATCGGGATGATCTTGTCGACGCGGTGCTTGGCGCCAGCCGAGCACTTGTGGCGGTCGCCGCGCGTTCGCTGGCGGATCTGGCGGAGGATGTGACGCTCCCCCAATACCGTGCGCTCGTGGAACTGGCGGCGCGCGGTCCCCAGCGCCTGGCCGATCTGGCGGCGGCCCTTGGCGTGGATCGCTCGACGGCAACGCGGATGTGCGATCGCCTAGTGCGTAAGCAGCTTGTGCAGCGGCGGAGGATCAGCACCGATCGCCGGGGAGTACGGATCTCGCTCACGCCTGCGGGGCGCGCCTTGGTCGAGGAGGTGACGCGTCGTCGCCGCGTAGAGATCGCACAGATCCTGCGGCGTATGCCGCGGGCAGACCGGGCCTCAGCGCTCAGGGCGTTGCGGGTCTTCGCCGACGCAGCCGGCGAGGTGCCGGAGCAGGACTGGTCGCTAGGGTGGGGGATCGACCAATGACGCGAGGGAGGGGGGTCACGGCGTGGCTCGGCGGCTCGCGGCTGGGTTTGGTGGCGATGGCGCTGCTGGTCGGCGGGGGGGCCGGATTGGCCGCGGTCGTCTTTCGAGAGCTGGTCTATGCGGTCACGTGGATCGCGACCGGGCACGAGCAGTTCGGCCAGCAGGGTCGCGTCGCGAGTGCACACCTGGCGTGGCTGGGGGTCGGCTTCTTTCTGGTGATCCCGGTGCTGGGCGGTCTGCTCTACGGGCCGCTGATCCAGCGCTTCGCGCGCGAGGCCCGCGGGCACGGGGTCCCGGAGGTGATGCTCGCGGTCGCCGAGAACGGCGGGCGGATTCGCCCGCAGGTGACCCTCACCAAGGCACTCGCTTCAGCGATCTGCATCGGCACCGGCGGCTCAGTCGGGCGCGAGGGGCCGATCGTGCAGATCGGCTCGGCCTTTGCGTCGACGGTCGGCCAGCAGGTCCGCATGTCCGAGCGCAACTTGCGGATCATCGTCGCGTGCGGCGCCGCCGGCGGGATCGCGGGTACGTTCAACGCACCACTCACGGGCCTGTTCTTCGGGTTTGAGATCGTGCTACGCGAGTTCTCACTCGACGCCCTATTCGCCACGGCGGTGTCGGCGGTCAGCGCTGATCTGATCAGCCGCGCGTTTTTCGGCTCGGGGCCGTTCTTCTCAACCTTCCCGCACGACCTGCTCGCACCACCCGACGCGACCTACCTGCTGATCGCCGTGCTCGGCCTCGCCGCCGGCCTCCTCGGCGTTGGCTTCAAGACCTTCCTGTATGGCCTGGAGGACTATCTCGATCGCGTATGGAAGGGTCGCCCGGAGTGGGCGCGCCCCGCCGTCGGCGGCATCGCGCTCGGCGTGCTGCTGCTCGCCGTGCCGCAAATGTATGGAGTCGGCTACCCCGTGATGGATAACATCGTTGCCGGCCACGAAGCGCTCTGGCTGATCGTGATCCTGATGGTCGGCAAGGTAGTCGCCTCGAGCCTCACCCTCTCGATCGGCGGCTCCGGTGGCGTGTTCGCGCCGTCGCTGTTTACCGGCGCAGCGGGGGGCATGGCCTTCGGGCTCACCGCTCGCCACATCTTCGGAGCCGACGTCGGCCCGGCCGCGATGTACGCGATCATCGCGATGGGAGGCGTCTTCGCAGGCGCCACCCAGGCCCCGCTGACCGCGATCGCGAGCGTGCTCGAGATGACCGGAAACTTCACGCTGACGCTCCCCGTGATGCTCGCCTGCGGGATCGCCGCCGCGACCAGCAAGCAACTCACCTACGGCTCCATCTACACCACCAAGCTGCTGCGACGCGGCATCGACATCGAGCAGCCGAAGCCCACAAGCGCACTCGCAACACTCACCGTCTCCGAGGTGATGCAGCCGGTGGCCAACTGCGATGGGCCGACTCGGCCACTCGCGCCAGCGGGGTTCGAGTCTGGGGTGTCGCACGAGATGTTGGCCATGCTCGTCGGTCCCGTCACTGACGTACGCGCCCCGCAAGTACTTTTTGGCGACGAGGACCTGGAGCAGGCGCTACGCCAGCTTGTGCTCTACGGCCGCGACGGGCTGCCCGTCCTCGCCCACGACGAGCACACACTGCAGGGTTGGGTCACGCGTGAAGATGTCATGCGCACATTGGTGGAGCGCGCTCGGGCATCCGCGCGCGACATCGAGCGAGGCGCCGAAGCCGCCGAGTTCGCCGTCAAGGAACCACACAAGCAGGTCCACATCCCCACGACACCGCTCGACGGCTATGAGATCCTCGAGATCACGATCAGCCCGCAGGCGACCGCCTGCGGACGGCGCCTCGGCGAAGTGCGCTGGCCAGCAGGCTCCAGCGTGCTCGCCGCCAGCGAAGGACACAAACTCATCGCTGCCGACGCAGACATCGAGCTGCTCCCCGGCCAGCGGATCGTCCTGCTAGCCCCCGCCGCAGCCTCACCGAAGCATTTGCAGCAGCGAACCGTCGTGTCAAGGCGCTGAGCCCGTGCCGGACGCTCGCTCGGCGCCCGCGTGCCGATCTTGGCCAAGCGACCGGCGGCTCACTCGGACGACGGCGCGTAGCCCTCGCAAGGAGGCCGCCTGCCTCAAGGCGAGCTGTGCTCTCAACGGCACCGAGTGGTTCCTCGCCCGATTCTGCCGTCCGAAGCCGCAGGTCCCGGATCAGAACACGCATCTTTGCAGGCACTTCTCGAGTGGAGCCAACCGGGATCGAACCGGTGACCTCCTGCTTGCAA
>CAWHAB010000010.1:0-461839 GCA_963827105.1 uncultured Solirubrobacteraceae bacterium | reverse complement strand
GTATGCCTTGGACGACGTATTGCTGAACGCCACGGTCGCTACGGCGAGATCCGTGAGCCCGAGCGAGGAGATCCTCGGCGGCGAGGAGGCGTCCGCGGGCGACAGGGTCTTCCTGACCGGCTACTCGAACCCGCGCAGCGTGATCTCGTGGGTGCTCGGCCTCGGCGCGCACGCGCGTCTGCTAGGGCCCCGATGAGTTGACCGAGGAGCTACGGGCGGCCCCCTGGAGCTGCTCCCAGGAGCGCCACGATGGCGAGGCGCCCGCCCGACTGCGGTGACGGCCGAGGCGGCACCGGCAAGAGCGGCGGCGAGGACCGCATCCACCCGCACCGCGCGCCGCGGGAGCACCGGCGGCGGTGGCGTGGGCAATGGCTCTGCCTCCCGCGCGCGCGTGCAGGAGGACGTGGGAGCGGTGGCGGCGATGGCTCCGCCGCGTCGGCCCGCGGAGGCGATACCGCGATCAGGCCCGAGCGCTTCGCGCGGCTGGTGACGCTCGCGAGCATCCTGATCCAGGCCGGCCGCGCGGGCGGCGCGGGGACGAAGTCCGGAGGGCCGGGCGAGCTGGGCCGGGTGAAGATCGCCGAGGTGTGCGAGCGGCTGCAGCTCTCCGAGGAGGAGCTGCGCGAGGACGTGAACGTGCTCAACGTCGTCAACTTCGGCGGCGGCTCGTATGTGCTGTACGCGGAGATCAAGGAAGAGGAGGAGGGGAGATCGAGGTGGATCCCCGAGCCCTACAGAGACAACTTCGACCGTCCCGCCCAGCCTGTTGCCGGTCGAGGCCAGGCGCTGGTGGCGGCGATCGACCTAATCAGCGAGCACCTTCCGGAGGGTCGCTCACCTCCGCGCGCGAGAAGATCATCGCAGCGCTCGGCGAGGACCCGATGGAAAAGGGTTTGCAGGTCGCCCACGCCGGGGGGCGACGACTCGACGTAGCGCGTGGTTGCTCGACCGCGATCGTCGAGCGGCGTGATCATCGAGCTCAAGTACTACAAGAGAACAGGACCAGATCATGAGCGCCGGGTCGAGCCCTACGCGCCGACGAACGGCCGCGAGGGCTGGTACGTCGCCTCGTTCAACCCCGAGCGCGTCGGATGCGCCACTACCGCCTCGACCACATCAGCGCGTCGATCGTGACCGACGAATTGCTTCGATACCCGCCCCGAGGTCGACCCGGCCGCGGAGGTCGACGGCTGCTGCGCACCGGCGAGGTCGAGGCCTCGCGCGGCGCGCGCGTCCTCGCTCTTCCCTGAGCGTGCCGCTGGGCGCGCGAGGCACGGCGCGTCGTCGAGGAGCGCCGCGACGGCTCGGTCGTCGTCAAGCTAGCTTCGCGGGCTCGACTGGCTCGTACGCGAGATCCTCAAGGAAGCCGGCGACGCCGCCGTACTCAAGCCCAAGGACGCCCGCGAGGCCGTGCGCGCGGCGCGTGTGAAGCTGCGCGGGGCGCACGCCGTCCCATTGCATCTGTGCGTGCCTGTTCTGTATCGCTGCTAGCCTGAACGACCCACGCTCCCTTTCATTGCAACGGATGGGGTCTGAGCGCACATCGCCGCCACCTGGCGAAGGCTCACTTTCGCGGGTGGAGCGTCTCCCGTCGGGCGAGCATCGCAACGAAATCCTCGATGCGACGGCCGGGTCTCGCTTCGCTTCGCGCTGTCGATCCATAAGCGCACCGCGTCGCGTTCTGGCCGAGAGCATCTCGAACTTGGCCTTCACCTTGGGCGCGGCGGCCAGCGCCGTGGCGGGGTCTCAGGCACCTCGGTCTTGCTCTGCCTGGGGGAGCGGCTCTCCCGGCGGCCGTCCGCCTTGGCCCGCTCCACCGCGCGCCAGCCCCGCGTGCGATCCGTTCCTTCGGCGCGCCAGTCGCTCGACGTTGCCGACGTTGCGCTCCGACCATCTGGCTGCGCGCGCCATCGGGGGTGAAGCGCTGACGATAGGTTCGCTCGTCGCGCCGGCGCGCCTCGCCGTCGATCCACCGCATGGCAGAGCGCCTCCCTCCAGGTTCTTTGTCGTAGGTCGGCTTGTCGGCTCGAGTCATGCCCTTTTCGCGAGGACGAGCTCGACCCCATCCTCGTCGCCGTGGTGCTCCCAGCCAAGCTCGCCAGGCGGCGGCGTCGGCGACGAGCAGTTCACTGAGCGGGGCAGCCACCTGCCCATTTTCGCAACGGAGGGCGGCCGGGGTGTCGACGATGGATGGGTGACGGAGCTGGGTCATTGGCGGGCGCGGGTGAGCTCGACACCATTCGCAACGGGATGAGCCGCCGCGAGCAGATCAAGATGGACGAGCGGAGGTTGCCGCGTTCCTGGGAGAAGAGCGAACCGTCACCTGCGCGACGGTGGGCACGCGCGGATGGCCGACCGATGCCGCTGTGGTACGTGCCGCGAGACGCCCGCCGCCGGCGAGCCCAGCCCGCGGATCTGGGCGTGGACGTACGGTTCTTCGCAGAAGGTGCGCAATCTCGAACGGATACGCGCGCGACGTTGCAGGTCGAGGCGGCGGAGGAGTACCACGGGCTGCGCGGGGTGATGTTCGAGTGCGACGTGCTCGTCCATCGCGAGCTCGAGACTGGTGGCCGAGCTCGGGCGCGGAGATCCTGCTGCGCAATTCCGTCCCGCGCGGCGTGCAGCCCCCGGCGGAGCTGCCGCGGAGGTACGCGACGTGGTCGCGGCGCAGGCCGTGAAACGCGTGGCGCTCGAGTTCGTCGAGCGGCGCCGCGCGACGTGGGACCACCGCAAGCTCGGCGGGCTCTACTGATTCTGCCGCCCCGGTAGGCTCCGCCCGGGCGATGCAGCCACTCAAGGGCCTGATCCTCTCCGGCGGCAAGGGCACGCGCCTGCGCCCGATCACGCACACGAGCGCCAAGCAGCTCGTGCCGGTCGCGAACAAGCCGGTGCTGTTCTACGGCATCGAGGCGATGGCGGAGGCGGGGATCGAGGAGGTCGGGATCATCATCGCCCCCGAGACCGGCGCAGGAGATCCGCGAAGCCGCCGGCGACGGCTCGCGCTTCGGCGTGCAGATCACCTACGTCGTGCAGGACGAGCCGCTCGGGCTCGCCCACGCGGTGCTGACCGCCGAGCCGTTCCTCGGCGAGAGCCCGTTCGTGATGTATCTCGGCGACAACCTGCTGCAGGGCGGGATCTCCGACCTGGTCGCGGCCTTCCGCGAGCACGAGCCGGACGCGCTGATCCTGCTGACGCCGGTGCCCGACCCGGAGAACTACGGCGTCGCCGAGCTCGGCGCCGGCGGCACGCCGGGCGAGGTCGGGCCGGGTCGTGCGCCTGGTCGAGAAGCCCGCGCGAGCCCGCGACCGACCTGGCGCTCGTCGGCGTGTACATGTTCACCGCCGGGATCCACGACGCCGCGCGCGCGATCGAGCCCTCGGCGCGCGGCGAGCTCGAGATCACCGACGCGATCCAGCACCTCGTCGACGGCGGGCTGCGCGTCGAGCCGCACATCGTGCGCGGCTGGTGGAAGGACACGGGGCGCCTGGAGGACATGCTCGAGGCCAACCGGCTGATCCTCGACAACCTGACCGAGCGCCATCGAGGGCGAGCTGATCGACTCCCAGGTCGACGGGCGCGTCGTGATCGAGGCCGGCGCGCGGCTGGAGCGCACGACCGTGCGCGGGCCGGCGGTGATCGGCGCGGGCGCGCGGCTGCAGCGACTGCTACATCGGGCCCTACACGGCGATCGGCGAGAACTGCGCGATCAACGACGCCGAGGTCGAGCACTCGATCCTGCTCGCCGGCTCATCGGTCTGCGACCTCGACGGGCGCATGGAGTCCTCGCTGCTCGGGCGCAACGTGACGGTCGCGCCGCGGCGACCGCCAGCCGCGCGCGTACCGCTTCATGGTCGGCGACAACTCCGACATCTCGATCCTGTGAGGCTGCTCGTCACGGGCGCGCACGGCATGCTCGGGCACGACGTGCTGCGCGCGGGCGAGCGCGCCGGCACGAGCTCGTCGCTGGTCGACCTGCCGGAGCTCGACATCACCGACGCGGCGGCCGTCGCGCGGCGTTCGGCGAGCGCGAGCGGCCGCCGAGGCGATCGTCAACTGCGCCGCGTGGACCGACGTCGACGGCGCCGAGAGCAAGCGCGAGCAGGCGCACGCGGTCAACGCGACGGCGCCGGCATCTCGCGCGCGCGGCCGCGCGCAGATCGGCACGCCGCTGCTGCACATCTCGACCGACTACGTGTTCGACGGCGCCGCGCCGCTCGACGCGACGGCCGGCCGCGCCCGTATGTCGAGTCCGACCCGACGGGGCCGCGCTCGGTCTACGGCGACGACGAAGCTCGACGGCGAGCGGCAGGTGCTGGCGGCCTCGCGCGGGCACGCGGTCGTGCGCACGGCCTGGCTGTACGGGGTCGACGGCCCGAACTTCGTCGCCACGATGCTGCGCCTCGCGGGCGAGCGCGACGCCGTGCAGGTCGTCGACGACCAGATCGGCTCGCCGACGTGGTCCGGGCACCTGGCGCCGGCGGTCCTGGGGCTGCTGGAGCGCGAGGTCGAGCGGCCTCGTCCACCTGACGGGCGCGGGGCAGGTCTCCTGGAACGGCTTCGCGCAAGGAGATCTTCCGCCAGGCCGAGGTCGACGTGCCGCGTCGAGCCGGCGAGCAGCGAGCAGATGGCGCGCCCGGCGCCGCGCCCGGCCTATTCGGTGCTCGAGTCCGAACGCGACGACGTGCTGCCGATGCCGCCTGGCAGGACGGCCTCGCGGGATATCTGGCGGCGCGGCCGGAGTGACGCGCTCATGAGCACGATCGCGGCGCCGGATCGTGCGCGCCGTGAGGGCGCAGGAATGGGATGATGCGGCCATGAAACTACTTGTCTGCGGCGGCGCCGGGTTCATCGGCTCGACCTTCGTGCGCCTGCGCGTGGGCGAGCAGGGCGACGAGGTGACGGTGCTCGACAAGCTCACCTACGCGGGCCGCGAGGAGAACCTGCGCGAGGTCGCCGAGGCGCCCGGCTACCGCTTCATCCGCGGCGCGATCGAGGACCCGGAGGCGGTCGCCGGCGCGATCGAGCCGGCAGCGCCCGACGCGATCGTGAACTTCGCCGCGGAGACGCACGTCGACCGCTCGATCGCCGAGCCGGACGCGTTCGTGAAGACGCACGCGCTCGGCACGCACGTGCTGCTCGAGGCCGCGCGCGCGGCGCGGGCTGCGCTACCTGCAGGTCTCGACCGACGAGGTGTACGGCTCGATCGAGCAGGGCTCGTTCACGGAGGAGTCGCCGCTGCGGCCCTCCTCGCCCTACTCGGCGACGAAGACCGGCGCCGATCTGCTCGTGCAGAGCTACTTCCACACCTACGGCCTGCCGGCGGTGATCTGCCGCGGCTCGAACAACTACGGGCCGTATCAGTACCCGGAGAAGCTGATCCCGCTGATGATCCTGAACGCGCTGCACGGCGACGCGCTGCCGGTGTACGGCGACGGGATGCAGGTGCGCAACTGGATCCACGCGACCGACTTCGCGCGCGCGATCGGCCACGTGCTCGAGCACGGCGTCCCCGGCGAGGTCTACAACGCGGGTGGCCCCGACGAGTGCGCGAACGTGGACGTCGTCAAGCGGATCATCGAGCTGACGGGCGCGCGAGGAGTCCCAGATCGAGTACGTCACCGACCGCCCCGGCCACGATCGCCGCTACTCGCTCTCCTCGGAGAAGGTCCGCGCGCTCGGCTGGGAGCCGCGGGTGCGCTTCGAGGAGGGCCTGGAGGAAACCGTCGCCTGGTATCGCGAGAACGCCTGGTGGTGGGAGCCGATCCGCTCGGGCGACTACCGCGAGTACTACGAGCGTCAGTACGGCCGCGCCCTGAGCTGAGCTCAACCCAGCTTCGAGATCTTCCAGCTGCCGTCTTCCTTGACGAGTGTCGACGGTGCTGAGCTTGGCTCTTGCCGGCGTAGGTGCTCTTGACTTCGGCGCTCGCGCTCGTGGCGCTGTGCAGCCGGACTCGCTCGACCGTCAGCTTCGAGGGTGTCGACCTGCGAGAGCTGGTTTTTGATCGCCTGCTTGCAGCCGCCGGGCGCCGAGTTCAGGCGCGCGGTCACGGCGCTCGAGAGCAGGTCGGCGCAGATCTTCTTGCGCTTCGCCCGCGGTCGCCGTCGGTCTGCAGGTCGGAGATCGTCTGCGCGACCGCCTTGATGTTCGCCTTTGAAGGAGCCACGACGTCGTGCTCGCGCACGCGGACACGCCGAGCGCGAGCAGCGGGACGCAGAGCAGCGCGATGGCTGCTGACGAGACCGGCGTCACGGCCGCAGAGAGTACGCGACCGGCCCCGCCCGATGACTGCACGGCAGGTGGGAGCGAGCCCGCGCTGGTCGCCGGCGAGCGAGAAATATCCAGTTGCAGGATCACATATGTGGGAACTAGACTGCGCTGTACGGGTTCGCATCCATGGCGCAGGCCAGAGCGCCACTGGGCAGCCCCATCGAGCTTGGGCATCGCCACTCCCTCTCCGGCGGTGCTCGAGGGAGAGATCCGGGTGGTCCCCGCGACGCCAGGTCTCCGCGGGCGCCGTAGCCACCCTGCTGCGGCGTCCGGGAAGGCCCGACATCGTGGACCAGAGCGCTGACGACAGCTTGTCCGTAGATGTTGCCGTCTGCGCTCGTGACAGGGTTGCGGGCCATGCGACCCAGACTGGCGCCGCCCGCGAGCGGTTCGCCGAGAACCTGCGCGACCGCCGCGAACAGCTGGGCCTCTCCCAGGAGGCCTCGCGCAGCATGTGCGAGCTGGACCGCACCGAGATCAGCCTGCTCGAGCGCTCCAACGCTCGCCGCGGCTGGACACGATCGTGGTCACTCGCGCGCGCCCTGGAGCTCGGCTCGGCCGCCGAGCTGCTCGACGGAATCGGCTGAGCGGAGCCTCCGGGCTCGCCGGCGCAACAGGACGCTCGCTAGCCTCATCGGGTGCCCTTTCCAGCTTCACGCCGCGGGTTCGCGAGTGGTTCGAGCCGGCCTTCGCCGCGCCCACCCCGGCGCAGGCGCAGGCCTGGCCGGCGATCGCGCGGGGCGAGCACGTGCTGCTGTCGGCGCCGACCGGGTCGGGCAAGACGCTGGCGGCGTTCCTCTGGGCGCTCGACCGACTCAGCGCGGCTCGAGCGCCGGGAGCTGTCTCGGCGAGCGACGCCGGTCAGGCCGGCCCGGCAGCGCGCGGCACGCGCGTCGTCTACGTCAGTCCCCTCAAGGCGCTCGCCTACGACATCGAGCGCAACCTCCGCGCGCCGTTGCGTGGGAATCGGCGCCCGAGCGACCGTGCGCGTCGGCATCCGCACCGGCGACACGCCCCAGCGCGAGCGCGCGGCGATGCTGCGCAACCCGCCGGACATCCTGATCACGACGCCCGAGTCGCTGTACCTGATGCTCACCTCGCGGGCGCGCGAGATGTTCACCGAGGTCGAGGCGGTGATCGTCGACGAGATCCACGCGGTCGCCGCCACCAAGCGCGGCTCGCACCTGGCGCTCACGCTCGAGCGCCTCGAGGCCCAGGCGCGCGTCGGGCGCCCGGCGGGCACGGTCCAGCGGATCGGCCTGTCGCGCGACACAGAATCCGCTCGAGGAGATCGGCCGCTTTCTCGTCGGCCCGCACCGCGAGGTCACGATCCTCGACGCGGGCGAGAAGGAGCTCGACCTGCGGATCGAGGTGCCGGTCGAGTCGATGGCCGAACCGGAGCGCCGCCGCCGGGCGCCGGAGCCCGCGCGATCCGCTGGAGCCCGTCGCCGGCGGCGAGTCCACGCGCGGATCGATCTGGCCGGCGATCTACCCCGAGCTGCTGCGGCTCGTGCGGGAGCACAACTCGACGATCGTGTTCGTCAACAACCGCCGCTCGGCCGAGCGCGTCGCGCTGCGGCTGAACGAGCTCGCAGCGGCCAACGCTCGGCGCCGGGCGATCGGCGCCGCCGGTCGAGATCGCGCGTGCCCACCACGGCTCGCTGGCGCGCGAGGAGCGCACGAAGGTCGAGGAGCTGCTCAAGGCCGGCGAGCTGCCTGCCTCGTCGCCACGTCCTCGCTCGAGCTCGGCATCGACATGGGCGCGGTCGACCTCGTGCTGCAGATCGAGTCGCCGAAGTCGGTCGCCCGCGGTCTGCAGCGGATCGGGCGCGCCGGCCACGGCGTCGGCGAGGTCAGCCGCGGGCGGATCTTCCCCAAGTTCCGCGGCGACCTGCTCGAGTGCGCCGTCGTCGTCGCGGCGCATGCACGAAGGCCTGATCGAGCCGACCGTCGTGCCGCGCAACGCGCTGGACGTTCTCGCTCAGCAGATTGTCGCGATCGCCGTTGCGGCGAGCCGACAGCCGGCTCAAAAGGAAGACGATCAGCCCGGTCGAGCGCAGGCGTCTCGGTCGACGAGCTGTACGCGCTCGTCACGAGCACCCACTCCTACGCGGAGCTCTCGCGCGAGCTGCTGGAGAACGTGCTCGACATGCTCGACGGGCGCTACCCGTCGCAAGGAGTTCGGCGAGCTGCGCGCGCGCATCGTCTGGGACCGCGTCGCCGGCACGATCCGCGCGCGCAAGGGCGCGCGCCAGCTCGCGGTCGCCAACGCCGGCACGATCCCCGACCGCGGCCTCTACGCGGTCACGCTGCCCGACGGGCGTCGCGTCGGCGAGCTCGACGAGGAGATGGTCTACGAGGCGCGCCCCGGCCAGGCGTTCCTGCTCGGCGCCTCCACCTGGCGGATCGAGGAGATCGGCCGCGACCGCGTGATCGTCACGCCCGCGCCCGGCGCACCCGGCGCGGTGCCGTTCTGGAAGGGCGACTCGCGTCGGGCGCCCGAAGGAGCTGGGCGAAGCGATCGGCGCGTTCTCGCGCTGGGCGGTCGAGCAGGAGGCCGAGACGCTGCGAGCGCGACTACGACCTCGATCCGCGCGCCGCGCGCAACCTGCTCGACTACCTGCGCGAGCAGCAGGCCGCGACGCGCGTGCTGCCGTCCGAGCGCACGATCGTCGTCGAGCGCTTTCGCGACGAGATCGGCGACTGGCGGCTGTGCATCCTCTCGCCCTACGGCGGGCGCGTCCACTCGGCCTGGGCGCTCGCGCTGACCGCGCGGATCCGCGAGCGCTTCGAGCTGGAGGCCGACGCGATCTCCTCCGACGACGGGATCGTCCTGCACCTGCCGGACCTCGACGCCGACGATGTCGAGTCGCTGCCGTCGGCCGCCGAGCTGCGTGCTGATCGAGCCCGAGCGAGGTCGAGCAGGCCGTCACCGCCGAGCTCGGCGGCTCGGCGCTGTTCGGTGCGCGCTTTCGCGAGAACGCCGGCCGGGCGCTGCTGATCCCGCGCGCCTATCCCGGCAGACGCACGCCGCTGTGGCAGCAGCGGCTGAAGTCCCAGAACCTGCTCGAGGTCGCCAAGCGCTACGCCGACTTCCCGATCGTGCTCGAGACCTACCGCGAGTGCCTGCGCGACGTGCTCGACGTGCCCGGCCTGGAAGTGCTGCTGCGCGGGCTGCACAGCCGCGAGATCTCGCTCGTCGAGGTCGAGACGCCGACCGCCTCGCCGTTTGCCTCCTCGCTGCTGTTCGACTACGTCGCCACCTACATGTACGAGGGCGACACGCCCAACGCCGAGCGCCGCGCGGCCGCGCTGTCGCTCGACCGCGACCTGCTGCGCGAGCTGCTCGGCCAGGAGGAGCTGCGCGAGCTGATCGATCCCGGCGCGCTGCGCGCGTCGAGGATGACCTGCAGTGCCGCTCGGAGATCACGCGCGCGACCGGCCGCGACGGGCTGCACGACGTGCTGCGCCGCGTCGGCGATCTGACCGCCGCGGAGGTCGCCGAGCGCGTCTTCGACGGGATCGACGCCGCGCGCCTGCTGCGGGAGCTGGAGCGCGAACGGCGGGCGATCCGCTTGCGCGTCGGTGGCGAGGAGCGCTACGTGGCGGCCGACGAGGCCGGGCTGTATCGCGACGCGCTCGGCGCCGTCCCGCCCGGCGGCCTGCCCGAGGCCTTCCTGGAGGACGTGCCCGACGCGCTGCGCGTGCTCGTCGCGCGCTTCGCCCGCACGCATGGGCCGTTCACGACCGGGGAGCTCCACGCCCGCTACGGGGTCGACGCGAGCGCGGTCCTGCGCGAGCTGGAGACGATGAAATCCCGCCCGCCCAGCTGGTCCGCGGCGAGCTGCGGCCGGGCGGCAGCGAGCGCGAGTGGTGCGACGTCGAGGTGCTCCGTCGCCTGCGCCGCGCCTCGCTGGCGGCGCTGCGCAAGGAAATCGAGCCGGCCGACGCGCGTGCGCTGGCGGCCTTCCTGCCCTCCTGGCAGGGCGTCGACCGCCACGGGGCGGGTGGGATGACCGGGACCGCCGGAATCGACCGCCTGCGCGAAGTGCTCGTGCCGCTGCAGGGCCTGGCGCTGCCCGCGGAGATCTGGGAGCGCGACGTCCTGCCGCGACGGATCGGCGCGTACTCCCAGGCGTGGCTCGACAGCCTCTGCGCGAGCGGCGAGGTCGTGTGGGTCGGCGCGGGCTCGTTCGGGCGTAGCTCCGGGCGCGTGGCGCTGTACTTCCGCGAGGACGCGCCCCTGATCGGCCCGCCCGCCGCGCCGCGTTCGAGCGCCGCGGCCGGCGCCGCGCCGAGCGCCCCCGAGCCACGAGCTCGCTGCGCGCGCGGCTCGCGCAGGGCCGGCTTCTTCACCGACCTGCTCGCGGAGCTCGATCTCGCCGCGGAGACGCTTCGCGAGGCGCTCTGGGACCTCGTCTGGGCCGGCGAGGCGACCAACGACGCGTGGGCGCCGCTGCGCGCGCCCCACCTGACGCTCGCCCGCGGAGGACGCGCCTCGCGGCGGCGAGGCACCTTCGGGGCGGCGCCCGAGCCGGACGCGCGTTCGCCGGCCGCCGATGGCGGCCCGCGCGCGCTTCGGCGCGCGCCGCACGGGCGCGCAGGCACAGGTCCAGGGCCGCTGGTCGCTGACCGCGCCGCTGTTCGGTGAGCCGTCTCTGTCATTGGTGTCTTCTTCTTCTGAGGGTTCGTCCTCCCGATCCTCCTCGTCTGCCTCGGCCGTGCGTTCCCCATCCTCGGCGCCGCTCCCCTCGCCCGAGCGTCGCCGTGCGCTCGCCGAGCTGCTGCTCGAGCGCTACGGGATCGTCACCCGCGAGCAGGTGCTCGCCGAGGGGATCAAAGGCGGCTTCGCGCTGCTGTACGACTCATTCTCGAAATTGGAGACGCTCGGGGTGTGTCGTCGGGGTTACTTCATCGAGGGCATGGGCGGCGCCCAGTTCGCGCTCCCCGGCGCGGTCGAGCGCCTGCGCGCCGGTCGACCGTCGCTGGCCCGGACGAGGCTCGCGGCGGCGCGACGCGCCGGCGGTGACGCTCGCGCACACTCGTGCTCGCCGCCGCCGACCCGGCGCAGCCCTACGGCGCCGCGCTCCCCTGGCCAAGCGAGAGGGGCAGGACCGCCGCCCCGCCCGGGTGGCCGGCGCCTACGTGGTGCTGGTCGAGCGATCGAGCCGGCGCTGTATGTCGAGCGCGGCGGGCGCGGTCTGGTGACTCGCCGAGCTCCGCGAGTGCGCCGGCCCGGCGCCGGCAGCGGAGCTGGCGCTGCGCGCGCCTCGCGGAGGCGGTGCGCGCCGGGCGCGTCGGCAAGCTCGCCCTGGAGCGGATCGACGGCGAGCCGGCGATCGCCTCGCCGCTGGCCCAGCAGCTGTCGAGCTCGGCTTCCACCCCGGCCCGCGCAAGCTCACGCTCAGCGCCTGAGCCTGCGGCGCTATTCGCTCCGGCGCCTCGAGCTTCGCTGCCGATCTCGTGCCGCCTCCGTCCCGTCACCACGGCCGCGCGGTCTGGCATCGTGGGCGGCGATGGCAGTGACAGAGTCCTCCGCGCACGCGCCCGCTGCGGGTCGGTCACAAGGGCGCCGCCCTGCTCGCCCCCGGCAACACGCTCGCGAGCTTCCGACGCGGCGCTCGACGCGGGCGTGGACATGATCGAGTTCGACGTGCTCCAGAGCGCACCGACGGCAGCGGACGGCTGCTGCTGGCCCACGACTACGAGGCGCTGCACGACGGCTCGCCGCTGACGCTCGAGCAGGGGCTCGCGCACCTGGCGGGCGAGGAGTTCGCCGGCGTCGAACTCGACGTCGACGTGAAGATCCCCGGCTACGGCCAGCGCGTGGTGCGAGGCGCTGCGCGAGGCGGGCCTGGTCGAGCGCTCGCTGGTGAGCGGCATGTACGTCGAGGAGCTCGACGCGATGCGGGCGCTGGAGCCGTCGCTGCGCGTGGGCTGGTCGGTGCCGCGCGTGCGCCGCGACTACACGACCGACATGCTCACGGCGATCCCGGCGCTGGCGATTCTCACCGGCTACCGCGCGCTGCTGCCCCGGCGCGCGCGCGCGGCGCTCGCGCCGGGCGCTTCGACGCGATCATGGCCCACTGGCGCCTGGTCACCCCGCGCTCGTGCGCGCGGTGGCCGACGGCGGCGGCGAGCTGTACGTCTGGACCGTCGACGACGCGCGCAGATCGCCAGGCTGACGCGATGGGCGTCGACGGGATCATCACCAACGATCCGCGCCTGTTCGCTCGCGGGTTACGCGACTCGAGCTTGCACCGCTGCCAGCCGATCGCGCAGGTCGGCCGCGCTGAAGCCAGCCGGATCGGCGCCCGCCAGGCTCTGGTGGCCGGCGGTGGTGGGCCGCGAGACGGTGTACTCGACGGTCGTGCCATGACGCCACTGGAAGCTCACGACGCCGCGCAGCATGAAGGCGGGCTTGCCCGCGACGGGCCCAGTTGGAAGCTGCGCCCGGCCTGGCGCGCGGCTTGGCCGCGCCGACCGCGACGAACCCGAGGCGCCGTCTGGCCAGGTCGACCCACTGTTTGGTCGAGCTGTCGAGATACTGCAGGCGAAAGCGCATGTACATCTGGTCCTTTGAGTGTTCATCGCCGGGCATCGAGCCGCGCACGCCGACCGTGTTCGGCTGATCGGAGGGGTTGCAGACGTCGATCGTCGCCCACAGCTGCGGCGACTGCAGCAGCTTGCGCTCGGCGGCGGTCGTGGTGCTTTCGCCGGCGCGCGCGCCGCACCGCATCCGCCGGTGCCGGCCAGGGTGAGAGCGGGATCGGACAGCAGCGATCCCGATACGGCAGCGAGGAGGATCGACTTGGCGAGGATCATTTATGGAAGATAGCGCCGAGGCCTCGCGCGCTGAGCCAGTCGGCGGCGTGTGATATCCCTGCCTCAATGGCGGGGATGCGCTCAGCGGAGGTGGTGGAGCTGCTCGGGCGCGTGCCGGTGTTCTCCACGCTCGAGCGCGAGGACCTCGAGCGGATCGCCGAGCTCGCGGTGCCGCGCGCGTTCGAGCCGGGCCAGGTGGTGTTCCGCGAGGGCGACGCGAGCGACACCTGTTACATCGTTCGCTCCGGCCGCGCCCGCGCGGTCCGCGAGCACTCCGGCGGGCGCACGATCACGCTTGCGACGTTTGGCCCCGGCGACATCTTCGGCGAGCTGGCGCTGTTCGAGGACGAGCGCCGCTCGGCCACCGTCGAGGCGATCGAGCAGACCAGTGTGGTCGCGGTGCTCGGCCCGGACATGCGCAGGCTGATGGTCGAGCACCCCGGGATCTCCGCGCGTCTGGTGATCGCGCTCGGCCGGCGGCTGCGCGAGACCAACGAGCGCCTCTCGCGCCAGTCCTTCCAGACCGTCCAGAGTCGCGTGGCGGTCGTGCTGAGCGAGCTCGTCGCGCAGGAGCTGGCCGCGAGGAACGGCGGCAGAGGAGGAGCGGACGCCGGAGCAGGCGCGGTCGCAGGGACGTGCTGGTCACCGCCACCCAGGCCGACCTGGCGCAGCTGGCGGGCTCCTCGCGCGAGTCCGCCAGCCGCTTTCTGGCGGTGCTCGAGCGCGCCGGGGTGATCTCCCAGGGGAGGGGACGCCTGGTCGTGCACGATCCGGAGGCGCTGCAGCATATGTCTTCTAAGTACTCCTCCCGCCGCGCGGGCCCGACAGAAGCGCGGGCTGGGAGCAAGAAGCCCAGCGCGGAGGTCGCCGCCCGCGCAGGCGCAGGAGATCTCGGCCGGCGGGGTGGTGCTGCGCGGCGAGCAGGTCGTCGTGATCGTGCCCACGCGCCGCGCGCCCGACGGCTCGCGCGTACTGGCGCTGCCGAAGGGCCACGTCGACCCGGGCGAGAACGCGCTGCAGGCCGCCGAGCGCGAGGTGCGCGAGGAGACGGGGGTCGTCGTCGAGCTCGTGCGCGAGCTGGGCGAGGTGCGCTACTGGTACCGGCGCGACGGGCGCACGATCCCCAAGTCGGTCTCCTTCTACCTCTTCAACTACCTCTCCGGCGACACCGCCGACCACGACGACGAGGTCGAGGAGGCCCGCTGGATCGACCTGCGAGGAGGCCCAGACGGCGCTCACCCACGCGGCCGAGCGCGAAATGGTCGACGCGCGCGCTCGCCTATTTGCGAGAAGACCGATAGCCTGCCGGCGTGCAGGTCCTCAACTTCTACTCGACGATCTTCGCCGACGAGCTGATGCGCGGCCGCAAGACGGCGACGATCCGCCTCGGCGACAAGTCCGGCAAGTACCGCAAGAACCAGGCGGTGCTCGTCACGATCGGCTACCAGTACTCGCCGCGGCGAACGGATCTTCGAAGCCGTGATCGACCAGGTCGAGGTGACGAAGATCGCCGACCTCTCGCCGCGCGACATCAAGCACGACAACCCCGAGTTCCGCCGCCATGAGGAGCTGATCAGCTTCCTCGAACAGATCTACGGCCGCTAGGTCTCCCCGGAAGACACCGTCACGGTCGTGCGCTTCTCCCAGATCATTGACAAGCCGACCGGGATGACCGAGGCGATGAAGGGCTTCGGCGGCGCGCAGAATTAGCGCGGACGGGATTCGACGCGGACTCGCCGTTTGGCAGTCGACTCGCTGGCCAGGTTCGACCCGGGTTGCTCGACCTTTCGCTGGCTTGGCCGACTTGGGCGAGAACTGCCAATCGCCTTGATGTGGCGCTGCTTCATATATTGGGCGTGTCGTTGGCACTCTCCCCCTGAGAGTGCCAGTAGGCGGCCGGCTTCGCCCACGAGAGGGTCGCGAGCCGCCGGTCGCATTCTCTAAGACGGAGGTTTTCAACATGAAGCTCAAGCCCCTGGGCGATCGTCTGATCGTGCAGGCGATCGAGGAGGAGCAGACCACCGCAAGTGGTCTCGTGCTCCCCGACACTGCCAAGGAGAAGCCGCAGAAGGGCAAGGTCCTCGCGATCGGCGACGGCAAGCTCGACGAGAACGGCAAGCGCATCCCGCTGGAGGTCAAGGAGGGCGACGAGGTCCTCTACAGCAAGTACGGCGGGACCGAGATCAAGATCGACGGGGAGGACCTGCTCGTGCTGCGCGAGTCCGATGTCCTCGCCCAAGAGTCGCAGTCCTAAGGAGATCTGAACGAGATATATGGCACACAAGGAACTGAAGTACGGCTCCGAGGCGCGCAAGGCGCTCGAGGCGGGCGTTGACGCGGTCGCCAACGCCGTCAAGGTCACGCTCGGCCCGAAGGGCCGCTATGTGGTGCTCGACAAGAAGTTCGGCGCGCCGACGATCACCAACGACGGCGTCACGATCGCTCGCGAGATCGAGGTCGAGGACGTCTTCGAGAACCAGGGCGCCCAGCTCGTGCGCGAGGTGGCCACCGCCACCAACGACGTCGCCGGCGACGGCACGACGACCGCCACCGTGCTGGCCCAGGCGATCGTTCGCCAGGGCCTGAAGAACGTCGCGGCGGGCGCAAACCCGCTGGCGCTCAAGCGCGGCATCGAGAAAGCCGTCGACGAGGTCGTCAAGAACATCGCCTCGCAGTCCAAGGAGGTCTCCGGCAAGGACCAGATCGCCCGCGTGGCGACGATCTCGGCCGGCGACGACGAGATCGGCGACGTGATCGCCGACGCGATCGAGAAGGTCGGCAAGGACGGCGTCGTCAACGTCGAGGAGGGCCAGACGTTCGGTATGGACCTCGAGTTCACCGAGGGCATGCAGTTCGACAAGGGCTACATCTCGCCCTACATGGTCACCGACCAGGACCGCATGGAGGCGACTGCTGGAGGACCCCTACATCCTGATCGCCAACTCGAAGATCGGCTCGGTCCGCGACGTGCTGCCGGTGCTCGAGCAGGTGATCCAGAGCGGCAAGCCGATCCTGATCATCGCCGAGGACGTCGAGGGCGAGTCGCTCGCGACGCTCGTGGTCAACAAGCTGCGCGGGCACGTTCACCGGCGTGGCCGTCAAGGCCCCGGGCTTCGGCGACCGCCGCAAGCGGATGCTCGAGGACATCGCGATCCTGACCAACGGCGAGGTGATCACCGAGGAGATGGGCTGAAGCTGGAGAACACGCAGCTCTCCCAGCTCGGTCGCGCCCGTCGCGTGGTCGTCGCCAAGGACACGACGACGATCGTCGACGGCGCCGGTGACGCGGCGGCGATCAAGGGCCGCATCAACCAGATCAAAGCCGAAATCGAGAACACCGACTCGGACTTCGACCGCGAGAAGCTGCAGGAGCGCCTTGCCAAGCTCTCCGGCGGCGTCGCCGTGGTCAAGGTCGGAGCGGCCACCGAGACGGAGATGAAGGAGAAGAAGCACCGTGTCGAGGACGCCCTGCAGGCAACTCGCGCGGCGCTCGAGGAGGGCATCGTTCCCGGCGGCGGCGTCGCGCTGCTGCAGGCCTCCGCGTCCGTCACGATCGGCGAGAACGGCGCGTCGGCCGATGGCTCAGACGACGAGCGGACCGGCGCGAGGATCGTGCTCCGGGCACTCGAGGAGCCGCTGCGTCAGCTCGCTGAGAACGCGGGCCTCGAGGGCTCGGTCGTCGTCAACGACGTGCGCAAGGCCAAGAAAGGCCACGGCCTCAACGCGGGCACCAACGAGATCGTCGATCTCGTCGCAGCCGGCGTGATCGACCCGGCGATGGTCACGCGCTCTGCGCTGCAGAACGCGGCCTCGATCGCCAAGAACATCCTCACGACCGAGGCGATCGTCGCCGAGGTGCCGGAGAAGGAAGGCGCCGGCGGTCCCGGCGGCGGCATGCCCGACATGAGCGGGATGATGTAAGCCCACTATGAAGTCGGCCCGAGAAGGTGCCGACAGCGGCCACGAGGGCCCGGCACGATGCCGGGCCCTCGGTCGTTGCGGCCTGCGTCGCTCATCCGTCAGCGCGCGCGCCTGGCTGAGCGGTCAGGTCTGCTCTTCGATCGCCCCCCGTTCCCCTTCGTAGTTTTCGTTCAACGGGAGCGAGACGCCCACTTCTGTCGTCTTCGGGCAGAGGTGCTTGGCGTTGTAGCTGCCCGCCTTGAGCGTCAGCTTGCCCCCGAATTCGAGCGCCAGCTGCTGTCTCGTCGGGGTCGCCGTGTTCGCGCCCTTGAGGTGCTTCGCCGTGTAGATACATTCGACGTCGTGTTCGCCTTCGATGTGTTCATACTCGACGTACAGCCGCGCCGCCCCGGTGGTGGCCTTGCCGCCGGCCCTGAGATCGACCGGTCCACCGACGCCTAGATCGGTGACCGCGTTGCCCGTGAAGCTCTCGCAGACTTCCTGGTTGCCCTCGAAGAAGCTTTCGAGTTGCAGTTCGTCCCTGCCCGCGGCGTTGGTCGTCACCGAGAGCTGCATTTCCGTTCGCGTGAAGTCTTCGCCGCACTGCAGGTAGCCGTCCGATGGCTCGTACGAGATGGCGTCGTAGCCGAACATTTCAACAAACGCGCCCGGCGCGAGGGCGCTCCCGTCTTCGCTGAGAGTGAGCTTGGCCGCCGACGCGCCGCCCGCGGCCAGCATGCTGCTCGCCAGCAGCGCGATCACGGCAGCCCCGACCGGTCGCATGATTTTCCTCCTCGACTCGGTTGCGCTCCACTATACGCCGCCGCCTACGGTCTGATCGGGCCGATTTGCGGGCTCGAATCCTCGGCATCTGCCGAAGCGAACTCTCCGGTCGCGAGCGAGCGAGATCGGGGTTTACGGACGCCACCGTGCAAGTATGCAGCCGTGTCGGTGAAGCGCAAGCTCCGCCTCGCCGGGGGATCGGACGCGGGCGTAGTGGCGGCCCTGCACGCCGACAGCTGGCGGCGCAACTATCGCGGCGCCTACGCCGACGCGTTCCTCGACGGCGACGTCGCCGCCGATCGGCTGGCCCACTGGAGCGAGCGGCTGGCGCGCTGCGAGCCCGCGTCTCTGACGATCCTCGCCGAGGAGGGCAGCAGGCTGATCGGCTTCGCCCACGTCGTTCTCGACGAGCACCCGACGTGGGGCGCGCTGCTCGACAACATCCACGTCGCCCATGCCAGCCAACGGCGCGGCGTCGGCTCGGAGCTGCTTGCGCGGAGCGCCCAGGCGCTCGCCGCGCGGCATCGGCGCAGCGGCCTCTACCTGTGGGTGCTCGAGCAGAACTCGAGCGCGCAGGCCTTCTACCAGGCGCAGGGCGCGCGCCGCGTCGAGAGCGCCGCGGTGACTGCCCCGGGCGGGATCCCGGGCAGGCTCAACGGCTCGCCGCGCAAGCTTCGCTACGCATGGGAGGACGCGCGCAGCGTGCGCGGCTACGCGTCGAAGTAGATCTTGAAGCCCTCGGCGACCGCGTCGAGGCCGAGCGTCCGGTAGAACCGATGCGCTTGCGTGCGGTGCCTGCCGGAGAGCAGCTGCAGCTTGCAGCAGCCCGCGGCACGTGCCGATTCGATCGCGTGCTCCATCAGTGCTCTGCCGACGCCGCCGCGGCGAGCGTCCTCGGCGACGATCACGTTCTCGACGATCGCCCACGGCTCGCCGCGGTGGGTCAGGTTCGGGACCGTCAGCAGATCGACGGTGCCGACGACGCGGCCCTCGAGCGTCGCGACGGCGAGCTCGCGCCGGGGGTCGGCGATGATCTCTGCGAGCACGGCCGCGGAGGAGGCGCGATCGCCCGGCGCCGCGGATGTCGTCGCACCGGCGAGCTGCTCGTAGAGCGTGAGCAGACGGTCGAGATCCTCCAGTGTGGCTTGCCGAACGAGCACGCTTCCCACGGCCGCAAGTCTCGCAGACAGCCCGCTGCGGAGGCGGATGTAGGATTGCGCGTCCAGCAGAACGCTGGCGAGGGCAAACAAGGGGAGCACCGATGTCGCTGAAGGTGCTAGAAGCCGGAGTCGGGCGGACAGGGACCGCATCGCTGAAGATCGCGCTCGAGCAACTGCTCGGCGGGCGCTGTCACCACATGGTCGAGATCATCGGTGACGCCACCCAGGTGACGGGGTGGACCGATGCGATCGAAGGTCGCGATGTCGACTGGCAGGAGCTGTTGCGCGACTACGTGGCACTGGTCGACTGGCCCGGAGCCTCCTTCTGGCGTGAGATCTCGGCCGCGAACCCCGATGCGCTCGTGCTGCTCTCCACGCGCGACCCGGAGGCCTGGTATCGCAGCGCTTCGAACACGATCTTCCAGCCCATCGATCCTGCTCCGCCCGGCCTCGAGCAATGGTTCGGGACGACGATGCACAAGCTCTTCCAGGAGCGCTTCTCTGATGATCGTGAGAACCCCGCGGCGATGATGGAAGCGTTCGAGCGCCACAACGCGCAGGTACGGGCCGGCGTGCCCGCCGATCGGCTGCTCGAGTGGACCGTCAGCGACGGTTGGGGGCCGATCTGCGAGCGGCTCGGCGTGCCGGTCCCCGACGCACCGTTCCCGGCCACCAACGCGACGAACGAAACGCGCGCGATCCTGGGGATGGCGCCGTTGGCGCAGGCCGGGTAGCCGAGCTCGAAGGCCGCCGTCGCTGCGCGCGCTGCGAGAATGTGCGCGTGGTTGCGGCGCTCGTTCTCGTCGGCTCGCCCGGAGCCGGCAAGTCCTCCGTCCTCGAGGCGCTGGCGACGCTCCACGACATCGAGGACATCGCGCACGGGGCGATCGAGGCGGAGCAGCTGTCGCTCGGACGGCCGCTGCTGCCCGCCGGCAGCTGGGTGCCGCAGCTCGCCGCGGTGCTTTCGCTTCAGCGCGAGGCGGGCCGGCGACGGTTCCTGATCTCGGCCACGGTCGTGACGGCGGCGGACCTCGCGGCCGTGCGCAGCGCTACCGCGGCAGAGTCGCCGTTCGTCGTCTGCCTGACGGCGTCGCCTGCGACCGTCGCCGCGCGAATCGACGCACGCGAGCCGGATCGCTGGCCGGGCAAGTCGCCGCTGATCGCGCGTGCCCGCAAGCTTGCATCCTTTACCCCGCGCCTGCCCGGGATCGACCTGCTGATCGACACCGAGCAGCGGGTCGCCGAGGACGTCGCGGCCGAGGTGTTCGCGGCGATGCGGACCCGGGGGATGCTCTGAGCGCGCCGATCTCGCCGCGGGCCGGCTTAGGCTCGCGGAGGTGCCGAGCGGGCGACGCTGATGTACCAGCAGCCACCCGCGAGATCCAGCACCGCGATGACCAGGAAGAAGCCTGCCCATCCGTATGCGGCGTAGGAGAGGCACACGACGCCCGCGATCGCCGCGACCAGGCCACCGGCGACGCGCGTGAAGCCGAAGGCGCGGAGGTGGCGGTACTCCCATGGATTGATCAGGCGCTGCATGCCGGCCCGCGGCGGAGATGCCCACCAGTCGCGAAAACGTTCGCGAGCGGTGCTGTCGTTGGCTGCGTGCATCGCGGGCGTCTCGCTCACGCCCGCTTCAGGAAGCTCAGATAGAACGCGCCGAACACCAGGACGATCCCGATGTTGACCATCAGTCGCTCCCAGAACCGGTTCCTGAAGAACAGGACATCCACGCCGACCACGACGGCCACCAGCGCGAGCACGTAGAGCGCGACGCCTGCCGGTCTTTCCATCGTTCCACTGTAGTGCGAGGATCGGAGTCGCGGCCACGCGCCGCCGCTCAGCGAGCGGCCTCAGCCATGAAACGACGGGATGTATGAGATCCCGAGGATCGCGCCCTCGGGCGCCTGCAGCCTCGCCACCGTCTGGCCCCACGGCTCCTCGCGCGCTGCATGCAGCAACTCGTAGCCGGCCTGCTGCAGCTCCTGCGCGGCCGCGCCCACCGCCGCGGCGTTCGCGACGTCGAACTCGATGCTGACCTGCGGGACCGGTCGCTCGGCCGGCCACTGCGTGGTGCCGAAGCATGCCTCTGCAGCCTGGGACAGCGGCCAAACGCCGAAGTGCCTGCAGCCGTCGATCTGGTCGCTGTGGTGGTATTCGTCAGCGGCGCCGCCGTCGAGCGGCAGGCCGAGCGCCTCGACATACAGCTTGCGGCTGGCTGGCGGGTCGGGTGCGATCACCGCGACCGTCGAAAGGAACTCGATCTTCACGCGACCTCCTCGTCCGATCCTGCGCTCGCGAACATCCAAGCAGAGTCGCGTCGACGGTGTGCGCGCAGGGGCAGGCAGGCCGCGAACCGGCGGCGGCCTGCCTGTGCACCCTGCGTCGGCTAGCCAGCTTCCGCCTCGGCCACCGTCCGCGGACCCTGCCCGACGTACTTGGCGGTCGGGCGGATCAGCTTCGCCTCGCGCTTCTGCTCGAGGATGTGCGCCGACCAGCCGGCGACGCGCGCACACGTGAACATCGGCGTGAACAGGTCCGGCGGGACTTCGGCGAGGTCGAGGATCACCGCCGACCAGAACTCGACGTTCGTCGCGAGCACGCGGTCGGGCCGGCGCGCGTGCAGCTCGGCGAGCGCGGCCTTCTCGAGCGCTTCGGCGGCCTCGAAGCGCGGCGAGCCGAGTTCGCGCGCGGTGCGTCGCAGCACCCGTGCGCGCGGGTCTTCGGCGCGGTAGATGCGGTGGCCGAAGCCCATCAGGCGGTCGCCGCGGTCGAGTGCGTCTGACACCCACTTCTCGGCGTCGCCGCTCTGTTCGACTTCCTCGAGCATCTTCAGCACGCGCGAGGGGGCGCCGCCGTGCAGCGGGCCGGACAACGCGCCGACCGCAGCGGACAGGGCGGCTGCGACATCGGCGCCGGTCGAGGCGACGACGCGGGCGGTGAACGTCGAGGCGTTCATGCCGTGCTCGGCCGCGGACACCCAGTAGGCGTCGATCGCCTTGACGTGGTCGGGGTTGGCCTCGCCGCGCCAGCGGATCAGGAAGCGCTCGGGGATCGTCCTGCCCTCGTCGATCTCGGCCTGCGGGACAGGCGGCTGGCCGGCCTCGCGGGCCGACTGCGCGACGAATGACAGCGCCATCACCGATGCCCGCGCGAGGTTGTCGCGGGCCTCCTCGTCGCTGATGTCGATCAGCTGGCCGAAGCCCCACTCGGGCGCGAGCATCGCGAGCGCCGACTGCACGTCGACGCGGTGGTCGCCGGAGCGCACGGTCAGGGCATGTGGTTCCGCCGGGGGCAGGCCCGGCTTGAAGTGTCCGTCCACGAGCAGGCCCCAGACCTGCTCGTAGGGGATCGTGCCGACGAGGTTCTCGATATCGACGCCGCGGTAGCGCAGCGCGCCACCCTCTTTGTCGGGCTCGGCGATCTCTGTGGCAAAGGCAACGACACCTTCGAGGCCCGACTGGACCTCAGGTCCTGCTGACTGAACCGCGCTCATGGCACTCGCTTTCTGAGCTTGATGCTTGACGGGGTGGCTGCCTTTTGGGCAGGCCCACATCGTCGCAGGAATGAGTGCGCGAGTACGCTCCAGGCGAGCAGGCGGCCGCCTGTCACCCCGGCCGGGCGCCGATCCCGAGGAGGAGCCATGTCCGACAGCGATCTGATGTTCCGAGGAGCGCTCGAGCTCGCGGGAATGGTGCGCGCGGGGGAGGTCTCCTCACGCGAGCTCGTCGAGCTCTCGCTCGAGCGGATCGAGGAGCTGAACCCCGCGCTCAACGCGTTCGTCGACGTCGATGAAGAGGGTGCGCTGGCGACGGCGGCGGCGATCGGGGCGCGCGACCCGCGCCCGTTCGCGGGCGTGCCGGTGGCGATCAAGAACAATCGCGCGGTCGCGGGTCTGCGCCTGACCAACGGCTGCGCGCTGATGGCCGAGAACATCGCCCGCTATGACCACAACGTCACGCGGCGCCTGCGCGAGGCGGGGTTCGTGATCGTCGGTACGACGACGCTGCCCGAGTACGGGATCCTGCCGGTCAGCGAGGCGCGCATCTTCGGCCCGACACGCAATCCGTGGGATCTCGAACGCACCCCCGGCGGCTCCTCGGGCGGCTCCGCGGCTGCGGTCAGCAGCGGCATGGTGCCGGTCGCCCATGGCAATGACGGCGGCGGCTCGCTGCGCATCCCCGCGGCGTGCTGCGGGCTGGTCGGACTCAAGCCGAGCCGCGGGCGGATCTCCGCGGCTCCCGAACTGGGCGAGTCGGCACTGACGAGCGACGGCATGCTCACGCGCACGGTCGCGGACACCGCGGCGATCCTCGACGTGCTCGCCGGCTACGAGCCGGGCGATGCGACCTGGGCGGCGGCGCCGGCCGAGCCGTTCGCGCGGAGCGCCGCGCGTCAGCCCGGGCGCCTGCGGATCGCGATGACGACGGCCTCGCCGAATCCCGACGCGGTGCTCGACCCGGCCGCCGTGGGCGCCGTCGAGCGGGCGGTGGCGCTGCTGCGCTCGCTCGGGCACGAGGTCGAGGAGGTGGCCGTGCCGTGGCAGCTCGACGGGCTGGCCGAGCTGTTCGGGACCGTCTTCTCGATCCAGATCGCGCTGTCGATCCGCTACTCGGGAAAGCTCGCCGGACATCATCCGCGCGACGGCGACATGGAGCCGATGAGCTGGGCGATCTACGCGATGATCCGCAACATGGACGCGCTCGACGCGGTCGCCAGCGCCTTGCGGCTGCAGTCGTTCTGCCGCCGCCTCGTGTCGTTCCTCGCGCCGTATGACGCGCTGCTGACGCCGGCGCTGGCCGAGCGACCGCTGCCGCTCGGCACGCTCGACACGGCTGCGCCCGATCCGATGGCGACGTTCACACGCTCGGGGCTGTTCACGCCGTTCACGCCGATGTTCAACGCGACCGGGCAGCCGGGGATCTCGCTGCCGCTGTACGAGGGCAAGGACGGCCTGCCGCTGGCTGTGCAGATCGTCGGGCGCCCCGAGGGCGAGGGCGCGCTGCTCGCGCTCGCCGCGCAGCTGGAGCAAGCGGCGCCGTGGGCTGCGCGGCGCCCGGCGTTCGCGCAGCTGCTGGCCGACTAGGCGTCCGTGGCGCTTACGCGCCGCACACCCGTCTCCGCGGCCGAGCGCCAGCGCCCGGCCGTCGGTCGCGAGAGCCAATTTGTACGGAGATTCCGACATCTTGGAATCCGCGTCGCGCGCGGAGGCGCGATGCTTCCGCCTGCGGGGTCGTCATGCTGCCCGTTGGCGCCAACTCTGGAGAACTGTGGATCAAATGGCCGATGGGGTGTTGCTTACGGGGGCGACCGGGTTCGTCGGGATGGAGCTGCTCGTTCGCTATCTCGAGCACACCGACCGCCGCGTGTACGCGCTCGTGCGCGCCGCCGACGATCGCGAGGCGCAGGCGCGGATCGCGCGCACGCTGTCGTGCCTGTTCGGTCCCGCCCACCCCTACGGCGATCGCGTGGTCGCGGTCCGCGGCGACCTCACCCATCCCGGCCTCGGCGTGCGTGGCGGGCTCGATCCGCTGGCCGAGCGCATCAGCGAGATCGTGCACGGCGCGGCGTCGGTCTCGTTCACGCTCGGGCTGCAGGCCGCGCGCACGATCAACGTCGACGGCACGCGGCGCATGCTCGACCTCGCCGAGCGCTGCCTCGCGCGCGGCGGCCTGCGGCGTTTCTCCTACATCTCCACCGCGTATGTCGCGGGCGAGCACGTCGGGCCGTTCAGCGAGGACGACCTCGATGTCGGGCAGACGTTTCGCAACGCCTACGAGCAGTCGAAGTTCGAGGCCGAGAGCCTGGTCGCGCGCTCGCGCGTGCACCTGCCGATCACGGTTCTGCGCCCGAGCATCATCGTCGGCGAGCGCGACAGCGGCTGGACCGCGTCCTTCAACGTGCTCTACTGGCCGCTGCGCGCGTTCGCGCACGGCGCCTACCCGGCGCTGCCGGCGCGCGGCGACGCGCCCGTCGATGTCGTGCCGGTCGACTACGTCGCGGACGCCGCGTTCGCCCTCAGCCAGGCGCCGGAGGCCGAGGACGCGACCTTCAACCTCAGCGCCGGCCGCCACGTCAGCAGCGTCGCCGAGGTCGTCGAGCTCGCGAGCGGCTTCTTCGGGCGCCCGGCGCCGCGACTGATCGACCCGACGCTGTATCACCGCGCGATCCATCCGCTGCTCGTGCGGTGGGCTGCCGATGCGCGTTCGCGGCGCGCGCTCACGCGCAGCGAGGTGTACTTCCCCTACTTCGCGATGCGTGTCGGCTATGACGATCGGCGCACGCGCGTCGCGCTGCGCAACTCGGGCGTGTCGACCACATCGCTGCGGAGCTACTTCGTGCGTCTGGTCGAGTTCGCGCTGGCGGCGCAATGGGGTCGGCGCGAGATCTCGCGGGCGAGCCTGATCGCCGGCGTGACGCCCCTGCCGGCACGGGACGAGCCCGCGGCGCGCGCCGCGCACGCACGATTGGCGCTGGCCAAATGACGAGTCAGCGGCTGTCCGCGCTCGACGCGTCGTTCCTGTCGGTCGAGACGCCGACGGCGCACATGCACGTCGGCTGGGTCGCGGTCTTCTCGCCCGGCGCGGACGGCCGCCTGCCGAGCTTCGCGCAGCTGCGCGAGCACATCTCGTTGCGTCTGGCGCGCGCGCCGCGCTACCGGCAGAAGCTCGCGACGGTCCCGCTCGGCCTGCACTCGCCGGAGTGGATCGACGATCAGGGCTTCGCGATCGATCGTCACCTGTATCGCGCGCCGGGACCACTCGAGAGCCTCGTCGACGAGGTGATGTCGATACCGCTGCGCCGCGACCGCCCGCTGTGGGAGATCTGGGTCTGCGAGGATGCCGGCGACGGGCGCCTCGCGCTGGTCGGCAAGACCCATCACTGCATGGTCGACGGTCTCGCGGCGGTGGAGCTCGCGTCGCTGCTGCTCGACCCGACGCCGGAGCCCGAGCAGTGCGAGCCGGACACATGGTCGGCCGCGCCGGGGCCGGGCGCCGAGCAGCTGCTCGTGCGCGGCGTGCGCGATCTCCTCGGCCAGCAGCTCGACCTCGTGCAGTGGTCGCTGCGCGTCGCCACGGCGCCCGCGCCGGTCGTGCGCCAGACCGCCTCCGGGGCGATGCGCGCGACGCGTGCGTTGACCCACCTGCTGCGCGCGGCGCCCGCGAGCGTGCTCAACGAGCAGCAGTCGCCGCTGCGGCGGCTGTCCTGGGCGCAGCGCCCGCTCGCCGATCTGAAGACGATCAAGCGCGCGTACGGCACGACGGTCAACGATGTCCTGCTCGCCGCGGTCGCCGGGGGGATGCGCGCGTATCTGATCCGCAGGGGCGAGCAGCCGCTCGCGCTGAAGGTGATGGTCCCGGTCAGCGTGCGCAGTCCCGATGATGTCCTCGGCAACCACATCTCGTTCGTGTTCGCCGATCTGCCCTGCAACGAGCCCGATCCGATCGGGCGCCTCTACCAGGTGCACGCGTCGATGAGCCGGCGCAAGCGCGACGGCGCTCCCGAAGGCGCCGACCTCGTGCTGAAGGCCGCCGGGCGCACACCGGTCACGGTGCAGCAGATCCTCTCGCGGCTGATGTCGGGCGCGCGCGCGTTCAACCTCGTCGTCTCGAACATCCCCGGCCCGAGCGTGCCGATGTACATGCTCGGCAGTCCGCTGGACGCTGTCTACCCGGTCGTGCCGCTCGCCGACAACCACGCGGTCTCGGTCGGCATGGTCACGGTCGGCGACCAGGCGTGCTTCGGCGTCTACGCCGATCGCGAGACGATGCCCGACGTCAACATGCTCGCCCAGGACATCGACGACGCGATCGCCGAGCTGCTCGCCGGCACCGAACAGATCACAGAGCCGGCCGGGTCGCTGCTCCTGCGCGCGCTCGCGACGAGCGTGTCGACGAGCGCCGAGGCGTCCACGACCGCCGCTGCCACGACCGTCCCCTCCCCGAGCGCCCCGACGGTGAGCGTCGCCGGCGCGATCCCGGCCTCCGCCGAGCCGCCGTTGCGAGCGCCGCCGGAGGAGGCCGGCGAGGCGCCCGAGACCGACCGGGCGTCCGTGGCGGACACCGGCGCCCCGCCCGAGACGGCGCCGCGGGCGCCAGATCGCGCTCCCGCGGATGCTCCCGCACATAGCGAGCACGCGGCTGCGCCCGAGCGGGCATCGGCGAGCGACCGTGCGACGGTCGGCGAGCGTGCGCCGGCACGAGAGCCGATACCCACGTTCGACTGGGCCGAACTTGCAGACGAGGACTTGACGTTGACGCGTGAGGAGCCGGTCGCAGACGCGGGCGAGCTCGAGCCGCGCTCGTCAGCGGCGCCGCGCTTCCGACGCGACTCGCCCGCGCCGAGATGGCCGGGCGGGCAGCGGCCGTAGCCGCACGCCGGCGCCGTCGCGCGAGCTGCCTCAGTCGAGCGTCGAGCTTCGCGGGATCCCGTCGTCGGTCCAGCTGAGGGCGGCGCCGTGCAGCTGCAACGAGTCCGGGACAATCTGTGGGGCGCCGTCGAGGATCGCGAGCCCGCGACGGTCGTGGCGGCGCACCTCGATCTCGGGGCCCGGCGGCGACATGCAGTCTTCGCCGAGGAAGTTCGTGCCGATCCAGGCGAGCGCGCCATCGCCCTTGAGCACGAGCGAACCGACTCCGAAGCAGACGGTGTCTTCGATCGGCGAGGCGATTTCGAAGCTGTGCGAGTGTCCGTTTCGCAGGTCGATCTCGCCGATGTCCTCGTCATTGGCCTCGATGCTCTGCACGTACGCCACGTATGGGCCGGCGAAGCGCACGAGTTCGTACTGGTAATGCTCGCTGCCCGACAGGTAGAACACGCGGCCAACGCGGTACAGGCAGGCATAGTCGTTGCCGTTCGCGGCCGTGAACAGGCGTGCGCTCCGGCTCGCGGCGATCGTCGTGGAACGCGTGCCGGCGTGGCAGGAGATCCGGGCGGCGTGCCCGTGAACCGCCGCCGGCGAGCGCATCGGGCCGGCGTTGCCAGGCTCGGCGCCGAGCGAGGGCGCCGGCACGAGCGCCGCAGCCGAGACCACCGCCGTCGGCGCGAGCCAACGCAGACGCCACCGAAGCATCGCGGACATGATCACACAGCTACTGGCGCAGCGCCTGCGGCGGGCCCCCCTCGCCGGGGCGCAGGTCGAGCTGCAGCCACAGCACGTCGCGCCAGGCCCCGGCCTTCCAGCCGATCCGCCGGTAGGTGCCGACGGGGACGAAGCCGAGCGCTTCGTGCAGGCCGTTGCTCGCGTCGTTCGGCTGGGTGATGCCGGCGCACAGCGTCCACAGCCCGATCTCCCGCAGCCGCTCGAACAGCCGCGTGTAGAGCGCGCGCCCGACGCCCGCGCGATGGTGCTCGGCGGCGATGTAGACGGTCACATCGGCCGCCCACCTGTAGGCGGCGCGCTGTTGGTGGCGCGTGCCGTAGGCGTAGCCGAGCGTGACGCCGTCGCGCTCGGCGATCAACCAGCAGTACGCGCTGCGCATGCGCAGCGACATCTCCGCCGCGCCTGGCGGCTCCGACTCGAACGACGCGACCGAGCCAGACACATACGGCGCGTAGACCGCCGCGCATGCCGCGGCGTCGAGTTGCGGGTCGGCGTCGCGGACGATCATCGGCTGGGGACGATAGACAAGCTGCGCCCGGCGGAGCCGCTGAGCGACGGCGTGCGCGCCGCGCGCAAACGGACGCGGGCGCCGCGGCTATCGTTCAGGAGATGACCGGTTCGCCGCTGTCGCTGATCGAGTTTCCGGCCGATGACACCGATCGCGCGCGGCGCTTCTGGACGGGCCTGCTCGAGGTCGAGCTCGCGCCGCGCGGCGAGGGGCAGGGCTCGGGTTGGGAGACCCAGGCGGACGCGCCCGCGATCGGCGTGCACGAGCGCGGCCGCGGTCCGGGCGACTCCTTCTCGCTTGCGTACTTCACGGTCGCCGATCTCGCGGGTGCGCTCGCGAGGGTGCGGGCGCTCGGCGGCACGGTCGTGCACCCCGGTGAGCGCTGGGCGATCTGCAAGGACTCCGAGGGAACCCCGTTCGCGCTCAGCGACGACCCTCGCGGCGGCAGCTAGCGGCGAGGGCGTGGGCGATCTGCGCGTGCGCGAGGTGGGGCTCGCGCAGACCCGCCCGCTGCGCCAGGCGGTGCTGCGACCGCACGACACGCTCGCCGAGCTCGCCGCCGCGGAGGCGGATGGGGCGTTCGCGCTCGGCGCGTTCGAGCAGGGCGCGTTGATCGCGGTCGGCCTGATCGCCCCCGACGGGGCGCCGGGCAGCTGGCGCGTACGCGGGATGGCGACCGCGCCGCGGGCGCGCGGCGCGGGCGCCGGCGGGGCGATCCTCGCCGGGCTGATGCGCCACGCGCGCGCCCTCGGCGCGACGCGCGTGTGGTGCAACGCACGCACGCCGGCGCGCGCGTTCTACGAGCGCGCCGGGCTGCGGGTCGTCTCCGAGGAGTTCGAGATCGAGGACATCGGCCCGCATTTCGTGATGGCGCTCGAGCTCGCGCGCTGAGCGCGCGGGCGTGCTCAGCCGAGGCCGAGCACAGCGGCCATCCGCTGCGGGTTGACGCCCGAGCGCCTCCGCGTCGGCGGCGCCGCGCGCGGATGTCATCGCGACCTCCAGCAGCTCGGCCTCATCCCAGGTCGCGAACGCGCCGGGCCCGGCGAGACGCTCGAGCAGGTGCAGGCCGCGCGAGACGAGCGCGGTCGGGACGTGCATGAGCGGGCGCCTGCGCCCGAGTGAGCGCAGGACCACGCGCACGATGTCGTCGTGGCTGAGCGTCTCGGGGCCGCAGAGCTCGTGGCGGGAGTGCGCCGCGCCGTCCTCGGCGCGCATCGCCGCGACGACGCAGTCGGCGACGTTCTCGGCCCAGATCGGCTGATAGAAGGCGTGCCCGCGTCCGGAGACGGGCATCAGCGGGAGCAGCGCGAGGCGCTCGAGCAGCGTCAGCCAGCGGTCGCCGGGGGCGTAGACGATCGACGGCGCGAACACGATCGAGCGCAGGCTCGCCTCGCGCACTGCCTGCTCGGCGAGCGCCTTTGCGCGCAGCAGGCGCGTGCGGTTGTGGCTCGAGGCGCCGAGCGCGGAGAAGAACACGAAGCGCTCGACGCCGAGGCGCTCGGCTGCCTCGACCATGCGCCACGTCGCGATGCAGTCGACCTCCTCGATCGAGCCCTGCGGCTGGTCGCGGATCGCGGCGGCGAGATGGACAACCGTCTGCACGCCGCGCAGCGCGTTGCGGAACGACGGCGGGTCGGTGAGGTCGCCGAGCGCGATCTGCACGCGCACACGCTGCGCGCCCAGCCGCCGCGGATCGCGCACCAGGCAGCGGACCTCGGTCCCTTCGGCGAGCAGGCGGCTGAGCAGCGTCGAGCCCACCAGGCCGGTCGCGCCGGTAAGCAGCAGCATGATTCGTACAATATGCGTCTCCCGCGGGGAACATCCCGCAAAGCGACCCCAGAAAGAAGCGAATGGCCTACGTAATCGCCGAGCCGTGCATCGGCACCAAGGACAATTCCTGTGTCGAGGTGTGCCCCGTGGACTGCATCCACCCGACGCCTGACGAGCCCGGATACGACGCGGCCGAAATGCTTTACATCGATCCCGAGGAGTGCATCGACTGCGACGCCTGCGTCGAGGCCTGCCCGGTCGACGCGTGCTTCGCCGAGGACCAGCTCCCGGATGAGTGGCAGAAGTTCACGCAGATCAACGCCGACTACTTCGCCAACACCAAGTAGCGGGACGGGGCGAGCCCGGGGCCTGAGCGGCTCACGCGGCGCGGGTGGCGGCATCGACGAGCGCGTCGCCGTCGGCCGAGCGCAGGTACAGCACGAAGCGCTGCACGCGGCGGCGGCTGACGAGCCCGGCGTCGTCGAGGATCGCGAGGTGCTGGGAGACCCCGCCGCGGGAGACCCCGAGCGCGCCGGCGAGCTCGGTCGTCGAGCGCGGGCAGTCGAGCGCCATCAGCAGCGTCGCGCGGCTGCGGCCGACGAGCTTCGCGAGCGCGTCCGGCGGGGCCGGCTGCTCGGGATTCCAGAGCATGCCGACGCCGCGTGCGGGATAGATCAGCGTCGGCTGCCACGGCTCGGCCGTGACGACCCAGACCTTCGGCCATGCGAACACGCTGGGGATCAGCAGCAGGCCGCGCTCGTCGAGATCGAGCACGCCGTCGTCGCACTCGTGCTTGTCGATGCGCAGCACGCCGTCCTCCCAGCTGACCGTCGCGTCGAGGTCGGCGAACAGCCGCCGCGTGCCGCCGTCGGCGATCTGGCGCGCGCGGTAGAGGACGTCGTTCTCGAGCAGCGCGCGGATGCGCGGCCAGTGCGCGGCGAGCGCGCGCTGCCAGTAGGTGCGCATCAGCGCGGCGAGCGCGGCGACGGCTGTCGGCGTGTCGCTGAGGAACGGCTCGAGCACCGCCGGCAGCGGCTGCTCGCGGTAGGCGGCGCGCACCTCCGCGCGGATCTGCGCGGGCGGCGTCGCGAGCATCTCGCAGACGTCGTCCTCGAACTCGGCGAGCGGGCCGCAGGGCAGCGGGTGGATGAAGTCGGGGTTGTATGCGCTCGAGCCCTGCAGCGCGTACAGCACGGACAGATCGAGATCGGCGGTCAGCTCGCGCGCCTGCTCGACCCACGGGCCGTGCACGCTGTCGGTGGCCGCCTGCGAGGCGCCGTAGGCGCGGCCGCCGAGTGGGCGCAGGCTTGCGATCGTCTCAAGCGCGGGCGAGATCGCAAAGCGGACCCTCGTGAGGGCCTCGGTGTCGAATCGCGCGTGGATCATGCGGGTGATCGGCTCGTGCTCACGCTGCTGACGATCGCGCATGCGCGCGCCGCTGCTGAGCTATTTAGCTCGAGTCTAAATGTCTTAGCACGGCCGCTCGGGCGCGACAGACTGTGTCCATGATCGAGCTCCCACATGACAGCCGCGATCGCGCGCGAGCGCGAGCGTGCGCTGCGCCAGGCGGCCGACGCGGCGCGGGCGAGGACCGAGCCGATCGACCGCGGCGCGCGGCCGTCGGTGCGGCGCAGGCTGATCTCGCGCGTGATCGGCCGCGAGGATCGCAGCTGCGCGCCCGAGCCGGCGCGCTCGGCGCGCTAGCACGGCGCCCGCGCGCGCCGGCGCGATCGCCTGCCCGCGCCCTCAGCGCGAGGAGCGTGCGCCCATCCGCGGCCGCAGGCCCTGTTCACCGGTATTCGGGGTGCATGACGTCGAACGTGGGCAGGTCCGGGATGCGCCCGCGCAACAGCGCGCGCAGCTGCGCGGAGTCGAAGCTGTGCGACTGCGGCGCAACCGGGTTGACGGTCAGCGCGAGCAGCCGGATCGGGTGCAGCACCTCGATCGTCAGCCCCTGGCGCGCGTACCAGCTCGACGCCGTGCCCGCCGAGGAACACGCGCGTCGGGTCGGCGACGATGACGGTCAGCTCGCGGGCCCGCCGGCGGAGCGCCTGCACGAGCTCGCGCAGGAACTGCTCGGGCAGCGCGCCGGCGACGAGCAGGCCGCGCGCGCCCGCGTTCGCATCGAGCAGCGCGGCGATCTGCGACGGCGTCGCTCGTGAGCACGAACCGCGGCGGCAGCTCGCTGGCGCGCTGTTCGTCGATCGAGCAGCATGCTGGCCTCGGCGCCGGCGAGCTCGCGCAGGCGGGTGCCGTCGGCGCCGCGCTGATCGACGCTCGGCAGGCGCACCAGCTCGACGGCGTCGGCGGTCTGCGCGACGACGTCCTCGATGTCCTCGCCGAGCACCGCGCCGCTCGCCATCAGCAGGCCGTCGGCGACGCGCGGCGAAGACGCCGCGCGGCGGTCGATCGCGCCGTCGATCAGCACCTGCTCGGCGCCGTGGGCGAGCATCGCATCACTCACCGCGCGCACCTGCGCGGCCGCGCTCGGCCCCGCCACCTCGATCGCGCCGGGCCCCCGCAGGCGCGCGATCAGCACCCGCCCCAGGGGCGTGCGCACATCGGTCTGCTCGAGCAGCTGGTGCGGCAGCCCGCTCTCGCTCAAGAGCGCGTCGGTGGTCGCGACGAGGCTGCCCGCTGCGAGCAGCACGCGCGGCTTCTCGATGCGGAAGTCGATCACGTCGTGCTCCTCGCCGTCGCGCCCGACGGAGGTGACGCCGACGTTTCTGCCGGCGGCGGCGAGCTCGCGCAGCAGCGCGGCCAGCGCCTCGGTCTTGCCGGTGTTCTTCGCGAGCCCGACGAGCGCGAGGCGCTCGCTGTCTGCGGTCAGGTCGCTGAGCACCGGCGTATCAGCCGCTCGCGGATACCCGCGCGGCGAGCTCGCGCACGATGAACGTCGCGAGGTGCTGCGGTTCGGTGCCTTTGGAGAAGCCGGCGTCATAGCCGAGCTCCTTGGCGAGCTCGTTGGAGACGCGTGGGCCGCCGCACGCGAGGATCATCTCCCCGCGCCGCCCCTCGGCCTCGACGAGCTCGACGAGCTCGGTCAGGTTGTGCACATGCAGGTTCTGCTGGGTGACGGTCTGCGAGACGAGGATCGCGTCGGCCCCGACCTCGATCGCCTTCGCGAGCAGCACGCTGTTTGGCACCTGGCTGCCGAGGTTGTAGGTCTCGAAGGAGCGGTAGCCCTCGAGGCCGTGGTGGCCGTGGTAGCCCTTGAGGTTCAGCATCGCGTCGATGCCGACGCTGTGCGTGTCCGAGCCGGTGCTCGCGCCGACGACGACGACCTTGCGCCCGAGGTGCTCGGCGGCGAAGCGCTCGACCTCGTCCTCGCTCATGTACTCGATGTCAAAGCCCTCGCCCTGGAGCGCGTGGAAGTCGACGCTCTGCACGCACACGCCGTACATCACGAAGTAGCTGTAGCCCTCCGTCAGCTGCTCGTAGTGGACGACCTCGGGCTCCTGAAAGCCCATCTTTCCGGCGAGCTCGAGTGCGGCCCTGCGCGCCGCGAGCGAATACGGCACGGGCAGCGTGAAGCTCATCTGCACGAGGCCGTCGCCGCTGTGGTCGGCGTAGGGCCTGACCGCGCTCAGGTCGATCTCGCTAGGCATAGCTCGCCTCGTCGGCGAGCGGCGCCGGCCCACCGAGCGGAGATCGGCCGGCGGCGCGCTCGCGCATCAGCTCGAGCACCGGGTTGAAGTAGGAGGGCTCGGTCGCGACGATCCCCTCGAGGCCGCGGCCGCCGTCGATCTTGCGGCTGACGTCGCCGAACGTCGCCGCGTCGATCGCCGCGAACAGCCCCGTCTCGCGCGATCTGCTCGAGCAGCTCGTGTGCGCCCGCGAGCACCTCGTGCGCGCGCGTCTGGATGATCCCGCCGCGCTTGAACTCGATCTCCTCGCCGAGGTCGTGTGCGGCGTTGAAGACGTACTCGACGTTCTGCAGGCCGAGCACGCGATCGTGCACGTGCGGCGTGAAGATCCCCTCGGTCGGCACGCCGATCGTCTGGATCCCCTGCCCGGTCGCGATCGTGACGAGGTTGAAGAGCGCGTCGGCGGCGTGCGTGCGGAACAGGTTGCCGTCCATGTGGCGGGTCGGCGGCATGTACTTGACGGGGCAGTCCGGGAACAGCTCGCGTGTCAGCTGCGCCTGGGCCCACTCGAGCAGCAGGCCGTTCTTGACCGGGATGTCGATCTCGAACGCGTCGCCGAGGCCGATCTGCGCGTCGGGCACGCCGGAGTCGCGCGCGAGCTGGTGGTTGATGAACTGCGAGGCGGTCACCGACGGCGCAGCCTCGACGGCGTCGGCGGTGCGCAGGTAGTTGTCCTCGCCGGTGTTGATGACGACGCCGAAGTAGCCGTTGATCATCCGCGAGATGCGCTGGTCGATCAGCCCGCGGACGATGTTGATGTCGCGGTAGAGGATCCCGTAGAGCGCGTCGTTGACCATGTTGTCGAAGCCCTCCCACGCGCCCATCGCGGCGATCTCCGACATGCACAGCCCCGAGCAGAAGCTCGACAGGCGCACGTAGCGCCCGTGGGACTCGGACCACTCGTCCATCGCCTCGCGCATGATCCGGAAGTTCGCCTGGGTCGCGAACGTGCCGCCGTAGCCCTCGGTCGTCGGGCCGTAGGGGACGTAGTCGAGCAGGCTCTGCGCGGTCGAGCGGATCACCGCGACGATGTCGCCGCCGGCCTCCGCGACGGCCTTTGCGTGGACGACGTCCTCGTAGACGTCGCCGGTCGCGGTGAGCACGTAGCGCAGCGGCGCGGTCCCGTCGCCGAGGCGCGCGCGCATCGCGCGGCGCTCCTCGAAGCGCGCCGTGATCTCGCTCAGGCGCGCGGCGCACTCCTCGCTGACGCGCTCGCGGATCGCGCCCTCCGCGGCGAGCTCGAGCGTGCACAGGTCGAGCTCGCCGGCGCTGACCCCCTCGGCGAGCTGCTGCGGCGAGCGGCCCGTCTGGATGATCGCGTTGCCGAGCCAGTAGGCGATTCCGCGCCCGAGCCCGCCGCGGTCGTGGACGTGGTCGACGAGCACGTTCGGCAGCGGCGCCTCGAGCTCGTCGGCGCCGTCGACGCCGAGCAGCCTGGTGACGCTGCGCTCGACCGAGACGGTCGTGCGCCCGGCGATCTGCTCGGCGACCTGCTCGGCGATCAGCTTGGCCGCCTGGCGGCAGGAGGCGACGACGCCCGGGTCGAGATCGAGCTTGCCGCTCATCGCACGTCCCTCACGATCGGGAACGGGATGACCTCGCGCAGCGTGTCGCGTTCGGTCAGGATCATCACGAGGCGATCGACGCCCATGCCCCCTCCGGCGGTCGGCGAGTAGCCGTACTCGATCGCGCGCGCGTACTCCTCGTCGTTCGGATGCGGGACGTCCTCGTCGTCGATCATCCGCCGCTTGCGCTGATCGACGAAGCGCTGCCACTGATCGACCGGGTCGTTCAGCTCGGTGTCGCCGCTGACGAGCTCGATGCCGCCGATCACCGCGTCGAAGTGTTCGGCCAGCTCCGGGTGCTGCGGGTGGCGGCGCGTGATCGGGAACGGCTCGAGCGGGAAGTCGAAGACGTGTGTCGGCTGGTTGATCGTCGACTCGATTTTCTCGGAGTAGATGTCGGCGACGACCTCGGCCCAGGTCGCCGCGGGGTCGATCGGCTCATCGAGCACCTCTGCGAGCTGCTCGCGTGTGGACTCCATGAAGTCGAGGCCGAAGCGCTCGAGGATCAGCTCGCGCATCGTCACCCGCCGCCAGGGCTTCGCGAGGTCGATGTCCTCGCCGTTTCGTTTGATCAGCGTGCGCCCGATCGCCTTCTGGGCGACGTCGCGGAACATTTCTTCGGTCACGGTCGCGACGTCGTTGTAGTCGGAGTACGCGCACATGAACTCGATGATCGTGAACTCCGGGCTGTGCTTCGGCGAGATCCCCTCGTTGCGGAACACCTTCGCCATGTCGTAGACGTTCTCCATGCCGCCGACGATCAGCCGGTTGAGAAACAGCTCGACGGAGATGCGCAGGTACAGGTCGCGGTCGAGGGCGTTGTGGTGGGTGGTGAAGGGGCGCGAGCCGGCGCCGCCGGCGAGCGACTGCAGGACGGGTGTTTCGACCTCCACGAAGTTGCGCTCGGCGAGCCATTCGCGGATCCCGAGCACGATCTTGTTGCGCGTGATGAACAGCTCGCGCGTGTCCTCGTTGGCGAGCAGGTCGAGCTCGCGGTAGCGGTAGCGCGTGCCGGTGTCGCCGAGGCCGTGGTGCTTGTCCGGCGGCGGGCGCAGGGTCTTGGTCAGCAGCGTGCACTGCTTGACCGCGAGCGCGAGCTGGCCGCGCTGGGTGACGTACACGCAGCCGAGCACGCCGAGGATGTCGCCGATGTCGAAGTTGAGAATGCGGTCGTATGTCTCCTGCCCGAGCGCGTCGACGCGCACGACCACCTGGATCGAGCCGGACAGGTCGCGGATGTCGAGAAACGCGGTCTTGCCGTGCCCGCGGCGCGAGATCAGGCGGCCGGCGATCTGGTAGCTCAGCTCGGGGTGCTCGCCGTGCTCGAGCGTCGCCGCATCATGCGCGGCGAGCACGTCGGCGATGCGTGTGCGGCTCGCCCACAGCGTGACCGCCGGGTAGGGGTCGACGCCTTCGGCGCGCAGGCGCTCCATCTTCGCGCGGCGTTCGTCGAATTCGACGGCGCCGTTCTCGCTGTGGGGCGCAACCGCCTCGGCCCCACCCTCCTGCGGCGTCTGCTCCAGCTCCTGCTCTTGCTTCCCCGATACTGACATCAGAAGACGATCCTCTCAGTTGGCTCGCGCTTGTCAAGCGCTTCCTCCTCGGCGCGCGCCCGGCGGGCGCCGCCCGGCAGGCCGTCGCGGCCTGCCACGCTGAAGGGGCATGTCGCTCTGCGCGCCGGCCTGAGAGCTCAGGCCATCGGCAGCGACATGCCCACGGGTTTGCGGCTGTCGGCGGGCTCGGGCAGCGGGGCGTCGACCTCGAGCACGGGCAGCACGGCGAGCGGCAGCGGGGCCATCGCGATCATCCCGCGCGCGACCTGGCGGATCGCCTGGGAGGCCGGGTCGTCGGGGTCCAGGGCGACGAGCGGCACGCCGCCGTCGGCCTGTGCGCGCAGCGGCATCGTCAGCGGCACGCGGCCGAGCAGGGGCACGTCGAGCTCGTCGGCGAGCTCCGCGCCGCCGCCCTCGCCGAAGATCGCGAAGCGCTCCCCCGACGGGGTCGTGAAGCTCGACATGTTCTCGATCACGCCGGCGATCTCGAGGTTGACCTTGTCGGCCATGTGCGCCGAGCGGCGCGCGACCTTCTGCGCGGTCGGCTGCGGCGTCGTGACGATCAGGAACTGCGCCTGCGGGAGCAGCTGCGCGAGCGTCATCGAGACGTCGCCGGTCCCGGGCGGCAAGTCGACGAGCAGGTAGTCGAGCGCGCCCCATTCGACGTCCTGCAGGAACTGCGTCAGCGCCTTGTGCAGCATCGGCCCGCGCCACACGACCGCGGCGTCCTCCTCGACGAAGAAGCCGATCGACATCACCTTCACGCCGTGCGCCTCCAGCGGGATGATCTTGCGCTCGGCGGACACCGGCGGGCGCGTCGCGCCAAGGCCGCACATGCGCGGGATCGAGTAGCCCCAGACATCCGCGTCGAGGATCCCGACGCGCTTGCCTTCCGCGGTCAGCGCGGCGGCGAGGTTGGCGGTCAGCGTCGACTTGCCGACGCCGCCCTTGCCCGAACCGATGCAGATCACGTTCGCGACCTGCGCGAGCGCGCCCGCGGGCAGGCTGGCGCGGCCGAGCTTATGCTGCAGCGCTGCCTTCTGGGTGTCGCTGAGCACGTCGAAGTAGACGTTGCAGTGGGTCACGCCCTCGAGCGCCTCGACCGCCTCGGCGACCGCGCTCTGGAAGTGCCCCTTGATCGGGCAGCCGGGGGTCGTCAGCGAAACGGTCACGTCGATCACGCCGTTCGGGCTGATCTCGATCGAGCGCACCATGTCGAGCTCGACGATCGAGCGGTGCAGCTCGGGATCGATCACGACCTCGAGCGCCTTGAGGATCTGATCCTTGTCGGTCACACCGCCCATTGTGACAAACCCTTCTGCTCAGCGAGGTGGCCTGTGCCGCATGCGGCACAGGCGCGGGCCGCACATGTGCGGCCCGGCTGCCGGCGCATGCGCCGGCAGGCATAAAAATGACCCGCGGGCGGTGGGGGCCGCCCGCGGGTCGAGGGAGGAGAGGGTGCTACTACTGCCGGCGGGATATGAGGCCGGCAGACTTACCCGCGTGCGGCCTCTCCGGGCCGGGCGGGGGAAGGTTGTCTCTAGACGAGGCTGAGGATGCGCTCCTGGACCTTGTCGACGAGCTCGGGAACACGGTTGGCGAGCTCCGGCACGCGGTTGGCGAGGTCGCTGCCGTTTTTCGCGAGCGTGTCGCGGCGGTCCTCGAAGTCGCTGACGGTGCTCTCGATCACGCGACGGCGCTGACGCAGTTCGCGCTCGACGCGCACGCGCGCTTTGCGAACCTCGCGCTCGAGGCGGTTGCGGGCGGTCGCGCCGCGGCGCTCGAACCTGCGCAGCTGCGCCTGTGTCTTGATGCTCGATGAGTACGTCGAGACGGTGTCGCTGACGCTGTCGACGACGAGTTCACGGGCGATCAGCGCGGCGCCGACGGGAATCAGCACGGCGCGCTCGGCGTAGTCGCCGACGACGCCGGCGGTCTCGCGCGTGGCGGTCTGGGTCTGGCGGATCGTCGAGGAGGCCTGGTGCGTGGCGCGCGTGCGGGCGCCCTTGGCGTGCGTCGCCTTCGCCTTCGTCGTGCCGCTCGCGCCGCGCGTGCGTGCGGTCGCGCTTTTCGCGGACGTCGCTTTGCTCGCGGCTTTCGCGCGGGGTTTCGCTTTCGCGGCTTTCGCTGCTTTGGGGGAAGTTGTGTCGGCAGTGGCCATTTGGAGGGGGCTCCTATCTCTCCTCGCCGGCTGCGAGGAACGGGTGTTTGGTTTCTGTTCGGGTTCCGATGCTGATCATCAGTTACCCGAACACCTGTTTGTAACCCGTCTGAGGTAGATCGTTACAGCAGGATCCTATCAGGGCGTGAATAGCCTGTGACCACGGGACGCGAAAGCGTGGACTTTGTAACAGGAGGAACGTGCGTTCGGCCGCGCTACGGGCAACTATAAAGCGACTGTAGAAGCGGGCATGGGCACCGATGCTTGTCTGTGAGCATCGCGGGCATCCGTATCTGCGCCGGTTCTGGCGGCTAGAGGATGCGTCCGACGTAGGGCGTGATCGTCGTGGCGGGGCGTGGTGGCCCTTCGCCTGCGAAGACAGGCTCGAACAGCTTGAGGGTCTGTTCGACGGCCCAGAGGCAGGGCGGGAGTATTACCGCTACCGGCTGTTCGATGAAGGGGGGCGTTTGGTCCGCTGCTACCTCAAGGGGGAAGCATCTCTGCATTTCCATCTGCGTGGGCTCCCATTCGGAGGGCAGCGGGGTGGCGAACGTCCAGCTCCCGACCTCTGCGTCATCTACGAGCGGACCGTATTTCCCACCGCCGCTACCGATCTGCACGAAGTCCGACGGCCAATGCAGTGCTTGGATGCTGGCGAAGGCTCCGCCGATCGAGACGGCTGCTCGTGTGGCGTGCAGGGCGCGATGCTTGTCCCTGATATCGAGTCTGTTGAGCAACGAGAGGGCGCTCCCGGGGGAGCGCGTGAGCGGTTGTCCGGGAGCGATGGTGACGGGCCAGATCGACGGATTCAGAGCGTTGTAGGGCTGCAACTCCTCGATACGTGTCAGGTAGTCGCTGAACGCGAGATGCTTGCCCGCCTCAGCCACGCCGCGAAGCGCGTTGAAGTCGCCGGGGCTCTCGGAGATCGGAAACAAGACGCCCTTGACCTCACGCGGGTCCGTGCTCGTGACCATCGCGTAGAGCTGGACCATGAGGTAGTCGAGCGCGGTCCTCGCGTTGTGGATGCAGTCTCCGAGGATCAGACTCAAGTCGGGATCGACGGGCTCCAGGTCGTGGACATAGAACGTGTACTTCCCCTCGTTCGCGTCGATCTTGACGGAGAAGCGGTGGTTTTCTCGCTCCTCAAACCCTTTGATCGCGGCGGCAAGGCGCTCGAAGTGGCCTTTGGCCCACCGGAGCTTGTCCTTGGCGTCGTCGAGCGAGTAGTCGATCCCGGAGAGCAGCCTAGCGCTTAGTCTGTCAAGGGGCTTGACATTCGGCCGAGTGTCTAGTATCTTGACACTATGTCCGCTGGAAACCGCCACGAACCGACCCGCACGGCCTGCTCGGAGTCGCAGTTCTCGCTCATGGAGTTCATGCGCGACTACCCGGACGATGCCGCCTGCCTTGAGCACCTTTGGCACTCGCGCTTCTCGCCGGACGGCGAACACGCGGACTGCCCGAAATGCAAGCAGGAGCGCGTGTTCAAGCAAGCTACGCGACGGCTCAGGGTCGCCAGTCATGGACGTGCACGGGCTGCGGGCACCACGTCCACCCGACAGCCGGGACGATCTTCGAGAAGTCCTCGACATCCGCTGCACTTGTGGTTCTACGCGATGTACATGATGGCCAGCACTCGTTGTGGCTTCTCAGCGAAGCAGTTGGAGCGCGAGATCGGCGTTTCGTATCCGACGGCGTGGCGGATGCTCAACAAGATCCGCAACGAGCTGATGAAGCAGGAGGAGACGCCGCTGCGCGGCGATGTCGAGGTTGACGAGACTGCCGGTGGTGGCCGCCTGCGCGCCTTCAGATCGCGCCAAGGGCGAGCAGCACGTGCGTGTCACGATGGCCAATCGGCCGACGATTTGGGCGGCCGTCGAGCGTGGCGGTCGCGCGAAGATCAAAGTCGTCAAGTCGCGCGCCTCGGCGGACGTAGAGGCTCCGATCTACCGCTACGTACTGCCCACGTCGATGATCTTCACGGACGACTACTCGGGCTACAACGAGTTCCGGATCAGCAGCAGATACATCTCGCACAAACGCATCCGGCACTCCGAGAAGGTCTACGTGAGCGGGATCGTCCACACGCAGACCGTCGAGGGCCTGTTCGGAAATTTGAAGAACGGCATCCGAGGCACCTACCACTCGGTTTCGAGCAGGTGGCTCCAGTCGTATCTCGATGAGTTCGCGTTCCGCTACAACGAACGTCTCAACACGACACCGATGTTCGAGACGCTGCTTGAGAGGGCGACGGCATGAGCGTTCACTGCGCGTTTTGCTTCGGCGCTGCCGACCTAGCGCCCGACGGTGACGCGCTCCGGCTGACGATCCGCAGAGACGGTCACGAGGCGGAGCAGGAGGTCTACGCTCACGGGAGATGCCTGCGGGACGGCCTAGATCCGCGCGTGCCGTTTCTTCTGTCCGTGTTCGGTGAGGACTGGACCGGGGAGCAAGGTGCGGCGTGAGCGAGTCCGACGCAATCAAGATCATCCGACGGGCCGCTAAACGGCGCGAGCACTCCGAACGCTTGCGGCTCGCCGCGACCGAGGAACTCCGCTCAGGGATGCGCGAAGCGCAGGCGCAGGGCGTGTCTATCGCTCAGATTGCTCGGGAGGCGCGTCTTTCTCGTCAGGGCGTGTACGACCTCCTGGCGGCGGCGCAACCTTCCTGACCAACTCGTCGAAGTCCCCGCGCGTCGGTATCGGGACTTCGTGCCCCGCTGGCGTCGTCTGTTTCGGCTGGCTGGGGTCGTCGTCGCCCATACGTCCAGCCTAGCGTTCCCCTGGGATTACGCTTTGCCGATGGACGATCTCGACAAGGCTCTCTGCCGCGCTTCTCAGATCTATTTTGAGGGCCTTTCGGACGCTCTTGACGCCGAGTTGGCCCTGATACTCCCCGCGCTGGTTGAGGCCGGATACGTACAGGAATCAGACTGGGGGACGGATGAGTCGGGATCGGGCTGGTCGCTCTGGGCCTTCACCGACGCCGGTCGCAAGCGACGCGACGAACTTGGCTGCGACTAGGGAATCGCCTTCTACAGCGGCTTTATACTTGCCGCGCTACGCGGCGCGATTGCCGTTCTGCGGGCGCATCCGCGCGATCCAGCGGGCCGGCTCCTTGATCTCATCGCCGCTCGGCAGCGTCGCCGGGCCCTCCCACGCGCGCCTCAACGCCGGCGCGCCACCGTCCGCGACGACCGCGTCGCAGAAGCGGCGCCCGAGCTCGTACTGGCGCATCTTCAGCTCCAGCCCGAGCAGGCGCTCGAGCACGCGCCAGGGGACGCTGCGCTGCTCGCGGCGGCGGTTCATCGCGGCGCGCAGGCGCGGCAGCGAGGGGAGCAGCTCGGCGCCGACCGCATCCATCGTGTGCTCGGCGTGGCCCTCGACGAGCGACATCGCGGCCTGCATCTGCTCGACCAGCCGCCAGCGGTCCTCGCCGAGCGTCAGGCGCATCATGTCGCCGTGGCGCGCGCGCTCGACGACGTCGCGCAGCTCGGTCAGATCGGGCAGTTTGAAGCTGCGCCCGCGGCCCTCCGACGGCGCTCCCGCGATCGATATCTGCAGCCCCTCGATCAGCTCCGTGAGCAGGCCCCCGAGATACCCGCGCAGCCACGGCGCGCCGGCGAACTGCACGGCGTGGGTGATCTCGTGGATCGTCACCCACAGAACGAGCTCGTCGCGATCGACCATGAGGTTGCGTGCGGCCTGCGCGAGGTTCGGCGCGAGCAGCAGCAGCCGCGGCGGCACCGACTCATCGAGCAGCGCGAGGTCGTACTGGCCGAGCACGCGCTGGGAGAGCATCCCCGTCAGCGCGCCGACCTGGGCGCCGAGCATCAGCCCCGAGGCCGAGCGCAGCGGGCCCGCGAGCAGGCCCTGCTCGTCGCCGAAGCGCTCGGTCAGCGGCGCGAGCAGCGGGCGCATGCTCTGCAGGTTCGCGGCGATCCAGGCGCGCCGGTCGACGAGCTCGAGCGGCGGCAGCTCGCCGCTCAGCTCCAGTTCGCTGTAGGCGCTGACGCGGCGCGCGAAATCGTGCGCGAGCGGCTCGATCGACGCCGAGCGCAGACCGCCGGACGGGGGCGAGCCGGCGATCAGCTCGCCGATGCGCTGGGCAGCACCCCAATCGATCATGTCCACTCCAAGAGCGTAGCCCGCGGACGGCCCGCGCCGAGAGCCCCTGGCCGGCGCCCGCGACGTATCCTTGGCCTGTGTCCGGCCCCGAGATCGCGCCAGCGCCACAGCAGCTCCCGCCGGCCGAGCTCCAGGGCGGCGGCTTCCTCAAGCGCGCCGAGGTGCGCGATGTGCTCGCGTGGATGCGCGTGCTGATCGATCCCCAGGACGCCGCCGCGGTCGTGCGCGCGCTGTCGCGGCCGCCGATCGAGCTGCGCCAGGTCGAGCTCGCGCGCGTGATCCAGGTGGCCCGACGGCGCAAGCTCGACCTCGTCGTCGGGCTCGCCGCCGCGACCGAGTCGCCGCAGATCCCGCCCGAGGCGCGCGACCGCATCCAGCGCTTCGTCGAGCTGCACCGCAGCGCAGCCGCCGAGCTCGACACGGTCGCACCGGACGTGTTCCTGACGCGTCTGATCGAGCGCCTGGGGATGCGCGGGAAGGCGCTGCTGACGCCCGAGGACGCGGCCGAGCAGAGCGCGAGCCTGGAGCGCCTGCGCGAGCTCGCCGTCGACTTCGTCAGCTCCCATCCGCGCGCCGGCACACGCGACCTCGCGCGCCACCTCGCGACCGTGATCCCCGAGACGCAGGCCGAGCTCCCCGCGATCGCGCCGCTGGAGGAGTCCGACGCGGCACAGCTCGAGAGCGCGCTCAGGCTCCTGCGCGAGGAGGTGATCGACAGCGTCGCGCGGATCGGCGGCCGCCTCGGCGAGCTGCGCCTGGACACCGAGCTGGACATCTCCCACGGGGTCGTCCGCTACCTCGAGCTGCTCAAGCTCTCGGCGCTGCTGCAGCGCCCCGAGGGACAGAGCCCCGCGGACGCGCTGGCGGACGTCAACGCGCGCCTGCTGGCCGCGACGACGCCGTTGCAACGAGAGATATTCCAGACCTCGACGCTCGATCAGACGCTGCTTGACGGCGACAGCGACGAGCGCGCGCGCGCGCAGGCGATCGTCCCGCGCGAGGAGCACTCGCTCGGGCCGTTCCTGCCGCGCAAGGGCAGCGGTGTGGCGCTGTCGGCCTCGGACATCCAGACCTATCGCAGCTGTCCGCTGCGCTACAAGTTCGCGCGCGTCCTGCGCATCCCGACCGAGCAGACCGTGCACCAGCGTTTCGGCATCGTCGTGCACCAGGTGCTCGAGCGCTTCCACTCCGAGGACGGCGGCACGCTCGCGCAGCTGCTCGATCTGCTCGACGCGGCGTGGCGGCGCAGCGCGCTCGGCGAAAGCCCCGCGGACCTCGCGCTGCTGGAGAAGGCGCGCGCGGCGCTCAGCGTCTACCACGCGCGGCTCTCAGACCACGACGCCGAGCCGGTGTGGTTCGAGCGCGCGTTCGACTTCCGCCTCGGTCCCCACCACCTGCGCGGGCGCGTCGACCGCGTCGATCGGCTCGTCGGCGACGGCGAGGCCGAGTACGAGCTGATCGACTACAAGACCTCGCGCCCGAAGACCGCCGAGCAGCTCGAGGACGACATCCAGCTGTCGCTCTACGCGCTCGCCGCGCGCGAGGCGTGGCAGCTGGAGTCCTCGCGGCAGGCCTACTACTACGTGCTCGACGATCTCAAGGTGCCGGTGGGGCGCAGCGACCGCGACGCCGACGCCGTCAAGGCGATCGTGCTCGAGGTCGGCGAGGGGATCCTCGCCGAGGAGTTCGAGCCGACGCCGTCGCGCAGCGCCTGCTCGATCTGCGACTACCGCATCATCTGCCCGGCCGACGGAGCCGAGCTGCTCGAGTCGCCGCGCTACTTGCTCTCGGGACCGCGCTGGCGCAGGAAGCGCTGGAATTCGCGCGCGAGGATGTCGCCGGAGGGCAGCTCCTCGGGCGAGTCGTGCTCCTCGCTGTCGGCCGCCAGCTCGAGCCGCTCGACGAACGACTGGATCTCCGGGTCGCTCTGCACGGCGAGTCCGACCTGGCGTTCGTAGTCGGCCGAGGCCCCCTCGAGCTCGGAGACGTCGACCGACACGCCGATCAGCCCTTCGACGCGGCGCAGCAGCGCGAGCGCGGCCTTCGGGTTGCTGGCGGCGGCGACATAGTGCGGCACCGCCGCCCACAGGCTCGCCGCCGGCAGCCCGGCGTCGGCGAACGCCGTGTGCAGCACGCCGACGATCCCCGTCGGCCCCTCGTAGGCGGAGGGCTGCATGCCGAGCCGCTCGAGCAGCTCGGAGTCGGAGGCGTGCCCGCTGAGCGCCACCGGGCGGGTGTGCGGGACGTCGCCCAGCAGCGCGCCGAGCGTGACGACGACCTGTACGCCGAGCGCCTCGGCGAGGTCGACGATGTGCGCGCTGAACGCGCGCCAGCGCAGCGACGGCTCGACGCCCTGGACGAGCACGATGTCGCGCGGCGCGCGCGGGGCGGTCGCTTCGAAGAACTCGACGGTCGGCCACGTGACCTCGCGCTTGTGCTCCTCGTCGAAGCGGATGCTCGGGCGGCTCGACTGGAAGTCGTAGAACTCCTCCGGGTCGATCCGCGCGAAGCGCCGCGCGTCGAGTGCGGAGGCGAGGAACGACACCGCGCTCGACGCCGCGTCGCCGGCGTCGTTCCAGCCCTTGAACGCGCACACCATCGCCGGGGCTCTGAGGCCATCCGGACGGCGGTCCCAGATGAGGGGCTGCATCCGAACCACCGTACATGATGAGCCGATCGCCTCCGCCTCGCCGACAGCACCCGAGCGAGCAGCAGTCGATCGCGACCCTGCGCGTCGGTGACGATCTCGACGGGCTGTTCGCGTGCACCCGCAAGGAACGCCAGATATCGCGCGCGGGCACGCCCTTCCTGACGGTCGAGCTGAGCGACCGCACGGGAACGATCCTCGCACGCGCGTTTCGCGACGCGGACCTGCTCGCAGGCCAGTTCGAGCGCGGCGAGCTGGTGCGCGTGCGCGGCCGCGTCGAGCGCTTCCGCGAGCAGCTGCAGGTCGAGCTGCGCGCGATCGCGCGCGCCGACGGCGCCGAGGCCGACCCGACCCGCTTTCTGCCGGCCGCATACCGCGACCTCGACGAGCTCGACGGCTTCCTCGAGCACCTCGCGCGCGAGGTCTACGACGCGCCGCTGAAGGAGCTGCTCGAGCGCTTGCTCGGCGATCGCGCGCTGCGCGAGCAGATACGGCTCGCGCCGTGCTCGCTGCCGCCGCTGAAGGGCGGCCCGCAGGCGGCCGCGGGCGGGCGCTCGCAGGCGGCCCACCACGCGTATCTCGGCGGCCTGCTCGAGCACACCGTCGCGGTCGCGACGATGGCGCTGGAACTGTGCACGCTGCATCCGCGGCTCGACCGCGACCTGCTGATCTGCGCCGCGATCGTCCACGATCTCGGCAAGACACGCGAGTTCGCCTACGGCGCCGAGATCACGCGCAGCGGCGAGGGCAGGCTGCTCGGGCACGTCGAGCTCGGGATGCGCGTGCTCGCGAGCCACATGCCCGCGAGCCTCGCCGGCGAGCGCAGGCTCGCGCTCGAGCACTGCGTGATCCTCCATCACGGCGGCGACGCGGCCGCGGGGCAGCGTTTCGCCTCGCCCGAGGCGTTGGCGCTGTATCGCCTGAACGCGCTCGATGCTCATGTCAAGGGCGCGCTCGAGCACGGCGCGCTCGCCTCGCCGCGCTGACTCGCGCAGCGGTCAAGCGCGCCTGCCGCGATGCCGATAAGACGGTGATGAGCGACGGCTCTACGCAAACGATCGCATCCGCGACCGCCGCAGACGCGGAGGCGGAGGAGCGCAGGAAGAACGGCCCCCGCACGTCGGGCGCCCAGAACGGCCTGTACCCGCCGCATCACCCCGGGCGCTCCTCGCGGATGATCGGGGAAGTCGTCGTCGAGCTCGGGCTCGCCGACCTCGAGACCGTCGAGGAGGCGATCTCGGCGGCGCGCGCCCAGGGCCGCCCGACGGGCATCGTGCTCGTCGAGCGCGGCATCCTGCGCCACGATCAGCTCGCACGCGTCGTCGCCGAGCGCTTCGGCCTGGACTTCGTCGACCTCGCGGTCTTCGACCTCGACATGGGCGCCGTCAACCTGATCGGCGCGGACACCGCCAAGCGCTACCAGGCGCTGCCCGTCGGCTTCACCGACGATGGTGCGCTGCTGCTCGCGATGGCCAACCCGACGAACGTCCTGACGATCGACGACGTCGGCATGATGACCGGCCGGCGCGTCCGCCCCGCGGCCGCGTCGCTCGAGGATCTCAACCTGCTGCTCGCGCGCCTCGCGCAGATGGACGCCTCGATCGAGGACATCGTCGACGAGGACGCCGAAGACGCCGAAGAGCTGTCGGTCGATGAGGCCGACAAGGACGCCCCGATCATCAAGCTCGTGCACTCGATCGTCGCGCAGGCCGTGCAGCAGGGCGCCTCCGACATCCACGTCAACCCCGAGGAGGGCGACACGAAGGTCCTGTTCCGCGTCGACGGCGTGCTCGCGCCCGCGGCCACCGTCAAGCGCAAGATGGCGATGGGGGTCGTATCGCGCATCAAGATCATGGCCGACCTCGACATCTCCGAGAAACGCGTCCCGCAGGACGGGCGCTTCGCGCTGACGGTCGACGGCCGGCGCGTGAACATCCGCGTCGTGACGCTGCCGCTCGTCAACGGCGAGGGCGTCGTGATGCGGATCCTCGACAGCGGCGTGGTCGTCGACGACCTCGACTCGCTCGGCATGCAGGAGGTCGAGAAGGAGCGCTTCGCGAGCGCGATCCGCCGGCCGAACGGTGCCGTGCTCGTGACCGGGCCGACCGGTTCGGGGAAGTCGACGACGCTGTACGTCGCGCTCAACGCGCTCAACGACGGCGAACGCTCGATCCTGACGATCGAGGACCCGGTCGAGCAGCGGATCGCGGGCGTCAAGCAGATGCAGATCGCGCCGAAGGCCGGCGTCACCTTCGATGTCGGGCTGCGCTCGATGCTGCGCGCGGACCCGGACGTGATCATGGTCGGCGAGATCCGCGACCGCGAGACCGCGCACATCGCGATCGAGGCGGCGCTCACCGGCCACCTCGTGCTCTCGACGCTGCACACGCGCGACGCGCCGAGCGCGCTCGGGCGCCTGATCGACATGGGCATCGAGCCGTTCCTCGTCTCCTCGGCGGTCGACTGCATCGTCGCGCAGCGGCTGGTGCGGATGCTGTGCCCGCATTGCAAGCGCCCGCAGGCGGTCTCCGAGGCGGTGCTCGCCGAGCACGGGCTATCCGGCGCCGAGCCGTTTGAGCCGGTCGGCTGCTCGCGCTGCGGCGGCTCCGGCTACCGCGGTCGCGTCGGCATCTACGAGGTGATGGCGGTCAGCGAGCCGATCCGCGCGCTGATCCTCGAACGGGGATCGGTCGACGACATGGTCGCGGTCGCCGTCGAGGAAGGCATGGGCCGGCTGCGTGACGACGGCCTGCACAAGGTCCGTGAAGGCCTGACCTCGATCGCCGAGATCGAGCGCATGACCAACAGCATGCTGTAGCGGCGCGGCGCGGCGCGGCGCGGCGGGACGGCGTGGCTCGCGCGCGCCGTCCCCTGGCCGGGCTACTTCTTCTTCTTCTTCTTCTTCTTCTTCTTGCCCTTCTTGTGGTGTGTGGCGAGCGGCGCCTTGGGGTCCATCCGCGTTCCGCCTGAGAGCGCGTCGGGCTTGCAGCCGAGCGGGCGGCCGAGGTCGAACGGGCCGGAGATCGCCTGCGTGATGACGCTCTTTTCGAGATACGCGTAGGTGACCGTCAGCAGCGGGTCGACACGTGGCTCGGCGCACAGCTTGGTGCCGATCGAGAACTGCCCGGTGATCGCCTCGAACGGCAGTTTCGTGCCGCCGACGCAGTTCTCCGCGTAGCCGGGGACTTCCGCCAACGAGCACGAGAACGTGTCGGTGGCTGGCTTGCCCACGAACGTGTCGACCAGCGGCGGGCTCTGAACCCCGGTGAGCGGGATCTGCGCCTGCAGCTGGTAGCCGGTGATCGGGCCGTTGCAGGCGATCACATACTGCACCTGCTGTTCTTCGCTGCCGGCTTCCGGTTTGCCGGCGGAGATGTGGCCGTGGCAGCTGTAGTCGTTGGGGTTGGATTCAACTGCGGCTGGTTCTTCAGCGTGACTCAGGGCCGGTGTCGCGAGAAGCAGGGCGACAGAGCCCACGATCGCGGCGAGCCACCAGGTGGCGGTTCGGTGGGCTGTATGGAATGCGGGCAACGGGGTTCTCCGTTCGTTGGTTGATGGTTCGGTCATGCGTGCAAGAGCGCGTCGATGCTCTTGGTTGGTATGGCAGCGGTGAAGTTGGTCGACGGCCTGGCGCCGGCTTTCGCAAACGGCGAGATCAGCAGCACGCCCGCGGGCGGCGCCGCGGTCAGCGACGCCGTGCTCGCGCCGGCCGGCAGGCCGGTCGCGGTCGCGGTCGCGACCGACGCGAACGTCACGACGATCAGGCCGTTTTCGCGGAAGGCGCCGAGCGCGGTGATCGTCGGCACGGTCGCCTTGAGGAATTCGTCGGCTGCGCTCAGCGCCCCGGGTGTGCCGGTTGCGCAGGCGGCCGCGGCCGCTCCTTCCGGGCAGGGCGGCTGCACGATCGTGTCGAGCACCTGCGGCGAGGGGCCCGCGATCAGCGCAGCGTCGCTCGCGAACGCGGCGCCGTCGAGGCCCGTCCATTCGCCGAGCAGCGTGCCCGCGGGGATCGCCTGCGTCGAGATGTAAGGGGCGGCCGCGCTGTGCGCGAGCGCTTCCGCGAACGTCGAGCCGCTCAGCTGGATCAGCCAGACCTTGCTCACAGGCGGCAGCGTGGCCGTCTTGGCGGTGCCCCTGGTCGGGCTCGAGGACGGTGTCGAGGCCTGCGGCGTCTGCGCCGGTTGTTCGCTCGCGGCGGCCGCTTCGGCGGCGTGGTGGCGACGGCGCCGGCGCCTGTGGCGCACGCTCGCCGTCGCCGCGGGGCTCGCCGGCTGCGGCGCCGCGGCCGCCGTGCGTGCGCGCGTCGCTGCTCGTGCGGCGAGCGTGGCGATCAGGCCGGGCAGCGTCGCCGGACCGGCCAGCGACGCCGTCGGCGCCGGGCCGATCGCGGCTCCGAGGATCACTCCGACCGCGAGCATCGCGGCGGCGAGCGCCGCGGTCAGGCGCCGTGACGGCGCCGTGAACGCCGGTCGCGCAGCGGGCGTCTCGCCGCGCGGGCCGGCAGCGGGCTGCGGCGCGGAGGGCAACTCCGGGTCGGTCGGCGTGTTGTCGGGTGTGTTGGTCATCAAAGTGATCTAACTCCGCGAGGTGCCGGATGTTCCGGAGCCAAACAGACAATACCTATAAACTAACTAATGTCGATCGAGTCTGTGGAGATATGCTATGTTCCAGCCTCGACGTTGTCAACCATTTGTCAATTCATCTTTCGAACGGAGCAACCTTTCAATGAGTAAAACCCGCCGTCTCTCCGTCGCCCTCACGGTGGCTGGCGTGCTCGGGGTCGCGGCGCCTGCAGCCGCGAACGCCACGGCGCTGATCACGATCAGTGGCGCGACTTCCTCCTACCCGCTCGTGTCACTGCTCGCGGCGAAGTACGTCAAGCTCCACCCCGGCAAGGTCAGGTTCAAAATCGCCCAGGGCGGCACGGCCGTCGGCCTCAGCGACGTCAAAGACGGTCACGTCACGATCGCCGACGTCGCGCAGGAACCGAACAGCAGCGACGCGGGGCTGAGCTTCAACCCGATCGCCAAGTACGCGATTTGCGTGGTCACGAACAAATCGAACACGCTCAGCAACCTCACGCAGGCCGAGACCACGGCGATCTTCACCGGCAAGACGAAGACCTGGAGCGGCGTCCCCGGCGCGACCGCGACCGGCGCGATCGACGTGATCAGCCGCACATCGGTGGCGGGCGTGCTGACGAGCTTCAAGTCGCTGCTGCTGGAAGGCAAGAGCGTCGAGTCGAGCGCGACCGAAGAGTCGACCGAGGGTCTGATGCGCCAGCAGGTCGAAAGCGACCCGAACTCGATCGGCTTCCTGTCGAACTACCAGGCGAACAAAGGCGGCCTGAACTCGGTCGAGTTCAACGGCGTCGCCTGCACCCAGACGACCGCGGCGGCCGGAACCTATGGCGGCGTGGCGGTCTTCTTCGAGGTGACGAAAGGTCCCGCGAAGGGTGCTGCGCTGTCATTCATCAACTGGATCGACAAGTCCGCGCCGGCGAAAAAAATCATCGCCAGCCAGTGGATCCCGATCGGTTAGCAGTTGCTGGAACGGCTGCGCAAGCCATGGCCTGACCACCGCGCCGAGCGTACGCTCGGCGCGGTGTCGTTGTTGATCGGCGTGATCGTCGTGGCGATGGTCGTGTTCGTCGCCGCGAAGGCCTGGCCGATATTCAAATACAACGGCCTCAGCTGGCTGACGGGCGGCGGCAACCTCGAACACGAGCTCGCGACGATGACCGCCGCGAACACCAACCCGCCGCCGGCGGTCTACCAGCTGCGCACGTGGCCGCTGATCTACGGGACGCTGCTGACGAGCTCGATCGCGGTCGTTCTCGGCATGACGATCGCGATTCTCTCCTCGATCTTCATCGTCGAGCTCGCGCCCGCGCGCGTCAGCAAGATCGTGATCCCGATGGTGCGCCTGCTGGCATCCGTGCCGTCGGTCATCTACGGGCTGATCGGGATCCTCGTGCTCGTGCCGTTCGTCGGCAACCACATCATCAGCTCGCACGAGAAGGAATCGGTGCAGAACGTCGTCCAGCTGACCGGCGCCGGCCTGCTCGTGACGGTCGTGATCCTGACCGTGATGATCACGCCGATCATGATCGCGCTGATCTGCGAGGCGCTCGCGACGGTGCCGTCGGCCTGGCGCGAGGGCGCGGTCGCGCTCGGGTTGAACCCGCTGCGTGCGGTCCTGGCGGTGACGCTGCGGGCGATCCGCCCGGCGATCGTCGCGGCCGCCGTGCTCGCGACGGCGCGGGCGCTCGGCGAGGCGGTGATGATCCAGATGGTCTCCGGCGGCAAGAGCTTCGCGCCCAAGCCCGTCGACGGCCTGGTCGCGCTGTTCGAGCCCCTGCGGACGCTCGCCTCGGCGATCGTCGACTACCACGAGGGCATCGGCGCGCCGGCGCTCGGCGCGACGGTGTACGCGTGGGCGCTGCTGCTGCTGTTCTCGGCGTTCGCGCTGTCGGTGATCGGCTACCTGGTCAAGCTGCCGCTGCGCAAGTACCAGACACGCGGATGAGCGCCGCTCGTCCGCGCAGCATCGCCGTCGGCGGCGGTGCGGCGCGGCCGAAGCCCGCGCTCGGATGGCCGGGCGGCGTCGCGAGGGCGGATGCGGGGGGGCGCGGCCGGCGCTCCTCGCCGATGACCTGGCGCTGGGGCGACCGCCTCGTGCTCCTCGCCGCCTGGGGGGCCGGCACTGCGCTGTGCGTGATCTCCGCGGCGATCGTGCTGTACATGGGCTACCGGGGCATCCAATATGTGCGCCCGGACCTGGTCTTCAGCCATCCCGCAGCAGCGGCTCGCAGGCGCAAGTAGGAGGCTTTCTCGACCCGCTGATCGGCACCATCCTGCTGACCGTGATCGGCATCGCGCTGGCGTTGCCGCTGGCGCTGTGCAGCGCCGTTTGGATTGCCGAGTACGGCCGTCCGAGCTGGCTTGCGCGGGTCGTCGAGTCGAGCATCGAGATCGTCGCCGGCACGCCCGACATCGTGATCGCGCATCTTCGGCCTGGCGCTCTTCCAGCTGTCGCTGCTCGCGCCGTTCTCGTTCACCTCCGAAGGCGGCGGCGTGTACGGGCGCTCGTTCATCGCGGCCGGGGCGATGATGTCGCTGCTGGCGCTGCCGCCGTGTATGCGGCCACGAGCGACGGGCTGCAGTCGGTGCCCGCACACATGCGCGAGGCGGCGTTCGCGCTCGGCAAGACGCGGATCACGACGATTCGGCGGGTGCTGCATCCCGAGCGTGCGCTCGAACATCGCCACCGGCGTGACGCTGGGCATCAGCCGCATCATCGGCTCGACCGGCGATCGTGATGATCCTGCTCGGGAGCGCTGCGCATCGAACCGCAGGGATCGCTGCCGGGAATCGGCCTGCTGCGCGGCACCGGCTCGTCGCTGACGAGCTACATCTACGAAAACTTCGCCGGCCGGCGAAGGCGGGGCTCCGCAAAAGGCCTACGCCGCCGCGTTCCTGCTGTTGATCTTCGTGCTCGCTGCTGAATCTGCTCGTCGACCGGATCGGCCGCGCACAGGCGCGATCGACAGGGCTGTCGGCGTAGGGGCGGTTGTCTAGACATGGCGAGAACTTTTCACAAATCCTCGAAAACGCGCTAATCTCAGTGCTCTGATGGTCAAAGTCCATGTCGATGGAGATTATGGCCGATGACGTCCTGACGAGATGGTTCTAGACCCTTGGAGCTTCACAGCGACGATCCGCGGGTGCGCGAGTCGAGCGAGCACGAGCCGATGCGCGCAGCCGAGCGAGCCGGCGCCCGCCGCGCGAGCCCGGCCGCGGTGCCGCCCGTGCGCACGATCGTGCTCGACCGCACGCCGACGCCCGCGCCGCCCGCAGAGGAGCGCGAGGCCGTCCGCCGACCCGACTCGGCCGCCGGGCCCGAGCGCCTGAGCCTGCGCGACGTCGGGATCTCCTACGCGGGCAAGGAGGCCGTCAAGTCGGTCTCGCTGTCGATCCACCAGGGCGAGGTGCTGGCGCTGATCGGGCCGTCGGGCTGCGGCAAGACGACGCTGCTGCGGACGCTCAACCGCCTCACCGAGCTGACCGCCGAGCGCGTCGCGGACGGGCGAGATCCTGCTCGACGGCGAGGACATCCACGAGCTCGTCGACACGACGCTGCGCTCGCGCGTGGCGATGGTCTTCCAGCAGCCGAACCCGTTCCCGATGTCGATCTTCGACAACGTCGCGTTCGCGCTGCGCGAGCAGTCGCGCAAGCGGCCCGGACGGCGCGCGCTCGAGCCGCAGGTGATCGACGCGCTGCGCCGCGCTGGCCTCTACGACGAGGTTCGCGACGACCTCGATCGCCCCGCGCTGCGCCTGTCCGGCGGCCAGCAGCAGCGGCTGTGCATCGCGCGCGCGATCGCGCTGCGCCCGGAGGTGCTGCTGATGGACGAGCCGTGCAGCGCGCTCGACCCGATCTCGACGGGCGTGATCGAGGAGCTCATCGGCGAACTGCGGCGCGACCTCGCGGTCGTGATCGTCACGCACAACCTCGCCCAGGCCCACCGCGTCGCCGACAAGGTCGCGTTCATGTACCTCGGTGACCTCGTCGAGTACGGCACCGCCGCAGGACATCTTCGAGGACCCGCGCGCGGAGCGCACCCGCGAATACGTGCGCGGAGCGTTCGGATGAGCACGCGCGCGCCCGGCCCGCCGCGGCGCCGCTCCGGCTAGGAAAGCGCAATGCAGCTAAGCCTGGCACCTGTGCCCTCCGAGCAGCCACGGACGCCGCAACCTGCGCGAACTGCTCGGCGCCGCTCGTCGCAGATCAGCGCTACTGCCTGTCCTGCGGGCAGCCGTCTCGCCCGTGCGCCTCGCGTTCCTCGACGTGCTCGAGAGCCGAGCGCCAGCCGCAGCTCGGCGCCGGCGGCGTCGGCCGACTGCCGCCGTCCCCTACAGCCCGTACCATCGAGCCGGCCGCCGGCCCGGCGTGGCTGCGCCGCTACGCGCCGCTGTTCGCGGTCCTCTCGGTGTTGCTGCTGGCGATGATCGTCGGGCTGCTCGTCGGCCACTGGGTGACGCAGAGCAACAGCCGCAGCGGGCCCGCAGATCATCAAAGTCGAAGGGCCTCGGCGGCCGCCCCGGCCGCGGCGTCGGCGACGCGCACGACCACCGCGAGCAGCACGACCCCGGCGGCGAGCAACGAATCCTCAGCACGCTCGGCAAAGAGCGAAGAAGAAAAGGAAGCGGCGGAAGCAAGGCCGAAGAACAGGCCGAAGAAAAAGCACCCGCGAAAGTGCCGTCGCCGAAAGAACTGCAAGCCCGACGCGGCCAACAAACTCGAAAAAACGACCGGCAAGACAGCACGAGAAGGAACTCAACAAACTCGACGCACCGCGCCGATCGAAGTCAAATGAGTGCGAACGGCAGCAATGGCACGAGGCCGGCCGCGCAGCCGGGGCGGCTCCGGCGCCACCGCCGGCGAGCGGTGGCGTCGTGCTGCCCGCGGGCGGGCTGCCGACGCCGAGCGCTCGATGGCCGAGCTGCGCCAGCGGCGGCTGGAGCTCGCTGAGCGCGTCGCCGCGCTCACCTGGGATCTCGGCGGGCTCGCCTACGAGATGGCGATCCGCGACCACTATCGCCTCGACGTGCTCGCGCGCAAAGCATCCGAACTGCAGGAGGTCGACGCACAGCTCGGCGAGGTGCAGCGGCTGCTCGCGACCGCCGAGGCGGGCGTGCACGGGCAGTGCCGCTCGTGCGGTGCCGTGCACAGCCGCGGCGCCGCCTACTGCTGGCACTGCGGCGCGCCGCTGCTCGCAAGAGGCGCGCCCGTCGGTGCTGCACGGCGACCGCCGGCTGAGCCGCGGTCGAGCCTCCGCCTCGGGCACGCCTCGCCGCAGCAACGATCGTCCAGTGCGCTGCGCCCGGCGGCGGCGCGCGCTAACCTGTTGGCGTGGGTCCAGGCTCTCAGCGGCGTCGACGGGCGTGCGTGCGGTCGGCTGGCGCTGTGTCTGGCGGCCGCGCTCGCGCTGCTCGCGTCCGCCTCGCCGGCCGGCGCTCGCCTCGCGCGCTCCCCGGCACGCGCGCGCACGTGCCGGCGCGCGCAGCGATCGAAGGCGGCTGCCCGATCTTCCCCGCGCAACAACCCGCTCAACCAGGAAATCGCGAACGCGCCCGGTCAGCCCGAACTCGGCCGCGTACGTCGCGAGCATCGGGCTGAGCGCCACCTGCACCCGGACTTCGGCACCAACCCGAGCTACGGCATCCCCTACACGGTCGTCGGCGCCGGCAGCGCGAAGGTGCCGATCAAGTTCACCGAATACCGCTCCGAATCGGACCCCGGGCCCTATCCGATGCCGCCGAACGCGCCCGATCGAGGGCGGCGGCAAGCGCGGCAAGGGCGACAAGCACGTGCTCGTCGCTGCAGGAAGGCAGCTGCATGCTCTACGAGCTCTACAAAGCCGCCGCAGAAGGGCGCGGCTGGAAGGCCGGCCTCGGGCGCGGTGTTCAACCTGCGCAGCAACGCGCTGCGGCCCGAAGGGTGGACCTCGGCGGACGCCGCCGGGCTGCCGATCTTCCCGCTGCTCGTGCGCTACCCCGAGGTCGCCGCGGGGCAGATCGACCATGCGCTGCGGGTGACCGTGCCGGAGTCACAGCGCGGCTACATCCACCCGGCGACGCACTACGCCTCGAGCAGCTCCGACCCGAACCTGCCGCCGATGGGGCTGCGCCTGCGCCTGAAGGCGAGCTACAGCCTCGCGGGCTTCCACGGCGAGTCGCTGGTCGTGCTCGAAGCGCTGAAGCGCTACGGGCTGATCGTCGCCGACAACGGCTCGCCGTGGTTCATCACCGGCGCGCCCGATCCGCGACTGGAACGACGAAGACCTCGAACAGATCAAGCAGGTCCCCGGCTCCGAATTCGAAGCGGTCGAAAGCGGCCCGATCCTGCACACCGGCTGAGCGCCCGGCGCCCGTGCCGCCAACGCGCTGCCGGCCCGGCCGGCGGGCCGGAGCGTGCGTGCTGCGGCGCGAACGCTAGACCTGGCGGCGGCGGCTCAGCCGGCGCCTGCTCAGGCGTCGTACCGAATGCCTGGGCGGCCTGCTGCGCGGACGCCTGCGGCTGCGCGGGCGCCTGCGCTGGCTGCTGCGTGGTCTGGCTCAGCGTCGGCTGCGATGACTCTCCGCTGATCGAATCCTTGAACTCGCGCATGCCGGAGCCGAGCGAGCGGCCCGATCTCCGGCAGCCGCTTGGCGCCGAACACAAGCAGCAGGATGATGACCAGAAAGGCAATGTGCAGTGGATTGTCGAGTCCCATGGTCTGCTCGTCAGTCTAGGCGATCGCCGCGCCCGCGCCGAGGAACTCGACGGCGCTGCGCGCGGGCGTCCGTGGCGTCTGCGGCTCGGCGCGCAGGGTCTTGTGCACGAGCTGCGCGGCGACGATCACCATCAGCGCGGCGAACGCATCGCGCAGCAGCGCGCCGGAGAGGGCGTTGGCGAGTGCCACACCACCCGGCGGCGCCGGCGATCGAGAGCAGGCCGAGCAGGCGCGCATCGGCGCGGTGGACGTTTCCGTAGCGATCCTGGCGATAGGTGCCGACCAGCGCGACCGGCACGATCGCGAGCAGCGAGGTCGCCTCGGCGTGGTGCTGGTCGAGGCCGGCGAACAGCACGAGGCCGGGGACGAACAGCACGCCGCCGCCGACGCCGAGCAGGCCGGCGACCACGCCGGCGGCGGCGCCGACGAGGATCAGCGCCGATCACCTCAGCACCAGCTCGACGGCGCTCGCGACGAGCACAGCGGCGAACAGCAGCGCGATCGAGCCCGCCTGCAAGCGTTGTTGCAGCCACGTGCCGATCAGCACGCCGGCGACGGCGGGCACGCCGACGAGCGCCGCGTCGAGCACGTCGACGTTGCCGTAGGCACCCTGCACCGCCGCGGCGAACGCGGCGATGAAGATGATCGCCGCCAGCGATGTGGCCGTGGCTGCGCGCTCTTCGTAGCCGAGCCAGAGCATCAGCAGCGGCACGATCACGCTGCCTCCTCCGACGCCGAACAGGCCGCTGAAGAGACCGGCGAGCGTGCCGATCGTCACCAACTTCAGCGACCGCTGCTGAGCGCGCGTCAGCGACCACGTGCACGAGCGGACGGGCCGGGCGCCATGCGCGCCATACTAACCGCGTGTCCCCCGCTGCCACGCTCGTGGAGGCGCTGGAGCCGATCCGCTCAGATCCCGGCCACTCCGCCATCCTGCTCGACATCGACGGCACACTCGCGCCGATTGTCAGGCACGCCGCCGATGCGCATGTGCCGGAGTCGACGCGCACGCTGCTGATCGAGATCGCCAAGCGCTACCAGCTCGTCGGCTGTGTCAGCGGCCGCCGCGCCGCCACCGCGCGCCAGATCGTCGCGATCGGGACGATCGCCTACGTCGGCAACCATGGCGGCGAGCTGCTGCGCCCGGGAGCGACCCGGCCCGAAGTCGACCCGGAGCTCGCCGCGTGGACCGAGCGGGTGCGCGAGTTCGCGGCGCGCGCGTACACGAGCGAGCATCAAAGGGTCCGCGTGCGCAGCGAGGACAAGGATTCGATCGCTGCGTTCCACTGGCGCGGCGCACCGGACGAGGAGGCGGCGGCCGCGGGCGTTCGTGAGATCGCCGAGCGCGCGAGCGCGGAGGGCTTCGCGGTGCACTGGGGGCGCAAGGTGCTCGAGGTGCGCCCGCCGGTCGTGCTCGACAAGGGACTCGGGATCGCGACGCTGCTGCGCGGCTCGCCGGTCGCGGCGGCGCTGTACGTCGGCGACGACACGACCGATCTCGATGCGTTTCGCGGTCTGCGCGGGCTGGTCGAGTCGGGCGCGCTGAGGACGGCGCTGTGCGTCGCGGTCGGCTCTGATGAAGCGCCGCCGGAGCTGGCGGGCGAGGCGGATCTGACGGTCGACGGCCCGGCCGGCGTGCGGGGGCTGCTCGAGGCGCTGCTGTAGCGCTGTGCGGTTCGTCGACTTCCTCAGGACGACCGTGCTGCTGAGCGGGGGCGCGGCGACGGCGCTGGCGACCGTGACGGTGCTCGCTGCGGCCGACGCCGCGGAAACGCTGCTCGTCGGCGTCGCTCTCGGCTGGTGGCTGCTGGCGACGATCATCGGGCTGCGGATGGGCAGGCGCTCGCGCCCGAACCCGTCGATCGCAAGGCTGCTCTCGGCCGCGCGGACGACCACGACGCTGCCCGAGCACCACCCGAGCGCGATCCTGCTGAACCGGCTGTGGCCGCTGCTGCTGTTCACGCTGCTCTCCGGCGGCCTCGCCTTCCTGGCGCCGCAGATACCGGGGATCGCGGCCGGCTTCGCGATCATCTGGGCGCTGTCGTGGCGCCGTCAGGATGCTGCGGTGGTGGCGATCGAGGAGCGAGACGGCGCGGCCTTCTATGTGCAGCGCACCTCGCCGGTGCGCCCGATGTCGCTCGTGCGCGCGCCCGGGTTCACGGCTTCGCGCCCGGAGCACGCCAACGGCGCCGTGACCTGAGATGCACGCGGCGGGCGCGCTCGACGTGCTGATCGTCTCGCTCGGCGCGACCGCCGGCCTGCGCGGCGCGGACGAGCAGTTGCAGCGGGCGCTCGAACGCGCCGGGGCGAGCGTTGCGCTCGCGCGCGCGACGCCGCCGGCGCAGATGCGGACGCTGATGCTGACCGATCTCGCCTGGGCGCGCGCGGCGCGCGCGGCCGATACGCGCGCGCGGCACGCGGGCGGCGAGCCGGCCGCGGTGATCTACTCGAGCACGACCGCGGCGCTGCTGTGGCGGCGCCGCGGGGCGATCCGCTTCGATGCTCCGGCGGCAGCCAACAGGCGCGGGCGTCACGGGCTCTGGCAGCGACCGCTCGAGCGCCGCCGGCTCGAGCAGGCGCCGCTGCTGCTGCCGTGGAGCGAGGGCGGGCTGGCGGAGGCGCGGCTCGCGCCCGCGGGCGCGCGCGCGCTGGTGCTGCCGGTCGCGGTCGAGGCCTCCGGGGCAGTTGAGCGCACGCGCGACATCGCGGCGATCACGTATGCGGCGAACCCCGCGAAGAAGGGGCTTGACCGCGTGCTCGCGGCGTGGCGGCGGGTGCGCGCGAGCTGCCGGCGGCGCACGAGCAGGAGCTGCTCGTCGCGGGTGCCTCCGCGCGCGAGCTCGAGCGCGCCGGGATCGATCTCGCGGGGGCGCCGGGCGTGCGCGTGCTCGGAGCGCTTGCGCCCGCGGACTACCGCGCGCTGCTGCGGCGCGCGCGCGTGTTCGTGTGCGCTCCCCGTCGCGAGGACTACGGGATCGCGCAGCTGGAGGCACTCGCCGACGGCTGCATGCTCGCGAGCACGCCCGCCCCCGGCCCATACGCGGCGCTGCCGATCGCGCGCGAGCTCGACCCGCGCCTGATCGGCGAGGACCTCGCGCTCGCGCTGCGCAGCGCACTCGCGGACCCGCGCGGCGACTATCGGGTCCGGGCTCGCGTCGCGCTCGCCCCGTTCGCGCCCGCGGCGCTCGAGCGGCTCGTCGCCGAGCAGCTACTTCCGCGCCTGCTCGGCTGAGCGACGCAGCTCGCTCCAGGGTCGCGTGTTGCGCACGTCCGCGGCCGTCAGCCATGCGCGCCGTGCGGTGGCGACGCCCCAGCGCATGTTCGCGAGCGTGCTCGTGCGGTGGGCGTCGGAGTTGATCACGATCGCGACGCCCGCGCGAGCGGCCGCGCGGGCGTGCACGTCGGAGAGGTCGCGCCGATCGGGGTTGGCGTTGATCTCGAGCATCGTCTGCGTGCGCGCGGCGGCGGCGAAGACCGCGCCGAGGTCGATCGCGTAGGGCGCGCGTCGCTCGATCAGCCTGCCGGTGGGATGGCCGATCGCGTCGACGAGCGGGTGCTCGATCGCCGCGATCATCCGCTCGGTCAGGGCCTGCTCGCTCATCGCGAACGCGGTGTGGATGCTCGCGATCACCCAGTCGAGCTCGCCGAGCAGCTCATCCTCGTAGTCGAGCGAGCCGTCGGGCAGGATGTTGACCTCGCTGCCCGCCAGCAGCTCGATCCCCGACTCGCGCTCGTTGGCCTCGCGCACGAGCTCGATCTGGCGCCGCAGCTGCTCGGGAGAGACGTCGTTGCCGAAGCCGTGCGAGGCCGAGTGATCGGTGATCGCGAGGTACTCATAGCCGCGCTCGCGCGCCGCGCGGGCCATCTCGGCGATCGTGTTGTGCCCGTCGGAGGCGATCGTGTGGCTGTGCAGGTCGCCGCGGATGTCCGCGAGCTCGAGCAGTCTCGGCAGGGTCCCCGCGCGGGCCGCCTCGAGCTCGCCGCGGTTCTCGCGCAGCTCCGGCTCGATGTATTCGAGGCCGAGCCGCCGATACACCTCGTGCTCGCTCGCAAACGTCTCGGTGACGCCGCTTGCGTCGTCGCGGATGCCGTACTCCGAGACATGCAGCCCGCGGCGCACCGCCCCCTCGCGCAGCGCCGCGTTGTGGGCGCCGGAGCCGGTGAAGTGCTGCAGCAGGCTGCCGAGCTGCGCGGGCTTTGCGATCCGCAGGTCGACGCCGATGCCGGAGTGCGTGCGCGCCCTCGCCCCGGCCTTGCCGGCGGAGCTGACGTGCTCGATCTCGGCGAGGCGCGCGAGGCTCTTGGCGAGTGTCGCCGGGCGGGTCGTCGTGGCGACCAGGTCGATGTCCTTGACGCTGTCGGCGAGCCTCCGCGCGGAGCCGGCGAGCTGGACGTGCGTGCCCTCGCCGCCGAGCCGCTGCAGACCGGCGGCGAGCGCCTCGCCGGTCTCGAGCGCGCGCGCGAGCATGACGCGGCGCTCGCGCGGAGCATCGGGCTCGGCGTCGAGGCGGTCGAGCGCCGCGAGCACGCTCGTCTCGAACTTCGGGCCGAGCCCGCGCACGGCGCGCAGCCGTTCGGCCGTCGCTGCCTCGCGCAGCGCCTGGGGCGAGTCGATGCCGAGCTCGTCGTGGAGCAGCCGCGCGCGCTTCGGGCCGAGGCCGGGAAGCTGCGTGATCGCGAGCAGCCCCGGGGGAACTTCGCGCGCAGCTTCTCCGCCGCGGGGATCGTGCCAGTCTCGACCAGCGCGAGGATCTTCTCCTGGAGCGTCGCGCCGATGCCGGTCAGCTCGACCGCGCGACCCTCGCGCGCGAGCGAGGCGACCGAGACCGTCGCTTCGCGCACGGCCTTGCCGGCGGCGCGGTAGGCGAGCACGCGATGGACGATCGCGCCGTCGAGCTCGTACAGGTCGCCGAGTTCCTCGAGCGCATCGGCGATCGTCGCGTTCGACAGCTCTGGCTCGCTCACGGCCTTCAGAGTAGGGCTCCGGTGGCCGCTGGGGCACGCGGACCGGGGCGGCTATCCCCGCCACTGGTTAGGGTACGCGGCCGATGTCCGGCGAGCCCTGGCTGATATTGCCGACCTACAACGAGGCGGAGAACGTCGAGGCGATGGTCGCGGCCGCGGGCGGGGTGCTCGCGGGCGCCGCGCCCGAGGGCTATCGCGTGCTGATCGTCGATGACGGCTCCCCGGACGGCACCGGGCGGCTCGCCGACGCGATGGCGGCCGAGCACGAGTGGGTGGGGGTGCTCCACCGCACCGAGAAGAACGGGATCGGGCCGGCGTACCTGGCCGGTTTTCGCCATGCGCTGGAGCACGGCGCCGGCTATGTGATGGAGATGGACTGCGACTTCTCGCACGACCCCGCCGATCTCGCGCGCCTGCTCGAGGCGGTGCGCGGCGGCGCAGACGTCGCGCTCGGCTCGCGCTACGTCGCTGGCGGCGGCGTGCGCGAATGGGGCCTGCTGCGGCGTTTCATCAGCGAGGGCGGCTCCGCGTATGCGCGCGTCGTGCTCGGGCTCAAGGTCCGCGATCTGACCGGCGGCTTCAAGTGCTTCCGCAGCGAGGTGCTCGAGGCGTTGCAGTTCGACAGCGTGCGCTCGCAGGGCTACGCCTTCCAGGTCGAGCTCACCTATCGCGCGGTGCAGGCGGGCTTCAAGGTCGTCGAGGTGCCGATCATCTTTCGCGACCGCCAGCACGGGCAGAGCAAGATGTCGTGGCGAATCGCCGCCGAGGCGATCTGGCTGGTCCCGGCTCTGCGCTTCAGGTAGCGCGCGCGGCCGCCGATGCAGGAGGGATGGATGCCTCCGCGTACGCGTTCGCGCACGGTGTGCGCCACACGCGCGCGACGCTGCATGCGTGGCAGCGGCAACCGCTCGCGGTCGTCGGGCGCTGGGTCGCCGGCTCGGCGCTCGCGGCGCTGTGCCTGCTGGTCGCAGTGCTGGTCGTCGCGTCGCTCGATCACGGCTACGAACAGGTGCTCACGCTGCAGGCGCCGTTCGCTGTCGGCGGCCTCGGCGAAGTGGTGCGCGTCGTGCGCAGCAACCTGCTCGTGCTCGCGCTGCACGCGATGGCCTGCATCGCCGGCTTCATCGCGGGCAGCTCGCTGCCGCTGCAGGCCCAGCATCAGCGCGGCCTCTCGCGCTGGGTCCACGAACACGGGGGGCGCCTTGCGATCTGCTTCGTGTTCGCCGCGACCGCCTTCTCGCTGAGCGTCCAGGCGTACGTGATCGGCCACGCGCTCGCAGGCGTCTCGCACTTCCTGCGCGTCTCGCCGGCGCTGTTGCTGCTGGGCGTGCTCCCGCACGCGATCCCCGAGCTGATCGCGCTGTTCCTGCCGCTCGCCGCGTGGATCATCGCGAGCCGTCGCGGCGAGTGGGATCAGCTGCTCGCGGCGACGGTCGTGACCGTCGCGATCGCCCTGCCGATTCTCGTCGCGGCGGCGTTCATCGAGGTCTACGTCTCACCGCACCTGTTCGCCACGCTGACCCACATCCACCCGCCGATCGTGCGCAACTCCGAAGGCTGGCTCGTCACCGTCCGCTGAGCTGCGCGCTCAGCGTTTGGGCTCCTCGAGGCTCTTCGGCGGCAGCCGCGTCGCGCGCCTCGGCGCGCAGCAGCACCCACAGGAGCAGCACGGCGCCGAGGATCGTGACGCCCATCACCAGTGGGCCGCTGACCGCGAGAATGAACATCGAACAAAGATAGTGCCCGCTTCGCACACCCGCCGCGGGAGCGATCGCCGCCGCCGCTCGTCGGAGCCTTGCTTCAGTTTGTATAGTGGTGTGTAAGCGACCAAGGAGACCCCATGGCAGGCACCCTGACTCAAATCACAGACAACAACTTCGACGCCGAGGTGATCGAGGCGGAGGGTCCGGTGCTCGTCGACTTCTGGGCGCCCTGGTGCGGCCCCTGCCGCGTCGTCGCACCGGTGCTCGAGGAGATCGCCGCAGAGCGCCCCGAGTTGCGCATCGTCAAGCTCGACATCGACGAGAACCCGCAGACGGCGGCGCGCTTCCAGGTGCTCTCGATCCCGACGATGATCCTCTTCAAGGGCGGGCAGCCCGTCAAGACGGTCGTCGGCGCGTACCCGAAGAAGAAGCTCGAGCAGGAGCTGGAGCCTTCGCTGTCACTCGCGTAGGGCTTCGTCACCGGTAGGCCTCGAGCGGTTTGCTCCGCGGCAGCGGGGGTGTCAAGGCCAGCTGCCGCGAGGTCGATATGAGGCCGTGGGCACGGTACGCAGGAGCATCCTGCTCGCGGTGGTGGCCGCGGCGCTCCTCCCTGGCACAGCATCAGCTGCGGCCGGTGGGGCGCGGACGCCACTGGAGGCCGTGCACAACTACGTCGCGGGGGTCGCCCGGCTGAACGCCGCGGAGATCTGCCGCTCCTTCGACCCGCGGCTGCGGTTGCTGGTGCGGCGCGAGCTTGGGGAATTGCCCAACGTCGACAGCTGCGCCGCCGCGGTAGCGAGTGTCCTCCCGTTCAATCGCGGGCATCTCTGGGCCGGCGTGCGTATCGAACGCGTCAACGCTGTCTCGCTGGACCGGCAGAGCGAGATCGCGACGGTCGCGGTGACGCTCTCAAGGCCGGCGCGCTGTGCAGCGCGCGGGCGCTCGCGCAGCCGCTGTCGCGCGCGCCGAGCGAGTGCACGGGACACGATCTACGCATTGCTGAGCGGAGGCGCTTGGTCGATCGTCAAGCCGGGAGGCCTGCTGCGCGCCGCCGAGGTTGGCGGCCCACTGCCACGCGACCCCTTCTACTACGCCCCGCCGGCGACGCCTGCAACCGTCAACCGGATCGCCGCGCTCGCGCCCGCGGGCTTCGCCTGCCCGGCGGCGCTCGGCGCCGCCGATCCAGCGGATGACGTTCGCGACGAATACAGACCGGCGGCTGTCCCCGCTCCGTGGCTCGACCTGCGTCGCATCGGCGTCGCGCCGCTCGGGGACGACAGCACGTGCTTCTCGATCGAACTGGGCGCCCCGCCGCAATCGGACTCGGCTTACGTGCTGTTTCTCGGCGCCGCCAGTCGACCTGAGCCGATCGACGCGGTCGAACTCGAGGTCGACGGCGTCGGCTCGCCCCATCTGCTGAGGTTGGGCCAATCCGTTCCGCTTCAGGTGGACGGCGCCGGCAATCTCCCGAGCGTCGGTGAGAGCGGGTCGCTGCTGCAGATCGCGCTTCCCGGTCTGCGCTGGCCCGCTCACGGTGCCGGCTGGGTATTCACCGTCGAAACGTCGAGCCTCCAGTCGCGCGAGCCGCTGCTCGCGGCGCCTCTGCAAGCTTCAGACCGCGCCCCGGACCACGGCTGTCTCGAGTTTCCGAGCGGCCACATCGACCTGGCCGAGATGTGTGGGAGTGGGCCGAGCGGCTGAGTCAGGCGGCGCGGCCGAGGGCGATCGTGAGCGAGAGCCCTTCGATCGTGGCCTCCTCGGAGTGGTCGAGCGCGCCGTCTGAGCCGGCGAGCGCGAGCTCGACGGCGAGCGTCTCGCCGACGAGGTAGTCGCGGTGCGCCTCGGCGGCGGCGATCAGTGCGGGGTCGCCGTCGAGCGCGAGCGCGATCCGGTCCTCGACCTGCAGGCCGGCGCTCTTGCGTGCGCTCTGGACCGCGTGGACGATCTCGCGCGCGCGGCCCTCGCGGCGCAGGTCATCGTCGATCGCGAGATCGAGCGCGACCGCGTGCGCGCCCTCGCGCTCGACGCTGTAGCCGGCGGGCGCGCGCATCGTCAGGATCACGTTCTCGGCGGTGAGCGCGTGCTCGCGACCGGCGACCGCGATCCCGATCGCGCCGCCGTCGCGGAGCGTGTCGGCGACATGGCGCGGGTCGAGCGCGGCGATCGCATCGGCCGCGAGCGGCATGTCCTTGCCGAACAGCGGCCCGAGCGTGCGGTAGTTCGCCTTCAGCTCGTAGCTGCCGAGCTGATCGGCGGCGGCGACGAAGCGCACGGCGCGCACGTTGAGCTCCTCGCGCACGACATCGGCGAGGCGCTCGATCGCCTCGCGCTCGCGCCCGTCGGCCACGACGACGGCCTCGCCCAGCGGCTGGCGCACCTTGATCTTCGCCTTGCCGCGCGCGCCGAGGCCGAGGCGCACGGTCTCGCGCGCGAGCTCCATCGCCTGCTCGAGCGGCCGATCGCGCTCGCCGACCTGCGCGGGCGTCGGGAAGTCGCAGAGATGCACGCTCGCGAGCTCGCCGTCGAGGTTGTCATAGATCTCATCGGCGATGAACGGGCACAGCGGCGCGAGCAGCTTGGCGACCGTCAGCAGGCATGTGCGCAGCGTCTCGAACGCCGCGGGCTCGCCGTCCCAGAAGCGCCGTCGCGAGCGCCGCACGTACCAGTTGGAGAGCTCGTCGACGAGCTCCGCGATCGCGCGCCCGGCGGCTGTCGCGTCGTAGGCGTCGAGGCGCTCGGTGACGAACTCCGTGGCGGCGGCCGCGCGCGAGAGCGCCCAGCGGTCGAGGTCCTCGACGGGCGTGGCGGCGGGCGATCCGCGCTCGCCGGCGCTCGCAAGCTGCTCGGCCGATGCGTTGGCGTAGAGCGTGTAGAAGTAGTAGGTCGACCACAGCTGCTTGAGGAACAGGCGCACGCCCTCGCCGATCGTCTCGGCCGAGAAGCGGTAGCCGTCCCATGGCTGCTTGGAGGTGAAGAAGTACCAGCGGAACGCATCCGCGCCGTAGCTCTCGAGCACCTGCCACGGCTCGACCGTGTTGCCTTTGGACTTGGACATCTTCTGGCCGTCCTCGTCGAGGATCAGCCCGAGGCAGACGACGTTGCGATACGGCGCCGGCCGATCGAGCAGCGTCGCGACCGCGAGCAGCGAGTAGAACCAGCCACGCGTCTGATCCTGCGCCTCGCAGATGAAGTCCGCGGGGAAGCTGTGCTCGAAGACGGACTCGTTCTCGAACGGGAAGTGGTGCTGCGCGAACGGCATCGCGCCCGAGTCGAACCACACGTCGATCACCTCGGGCACGCGTTTCATCGGCAGCGAACAGCTCTCCGCCGAGCCCGCGCCGACGTGCGGGCAGGGGAACTCGACGTCGTCGACGTACGGGCGGTGATGGTCTGCGAGCGTGCGCTGGGAGCGCTCGGCGAGCTCGGCGAACGAGCCGATCACGTGCGTGTGTCCCTGCGCGCAACGCCACACGGGCAGCGGCGTGCCCCAGTAGCGCTCGCGCGAGAGTGCCCAGTCGACGTTGTTCTCGAGCCAGTCGCCGAAGCGCCCGTGCTTGACGTGCGGCGGGTGCCAGTCGACGCTCTCATTCGCCGCGAGCAGCTCCTCGCGCACGCGCGAGGTGGCGATGTACCACGACGGTTTGGCGTAGTAGATCAGCGGGTTGCCCGAGCGCCAGCAGTGCGGGTAGGAGTGCTCGTAGTCCTCGACGCGCAGCAGCAGCCCGCGCTCGCGGAGATCCTCGATGAGCTCCTCCGCGAGGGCGGGGTCCTTCACTTCGCGGCCCTCGTAGGACTTGCCGCGATGGTTGCGGACGCGCTGATCGTAGGTGCCGTCGGGCTTGACCGGATTGAACAGCGTGCCCGGCTCATCGCCCCGGAAGATCCCGCTCGCGGCCGTCACCCGGTAGTCGTCTTCGCCGAACGCAGGCGCGAGGTGGACGATGCCGGTGCCGTCGCCGGTGGTCACGAAGTGGTCGGCGAGAATCGGATAGGGGCCCGGCTCGCCGACGTTGAAGATCGGGCCCTCATAGACGGGGAAGCGCTCGATCAGCTCGGTCCCGGAGTAGCGCTCGAGGATCTCGGCCTGCTCGCCGAGCACCGCCGCCACGCGGTCCTCGGCGAGCACGAAGCGCTCGCCTCCGCAGGCGACGGTCGCATAGGTCGCTGCCGGCGAGACCGCGAGCGCCTTGTTCCCCGGCAGCGTCCATGGCGTCGTCGTCCAGATCAGCAGCCTCTCCTCGCGGCCGGGCAGCGGGAGCTTGAGGAACACGGTGCGGTCGACGACGTCGCGGTAGCCGAGCGCGACCTCGTGCGAGGAGAGCGTCGTCTCACAGCGTGGGCAATACGGCACCACCTTGTGGCCCTCGTAGAGCAGCTCGCGCGCAGCGATCCGCGCGAGCGCCCACCAGACCGACTCGATGTAGCTCTCATCGAGCGTGCGATAGGCGTGCTCGAGGTCGAGCCAGAAGCCGATCCGCTCGGTCAGGCGGTTCCACTCCTCGAGGAACGCGAACACCGAGTCGCGACACTCGGCGTTGAAACGCTCGATCCCGACGCGCTCCTCGATCTCCGCCTTCGAGGAGATTCCGAGCTTCTCCTCGACGGCGATCTCGACGGGCAGGCCGTGGCAGTCCCAGCCGCCCTTGCGCTCGACGCGATAGCCGCGCATCGTCTGAAAGCGCGGGTAGATGTCCTTGAACACGCGCGAGAGCACGTGATGGGAGCCGGGCGGGCCGTTCGCGGTCGGTGGCCCCTCGTAGAAGACCCACTGCTCGGCATCGGCGCGCAGACGCAGCGACGCGGCGAACACCTCGCGCTCGCGCCAGCGCTCGAGCACCTCGAGCTCGAGCGCAGGCAGCTCCTGGCGAGGGTCGATCTCGCGCTGGGGAAGCAATGGCTGTGCTCGCGTCTTGCTCACGGGCGGCTCATTGTAAGTGGGCCTCGATTCGCGCCTACGATGGAGCGGTGCGCCTGCGCCTCTATCACCATCACGACGGCGCGCGCGTGGCCTACCGCGAGGTCGGCGCAGGGCCGCCGCTTGCGCTGCTGCATTCGGGGCTGCTGTCACACAAGGAGTGGGAGCCCGCGGTCGAGCAGCTCGCCGATCGCTTTCGCGTCGTGCTCCCCGACCTGCCCCTGCACGGCGACTCCGAGGCGCGGCCCCGCCACCCGTACACGCTCGACTGGTTCGCTGAGGTGCTCGCCGGCTTCTCAGCCGAGGTGCTCGGGCCGCGCCCGCTGCTCGCGGGCCACGACGCCGGTGCCGAGATCCTCCTGCGCGCGGTCCTCAGCGAGCGCGTCACGCCGGCGCGCATCGTGCTGATGCCCAACCGGCTGCATGGGCGGCCGGCAAACGCGCGGACGCGCACTGCCTGGCAGCTGGCGATGCGCGCCGCGATCGTCCCGGGGCTCGACGGCCTGCTCTCCTACTGCGCCGGCGCGGTATTCACGCCGGCACGCGGAGTGCGCCTCTCAGCGCGGGGGAATCCCGCCGCCGGGGATCTCCTCCGGCACGCCTTCGCGGACGTCCCGGGCAACTCGAGCCTCGCCCGCTCGTGGGCGAAATGTGCGTGGAGCTGGCCGCGCGGCGCGCAGAGCGAGCTGCGTGAGTGCTATTCGCGGATCACGATGCCGGTGCTGCTGCTGTGGGCCGACCAGGAACGCATCTACCCGCTCGCAGGCGCCGAGGAGGCGCTGAGGCTGCTGCCGCACGCGCAGCTGCGCGTGCTCCAGAGCACCGGCTTTCTGATGGCCTATGACGATCCCGTCGGGCTCGCGCGTGAGCTCGCCGCGTTCTGTGGGTAGGGTTCAGGCGCAGGGCTCGGCTCGAGGAGCACGTGCAGCGCATGGCGACTCGGCGCGCCGAGCGAGCAGTCGCCGCCGTTTTCAACAGGAGAGATAGATGCCGAGCGAGAAGCAGCTGTGGGGCACAGAGACCGCCAAGGCCGTCGAGAACTTCCCGATCTCGGGAGAGACCGTTCCCCCCCGCGTGATCCACTGGCTGGCCGCGATCAAGGGCGCGGCGGCCGCCGTCAACGGTGAGCTCGGGCTGCTGTCAAAGCGCAACGCCGCGCGGATCGCCAAAGCGGCCGCGGAGGTCGCGACCGCCGGGCACGACGCGCAGTTCCCGATCGACGTCTTTCAGACCGGCTCGGGCACCTCGACGAACACCAACGCCAACGAGGTGATCGCGCGGCTCGCCGGCGAGGGAGTGCACCCCAACGACCACGTCAACTTCGGCCAGTCCTCCAACGACGTGTTTCCCTCCGCCGTCCACCTGGCGGCGCTCGACGTCGCCCAGAACGAGCTGCTGCCGGCGCTCAAACAGCTCGAGCGCTCGCTCGCGAAAAAGGCGAGAAGCTTCCAGAACGTCGTCAAGGCCGGGCGCACGCACCTGATGGACGCGGTCCCGGTCACGCTCGGGCAGGAGTTCGCGGGCTACGCCGCGCAGATCGCGCTCGGCCAGGAGCGGGTCGCCTCGGCGCTCGTGCACGTCGGGCAGATCCCGCTCGGCGGCACGGCGACGGGCACCGGCCTGAACACGCACCCGAAGTTCGCCGCGAAGGTACGCGCACGGCTGAAGAAGGAATCTGGCCTGAAGCAGATCTCAGCGCCGCTCGACCCGTTCGAGGCGCAGGCGAACCGCGACGCGCTCGTCGAGCTCTCAGGTGCCCTGAAGGTGATCGCCGTGTCGCTGACGAAGATCGCGGGCGATCTCGCGCTGATGGGCTCGGGGCCGCGCGCGGGCATCGGCGAGCTGCTGCTCCCCGAGCTGCAGAAGGGCTCCTCGATCATGCCCGGCAAGGTCAACCCGGTGATCCCCGAGGTCGTCCTGCAGGTCTCCGCGCAGGTGATCGGCAACGACACCGCGATCACGGTCGGCGGGCTGCAGGGCCAGTTCGAGCTGAACGTCCGCATCCCGCTGATCGCGCGCAACCTGCTGCAGTCGCTGAACCTGCTCAGCGCGACCGCGCGCGTGTTCGCCGAGAAGTGCGTCGACGGGATCAACGTCAACAAGGCCGGCGTCGACGCTTCGGCCGGCTCGACGCTTGCGGTCGCGACCGCGCTGAACGGCGCGATCGGCTACGACAAGGGAACGGTGATCGTCAAAAAGGCGACCGCCTCGGGACGCCCGCTGCGCGATGTCGCGCTCGAGGAGGGCGTCGACGCAAAGCTCTATGACGCGACGATCGACCTGCGCAGGATCGCGCGCGGGAACCAGGTTTGAGGACTCGGCGAAAGGGAGAGTGAAATGGCAATCACCGCAAGCATGCCCAAGGCCGTCGGTGAGGGAATCGACGGTGTCAAGGCGCTGAAGAACGAGGTCGTCGGCCCGAGCGGCTGGCGCGAGGTCACGCAGGAGATGGTCAACCGCTTCGCGGAGCTGAGCGGCGATGACCAGTGGATTCACGTCGACGTCGAGCGCGCCAAGGCCGAGAGCCCGTTCGGCGGGCCGATCGCACACGGCAACCTGACGCTGTCGATGATCGACGGCTTTCGCATCGATCTGAGCGAAATGAGCGGCTTCAAGCTCGCGGTCAACTATGGCTGGAACAAGGTGCGCTTCCCCGCGCCCGTGCCGGTCGGCACGCGCCTGCGCTGCTACTCGGAGATCGTCGAGGTCGACGACGTCGGCGGCGGCTGGCACCAGATCGTCACGCGCTTCACGGTCGAAGCCGACGGTAGCGAGAAGCCCGTCTGCGTCGCCGACAGCGTCGGGCGCCTGTTCGCGGGCTGAAAAGTTCGCTCGCGCGCGAGAAGTGTTGCGCCGACTCAGCCCTGGGGCAGCTTGGCGTACATGCGTGCGACGGTCGCGACGGCCGGCTTTGGCTGCCCGACATAGGTGTAGAGGCCCTTCTGGTTGAGGCCTTCGATCAGTTTCAGCCGCGGCAGCACCTGGTGGATCGAGCCGCCCTGGAACGTCGGCGTGAGCGGATAGTCGCGCAGCACCCACACCATCATCGCGGTCAGCTTCGGGTCGGCCGCGTAGACGGCGATGTGCTCGGCGAGCAGACGCGCCTGGAAGCCGTAGCTGCCCGGGCTTCCCGGCGGGTTGAGCGTGTTCGATTCCGCGCCGAACTCGCTGATCACGAGCACCTTGCCGGCGAACGTGCGCTCCATCGCCGCGAGCCGGGCGCGCATCTGCGCGGCCAGTTGCGCAGGGCTGTCGCTCGGCGATTCATACCAGCCCGTGTAGTCGGTCTCGGCGACCGCGTCGACGCCTGCATACAGCGCGCCGGCGTGGACGGGCGGGTGCGAGCCCCAGACGTCGACCGCGACCATTCTCGTCGGGTCGTACGCGTGCAGCCAACGGGTGAGCGTCTGCACGTATGCGACCTCCTGGCTGTCGCGGCCGTTGTCTGCGACCTCGTCGACCAGGTTCCAGGCGAAGATCGACGGGTGCAGCTCGGCGGCGAGCACGGCCGTCCGCGCCTGCTGCTCGGCGTCTGCGAGCAGCGCGGGCGTCGTCGAGTACCAGTTGGCGGCGCCTTCGACCGGGCCGACGCCCTGCCAGACGAGTATGCCGGCCGCGTCCAGTCGTTCGAGCAGCGCCGGGTCGAGCGGGTGCTGGCTGCGCGCGACGTTCGCGTCGATCGACTTCAGCTCGCGCACGATCGCGTCCTGGTCGGAGGGCGTCAGCGCGTCGCCGCGACCGATCGCATCCTCCTGGATGCTGGCCCCGTGCAGGTGAAGCTGCAAGCCGTTGAGGTACGCGTGTCCGCCGTGCCAGGTCAGCTGGCGCAGGCCGATGCGCGCGGAGTAGCTGCTCTCCTGCCCGACCGCCAGGGTCAGCTGGTAGAGGCTCGGGCTGCTCGGCGACCACAGCGCAGGCGCGCTCACGGTCGCCGTGGCCGTCACGTTCGTCGACTGGTCATGCGCCAGCGCGAGCGCTGGAAAGCTGAGCGGAATCGTCTGTGACCCATGTGCGAGCGAGCCTTCGGGCACGATCGTCCGGCTCGGCCCGTAGTTGGTGACCTGCACGGCGACCTTCACGGCGGCCTCGTCGGCGTCCGGCGCGTCGGGTGTCAGCGTCGTCTGCACGGTCGGCGTCGACAGTTCGCTTTCGCCGATCCGTCTGACGTCGACCTCGCCGTCGAGCCCGCCCCAGTTGAACCACGTACGGTGAAAGCCTTCGCGCGACTGCCGGGCGGGGTCGCGCCAGTCGACGCGCACGACCGCCGTGTGGGTTCCGGCGGCGAGTTTGGTGCGCAGTTCGAACGGCAGGTAGGAGCCCCGATGCGAGCCGATGGCGTGTCCGTCGACCCACACGCTCGCGATGTAGTTGGCCGACTGGAACGAGAGCGAGTACACGCCCGGCTGGGGCGCATCGAAGCTCGTGCGATACCAGGCGACCGAGCCGGCGTAGTTCTGCCCGCCGGCGCGGCCCTTGTACGGCGTCGGGTCGACCACGTTCGGCAGGCTCACCGTGTCGCCGCTGAACCCACCGCGTGACCATCCCCCCGCTTCGCCGTGGTTGGCTGGATCCTTGCGCAGCGTCCAGGTCGTCAGCGGCGTACGCCCGCCGGGCCCTTCGAAGATCAGAGACTGCGTCGGCGGGGCTTCAGCCGCGGCGACGCCCGCGACGAGCGCGGCGCAGCTCAGCACGAGCGCGAATATCGAGATCTTCACGGTCTTCAGCAAGATGATCCTCGCGCCGGGCACGAGCCGGTCATTGTGGCGGGTCGCCCGGTCCAATCGCGCCGGTCGGATATGAAACAACCGTCGAGCGCGTTCAGAGCGGCGTGGCGAGCGCGGCGTGCTCGCCCGCGCCGAGCAGCCGCCCCAGCAGCGCGAGCGCGCCACCCTTGGAGAGCGGCTCGTTGAGATTGCCGCACTTCGGCGACTGCACGCATGAGGGGCAGCCGCTCGAGCAGGGGCACCCGGCGATCAGCCGCTCGGCGTCGCCGCTGAGCTCCTCGAAGCGCGTGAACGCCGTCCGCGCGATGCCGATCCCGCCCGGGTGCCCGTCATAGAGGAAGATCGTCGGCGCGCCGGTCTGCGGATGGAAGTTCGTCGACAGGCCGCCGATGTCCCAGCGGTCGCACATCGCGATCAGCGGCAGCACCGCGATCTGCGCGTGCTCGGTGGCGTGCAGCGCGCCGAGCAGCGTCTCCAGCGGCACCGTGTCGGCGAGCTCTGCGGCGTTCAGCTCGAACCACAGCGCCTGCGTGGCGAAGCTCACCGGCGGCAGCTCGAGCGCGACGACGTCCACGGCGGCGTGGTCGGAGAGGCGCCTGCGCTGGTAGGCGAGCACGGTGTCGGTGACGCTGACCTCGCCGAAGGACAGCGTCACTCCGAGCGTCTCGCGGCGGTCGAGCAGGCGCACGATCTCGGTGTCGGTCTCGCGCTTGGGCTGGGTGTACCAGTCGCCGTCGAACGGCGCGACGAGCGCGCGGCGCTGCTCGAGGTCGAGCTCGCGCACCTCATAGCTGCGGCCGAGGTGCATGTAGATCGCGCCCTCGTGAACCGTCGAGTGTGCCCGTGCGGCCTCGGTCGAACCGAGCAGCTCGCCCGAGGAGACGTCGACGATCGCGAAGCTCTCGGGCGTCGCCGAGCGCAGCGAGACGTCCGCCGCGGGGTAGCCTCCGGGCCGGCGGGGGACATAGCTGTCGGCGAGCATCGCGCCGCGCCGGCGCAGCTCGCCGGCGCTCTCGAGCAGCTCCGCGTGGGCTTGCCAGCGTGGCCCGAGGAACTCGGCGTCATCTCCCGTGAGCGGGCCCTCGTGCGCTGCGCAGAGGAGGTGCCGGCGGTAGATCAGCGCGCTCTCGTGGTCGAGGATCGCCGCCTCGACGGGGCGCTCGAGGAACTCCTCGGGATGGCGGCAGAAGAACTGGTCGAGCGCGTCCTCGCCGGCGACGTAGACCGCGAGGCCGCGGCCCCTGCGTCCGGCTCGGCCCCACATCTGACGCAGCGACGCGACCGTGCCGGGAAACGTCACGACGACCGCCGCGTCGAGCTCGCCGATGTCGATGCCGAGCTCGAGCGCGTCGGTGGTGATGATCGCGCGCAGCTCCCCGCGCGTGAGGCGTCCCTCGAGCTCGCGCCGCTGCTGGGGGGTGTAACCGGCGCGATACGGGCTGACGAGCTCGGCGAGCTCCGGGTGGGTGTTCTCGAGGTCCTGCTTGACGAGCCGGCTGAGGACCTCGACGCCCTTGCGCGACTTCATGAAGCAGATCGTCCGTGCGCCGTCGCGCACGAGCCGCACGAGCAGCTCGGCGGCCTCGCCGAGTGCCGAGCGCCGTGTTCCCAGCGTCTCGTCGGTCAGCGGCGGGTTCCACACGGCGATGCGCCGGTGCGGCGTCGGCGAGCCGTCCCGCTCGACGAGGCGCACGTGCTCGAGGCCGGTGAGGCGCTCGGCGAGCTCGACCGGGTTGGCGATCGTCGCGGAGGTGAGCACGAATCGCGGCGTCGTGCCGTAGGCGGCGGCGATCCGGCGCAGCCGCCGCAGCACGTTCGCGACGTGCGAGCCGAACACGCCGCGGTAGACGTGGGCCTCGTCGATCACGACGACCGCGAGGTTCGCGAACAGATCGGCCCAGGCGCCGTGGTTGGGCAAGATCCCGACGTGGAGCATGTCCGGGTTCGTGAGCACGATGTTCGCCTTGCGGCGAATGTCTGCGCGCGCCTCGCGCGGCGTGTCGCCGTCGTAGATCGCCGGGCGCACGCGTTTGCTCAGGCCGAAGGCCGCGAGCGCGCGCGCCTGATCCTGCGCGAGCGCCTTTGTCGGGTACAGATACAGCGCGCGTGCGCGCGCTTCGCGGCAGAGCACGTCGAGCGTCGGCAGGTTGAAGCACAGCGACTTCCCGGACGCGGTGCCGGTCGTGATGATCGTCGGCCCCGCCCATGCCGCGCGCACGGCCTCGGCCTGATGGGAGTAGAGCTGCTCGACGCCGCTGCGCGCGAGCGCTGCGAGCACCTCCGGGTGAAGCTCGGCGGGCGCGTCCACGAGCCGCGCCGCGCCGGGGCCCTCGCGCGCCTCGCGCACGAGCCGTCCGTCCTCGAGGCCCGCATCAAGCAGCGCGCTCCACGGCTCGGTTCTGCGATCTAGCGCCAAGGACTTGAGATAGTAGAGGCGATGTCCGCGACCGCCGCCGAGCGCTGGGAGAAAGCCCGCTCCTTCCATCATTCGCTGTATTCGGCCGAGCGCCTCGCCGCCGATCGCGAGGCGAGCGTGTCCGTGTGCCTGCCGGCGCGCGAATGCGCGGCGACGATCACGGCGACCGTCGCCGCGCTGCTCGAGCTGCGCGAGGCGGGCGCGGTCGATCAGGTCGTGGTGATCGACGCCGCCTCGGCCGACGGCACCGCCGAGCTCGCCGAGCGTGCCGGTGCGGTCGTGCACCAGCAGGATCGGCTGCTGCCCGCATATGGGCCGGTGCTCGGCAAGGGCGATGCGATGTGGCGCGCGCTGTCGGTCCTCGACGGCGAGCTCGTCTGCTTCCTCGACGCGGACACCGAAGCGTTCTCCGCGCACTTCGCCACCGGCCTGCTCGGGCCGCTCGTGTATGAGCGCGAGATCTCGTTCGTCAAGGCCTTCTACCGCCGCCCGCTCGGTGCCGGCGACGCCGACGGCGGCGGACGCGTAAACCACCTGATGGCGCGTCCGGCGCTCGCGCTGTTCTACCCCGAGCTCGCCGCGGTGCGCCAGCCGCTCGCCGGTGAAGTGGCGGCGCGGCGCGAGCTGCTCGAGGAGCTTCCGTTCGCCAGCGGCTATGGCGTCGAGATCGCGATGCTGATCGACGTCTGGCGCAGGCTCGGCCTGGATGGCATCGCCCAGGTCGATCTCGATGAGCACCGCAACCCGCATCAGCCGCTGTCCGCGCTGACGGCGATGGCCGCGACGGTGCTCGCGACGATCGCCGTGCGCCTCGAGCGAGACGGCCGGCTCGCGGACGTCGAGGATGTCCCGGTCGAGCGCCCGCCGCTCGCGAGCGTGGCGCTGGGATGAGCGCGACCGCCAGCATCCGCTGCCTGTACGTCGACCTCGACGGCACCCTGCTGGGTAAGCGCGCCTCGCTGCTGCACGACGGCGACGGTGCGGTCACGATCGACGGCGTGCGCGCCGTGCAGGCATGTCTGCGCGCGGATGTCGAGGTGGTGCTGATGTCCGGCCGGCGTCGCGCCCAGGTGTTCGAGGACGCCCGCCTGCTGGGCCAGAGCTCGTTCATCTACGAGGCGGGCGCGTGTGTCGTGCTCGACGGCGAGGAGCACTGGCTGACCGGCGGGCTGCTTCCCGGCGAGCTCACGATCGCCGAGCAGATCGAGCGCTCGGGCGCGCCCGCGCTGCTGCTCGAGCGCTTCGCCGGTCGCCTCGAGTACCACGAGCCCTGGCATCTCGACCGCGAGGTCTCGCACCTGTTCCGCGGGCTCGTCGACTCCGCCGAGGCGGACGCGCTGCTGAGCGAGCACGGACACGAGGGACTGCGCCTGATCGACAACGGCGTCGTCAATCGCCGCTCCGCGCAACTCGCCGCGCTGCCGCACGTGCGCGGCTATCACCTGCTGCCGGCGGGTGCCGCGAAGGCGACGGCCGTCGCGTTTCACAGCCGCGCGCGCGGCTACGCGCGGGCGGAGACGTTCGCCGTCGGCGACTCGCGCGAGGACCTCGCTTGTGCCGCGCAGGTCGCCGTCTTCTGGCTCGTCGCGAACGCGCTCGCGCACGATCCCTCGATGCGCGGCGAGCTCGCTGCGCACGAGAACGTGCGCGTGACCGAGGCCGGCCACGGCCCGGGTGTGTATGAGGCGGTGATCAAGACGCTGATGCGCGACGTGCCCTGAGCCGTCCGCCCGGCACGCGCGCTCGGCGCTCTACGCGGCGTCGGGCCAGTTCGCGGCGCCCATCACGCCGTCGCCGTCCTCGGGCCTCGGCCCGCCGACGGCGATGATGTCGAGGCCGTCGGGGCCGGCCTCGAACGCGCGCACCACCTCCGGCGCGACGCGCAGCACATCCCATTGGCGGAGCTCGTGGAGCTCGTCGTCGAGCAGCACGCGCCCGGAGCCGGCGACGACGATGTAGGCCTCCTCCTGCTCGCGATGGCTGTGGGCCATCGGGCTGCGCAGGTTCGCCGCGTAGCGGAAGTAGCTGACGCCGAGGTCGCGGGAGTCGAGGTGCTTGCGGCCGAAGCGCCCTTCGATCCCCGGCGCACGGTCCCCGACCGCGTCCTCGACGTCGAGCAGGTTGACGGTGGAGTGACTGGACATGTGCGCTCTCCTTTTCGGGTGGACGGCCGCCTCTCACCCTAACCGAGGTTCAGCTCGATCCGGGGGCCGGCTCAGCCGCGCGCGAGGCGCGAGCGCAGCCGCCGCCAGAAGCCCGGTTTCGGGCGCCCGCGCCAGCGCGCGGGCGGCGGCACCGTCGCGCGCACGAGCGCGACCCAGTCATCGAGTGGCAGCTCGCCCGCGATCAGCCGTCCGAGCGCGCCCGTGACCGGCGCCCCGACTCCTGCGGCGGCGAGCGCGTTGGCGAGCAGGGGCACCGACTCGAGCGCCTCGACCGCCTGGCCGATGCGCTCGGGGATCTCCGTCGCGGCGACGCCGGCGGCCAGCAGCTCGCCCGCGCGGCGGTTGCGGCTCTGCGGCGCGAGCGCGGTGGCGACGAGGTCACCGGCGCCCGCCAGGCCGATCATCGACTCCGGTCGCGCGCCCATCCCCTCGGCGTAGCGCCAGACCTCGGCGAAGATGTGCCCGGCGGCCGCGCCCGCGGCGTTCAGGCCCTGCGCCTCGGTCGCGCCGGCGGCGAGCGCGGCGGCGTTCTTGGCCGCGCCGGCAAGCTCCACGCCGACAGGGTCGTTGGACTGCTCACAGACGATGCCGGCACGCGTGAACACCTGCGCGAGCGCATGCGCGAGCTCCTCCTCGCTCGAGGCGGCGACCAGGGCGGCGCCCGCGCGCACCATCTCGCGCGCGTGTCCCGGCCCGCCGACGCAGGCGACGCGGTCCGCGCCGAAGCGCTCGCCGAGCACGATCGTCGGCGGCAGGCCGAGCGGCGGCACGAGCCCCTTGGCGACAGACACGATCGCGCTGCGACGGCCGAGGCCCCCCTCGCCGAGTGAGTCGATCACCTCGCCGAGCGCGCGCGAGGGGACCGCCAGAAACACGTAGTCGGCGCGCGCGACGCCGGCCGAGACGGGCTCGATGCGCAGCTGCCCGGGCAGCTCGACATCGGGCAGGTACACGCGGTTCTGGCGGTCGTGCTCGATCAGCGCAGCCTGCGCGGCGGTCCGCGTCTGCAGCGTCGTGCGCAGCCCGCCGCGCGCCAGCAGAACCGCCAGCGCGGTTCCGAACGAGCCGGCGCCGATCACCGTCGCGCGGCGGCTCGACGGGGACAGCGAGCGCACGCGCGGGGCGCGGCCCGCGGGCTGGGGCGGCGCGTCGGGGTGATGTTCGGGCTCTGGTGCCATCGGCGCTGGGCGAGCCTAGCGGTCTACGCCGCGCGGAGGCCGCGCTGCCTTCGCCGCCGTCCTCGGGCGAGTTCAGAGCACCGTCGCGAGCCGCCGGCCGGCGGCGCTGAGCGCGCGCACGCTCGCAGCCTCGAGGATCAGCTGCAGGTCGAGGATGCGTGCGTCGAAGGCGTCGAGCTGGTCGGCGGCCGTGACCGCATAGGCGGGGACGCCGCGCTGGCGAGCGCGGGTCGCGATCTCGAAGGCGACGCTCGCCGCGAGCGTCTGCTCGCTGAGGCGTGCGACGGCGATGATCACGGCGTGCGCGCTGCGCATGCGGGTGTCGAAGCCGACGGCGTCGAGCAGCTGCTTCGGCTGCTCGCGCCCGCCGGGCGCGAGCGGGCACAGCTCCGGCGCGGGCAGCGCTCCCGCGCGCAGCCCGCGCGCAATCGCCGCCGCGACCCGCTCCGCCGGCAGCGCGGCGCCGAACGCCTCGCTCGTCACCAGCGCGGCCCGCGCGATCAGCATCGCGCTCCGCCGCGGAGGTGGATCTCCGCTGGTGCCCTACGGGTGGCCGACGTCACGATCGGGCATCCTTCCAGCAATGGCCGCAAAGAAGGGTGAGCACGTGATCGTCGAGGCCGCCGGGCAGCAGGTGCGCGTCAGCAACCCCGGCAAGCTGTTCTTCCCGCAGGCCGGCGTCAGCAAGCTCGATCTCGTCAACTACTACATCGAGTGCGAGCAGGCGGTCGTGCTCGGCCTGCGCGAGCGCCCGACCGTGATGAAGCGCTGGGTCAACGGCGTCGAGGGCGATCCGTTCTTCCAGAAGCGCGTCCCTGACAGCGCGCCGGAATGGCTGCAGACGGCGACCGTCACGTTCCCGAGCGGCCGTCACGCGCGCGAGCTCGTGCCGAACGACGCCGCGCATCTCGTCTGGGGCGTGAACCTCGGCGTGATCGACTGGAACCCGTGGCCCGTGCGCCGCGCCGACCTCGACCATCCGGATGAGCTGCGCGTCGATCTCGATCCCGGACCGGAGGTGTCGTTCGCCGACGTGCGCGAGGTCGCGCTCGAGGTCCGCGAGGTGCTCGAAGAGCATGGGCTGCGGGGGTTCCCGAAGACCTCCGGGTCGCGCGGGATCCACATCTACGCGCGCGTCCCGCCGGAGCAGAGCTTCGAAGAAGTCCGCCGCGCGGCGCTCGCGCTGGCGCGCGAGGTCGAGCGGCGGCTGCCGGGGCGGGCGACGAGCCGCTGGTGGAAGGAGGAGCGCGAGGGCGTGTTCATCGACTACAACCAGAACGCGCGCGACCGCACGGTCGCCTCGGCCTACTCGGTGCGCGCGGTGGCGGACGCGCGCGTCTCCTGTCCGCTGGAGTGGGACGAGGTCCCCGACGTCGAGCCGGCCGATCTGAACCTGCGCACCGTGCCCGCGCGCCTGCGCGAACGCGGCGATCCAGCGGCGGCGATCGATCAGCACCCCGGCAGCCTCGACGGCCTGCTCGAGCTCGCCGCGCGCGATCAGCGCGACGGCCTCGGCGACGCGCCGTGGCCGCCGCACTTCCGCAAGCAGAAGAACGAGCCGTCGCGCGTGCAGCCGAGCCGCGCGCGCTCCGGCGGCGGCGGCGCGAAGTCGTGAGCCTGCCGCTCGAGCCGCCGCTGAAGCCGCAGCTGGCGCTATCGCGCAAGCAGCTGCCGAGCGGTGAGGACTACTGCTACGAGGTCAAGCTCGACGGCTTCCGCTGCCTCGCGTTCGTCGACGGCGATGAGGTGTTCCTGCAGTCGCGCAACGGCAAGCCGCTCGGGCGCTACTTCCCCGAGCTCGCGTTCCCCGCGGGCCGCTACGTGCTCGACGGCGAGATCGTCGTGCGCGACGGCGACGGCCGCGAGGACTTCGACGCGCTCGGCCAGCGGATCCATCCGGCGGCCTCGCGGATCGAGCGGCTCGCGCTCGAGACGCCCGCCGCCTACGTCGCCTTCGACCTGCTCGCGCGCGAGGATCAGGTGCTGCTCGAGCAGCCCTTCGCGCAGCGCCGAGCGGCGCTCGAGCAGCTGCTCGAGGGATTCGCCGACGTCGCCGATCGAGTTGATGGAGACGGTCGATACGGCGGCCGGCGCCGAGCGCTGGCTCGCGCACGCCGAGGGCGCGATCGCCAAGGAACGCTCCGCTCCCTACCGCCTGGGCGAGCGCAAGGGGATGGCGAAGGTCAAGCGCGTCCGCACGATCGACGCGGTGCTCGTCGGCTGGCGGCCGGGCAAGGAGCCGGACACGGTGGGGGCGCTGATCCTCGGGCTCTACGACGGCGAGGATCTGCGCGTCGTCGGACACTGCTCCGGCCTCAGCGCCGCCGAGAAGCGCCGGCTCGTCGGCTTCCTCGCGCCGTATGAGTCCGGCAGCGCGGCTCGGCCGAGCCGAGCCGCTGGAGCGCGGGCAAGGACCTGCAGTGGGTCGCGCTGCGCCCCGAGCTGGTCGTCGAGATCGACTTCGACCACGTCTCCGCGGGGCGCATCCGCCACGGCGCCAAGCTGCGCCGCTGGCGCGAGGACAAGCCCCCGGCGCAGTGCACCTACGAGCAGCTCCTCAGCTGAGCGTCGTCTAGCATCAGGCGCGATGAGCGGCGTCGAGGAGAGCACGGCGACGGTCGCCGAGGAGGAGTACCTGCAGATCCTGTTCTGGCTGCAGGAGGCCGGCCTGCCGATGACCGGAGCGAACGTCGCGCGCGCGATGCAGCTGTCGGCTCCGACCGTGCACGAGATGGTCGGCCGCCTGGAGCGCGACGGCTACATCACGCGAGCTGCCAACCGCGCGATCACGTTCACCGACAGCGGCGCCGCGCACGCTGAGGGCATCGTTCGCCGCCATCGCCTGATCGAGCGCTTCCTGACCGATGTCCTCGGGGTTCCGTGGGATGAGGTTCACGAGGAGGCCGAGCGGCTCGAGCACGCGATGTCGCCGGTGCTCGAGGAGCGCATGCTCGCCGCGATCGGTGACGCCAAGACGTGCCCGCACGGGCACCCGATCGTCGCCGGCGCGCGCCTTGCCGGCGTCCCGCTCGCCGACGTCGAGGTCGGCGCCTCGGTGCGCGTGCTGCGCTTCGAGAACGAGGCCGAGGATCTGCTGCGCTATCTGAAGGCCTCCGGCCTGGAGCCCGGCCTGGAGGGCGTGCTCGCCGAGCGCGACGACGAGCACGTCGTGCTCGGGGGTGCCGACGGCGAGCGCATGCTGCTGACGCTGAGCGTCGCCGAGACCGTCTCGGTGATCGCCGACCCGTCGCCTCCTGCGCGCACGGCGCTGCCGGAGCAGCTTGTGCTCGGCCAGCGCTACGGCCGCTGAGGCAGCGGTGTCCGATCGCGTCCGGGATGCGCCCTGAGCATGCCCGCGGCCGGCGCCACAACGACGCGACGGCGCGCCGCGCTTGCGCTGATCGGCCTGTTGGTCGTCGTCGCCGCGGTCGCCGTCGTGACAGCGTTGAGCGGCGCCGGATCGCGGCCGAGCCGCCCGGCCTGGGCGTTCGGGCCGTTCGCCGGCTACGTCTGGGAGGGGCCGGTCAGCTCGCTCAGCGCCTCCTGGACCGTGCCGCGGATCATCGGCCGATCGCGCGGCTTCGCGGCCACGTGGGTCGGCGCACAGACGCCGAGCAGCAGCGGCGCGTTCATCCAGATCGGCACCGACGAGGAGCACCAGCCGCTTCGCCGCGAACCATCTGAGGGCGCCGAATACACGGCGTTCTGGAGCGACAGCGCGCACGACTTTCACCCGCAGTTCCTGCTCCACGTGCGCGCCGGCGACGAGGTCTCGGCGAGCCTCGAACTCGCGCACGGGCGATGGACGCTGGCGATCGTCGATCGGAGCTCCGGCGTCGGCGCCCGCGTCGCCACGCGCGCTGAGACGCACGCGCGGTTCAGCGTGGCCGAGTGGGTGCAGGAGGACGTCACCGGCGAGAAGACCGGCCAGCCCGTCTCCTACCCGCGACTGACAGCCGTCGAATTCCGCCACCTCGCACTCGACTCGGTGGCTCCTCCATATGCGCGCCTGTACAGCGAGTGGATGTCCGCCGGCGCCAGCCTGCTGGCACCGAGCCCGCTCCGCGGCGACGCCTTCTCGCTGCACCCGGCGAGCGTCGGCGCGGCCGGCGCGCGCTTTCTGCAGATCGGGGCGCGCGTGGACGCTGCCACGCGGATGCTCGTCGCCGCGAGCAACGGCTGGAGCGGCGCCACGCAGTACTCGCAGCTCGCAGCGACGAGCGCGCGCTTCATCGCCGTGCTCGATCAGCAGGCGCGCGCGCTCGCCGGCACGCGCTGGCCGGCGCGGGCGAGGGCGCCGATGCAGTCGCTGATCCGCAGCCTCGAAGCGCTCGGCGGGCTCGCGCGGCCGCCCGCCGTAATATCGCCCACCGGGCTCTCCGCGTGGAGATCCGCACTCGACGCGGGCGTCGTGGCAGTTGTCGGTGATGAGCACCTCGTGAGGCGCGCCCTGCAGGTGCCGGAGCTGCTCGTCGGGAACTAGGCCGCGCGCGGCGGCCGCTGCAGGCGGCTACAGCGAGCGGTATGCCTCGGCGAGGCGCGCGACGCCGGTCTCGATCTGCTCCGGCGTGACCCCGGAGTAGGCCAGGCGCAGGGTGTTCTCGCCGCCATCGAGCAGGAAGTCGGTGCCCTTCACGAACGCCACGCCGCGTTGCGCGGCGGCCTCGAACAGCGCGCCGACATCGGTCCCCTCGGGCAGCGTCACCCACATGAAGTAGCCGCCCTGCGGGACGATGAAGTCGGCCTCCGGGAGGTCGCGGCGCAGCGCGTTGGCGAGCGTCTGCACGCGCTCGCCGAGGGCCGCCTTGACCGTCTCGATCGAGCGCTCGATCGCGCCGGAGGCGCAGAACTCGTAGACGATCGCCTGCGCGACCATGTTCGGCGAGATGTACGTGTTGGTCGCGAGCTGGGCGATCGCGGCGATCAGTTCGCTCGGCCCGATCAGATAGCCGACGCGGATCCCCGGGCAGACGGTCTTCGAGAAGGACGAGGCGTAGACGACGCGCTCCGGGTCCATCGAGAGCATCGTCGGCAGCGTCTCGCCGCTGAAGCGCAGCTCGACGTAGGGGTCGTCCTCGAAGACGATGAAGCCGTGCTCGGCGGCCAGCTGGAGCAGGCTGCGGCGCTTCTCGTAGGACATCGTGTAGCCGGCCGGGTTCTGGAAGTTGGGGATGATGTGCGCGAGCGTCGGCTGCGGCGCGGAGCTGCTCGTGAGCAGCCGCGCGAGCGCGCCGGTGTCGATCCCGTCGGGCTCGAGCTCGATCGCGTGCACGTGCGCAGCGCGCTCGCGCAGCGACAGCAGCGTGCGGTCGTACGTCGGGCGCTCGACGATCACGGCGTCCTGCTTGCGCACCAGCTGCTCGAACAGGAACGCGTCGGCCTGCAGCGAGCCGTTGGTGACGAGCACGCGCTCGGGCTCGACGCCGTGGCGGTCGGCGATCCACGTGCGCAGGCGCGGGTAGCCGACCGAGGTTCCGTATGCGGTCGTGCCCGACGGGTCGCTGTCGAACGCGCGCACGGCCGCGTCGCTGAGGCCCTGGACGTCGACGATGTCGAGCGACGGGGCACCGCGCGCGAAGGAGATCGTGGGTCCGGCGGGTGTTGACACAGCGGCGTAGCTTAGGCGTCCGAGCACTTCGTCGTAGTCCTGGGTGAGGTCGCGGGCGGCCCGCTCGAGCCGATCCCGGAAGCGCAGCAGGTCGGCGGAGCTCGGCGGATAGGCGTCCGCCGGCTGCTCGCGCGTCGCGACGGGCCGCGGGGAGCGCGCGCCGGGCGCCGGCGCGCGCGTCGCGGCGGGGGTGCGCGGAGCCTCGAGCGGGCCGACGGTCGATGCGCCCCCATGCGCGCCGCCGTCGGGCGGCTCGATCGCCTCATCGACGATGCGGCTCAAGCTCGGTGCCGCGCGCTCGGCGGGCGGGGGCTGCAGGCGGGCGGGCGTCCGCGGCTCGGGCTCCGCCTCGGCTGTGCCCTCGACCCCGGCGATCGAGTTGAGCGTGCGCTCGAGATCGCCGATCTTGCGCTCGAGCTCTGCAAGTGTCCTGCTCAGCTGCTCGTCCACGGTCCTAGGGTACCTGCCGCCCGCCGCGCGGCGATGCGTGCCCGGCCGCGATTCAGGAGGCTGCGAGCGGCGCGCCGCCGAGCACCTCGACGGCGATCGCGGCGGCCTCGGTGGGGGTGCGCCCGACGCGCACGCCCTTGCCTTCGAGCGCCTCGGCCTTCGCTGCGGCCGTGCCCGCGCTGCCGGAGACGATCGCGCCGGCGTGGCCCATCTGCTTGCCGGCGGGGGCGGTGAAGCCCGCGATGTAGGCGACGACGGGCTTGCTCATGTGCGCGGCGATGTAGTCGGCGGCCTCCTCCTCGGCCGAGCCGCCGATCTCGCCCGAGAGCACTACCAGCTCGGTGTCGGCGTCCCCCTCGAACAGCTCGAGCACATCGACGAACGAGGAGCCCGGGACGGGATCGCCGCCGATGCCGACGATCGAGCTGCAGCCGAACCCGGCCTGGGCGATCTCGTTGCCGATCTGGTAGGTCAGCGTGCCCGAGCGCGAGACGACGCCGACGTTGCCCGCCTTGAAGAACGACGCCGGGATGATGCCGACGTTGGCCTTGCCCGGCGAGAGAATCCCGGGGCAGTTCGGCCCGATCAGCCGCGTGGGTGGGTGGGCATCCTTAATTTCGCGCTTGAGCGTGTTGTAGACGCGCAGCTCGTCGTGCGCGGGGATTCCCTCGGTGATCGCGATCACGAGCTCGACGCCCGCCGCCGCCGCCTCGAGGATCGAGTCGGCGGCGAACCGCGGCGGTACGAAGATCATCGCGGTGTTCGGCTGCGACTCCGACATCGCCTGCTCCCAGCTGTCGAACACGGGGATGCCCTCGACGTCCTGCCCGCCCTTGCCGGGCGTGACTCCGCCGACCACGTTGGTGCCGTAGTTGCGGTTGTTGAGGGTGTGGAAGGTTCCCTCGCGGCCGGTGATGCCGGCGACGGCCAGGCGCGTGCGCTCGTCGACGAGGACGGACATCAGGCAGCGGCTCCCGCGCCGGCGGCGAGCGCGACGACCTTCTCGGCCGCCTCGTTCATCGTGCTCGCCGAGTACACGTTCGGCAGGGCGGCCTCCTGCAGCAGGCGCCGCCCCTCGACGTCGTTGGTCCCGTCGAGGCGCACGACGAACGGCACCGACGGTTTGATCTGCTCAAACGCGGCGATCAGGCCGAGGGCGACCTCGTCGCAGCGTGTGATGCCGCCGAAGATGTTGAACAGCACGGCCCTGACCGAGTCGTTGGCGAGCAGCAGATCGACGGCCTGCTTGATCTTCTCGGCGTTCGAGCCGCCGCCCGCGTCGAGGAAGTTGGCGGGCGAGCCGCCCGCCTGGGCGACCACGTCGAGCGTCGACATCACGAGGCCGGCGCCGTTGCCGAGGATGCCGATGTCGCCGTCGAGCTTGACGTACTGGACGCCCTCCTCCTTGGCGCGGCGCTCGATCGGATCTTCGTTCTCGCTGTCTGAGAGCTGCTGGTTCTCGGGATGGCGAAACAGCGCGTTGCCGTCGAGTGAGACCTTCGAGTCGAGCGCCTTGACCTCGCGTTCGGGCGTGACGATCAGCGGGTTGATCTCCGCGAGCGTCGCGTCCTCCTGCAGCCACACCTCATACAGCGCGAGCAGCGCATCGGCGACGCCGCCGATCACGTCCGCGTCGGCCTTGCCGTCGGTGGCGATCTCGATCGCCTCCTCGCGCGACAGGCCGCTGAGCGGGTCGACGTGATGGCGGATCAGCTTCTCGGGCGTGTTCTCGGCGACCTCTTCGATGTCGACGCCGCCCTCGATGCTGAACATCACGAGCGGCTTCTTGGCCGAGCGGTCGAGCAGCACCGAGGCGTAGTACTCGCTCGCGATGTCCGAGGCGTGCTCGATCCACAGCGTTCGCACGATGTGCCCGTGGATGTCGAGGCCGAGGATGCTCTGCGCGTGCTCGCGCGCCTCCTCGGCGTTCGCCGGCCAGCTTCACGCCGCCGGCCTTGCCGCGGCCGCCGATCAGGACCTGCGCCTTGACGACGACCGGGTAGCCGATCTCCTCGGCGGCGCTGACGGCGTCGGCGACGGTCGCTACCGCCTTGCCGGAGGAAACCTTCAAACCGTGGCGGGCGAAGAGCTGCTTGCCCTGATACTCGAGCAGGTCCATTGCGGCGCGGGACTCTAACAGCAAGACCGCGCAGCGCGTGCCGGAGACGGGCCGCGGAGGGCGGATACCGGGGAGTTGGCGCGGGCACTGTCATAATGCCCGCTCGATGCCGATCCCCAAGAACGTCACCTTCGTCACATTTGACGTTTACGGCACGCTGATCGACTGGGAGACCGGGATCTACGACGCGTTCTCCAAGGAGGCCGCCCGCGACGGCTTCGAGATCGATCGCAACGTGCTGATGCCGATGTTCCAGGAGATCGAGCGGGAAATCGAGGGCGGCTCCTACGAGCTGTACGCGGAGGTGCTCAGGCGCACGGCGATCGAGATCGCGAAACGCCTGGAATGGAACCTCGAGCCCTCGCGCTCGGGCTTCCTGCCGGACTCGGTGCAGCGGTGGATGCCGTTCAAGGAGACGAGCACGCAGCTGCAGAAGCTCGGCAAGAAGTACAAGCTCGGGCTGCTCTCGAACATCGACGACAAGCTGCTCGGGCAGACCCGGCGCCACATCGGTGTCGACTTCGATCTCGTCGTGACCGCCCAGCAGGTGCGCTCCTACAAGCCGGAACTACCTCATTTCACCGAGTGCGCGAGGCGGATGGGCGGCAAGCGCGGGTGGGTGCACGTCGCCGCCAGCCATTATCACGATGTCGCGCCGTGCGTCAAACAGCGCGTGCCGGTGATCTGGGTCAATCGCAACAAGGAGACGCTCGACTCCTCCCAGAAGAAGCCGACCGCTGAAGTGAGCAGCCTCAAAGAGGCCGCCAAACTGCTCGGCATCACCTAGCCGGCCGCGCCGGTGCGGGCCGTCTCGCTCCATCCCGACGCGCTGCTGGTCACGAGTGCCGTGCTGCGCGTCAACTGCGTGCTCGTGCGGGGAGGCCTCGCCGCTCAGCCCGGCGACCCGGCGGTCGCGACCGGCGAGACGTTCGTGATCGACTCGCCGGTGCTCCCGGACGAGCTCGAGGCGCTGCCCGCGCTGCTCGCACAGGCCGGGTTCCCTGAGCCGAGCGGCCTGCTCGCGACGCACGGCGACTGGGATCACCTGCTCGGACGCCTGGCGTTTCCCGAGCTTGCGCTGGGCGCGAGCGAGCGCACCGTGGGCCGGCTGCAGGCCGAGCCCGGCGGCGCCCAGCGCGCGTTGCGCTCGTTCGATGAAGACCTGATGATCGAGCGCCGGCGCCCGCTCTCGCTCGGCGCGCTGCAGGCGCTCCCCGTTCCCGGCCGCTGCGAGCTCGGCGAGCGGGAGCTCGAGCTGCACCCCGCCGAGGGCCACACGGCCGATGGGATGGCGATCCGGATCGGCTGGGCGGGGGTGCTCGTCGTCGGCGACTACCTCTCGACCGTCGAGCTGCCGATGCTCGGGGAGGGCGGCTCGCTCGAGGCCTACCTGCAGACGCTCGAGCGCCTGCGCCCGCTCGTCGCCGACGCCGAGCACGTCGTCCCCGGGCACGGGCCCGTGCTCGACGCCGAGGCGGCGGTGGCGATCCTCGGCGAGGACCGCTACTACCTGAACGCGCTGGCGTCGCGGGGAGCGGCGGCGGAGCTGCCCGACGGGCGGCGCGGCGCGAACCAGCGCGCGATCCATCAGGCGAACGTCGCCGTGCTGTCAGGCACGGCCGCCGCGCCGCGCTAGGCCGCGGCCGCCTCGGCGCTCTTGATCGTCGCGATCGGCGCGCCGGCCTGGATCGGGGCACCCTCGGTGATCGGCAGCTCGGTGATCGTGCCGGCCTTGTGCGCGGTGATCTCGTTCTCCATCTTCATCGCCTCGATGATGCACAGAAGCTGGCCCTCCGCGACCGTGTCGCCCTGCTTGACGAGGACCTTCCACATGTTGCCCTGCAGCGGCGAGGGCAGCGTGTCGGGCCCGCCCGCGCTAGTCGACTTGCGCTCGCTGCGCTTCGGCGCGGCGCGCTGCGAGCGCGCCGTTGCCCGGCGCCGCGCCGGCGCCCGCGAACGGCGGCCCGACGACGCGGACGTCGAAGCGCTTGCCCGAGACCTCGACCGTGTAGGCCTGCTCGACGTCCGCGGGCGCCTCCTCCTCGCCGCTCGCCGCCGGCGGCGCAGGGAACGCCAGCGTCTTCAACCACTTCTTGTCCTCCATCAGCTGTTTGCAGGTCTCTCCGCGTGCCCACTCGCCGGTGGCGAGCAGCGCCTGGTGGAATGGGATCAGCGTCTTCAGGCCTTCGATCTCGTATTCGCCGAGCGCGCGCAGCATGCGTTTTGTCGCCTGCTCGCGATCGGCGTCCCAGACGATCAGCTTGGCGACCATCGGGTCATACATCGGCGAGACCTCGCCGCCTTCCTCGACGCCCGAGTCGACGCGCACTCCGGGCCCGCGCGGCTCGCGGTAGACGCCGATCTTGCCGGGGGCCGGAGCGAAGTTCTTCGACGCGTCCTCGGCGTTGATGCGGCACTCGATCGCATGTCCGCGCAGCTCGATGTCGGCCTGTGCGTAGGCGAGTTCCTCGCCGGCGGCCGCGCGGATGCCCTCCTTGACGATGTCGACCCCGGTCGTCATCTCGGTCACGCAGTGCTCGACCTGCACGCGTGTGTTCATCTCGAGGAAGAAGTATTCGGGCTGATCGCCCTCGCCCGCGGAGAACAGGCCCTCGATCGTGCCGGCGCCGACATAGTCGACAGCTTTGGCCGCGTTCACGCCGATCTGGCCGATGCGCTCGCGCGTCTGCGGGTCGACGACCCATTCCGGCGCGGGGGACTCCTCGATCACCTTCTGGTGGCGGCGCTGGATCGAGCAGTCGCGCTCGCCGAGGTGGATGACGTTGCCGTGGCGGTCGGCGAGCACCTGGACCTCGACGTGGCGAGGATCGTGCAGGTAGCGCTCGAGGTAGACGGTCCCGTCGGAGAAGAACTTCTCGCCTTCGCGGCTTGAGCCCTCGAACGCGCCCTCGAGCTCATCCTCGCGGAGCGCGACGCGGAAGCCCTTGCCGCCGCCGCCGCCGGCGGCCTTGACGGCGACCGGGAAGCCGATCTCGTCCTTGGCGATGCGCAGCGCGTCGGCGACCGTTGCGACGGCCTCGGTCGTACCAGGGACGATCGGCACGCCCGCCGCCTGCATCAGCTCGCGGGCGCGCGTCTTTGAGCCCATCGCCTCGATCGCGCTCGCCGGCGGTCCGATGAACACGACACCGGCGTCCTCGCAGGCCTGCGCGAACGGCGCGTTCTCGGCGAGGAAGCCGTAGCCGGGGTGGATCGCCTCGGCGCCGGAGCGCGCGGCCGCGTCGAGGATCTTCTCGATGCTCAGGTAGTTCTCCGCCGCCGGCCCGTCGCCGAGGTTGTAGGCCTCGCTCGCGCGCTTGACATGGGGGGCGTCGCGATCGAGCTCTGAGTAGACGGCCACGCTCGCGACGCCGAGCTCCTCGAGCGCGCGCACGATTCGGACCGCGATCTCCCCGCGATTGGCTACCAGGACCTTGGCGAACATCGGCCGCGGAAGCTTAGCGACCGGCAGCGGGCGGGCCGTACTTGATGATCGTGAAGGCCTTCACGACGGCCGGCCCGTCGCCGGCGGCGTCGTGCGCGACCGCCTCCAGCTCGTAGCTGCCGGCGGGCAGCCTGCGGCCCTTGACCCGCCCGCTGAAGTGCAGGCTGATCGCAGCCGTCCTGTCGGCGTGGGTGAACGCCCCGATCCTGATCAGCAGCGTGCAGCGCCTGCCGTGCCTGTTCCTGCGCGAGGGCCGCCTGCAGGAGCTGCCCTGCCGGCGTCCGCTTGACCTGCGCAGGATCGTGAACGTGCTCGTCGTGAGCTGGCTGTCGCGGTAGCTGACCTTCGCGCCGTATTTCTTCCTCGGCTTGTGTCTCGCCGTCGAGATCGTCGCGCCGGAAGGCGCCGGCAGGAACGCATCCGGGCTGATCGTCAGCGCGCTGATCACTCCGGCGTGCGGCGTCACGGGCGACGCGGGGACCGCCGGTGTGGCACACGGGGTGCCACGGCCGGGGAGCTCGATCGCGCCCCTGTCCTGCAGCGCCACGCAGGCGATGCCTTCCGAGCGCGGGTTGCCGAGCAGGTCGGTGCTCGAGGGCGAGAGCCCTTCAGGGAGAACGATCGCGCTCGAGGGAACGCTGTCGATCGCCACCGACTCCGGCCCCGGCTGATAGCTCGTCAGCGGCGCACTGAACAGCGCGGCCGGTTCGGCGGCCGTGTTGCCCCGTTCGCCCGCGCCGCAGGCGATCGTGCCGTTCGACCCGCCGGTGGCCTGTGTCTGGCTGGGCGCGTTGGTGTAGCTGCAGGACACGGTCGCTTCGGTTTTTTCGCCGATCGTCGCGCTCTGGGCCTCGAACAGGACCGAGCCGATGATGTTGACCAGCGCGCGGCTCGACGGCGTCGCGGCGATCGCCTTCACGTCTGCGCTCGGTGCGGGATCGGATACTCCGGGCGTCTTGGCGTCGATCGTCGAGGCGTCGATCGTCAACGTGCGCAGCCTGTCGAGCTCCTGCTCGAACAGCACGCCGACTTCGCCGCCGAGGACCTCCGAGGAATCGAGCGTCGCGTTCTCGGCGAACAGGACGACCGCGGGTTTGCTCGACGCGGACGGCGCCTGGATGACGCTGCGCTGGAGGAACAGTCCGGGGTTGACGCCGAGCCCGACCGCTTCGATCGTGCTGTTCGTCGTCGCGGAGCTCGTGAGGTGGCTGTCGGCGAGTGTCAGCGAGCCGCCCTGGACGCTCAGCGCCGCTCCCGCCCAGGTGCCTGACACGTTGACGTGCTCGAGCGTTCCCGCGCTGAAGCCGTCCGCGATCGCCGCCTGGGTGTCTTTCGAGGCGGCCATCGCGATGCTCAGCCCGTTGACCGACAGCGATCCGACGAGCTCGAAGCCGACCGCCGCGCTTTCGCCCGCGTAGTCGACGGTGTCGTTGCTGAGCGTCACGTTGCTGCCCTCGCAGTCGATCGCGCCCTCGTTGCTCGTCGCCTCGAAGTTCACGGCCGAGTTCGTGATCGACGCCGACGGCCCGGTCGCTTCGATCGCGGTCCCCTTCGAGCCGGGTTCCATCGTGACGGTCGCGCCGTTGATCGCGACCGGCGCGTTCGCCGTGATCGCGGTGCCTTCGGTTTCTTTGGCCATCGTCACGCTGCCGCCGTTGATCGTCAGCGAGCCGAGCACGTTCAGCGAGACGCCCGGCTCGGAGACGGCGGGGGCCTGCATCGTCACGGCCACGTTGTCGAGGGTCAGGCTCGCCGTCGCCTGGATGCCGGGTCCGGTGTTTTTCGTCGGCTCCTGCACCTGCAGGTTCGACAGCGTCGCCGGGGCACCGAACATTTCCAGATGGACGACTGCTTTGCTGCCCGTCGTGCCGAGGATCTTCGTCCCGCCGGCGCCGTCGCCGGCCCCGTTGAGCACGACCCCTGACAGCTCCAGTTCGAGTTCCAGGTCTTCTTCGTAGACACCCGCCGCCACTTCGACCTGGGGCGCCTGTTCGGAGGGGTCTTCCTTGGCGTGTGTCAGCGCGCCGGCGATCGTTTTGCACGGTTCCGATGACGATGTGCAGGGGTGGGCGTCATTGCCGGTGCTCCCGTTGACGTAGAAGGTCGTCGCCGACGCGGCGCCGGCGGCCACTGCGAACGCGAACGACGCGAGCACGCACGCGCCGAGCAGTGCTCCCAGCCTTCTGGTCATCGCCGGCCCCCTCTCGAGTTGCTCGATCGTGAAGTTCTTCGTCGCGCCCGGCCCGTTGCCTGCTGCGTCGTGTGCGATCGCCCGCAGCTCCTGGCCGGGCGCGGTGAGCTTCCTGCCTGTGCCGCGGGCGCCGAAGTGAAAGCCGTGCTTCAAGCCCGGCGAGAATACGTTGCGTTCAGGCGGAATCGGCGGCGACTGCGCACGCCGCTCAGGCGGCGGCCGCGATCATCCCCGCGCCGACGGTCGCGTTGCTCGACTCGTCGATCAGGATGAAGCTGCCGGTGCGGCGGTTGCTCGTGTACGGGTCGATGACGAGCGGCGCGCTGACGCGCAGGCGCACGCGGCCGATGTCGTTCAGGCCGAGCTCCTGCGGCGCGACGACGCGCTCGAGCGTGTGCACGTCGACGAGGTCGTCGATCGCGTCGATGATCGCGGTGGCGCCGCGCGTGGTCTGCTTGAGCAGGTAGCGCGAGCCGGGGCGCAGCAGCTCGTCGGTCATCCAGCAGACGTCCGCTTCGAGCTCGCGCGCCAGCACCGGCGCCTCGGCCGGGTGGCAGATCAGCTCGCCGCGCGAGACATCGAGCTCGTCCTCGAGGCGCAGCGTCAGCGACATCGGCGCCATCGCCTCGTCGAGCTCGCCGTCGTAGGTGTCGATTGCGGCGATTCGCGTGCGCCCCCCTCCGGGCAGGACAGCGACCTCGTCGCCGCGCCGCAGCGCGCCGCTGGCGAGCTGGCCGGAGTAGCCGCGATAGTCGCCGTCGTCGGTCCCGTTCGCCGGGCGGATCACCCACTGCACGGGGAACCGCGCGGGCTTGTCGTCGGGGTGGTCGTAGGCGACCTCGACGTTCTCGAGCAGGTCGAGCAGGACCGGCCCGTCATACCAGTTCATCTGCTGCGAGCGCTCGACCACGTTGTCGCCGTTGAGCGCAGACATCGGGATGTAGGAGATCTGCTTGACGCCGCTGAGCTTGCCCGAGAAGCCCTCGAACTCCGCGACGAGCTGCTCGTAGCGCTCCTGCGAGTAGTCGACGAGATCCATCTTGTTGATCGCGACGACCATCTCCGGGATCCCCAGCAGCGCGCTGATGAAGGCATGGCGCTTTGACTGCTCGAGCACGCCCCGGCGGGCATCGATCAGCACGACCGAGACGTCCGCCGTGGAGGCGCCGGTGACCATGTTGCGCGTGTACTGGCGGTGGCCGGGGCAGTCGGCGATGATGAAGCGCCGCTTGGCCGTCGCGAAGTAGCGGTAGGCGACATCGATCGTGATCCCCTGCTCGCGCTCCGCGCGCAGCCCGTCGGTCAGCAGCGCGAGGTCGAATGTCCCCTCGCCGCCGCGCCGGGCGCTGGCCTCGGCGACGTGTTCGAGCTGGTCCTGGAAGACCTGCTTGCTGTCGAACAGCAGCCGCCCGATCAGCGTGCTCTTGCCGTCATCGACCGAGCCCGCGGTCGTGAAGCGCAACAGATCCAGAGTCATCGCAGGCAGTGGCGCGATTCGTATGAGCGGGGCCGCAGGCCCCGGTCGCGGCCGCCACGAGAGCGGACGTCCTCATCGGGGCGGCGGCTGGATGCCGACGCAGGCATCCTAGAAGTAACCGGCCTTCTTGCGGTCCTCCATCGCGGCCTCCGAGACGCGGTCGTCCGCGCGCGTCTCGCCTCGCTCGGTGATCGTCGTCGCGGCGATCTCCAGCACGACCTCCTCGAGCGTCGCCGCGTTGGAGCGCACGCCGCCCGTACAGCTCATGTCGCCGACCGTGCGGTAGCGCACGGTCTCGTCGAAGATCTCCTCGCCGTCGATCAGTTCGGTGCCCTCCCGCCAGGCGTAGAGCATGCCGTCGCGCTTGAAGACCTTGCGCTGATGGGAGAAGTAGATCGAGGGGACCTCCAGTTGCTCCTGGTCGATGTACTCCCAGACGTCGAGCTCGGTCCAGTTCGACAGCGGGAACACGCGCGCGTTCTCGCCCTTGCGCAGGCGGCCGTTGTACAGGTTCCACAGCTCCGGGCGCTGGTTCTTGGGGTCCCACTGGCCGAACTCGTCGCGGAAGGAGAGGATCCGCTCCTTCGCGCGGGCGCGCTCCTCATCGCGGCGCGCGCCGCCGAAGGCCGCGTCGAAGCCGTGCTCGGCGATCGCATCCAGCAGCGTCACCGTCTGCAGTTTGTTGCGCGAGGCGCGCGGGCCGGTCTCCTCGACGACGCGGCCGTTGTCGATCGAGTCCTGCACGCTCGCCACGATCAGGCGCTCGCCGAGCTCTGCGACGCGGCGGTCGCGGTACTCGATCACCTCGGGGAAGTTGTGCTCGGTGTCGACGTGCATCAGCGGGAACGGGAACGGCGCCGGGCGGAATGCCTTCTCGGCGAGCCGCAGCAGCACGATCGAGTCCTTGCCGCCGCTGAACAGCAGCACCGGACGCTCGAATTCGGCGGCGACCTCGCGCATCACGTGGATCGCCTCGGACTCGAGCGCGCGCAGGTGGCTCAGCTGGGGGCGGGCGGCGACGTTCATCGCTACTCGACGACCTCGATGTGCAGCCCGCACTCGGTCTTGTCGGTGCCCGCCCAGCGGCCCTCGCGGCCCGATCCAGGCTGCGTGCACGGCGCGCAGCCGATCGACTCATAGCCCTGGTCGTGAAGCGGGTTGTAGGGGAGGTCGCGCTCGTGGATGCGCCGCCACAGGTCCTTGTCGGTCCAGTGTGCGAGCGGGTTGTACTTCCACAGGCCGCGTTTCTCGTCGCGTTCGATCAGCTGCGTCTCCGCGCGCGTGGGGCCCTGCTCGCGGCGGATGCCCGTGATCCACCCCTCGGCGCCGGCCAGCGAGCTTTCGAGCGCCGCGACCTTCGCGACCGAGCAGCAGTGCTCGGGCCCGCTCCACGGCTCGCGCGGGCTGCTCGCGTCCTGCACCTCGATCTTCACGCCGAAGCGCTCCTCGAAGGCCTTCCAGGTGGCGAGCGTCTCGGGAAACAGCACGCCGGTGTCGATCGTCACGATCCGCACCGCGTCGGATGTGCCCTGGTCGAGCCGCAGCAGCTCGTCGAGCAGGACGGACTCCTCCTTCTGGAAGGAGCAGAGCAGCACAGCACGTTCGCCATGACGAGCCGCCTCACGGAGCGTGTGGGTCAGACTGAGCGCAGCGTCGGACACGGAGGTGGCCTCCTGTTTTTGGCTGTCTAGTGATTGCATCTGCTCTCGCCTCGTCTCTTCATCGCATCTGATCTATAGCGCGCGCCGGGCTCGTGCGCGCTATACCGCGCACTCACCCTCGCCGCGAATCACTTCGAACGGCACGTTGCGGTTCCAGTCGATGAACTCGTTCATCGACTCCAGTCCAAAGTCGACAGGCAGCGACAGATCCTTGACAAGTGCCTCCAGCTCGCCCGTGCCGACGCGGCCGACGAAGTCGTTCCACTCCTCGCCCTCGCCGCGGTTCGCTTCGTAGTGGCCGATCCAGCGCTCGATCGCATCGGGGATGCGCTTGGAGGGCAGGCGCAGCTTCAGACGCGTGCCGAACTTGACCTCGCCGCCTTCGAAGACGCCGCCGACGTGGGGGATGTAGGCGGGGATCGTGTGCTCTCCCACCTTGATCGACGCGCCGGTGAAGCCGATGCTGCCGACGTGGTGCTGGCCGCAGCCGTTCGGGCAGCCGGAGATCTTGATGTTCAGCTTGCGCGTGATCTCATCGCTGATCTCCATCGCTTCGATGCGCTCCTGGATCGCCTGGTTGAGGCCCATCGAGCTCGTGATCCCGAGCTTGCACGAGTCCGTGCCGGGGCAGGAGACGACATCGTTGATCTCGCGCGAGCCGGCGTCGCCGAGGCTGAGCTCCGAGAGCGCCCGCCAGAGGTCATAGACGCTCTCCTCGCGCACCCAGCGCAGCACGAAGTTCTGCTGTACGGTCGTTCGCGCATAGCCGCCGGCGTAGTCGCGCATGATCTTCGCGAGGCCCCGGAACTGCTCGGGGCTGAGGTCGCCGCGCGTGATCTTCGACCTCGACCGTCACGAAGCCCTCCTGCTTCTGCTCGGCGACGTTCGCCGCGCGGAAGCGCTCGAACGCCGACAGGTCGCCGTTGGGGCTGCCGTAGCTGGAGGCCGGCGCCGGCGCCGACTCGCGCTCGTCGTCGAGGAACAGGCGCTGCTCGATCGAGAAGTCGCGTTCGCCGACCCAGTCGCCCTTCAGCTCCTCCTCGACCTGGTTGCGCAGCTCGTCGATGCCGTACTTGTCGACGAACACCTTGATGCGCGCGCGGGCGCGGTTGGCGCGCAGCCACTCCTGGCGGTCGAAGATGCGGAAGACGGCCTCGGCGATCTTCAGGTAGTCGCCGTTGTCGAGCTCGACGAACTCGTACAGCACCGGCGCCACCCGCGGCATGATCGAAGTGCCGCCGCCGACCATGATCTCGACGCCGCGAACCTCGCCGCGCCCGTCGATCTCACGCGTGCGCGCGCGGAAGGCGATGTCGTGGATGCCGCTGATCGCGCGGTCGCGCGGGCTGCCGTCGAAGGATGTCTTGATCTTGCGCGGCATCGCCTGCGTCGTCGGGTGGCGCACGAAGTAGCGCACGTACGCGCCCGCGTAGGGCGTGAGGTCGAACAGCTCGTCCTTGGCGACGCCCGCCCACGGGTCGCCGGTCACGTTGCGCACCGTGTTGCCGCAGCCCTCGCGGCTCGACAGGCCGGCGTCGCCGAGCTCGCGGATCGCCTTCTCCGCCTCCGGTAGCGGGATGTGGTGCATCTGGATGTTCTGGCGCGTCGTGACGTGGCCCTTGTTCAGCGGCACGTACTTCTCGATGACCGTCGCGAACGCCTCCATCTGCTCGGGGGTGATCCCGCCGAACGGCAGCTTCACGCGAATCATCTGCACGTCGGCCTGGCGCTGACCGTAGACGCCCTGCTTGAGACGGAACTTGATGAACTCGTCTTCGGGCGTCTCGCCGGAGAGGTATTTCGTCGACTCGGTCTTGAAGTCGTCGAACTCGCGCTCGAGGATCGGGATCACGTGTCCAGGGACGTTCTGCAGGACCTCGGGGTCCGCGAGGGTGCCGCGCTGGGCAGAGATGGAACCTGACTCCATGCAAAAACCTCCTGATCCGGGAAGCTCAGCCCCGGGCTGCTGGTTCGACGTAGCTGTCGGCGAACGACTATTGAGGCTAAAGCCTAGCGGCTTTCAGGTATTTATCCAGGGGTTGGCTGCGTCGCTGCTCGGAGCCCGCGAGATCCCTTCCAGCAGCGCGCTCTGGCGCCATCCCTCCGGCTCGCTCGGCGCGGGCGACGAAGGGGCCGTCGTGGCGTGCTTGAAGCGCTCCAGCGCGGCGACGATCGCGGCTGCCTCCTCGGGCGAGGCGGACGTCGCACGCAGGCTCACAGCGGGATGTTGCCGTGCTTGCGTTTCGGCCCGGGCTCGCGCTTGCTCGCGAGCGTGTGCAGCGCGCTGATCAGCCGCGGGCGCGTCTCGTGGGGGACGATCACATCGTCGATGTAGCCGCGCTCGGCCGCCGTGTAGGGGTTCGCAAAGCGCGCCTTGTAGTCCTCCATCAGCTTTTCGCGGCGCTCCTGCGGGGTCGGGCTGCCGGCGATGTCGCGCCTGTAGATGATGTTGACGGCGCCCTCCGGGCCCATCACCGCGACCTCCGAGGTCGGCCACGCGAAGTTGAAGTCCGCGCCGAGGTGCTTGGAGGACATCACGTCGTAGGCGCCGCCGTAGGCCTTGCGCGTGATGATCGTGATCTTCGGCACGGTCGCCTCGGCGAACGCGTACAGCAGCTTCGCGCCGTGGCGGATGATCCCGCCCCACTCCTGCGCGGTGCCCGGCAGGAAGCCCGGGACGTCGCAGAACGTCACGATCGGGATGTTGAAGGCGTCGCAGGTGCGCACGAAGCGAGCCGCCTTCGCCGAGGCGTCGATGTCGAGCACGCCCGCCAGCTGCGCGGGCTGATTGCCGACGATCCCGACCGACAGCCCGTCCAGGCGCGCGAAGCCGCAGATGATGTTCTTCGCGTAGTGCTCATGGACCTCGAAGAAGTCCTCCTCGTCGACGATCAGCTTGACGACGTTGCGCATGTCATACGGCTTGTTGGGGTTGTCCGGCACGACGCTGTCGAGCGCCGGGTCCATCCGCAGCGGGTCATCCGCCGGCTCCACGCGGGGCGCGGTCTGCAGGTTGTTCTGCGGCAGGAAGCCGATCAGGTAGCGGCAGTCCTCCAGGCAGGCGTCCTCGTCCTCGGAGGCGAACTGCGCGACGCCGGACTTCGTGTTGTGTGACATCGCGCCGCCGAGCTCCTCGAAGCCGACCTCCTCGCCGGTGACCGTCTTGATCACGTCGGGGCCGGTGATGAACATGTGCGAGGTCTCCTTGACCATGAAGATGAAGTCGGTGATCGCCGGCGAGTACACCGCGCCGCCCGCGCACGGCCCCATGATCAGGCTGATCTGCGGGATCACGCCCGAGCTGCGCACGTTGCGCAGGAACACGTCGCCGTAGGAGCCGAGCGAGACGACGCCCTCCTGGATGCGCGCGCCGCCGGAGTCGTTGATGCCGATCACCGGGCAGCCGATCTTCGCCGCCAGGTCCATGATCTTGCACATCTTCTCGCCCATCACCTCGCCGAGCGAGCCGCCGAAGACGGTGAAGTCCTGGCTGAAGACGCACACCGTGCGTCCGTCGATCGTGCCGTGGCCGGTCACCACCGCGTCGCCCCAGGGCCGGTTTTTCTGCATGTCGAAGTCGTAGGTGCGATGGCGCACGAACGTGTCGAGCTCGTGGAAGGAGCCCTCGTCGAGCAGCTTCTCAACGCGCTCGCGCGCGGTGTACTTGCCGCGCGCGTGCTGCTTCTCCTCCGCCTCCGGCGCCGAGTGCAGCGCCGCCTCGCGCAGCTCGTGCAGCTGCGCAAGCTTCTCCTCGTAGGTCTCCGGCGCCTTCTGGCGCGCGGCCTTGCGGTGCCCGCCGCGCGACGCGGCGAGCAGCGCTGCGTCGGACTGGCGGTCGTGGGAGCTGCTGGCCATGGGGCGCGCATATTACCCGCGCCCCGTCTCCCGCCCCGGAGTGAGGGGCGACCGGTCGGGCAGACGACGGCGACGATCGCGGGCGCCGTCGACCCCGGTGCTGCGGCGACGAGCTGGTACTTCAGCTACGGCCCCACGAGCGCGTTCGCGAGCAGCACGGCCGCGCAGGCGCTCGCGCCGTCGCTCGCCGCGAGCGCGGTCGCGGCGCCGATCGCCGGCCTTGCGCCCGGCACGACCTACCACTACGAGCTGGTGGCCGTGAACACGCTCGGGGGCCGCACCGGGTCGCGCGCTCGCTCTGCGCTCCGACCGCCTGACCGCCACGCCGCGCAACGCCGCCGGGCCGACCGTAGCCGGCACCTTCACGATCACGCGCTAGGAACGCGAGAACGGCCGGTGGTGCGCTGCGCCGAGTCGGTCGAGGACCGCGGTCAGCACCGCGGTCACCTCCTCCTCGGCGGCGAGAAGCTCCGCGGCCAGGTCCGGCGCCGCGGTGAGGTCCGGCGTCGCGGTCAGGTCCGGGGTCGCGGCGAGGTCCGCCGTCTCGGCCGGGTCCACTGCCGGCGCCTCGGGGACGGCCGGCTCGGCGACAGCTGCGGTCGCCGGCCGTGACGCCGCCTGCGCGGTGACCGCGCTGACGAGCAGCTCGGCAAGCTCGGGCGGCACGACGATCGCGTCCGGCGCGGGCACCACCGCCTGCTGCGGCTTCGGTTGCCCGGCAGGGCTCGGCTGCGCTGAGTGCTCGCGGGCGCCGACGCTCACAGAGGGCTCAGCCGCGGGCGCCGCGGAGCTGGCGCCCGGCGCAGGGTTCTTCGACTCCCGCCGCCCGAACAGGCGCGCGAACAGGCCGCGGCGCGGCGCTGGTTCGGGTTGCTGCCCGGCCGGCGACGTGCCGCTCGGTGGCGCGTCGGGCTGCAGCGCCGGCTGACGCCCGACGTCCGCCTGCACCGGCTCTGGCATCGTCTCGTGCTCGAACTCCGCGCGCATCTGCGGCGCCGGCTGCCCGGCCGGCTCGGCGGCGGCTGGCGCAGGCTCAGACGCGGGCGCCGGCTCGAGGCTCGGGGCCAGCTCGGATGCAGCCGCGGCCTGCGGCGCCCGCTCGCCCTCGGCCGCCGCTCCGGCCTCGGTGGCTGCTGCGCTCGCCGTCTCCGTCTCAGCAGCGGTGCTCGGCGGCAGAGAGAGCACCTTCATCTCGCGCGTGACGCTGAGCGTCACCTTCGTGCCCCAGCCCGACGGTTTGATCGAGACCGCGCCGGTGGTCTTCTCGGCCTCCCACTCGACCCGCTCCTCGAGCTCGACATGCGTGATCCGGACCTCTCCGAGCGCGCTCAGGTGGCGCGCGAGCGAGACGGGGTCGCTCAGCTCCGCCCACAGCTCGGGCGGGGACTTGACCAGCGTGCGCTGCACCTCCGAAGAGACCATCGCTCAACCATTCGCGCGATCTCGCGCGACTCCTGCAGCGCGGGCGCTATGCGCGCGAAGCAGCCGCCGGCGTGCGCGCCAATCCGCGCTCGTGCACGAGCTCTGCCAGCTGCACGGCGTTCGTCGCGGCGCCCTTGCGCAGGTTGTCGGCGACGATCCACAGGTCGAGCGCGCGCTCGTTGCCGGGATCGCGGCGGATGCGCCCGACGAACACGTCGTCCTTGCCCGTCGCGTCGATCGCCAGCGGGTACAGCCCGGCGGCCGGGTCATCGAGCACGGTCACGCCCGGAGCGGCGAGCAGCAGCTTGCGCGCGCGCTCGGGGCTGAGCTCGCGGCGCGTTTCCACGTTGACCGCCTCCGAGTGGCCGTTGACGACCGGCACGCGCACGCACGTCGCGCTCACGCGGATCGACTCGTCGCCGAGGATCTTGCGCGTCTCGTTGATCAGCTTGCGCTCCTCGTCGGTGTGGTCCTCGCCGGCCGCGAAGCTGCCGGCATGGGGCAGCGCGTTGAACGCGATCTGGTGCGCGTAGGACTCCGGCGCGTCGATCGCGCGCTCGTGCAGCACCGCGTGGGACTGGCCGAGCAGCTCGTCGACCGCGCGCTTGCCCGTCCCCGACACCGCCTGGTAGGTGCTGATCACGAGCCGCTCGATCCCGGCCTCGTCCTGCAGCGGCTTGAGCGCCACGACCATCTGCATCGTCGAGCAGTTCGGGTTGGCGATGATCCCGCGGTGCGAGTCGAGCGCCTCCGGGTTGACCTCGCTGACGACCAGCGGCACGTCCTCGCGCATGCGCCAGTGCGAGGAGTTGTCGATCACCGTCGCGCCCGCCTCGACGAAGCGCGGCGCCCATTCCCCTGAGGTCGCGCCGCCAGCCGAGAACAGCGCGAGGTCGAAGCCCTGGATCGACTCCCGGTCGAGGCCCCGGACGACGAGATCGCCGCCGTCCCCGGCCGCGCCCGTCAGCGTGCGCCCGACCGAGCGCTGCGATGCGAACGCGACGATCTCGCGCGCGGGGAACGCGCGCTCGCGCAGCAGCGCCAGCATCAACGTGCCGACCTGTCCGGTCGCCCCCACGACGGCCACTCGATAGCCCTGGTCCATCGCCTCAGGGTAACGCGCCGGCGCGGCCGCCCGCGTGCAGCGCTTTGCCGCGCGGCGATCTGTGCCGTACGCTCTGCACATGCCTACGGCGACGCCATGGAAGGCGTGTCCACGATGAGCGCGGTCGCCTACACGCCCGCCGCAGACCGCTCGAGCGAGGCGACCGGTGCGAGCGAGGCGAGTCGCTCCTGGCTCGCGCGCTGGTCGCCGCTGCTCGCGCTGACCCTGCTCGCGGCCGCGCTGCGGCTCGCGACGCTGAACCTGCAGAGCTTCTGGTTCGACGAGGCGTTCACGCCCGTGCTCGTCCTTCACGCGAGCCTGTGGGCGACGCTGCGCGACGTCGGGCGCTCGGAGAACACGCCGCCGCTGTGGTACGTGCTCGCCTGGGCCGACGCGCGCGTGCTCGGCACCGGCGAGATCGCGCTGCGCCTCCCGTCCGCGCTCGCCGGCATCGCGACCGTGCCCGTCGCCTGGGCGATCGGCCGCGAGCTCGACGGACGCCGCGCCGCGATCGTCTGCGCGGCGCTCGTCGCGGTCAACCCGCTGTTCGTCTGGTATTCCCAGGAGGCGCGCTCCTACGCGCTGTTCGTGCTCGCCGCCGCGCTCGCGCTGCTGTGCTTTCTGCGCGCCCTGCGCGAGCCGACGCGCGGGCGCATGGCGCTGTTCGCGCTGAGCGGCGCGCTCGCGCTGCTGAGCCACTACTTCGCCGTGTTCCTGCTGATCGGGATGGTGCTGTGGCTGCTGTGGGAGCCGCGCACGCGCCGCGCCGCCGCGCCCGCGATCGCCGTGCTCGCGCTCGTCGGCGCCGCGCTGGTACCGCTGATCCTCGCGCAGCAGGGCGGGCACACCTCGCAGTGGATCGGCGAATGGGCGCTCTCGAGCCGCCTGCGCGCGATCCCGCAGTACTACCTCACCGGCTACAGCGGCGGCGTGCTCGGGAACAAGATCGAGCTGCTCGTCGCGCTGCCGATCCTCGCGGGGCTCGCGTTCGGGTTGTGGTGCGCGCGCGAGCGCCCGCGGCGGCTGCGGCTGCTGCTGCCGCTGCTCGCGGTGATCGCATGCGGCGTGCTGATCCCGCTGCTGCTGATTCCGCTGGGGACCGACGTGCTCGCGCCGCGCAACCTGATCGGCGCGCTGATCCCGGTCACCGCGCTGATCGCCGTGATCGTCGTCTGGCCCGGCACCGGCCGCGTCGGCGTCTCGATCGCGGCCGTGATCGCGATTGCGTTTCTCGCCGTCACGCTCGACGTCGATCGAGACACCGAACTGCAGCGCGAAAACTGGCGCGGCCTCAGTAGCGCGATCGCGCACGGCAGTGGCGCCCGCGTGATCACGACCGTCGAGTTCGGCAGCGCGCCGCTTGAGTACTACCTTCCGGGTCTGCGGCGAGTCCCCGCCGGGAGCTCGGTGTTCGTGAGCGAAATCGACGAGACCGGCGAGGAACCGCTGCCGGGCGCCGCGCGGCCGCCCGCTCCGGGCTTCCACCTGCTCGCGCGCGTCAGCGTCGACGGCCTGCTCGCCTACCGCTACGTCTCGCCGGTGCCGCGGCGCGTCTCCGCGGCCGCGCTCGCCAACGCCGCGCAGCCGTTCGTGTTCGCGCCGGCCGGGATGGGCGTGTCGTCCTGAGCAGCGCGCGCACGCCCCCGCGGCCGCGCGCAGCGCGCACTCCGCTCGAGTTGCGATTGTCTATGCTCGCCGCGTGAGCACGCAGGTCGGCATCGTCGGCGCCGGGCCGGCCGGGCTGACGCTCGCGTTGATGCTGCAGCGCGCGGGGATCGAGTCGGTCGTGCTCGAGAGCCGTTCGCGGGCGTACGTCGAGCAGCGCGTGCGCGCCGGCCTGCTCGAGCACAACACCGTCGAGCTGCTGAGCGAGCTCGGTGTCGGCGAGCGGCTCGCGCGCGAGGGCCTCGAACACCGCGGGATCCACCTGCGCCAGCCCGGTCACACGCAGTACATCGACATCGCCGGGCTGACCGGCCGCGCGATCACGATCTACGGCCAGCAGGAGCTCGTCAAGGATCTGATCGCCGCCCGCCTGCGCGATCGTGGCGCGCTGCACTTCGACGCGACCGACGTCGCGCTCCACGACCTCGACAGCGAGCGCCCGCGCATCACCTACAGCCACGCAGGCGAACACAGCGAGCTGCGGTGCGACCTGATCGCCGGCTGTGACGGCTTTCACGGCGTCTCGCCGCCCGTCGATCCCCGCCGGCGCGCTCCGCGAATACGACCTCACCTACCCCTTCAGCTGGCTCGGGATCCTCGCCGAGGCCGCGCCGCCACCGAGGAGCTGATCTACGCCTGGCACGAGCGCGGCTTCGCGCTGTACTCGATGCGCTCGCCGCGCATCAGCCGCCTGTATCTGCAGGTGCCCGCCGAAGCGCGCATCGAGGACTGGCCCGCCGAGCGCATCTGGAGCGAGCTGCAGCTGCGCCTCGCGAGCGACGGCTGGCGCGTCAACGAGGGCGCGATCATCGAGCAGGGGATCACGCCGATGCGCAGCTTCGTCTGTGAGCCGCTGCGGCACGGCAGGCTGCTGCTGCTCGGCGACGCCGCCCACATCGTCCCGCCGACCGGCGCCAAGGGCCTCAACCTGGCGCTCAACGACGCGCGCCTGCTCGCGCCCGCGATCGCCGCCTCCTACGCCGACGGCTCGACCGCCGCGCTCGAGGCCTACTCCGCGAACGCGCTGCGCCGCGTCTGGCAGGCGCAGGACTTCTCCAACTACATGACGCAGCTGCTGCACGATCTCGGCGGCGGGCCGTTTCAGCGCCGCCTGCAGCTCGCGCGGCTCGACCATCTCGGGCGCTCGCAGGCCGCCGCACGCAGCCTCGCCGAGAACTACGTCGGCCTGCCCGCGAGCGCCGACTTCTAGGCGCTCGGCGCCTGCTGCGCCAGCTGCGCCTGCTGAGCGTGCTCGCCGCTTGAGCCGGCGATCCAATCGATCGCGGCCGCATCCTCGATCGCGGCCGGGTCCTCGAGGATCCAGCGCTCATGCACGGCGGCCAGGCGCTCGTGCAGCTGATCGACGCCGCCGAGCTCGCGCGGATCCAGCGGCGCGGCGACATCGACCCACACGCGGTGTCCGGCGCGGCGCGCGCGCAACGGCAGCACGAGCGCGTCCGCGCGGACCGCGAGCTGGGCATTGCCTTCGGCGAGCGCCGCCTGTTTGCCGAGCAGGCGCGTCGCGCGCGGCCCCGGCATGTCGAAGAACAGGAACACCGCCTCGCCGCGCTCGAGCAGGGCCTGGATCGTCCGGAACGAGCCTTTGGCCGGGACCGGGCGGCTCTTCATGCCTTTCCGCCAGCGCGCCAGCCTGCGTCCCCAGTAGTCCGGTGTCGGCGGCTCGAAGAACCACGGGCCGGGGGTCATGTAGGTGACGCGCCGCCGGAACGGCGGCGCGCACTGCAGGCGGTAGAACGCGCCGATGTGGCAGGCGCTGAGCAGCACGCCGCGGCCGCCCGCGAACGCCTCCTCGACGCGCGCAGCCGACACGCGATCGACGTTCGCCGACCACGGCTGCTGCCAGAACAGCGCCCTGTCGACGTTGCTCTCGATCAGATGCTCGCGCGCGAGCTGGTCGAGCTCGTCGGCGCGGGCCGTGTCGCCGACGATCCTCGCCATCGCTGCAAGCGCCGCCGCGCGCGCGTCAGCGCTGCTCTCCCAGTCCTTCGCGCCGCGGCGTTCCGCGCGTCTGACGGCGAGCCGCCCGGCAGCACGCTGCGCAGCCACGGCGAGGTCTTCACGCGAACCGCGAGCGGCGCCGGTCCCATCCGCTGCGGCCGCGGGCGGCGCGCCACCGCCTCGAGCGCTCGCGCGACGTAGGCGCCCTGATCGCGGATGCCGTCGTGGCGATCGTGCCCGGGCAGCTCGCTGGAGTCAGCGGGCGGCTCGCGCCCTTCGGCCTGCAGGCGCACCGTCTCCGCGACCGCGCGCGGTGTCGGGCAGTCGAAGATCAGCGTCGAGGGCAGCGTCAGATCGGTCGCGCGCTCGAGGCGGTTGCGCAGCTCGACGCCGGTGAGCGAGTCGAAGCCGAGCTCCTCGAATGCCCGTCCGGCGTCGCAGCCCGCCAGCTCGCGCTCGCCGAGCACCGCCGACATCTCCCTCAGCACCAGCTCGACCGCCGCGTGCTCGCGCTCCTGCTCGGGGAGCTCTGCGAGCGTCCGCGCGAGCGAGCCCGGCGCCTGCGCCGGCGCCGCTCGATCCGCGCCGCCGCCAGCTCACGCTCGATCGTCTCGCGCAGCTTGAAGCGCTGCGGCTTGCCGCTCAGCGTCCGCGGCAGCTCGGCGACGAAGCGGATCAGGTGGGGGTATTCGTAGGAGCGCATGCGCTCTTTGCACCACGAGCGCAGCGAGTCTTCGAGCGCGTCGCCGGCGCTCGCGTCGCCGTGGCAGCTGACGAACGCCGCGATCCGGGGGTGGTCGTCGACGGTCACCCCGACGACGCCCGCGGCGGCGACCGCGGGGTGTTCGAGCAGCACCTTCTCGATATCGAGCGGCGAAACCCACAGGCCGCCGACCTTGAACATGTCATCGGCGCGGCCGACGTAGGTGTACGTCTCGTCGTCCGACCGCCGAAAGCGATCGCCCGTGATCAGCCACTCTCCCGGCATGTTGCGCGCGGTCTGCTCCGGCTGCTGCCAGTAGCACGCCGCGCGCGAGCCGCCGCGCACCTCGAGCGTGCCCTCGCCCTCGCCCTCGATCACGCCACCCGTCTCGTCGCTGAGCCGCAGCTCGAATCCCGGCACCGCGCGGCCGGTCGCCCCCGGGACGACTTCGCCGGGCACGTTCGAGCAGTACGCGGTGAACATCTCCGTCGAGCCGACCCCGTCGACGATCTCCAGCCCGAAGCGCTCGCGCCACTGCTCGAATGTCCGCAGCGGCAGCGGCTCGGCCGCCGAGATGCACAGCCGCACCGACTCCAGCGCCCCGTCCGCGTCGCGGTCGAGCACGAGTTGGCGGTACAGCGCGGGCACCGAGTAGTACACGCTCGGCCGCTGCTCGCGCAGCGTCGCGAGCAGGCGCTCCGGTGCCGGCGCGCCCTCGAGCAGGATCGCGCTCGCGCCGACGTGCAGCGGATAGGAGAGGCTGTTGCCGAGCCCGTAGGAGTGATAGAGCTTCGTGCTCGAGAAGACGCGGTCGCGCTCGCCCAGCGCGAGCACATGGCGAGCGAACGTCTCGCACGTCACCTCCATGTCCTTGTGTGAGTGGACGACGCCCTTCGGCTTGCCGGTCGAGCCCGACGTGTACAGCCAGAACGCCATCCCGCCGGCGCGGGTCGCGGCGACGTCGAGCTCATCCTCGTGGGCCGCGAGCGCAGCGTCGAGCTCGGTCGCGCCCGCCGCTGCGCCGCGCGCGAGGAAGCGCAGCTCGCGCCCGGCAGCCGGCGCCTGCAGCCTCGACAGCAGGCCGGCATCGCAGACGACCACCTCGGCGCCGCAGTCATCGAGGAAGTGGCGGAAGTTCTCCGTGCTCTCGCGCACGCTCACCGGGACCGGCACCGCACCGATCCGCATCGCCCCGAGGAACGCGATCGGGAACGCCGTCGTGTCGTCGAGCACGAGCAGGACGCGCTGCTCGCGCTGCACTCCGAGGCTGCGCAGCAGCCCGCCCATGCGGTTTGCCTGCGTGCGCAGCTGTTCGTAGCTGAGCGACTCCGCGGCGCTCACGTAGGCGGTCTTGCCGGGAGCCGACGCTTCGATGCCGCGCTCGATCACCAGGCCGGCGTTGCAGCGATCGCCCGGCGCCATCTCAGCTGGCGTCGGAAGGCTCGTCCTGCCCGGCCAGCCGGAAGATCCCCGAGCGCCGCTCGACCGCGAACGCCTCGGAGATGAGCAGCGTCGCCTCGCCCGCCATCAGTACGCGATAGGCGCGCGTCAGCGTGTCGACGCCTCGATCGCCGTCGTCCGACCACGCCGGCGCCGGGCCGAGTCCGAACCACAGCAGCTCGCGCCTGCTCTCGAGCTGCAGCGCTCGCAGCGATCCGCCGATGCCCTGCGCGTTGCCGTCGAGCGAGCTGAGGAACTCGGGTGGCAGCCGCTCGGTCACGAAACACGACTCCGCCCACACGATCGGGCGCCCGTCGCTGACGCGCATGATCACGCGTCTGCGCAGGCACTGGGCCCCGGCGGCGATCTCGAGATGTCGCGCGAACCCGGCGGGCGCTGCGCCCGGCGCCTGCTCGAGCGGCTCGACTGCGATGCGCGACAGCGTGATCGCTTCGAGCAGCCGACTCACCGTTCCGTCAGTGAACAACAGGCCGCGCAGCAGCGGATGCAGCTGTGTGATCGGCACCGCACGGAGCTCGCGCGGTGTGTCGTGCTGTGCGCTGTAGTGGAGTCTCGCGAGCCGCTGGGCGACCGCCGTCTGCTCCGCGGCCGGAGGTCCCCCTGCGCGCGAGAAGCGAGTGCCGCGGCGTCCGTCATCCGCTCTCGGGGTCTGCGCTTGCCTCGTCGTTCGTGGGCTCATCGGCGACGTCCTTTATCGGCACGGCAGCGTCCGCTGAGCCGCATCGGGGGCGAATCTAAAGAGTAGCTAAGGGCGGGACCGTGTCAAGGAACCATGCGCGCGAGCGCCGCGGCGCGCGGCGGTCGGGCAGATCGCCGGCTGGCCGCGCATCGCGCCGCGATCAGCCGCCGGTGTGCGTCGCCATGAAGTAGATCGTCACGAGCACGAGCAGGCTCAGCAGCGATCCGACCGTGGCCAGCCGCCGCGTCAGCGCGCGGTATTCGTCGCTGAGCGTGACATCGCCCCCCTCGCTCGCGGCGATGTCACGCGCCGCCAGCTGCTCGGCGCGTTTGGCGGTCGGGATCATCACCGCTCCGACGACCGCGCCGATCACGACCACGGCCGCCAGGCCCCACTGCACGTAGAAGGCGCTCCACACTTCCAGCTTGCTCGCGAGATAGATGCCCGCGAGCAGCACGACCAGCAGCCCTGGATTTGTCAGGCGACGCTCGATCGAGTACTCGATGCGATGCAGCAGCGGCAGGCTGCGTGGATCCTGGCGGGCGCCGACCGAGAAGATGATCGGGTAGGCGAACGTCACGCCGAAGGCGACGACGACGGCCATGATGTGCAATGCCAGGACGACTTCGAAGAACGCGACGGCGGGAGCGGGCACGGGCGCACTCTACCGGCGCACGCACGCGACGGCGCTCCCCGCCCGCGTGCGCGTCCTTTGAGCGCTCAGAACGTCGGCGCGTACCTGCCGAAGACGTCCTTCATCGCGCCGCACACCTCGCCGAGCGAGCAGCGGTCCTTGAGCGCCTGGCGGATCGCCGGGAGCAGGTTCTGCTCGCCGCGCGCGATCTCGCGCAGCTCCTCCAGGCGCTGCGCGACGAGTGCCTGGTCGCGGTTCCCCTTGAACGCCGCGAGGCGCTCGAGCTGTTCGCGCTCGGACTGCGGGTCGACGCGCAGCAGGTCAGGGACCTCGGCGGCGTCTTCCACGTACTTGTTGACGCCGACGACGATGTCCTGACCGACCCGGTAGCGCTCCTGATAGCCCCATGCCGACTCGTCGATCTCGCCGGTGATGAACTGGATTGCGTTGACCGACCCGCCGAGCGCATCGACCTTGGCGATCAGCTCGCTCGCGCGGAGTTCGATCTCGTCGGTCAGCGACTCGACGAAATAGGAGCCGGCGAAGGGGTCGACGGTGTCGGTCGCGCCGGACTCGTGCGCGAGCACCTGCTGCGTGCGCAGGGCGATTTTCGCCGCCCGCTCGGTCGGCAGCGCGAGCGCCTCGTCGAAGCCGTTGGTGTGCAGCGACTGCGTGCCGCCGCAGACCGCGGCGAAGCCCTGCAGCGCGACGCGCACGATGTTGTTCTCCGGCTGCTGGGCGGTCAACGTGACGCCGCCGGTCTGCGTGTGAAAGCGCAGCATCGTCGCCTTCGGGTTCGTCGCGCCGAAGCGCTCGCGCATGATGTGCGCCCACATCCGCCGCGCCGCGCGGAACTTCGCGACCTCCTGGAAGACGTTGTTGTGGCCGTTGAAGAAGAACGCGAGCCGCGGCGCGAACTCGTCGACCGACAGGCCCGCGTCGATCGCCGCCTGCACGTATGCGATCCCGGAGGAGAGCGTGAACGCCACCTCCTGCACCGCTGAGCAGCCCTTCTCGCGGAAGTGGTAGCCGGAGATCGAGATCGTGTTCCATTTCGGCACGCGCTCGTGGCAGTACTGGAACAGGTCGGTCGTCAGGCGCATCGTCGGCACCGGCGGATAGATGTAGTTGCCGCGCGCCATGTACTCCTTGAGCACGTCGTTCTGCGTGGTGCCGCGCAGCTGCATGCTTCCCACGCCCTGCTCCTCGCCGACGAGCTCGTACAGCAGCAGCAGGCAGGCCGCCGGCGCGTTGATCGTCATCGAGGTCGAGACCTCCTCGAGCGGGATCCCGTCGAACGCCGTGCGCATGTCGTCGATCGTGTCGATCGCCACGCCCGTGCGGCCGACCTCGCCGAGCGAGAGCTGATCGTCGGAGTCGAGGCCGAGCTGGGTCGGCAGATCGAACGCCATCGACAGGCCGGTCGAGCCCTTGGAGAGCAGGTAGCGGTAGCGCTCGTTGGACTCCTTCGCCGATGCGTAGCCGGCGTACTGGCGCATCGTCCACGTCTGCTTGCGATACATCTCGCGGTGCACGCCGCGCGCGTAGGGGAACTCCCCGGGCTCGCCGAGGTCGAGGTCCGCGGGCAGGTCGGCCTCGGTGTAGAGATCGGCGATCTCGATCCCCGAGTCGGTGAAGCGGCGCGGATCGTCGGGGCCGACGATCGGCGCGACGGTCAGGTGCTCCTCCGCGGGGTCATTGTCGGCAACGCCGCTGACAGCCATGGGACGAATGATATGTACCCCGCGAGCGCGCTTGCAGGACCGCTGCGCATGACCGCGCTCGGGTATCCTGCCCGCGATGGCCACATGCCTGGTTACGGGGGGCGCAGGATTTCTCGGCTCGCACCTGTGCGACGAGCTGCTCGCGCGCGGCAATCGTGTGATCTGCGTCGACAACTTCGAGACCGGCTCGCTCGCCAACATCGCCCACATTCGCGATCCCGAGCGCTTCGTGCACGTCGGCGCCGACATCATCGAGCCGTACTTCATCGAGGAGCCCGTCGACTTCGTCTACCACCTCGCCTCGCCGGCCTCGCCGATCGACTACCTGCGGTTGCCGCTGCACACGCTCAAGGTCGGCTCCTACGGCACCCACCACACGCTCGGGCTGGCGAAGGCCAAGCGCGCGCGCTTCCTGATCTCCTCGACCAGCGAGGTCTACGGCGACCCGCTCGAACACCCGCAGTCAGAGAGCTACTGGGGCCACGTCAACCCGGTCGGCCCGCGCGGCGTCTATGACGAGGCCAAGCGCTACGCCGAGGCGCTGACGATGGCCTACCACCGCCAGCAGGGCGTCGACACGGCGATCATGCGGATCTTCAACACCTACGGCGCGCGCATGCGCCCGCACGACGGTCGCGCGATCCCGACGTTCCTGCGTCAGGCCCTCGACGGCCGGCCGATCACGGTGTTCGGCGACGGCAGCCAGACGCGCTCGTTCTGCTTCGTCTCCGACCTGATCCGCGGCATGATCGCGCTCGCCGAGTCCGGCTATCACGACCCCGTCAACATCGGCAACCCGGATGAGTTCACGCTGCTCGAGCTCGCTGAAACGGTCAAGGAGCTGACCGGCTCGAGCTCCGAGATCATCTACGAGGCGCTGCCCGTCGACGACCCCAAGCAGCGCAAGCCGAACATCGAGCGCGCGCGCGAGCTGCTCGGCTGGGCGCCGGAGGTGTCGCTGCGAGAGGGCCTGCAGCGGACGATCGAGCAGTCCGGTGTCGAGCTGCTCATCGGAGGCGGCTCCCACTGAGCGGCGCGGCGGTCCATTCGTTTCGGTCGGTGGGTGTCTGGGTAACCGCTACATCCGAGAGCCTGAGGTGTTGTGAGTAGCGAGATGGGACCACGCGTGTCGGGATCGTCCACCACATCTGCCCCCCGTTCGCGCTCGACTTCAGCGGCCTCGCCGCCGGTCCGGCCGGTGCCGCTGCGCGAAATTCCCGGCGCGGCCGCCCTGCGCCTCGAGACCTCCGAGCGCGACATCCGCCGCAAGCGCCCTCCGGGCCTGTCGTTCCTGCTGCGCTTCTCGACGCTGCGCCGCGCCGCGCGGCTCGTCTCGCTGCTCGCGCTCGACTTCGCGGGCGTCGCGCTCGCGATCTTCACCGCGCTCGTCCTCAAGGAAGTCGTGCACGGCCGCGTCGACCTCAACAACGCCCTCGAAACGACCAAGCACTTCCTGCCGTTCGCCTACCTGATCACCGCGCTGCTGTTCTCGCTCTCCGGCCTGTACGCCGAGCGCGCGCTGCGCCCCGGTCTCTCGCGGATCGTCGGCTCGCTGTTCCAGGTCGCGTTCGTCGCGCTGATCTTCGCGGTCGTCAGCGGCGAACACTTCTCGAGCTACTACCTGTTCTACGCGTCGCTCGCGTTCGCGATCTTCTACATCGCCGTGGCGCGTGCGGCGTATGAGCGCTTCACGGCATTCCTGCTGCGCGCCGCCGGCTACCGGCGACGGACCGTGCTCGTCGGGCGCGGCAAGCACATCGGCGACGTCGCGCACGCGCTCAAGGACGCGCCGCACTTCCCGATCGAGGTCGTCGGCTTCCTCTCGCCGAGCCCGCTGCCGGCCAACGGCGTGCAGCCGCTCGGATCGCTCGCCGACCTCGACGCCGTGCTCAGCACCGCGCGCGTCGACGAGGTGATCATCGCCGACCCCGAGTTCCCCCAGGCCGACGCCGTCGAGCTGGTCGACCAGTGCCACCGCCACGGCGTGCGCGTGCGGCTCGCGCCCTCGACGATGGAGATCCTGATCCACCGCGCGGAGTTCGTCCCCGGACAGTCGGTGCCGCTGTTCGAGCTCGCGCCGCCTGTGTTCGAGGGGGTCGACTTCGCGCTCAAGCGCACCTTCGACATCATCGGCTCGACGCTTCTGCTCGTGCTCCTCAGCCCGCTGCTGCTGATCATCACGGTCGCCGTCCGGGCAACCTCGCGCGGGCCGATCCTGTTCAGCTCGATGCGCCGCGGGATCGCCCAGCGCCCGTTCGCGTGCCTGAAGTTCCGCACGATGCACACCGACGCGGAAGAGCGCCAGGCCGACCTCGAAGACCTCAACGAGGCCTCGGGAGCCCTGTTCAAGATCCGCGAGGACCCGCGCCTGACCCCTGTCGGGCGGCTGCTGCGGCGCTTCTCCCTCGACGAGCTGCCGCAGCTGATCAACGTCCTGCGCGGCGAGATGTCGCTGGTCGGTCCGCGGCCGCTGCCCGAACGCGACTACTCGATGCTCGAGGAGTGGCACCGCAAGCGCTATCTGGTGCTGCCGGGGATCACCGGCCTGTGGCAGGTCTCCGGTCGCTCCGAGCTCGACTTCGACGACCTCGTGCACCTCGACTTCATCTACCTCGAGCACTGGTCGCTGGCGCTCGATCTGACGATTCTGCTGAAGACGATCCCCGCCGTGCTGATGCGGCGCGGCGCCTACTGAGCGGCGAGCTATACCTCGAGGCCGTCGATCCCGGCCGCACCGCCGGGCAGGCGGCGCAGCGGGCGCGGCGAGGCGCGCTGTGCCTCGGGCGCTGCGCCCGCGCGCCTGTACACCGCCCAGGTGCTGTGCGCGGCATCCTCCCAGCTCCACGCCGCCGGCGCCGGCGCCGGGCGCCGTGCCCCCTCCGCCGCGGCGATCAGCGCGGCCATGTCGCCGCGCGCGACGAACGTCGCGCGATCGCCCAGCGACTCGCGCAGCGCGGGCGCGTCGCAGGCGACGACCGGCGTGCCGCACGCCAGCGCCTCGACGGCCGGCAGCCCGAAGCCCTCGTTCTCCGACGGCAGCACGAGCGCGTGCGCGCCGCTGTAGATCGCCGCGAGCTGCTCGTCTGAGACCTGTCCCGTCAGCAGCACGTCGGGGAGCTCGTGCGCCCACGGGCGGGTTGCGCCGACGAGCACCAGCGGCAGCTCGCGGGCGGCGCCCGCGAGCTTCGCGATGTGCTTGCCGGGGTCCGGGTGGCGCAGGCCCCCGACCCATACGAGGTAGCGCTCGGGCAGCCCGAAGCGGGCTCGCGCCGCGGCGATCTCCGCGGGCCCGCGCGGATACATCGAGGCATCGGCCGCCTCGGCGATCACGACGACGCGCTCGCGCTCGAGGCGCAGATGCTCGACCGCATCCGCGGCCACCGCCGCGGTCGGCACGATCACGCACACCGCACGTTGCACCGCGAGGTGGCGCAGGCGCAGACGCAGGCCGGCGCGCAGGTACTCGCTGCGACGCTTCAGCGCCGCCAGATCGTGAATCGTCACGACCATCGGCCAGGGACTGTGCAACATCGCGCCGTCGATCCACGGCGTGTGAAAGACGTCCGGCTTGCGCGGCATCAGCGTTGCCGTCTGACGGCGCACCTCGATCAGCTCCTCGCCGCCGGCGGTCGCGCGCAGCGCCTCGAGCAGACAGCGCGAGTAGCGCCCGACGCCGGTCGGCTCCGCCGTCGGGCGGCTGTCGAAGGCGACCCTCACGACTCCCCGGCGCCGGCTGCCGTCGCGTATATGAACACGGCGCCAACATAGTTCGTTTGCGCAGGCTTGCATAGAGATGACAGCTTCTCTGCATGCCCGCGTGGCGGCGCGCTCTAGCCTGGGCGCGATGGGAAGGCGCGAGTACCACGAAGGCCTCTGGCAGGCGCTGCCCGAAGGCCTGCAGCCGCCCGACCTCGAGCTGCGCAGGCGCTTCCTGCTCGATCACGTCCGCGCGGGTGAGCGCGTGCTCGACGTCGGCTGCGGCGAGGGAAGCTTCGCCGCGGCGCTGCTCGACGCGCATGCCGAGGTCGTCGCCGTCGATGTCGCCGAGGAGCCGTTGCGCCGCGCGCGGGCGCGCCACCCCGGGCTCGACGCGCGGCTGATCGACGGCGAAGGAAGCTGGCCGCTCGAGGACGCGAGCTTCGACGTCGTCTGGGCCGGCGAGGTGATCGAGCACGTCGCCGATACCGCCGCCTGGCTCTCAGAGGCCCGCCGCGTGCTGCGCTCCGGCGGGCGGCTCCTGCTCAGCACACCCGACCACGGCGCCCGCACGCGCCTGCGCCTGATGCTCTCCGCGCGCGCGTTCGCCGCTCACTTCGACCCCCGCGCCGACCATCTGCGCTTCTACACCCGCGCTACGCTCCGCGAGCTAGTTCGCGAATTCGGATTCGACGCAGTCGACGTTCGGTCCGCCGCCGGACGCGTGCTGCTCGCGCGCGCTGTGCGGAGACGCTTTTGAGCGGCGCGGCGGCTGTGGCCCGCCGCTGCGCCACGCGCCGCGCCGGGCGCCCGGCGCGCGCCTGCGCCGGGCTTCGCGGCGCCATCGTCGCGCGCACCGCCTCGATGTAGTCGTTGTGGATTTCGATCGCTTCGCGATTCCCGGCGGCGATCGCTTCCGCGGAGATCGAAGATGGATTGAGGAAGATCGCCGCCTGCAGCTCGCGCAGCGCGAGCTGCGCGCCGCTCGGCGAGTGGTCGTTCGCGAGGTCATAGCGCCCGAGCTTCAGCCACGTTTCCGGGTTCGACGGCTGCAGGCGCACGGCCTGCTGGAGCGTCGCCCGTGCAAGCGCCGACTGCCCGCGCGAGCTCTGCACTTCGGCGAGCGTGAACAGCGCTTCGACCGACAGCGGATTGCGCTGGACCGCCGTCTTCGCCGCCGCTTCGGCCGCGGCCGGGTGGCTCGCGAGCAGTGCCAGCGCCTGCGTGCGCGCCTCTTCTGAGCGCTGCGGTTGCCACTGCGACCAGGCCGCAAGCAGCGCTGCGACGATCGCGGCGAGCGCGACCGCGGCGCGCACGTCGCCCCGGCGCCTGCGCGCGGAATCGCCGACCGGATGCGCGCCGCCGGCAGCCGCCCCGGCGGCGCTTGCGCCCGAGAGCGGCCCGCGGCCGGCCAGCCAGCCCGCGCACAGCAGCGCGGCGCACGCGTCGCCGGGCACGTACCAGGTCCAGTCGATCAGCGAGTGCGCGCCGAAGGTGGCGACGACGCAGAGCATGCTCAGCAAGCCGACGCGCTCGGCCGAGTAGGGCAGCTTGTGGCGGCGCCATCCCGGCCGGCCACCGCGGCCGAGCCGGCGCCACTCGCCCCACCCGCTCCAGCGGCGGTTGAACGGATGCGTCGCGCTGCCCGCGGCCGCGAGCCACGCGAGCAGGAGCGCGGCCGCCGACAGCAGCCCGACGAGACCGAGATCGGCGAGCGTCTGCACGACGAAGCCATGCGCGTGCCTGACCGTCAGCGTGTCGGTGCGATAGCGCAGATGCGCCGTCGCGTAGCCTTCGGCGCCGGCGCCGAGCGCCGGATGGGCATCGAACACCTCGAGCGCCTGCTTCCAGTAGCGGGCGCGGACACTCGCGACCGCGGTCAGCCGCCCCGGCGTGTTCGGCGGCGTCTTCGCGTTCGGGTCCGTGAGCGCGTGGAACGCATGCGAGACGCTCCCGGTCAAGCCTCTGTGGCTCTGCGCGAGCACCCCCGTGAAGGCGATCACGGCCAGCAGAATCAGCGCGATCACCGCCGTCCCCGCCGCCTGGCGGAGGGCGGGCGAGGGTGCGCGCCGGTCGGTCAGGAAGCCGATCGCGACGCCCGCGACCGCGAGCGCCAGCCCCATCGCGATCACGAGCGCGCCGAGTTGGTGCCCCGCCGTCGTGCGCGCGGCGAGCGTCACGCCTTCGGCGCTGAGCGCGTGCCTGGAGAAGTCCCAGGCGCTCACGACCGCGGCGCCGAGCCCTCCCAGCGCCAGCACCGCAGCGCCCCGCAGGCGCAGCGGCACGATGCAGAACCACAGGCCGAGGCCGACCGCGAAGGCGATCAGCGACCCGCGCGAATAGGCCAGGCTCAGCGTCAGCAGCAAAAGCCCCATCGCCGGGTAGGCGAGCGTGCTGAGCAGCGCGTGCCCGCTGCGGCGCGAGCCGAGCCACATGCAGCAGATCGCGCCGAGCGCCGCCTGCAGGCCGGTCGCGTTCCAGTAGCCATACGGTTCCTCCAGGCGCGCCGGCGCGTTCGCGACCGCGAGCGACGCGGGGAAGACCTTGCTCAGCAGCGCGTAGCCGCAGATCACGACCGAGCCCAGCGCGAGCCCGCAGAGGACCGCGGGCCAGCGCTCCGGCGCGAGGCGCACGAGCGCGATCGCCGCGCCGAACACCGCGCAGTAGGCGAGCATCCGGTTGGCGTCGCGCCAGCTGTCATCGGGCTGTACCGACCAGACGATCGAGATCGCCGTCAGCGCGGTGAAGGCGAGCAGCAGCGCGAGCGCCCAGCCGCCCCGCACGGGCCTCCCGGACGGCGTCAGCAGCACGGCGGCGGCCGCCGCCAGAGCAGCCCCGAGCGTCAGCGCCATCTCGGTCGTCGTCATCGTTTCGAGGTTGAGCCCGCCTTTGGCGTAGAAGGTGATGAAGCAGGAGAGCCCTGCGACCAGCAGCGTCGGCCACCACAGCGCCGGCCGGTCGCCGCGTGCCGTGAACGCCGCGCCCGGCGGCGGCTGTGTGGGGACGGCCGCGACCTCGACGGGCGCGGCCACCGGCTCAGCCTGGACGGCGTGCACGGACTCGGTTGCGCAGGACGCCTGCGAGGATCAGCAGCAGGCAGAGGATCAGGAACGCCAGCGTCGCGAGCAGCGGCGTCGGCAGGGAGCTGAACGCGGATGCGATGTTCGCGTGCACGACGCCCGGCTCGACCAGCTGCCCACCGAGCCGGATCGCGCGCGAGGGCGCGCGCCTGGCGCGCGCGAGCGCGAGCTGCTCCGCCGGCGTTGCAGCCAGCGTGGTGGGCTGCGCCGAGCTGCCGGCCGGTTCGCTTGCCGCGCCGTGGCCGCCGGCCGCGGCGGCCTGCGCCTGGCGGATCCGCGAGGAGCAGTCGGAATACTCTTCGGTGTCCGCGCTCAGCTCTTTCAGCGCCTTGTTGTAGGCGCTCTGGCTGAACCCGCTCAGCGATTCTTCATGGGTGCAGCGCAGGATGATCGTTTCGCCGATGTCGCCGTTGGCTGCCGGCGCCAGCGCGAGCGCTGCCGCGATCGCGATCAGCAGGACCGGCCGACCGCGGGTCGATCGGCTCTCGAGGCGGGCGATTCTCATGAGCGCGCTAGGCAACGCTACCAACGCCCTCGGAGAGCCCGAGGCTCGACAGCGCGCGTGAGAACCCGCCCGCCCACGCGTCGTGGCTGAACGCGCGCACGTCGCGCGCGCCCCGCTCGCCCAGCCTGGCCCGGAGCGCCGGGTGGGCCGCGAGCGCCGCGATCGCGCCGGCCAGCGCGAGCGGGTCGCCGGCGGGGACGATCAGGCCGTTGACGCCGTCGCGAACGAGCCCGCCGGCGGCGGCCCCGACCGCGTCGCTGCTGATGACCGCGAGCCCCTGATTCATCGCCTCGTTGACAACCAACCCCCACGGCTCGCGAAAGGTGCGCGTCGCGATCGACGGCACGATCAGCACGTCGCTCGCCGCATATACCTCGCGCAGCGCTCGCGGCTCGAGCCGTCCGAGCGCGACGATCGGCGCCGGCGCGCCTTTGCCGGGGCGGGGCGAGTGCAGCGAGCCCGCGCCGACGCCGACGAGCACGAGCGCCGCCGCGAGCGGATCCGGCCGCGCGGCGCGCCACGCGTCGGTGAGCACCTCGACGCCCTTTGCAGCCTCGTCGCGGCCGACGAACAGGAACCTGACCGCCGCATCGGCGGGCCAGCGGGGGTCCTGCGGGCTTGTGCTCGCGTGTGCGCCCCAGAAGTCATTGTCGACGGACTGCGCGGCGACGTGGACGTTGCGTGCTCCGTGCGCGCTCACGTACGCGCTGACGTGCGTGCCATAGGTGACCACCGCGTCGGCCGAGCGGTACAGGCGCAGCAGCAGCGGATAGCTGAGCGCGTGCGCGGCGCTGCGCGGGTGCGCCCACAGCGAAGCCCACAGGATCAGCGGCGTCCGCCCGGCGCGCGCGCCCGCCCACGTCGCCAGCAGCGCCAGGCGACCGCCCGTCGGGCAGACGACCGCGCGGTAGCGCCCACTCGCCGCGAGCCGCGCGAGCTCGAGCGCGTGCACATGGCGGTGCGGGAACGGCAGCTCCGTGTCCGCTTCGGCGCCGCCGTGCAGCCTGCGGCCGCCGAACAGCGCGAGCTCGATCTGCTCGCGCTGATGCAGGCGCGCGAGCGCGCCCACGCGGTAAGCGGGCGCGTGGCCGGTGACGAACAGGAGCGGCTTCACTCGAGCGCCCGTTCGTAGGCGCGCAGCGTCTGCTCGCCGCAAACCTCCCAGGTGAAGTGCGCCGCGACCGTCGCACGCGCGCGCTGGCCCGCCTCGCGCAGCCGCAGCGGATCGGAGAGGAGCTCGTCGATGCGCTGTGTGAGGCGCTCGATGTCTCCCGGCGGGACGAGCATGAAGCCATCGCCGGCGGCCGCGATCTCCTCGGGCCCGGGCTCGCCGCGGCAGCCGATCGCCGGTACCCCCGCGGCCATCGCCTCGACATAGGCGACGCCGAACGCCTCATCTGTCGAGGGCATCACGAACAGCGTTGCGCGCCGCGCCTGCGCGATCGCCTCGGCCGGCGCGAGCTGCCCGTGGAAATCGACGCGCGCGGCGACGCCGAGGCGCTCGGCAAGGCCTTCGAGCGCGATCCGCTCGGGCCCGTCCCCGACGATCGCGTAGCGCAGCGTGGGGTATCGCCCGCTGAGCACCGCGAGCGCGCGCAGCACGTCAGCGTGGCGCTTGCGCGCGACCAGATGCGCGACGGTGACGAGCACGGGGGCCGCGCCGCGCTCCCCGCGCGACTCTCCCCGCGGCGTCGGCTCGGGCAGCTCGGTGCCGAGGTGGACCACGCGCGTCTCGCCGGCCCCGTAGGAGCGCGCCAGCTCGGCGGTCCCGTGGCTGTTTGCGAGCACGAGCCGGGCGGCGCCGAGGCCGCGCGCGACGGCGGCCGCGCCGGCCGCGCCGCGGACGGCCGTGTAGAGCACGTCGCCGCCGTGCACCGAGACCACGAGCGGCACGCCCCCGCGCGCGCGGCGGACCGCATCGCCGGCGGGCACCGCGTTGTGGGCATGGATCAGATCGAAGGGGAACTCGCGCCGCAGCCGCCGCAGCGCGAGCGCCAGCGCCGGGGCCGCCCACGCTCCCCATTGCGCGTACGTTCGGTTGCGGGGCGGCGAGACGTAGGGAACGTACGTGACGGCGATGCCGTCGCGTACCTGCGCGCGCGGCTCGCGGGCACGGGCCGACAGCGCCAGTGCGGCTCCGCGCGCTCCTGCTGCGAGCGCCGCGCGCGGCGGTATCAGCCGGTGCAGGACGAGCACGCGCACGTCGGCTCCGGCCGCGCGCGCGGCGAGCGCCTGGCGGTGCGCCCAGATCCCCATCACGGGATCGCGCACGCTCGGGTAGAACTCGGCGACGACCGCCACGCGCGGACGCCGTCGCTGGCCGTTGGCGGCGTTCACCAGCGGCGATGGGTCGTGAGGGTGCGCCCGGCCTGCTCGGCAGTGAGGTAGCTGCGGTCCGCGAGGAACGCGCGCGCCTCCGCGATCGCCGCCTCGCGCGGATAGTCCGCCGCCGCCGGCGCCGCGCGATGGGCGATCGCGGCCGCATCGATCACGCCGCAGCGCCAGCGCTGCTCGCTCGCGAGCGCCGCCCAGTGCAGGTCCAGGCCCCAGCCCATGCGCAGCTCGGGGAACGGCAGCAGCAGCGGGAACGTCGCGCGCGCGAACGCCGTGATCGGACCGATCTCCACGAACCGCGTCTCGCGCGCGACGCTCGCGGGGCGGCGCCTCGTCACAGCCCACGCCGCGTGCGAGTTCAGCCGATGCGCCGGCTGGGCGAGCGCGAGCGAGAAGCGCTCGCAGAGGAACAGGAAGTTGTCCAGGAAGCCGCGTGGCAACTCGACGTCGTCGTCGATCACGAGCAGCCAGTCGTGCTCGCCGGCGTCGTGTTCGGCGAGCAGCAGGTTGAGGTTCTCGAACTTACCCAGCCCGTGCGGGGCGCGCGTGTGCAGCTCGACGCGATGGCGCGAGCGCGCCAGCTCGGCGCGGATCGCCCGCGCCAGCTCGCGCCGCTCGGGCCGCTCGATGCCGAGCGCCAGAACGCGCCTGCGCGGCGGCTGGCGCCGAGCCGCCCGGGTGAGCGCCAGACGCCGCCCGCTCAGCAGCTCGAGCGCGTCGAGCGCGTGATCCTCCGTGGCCCTGCGCAGCGCGTCAACGCCGCCGACCGTGCCGCTGGCCCCGGACAGGAAGTCCTCGCCGGCGCCCCCAGCGCCCGCGGCCCCGCCGCGGCGTTCACCGAGTCCTTCGCGCAGGCGCCCGGCGCTGTGCGTCGCCATCGTCAGTCCCGCCGGGCAGGCGCGCGCGATCACGTGCGCAAGGCAGCCGGCGAGCGTTCGCAGCTCACCCGCGAGCGACGGCGCGCAGCCCCGGCGCGCGTCGAAGCGCCGCGCCGCGCGGCCGCGGGCGTAGGCTGCGCGCGAGAGCGAGCGCAGGCGTGCATCGGTGCCGACGCGGCGATGCTCGACCGCGGCGCCGGCGACGTACATGACACGCGCACCGGGGTTCTGCGCGCGCAGCCGTTCCTGCCACTCCTGCTCATCGCCGCCGTGCTCGAGCGAGACGTCGAACGGCCCGACGCGCTCCAGCGCGTCGCGCCGGATCGCCATGTTCGCCCCCCACGCGAAGCGCGCATCGGTGTCGCGCTCGCCCAGCTCGAGCGTCGTGATCGGCGGGCGCTCGCGGCCGCAGCTGTGGGGCGCGGGACCTTCGAGGTGGGCCCGGATCGGCCCGGCGAAGACGTCGACATCCGGGTTCGCCGCGGCCGCGTCGAGCAGTGCCGCGAGCCACCCCGCGCAGGCGCTGATGTCATCGTCGAGGAACACCACGAGCGTGCCCGCCGAGCGCTCGACGCCGGTGTTGCGCGCGACGTTCAACCCCAGCGGAGCGGGATGCGGCTCATAGCGTGCGTCGAGGCTCAGGGCCAGGCTGCGCACCGCGGCCGACGGGCCCGCGTCGTCGATCACGAGCACCTCGGCGCCGAGCTCGCGGGCATCCGCGCGGATCGACGCGAGCGCGACCTGCAGATACGCAAGGCGGTCGCGGGTGGGGATCACGATCGAGGCAGGAGGGGCCATGGCTGCCAGAGAGTCTAGGTTTGAAGCGGCGATGGTTCTGTTCATGCACAACCGCTACCGCACGACCGGCGGCGAGGAGCGTGTCGTCGCGGACCTGCTGGCGCTCGTGCGCGAGCAGCTGGGCGAGCCGGCGGAGCTGCTGGCGCGCGACTCGGCCGCGCTCGGGCGCGGGCGCGCCGCGATCGGCCTGCTGCGCGGCGGCCTCGAGCCGGCCGAGGTGACGCGTGCGGTGCGCCGCAGCGGCGCCCGCGTCGTCCACGCGCACAACATCCAGCCGTCGCTCGGCTGGCGCTCGCTCGCCGCCGCGCGCGCGGCCGGCGCGCGCGTCGTGCTGCACCTGCACCAGTATCGGCTCGTGTGCGCGACCGGAGTCTGCTTCACGCGCGGCGCCGAGTGCACGCGCTGCAGCGGGCGCAACACGCTTCCGGGCGTGCTGCGCAACTGCCGTGGCAGCCTGCCCGAGGCGGCCGCCTACGCGGCCTCGCTGGCGCTGTGGCAGCAGCGGTTGCTCGCGCAGGCCGACGCCGTGATCGTCCCCAGCCGCTTCGCCGGCCGGCGCCTGTGCGAGCTCGGGGCGCCGCTGCCGGCCGCGCGCGTGCACGTGCTGCCGCCGCCGGTCGCCGCGCCCGCGCGAGCGGAGGCGCCGAGCTCGGCGGCGGAGTCCTATGCGCTGGTCGTCTCGCGCCTGTCGCGCGAGAAGGGCGTGGACGTCGCGCTCGATGCCTGCCGCATCGCCGGCATCCCGCTGCTGATCGCCGGCGACGGGCCCGAGCGCGCGGCGCTCGAAGCGCGCGCGGGAGGAGGCGAGGTGCGCTTCCTCGGCCGCGTCGAGGGCGCCGAGCTGTCGGCGCTGCGGGCGCGTGCGGCGATCGCGCTCGCCCCCTCGCGCTCGGCCGAGACATTCGGGCTCGCGGTCGCGGAGGCGATGGCCGCCGGGCTGCCGGTCGTCGCCAGCCGTGTCGGCGCGCTCGGCGAGCTGCTCGAGGAGGACGCGCTCGTCGCTCCCGGCGACGCCGGCGCGCTGGCCGCCGCGATCGCGCGGCTGGCGGGGGACCGCGCGGCGGGCGAGCGAGGTCTCGAGCGGGTCCGCGCGCGCTGCGCTCCGGAGGTCGTCGCGGCCGCGCTCGCCTCCATCTACGACGGCCGCGAGCCGGGCGCGTGAGCTGCTGGCCCGTCCCGGCCAGGCCCTACACTGCGAGCCTGTGAAGACCGTAGGGGTCATCGGGCTCGGCTATGTCGGCTTGCCGCTGGCGGTCGCATTCGCGCAGGAGGGCTGCGAGGTGATCGCGGTCGATGTCGATGCGCGCAAGATCGAGGCGATCGAGGGGGGCGAGTCCTACATCGAGGACGTCCCCGGCGAGGCCCTGCGGGCCGTCGCCGAGCGCCTGCATGCGAGCACCCGGTACTCGCGCCTGGCCAAGGCGGACGCGGTGCTGATCTGCGTGCCGACGCCGCTGACGCGCAACCGCGAGCCCGATCTCGGCCCGCTGATCGACTCCGCGCGGGGGCTCGCCGAGGTGCTCCAGTGCAACCAGCTGGTGGTGCTCGAGTCGACCACCTATCCGGGCACGACGCGCGGGCGCGTCGCGCCGCTGCTCGAGGAGTCGGGGCTCGCCGCCGGACGCGACTTCCACCTCGCGTTCTCGCCCGAGCGCGTCGATCCCGGCCGCACGGACTTCACGCTGCGCAACACGCCGAAGGTGCTCGGCGGGCTGACACCCGCCTGCGCCGAGCTGGCCGAAGAGCTCTACGGCATCGTCTGCGACCACCTCGTGCGGGTCTCGAGCCCCGAGGCTGCGGAGCTGACGAAGCTGCTCGAGAACATCTTCCGCTCGGTCAACATCGCACTCGTCAACGAGCTCGCGATGCTTACCGACCGCATGGGCATCGACATCTGGGAGGTCGTCGACGCGGCTGCGAGCAAGCCCTACGGGTTCATGCGCTTCGAGCCGGGGCCCGGCATGGGCGGGCACTGCCTGCCGGTGGACCCGTTCTATCTGAGCTGGCGCGCACGCGAGTTCGACATGACGACGGGCTTCATCGAGCTCGCCGGCACCGTCAACCAGCAGATGCCCTACCACTGCGTGGCGAAGGTCCAGCGCGCGCTGAACGACCGCGGGCTGCCGGTCAAAGGCGCGCGGGTCGCGGTCATCGGCGTCAGCTACAAGCCAGGCGTCGGCGACATGCGCGAGTCGCCCGCGCTGAAGATCATCTCGCTGCTGCGCGAGCTCGGCGGCGAGGTCCGCTACCACGACCCGCACGTGCCTGCGCTGGCCGAGTTCGGGCTTGACAGCATGCCGCTCGAGGAGCTGCTCGCGGACGCCGATCTGGCGCTGATCGTGACGGCGCACCCGAGCGTCGATCACGAGCTGATCGGCCAGCGGGCGCGGCTCGTCGTCGACCTGCGCGGCGTCACACGCAGCTCCGAGGCTGCCAACGTAGTCAGGTTGTGAGCGGGATCGGGCGCGACGACGCGCGCGCCGCGCCGGGGCCGCTGCTCGGGTCCGGCGTGCGGGTCGGCGCGGACGTCTCCTTCGGCGCCTACGTGGTCGTCCACGACGGCACGGTGATCGGCGAGGGCTGCGCGATCGAGGACCATGCGGTCCTCGGCAAGCGTCCGCGGCTCGCCGGGCATTCGCTCGCGCACGGTGACGTCGGCGCGCTGGAGCTCGGAGCGGGCGCCGCCGTCGGCACCGGCGCGGTCGTGTTCGCGGGCGCGCGCGTCGGCGCGGGCACGATCCTCGGCGACCAGTGCTTCGTGCGCGAGCGCGCGCTGATCGGTGAGCGCGCGGTGATCGGGCGCGGCAGCGTCGTCGACAACGACGTCCGCGTCGGCGCGCGCGTGCGTGTGCAGACGAACGTGTACCTGACGGCGTTCACGCACATCGAGGACGACGTCTTCATCGGTCCGGGCGTGTGCACGACCAACGATGACACGATGGCGCGACACGGGCCGAGACCGCCTGCGTCGGCGCGACGCTGCGGCGCGCGTGCCGGATCGGCGGCGGCGTCGTGCTCACCCCCGGCGTGGAGGTCGGCGAGGAGGCGTTCGTGGCGGCCGGCGCGGTGGTCACGCGGGACGTGCCGGCGCGCGCGGTCGTGATGGGAGTGCCGGCGCGGCAGGTTCGCACGGTTGAGCAGGCCGATCTGATCGAGCGCTGGCGTTGAAGCTGCGCCGCGAGCTGACCCTCGCGCGCGATGCGCGAGCTGCCGGGTGGCGCCGAGCGCGCGCCGGCGGGCCGGCCGCAAAGCATCCGGCGCCCGCGCTGCGCGGCTACACGACCCGCGCAGGGACGCCGACCGCGCTCGCCCCGGCGGGGACGTCCTGCAGCACGACCGCACCGGCGCCGATGCGCGCGCCGTCGCCAATGTGGATCGGCCCGAGCGCACACGCGTTCGCGCCGAACATCACATCGTCGCCCAGCGTCGGTGCGCTGATCGGCCCGGACCTGTAGCCGATCGTCACGCCCTGAATCAACACGCAGTTCCTGCCGATCACCGTGTCGGGGTGGACGACGATCCCATATGCATGGTTCAGCGTGAGCCCGCCGCCGACGCGCGTGCGCACGGGCAGGTCGACCGTCAGCAGCCATTCGACGATCAGCTTGTATGTCGCGAGGATCGGAAACGCCAGCGGCCGCAGGTCCCGGCGCTCGGTGTTGACGGCCTGCGCGAGCCTGAACAGCGTGACGATCACGAGCGAGCGTCCGTTGCGACGGTTTGCGCGCCAGTCGGCGCGCAAGGCCTCGAGCGCATCCATTACGGCGCTCGCACGGCCGCGACGACCTCATCCGCCTGGGCGCGCGTGAGCAGCGGACTGATCGGGATCGCCAGATGCCGCTGCGCCGCCCGCTCGGTCGCCGGCAGCTCGACCCCGGCGGCCCACGTGCGCATCGGCGGCTGGCGATGCACGGGCGTGCGGTAATAGGCCTTGTGCCCGATGCCCGCGCGCGCCAGCGCGCCTTCCAGACGCTCGACATCGCTGTCGCCGACGACGTACAGGTGCCATGCCGGCGCGCAGCCGGGGACCGCCCGGGGCAGCGTCAGCAACTCTCCGAGCCCCGCTTCGCGGTAGTGCTCGGCCGCCCGGCGGCGGCCGTCGGCCCAGCCGTCGAGGTGCGGCAGCTGGACGCGCAGGATCGCCGCCTGCAGCTCGTCGAGGCGCGAGTTGTAGCCGACCTGCTCGTAGCTGATCTTGTCGCGTGAGCCATGGAAGCGCAGCGTGCGCACGCGTTCGGCGAGATCGTGATCGCGAGTCGTGATGAGCCCGCCGTCGCCGAAGCAGCCGAGGTTCTTCGACGGGAAGAACGAGAACGTCGCCGCCGTCCCGAGCGACCCCGGCCGCCGATCGCCGGCGGTCGAGCCGGCGGCCTGCGCGGCGTCCTCGAGCACCGGCACCCCGAGCGCCTCGATCTCGGCGACCGGCGCGACGTTGCCGAACAGGTGCACCGCGATCACCGCCTTGGTCCTCGGCGTGAGCGCGGCGTGCACCGTCTCGGCGGTGACACAGTAGGTGTCCGGGTCGATGTCGCAGAAGACCGGCGTCGCGCCGGTCGGCGGGATCGCCTCAGCGGATGCGTAGAACGTGAACGACGGCACCACCACCTCATCGCCCGGACCGACACCCATCGCGCGCAGCGCGATCGTGATCGCCTCGGTGCCGTTGGCGACGCCGACGGCGTGTGCGGCGCCACAGTGCGCGGCGAACTCCCGCTCGAACGCGTCGACCTCGGGGCCGAGGATGTAGCGCTCTGAATCGAGCACCCTGGAGACCGCCGCGCGCAGCTCATCGCGCAGCTCCGCGAGCGGCGTCGAGGTGTCGAACAGCGGCACCGCCATCGGCTCAGCGCGGGCGCAGCTGCTCGAGGTCGGAGCGCGTCATCAGCCGGATCAGCTCCTCGAAGCTCGTCTGCGGCTTCCAGCCGAGATCGCGCCCGGCCTTGCCGGGGTCGCCGATCAGGTGGTCCACCTCAGCCGGTCTGACGAACGCCGGATCGATCGTGACGTACTGCTCGAAGTCGCCGAGGCCGGCCTCGTCGAAGGCCACCTGACAGCACTCGCGCACCGAGTTGGCCTTGCCGGTCGCGATCACGTAGTCCTCCGCTATGTCGCGCTGCAGCATCAGCCACATCGCTTCGACATAGTCCTTCGCATAGCCCCAGTCGCGTTCCGCGTCGAGGTTGCCGAGGCGCAGCTCGCTGAGCAGCCCGAGCTTGATCGCGGCCGCGTGCCAGGTGATCTTGCGGGTGACGAACTCGAGGCCGCGGCGGGGGCTCTCGTGGTTGAAGAGTATCCCCGACGTCGCGTGCAGGTTGTAGGACTCGCGGTAGTTGACGGTGATGAAGTGGCCGTAGGCCTTTGCGACGCCGTAGGGCGAGCGCGGGTAGAACGGCGTCGTCTCGGTCTGGGGCACCTCGAGCACCTTGCCGAACATCTCGCTCGAGGAGGCCTGGTAGAAGCGCGCCTCGGGGCAGACTTCGCGCATCGCCTCGAGCATCCGCGTGACGCCGACGCCGGTGAACTCGGCGGTCAGCGTCGGCTGGATCCAGGAGACGGCGACGAACGACATCGCCGCGAGGTTGTAGATCTCATCCGGCCGCGAGGCGCGCAGCGCGTCCACGAGCGAGCGCTGGTCGAGCAGGTCGCCCTGGTGCAGCGTGATGCGGTCGCGGATGTGCTCGATCCGCTCGAATTTCTCGGTCGAGGCGCGGCGCACCATGCCGTGGACGTCGTAGCCCTTCTCGAGCAGCAGCTCGGCGAGGTAGGAGCCGTCCTGGCCGGTGACGCCGGTGATCAGCGCTGAGGGGCGGGCGGTCATCGCGGCGGAAGCCTATATGCCGCGCGCGAGGAGCTCGCCGGCGCGGCGCGCAGCTCGCGCAGCCAGCGCACCGTCGAGGCGATCCCGTCCTCCAGCTCGATCTGCGCCTCCCAGCCGAGCAGCGTGCGCGCCTTCTCGACGGACGGCCAGCGTCGCTGCACGTCAACCGCGAACGTCGGCAGGTGCTCAAGCGCGAACGCCTCGGGGTCCTCACCGCAGGCCTCCCAGATGATCCGCGCGATCTCGGCGATCGTCAGCTCGCGCGCGGCGGAGATGTTGAAGTCCTCGTTCAGGCCGGCCGGTGAGCTCATCGCCGTGACGACCCCGTCGGCGATGTCCTCGACATGCGTCAGCGTCCGCGTCTGCTCACCCGAGCCGAAGATCTCGAGCGGGCGCTGGCCGGCGAGGACCTTCTCGATCAGGTCCGGCACGGCGTGGGCGATTCCCGGCTCGGCATCGGGTGTCTCGCCCGGGCCGTAGGCGTTGAACGGGCGGCAGATCGTGTACGGCAGGCCGTGCTCGTCGTGGGCCGCGCGGCAGTAGACCTCGCCGGTCAGCTTCGAGAAGCCGTAGGCGGAGATCGGCGTGGGGCAGCGCGGCAGGTACTCCTCGGGCGTCGGGAACAGCTCCGCCTGCTCGAACACCATCGAGGAGGACACGTACGTGAAACGCTCGACTTCGAGCTCGAGCGCGGCGCGGATGACGGAGTTGTAGAGCGCGTTGTTGACCTCGGTGAGCGTGTGCGGCAGCCGGTGGAAGTTGGCGATCCCGCCGACGATCGCGGCGAGGTGGATGACGTGCGTGCAGCCCTTCGTCGCCGCGCGCGCCTGCTCGGGCACGCGCAGGTCGCCGGTGTGGACCTCGCAGCCCTCGCGCATCCACTGCGGCGCGAGCCGCTGGTCGGAGACGCGCACCTCGTAGGCGGGGTCGGCGAGCAGCCGCCTGACGACCGCGGCGCCGATCGTGCCTGCGCCGCCGGTGACGAGTACGCGGCTCATCCGACCGCGCCGAGGGCGGCAAGCTCGGCGGCGTAGGCGAACACCTGCGCGGCGCCCCAGCAGTTCCACGGATCGACGATCAGGCAGTCCGCGCCTGCGTGCTCGGCGATCGCCGCGAGCGTGCGCGGGTCGCGGAACTCGGAGTGGTTGGCGGCGACGATCACCAGCTCGGCGCCGTCGATCGCCTCGGCCAGCGAGGGGGTCGGCGTCGGCACGTGCGGGTCGTGGGCGACGACATCCGCGAGCTCGCGCTCGAGCAGCCGGATCAGCTTGTGCGCGAGCGAGTCGCGCTCGTCGTCGGTGTCGGCCTTGAAGGCGAGGCCGAGCACGGCGACCTTGCGGTCGGCGAGCCCGCCGAGGCGCCGCCGCGCCCCTTCGATCAGGAACAGCGGCACCGACTCGTTGACGCGCGAGACGGCGAGCAGCATCCCCGGCGCGGCCGAGCGCTCCTCCGAGAACGTGAAGTCCTTGCGCAGGCATGTCCCCGCGGTCAGGCCCGGCTGGGCGATCCCGCCGCGCGGGTAGTCGCGGTTGATCAGGTCGATCACCTCGAACACGTTCGCCGCATAGCGCTCGCAGTCCATCATCAGCAGGTTGGGCAGCGCGAAATGGGTGTAGCGCAGGATGTTCGCCCAGATCTTCGCGAGCTCGGCCTGCACCGGCGTGGTCTGCACGATCGGTGCCGCGAAGACGCCGAACAGCTCGGCGACGACCTCGCCCGAGCGCGCGCCGACGCCGCCGATGATGCACGGCAGCGTGTCGATCTCGCGCAGGAAGCGTCCGGCGGCGATGCGCTCGGGGGCGTGTGCGACGAACACCTCCTCGCCGATCTGAAAGCCGCGGTGCTTGCGCAGGTAGCCGGCGACGAACTCCGTCGTGCCGGGCGCGACGGTCGAGCGCAGGATCAGCGAGTGGCCGGCGGTGAGCACGCCGAGCAGGTCGTCGAGCGCCGAGCGGATGTCGCGCATGTCGATCTCGATGTGCGAGAACGACGGCGTCCCGAGCGTGAGCACGATCTGGCGCGCGCCGGCCGCGTCGGCGACCCGCTCGGACAGCGTCAGGCGCCCGCCGGCGTGCACGCGCTCGAGCAGCGCCTGCGCGTCGGTCTCGACGAACGGCATCCGCCCTTCGCGCACGGCGCCGAGCCGCGCGGGGTCGTTGTCGACCCCGATCACGTTCAGGCCGCGATCGGCGAACGACAGCGCGAGCGGCAACCCGACGCGGCCAAGGCCGACGACCGCGACGTCGGCGGTGCTCTGCGAAGAGGTCATCCAACGCAGCAGGTTAGCGGCGCACGCGCGGCGCCGGTCGCCTTGCGCGTGCCCGGGCAGCGTAGCGATCAGGCGTGCCGCTGCGCGCGATCGCGCACGTACTGGCGCAGGAAGCAGGCGATGAACAGCGGGTTGTAGCGCGCATAGCGCCTCCACAGGCGCCGCGGCTCGCGTGACAGGCGGTACGCCCACTCGAGGCCGTTGCGCTGCATCCACGCCGGCGCCTGCGAGACGAGGCCGGCGTGGAAGTCGAATGCCGCGCCGACGCCGACGAGCAGGGGCGCCCCGAGGAGCGGGCGCATGCGCAGCATCCATCGCTCCTGCTTGGGCTGCCCGGTGCCGACCCACACGACCTGTGCGCCGGAGGCCGCGATCGCGTCGCGGACCTGCTCATCCTCCTGCGCGCTGAGCGCGCGGAACGGCGGCGAGTAGCCGCCGACGATGCGAATGCCCGGGAAGCGCTCGCGCAGGCGCTGTTCGAGCAGCGCGAGCGCCGCCGGTGTACGGCCGCCGTAGAGGAACATCGGCGTGCCGGTGCGCGCCGCGCGCGCGCAGAACATCGCCATCAGATCGGGTCCGTAGACGCGGGTCGCGCGCTTGTGGCCGAGCGCGTGCAGCGCCCACACGAGCGGTTGGCCGTCGGGCACGGCGAGCGTCGCGCCGAGCACCGCCGCCCGCGTCTCGGGCTGCTCGCGCGCGAGCATCACGAGGTTGACCGCCGCGGCCGTGACGTAGCCGCGCGCGTCGGCGGCGATCATCGCCTCCATCCACTCGAGCACCTCCTCGTAGTCGGACACGGCGAGCGGAACGCCGAGTATCGACACGCGCCCGGGCGCAGCGGGCAGGGGCGATCCGGCGGGGCTCACGTGCGCGGCTGCATGGATTGCGTGAAGATACCTGTCCTCGTGGCGATCGACCCCGACTTCTGGACTCAGCGGCGGGTGCTCGTCACCGGCCACACCGGCTTCAAGGGGGCGTGGCTGTCGCTGTGGCTGCAGGCGCTGGGCGCCGACGTGACAGGCGCATCCGCCGGCCCGCTCGCGAGCCCGTGTGCGTTCGAGCTGGCCGGGGTCGGCGCCCACATGCGCGGGCACACGCTCGACGTGCGCGACTCCGACGCGGTTCGCCAGGTCGTCGCCGAGGCCGCCCCGGAGATCATCTTCCATCTTGCCGCGCAGCCGATGGTGAGGCGGTCGCTGCGCGACCCGTTGCTGACGTACGAGGTGAACGTGATGGGCACCGCGAACGTGCTCGACGCGGTGCGCACGAGCGCGGCGGGCGTGCGCGCGGTCGTGCTCGTGACGTCGGACAAGTGCTACGAGAACTCCGCGGCGGCGACGAGGCCGTTCATCGAGCGCGATGCGCTCGGGGGAGACGACCCGTACTCGAGCTCGAAGGCCTGCGCCGAGCTTCTCGCCGCGGCGTACCGACGCTCCTACTTCTCCGCGGCCGGCTCCGCGCGCGTGGCGACCGCGCGCGCGGGCAACGTGCTCGGCGGCGGCGACTGGGGCGAGGACAGGCTGCTGGCCGACGTCGTGCGCTCGGTGCAGAGCGGTCAGCCGCTGAAGGTCCGCAATCCTCGCGCTGTGCGGCCGTGGCAGCACGTGCTCAACCCGCTGAGCGGCTACCTGCAGCTCGCGCAGGCGCTGTGTCGCGGCGGCGATGCGGCGAGGGCGTGGAACTTCGGGCCGGCGGCCGGCGACGCCCGCACGGTGAGCTGGATCGTCACGCGTCTCGCCGAGCTGTGGGAGGGGGCGCTGCGCTGGCAGCTCGACGGGGCCGAGCACCCGCCGGAGGCGACGCATCTCGAGCTCGATTCAGACGCGGCTGAAAGCAGACTCGGCTGGCGCCCGCGATGGGATCTCGGCGACGGCCTCGCTGCGGCCGTCAAATGGCACCGTGCGCACCTGCGCGGGGCTGACATGCGCGCGGTCAGCCTGCGCCAGATCGAAATGTTCGCAAGCACCACATAACCAAATCTCTCCGCCTGGCGGGATTTCGTAGTGTGCGCGCGAATTGAGTCCGCTGAGCCTTCGTCGCTACCGCGCCGAGCGCCTGCTGCGGAGCGAGTTCGACGCGCTGCGCGGGCGGGTCATCGGCGCTGCCCGCGCGCGCCTGCGCGCGGCGGGCGTGAGCCTCGACGGCTGCGATCTCGAGGCCTGCTACGCCCAGGCCTGGCAGGGTCTGTACGCGGCCACGCTCGATGGTCGCGAGATCGCGAATCCGTCGGCGTGGCTCGCGCTCGTGACGTTCCGCCGTGCGCTCGAGGAGCACCGCGCGCAGATCGGTGCGCAGGGCCGCTGCGCGCCGCCGCCGCGGGAATGCGACCTGGCCGCCGACCTCGACGACCGCGTGCGCCTGCGCCAGCTGTTCGAGGGCCTCTGTGCGCGCCTCAGCGGGCGCGAGCGCGAGGCGGCGACGCTCTGCTACCTGCAGGGCCTGTCGCGCTCGGAGGCGGCCGCGCGCCTCGGTGTCAGCGAGCTGTGCATGCGCCGCCTGATGGATGGTCGCGGGGCGGGGCGCCCAGGCGTCGCGGGCAAGGTCGGCGAGCTCGCGGCGGCGATCCGCGCGGGCGACTGGTGCGAGCAGCAGGGCTCGCTGATGCGCGGCTTCGCCTACGGGGTGCTGGACCCCGATGGTCGCCGCTACAGGCTCGCGCTGCTGCACAGCCGCGAGTGCCCGGCCTGTCGCGCGTACGTCGCCTCGTTGCGCGGTCTGGCGGCGGCGCTGCCGCCGGTGTTCCTGCCCTACGGAATCACCGCGGGGGTGCTTGCGCGACTCGCCGAGGGGGCTCGCCTCGGAGCAGCAGGCAGCGGCCGCGGAGCGGGGGCGGCGACGGGCGCCGCGGCAGACACCGGCGGCCGGTTCGCGCAGGGACTCGGCGGTGCGGTTCCGGCCGCCGGCGCGGCCGGCGCCTCGGGCGCCGCGGGTGGGGGCTGGCTGATCACGGGCGGGCTCGCCGGCAAGCTCGCCGTCGGATGTCTGCTCGCGCTGGGTGTCGGGGCGGGCTGTGTCGTCCTCGACCGCGAAGGCGGGCTCGTGCACCGACCGCACCCAGCCCATCTGTCAGCGCGGGCGCGACCGGCACCCGAGGCAAACGAGCAGCATCAGCCGGCGATCGCCGCTCCCTCCTCGCTCCCCGCGCCCGCGGCCGATCACCTCGCCGCGCCGCCCGTGCTCAGTCCCTCGCGCCTCCTCAGGCGCGAGTTCGGACCGGAGAGCGAGCCAGGAGCATCGCTCGCGCGCTTCAATGCCCCCGCGGGACATCGCGCCGCGCCGCGAGCGGCGGCCTCGGGCATCAGCACGGGGACGGGGCAGAGCTCGCTCGCCCCCGAAGCACGGGCGCGCGGGGAAGCGGGCAGTGGCGCTCAATTGCCGGCGGGCGATGCCACGGCGGCAGCGCGGGAGTTCGCACCGGGATAGGAGGAAGCGCGCCGGACCGGCGTTACGCCTCGAGCGCCTTGAAGAAGTCGGGGACGTCGCCTGTCATGGCGTAGCTGTTGCCACAGCTGGTACAGCGCAGCTGCTCGGGCTCCTGGGCGAACGTCGCGCGGCAGTTTGGGCAGCGCCACTCGAGCGCGCCCTCACCGTGGCCGCTGCCGGGGACGGTGATCAGCCAGTCGCGGTTGCGCAGCGGCTTGAGTCGGTGCGTGGGCGAGCCCCACCGCTGTGAGACGGCGTGGTCGAGGCCGTAGAAGGCGTCACGGGCTCCCTGCGGGAGGTGTCGACCGACGCCCACGACCATCGCCAGTGTCGCGTTGCAGCGGAAGCTGCCGAGCGTGGCTTCGGGGCCGAACAGGCGGCGCACCGTCGTCGGGTCGAAGTCGTTGATGTGTCCCTCGGCCTGGAGGTCGAAGTCGGGCTCGTGCTCATCCGCGCTCTGGCTGACCGGCGTGGTGACGAGCACGGTGCCCCGCGAGACGCGGCGCATCTCGGCGATCATCAGCTCCGGGTCGAGCACGTGCTCGATCACCTCCGTAGAGAACACGAGGTCAAAGCTCCCGTCGTCGAAGGGCAGGTGTGTGGCCTCGGCCGCGGCCACCGGGAAGCGGTACAGCTGGCGCGCCTTGGCCAGAGCGGTCGTCGACAGATCGACGCCCCAGACCTCGGCGTCGAAGCGATCGCGAACCACCTTCATGAAGTAACCCTCGGCGCAGCCGACATCGAGGACGTTGGAGAAGTTGATCGAGTCGAGCGCCGACAGCAGCGCGCGCTGGCGGATGTAATGCCTGAACGCGTCAGGTGTGTAGCCGTGATGAGGGTGGTGATCCTGCGTCTCCAGGACGCTGTTTTCAGCCTCGCGCACGGTGCTCGCATATGCGTCGCGCGACAGCGATGAGCGATCTCGATCGGTGGCCATGAGCAGAGCTTATCCGGGCCACCGGGGTGCCTCTGCAAGGCTCGACCCGGCTCGCGCAGGCGCCCTCAGCCGCGGGGAAAGACCTTGCCGAGCCGCGCGAGCGCGAACGGGTTGCCGCGCGGGCGCAGCTTGCCGGTCGCGATCGCCCGCATCGGGTCCAGCCGCTGGCCGACGATGTCGACCCAGTCCTGGTAGGACAGTCGCAGGCGCACGTCGGGGGCGAGCGCGTCGCCCTGCTCGACGGCGCTCGAGCCGTTGTTGACGGTCAGGTGCCAGGTTGGGACGTCGGGATCGGTGAACTCCCACTGAAAGGTCGTCGCCCGCGCGAGCCCGTGGTCGGGGTTGACCTGCAGGCGGATCGTGTCGAACAGCAGCGCGAGCGTCTCCGGGTCGCGGCGCGTCGGGCCCTCGCGCACGCCGATCACGCCGGCCTGCGCGAGCGCGCGCCCGCGCCGCGCTACTTCCAGCGGGGTGAGGCCGGGCGGCATCAGCGCCGGGCCGGGGAGCGTCTCGATCGGCAGGCCCGCGGAGCGGAGCTTGGTGATCATGGAGGTCAGCCCCTCGACGCCGACCTTGTCGAAGCTGTAGTTGAAGACCGTCAGGTAGCTTTCGTCCCAGCCCGGCGGCATCAGCACCTGGGCGGTGAAGCGCAGCATGTCGCGCAGGATGCGCGCGACCGCCTTGGGGACGCCGACGGGATCTTCGCGGTTGAGGTCGGCGAGCAGCTTGACGCCGAAGCCGATGTGGCGCTGCTCGTCGGCGGCGATCTTCTCCATGCCCTCGCGGAAGGCCGGCAGCTGCCCGCGTTCCTCGAGGTAGTTGCAGATGAAGTGCTGTCCCGGCTGTGCGAGCGAGGCCTCGATCACGACGTGGTAGAGCGTCACCGCTTCCGCCAGCTTGGCCGGTGAGCGGTCCGCGCGCAGCTCGTCGGCCATCGTGTCGAGGCGGTCGAAGATCTTGCGAAAGCCGGAGGTCAGCTGCGGCTTGATCTCGTTCAGGCCGCTCGACATCGAGCCGTCGCCAACGCCGCAAACCTCCTGCATGAAGCGCTTGAAGAAGACCGCGTGGCGCGCCTCGTCGACCTGCTGGGTCGTGAGGAAGTACTTCTGCTCCTCGCGTGGCGCGGCGTCGATGTACGGCGAGAGGTTGTCGGCGACCGCGTCCTCACCCCAGAAGAACAGGCAGTAGTTCCACAGCGCCGCCTGGCGCTCGAACTCGGTGAAGTCCTCGCGCCACTGGCGCGCGTCCTCGCTGAAGTCGAGCTCGGTCGCGCGCCAGTTGCCGCGCTCCCAGCGGGCGTACAGGTCCTCGTAGGAGATCGCGTCGGCCGGCAGGCTCGCGACGTTCGTGCTGTCGTCGTATGCCGGGGTGGTTGCGCTGGCCATCGGGGGCTCCCGTCGTGCTCGGGGTTCGGACTAGGACAGATAACGAACGCTATCTCAATAGCGATCGTTCTGTCAAGTAGGATTGCGAGATGGAACCTCGTGACAGTGAAGCGGCGGTGCTCGCCCCGGTGCCCGCTCCCGCCGCCGCGGGTGCGAGTCGCATGACGCGCGAGCAGAGTCGGGCGAACACGCGCGAGCGCCTGCTCGCCGCTGCGCGCGGGGCATTCGCGCGCAGCGGCTTCCACGGCGCATCGGTCGACGAGATCGCCTCCGAGGCGGGGTTCTCGACCGGTGCGCTGTACTCGAACTTCGACGGCAAGGAGGACCTGTTCCTGGTCCTGATGGAACGCGAGATCGACAAGCACGCCGAGGAGATCACGGCCGCGGTGCGGGCGCGCGCGTCGATGGCCGAGCGCGCGCGCGGAGGCGCGCGCCAGTGGATGACGATGATCGAGCGCGAGCCCGAGCTGCTGCTGCTGTTCATGGAGTTCTGGGCCTACGGCGTCCGCGATCGGGAGGTGCGCCCGAAGGTCGCCGCGCGCTTCGCGCAGATGCGCCGGGTGCTCACCCAGCTGATAGCCGAGGGCGTGCGCGAGTTCGAGCTCGAGCTGGCGATGCCCGCCGAGCATCTCGCGGTCGCGATCGACGCGCTCGCGGACGGCATCGCACGCCAGAAGCTCGCCGATCCGCAGGCCGTCCCCGACGAGCTGATGGGCGGCGTGCTCTCGCTGCTGTTCTCCGCCGCGACCCGCCCCGCGAAGGGGACGGGCAGCACGTAGGAGCCCGGGCGCGGCGCGCGCTCCGCGGACGCCGCCGGCGCCGCCACAGCGGCGATTATTGTGGGCCGGATGGGATCGAAGCTCACGGCTTCGCTGCGCGCGGCGCCGGCGACGGTGCCGGCGTTCGCGGCACTTGCGCTGTTCGTCGTGTGGGCGACCGACCAGGCGGGCTACCCGGTCACGCACTGGGCTCCCGGTGGGCTGATCGTGCTCGCGCTGCTGGCGATCGCGGCTCGGCGTGCTCGGGCTGCGGCCCGCCGCGATCTCGGCGCCGGTGAAGGTTGCGCTGGCGGCGCTCGCGGCGTACACAGCGCTCAGCTTCCTCTCGATCCTGTGGGCCGACGTGCCCGGCGACGCATGGGAAGGGGCCAATCGCACGCTGCTTTATCTGCTCGTGTTCGCGCTGTTCGCCTGCTGGCCGCAGCGCGGCCGCAGCGCGGCGCTGCTGCTCGTCGCCTGGACGCTTGCGCTGGTCGCGCTCGCGGCCTTACGCGGCGCTGCATCTCGACGCGGCGGGCTCGGCCAGCCTGCAGACGCTGCTGCCGGGTGGGCGCCTCGACTACCCGACGGGCTATCCGAACGCGAATGCGGCGCAGTGGCTGATGGCGTTCTGGCCGGCGCTGCTGCTGGCCCGCAGCGAGCGGCTGCCGTGGGCGCTGCGCGGGCTGCTCGCCGGCGGTGCTGTGCTGCTCGTGGACGTCGCGCTGCTGAGCCAGAGCCGCGGCTCGCTGTATGCGACCCCGGTGATGCTCGTGCTCGTGTTCGCGCTGCTGCCGGCGCGGACGCGGACGTTCGCGCTGCTGGTCCCGATCGCGCTCGGGATCGGCGCGTCCGCCCCGGCGTGCTCGACGTCGGCGACCACCTCGACCGTGGCGCGGTGACGCACGCGGCCGTGCACAGCGCGACGAGCGCGATGTTCCTAGCGGCGCTGCTCGTCGGGCTGGTGGTCGCGGCGGGTGCCGCGGTCGAGGTCGGCAGGATTCTCCGCGAGCGCCCGCGCAGGCGGTGCAGCGCGGGGTCGCCGCGCTCGCGATCGCGACGCTGGTCGGCGGTGCTCGCGGGTGGGCTGGCGGTGGCGGGCAACCCGCTCAGCCGCATCCGCCAGGGCTGGGACAGCTTCAAGGGCGGCTATTCGGCAACCAGCACCAGCAGCGACCGGCTGATCAGCGGCCTCGGCAGCAACCGCTATGACTTCTACCGCGTCGCGCTCGACGAATTCCTCGCGCACCCGCTGCTTGGGATCGGCGCGGACAACTTCCAGCAGCAGTACCTCGCCCACGGCCGCAGCGACGAGACGCCCCACTACCCACACAGCGTCGAGCTGCGCACGCTCGCGCAGACGGGGCTGCTCGGTGCGCTGCTGGCGCTGGTGGGGCTCGCTGCGGCGCTGCTCGCAGGCGCGCGCGCGGTTGCGCGTCAGCGACCCGCTCGCGCGCACGGTCGCGGCAGCGGCGCTGGCGGGCTTCGGCTACTGGCTGGTGCACGGCTCGATCGACTGGTTCTGGGAGTTCGCCGGGCTGGGCGCGCCGGCGTTCGCGCTGCTCGGGCTGGCCTGCGCGCTCGCGCCGTCGCCCGCCGCCGCGGCCGCTGGGTGCCCCGCGCCCGGCGGCGCCCCGGCGGCGCGCCGCTGCCTCCGCCGCTGCGCCGCCGCGCTCGCGCTCGGCGCGTGCGCCCTGCTCGCGCTGCTGGCGGCGTGGTCGCTCGCGGCTCCGTGGCTCAGCGAGCTTCAGGTGCAGAGCGCGGCGCGCGTCTGGACGAACGCGCCGCGACGGCCTACTCGCGGCTGCGCGACGCCGCGAAGCTGAACCCGCTCAGCGACGAGGCGTACCTGCGTGGCGGGCAGCATCGCGCTGCGCTACGGCGATCTGGCGCGCGCCGACAGCGAGTTCCAAGCGGCGCTCGCGCGCACGCCGGGCGACGCCTACGCCACACTCGAGCGCGGCGCGATCGCGTCGAGCAGAGGCCGACCGGCGGCGGCGCTCGCGCTGCTCGCGCGAGCGCACCGATTGGACCCGCACGACGCGCTGACGAGCGAGGCGCTGCAGCTCGTGCGCGAAGGGCGGCGGATCGACATCGAGGAATTCAACCGCTCAGATCTTCGACAGGCGCAGCAACTCGCGTGAGAGCCCTGATTGATCGTGCAAGCAGGCGGAATTGCCCTCGACATCACCCGCATCGTTCGCTAGCGTGTGTGCCGATAATCGTGGTTTCGTCTACGCTGTGCCAGCGCGCTCGTGCGGCCTTGGCAGACGGGCGGCCGAGACTGCGACGGATTGGCAGCGGATAGGAGCAGCGATGTGCTCGGGCCGGAAGGGACTCCTAGGCAGGGATGCATGAGAATCAGACGCTTCATCGACATGACGTTCTTCGCCGCGGCGCTCGTATTCGCTCGCGATCCTGCCGGCGACCGCTTCGGCCGGTTCGCTGCTCAGCGGCTATGGCGGCCCCGGTCAGGGCAACCAGGCGATCCTCGGCTCGGCGCTGGTCGAACGGCGCCGACGGGGGCGGCGGCCGGCGGCGGCGGTGGTGCGCTCGCGGACGGGGCTCACGCAGCGTCGAGCGGCGTCCTGCGCGGCCGAGCCGGCGTCGGCGGCGGCCGCGGGCCACGGCGGGCGCCCGTCGCTCGCAGGCTCGGCGGCTCGGCGCCGGGCAGGCTCGCGGCGCAGGCCGAGCGTCGGCGCGGCGGCCGCCGACGAGCGCTCAGGCGGCGCGCGGTCGCGCTATCCAGCTCGTCAGGCGAGCAGCTCGCGACCGGCCTCGCGCAGCGGTCGGCCAGCGCTGGGGCTCTCCGGCGGCGATCTCGCTGTACATGCTTCTGGCGCTCGGCGCGCTGCTCCTGACGGGCGCTCTCACCGGGCGGATGGCGCATCGGCCACCGCCGGTAGAGGGCAAGTCGGCTAAAGGCGATGCGACGCGAGAACCCGAGTAAGTCGACTAAGGGACAGGAGCCCGCTCCGGCCATGGACAGCCCACGCATCACCCAGCAGACGTCGACCACGCTTCCGCTGACGCGGGGAGCTGCGCTGCGCGACGCGCCGGGCCCGGTGGCGCTCGGCGGGGACCTTCGGGGGCCGCTGCAGTGGGCTGCTCGAGGGACAGGGCTGGAGCGTGCTGCGCCCGACGGTCGACTTCGTGCTGCTGTGCGTGGCGGTGGTGCTCGCCCTCGGCGGCGTCGATGCGACGCTGCACGTGTCCGTCGATCAGCGCACCGCTGCTGCTGCTGCCGCCGCTGGTGATGCTGCTGCTGTACCTGCGCGGCCTGTACCGCACGCGCCTGCGCGCGCTGGTGCTCGACGGCGTGGTCCCTGTCGTCAGCGGGTGTCGGTGGCGGCGATGACGGTCGCGATGCTCGGCCTGCTCGTCAACGGGCACGCGTCCCGAGCCAGGCCGCTGGGTGCGCGCGTGGCTGTTCGCGCTGCTCGCGGTGGGCGCCGGGCGGGTGGTGCTGTCGTTCGCGCAGCGCTGGGCGCGCGCGCCGCGGCTGGTCGGCAAGCCCGTGCTGATCATGGGCGCGGGCGTGGTCGGCGCGCAGGTGGCGCGGCGGCTGGAGAGCCATCCCGAGTACGGCCTGGTCCCGATCGGCTTTCTCGACGACGATCCGCGCTCGATCGCCGAGGTGGGCGGCCGCGACGTGCCGGTGCTGGGCACGGTCGAGGACCTCGACGAGACCGTCGAGAGCACGGGCGTGAGGAACCTGATCGTCGCCTTCTCCTCGGTCGCCGACGCGCGCGTCAGTCGCCTGATCCAGCGCTGCCAGGAACTCGGCATCGAGGTCTCGGTGGTGCCGCGGATGTTCGACACGATCAACAATCGCGTCGGCTATGACACGGTCGGCGGCCTGCCGCTGATGTCGTTCACGACGGTCGACCCGCAGGGGCGTGCAGTTCGCGCTCAAGCACGCGTTCGACCGCGTCCTCGCGCTCGTGCTGCTGCTCGTGCTCTCGCCGGTGATCCTGTGCGCGGCGCTCGCGGTGCGCCTGAGCTCGCCTGGGCCGGCGTTGTTCCGCCAGCGCCGGGTCGGCCGCGACGGCAAGGTGTTCGACCTCTACAAGTTCCGCTCGATGCGCACGTCGACCCGCGCCGCAGGCCGAGCTGAGCGGCGAGGAGGAGAGCAGCGCTCGAGTTCCTGCTCGGCGGGGACACCGCCCCGGGGGTGTGGAGGGCGACGATCGCCGCACCGCCGTCGGGCGCTTCCTGCGCCGCACCTCGCTCGACGAGCTGCCCCAGCTGTTCAACGTGCTGCGCGGCGACATGAGCCTCGTCGGCCCGCGCCCCGAGCGCCCCGAATTCGTCGAGCTGTTCAGGCAGGACATCATCCGCTACGGCGACCGCCACCGGGTCAAGTCGGGGATCACCGGCTGGGCGCAGGTGCACGGCCTGCGCGGTCAGACCTCGCTGGCCGAGCGCGTGGAGTGGGACAACTACTACATCGCCCACTGGTCGCTGGGGCTCGATCTGAAGATCCTCGCGCTGACGCTGCTCGCGCTGTTCCGCAACGCCGAGTACGCTCAGATCGCCGTGCGGGCGGTCGGCTCTTCTTGCCGGGCCCGGCCCAGTACTGGTAGACGCGCACCTGCAGCCCGCGCGTGCCGAGCACGGCGGGCAGCGCGATCGAGTAGCGATTGAAACGGTCGAGCGTGAAGAACGCGTGGTAGCGCAGCACGCCGCCGCGGAAACTTCCATGCGCATGTAGTCGCCGACCGGCCCCGAGCCGGTGGCGACGACGTGGTGTCCCTTCCTGGCGAGCCTCAGCGTGACGGGCTGATCGCGCCGAACGGGTTGGCAGAGCGGCGGCGAAGCCCGCGAAGGACGGCTTGCGGGCGCCGCTCGCCGACAGCAGGCCGAATTCTTCAGATGAGGAGTCGCGCAGCTTGTACGTGACGGCGGCGGCGACGTAGGGCGAGCGAGCGAGCGAGCGCAGCGTGTTGGTGATGTTCGCGGCCTGCGTCGCCGCGGTCACGCAGCCCTGTTCCTGCTCGATCTGCCGCGGCCAGCAGCTGCTCCAGCCGAACTCGTCGAGCCACAGCGGCGTGTGGTCGCCGTTGGCCAGCTGCACTTCATGGATCGAGCGCACCGCGGCGAGCGTGAGCGTGTAGTAGTGGACCGCGAGCCCGTCGTAGAAGCCCTCGATCCCGGCCGCGTAGAGCGCGCGCAGAAACCCTCCGTTCGGCCCCACGAGCGAGCCGGCGAGCACCGGCACGTTGGGGTTCGCGGCCTTGATCGCGGGGTAGGCCGCGCGCAGCACCGCCGCGTAGCGTTCGGGTTTGTCGGGCCCGGCGAAGTACGCTTCGTTGGCCTGGTCGGGCTCGTTCCAGACCTCGATCGCGGCCAGCTGGGTGCCGTAGCGCGCGGCCAGATAGGCGACGAACGCGGCGTAGTCGGCGGGTTCCCGCGGCGGCCACGAGCTCGCTGCGCTCGGCTGCGACGGGTTGCAGCCGGCGAGCAGCGCGGCGGGCGCCGAGGATGCCCAGCAGGGCGTGCTGTCGGCGGTCATGATCACCCTGATCCCGCCGGCGCGGCGTCGTGACGAGACGGTCGGCGAAGGCCTGCGTGGCGGGTCGATCTGGCCCGGTCCGAGCGGCTCGAACGCCGACCACGGCACGTCGCTGCGGATCACCTTGGCGCCGCAGCGCATGGGCGGCGGCGACCGCGCTGTCGGCTTCCGCGAGCGGGGTGTGGCCGTTGACGCCGACGATGTTGACGCCGCCGAGCAGCTTGCTCACGGCCGGCTTCGCGCGCGGGGCAGCCGCGGCTGCGTTCGCGGCGCATCGTCATCGTCGAGGCTGCCGCGCAGAGCGTGAGCGCGATCGCGCTCACGATCGTCGAGCGGCGTGTTCTCATCCCCGACACGATAGTTGCCGCGGCCGCGGAGCCGCCGGTAGCGGCCGGCCGCAGCGCCGGCGACGGCGCTACGCTGTCAGCGATGTCGCCCACGTGGATATGGATGCAGATCGCGATCGTCGTGTTCGTGGCGATCGGGATGGTGATCGCGATCATCCGCGCTCGCCTAGCCGCGCGCCGCGCCGGCGCCGTGCGGCCGCGGCGCTCACGCCCCGGAGCGCAGCCGCCGCGCCCAGCCGCGCCGCCGCGGCGCGCGCGCCGCTCGGGCGCAGCCGCGGCTGCGCCGGTATCTCCTCGCCGGCGAGGATCGCCGCCGGCACGATCTCGCGTCAGCCACTCCGACAACGGCGCCAGCCCCGCCCGCTTCAGCGCGGCTGCCATGCCCGGCGGCCGTCGCTGGAGTCGTGCGCGTCGGATGTGACGTTGTGGATCATGCCCGTCGGCGGCGAGCTCGAGCGCGAAACGCTGGACGGTGCCGCCGAAGTCGCCGACGAGCGAGCCGGCGGTGATCGATGTCAGCGCACCCGCCGCGACGATCTCCTCGAGCATCGCGGGATCGCGGTGGAAGGCGGGACAGCGCTCGGGGTGGGCGAGCAGCACGCGGTGCCCGTTGCGCTGGATCTCGCGCACGGCGCTGTCGAGGCCGGCCGCGACGGTTGCGAACGGCGGCTCGATCAACAGCCAGGGCCCTCCCCCGAGGCCGAGCCGGGAGAGCTCCGCGGGCTCGATCTCGGCGGCGTGCGTGAGCGCTATCTCCGCGCCCTGGCGCACCTCGACGTCGACCTCCTCGGCGGCGAGCGAGGCGTTGACGTCGCGCACGAGCGCCGCGATCGTCGCGGCGGTGTTGTGGTATCGCGCGTTGACGTGCGGCGTCGCGACGATCATGTGGATCCCGGCGGCGGCGGCGGTCCGGGCGAGCAGCAGCGATCCCTCGATCGTGTCGGGGCCGTCGTCGATCCCGGGGAGCACATGGCAGTGCAGATCGATCATCACGCGGCCGACGCCCGCTCGTCCCGGATCCTCTGCACACGTGTCACTGCCAGTAATCTAGTCGCCCCGTGGGGCGACGATTCAAGTGAGCTCGCGCAGGCGTCTGCTGATGATCGAGCAGGGTGGGCGCGGCGGGGTCGCCGACTACACCGGCGAGCTGGTGCGAGCGCTCGCGGCCGAGGGGTGGTCGGTGGCGCTCGCGACAGCCGATGACCATCTCTATGGGGAGATCGACGGCGTCGTCGTGCATCCGGTGTTCCACTACGTGCGCGACGGCACGCGCGCCGGGCGGGCGCTGCGTGCGCGCGGCCTCGGTCCGGTCGCCAACGGCGCGTGTTTCCTGCGCTCGCTGCCGCGCCTGATGCGGTTGGCGACGCGCGCGGACATCGTGCACACGCAGGGCTGGGAGACACCCGAGATCGGTCTGCTGGCGACCGGCTGCATGCGCATGCTCGGTGCGACGATCGTGCAGACACTGCACGGCATCGTCGAGCGATCGGGCAGGCTGCTGCGGATGCGGCGGCTGATCACGTGGGCGAGCGGACGCCTGACCGCGGCCACGATCGTGCACACGCGCGCGGACCTCGCGCTGCTCCCCGCCGGCGTTCGCGAGCGCGCAGCGGTGATCGCACACGGCGAGTACGGAGGCCTGGCGCGCACCGGCGGAGCCGCCGAGCGCGAGGCCTCGCGCTCGGCGCTGGGGATCGCGGCGGGGGCAGCGGTGACGCTGATGTTCGGGCAGCTGCGCGCCGACAAGGGCCTCGGCGATCTGATCGAGGCAGCCCGGCGGCTGCCGGCGCTGCATCTGCTGATCGGCGGGCAGGACCTGGGCGCGCTCGCGGATGCCTCGGCGCTGCTCGCGGGCCCGGAGCTGGCCGCGCGTGTGACGGTGCGCGAGGGGTTCCTCGAGATGGCGCAGGCGGCGCAGCTGTTCGCCGCCGCCGACACCGTCGTGCTGCCGTATCGCGGCGCCAGCCAGAGCGGCGTGCTGCTGCTCGCCTATGGCTTTCACCGGCCCGTGATCGTCTATCCGGTCGGAGGGCTGCCGGAGGCGGTGATCGACGGCGAGACCGGCTGGATCTGTCAGCGCGCCGGATGTCGACGCGCTCGTGCTCGCGCTCGCGGCGAGCATCGAGGAAGGCCGGGAGGAGTGCCGCCGCCGCGGCGAGCAGGGCGCGAAGCTCGCCGATCAGCGCTTCGCGTGGCCGGCGATCGCGCGTCGCACCGACGAGCTCTACCGCGAAGTGCTGGCACGTGTCTGAGCGCTCGCGCGAGGACGAGCTGCGCAGCGCGCGCCTGCTGCTCGGCGCGGACGCGCGCGGCGAGCGAGCGCTCAGCGAGGCGCTGCGGATGCCGGCCGTTCGCGCTGCGGTGCGCTCGCACGCGATCCCGTCGCGGCCGGCTCGCTTTCTGCAGCGCGTGCAGCGAAAGCTCGGCCGCCTCGACTACGAGCGCGCGGTCGCTGCTCCGCTGGCGCGGGCGCGCCGCGCGGTGCTCGGCGCGGCTGCCGATGCGCCGCCGCGCTTCCTCGTGCGCGTCGATGAGTTTCCCCACTACCTCGCGGCGGATCAGCCGGATCGTTATGGCACCGAACGCTACGGCCGCTTCCATGGGTTGATGGCCGCGGCGGGTGTGCCGTACCTGATCGCCGTGCTGCCGCGCGTCAGCGACGCGCCGCTGGATCCCGAGGGCAAAGGGTGGCGATCACTGCTCGAGGACGAGCGCGCGCTGCTCGCGCGGCTCGAGCAGGACGCGGTCGCGTTCGCGCTGCACGGGCTCGACCACCGCACGCGCGCGGCATCGGCGCGCCGCCACAGCGAGCTCTGCGGCCTCGGGCCGGCTGCGACGGAGCAGCTGCTCGACGACGCGTTCGCCGAGCTCGCCGCCGCTCGGCATCGTCCCTGAGGTGTTCGTGCCCCCGTACAACCGCTTCGACGCCGAGCAGTACGATGTGCTCGCGCGCCGCTTCGCGGTCGTCTGCGGCGGGCCGGAGTCGGTCGGGCTGCTGGGGTTCCAGCGCACGCCGCTGTGGCGTGGGGAGGCCGTCTATCTGCCCTCCTACCACCCGCTCTACGGCCATGCGCGCGAGGTCCTCCCGGCCGCCCGGCGGCTGATCGACGCCAACGTCGGCGTGTGGGCGCCGATCGTGCTGCACTGGGGCTGGGAGGCCGATGAGGACTGGGCGGCGCTCGAGCGCCTGCTCGCCGCGATCGCCCCGTACGCCGCCCGCTGGCAGGACTTTCTCGTCGCGGTCGGCGCGAGCGCGCAGGCGGCGGGCTGAGCCGGCGCGGGCCGCGGCGGCGCCCGGCGCCGGATCGTCCAGGCGCGCACGTATCCTCTGCGGCGTGAGCCCGCCCTCCGCACCGCAGACCGCGCGCCTGCCGTGAACCGGGCGGTGATTCTGGCCGGCGGCGAGGGGACCCGCCTGCGCCCGTACACGACGGTCCTGCCGAAGCCGCTGATGCCGATCGGGGACCGGCCGGTGCTCGACATCGTCGTGCGCCAGCTGAAGGCCCACGGGTTCGAGCAGATCACGATCGCGACCGGCTATCTCGCCGAGCTGATCGAGGCGTTCTTCAGCGACGGCGAGAAGTACGGCATCCCGATCGACTACTACCGCGAGCACGAGCCGCTCGGCACCGTCGGCGCGCTCGCGCTGATCGGCGGGCTCGGCGATGACGACGTGCTGGTGATGAACGGCGACGTGCTCACCGACATCGACTACGGCAAGCTGTTCGAAGAGCATCGCGCGAGCGACGCCGCGGCGACGATCGCGACCAAGGCGCGGCAGATCAAGGTCTCGCTGGGGGTGCTGCGCTTCGGCGACGACGCCGACCCGACGCGCCTGACCGGCTACGACGAGAAGCCGGAGATCGACTACACGGCGAGCATGGGCGTGTACTGCTTCGCGCCGCGCGCGCTCGCGCACATCGAGCCCGGCGTGCGCCTGGACTTTCCCGATCTCGTGCTGCGCCTGATCGCCGCCGGTGAGACGGTGCGCGCATGGCCGAGCGAGGACTACTGGCTGGACATCGGGCGCCACGACGACTACGAGCAGGCGCAGGAGGAGTTCGAGTCCGTTCGTGACCGCCTGATCCCGCCTGATTGACCTGAGATCAGCGGCTGTCGCATAAAGTGGAGCGATGAGCACTCCGCCGTCGAGGAAGCCCGGTGTGACGCGCTCTGCGGGCGCCGAGGGCCCGGACGTGGAGGAGCCGCGGCGCGCGCTGATCACGGGCATCACCGGCCAGGACGGCTCGTTTCTGGCCGAGCTGCTGCTCGAGCACGGCTATCAGGTGACGGGCATGCTGCGCGGCTCGCCGGAGCGCGAGCTCGGCTCATCCGAGCACCTGCGCGAGCGGATCACGCTGCGCTGGTGCGATCTGCTCGATGTCGACGGCCTCGAGGCCGCGATCGCGGAGGTGCGCCCGCACGAGCTCTACCACCTCGCATCGCCGTCGTTCGTGCCACGCTCGTGGGAGCATCCACTGGCGACGCTCGAGGCGATCATCGGCTCGAGTGCCGCGATCCTCGAGGCGCTGCTCGAGGTCGATCCGGCCGTGCGCCTGTTCGTCGCCTCATCGACCGCGATCTTCGGCGAGACGCCGCAGAGCCCGCAGCGCGAGGACAGCGAGTGCCGGCCGACGAGCCCGTACGCGATCGCGAAGCTCGCCGCGCATCAGATCCTCGGTGCGCTGCGCCAGCGCAGCGGCCTGTATGCGTGCTCGGGGATCCTCAACAACCACGAGTCCGAGCGCAGGCCCGAGGAGTTCGTCACGCGCAAGATCACGCGCGCGGCGGCGGCGATCAAGCTCGGCCTGCAGGAGGAGCTGCATCTCGGCGACATCGAGGCCGTCCGCGACTGGTCCTTTGCGGGCGACATGATGCGCGCGGCGTGGCTCTCGCTGCAGCAGGAGAGCGCGCGCGACTACGTGCTCGCAAGCGGCGTCGGCCGGACGGTACGCGAGTTCGCCGAGGTCGCGTTCAACTGCGTCGACCTGGAGGCGGAGAGGTACCTGCGGCTCGACCCGACGCTCGTGCGCGCGCCTGAGGTGACGCTCAACATCGGCGACCCGACGCGTGCGCGCGAGGAGCTCGGCTGGCGTCCGCAGCTGAGCTTCGAGGGCCTCGTCGAGCGCATGGTTCGCGCCGACCTGCGCGCGCTCGAGGCCGAGCAGACGGCGGTAGAGCAGATCTAGGCGCGCCGCGCGGCGGCTCAGGCGCCCCCGAGCCGGGCGGGCAGCGTGCGTCGCAGGCGTTGCGCGGCGAGCCAGCCGTCGTCGCGCACGCGGCGCGCGAGCCCTGTCCCGGCGACGTTGAAACGTCGCGCCGCGCGCTGGGGCTCGGCGAGGTCGCGGCGCAGCCTGCGCGGACGGCCGGCAAGCAGCTCGTTCGCCGCACGGCGCAGGCTCAGGCCCTTCTCGGAGGGCAGATGCCAGAGCCCGTAGTCGAGTGGATCCTCGACCACCGGCGCGCCGTGACGGGGGCCGGTGAGGATCCGGCGTGCGACGTCGGAAAGGTCCTCGAACTGCGCGAGGCCGAGCGCGCCGACGAGCGTCAACGTCTGCTCCTCGGTCGGCAGCATCGTTCCCTGTGCGGCGAGCCGCGTGTCGAGCAGCTCGCACGCGCTGACGAGCGCGCGCAGCGGCTCCGGCCGGCCGCTCAGCAGCTCGCCGCCGACCCACGGCGGCAGCGGCGTGGAGGCGCCCATGTTCAGCGCCAGCTCGCCGAGGCTGCGGCGCGTGACGGCCGGTGCGTCGAATCCGACCGCGTCCCAGTCGGGCGGATAGGGGATCTCGACGAAGCCGATCCCCGGGGCGGGCGGCGCGGCAGCGAACACCCGCTGCGCGTCCGGCCAGACGCAGTCGAGGTCGGTCAGCCACAGCTGGCGCTCGGGCGGCTGCCCGGCGCTCGCCGCGAGGATCGCGTCGAGCACGTAGCGCGAGGAGACATAGCTCGCGTAGCGCGCGCCGATCTCGACCGGGCGGTGGAGGTACTCGGTCGGGAGGATCGCGACCCCGAGCGACTCGATCCGCTCCATCAGCCTCGCGCCGGCGCGTCCGAGCAGCGCGCGGTCGGCGATGTTCGTGACCAGCGCGAGGTCGCAGGCGACGTCGCGCAGTCGCAGCGACGCGGCCTGCGTGAGCGCGCACTCGAGGTAGCGGTTGGCGACCTGCGCGGCCGAGCGCGCCGAGCGCGTGGTCGGGTAGGAGAACTCCTCTCCTTCGCCGTGCACGTACAGGTACTGGACGACCAGTGGCAGCGGTTCAATGTTCATGATCTGTCACCTGAGCCCGTCCGCCTGCGCCCCCGCGCGGCGCCGCAGGAGCCTAGCGGATCGGTCTGAGCACGCCCGTGAGATCAGCTGGCGACGCGGGGCGCGAGCGCGACGCAGGTATCCTCACGCGATGCAGCGAATCAACCCGCGATGAAGATCGTGAGCGTGATGACGACCGACTCCCGCGGGGGAGCCGAGTTCGCGGCTGTGGAGATGCTCGAGGCGCTGCGCCAGCGCGGGCACGACACCGTCATGCTGACGGACTCGCCGCTGATCGGGCGCGACACGGAGGTCGCCGTGCGCCCGATCTCGATCGGCCCGAAGCTCTCGACCGGCAGCTGGGCGGCGCTCGCTGCGCGCATGCCGCAGCTGCTCGCGCGGATGCGCACGGCGCTGCGCGCCGAGGCCCCGTATGACGTGCTGATGGTGCATTACAAGAAGGAGCAGCTGCTGGCGCGCCTGCTGCCCGCGCGGCTGCGCGCGACGGTCGTGTGGGAGGAGTGGGGGCCGGTGCCGTTCCCGCTGCGCAAGGGCTTCCCGCGCCAGGCCTACCTGGCCGCCGGGCGCGACGCGGCGCTCGTGCTCGCGGTCTCGGAGGGGACGCGCGAGTCGGTCGTCGCGGTGGGCGTGAACCCGGCGAAGGTGATCGTCGTGCCGAACGTCCTGCGCACCGAGGAAATCCGCTTCACCGCCGAGGGCCGGGCGCGCGTCCGCCGCGAGCTCGCGATTCCCGAGGATGCATTCGTCGTCGGCTGCATCTCGCGCTTTCATCCGAAGAAGCGCAACGACGTCGTCGTCGAGGCCGTCTCGGCGATGGACGACGAGCGCGTGCACCTGATCCTCGCCGGCGACGGCGAGACCGAAGCCGAACTGCGGGCGCTCGCCGCCCCGCTCGGGGCGCGCGCGCATTTCATCGCGACGCCGGGCTCGGAGGTGCCGGACGTGCTCTCGGCATTCGATGTCTCGGTGTTCTGCCCGAGCCCGACCGAGGGTGCGCCGCGCGCAGTGATCCTGGCGATGCTCGCGTCGCGGCCGTGTCTGTCGACCGGGGCGGAGGGCGTCTCGGACATGATCACCCCGGAGATCGGCGCGATCTCCTCGCCGGAGAACGAGCCAGGCTCGCTGCGCCCGCTGCTCGAGCGCTATCTCGAGGACCCTGAGCGCATCCGCCGCGACGGCGCGGCCGCGCGGGCTCACGCCGAGCGCAAGTACGCGGCGCCGATCGTCGCCAAGCAGATCGAGGAACTGCTCGACGCGGCGGTCAGCCAGCGCCGGCGAGCCGCCCGAAGCTGAAGTCTCCGTCCTGGTGCACGTGGCCGCGCGGGCGAATCGGCACGCGGTGGTAGGAGCCGCCGCGTTCGCCGCGTGAGCGCGGCGAACCGGTCAGCCGCCAGTGTTCAGCGCCGCGCGCACCGCTGCGACGACGATCTCTACCGACTCCTGATCCATCGTCGAGCTCAGCGGCAGCGCGCAGTGGCGTTCAGCCGCCTGCTCGGCGTGCGGGAGGCCCCCGGCGGGCGCCAGCTCACGGCACTCGCTGAACGTGTGCAGAGCCGGATACCAGGTGGTCTGCACTCCGTCGGCTTTCAGCTGGTCGCGAAAGCGGTCGCGCGCGCCGCGGTCGGCGAGCAGTACCGGGAAGGCGAAGTGGCTCGAGCGCTCGACGGCGCGATCATCCCACGCCAGCTCCAGCCCCGCGACACCTGCCAGCTGCTCGCGATAGCTGCGGACTATCGCCCGTCGCTTGGCGATGTCCTCGTCGAGTCTCGCCAATCGGCTCAGCCCGAGCGCCGCGCGCGGCTCGTCGATGCGGTAGTTGAAGCCCAGTCCCGACCACGTCGTATGTGTCGGTCCGGCCGCTGTGGCGGTCCCACGTTCCGCTGTCATCGCGTGCGAGCGCATGCAGGCGCACTTTCGCCGCCAGCTCGTCGTCCGCGGTCGTGACCATTCCACCCTCGCCGACACACAGCTGCTTCTTCGAGAAGAAGCTGAAGGCGCCGAGCTCCCCGACCGTGCCGACCTGGCGGCCGCTGTCGTCGACTCGCGCGCGAGATCGCCTGCGCGCAGTCCTCGATCAAGGTCAGGCCGCGCTCGTCGCACAGCTCGCGCAGCGCGAGCACATCGGCCGGATAGCCGCAGAAGTGCACGGCGATCACCGCGCGCGTGCGCGGGTGATGCGGCGGACGACGTCCTCGATGTCGATGTTGAAGTCGTGCGGGCCGCGCATGTCGCAGAAGCACCGGCGTCGCGCCGACGTAGCGCGCGGCGCTGGCGCTGGCGATGAACGTAAACGCGGGCACGATCACCTCCTCGCCCGGGCCAAGCCCGGCCGCACGGCACGCGAAGTGAAGCGCCGCCGTGCCGCTGGAGACGCGATCGCCTGTGGCGTGCCGACGTGGCTCGCGAGCGCGCCCTCGAAAGCCTGCGTGCGCGGCCCGAGCGTCAGCCAGCCCGAGCGCAGGCAGTCGGCGACCGCCTGCACGTCCTGCTCGGGCATGGCGATGTCGGTGAGCGGCACGCGCCACTCGCTCATGATCTGCACCCCCCTCTATCACAGTACGACTCGCTCAGGGGATGTTGCGGTAGCGGGCGTCGTAGGGGTCCCCGAACGCGCCCGCGTCGAGCGCCGCGATGATCTCGGCGATCCCGTCGGGAACCGTCATCAGCGTCTCGAAGCCGAGCTCGGCGCGGATCTTGTCGAAGCTGACCTTGTAGTCGCGAGGATCCTCGTCGCGCTTGACATAGGAGACCTTGCCGCGATCGAGTCTGCTTGCCGATCTCCTCGACGAGATCGAGCTTGCGGTAGTTCTCGCCCGAACGGCCGGCGTTGAAGACGTTGTGGTCGACCTTCTCGTCGGGGGCTTCGAGCACCGTGCGCACCGCGCGCCCGGCGTCGCGGACGTGGATGTAAGGACGCCAGAACTGCTCACCGAAGACTTCCAGCTCGCGGTCGTCCCACAGGTCGCGCGTGAACTCGTTGACCGTCAGGTCGAAGCGCATGCGCCGCCCGACGCCGTAGACGGTCGCGAAACGCAGGCACGTCGGCTTGACGCTGCTCGTCCTCGCCGCCGAGGATCAGCTTCTCCATGCTGACCTTCTGTTCCGCGTAGAGCGACACCGGGCTGAGCTCGCCCGTCCTCGGTGATCGGCACCGTCGGATCGGCCATGCGGCCGTAGTTGGAGCATGTCGAGGCGAACACGAGCCGCTGCACGCCGGCCTCGCCGGCGTCGGCCACGAGGCTCTCGCGTCGCCTGGACGTTGACTTCGTCGGAGAGCGCCGGATCGCGCCCGCAGGCGGGGTCGCCGACGATCGCCGCGAGGTGCACGACGCGTCGACGCCTGCCAGAGCGCGCTTGCGCGCCTCGGCGTCGCGAATATCCGCGCGGATCACCGTCGACGCCGGCCTGCTCCTGCTCGGACGCGATGTCCTCCTGGCCGTGGAGCAGTGAGTCGAGCACGCGAACCTCCTGCCCGGCCTCGCGTAGCTCCTGCACGAGCAGCGCCCCGATATAGCCGCTGCCGCCCGTCACCAACGTCGTCTTACCCACAGGGTGTTCCTCTCTGTCGTCGCTCTCTGGCTCTCGTTCGCGGCTCGAATCGCGCCCCGTGCAAGCCGCTCCTCGATTGCGCCGCGGAGCCCCGCAATCGTACAGTCGCTATCGGCAGGCCCCCCGCCTCGCCTTGAGCGCGGCCGCGCATCCCCCCGGCTCACGATTTCCGCCCGACGGCCGAGAAGGTGGGTGGAACTGTCACGCTCCTGTCCGCGTCGCGCCGCGAGCGCGGCGCACGCCCGCCATGCCGAGAACAGCCAGCGAAACCACCCGGCAACGCGCCTCCCGCGACATCGTCATGCAGGTGATCGTGCGCGTCGGCAACCTCGCGATCGGCGCGATCGTCACCGCGCTGGTCGTGCGCACGCTCGGCGAGACCCGCTACGGCGAATGGTCGATCGACGTTCATCGCGTTCATGCTTGTCGGCTACTTCGGCAACTTCGGCATGCAGGGCGTTGCCCTGCGCGAAGCCGCGAAAGACCCCGAGCACGAGCACGAGTGGATCGGCGCGGTGATGTTGCTGCGGCTGATCATGCTCGCGCCGCTGATCGTCGTCTCGCTCGTCGTGATCGTGCTGCTGCACCGCAGCCGAACAGATGCTGATCGCCGGCCTGATCCTGGTCGATGACGATGCCCTTCGACGGCGTCGGCGCGCTCGGCCTGATCTTCCAGCTGCGCGTCGATAACCGCGTGCCGATGCTGGTGCTGACGCTGCGCAGCGCGCTGTGGGGGATCGCCGCGGTGATCATCTACCCCAACACGGCAGCATGGTCGCGCTCGCGATCGCGATGGCCAGCACGAACGCGCTTGGCTCGATCGTGCAGGCGGTGGCGGTGATGAAACTCGGCGTGCGTCTGCCGCGACCGTCGCGCAAGCGCCTCGGCCAAGTCGTGCGGATCGGGCTGCCGATCGGTGTCGCCGGGGTGCTGTCATCGCCTACGCCAAGATCGACCAGATCATCGTGTACGTGATCGCCGGCAGCAAGTCGGCCGGCCTGTACAACGCCGTCTACAACCTCATCGACCAGGCGCATTTCGTGCCGATCTCCGTGCTGACGACGCTTCGCCGGTGATCGCCGCTTCGTGGCCGGCCGACCCGGCAAGCGTCTGCTGCGCACCTCGCGGCTGACGGCGGAGCTGCTGGCGATCATGTCGCTGGGAGGCATTGGCGTTCACGATCGTCGCCGCCGACCGCTCGTGCGCCTGATCTTCGGCGCGCAGTTCGTGCCCTCGCCGCTCCGGCGCTGCCGGTGCTCGCCGCGGCGTTCGTGTTCGTCTCCTTCGGCTATCTCAACGGCAACCTGCTGGTCGTGCTCGGCATGCAGCGTCGCTTGCTGCGGATCAGCCTGCTCGCGCTCGTCGTCAATCTCATCGGCAACCTGATCCTCGTCCCCCTGATCGGCTTCATGGGGGCGGCGTGGATGACGCTCGTGACCGAGATCGTCGTCTTCGGCGGCAGCCTCTCGCTGATCCTGCGCGAGCTCGAGGTCGGCTTTCCCGCGCCCGGGCGGATGTTGCGCACGCTGCTGGCCGCGGTCATCCTCGGCGCGGGCCTGGAGCTGCTGCAGCTTGCCGACGCCTCGCTCGGCGTGCTGATCGCGGCCACGGCCGCGGGCTACCCGGCGCTGCTGTTCGGGCTCGGCGCGCTCAACGCCGAGGACGTGCGCACCGTGATCGCGCGCGGCGCGATCAGTTGAGCGCCCGCAGGTGCTCGGCGAGGCGCGCGAATTGCCGCCGCGCGTCATAGCGCTGCTCACACCAGGCGCGCGCCTCGCCGCCGAGCCGCCGGAGCTGCTGCTCGTCGCCGAGCAGTGAGCTGAGCGTCTCGCGCAGCGCGCGAGCGTCGCCGTAGTCGATCAGGACGCCGACACGGCCGTCATCGAGCATGTCGGGGATCCCGCCGACGCGCGTGGAGACGACCGGCGTGCCGCAGGCCATCGCCTCGAGCAGCACCCACGGGCAGGCGTCGCCGTACGTCGGCAGGCACAGCAGGTCGGCCTGCTGCAGAAGGTCGAGCAGCTGCGGATCGGTCGGCGCCAGGCGATGGACGCGCACGCCGGGGCGCTGAGCGACCGCGGCCGGAGTGACGACGTCGAGATCCACCCCGTCGCCGAGATCCTCGGCGAGCGCGGCGAGCAGGTCCTCGCCGCCCTTCTCGCTGAAGCGCCCGCCCACGAACAGCACGCGCGGGCGCTCGCGCTCGCGGTGCGCCGCGGGGCGGTAGCGCGCGAGGTCGAGGCCGGGATGGTGCTCGACGACGCGCGTCCCGGGGGCTTCGCTCTCGACGCTCGCGCGCGCCCAGCGGGTCCAGGCGAGCACGAGCGCAGAGCGACGCAGCGCGCGCCGCTCGAGCGCGCTGCTCGGCGTGATCGTGATCGAGGCGTAGCGCTCGGACAGCTGCCAGGCTGGCATCGCCCACCAGCCGCGGACGGTCGCGTCGAGCGACAGCACGACCGGGAGCGCCTTCATCGCCGAGCCCATCGCCAGCGCGATCGAGTGGCTGTGGACGTGCGCGACGTCCGCCGGCCAGTCGCGCAGCTCGCGCCGCAGCTGTGCACGCCCGCGCGCGGCCTGCACGAGATGCCAGCGCAGCGTGCGGAAATCGAGATGCGCCCCGGCGAGCAGCGGGATCGGCCGGGTCGCCGCGGCGCGCGCCCAGCGCCCGAGCGGCGCGAGCCCCGCAAAGCGGGCGTCGATGTCCGGCGCGTCCTGCAGCCCGGTCTGCAGCGCGGCGTCCAGCTGCCCCTGGCCGAGCACGTAGGAGCCGAGGTTGCCCTCGTTCAGGAACAGGACACGCAGCGGGCGAGCGTGCTCAGCCATCCCCCTCCGAGCTCCGGGCAGGGGCCGGTGCCCAGCCGATGCCGCGCCGATCCTCGAGCGTTGCGGGAGCTCCGAGGATCCAACGCTCGTGCACCGCCGCGAGCGCCTCCTGCAGCGTCTCCAAGCCGGGGTGCTCGCGGGGGTCCAGCGGGTCGCTCACCTCGACGCGGTAGCGGGTCCCGGTGCGCACCGAGCGGAGCGGCAGGATCGGCGCGTCGGCTTCGATCGCGAGTCGCGCCGTACCGTCCGCGAGCGTCGTCGCTTTGCCCAGGAACCGGGTGGTCCGGGTGCCGGGGACGTCGAACGCCAGGGAGACGATCTCGCCGCGCTCGAGCAGCGCGAGCAGCGTCGGGAAGGAGCCACGCGCACTCACCATCCGCCGGTTGCCGCCTTTGCGCCAGCGCGCGAGACGTCGGCCCCATTCATCGCGGCTCGGCTGCTCGAGGATCCACGATCCGACGACACTGTAGGGCTGGTAGCCGATCGCTTCAAGAGCGGGCATCGCGCGGTACTGCGCGCCGAGATGACAGTGGCTGAGCAGCATGCCGCGGCCGGCTGCGTTCGTATCGCACAGCAGCGCGCGCGAGCGCGGGTCGAGCCTCGCGGGATGCCAGGGGTGCCAGAAGAGGGCCGCTTCGACGCGGCGCTCGATCAGGCGCGCGCGCGCCAGCTCGGGCAGTTCGTGTGCACGCGGGGTGCAGTCGATCACAGCGGCCATCGCCTCGAGCGCATCCTCCCGCTCGGATCGGTCATGCTCCCAGGCCGCACGACCGCGCCGCGTCGCCCGCAGCACGCTCACGCGCTTGGGCACGAACGCGCGCACCAGCGGCGAGGTGCGCAGGCGCAGCGCGAGCCCTACGCGCGGCATCCGCGGCGGCGGAACTCCGCGTCTGAGCGTCTCGATCACGGTGGCCTCCTCGAATGTCTGATCTGTGGTCACGTGCAGTCCGTGGGCCGATCCGCCGCGGGCGCACTCGCTGGGAGCAGCCCGCTCACATAACCTTCTTCGGCCCAACGGGCGACTGGCATGAGCCGGGCAGGACGCAGGGGGCGCCGTGGTGCGCAGGAGCCACAGCGACGCGACGCGGCGCGCCGCCGGCGCGCGCTCGGTGCGGGGCCAGCCCGGCTACCGTTCACGCGATGCGCATCCTCGTGGTCTCCACACTTTATCCCCCGGTCGCATTCGGCGGCTATGAGGTCGAGTGCTCGGGCGTCGTCGAGCGCCTGCGCGAGCACCACGACGTGCTCGTCCTGACCTGCGATCAGGATCGCGCGAGCATCGCCGCCGAGACCGACGTGCGCCGCGAGCTGACCCGCCTGACGCCCGACGCTGCGGGCGCGCTGCGCGCGCCGGCTGCGTCGCTGGGCGCCGTGCGCTCGGCGCGCGACGCGCTCGCGTGGCGTCCGGACATCGTCTACGCGTGGAACGGCTCGTCGATTCCGCAGGCGGCGCTGCGGGTGCTCCTCGACAGTTCCGTGCCGGTCGCGTTTCGCGTCTGCGAGCACTGGTTCGCGGGGATATTCAGCCGCGATCAGTTCATGCGCGAGCTGCTGCCGGGCCGGCGCTCGCCGGCGCGCTCCGCGTGGGCGCTCGGCTGCCGCACCGTCAACCTGCTGCCACAGCTTCGTCTCGCGCCGGAGGCGCCGGCGCGCGCCGCGATCTCGTGGAACTCCGACGCGATCCGGCGGATGGCGCCGGCGCAGGCGTTCATCGAACCCGTGCTCGAGCGCGTCGGTCATTCGGTGCCGCGCCACGGCGACGTCTACGCGGGCGTCGCGCGGGCTCCGGCCGCTGACCCGGAGATCGTCTTCCTCGGGCGCGTCACCGCGTACAAGGGGCTGTCGGTCGCGATCGAGGCGCTCGCGCTGCTGCGCGATCGGCACGCAATCGTCGCGCGCCTGCTCGTGATCGGCCCCGAGGACGCCGGATATGGGGCCGAGATGCGCCGCCTGGCGGAGCGCGTCGGCGTCGCGGCGCAGCTCGACTGGCGCGGGCAGCTCGCGCCCGAGCAGGCGGCCGCCGCGCTCGCGCGTGCTCACGCCTTGATCGTGCCGTCGCTGTGGGAAGAGCCGTTCCCACTGGTGACGATCGAGGGCGCGCTCGCACGCGTGCCGCTGGTCGCCGCCGACGTCGGCGGGATCGCCGAGGGCATGCACGACGAGGAGCACGCCCTGCTGTTCGCGCGTGACGACGCAGCCGGCGCGGCCGCGGCGCTCGCGCGCACGCTCGGCGAACACGAGCAGACGGCCGCTCGCGTGCAGCGCGCATATGCGCGTGCCCAGGACTTCCGCATCGGGCCCTATCTCGACGAGCAGGAACGCTTCGTGATCGACGCGCGCGAGGCTCTCGCCGACGGTCGCTGAGCCGCTGCAAGAGTAGTAGCGTGGATGAAGTTGACCCGAGCCCCGGCCGACCGATCCCGATGCGCGCGTTGATCTGGGCCGTACGCGGCGTGCTCGTCGTGCCGCTGGAGGTGCTCGTACGGGTCTCTCCCGTGCGCCCGGCGCTCGAACGTGACATCGCACGCTTCGTGCAGCCACGCATGGATCTGCCCCTGCCGAGCGAGCTCAGCCGGCGCCAGCGGGTGCAGGCGCTGCGCCACCCGCCGCTGCGTTCGATCCTCTACACGCGCCTGCGCGGCGCAGGCATCCTCTGGGGGCTGGCGGCACGGGTGCTCGGCGCGGTCTACCACGGCGCGGTGGCGCTCGAGATCAACTGCGCGGAGATCGGCCCGGGGATGTGCTCCTACCACGGCTTCGCGACGATCATCATCGCGCGGCGGATCGGCGCCGACTGCCTGTTCGCGCAGCAGGTGACCGTCGGCTACGACGACCGCGGCGGCGCACCGACGATCGGCGACCGAGTCCGGATCGGGGCCGGCGCGATCGTGATCGGCCCGATCACGATCGGCGATGACGCCGTGATCGGGGCGGGCGCAGTGGTCGTCAAGGACGTGCCGGCGGCGACGGTCGTCGGCGGCGTCCCCGCCCGTGCGATCGAGCACGCGACCGATCGCTTCGGCGCGCGCGGCTGAGGAGAGCTGTGCTCTGCCGGGCGCTGCCCGAGCACGCTCAGCGCTGCACGAAGACTTCTGCGTGCGGGTCGCCGACCAGTCGGCGCAGCAGCTGCACCTGGACGCGCGTCGGTGTCGCGGCCGTGAAGCGCGAGATCGCGAACGCTTCGCTGCGGTGCACTTCGGCAAGGCGAAAGCCGGGTGGCGCGAGCGTAGGCACGACCGGCGGGAAGGGCGCCCCGTTGCTGTTGCGCGTGCGCAGTCCGACGAAATCGAGTTCGCGCGTGGCGGCGCTCGCGCCGGAGAGCCCCTGCACGCCTTTCAGATAGACCGACATCGGGAATGCCGCGAACTGTTCGCCGACGATCACGCGTTCGCCGAGCGCGGGGCTGAGCGCATGCGCGGCGCCGCGCCAGTCGTCGCGCTGGTAGGCGGGGAGCGCGTTCGTCGCGGCGATCACGGCGATCGAGATGCCGATCAGCCCGGCGCCGATCACCGCGCCGGCGCGTCGCGCGCGACGCACGCCGAGGCCGACGGCGACGACGACCGCGCAGGGAACCCAGGCGGCGATCACGTTGCGCCCGTCGAACACGTCGATCGCATGGCTGAGGGCAAGCAGCGCCGGCACGGCAAGCGCGACCACGCCGACGATCGCGGCGTCGCGCGCGCCGCCGCGCTCGTCCCGCTCACCGCGCCTGAGCAGCAGTGCGACGGCGGCCGCGACGAGCAGTCCGGCGAGCACCGCGGTGATGATCTCGACGGGGCCGTAGAGGCCGACGAGGAACTGCTTGGCCGTCTCGGCGATGCGCGAGCCGAGGCTCGCTTCTTCGATCCAGCTGACCTTGCCGTCGCCGCGCTGCGCGGCCGCCAGCGGCAGCAGTGCGGCTCCGGCGAGCGCGACGGCGGCGATCGGCGCCCACACCCGGGGCCAGCCAAGCCGGCGGATCAGGATCACCGCCTCGGGGATGAACAGGAACGCGGCGAAGTAGTGCGTCAGCAGGGCCAGCACCGACATCCCGGCCCACAGCGCGAGCCGACGCCCGTCAGGCGCGGCCAGCGCGCGCTGCCACAGCACGAACGCGGCGGCGCTGAGGAGGATCAGCAGCGCATACGCGCGCGCCTCCTGGGAGTAGTAGTACATCGCCGGGTTGACCGCTGCCAGCGCGGCCGCCCACAGGCCGGCGCGCGTGGAGATCTGCCGGCCCGCGGCGTACGCGACGGGGATCGTCAGCGTGCCGGCGAGCGCGGAGAGGGACCGAAAGGCGATCGGGCCGGCGCCGAACACCTTCGTCCACGCCCACACGAGGACGTAGTAGAGGGGCGGGGTGGACTCGCTCGAGGCGAGGTGCGACAGCATCCCCGCGAAGCCGCGATGGACGAGGATCAGCGTCGCCGACTCGTCGAGCCAGATGCTCTGGACGTTCAGGGTGCCGAATCGCAGCGCGCCGCCGAGAACGGTGAGGCCGAGCACGACGATCGTCGTGCTCGGCCACCAGGCCGATGTGAGCCGGCGCTCGGCCCCGTCCGCCGGTCCGCGCGCTGACGTAGAGGCCGTGCCGGGCGCGACACGAGTGCCCACCGGCTCGATTATCGCAGCGAGCTGCTCGCGATCTGATCAGATCGCGAGCAGTTCCTCGGCCGCGGTCGTGTAGGCGCCCTTCGGCTTGAGTTCGTGCTGCAGCAGACCGAAGTACGCCTCGCGGTTGTTGGTCTGGCCCGGTTCTGACTGGTCGCGCACCTGGTAGAGCAGGAACAGGCCCTGGCGGCTACCGAGGTAGGCGCGGATTTCAGCGACCTCCTTGCGCAGCGTTTCGGCCGCTTCCTGATAGGTCATGCAAGGGTTGAGCCCGTAGTTTTCGGTGAGGCAGAGCCCGTTGTCGGAGGAGATTCCCCACTCGGTGATGTCGACCGGGAGGCTCGCCGGCGCGCCGTGCGCGGCGGACTGCTTGACGACGGTTTCGAGCTTCGAACGCCAGCCGGTGCCGTAGGGGTGGGTGACCCAGCCGGCGATGTAGCTGCCGAGGTTCGGGACCGCGGCGAACATGCCGTTCATCCAGTCGCCGGTCCAATCTTCATCGGTTGCGAGCACGCCGACCTTCACGCCGCTGGCGGTGATCGCTTCAGCGGCTTCCTTGACGCGCACCGCGTACGTCTCGGCGCGCGCCTGATAGGCCGGTTCGCCGGCGTTGTTGCCGTACTGGTAGCCCTGCGAGGTCTCGTTGCCGAACTCGATCGTCTGGACTGCGAGCTGCCCGTTGCCGTGCTTGGCCCAGTAGCTGCCACCCGGGCCATATGCTCTGGCCCAGCCGGCGAGGTTCTGCGCTTCGGCGGGGCTCGGCATCGTGCCGTCGAAGTCCGCGAGCGGTGCTACGCGGATCCCCTTCGCGGCGTACATCGCGATCACCGATTCCATTTGCGCGGCGGACTCGCCGATCCCGAACGCGATGCGCACGATCCTCGCACCGAGCTTGGCCGCGCCTTCAACGTCGAGCGTGGGGTTCGTGCCCGAGTTGATGCCCGGTTCGAAACCGCCGCTCGGGGCAGGCGATTCCGTCGGCGGCGGCGGCGTTTCTTGCGGCGGCGGCGGCGAGACGGTCGCGCTCTGGTAGGTGATCGACACTTCCGGCGACCACGCGCTGCCGTCGACGGCGGTGCGGACGTTGTAGTGAACGGTCACGCCGGGCACGGCCGGCGGTGTGATCGAGGTGCCGCTGACCTCAGTGAAGCTTTCAGCGTGTCCGGGGACTTTGCTCGCGAGCACATAGGCGCTGACGCCGGGGATCGCGTTCCAGCTGAGCTTTTCGCCGGTGACGACGATCGCGGGAGCGGCCTGGGTGTCGACGGTTTCCGATGGCGGCGTCGTTTCGGGCGCTTTCGGTTGCGTCACCGGCGGCGTGGGCTTCGCCGCGGGGTAGCCGATTGAGAGCCTGCTCGACCACGCTGAGCCGTTGACGTCGGTGCGGATCGAATAGGTCACGGTGACACCGGGAACCGGCGGCGGGGTCGTCGAGGTGCCCCACACGACGGAGTACTGCGTGGCTGCGCCGGGCACCGAGCGCGCGAGCACGTAGGAGTTGATGGAGCCGATTCGCGCCCACGACAGGCGCTCGCCGCTGACGAGCAGCACCGGCGCGCGCTGACCCGACCAGCTGGCGGCGCTGTGTGCGTGCGCGGTCTCGCGTGCCAGCTGCGCGAGGCGGTGCTCGGAGCTAGCCAGGCGGCGACCGCTGTGCTGCACGGCCGCGCGCTCGGCGGCGCAGCGGCGCGGCTGTGAGCGGTTCGCGTCGTTGCATGCCTTCAGCCGCTTGGCGGCGGCGACCAGCTCGTGATCTGCCTGGGTGCTGCGACGTGCGGCGAGGTTCAAGCCGTGCTCCCGCGCCACGGCCGCGTCGGCGGCGGTGGCGAGCGAAACGGTGAAACAGGTGGCTGCGAGCAGGACCAGCGGTGAGATGCGTGCCCGGGGGGGCGACGGCGGGGTGGTCATCCTTTTCAACTCCTTCGGTAGCTGGGCTGTCTCCACTGGGAGACCCCTGGCTTTGCGGACTCGTCTCGCGACGGGGGTGCCTTTGTCGGGGGTGGAATGCGGGGATCGCTTTTGCGTCGCTACCCGGCGTTCGCACTTGCGTGACGTCTGCAAGCGATCTTTCGGGCCACGTGGCGGCAGCCGTGAGCGGCGGCCGGTGCGCTGGACGCATGTCTCCGGCTGTCCGCGGGCGTGTTCAAGGTCGTGTGCGCGCGCGACGATGAGGCTCTGGTGAGAACCGCCGCAGCTATTGTGTCTTGCAGATGATGCGGCCAGATCCGCCCGAGGCGATTGCATGAGCTCGCGCGACCAAGCACGGACATCTGCCGGGAGCGACGCGCTCGCCGCTGCGCTGAGCGTGATCGCGCGCCGCTGGCTGCTGATCGCCGGCATCCTGATCGCCTGCGTCGGCATCGGCGTCTACCGCTACAGCAAGGCGAGCAAGCACTACGAAGCGACTGCGAGCGTCAGCTTTCAGAGCGCCACGCTCGCCAACTCGGCACTCGGGGCCTCCTCGGCCGGAAGCGGCGAACCGCAGCGCGAAGCCGATACCGAAGTCCTCGTCGCGCATTCCTCGGAAGTCGCGCAGGGCGTTCGCCAGCAGCTGCAGCTGTCGGCGCCGGCGGATGAGCTGCTCGGTGAAGTCAAGGTCGAAGCGGCGCAGAACGCGAACATCCTGAACATCACCGCCACGACCGGATCGCCGCGCTACTCGGCTCTGCTCGCGGACGCGTTCGCGCAGCAGTACATCGCATTCAGGACGCGCTCACAGCTGTCCGGGCTCGAGACCGCCGAGAGCAAGCTCGAGCAGCAGCTCTCGGCACTGCCCGCGGACTCACCCGCGCGCGCCGCGCTGCAGGAATCGCTGCAGCATCTGAACACCGACCGGGCGCTCGCGGGCGGCGGCGCGAACGTGATCGGCCTGGCCGTCGCACCGACCAGCCCATCCGGAATGGGCCTCTCGACGACGATCGTGATCAGCTTGCTCGTCGGGCTCGCGATCGCCTTCTCGCTCGTGTTCCTGCTCGAATCGCTGGACCGGCGCCTGAAGTCGATCGAGGACTTCGAACGCGAGTACCGCCTGGCGGCGCTCACCGGCGTGCCGCAGTCGGCGTCGCGCTTTCGTCGCGCCGCCGAGCGCGAGGATGAGCTCGAGCCCTACCGCATCCTGCGCAGCGCGCTGGACTTCGCCTCGGTCAACCATCAGCTCGACACGCTGCTCGTGACGAGCGCTATCGCGGGCGAGGGCAAGACGACGGTGGCGATCGATCTCGCCCACGCGATCGCTTTGACCGGGCGGCATACGGTGCTCGTCGAGCTCGACCTGCGCCGGCCGACGTTCGCGAAACATCTCGACCTCGATCCGAGCCGTGGCATCACGACCGCGCTGATCGGCGCGGCGACGCTCGAGGAGGTGATGGTCGAGCCGTTCGCGAGCCTGCCGAACCTGTCGGTGCTGGCGTCGGGGCGGCTCCCGCAGAATCCCTCGGAGCTGCTCGGCTCCGCGCGCATCGCGGAGCTCATCACGGAGCTCTCGAGCGAGGATGGCATCGTGATCGTCGATGCACCGCCGCTGAACCCTGTCGCCGACACGCAGGCGCTGCTCGACAGCCCGGCAATCCATGCGACGCTGATCGTCGGGCGTGTCAACCAGACCACCCGCGACGAGGTGCAGCGCGCCCGCGCGATCCTCGATCTGCACATGATCAACCCGATCGGGGTTGTCGTCACCGGGTTGCGCGACGCGAACTACTACGGCTACAACAGCTACGTCGGGGAGCCGCCCGAGCTCGACGTCGACCTCGCCGATGAGCCCTCCGCGGCGATGCGGCGCCGGCCGAGCGGCTCGCGCCTCTGAGCCGAAGCATGTTCTCGCGCTCGATGCGGGTGATCGCGCTTCCCCGCCGGGAGCTGCTGATCTGCACGCTGGCGACGGGGCTCGTCGCGCTGATCTCGCTCGCCGGAATCCACAAGTTCGGGTTCGCGGGCCTGGCGCTGCCGTTGATCATCGCGCTGGTTGTCGCTCTGCTGATGCGGCCCGTCGCGGCGGTGGTGCTTGTCGTCGTGTTGACCGTTCTCATCGAGGTCTCGGACTTCGGGATCCTGCCGGCGACCGAGCAGCTGTACACGATCGGCTTCAAAGACATCACGCTCGTGGACGGGCTGGTCGCGCTGGCGGTCATCGCGGTCGCCCTCGACGTGATCCGCACGGGACGCCCGCTGCGCGTCCCGCGGCCGCTGGTCGTGCCGCTCGTGACGCTCGCGCTGGCGATGGTCGCGGGAGTCGTCGTGGGCCACGCGGCGGGCGCGAGCCTGCGCTTCGCGGTGACCTCCGAGCATGTCCTCGCGTACCTGCTGGTGATGCCGCTGGCGGTCGCCAACCTCGACCTCAACCGCGCCCAGATCACGCGGCTGCTGGGCTGGGCGCTGGCGCTCGCCGGCTTCAAGGCGCTCGTCGGCCTGGTCGAGGTGGCCGGCCATCTCGGCACGCCGATCGAAGGAGTGGCCGAGCTCACCTACTACGAACCGACGAGCAACTGGCTGATCATGATCGCGGCGCTGAGCGTGTTCGCGGCCCTGCTCGCGCGCGCGAAACCGCCGCTGTGGATGACGCTGCTGCTACCGCTGCTGACGGCGTCGCTGCTGCTCTCCTATCGCCGCTCGTTCTGGATCAGCGCGGCGCTCGGGGTTGTGCTGGTCGTGATTCTCGGCACGTCCCCGGTCGGTCGCCGGCTGCTGATTCCGATTGGCCTGGCGGTGGCGGTCTCGATCTGGCTGCTCGGATCGATCCACTTCCAGGATCAGATCCCGATCGTCAAACGCGCGGAATCGCTCTCGCCGTCGAAGCTCGAGGCGAGCGCGCAGGACCGCTATCGCCTCAACGAGCGCGCGAACGTGATCGCGGAGATCCGTGCGCATCCGATCAGCGGCCTGGGGGTGACGATCCCGTGGCGGGCGACCGCGCAGACGCTCTCGCTCGAAGGTCAGCCAGAAGCCCGCCAGTACGTCCACTTCGCGCTGCTGTGGTTCTGGCTGAAGCTGGGGATACTCGGCGCGTTCGCGTACATCGGGATCATGATCGGCAGCATGTGGGTCGCCTGGCAGGCCTGGCGTGCGAGCCACGAGCCGCTGCTGCGCGCGTTCGCGCTTGCGTCGCTGTGCGGCATGGTGGGGCTGCTGACAATCGACACGACCGCGAGCTTCACGGGTGTCGATCCGCGCTTCACACTGCTGTTCGCGACCCAGCTGGGCGTGCTCGCGCTGATCACGTGGACGGCCGCGGAGGGCGACGGCGAAGACGCGCCGATCGACGGCTCGGCCGAGCTGCTGCTCGCGCCTATGGCGCCAGCAGCACGCTGAGCGCCTCGATCGAATAGCGCTCGGCGGCGAGAGCGCGTGCGCTCGAGCCGAGCTGTGGCGCGCCGTCGCGCAGCACACCCACGAGCGCGGCGGCGAACTCGGCCGCGCCGGCCGCGACGATCGAATCGATGCCGTCGTGGACGTCGAGCCCGGCGACGGCTCGCGGCGTGGCGATCACCGGCAGTCCGTAGGCGAGCGCTTCGATCAGCTTCAGCGGTGTGCCGCCGCCCTGCAGCAGCGGCACGACCGCGCATGAGGCGCCGGCGTAGACGGCGGCGAGATCATCGACGTAGCCGAGCGTTTCGACGCGAGCGTCAGCGCTGGGCGGGAGCTCGAGGCCGCCGCCGGCGAGCACGAGCCGCGCGTCGGGAAGCTCCGCCCAGACGCGCGGGAAGACCTCGTCGAGCAGGAAGCTCATGCCGTAGTGGTTGGGCGCGTAGGCGAAGTTGGCGACGAACAGCGCGCGGCGCGCGCCCACGCTCGCGGTCACCGGGGTGATCGCGGCCACGTCGACGACGTTCGGGACGTAGCGCAGGCGGGCGTCGGGGCAGAGCGCGAGGGCTCCGTCGATGTCGGCATCGCTGACCATCCAGGATTCGCTCGCGTGCGCGAGCAGCCGCCGCTCGAAGCGGGCGAGCGCGCGCGCCTGACGCGCGGAGACGAAGCTGAAATCGCCGCGGAAGCCGGACTCGAGGTTGTGGGCGTTGTAGATCACCGCGCGGCTTCGCGCGAGCCGCGCGAGCGTCGCGGCGGCGATCGGCCCATCGGCGATCACGCGGCCACGGTCGGGCTCGCGCGCGAGCACGCCCGCCCGCGCCGCGAGCTCGGCGGAGATGCCGCGCGCGAAGCCGCTCGCGACGCCGCTGAGGCGCGCGGCGGCGTATGCGCCGGCGCGGCGCGGGCCGCGCGATGGCACGACCTCGCACAGCTCGATCCCGGGAATCGCGCGGAAGCGGGCGTCGGGCTCGGCCGCGCCGAAGCGCGCGTACAGCAGCGTCAGCGGGCGGTGCGCGGCGAGCGCACGCGCGACGCCGTAGGTGCGCACCGCCTGGCCGCTGCCGAGCACGGGCGTGTGCGTCGTGACGAGCAGGTCTCTCACAGCGCGTCGACCGCCAACGCGATCTCCCGCAGGCGGGCGTCCCAGGAATGCGCGGCGGCGCCGGCCGAGCGCTGTGCGCGTCGCGCGGGGCTGTCCTCGGCGAGCGCGCGGTCGAGCAGCGCGGCGAGGCCCTCGGCGTCGGCGGCGCTGCTCACCTCCGCGACCCCGGCCAGCGCGGGCAGCGGTGTGGCGATGACCGGCAGCCCGGCCGCGAGGTACTCATACACCTTCATCGGGAAGATGCTCGCGGTCAGCTCGTTCTGCGCATAGGGGATCAGCCCGGCATCTGCCGCGCGCAGGACGCTCGGCAGCTCGCGGTAGGAGCGCACGCCGAGCAGGTGGACGTTGGGCTCGGCGGCGAGCGCGGAGATGTCGGTGTGCGGGTCGCCGAGGCCGACCGGACCGACGAGCGCGAACGACCAGAGCGGGCGCAGGCGCGCGAGCGAGCGCAGCAGCGGCAGATCGAGCTTGGCGGCGGCGATCGCGCCGGTGAAGACGATCCGCGGTGCCGGCAGCGCGGCGATCGCGGGATCGGTCGGACCGGGCTGGAGCGCGCGCGCGAACAGCTCGATGTCGGCGACGTTCGCGGCTTCGAGGACGTTCGCTGAGAGCCCGCGCATCCGCGCCGCGAGCGCGGGAGCGCTCGCGAGCACGAGATCGGCGCGCGCCGCGAAGCGATCCTCGGCCGCGCGGAAGCTCGCGCTGTCGATGCGCGCGTGCGCGGAGATGTCATCGACACAGTGGTAGACGACGAGCGCGGGTGCGAGCGCATCGATCAGGACCTCGGCCTGCGGCACGTATGCCCACAGGATCGGGTTGCGCAGTCCGAGCCGCGCGGCGGCACGGCGCACGAGCGCGGGCAGCAGGCGCGCGTTGAGGGCGCGGACCGCGCGGTTGCGGTGGAGCGGGATGACGAGCGGCGAGAGCACGTGCAGGCCGTCGCTCGCGCGCGGCGGCGCGAGCCCGCGGCGCAGGCGGCGCGCGATCCGCGCGAGGTCGCGGCCGGCGAGCTGCGGCTGGCGCAGTCCGAGCGACTCGACGAACAGCACCCTGTTCTCGCGGGCCAGGCGCGACATCAGGTGATGCTGGTTGGTCCACAGCTCGGTGTCCCAGTCGGCGAAGCCGACGCACACGATGTCGCGCCCGCGCAGGGTCGGGGAGTCGGCCATTCGGCGCCATGATCCCAGGCCGCGGGGCGTGTAGTCTCGCGTCGGTGCCGTCAGGAGGCCAACCGGTCGGACCCGCACCGCTCGATCGCCTGCGCGCTCGCTTCGCGCGCGTCGCGATCGTCCACGACTGGTTGACGATTCCGGGTGGCTCCGAGCAGGTGCTCGTGGAGCTGCTGGAGATGTTCCCGCAGGCGGAGCTGTTCACCTCGATCTATGACCCGGCCCCGTGGCCGGCGCAGATCACCGCGCGCAAGGTGCACAGCTCGTTCCTCGATCGCATCCCGGGCGCGCGCAGCCACTACCCGAAGCTGCTGCCGCTGATGAACCGCGCGTTCGCGTCCTTCGATCTGTCTCGCTTTGATCTCGTGCTGTCGAGCAGCCACGCGTGCGCGAAGAACGTACGCAAGGCGCCGCACGCGCTGCACGTCTGCTACTGCCACACGCCGATGCGCTACGCGTGGGAGGAGGGCTTCCTCGAGGGCGAGGAGGTCGGGCGCGCGATGAGGCTCGTGCTGCCGCCGCTGCTCGCGCGGCTGCGGCGCGAAGACCTCGCCGGTGCGAGCGGTCCGGATCTGTTCGTGGCGAACTCGCGCTACGTGGCCGAGCGGATCAAGCGCTACTACGGGCGCGAGGCCGAGATCGTCCACCCCCCGGTTGACGTCGATCACTATCTCTCGCTGCCGCGCGATCCCGGCGAGCACTACCTGGTGTTCGGCCGAGTGGTTCCGTACAAGCGCGTCGATCTCGCGGTGGCCGCGTGCGAGGCCCTCGGACGGCCACTGTACGTGGCCGGCGACGGTCGCGCGCTCGTGGCGGCGCGGGCGCGCGCCGCAAGCGCTCGCACGGAGTTTCTCGGCAAGGTCTCAGACACCGAACGCGATCGCCTGCTCGCCGTCGCGCGCGCGCTGCTGTTCCCAGGGGAGGAGGACTTCGGGATCGTCCCGGTGGAGGCGCAGGCGGCCGGCGCGCCGGTGATCGCCTATGGCATTGGGGGTGCCGTCGAGACCGTGCTCGACGGTCGCACGGGCGTGCTGTTCGGAGCGCAGAGCCGCGACTCTCTGGCGGCCGCGATCGAGCACTTCGAGCAGCTCGAGCTGAACGCCGCTGACGCGCGCGAGAACGCGCGCGGCTTCGGCCGCGAGCGATTCCGCGCGCAGATGGCGGAAGTGATCGAGCACGCGGCGGCTGCACGCAGCTGATGTCCGTCGTCCGCCAACGCCGGCGGGCTGGGTGGCAAGGCGGCAACCTGCCGTTGCCCGGTCTTATTCCGGCGCGAAGTCCTCGCTATCGCCGGGCGCGTTCGTGCACGGTGACTGGTCGAGCTGCTGGCCCGGTGCGGTGCTTGCGCCGTGGTCGTCCAGGCACAATCCGCTGTTCTCGTTCTGGAACTGCCATGAGCCGTCCGATTGCTGCCTGGGCAGCCACAGGCCGTTCGCAGAGCCGATCGGAACCTGTTGGATGATGTCGGGCACGCCGGCAATCGTTGAGCTTTCTGCGACTGCGACATCGTCACCGGAGTTCTCGCCCTGGAGCTCGCCGTAGCCGCCGGCGACCGGCACGAACTCGAAGTCCTGGTTTGTCCCGCCGTTGCAGCTCCACTGCTGGACGAACGCCCCGGCTTCGAGGCTGGCCCCGTTCACGTCCACACAGAGCCCGTCGCTGGCTATCACCCAGGGGCGGTAGCCGCTCGGCAGGCCGATCGTCATCGACTGCTGCACCTGCGCTGCCGGTTCGTAGTAGGCGTTCCCGGCCTGGTTTGCGTCGATCACGCACACGCCGTACCCCGTGAATGTGATCGTCGCTCCCTCGCTCCCCGCGCTCGTGCAGGCGCCGGCGGTGCTGGACGCGTCGATGCTGAACGTCACCGGGTTACCCGATGCGCCGCCGGTTGCGGAAACGGTGTAGTTCCCGCCCAGCACGGGTCTCGTCGGCGCGGTCGATGTGAACGTGATCGACTGCAGCCCGCCGGCTGCGCCGGCTGCCGGCGAGGCGTCGTATTGAGTGAGTATCTGAGCCGGCGTCAGCTCGCTCAGGTACAGCGCAGCGTCGCTGATGCCGCCGGAGAATGCGCTGCTTGACGCGTTCGGCCACCCGCTTGTGACCGCGCCACCCACCTGCCAATAGCCAAGGTAGGGCTGGGCTTCGGTCTCGGAGCCGGATGCCACCTCGGCGCCGTCGATGAAAAGGTGCATTCCGTCGCTGCTCTGGGTGGCGACGACGAAGTGCCACTTGCCGTCGTTGTACGTGCCCGCGCTGGAGATGACGTTCGTCACCCCGGTCCATGTGCCGAAGTCGATCTGACCGCTTGGGGTCATGTAGAGGGACCGGTCCTCAGCATCGTTGGACCCGGTCGCAGAGTCGCCGTAGCTGGCGAGCATCCCCCCGCTCGTCGAGGTCGTCCTGAACCAGAGCTCCTCCGAGTAGCTGCTCGGCGTCATCTGGGGCTGAGTGGAGACCAGCTGGCCGCCGCTGAGCGTCAGGCCCTCGCCGTCCGGGTTCTCGACGGGGCTGGGCGTCTGGTAGGCGATGCCCGAGGGGCTGAACGCACCGGTGTCACGGTCGCCGGAGAGGTCGTTCGCGAAGCCCGACCCGGATGCATCCGAGAGCGGCCAGTAGACCGCCGGCCCATCCGCATCGGTCTGCTTGCCGTACGCGCTCGTCGGAGTCGACTGCGCCGGCGTCGAGATGAAGATCGTCGCCGAGACGCTCGGCGTGCCTTTGGCGTTGATCGCGAACAGCATGTACGGCCCCGGCAGGGCGATCCCTGGGTCGGATGGGATCGTCAACTGGTAGGTGTCTTTGCGGGAGGAGGCGATCGGCAGCGGAATTCGCCGCTGGTCGTTGTCGACAGTGTGGGTGGCCTCGCCGTAGCGCATCAGCACGAAGCTCGAGACGCGCCTGTTCGTGGTCACGGGGATCGTCTGGCCAGTCTGTGCCGAGCTCGGTGCTGAGGAGATCGCGGGCCGCTTCCTCCGCGAGCCGTTCGCGTTGAACAGATACGGCGGGTAGAAGATCTGCCCGTCGGGATGGTTCGTCGAGCATTCTCCGCAGAGCCCGCCCCCCCCGGAGAACACGGTGCCGTCGGGCAGCAGCACCGCGACCGAGTGATAGACGCGGGGCTCCGCCTCCTCGGCCAGCGCGCTCCAGGCCCCGCTCGACGGGTTCCACATCTCCGGATACATATCCGCGGTTTCATCGGAGAACGGAACCGCGTAGCTCTGGCCGCCGACCGTAAAGACGTTGCCCGTCGGCAGCACGACGCTGTTGGCGAATGCACGATGGTAGGCCATCGGTGCCGTGGCGGTGACCTTCGGCGTGTTGCCGGCGATTTCGACTACGTTCGCCACGTCGGTGGCGTTTGAGTCTTCATATGACGGCGCGCCGCCGACGGTGAGGAGCTTGTTGACGTCGTAGAGCACGGCATTGCCGTTCATCTCATCGCCGCTCGTTCCCCGGGGTCCAGCCGCTGTGATCGTCCCTTCACCGGTGGTCGTAATCCAGTGCATCTCGGCCGATGGTCCCGCCTGGAAGATCCGATCGCCCGAGGTCGCAATGAACCAGCCGTGGTTGTCGGCGCGGTATACCCCGTCGCTGTCGTTCGTGTAGATCGGGTTCGCCGGGACGCCGGTGAGCTCCCGCCAAGCCCCCGTCGGCGACCAGATCTCGCCGAGCTTGCCGCCGATGCCCCCCGACCAGGAGCCGCCGAGCACGAACACCTGACCGTCTGGGAGCGTCGCCTGTCCCTGATAGCCACGGCCGATGTTCATCTGCGGACCCGCTCGCCAAGTGTTGGTCGTCGGGTCATAGATGCTCGTGTCGGTGTTGCCGATGCCGCCCGTCACGATCACTTCTCCGTTGGGCAGGATCGAGGCGCCGGGACAGAACATGTCGTGCGCGGTATTGCTCACCGTCGCACTGCTCACAGCCCCGGTTGCAAGATTGAGGATCGCCGTCTGTGTGTACTGGTCCTCGTCGGACGCGTCGAAATCGTTGACCGAGTCGGCGGACCAGACGATGAGCTTGTCGCCCGGGATCAGCGCCGCGGCGACCGGTATCAGCGGAAACGCGATCGTCGGTCCCCATTCACCGACGACCGATGAGCTGGACGCGCCGCGTTTGGCCGTGGTCGTGGCTCCCTGGTCGGCGAGATCGCCTCGCGGAGCGCCCACGTGCTGCTCAGCACCTGTCAGCTCGATCCGAGCGATCGCGACGGCCCGATCCCGCCGTGAGGACAGCGACAGGGCTGTCAGACGGATCGCTCTGACGACCTGTGGAACCCAGCCGACCCGCTTGAAGTTCTTGTTCGCCTGCCAGGTGCCGTAGGCGACCGGCTTCCCAAACCGCGCGCCGTCCGCTGACAAGCGCACCACGAACCGCCCGATCACGTCGCGCAAGCCGTGGGGAACATACGTCAGACTCGATACGACCGTCGGCCGCGGGAACGTCACGGTCAGCGACTGGGGGAGATGGACAGCGCCGTCAAGCGGCGCGCTCTGCCAGAAGTGATTCGGCCCGAGCACCGCTTGCGCGCTGCTTCGCCGTGCCGTGCTCGAGGCTGTCACGTGCCACCCGTGTGGCGTGAGCACGCGCGCGTATGACACCCACGCCGCGTTCGTGGGCATCTCCATCTGCTGCATCGCGCTTGTGCTCGGAGTGCCCATGTCCATCGTGCCCATGTCCATCGTGGCGGCTTGCGAGCGGGTGCCAGACGCCAGGCCCGGGCCGGCTGTGCAGGCCGCGATGACCAACGCCGCCACGACGACCGCCGCCACGATCGCCCTCATGCCAGTTGGTCTGAGCCTTAGTGGGCGCACTCTTCGAGTCCTTTCAGTGCTTCCTCGCGCTTCTGGCCGATCGAGGGCTGCCGCGATCTCCTCCGCCTCCCGCACGATGGCAGGCCTGCGCGCTGTGCGCTGAGAGCCCGGCCCGCGTACTCCCCTTCGCCGGGTACCTGCTCACCGATCGAAGCATCGTGGGCGAGGTCAACAAGCACGGATCGGTTCCTAGCGACGCCCAACGCTCGAATGACCTCCGCGATGATCCAGGCACGCGGCTCGCGCACTGTTCGTGGCGGGTGCGAACCGGATCGTTCATGCCGACGCTGCGCCCACCTCCAGGCCCCGGTCCTCATCGTCCCTCCGACATCCCACCGTACTGCTGCCTCGAGCGCATCCGGTTCCCTCCAGATGGCTCGCCAATCCCGAAAACGAGGTTACCCGCAACAGCTTGGAAGTCAAGGTCGGCCGCGCTCGCCCGTGTAGACGGCAACACCAAACACCAGCCTAAGAACGGGATGCCCGCGCGAGGTCTACCGACGGCCCGTTGTGCCAGGCGCGCGAGATTCGCTCCAGGACGACCGCTGCAGCGATCGCGGCATAGACGAGCAGCGCGGGGCGGGCGGTCAGGCTATAGCGGCTCTCGACGTGGGAGACGAGGTGCAGCGCGGTGAAGTACGGCACAGCCACCCACAGCGGCCACTCCTGCAGCAAATGTCGACGTCGCATCACGACACCGGCGAGCACCAGGACAAGCATCAACCCGTACTGCAACCAGCCGAGCAGCCCCGCCAGGGAAGACCACGATCGTCCGCTCGGATACTCGTCGGCGGTGCCCCATAGAGTGGCAAGCCGGTGTGGGAGACTCCGCAGAATCGTGCCCGGAGGCACGTGGCTGATGATGTTGCGTGCCTCACGCGTCAGGGCGGTGTCTGCGGCAACCTGTTCGCGTGCCGTGGGGTGCTGCGACTCGACGGGCCGGGCGATCGCGGCGGTTTGGGCGTTCAAACGCACCCATTCGGCTTCCGAGGTCTGATAGCCGAACGTGCCCGCGTATTGATCGGCTGAGGCGATCAGATCCTCGCCGAGGTACGAGTCAAAGGGCACGAAACTGTGCGCCACGGATGTATTTCGGATCATCCACGGTGCGAGCGCGAGCAGCATCGCCGCGAGAACGAGAGCCGGGGGCAGCAGCCGGGATCGTGTCCGGTAGCCGCCTTCGCCGGTCAGCAGCACGCCCAGCCCGATGACCACCCCCAGACCGGCGATCTCAGGACGTACGTAGGCGGCCGCCGCGAGCGTCAGCCCGACCCCTATCCACATTCGCGCGGATGGTCTCTTCCTGGCCTTGATGAGAAGAAGGATGGCGAGCGTCACCAGCGCTGAAGCGAGGACTTCGGGCCCGACTCGGGCTGCAAACCAGAGGAATGGCAGATACGTGGCGCTCAGAACGGCGCTGATCCTCGCGACACGAATGTCCGAGACCTCCAACGCGATTCCGTAGACGAGCCACATGATCACGGCGACCAGGGCGAACTGCGCGATCTGCACGAGCAGCCCGGAGTGCATGGTGATCAGATGGAAGAACGCCAGGAACGCCGGGTAACCAGGCGTTCGCGTGACGCCAGGGTAGAAGGGCGCCGCGGCATCACTGGAGAAGACGCCATGGCGGATGAGATTCAGCGCGTACTGGTTGTACTCTTCCGCGTCGCCAACGTAGAGCGCGGCTCGGCTCTGCCCCAGGCCCCACAGGATTGCTGCCCCCGCGGCCGCGACCAAGAGCACGCACCAGGTGCGTGTGCCGATCGCGCCAAACGTGTTCTTGACGCCAGGTGCGTACCGTTCGGTGGACCGTTCAGCGCTAGCCGACATCTATCAAGCAACGCCTCACCCGGACTGGTACTTCCGGATCGCGGCGAGTCGGAGTGAGCCGTACTGTCTAGGCTGGGCCAAGCATGCGTGTGCTGATCACGGGAGCGAGCGGGTTCATCGGCGGCGTCGTCGCAGAGCAACTGCTCGCGCGCGAGCACGAGGTCGTGGCGCTCGTGCGCCGTGCCGGCTCCGAGCCCGCGGGCACGCGTCCCGTGCTGGCCGATCTGAGCGACGAGCGTCGCGTGCACGACGCGGTGCGCGCCGCCGAGCCGGAGTGTGTCCTGCACCTCGCCGCGGAGATCGCATCCCAGCGCGATGAGCGCACGCTCCGCGAGGTGAACGTCGCGGGCACCGCTCGGCTGTTGCGCGCATGCGCCCAGCTCGCGGGCGCCGACGTCGCGACGGGACCGAGGATCGTGTTCTCCTCGACGGTCGTGACCGGAGACGCTCACGGGGCGCTGCTCCGCGAGGATCAGCCGCTGCCGGTCGCGACCCCCTACGGGCGCTCCAAGCAGGAGGGCGAGCGCCTCGTGCGCGACTCCGGGCTGCCGGCGGTGATCGTCCGACCCTCGCACGTCTACGGCCCCGGCGGCTGGTACGCGCAGGAGCTGGTACCGCTCCTTCGTCAGCCCGGCCGGTTCGCGGTGATCGGACGCGGCGAGAACCTATGGGATGTGGCGCACGTCGAGGACGTGGCCGCCGCGTTGCTGCTGGCTGTGCTGGAGGCTCCGGCCGGATCGACCTACCACGTTGCCGACGATCGGCCGATCGCATACCGCGATTTCATGGCGCTGACGGCGAGGGCGCTCGGGGTCGGTGCGCCGCGGCGTATCCCCGTGGCGTTCGCGCGCCTGGTGGCCGGCTCGAACGCCGTCGACGCGGTCGTGCGCTCGGCGCGCTCCTCGAACGCGAAGATCAAGCGCGAGCTCGGCTGGCAGCCACGGTTTGCGTCGGCCGCCGAGGGCGTGCCGGACGCGGTCGCGCGACTGACGCGAGCCTAGCTTCCCAGCGCGAAGGCCCGCTCGGCTTCGTCGGCGACGTGGCGGGCGATCGCGAGTGAGGAGGTGGCGGCGGGCGAAGGGGCATTGCGCACGTGCAGGGCGCGTTCGGTGTGCGAGAAGACGAAGTCATCGACGAGCTTGCCGTCGCGACCGAGCGCCTGCGCGCGAACGCCGGCGAACGCGGGCTCGACGTCAGCGACCTCGAGCTCGGGCACGTAGCGTGCGGCGGCGCGCACGAACGCCGAGCGCAGCGCCGCGTGGCGCAGCTCGGTCACCCCGGTGCGCCACCAGCGCGCGAGCATCTTCCACGTCCCGGGCCAGATCAGCGTGTCGCCGAGGTCGCGGCGGCGGACGGTCGAGAGTCGGTAGGCGTCGCGCGCGCCGGCCATCAGCGCGGTCGGGCCAACCAGGACGTCGCCGCCGATGTGCTTGGTGAGATGCACGCCGAGGAACGGCAGCGATGGGTCGGGTACGGGGTAGATCAGTGAGCGGACCAGGTGGCGACGCTCGGGCGCGAGGCGCAGGTAGGCACCGCGGAACGGGACGATCCGGGGGTCCGGGTCGGCGCCGGCGGCGACGGCGAGGCGATCCGCCCAGGCGCCCGCACAGAACACGGCGTTGCCGGCCTCGGTGCCGCCGTGTGAGTGACTCAGTCGCAGCGAGCGGCCGTCGACGCGAACAGCGTCGACGTCGCAGCCCGTCGCGACGGTGCCGCCCCCCTCGCGGATGTCCGCGGCGTAGGCATGCGCGACGGCGGCGAAGTCCGCGATCCCGGTGTCCGGGGAGTAGAGCCCGGCAACGCCGCGGGCGTGCGGCTCGAGCTCCTCGATGCCGGCGGAGTCGATGCGGCGCAGGCCGGGCACGCCGTTGGCTCTGCCGCGCCGTTCGAGCTCCGCGAGCCGGTCGAGCTCGCTCGCGTCGGTGGCGAGGATCACCTTGCCGCAACGCTCCGTCGCGATGCCCCGCTGCTCGCAGTAGTCATACAGCTCGCGTGCGCCTTCGACGCACAGCCGCGCCTTCAACGAGCCGGGGAGGTAGTAGACGCCGGCGTGGATCACACCCGAGTTGTGGCCGGTCTGGTGTGTGCCGAGCTCGGTCTCGCGCTCGAGCACGCAGACCGATGCCTTCGGGTTGCGCGCGATCAGCTCGCGTGCGACTGCCAGCCCGACGATGCCGCCGCCGACGATCGCGAGGTCGCAGCGTGCGGGCGCGGTGACTGGCTCCGGAGCGGTGCTTCCCACCGGCGCAGACTATCCGTGAGAACGGCGCCCGGTCATTGCCCCGGCGGACCTGGTCGGCCGCGATTGCGCGCTCGACGCCGGCCGCGCCAGCTCAGGCGCAGTCGGCGACGACGACCGCCGTCGCATAGCCCTGCTCGTGGGCGATGCTCAGCGCGAAGGTTCCCAGGCCCTGTCTCTCGGCCAGTGCCGCGGCGTGCCCGCTGAGCTCGAGCTCGACCCAGCCCAACGGCTGGCGCACCACCTCGATCGTGGCCCAGGGGACGGCCTCCCGTTCGGGGCGCAGGACCTTCAGGGCGGCCTCCTTGGCAGCGAAGCGACCTGCGAGCCGCTCGGCCATCGTGCCCGTGGCCTCGCGACAGTCGTTCAGCTCGCGCTCGGTGTAAATCCGCTGCAGGTAGCTGTCGCCATGCTCACGGATCGAGTCCTGCACCGTCTCTACGGACACCAGATCGATCCCCACGCGGATGGCCATCGGCTGGATCCTACGCGGCGACGCGCGCCAGCTCTTCCTCGAGGACGCGATCGACGAGCGCGTGAACCTGACGCTGCAGCCAGAGCGGCTGGAGCGTGTGCGTGTCCGCCGAGGTCCCCGCCAGCGTCAGCTCGAGGTTCGGCCAGCGATCGATCCGGTCGAGCACGCCGCTGCGGCTGAGCTCGGTGCGCAGCACCTCGCTGCCGGTGAACAGCAGCAGCCCGCGCTGGCGGCGGTCCTTGAGCGCGTCGAACAGGTCTTCGATCGGCTCGCGTGCAGGCTCGCCGCCGCGACGCGAGGCGACGATCCGCGAACGCGCCCGGGTTGGCACGCTGACGGCGCGTCCGGCAAGGTCGCGCGCGGTTTCGAGGTGCCGCGCAAACCTGATTTCGCCGTGAAGCAGCTTGCGCCAGGTCGCCGCCAGCAGGACCCTCTCTCTGAGCTGGCGAGTGCGTCTGACCGCGTGCCGCCACTCATCGAAGACCAGCGTGCGCGGGTTGAGCATGATCACGGCGGCAACCCGCTCGTCGGCGAGTGCGGTGTGCGCCGACCAGTAGGCGCCGGCGCACAAGCCGAGCATCACGAAGCGGGGCGGCAGCCCGCGCTCGGCGAGCATCTCGACGGCCGCGCGAGCCTGCTCGACGTAGTCCGGCCGGTAGAACTCGGTATTGCGCGCGAGCACGGACGCGTCGCCGTCGGAGTCCCCGATGCCGTCCGCGTCGAAGCGCAGTGTCGGCACGCCTTTCGCGGCCCAGCGACGCGCGATCTCGACCCACAGGCGGTTGGGTCCGGTCCGGCGCTGGGGCCCGGCATTCAGCAGCACGGCGGTAAGTGCTCCGCGGCTCTCGAGCGGCTCGCTCAGCACGCCGAACAGACGCCCGCCGGGCCGGTCGAGGAACACGGGCCGCTCGCGCAGCTCAACGCCCTCGTGATGCAAGACCATCTCGTTGCTCTGCTCAGGCGCGCGCGCGCTCGCACCGATCTGCGGCTCGTCGCCGCCAGCTGTATCCAGCTGCCGCTCGCTCGCTGCCAGCCATGAGCTCACCAGCGCGATCACCGCGGTCGGCGTGCGCGCGTCCTGGGGCTCCATCATCATCGTGCCGTAGCCAGGGCCGTCGGCGATCGTCACGGCGGCGCCGGAACGCTCAAGCGCCTCGGCGAGGGCCCGGTCGACCTTCAGCCCGTCGCGTCCCAGCAACAGCGCACGCGCGAGCGCCGGGGAGCTCGGCTCCGCGGCCGACAGGTCCAGGCGTTCGAGCTCCGTGACCGTCTCGGCGCCCAGCAGATAGCCGTTGGCACTCAGCGTCCCTGCGTCCTCGGGGTCACCCGGTGGCGCGGCCTCGCCCGCCTCGAGCAGGTTGGCGGCCTCCATCTTGGAGAAGGCACGCAGCTCGCGCAGGAACGTGCGGCCGCGGCTCGGCACCGCCCAGAGGACGAGCTCGTCGATCGGTGCTCCTGCCATCGCCGCGCGGCAGGAGACGATTCCGCCGAGCCCGATGCCGATCACCGCCACGCGCGCGATGCCGCTGCCCGCTCGCAGCCACCGCGTGGCGTCTGCGACGGCTTGCGTCCAGCGGTCAAGCTGATTGGGGTCTGTCGGCGCGCCGGCGCTGTCACCGCTGCCGGGGAGATCGATTCGAAGCGTCCGGTAACCGCTCGCGGCCAGCTGTTCGGCCCATTCGCGGCGGATGCGATACGAGCACATGTCCTCCCAGCCGAATGGCGGGCAGAGCAGCACTGCGGTCTGACTCGACGTCGCGGCGGTCTCGTGCAAGAAGGCGAACACCTGTGCCGTCGGCGCACCCAGATACAGCGGCCGCGATGTCTCCGGCGCGCTCACGGCGTTGTTGCGTAGAGGTCGAGCTCGAGATGACCGTGCATGTTGAGCGCGCGGAGCGTGCACGTCTGCGGCGGGCGCTCGCCCGGGGCGGGTCGCAGGATCACAATTTGCGTGCCGCCGGGCTCGACACAGAACCCGTCGTCGCTCGGCAGCCAGCCGGGCGCATCGACGCGAACGCCGAACGCGAGCCGCGTGCTGGACAGTGCCAGCTGGATGCGCCCGTCCTCGAACTTCGTCGACTCAGCGGCGAGGCCGAGCTCCTCCGGCGCAGTGCGCTCGATTGGCCGTCCGGCGGGAAAGCGGACCGCCTGGGCGATCACCTGCGAGGCGCTCGCGCGCTCCCGCTCCAGGCTGACCACGATCGCGTCCTGCGCGGGCGGGCCGAAGCGGTAGGCCCAGGAGGCGTCCACAAAGCGGCCGATCAGCGCCTCGACGTCCCACTCGCCGTGGCCGTGGGCAGGGAGCTCGATCGGGACGGCGGTCTCCTCCAGAGGCAGCTCGCCGTCTCGATACAACGTCACGCGCAGCCAGGCCGTGAGCGGTCGGGGGCGATCATTTGCCACGTGGGCCACGATGCCGCCGAGGCCCTCATCGATCGTCCACACGGCGACCGGAGCGAGGGCGCGCTTGAGGTGGTGGTAGGCGACCTTGGGGACACCACGGCTGTCGATCAGGCCCCAGCCGGCGCCGGGCAGCAGGTCGCGCAGCCACAGCACGAGGCCGCCCCGGCAGGGAGAGGCGGCACGGCGCCACTCGCCGAAGACCTCGGCCATCACCTCGCCTGTGGCGGCTCGGGCGAGCTCGAGGTAGCGCTCGGGGTCGGCGTCGCGCAAGGCGCGCGCGTCGACGCCGAACAGCAGGCCGAGATAGTGGTCGCGGACGTCCCTGAAATCCCAATCGGCACCTACGTCGCGGGGTATGCCGCCGTGTGGGAGCGGATCCCCAGCGCACGGCCGTGTCGCTGTCTGACTCGGCGCCTCAGCGTAACCGGCCGCCGAGGGGACGTTCGAGAATGCGAGGCACTCGGCGGCGAAACGCACGCCTGCGCGACGGGCGTCCTCCAGAGGGCGTCGATAGCCGCCCACACCGTAGTAGTTGGCGATCCCTCGATCGGGCCTGAACGGAAGGGCGCCGCCGCACGGCGCGGACGGCACGTAGACAGCGTCAACACCGCTTTGCCGCACGTGCTCCGGGAGCATCTCGCCGAACAGCTCACCGCGACCGAGCGAGGGATCGAGTCCGAGCATCGCGACCTGCTGCTCGACTTCGCTGTTGCCGCACAGCACGGTCAGGCTCGGGCGCCCGCCGACGGTCGCCAGGAGCTCGTTCGCCTCGCGCGCGACGCTCGCGCGAAAACTTTCCAGCTCGATCGGATAATCGAAGTTGGCGAACATGAAGTCCTGCCACACGAGGATCCCGAGCTCGTCGCAGAGGTCGTGAAACGCGCGCGACTCATAGGCGCCGGTGCCCGGCAGACGCAGCATGTTCATCCCGGCTTCGACCACGCACGCCAGGTCGGCGCGCAGATCGCATTCGGATCGCGCCAGGCCGACGAAATCGGGCGGCGTCCAGACGGCCCCGCGCGCGAACACCTGCACACCGTTGACATGAAGATCGAGCCCGTCCTGCTCGACCGTGTGCCGGGGCGTGGACCCGAACGCCAGCTCACGAAACCCGATCCGCCCGGCGTCGATGACGGTCTCCGATCGGCCGTCGCCGACGAGCAGGCGCACGTCGTGCAGCGCAGGGCGCCCGTGAGTGTGCGGCCACCACCGCTCGACGTCACGGATCGACAGCTCCCCGGCAGCGGCTGGCCCGTCTGCGGATCCGCTGAGCGCGAGCTCGGAACGGTGCAGGCCCGATGGGCCGTCCAGCTCGACCGCGGCCCAGCTCAACGTCGCGCCATCCAGTGGACGCAGTCGCGTGCGCACCGACAGCACGCCGCCGTCGCCGTCGCTGCGCGTACGCAGATCGAGCTCCTCGACTGCGAGGCCGCGGCGGCGCTCCAGGCTCACCCCACGCCACGGGCCAACGGCCGCGGGCCCGGGCGCGAAGCCCGGGGCGCGGCCGAGCAGCATCGTCCGAAAGAAGCGCAGGTTGCGCTCCGGGACCAATCGCGTCCGCCAGCGCGCGCGCGGACGACGAGTTTCGGCGAGCAGCGGCGCGAGCGCGCGACAGCAGATCGCGAGTTCGTTGCGAGCCTTCACCCGCCCGCCCACGTCCACCTCGTGGGTGGCGAACATCGAGTCGCTCTCGAGGATGCATTCGCCGTTGAGATACACCTCGGCGACCGTGGCAATTCCACCGAAGCACAGGCTCACCTCTTCAAACGGCGCCACTGGTTCCGCGTCGAAGGCGACGCGGAACCACCAATCCTCGCCGTCGAAATCGTGCGCCTCTCCAGGCTGCCATCTGCTCGCATCGCGCAGTGCTCCCGCAGCCGTGCCCGGCACCGCCGTCGGCAGCCAGTCCAATGAGTCGAGGTCCGCCGCATCGCCGTGTCGGCCTGGAGGTGTGCTCGCGGCCTCCCAGCTCGACGTGAGCGCGTGCCGCTCGTGACCCGGCACATGGACCCGCGAGTGCGCGGAGGGAGGCAGCTGCGCCTCAGGTGAGCGCAGCATCGAGCTGCTCCATCGCGTCATCCCAAGACGCGGCCAGCGCGGACAGCGCGGGCTCCGGGTCGAACGCGCGACGCCGGGCAAGCCTGAACGACAGGGCCTTGCAGCCATCGGCGATTCGCGCGAACGCGTCCGGCGCCGCGCCGGCACGCCCTCCAAGCAACCAGTTGGCGTGCGAGCAGGCGACCTCGAAGGCCGAGCCGGCCATCCTCACCGTCGCGAACGCGTACGCGTGGTAGTCGCCGGCGTCACCGTCGAGCAGGCGGGCGAGGTCGCGCTCGAGCTGGACCGCGAAGCGCGCGAACGGGTTGCTCTGAGGTCGGCGGGAGAGATGGCCGCGCGTCAGCGTCCGCGCCGCCTCACGCAGCTCGTCTCCGTCCAGGCCGGGGCCGGCATCGAAGCGGACGAGCTCGGTGTAAGGGGGAAGCACGTCAGCGGAGAAAGGGCCATCGAGGCGCAGCACGCTGCGGTAGTCCTCGCCGCCGAGCTCGTGCAGGCCGGTCCGGTGGAAGTAGCGCAGGCGTTCGCCTTCGGCGTCGATGCCCTCGATCACGACTGAGCTCTTGACGTGTTCGGAGCGGTAGGTCGTGGCGATCGTGTCCGGCAGGTACCAGGAGTCGAGCTCGACGATCAGCGTCCTGCCCTGCGCGATCTGCTCGGCGGCCTGCTCGGGCAGTGGGCGGTACGGCTGCATCTCGTGCACGTCGACGCCGAACAGCAGCTCGAGATCATCGGGGAAGGGCTTGAAGAACGTCCACTGATCGCCCTCGAAATCGATCCGCAGCGTGCAGCCCATCGCCGCCAGCGGCTCGAGGCCGCGGGCGTGAAGCAGCTCGATCAGGATGTCGGTGTAGCAGTTCGTTTCCCCGTAGACCCGCCCGGGGTCGTGCAACGCGTGCGGTTGATAGCTGGCCGGGTCGAGTCCCAGCAGGCTCGCGAACCCGGTCGCACGGCGACTGCTCACTCCCATAGCCGCTCGCCCACCTCAGCGGGCCAGGACCGAAGCTCGAACCCGTGCGCGCAGAACAGCGCGAGCGTAATCCGCTCGAGGCCGAACCCGAGGCAGGCGGTGTGCGCCGCTGCACCGTCTGGAAACGCGATCCCGTACGCGGTCGCGAAGTGGTCCTGGTGGTAGTTGAACGAGGCGACGGCCGTCAACTCGCAACCGGCTATCCGCGTGAGCACCTCGAACTTGAGTTGCTGCTCGCGCTGGCCGGCGGTCAGCATTCGGCCAGCGCGGCCGAAGAACGGGTCGGACGCGAGATCGAGCTCGACCTCCAGGCCGAGCTCGCCCAGCAGCTCGAGCGCGCGCTCGCGCCAGGCGTCACGCCACGCCTGCACCACATCGGGCTCGCCGATGCGCACGATCTCGCGCTGGTGGAACATCTGCAGCCTCGCCGGATCCTCGGAGGGCTCGCGACGGAAAACGTATGCGCCGCCGGCGTCGACGGTCACGCCGCCGGCCGGGAGTGCCCCGCGAGCGGCGATCGCCGGATAGACCGGGTAGCAGGCGGCGGGGGAGAGCACGAGATCGGTCATCTCCTGGAACTCGCTCCAGTCCTCGTGGCGGCTCGCGTGCTCATGCTGCTCCGCCGCCTGCGCCTCGGTGCCGCTGAAGGCGAAGATGCTGCCGGCGAGGTGCGGGAAGGATTTCAAATAGCCGATCCGCTCCAGGTCGCGACGGGGGAGGATCGGCGGGAACCGCAGCTGCTCGGGGTTCTCCGCGGCCGCGGCGCGGGTGACCATGGCGGCCACGCCCTCGCGCACGCGCTCGAAGTCCGCTCCGCGCCCGTAGACCCCGGGGACACCGGTCTCGATCAACAGACGACGCTCGACGAGCCCCCGCAGCAGCAGCACGTGATCGGGTGCGGCGCGTCGGGTGCCCGGCACTAGACGTCCTTGGCGATGAGCAGCAGGCTGGCGTTGGTCTGGTGGATGCGCTCGTTGGCGATCATCAGACACGCTGACATGGTGTCGCGCAGATGGCGCCCGACGCTGAACGGCGTGTCGTTCTTGAAGCCCACGATCCCGCACACGCCCAGTGCGCCCTGACAGACGCGAGGGGCCTGCTCGGAGGCTGCGATCTTGAGGTTGTTGAAGCGCAACGCCGAGGCCATCGTCGCGAGTCGCTCGCGCCCGGGCTCCTCCGACGCCTCGACGAATTCCGCGAGCGCGATGTGCACCTCCGCGCGAAGCAGCGAGAGGTCGCTCATCAGGTGCGACAGCCGAACGGCGGCTGCTGGGGGCTCGCCCGGCTTCTGCTTCGCCGCCGCGCGCACGAACGCGCGCGCGCGGTCGAACGCGTCGGTGGCGATGCCCAACCAGAGGTGTGACCAGAGGATGTGTGTGACGGGCACCAGCGACTCTGCCATCACTCGCGGGAACGGAGTGGGCAAGATCTGCTCGCTCGCCAGCTCTGCACTCACGACGTAACCAGGCGAGCAGGTGCCGCGCATGCCCAGCGGATCCCAGGTGCCCGTCTGCTCGAGCGTCGTCTGGCTGCTGTGCACGACCGCCAGTAGCTGGTCGCTCGGCTCGGCGTCGGGGCTGCGGCGCAGAGTCACGATCAGATCGTCGGCATAGCTTCCGTAGCTGACCGTCGGCGCCTGCTTGACAAACGAGCAGCCGCCGTCGCCCGCGGGCGTGACGGCAGCGATGGAGCGTCCCATGTCACCGCCCGTGCCCACCTCCGATGTCACCGAGGCGATTAGCCGCTGCTCGCCGGCGAGTCGCGCTAGATACTCCTCGAACCAGTGTGCGTCATCGAGATGGCGCACGATCGTGACGACCTGGATCTGGTGCATCGCGAAGACCATCGCGCTGGAACCGCAGCGACGCCCGAGCTCAAAGCACGCAGCGGCAATTGCCTCGAGCCCGACTCCGCCGCCGCCGAGCTCGGTCGGGACAAACGCCGACAACGCCCGCTCGTCGCGGAGCGCGTCGATCGTCTCGGTCGGAAAGCGTGCCTGGCGATCGACCTCGTCGGCGTTCGGCGCTGCGTACGCGTCTGCGATCCGGCAGACCGACTCAAGGAACGCCTGGTCGCGGTCGATCGCGATGCTCATGCGACGCTCGCTTTCGGCCGCAGGGTCGAGATCGCAGCCTCAATCGAGGCGATGCTCTCGAAGACGTTCGGCGTGAGCATGCTGTCGGGGAACTCGACCTCGAAGCGGTCCTCGAGTGCGAGCATCACGTTGACGCTTGCGTGCGAGGTCATGCCCGCCTGGTAGAGGTTGCTGTCCACGGCCAGCTCGCTCCCGCCGGCCGGCAGGCGACCGTGCTCGCTGATGATCTGTCGAATTTCCTCGGTCATGTTTCTGATCGGGACATGTCGTCGATGTGCCCGCTGATTGAACGGTCGGCCGCGGGCATTTCTTACGCTCAAACACGCAGGCAGTCCGTCCGCCGGACGACCAGGGCCGCGCGCCGGATGTCGGGCGGCGCGGTTCGCAAAATACATCTCAACCGAAAAGATTTTCTTGCAAACTGGGGCTTTTCTGCGTAGGATCGGGTCCGACCGCCGGGGGCAGGTTGGGGGTCGATGTGGGGCAGGTCACCACGGACGGCGAGAGCATGGGGGTACCACTGCGATGAGCGACGACGGGCTTGCTACACATCCGGAGTCTGCTCGTGTGCGGCACACGGTCTCCGCTCTGGCCCTTGGTGCCGCGCCGTACGTGCCCCGCTCGGAGGACAGGCTCGGCGGCGCGCGCCCGTGGATGCGCACGGCCCGGCGCGAGCGCCGGCGTGATCAGGATCGCCGCGAGGTCCTCGACGGGGTCGCGCGCGAGCGCAGCCGGATCGCCGCAGACGTGCATGACCTGATCATGCAAGATCTCTCGTTCGCACTGGCTCACGCCCGCGCGATCGCCGTCAACCCTGCTCAGGCCGCGGACGCGGCGGTCGTTGTGGAGGCGGGCGAGCGCGCCCTTGCAGGTGCCCGCCGCCTGCTCGACAACCTCGCCGGACGGCGTTGCAAGCCGGTCGTCGACGCCGTGCACATCAGCGCACGCACGGCCGCGAGGGACACTCCACTGATCTTCGATGCCTCCGGTGTTCCGGTGGGTGCGCAGCCGGACCCCTCGACACTCGATGCCCTCGTCCATATCGCGCGCGAGGCGGTCACGAACGCGATCAAGCACGCGGCCCCGAGCTCATTGGAAGTCGTGCTGGCACGAGCGGATGAATGGTGCCTGCTCGTGCGCGACGACGGTTGCGGGTTCGCGTCGGCCGAGGATGTGGGCGGCTTCGGCCTCGGGAATATGAGACTCCGCGCCGAGGAGCTCGGGGGCAGGGTGCAGGTGCGCAGTGTCGCTGGCGCCGGGACGACGGTGGAAGCCGTCCTGCCGTGAGCGACCTGCAGGCTGGTGGACGGCCACGCGTCGTGATCGCCGACGATCACCCGGCGATGCGCCTGGGCGTGCGCATGGCGCTGATGCGCGGGGACTTCGATGTCGTGGGTGAGGCATCCGACTGCGACGGCGCGGTGAGCATGGCGCTGCGCCACCTCCCTGATGTCTGCCTGCTCGATGTGCGGATGCCCGGCGGCGGCATCGAGGCCGCGAGCCGGCTCGCACGCGAGGTCCCGTCGACCGCCGTCGTGATGTTGACGGTCTCCGAGAGCACTGACGATGTACTCGCCTCGCTGCGCGCTGGAGCGGTTGGCTACCTGCCCAAGGACACGAGCCCCGACCGTCTCCCCGCGGCGATCTGCGGCGTTCTCAAGGGCGAGGCTGCGCTTCCTCGCGGGCTCGTCGGTGTCGTGCTGAGCTGTTTCCGTGACTACACGGCCCCGGCTGAAGATCCGGTACGGGTCGGCGACGTGGAGTTGTCCCCGAGGGAGTCCGAGATCCTAAGGATGCTCCGCTCAGGCATGACGACGCTGGAGATCGCAGAGACTCTCTCGCTCTCGCCCATCACCGTTCGCAGGCACATCTCCGCCGGCGTGGCAAAGCTCGGCGTCGCCGATCGCGGCGCCGCGGTTCACATGCTCGGGCAGCCGTCGGCTGCCTGAGCCCCTGCCGTCACCGTCGAGCTCAGGCGAGCCCTTCGCGGACCGCGTACACGGCAGCTTCCACGCGACCGTGCACCCCGAGCTTCTCGAAGATGCTCGTGACGTAGCGCTTGACGGTGTTCCTGCTGATCGATAGCTCGGCGCCGATCGCCGCGTTGTTTGCGCCCGCGGCGATCAGCCGGATCACCTGCAACTCGCGGTCACTCAGGGCGAGCCCGCTGCGTGTGTCCCGCTCGGCGGCGCGGTTGGCCGCGCGTGTTCGCTCCACGAGTGCGAGCATGACCTCACGCGAGGTGACCGTGTGGCCACCGGCGACGAGGCGGATGCCGGACAGCAGGCAGTCGGTCCGCGTGTCCTTGAGCATGTAGCCGCACGCGCCCGCAGCGAAGGCCGCGAGCACCTCGTTCTGATCGGCGGAGACGGTGAGGACGAGGATGCGCGTGCCGGGGTCCGCCGCGACTATCCGGCGCAGTGCCTCGGTGCCCGAGGTGCGCGGCATGTGCAAATCGATCAGCAACACGTCCGGCCGCAGCTTCTCCGCCATTCGGATCGCCGCGTCGCCGTCGGCGGCCTCGCCGACCACGGTTATCGCGTCTGCCTCAAGCAGCCCGCGCAGTCCCTCACGGAAGAAGTGGTGGTCGTCAGCGATCGCGACACGGAGCGGGCTCGCGAGGGACGTCATAGGGGCAACTTAGAGCACCCTGCCCAGTTGCCAGGCGTTGGGAGCGGCCGTGCACCCGCGCGCAAGCCATTTGCCTGCCTGGCCGATGCGGCCGGCGGATGAACTGCTCCCTCGGTGCACGTCCACGCAGGCCGACAGCGGCGACGTCCCGTTGGCCGTACGCCAACGTCGTCCCTTTGGGACGCAGGAACGTTCGAGCGTCCAGGCGCCGAGAGAACCGTCAAGGCTGGCGAAGCCGCCGTCGACGGATGGGCGTCCGGACCAGGGTCCAGCCAGGAGGCCTCGATGTGCAAGCTGTTCAAGCGCGTCCTTCTCACCGCCGTCGTGCTTGCTCTGTCGGTTGCAACATCGGCTGGCGCGGCGCAGCACCAGCGTTCTGCAACGGAGCCTGCACACCACCGGGTGAGCAGCGGCGGGACGTCGGCCCGACGCGGCGCCGAACGCCGCCGCCGGAAGCGCGAACGCCGGCAGGCAGACCATCACGCGCGTTCCCACGGTGCGGACGCCACCGCCGGAGCGCTGTTGGTCGGCGAGAAGGCCGTCGAATCACATGCCGCATGGCTGACCGCCGGACAGGCGGAAGCGTTCCGCCTGCAGGCGGGCATATCGGGAGCGGCGGGCGTCGCGCACGTGTACGTGAGCTGGGGAAACGCCGCGGCGCTTGTGATCGTGGGCCTCTACAGCAACGCGTCGGGGCGTCCGGGCTCGCTCCTCAGCACCGGCTCAGCGCCCGCCTCGAGCTGGGGAACCTGGACCTCGGTGTCGATCGCTCCGGTCGAGCTCGCCGCCGAGAGAACCTACTGGCTGGCGATCCTGGGCGAGGGTGGCAGCCTACGTTACCGCGACCGCCAGCGCGGTCCCTGTCCGAGCCAGACCAGCTCGCAGATCGGGTTGGGCGCCCTGCCGTCAACGTGGAGCGGGGGAACGACCTACTCCAACTGCCCCGCCTCCGCATACATCGCCGCGGGTCCGCTCGCCGCCGCGGTACTGGCCCCGCTGCTCGAATCGGCCGTGCACGAAGAACAAGTCGTCCCGGCAGACATCCCAGCCGCTGAAGAACCAGCCCCGGAACCGCCACCTGCGCCGCCGCTCGCACCGCTCGATGTCGTCCTTCCGGTTGTGACCGGCGCAAGCGTCGAAGGCCAGACCCTGTCGGCCTCGAATGGCACCTGGAGCAACAATCCGACCGCCTTCGCCTATCAGTGGCAGGATTGCAATGCGTCGGGGGAAGCGTGCTCGAATGTGAACGGCGCGATCTCGGCGAGCTACAAACTGGCTTCGGGTGATGTTGGGCACCGGGTGCGGGTCGTGGTGACAGCCACGAACGCGGGTGGTTCGACCCCGGCGTCCTCGGCGGCAACGGCGACCGTCGTTGTGGATCCGCCGGCGGCGCCCACGAGTACGGCCCTCCCGGTCGTCAGCGGATCGGCCGAAGAAGGCCAGTCGCTGTCGGCTTCGAATGGTTCGTGGAGCAACAGTCCGACGTCGTTCGCCTATCAGTGGCAGGATTGCAATGCGTCGGGGGAAGCGTGCTCGAATGTGAGCGGCGCGACGTCGGCGAGCTACAAACTGGCTTCGGGTGATGTTGGGCACCGGGTGCGGGTCGTGGTGACGGCCACGAACGCGGGTGGTTCGACCCTGGCGTCCTCGGCGGCGACTGTGGTGGTTGAGCCGCCGGTGCCGGTCAACACGGTGCTTCCGGCGGTGAGTGGGTCTGCTGTGGAAGGTCAGTCGTTGTCGGCTTCGAATGGTTCGTGGAGCAATAGTCCGACGTCGTTCGGCTATCAGTGGCAGGATTGCAATGCGTCGGGGGAAGCGTGCTCGAATGTGAACGGCGCGATCTCGGCGAGCTACAAACTGGCTTCGGGTGATGTTGGGCACCGGGTGCGGGTCGTGGTGACAGCCACGAACGCGGGTGGTTCGACCCCGGCGTCCTCGGCGGCAACGGCGACCGTCGTTGTGGATCCGCCGGCGGCGCCCACGAGTACGGCCCTCCCGGTCGTCAGCGGATCGGCCGAAGAAGGCCAGTCGCTGTCGGCTTCGAATGGTTCGTGGAGCAACAGTCCGACGTCGTTCGCCTATCAGTGGCAGGATTGCAATGCGTCGGGGGAAGCGTGCTCGAATGTGAGCGGCGCGACGTCGGCGAGCTACAAACTGGCTTCGGGTGATGTTGGGCACCGGGTGCGGGTCGTGGTGACAGCCACGAACGCGGGTGGTTCGACGCCGGCGTCCTCGGCGGCGACGAGCGTTGTTGAGCCGCCGGTGCCGGTCAACACGGTGCTTCCGGCGGTGAGTGGGTCTGCTGTGGAAGGCCAGTCGTTGTCGGCTTCGAATGGTTCGTGGAGCAATAGTCCGACGTCGTTCGCCTATCAGTGGCAGGATTGCAATGCGTCGGGGGAAGCGTGCTCGAATGTGAGCGGCGCGACGTCGGCGAGCTACAAACTGGCTTCGGGTGATGTTGGGCACCGGGTGCGGGTCGTGGTGACGGCCACGAACGCGGGTGGTTCGACCCTGGCGTCCTCGGCGGCGACTGTGGTGGTTGAGCCGCCGGTGCCGGTCAACACGGTGCTTCCGGCGGTGAGTGGGTCTGCTGTGGAAGGTCAGTCGTTGTCGGCTTCGAATGGTTCGTGGAGCAACAGTCCGACGTCGTTCGCCTATCAGTGGCAGGATTGCAATGCGTCGGGGGAAGCGTGCTCGAATGTGAGCGGCGCGACGTCGGCGAGCTACAAACTGGCTTCGGGTGATGTTGGGCACCGGGTGCGGGTCGTGGTGACGGCCACGAACGCGGGTGGTTCGACCCTGGCGTCCTCGGCGGCGACTGTGGTGGTTGAGCCGCCGGTGCCGGTCAACACGGTGCTTCCGGCGGTGAGTGGGTCTGCTGTGGAAGGTCAGTCGTTGTCGGCTTCGAATGGTTCGTGGAGCAATAGTCCGACGTCGTTCGGCTATCAGTGGCAGGATTGCAATGCGTCGGGGGAAGCGTGCTCGAATGTGAGCGGCGCGACGTCGGCGAGCTACAAACTGGCTTCGGGTGATGTTGGGCACCGGGTGCGGGTCGTGGTGACAGCCACGAACGCGGGTGGTTCGACCCCGGCGTCCTCGGCGGCAACGGCGACCGTCGTTGTGGATCCGCCGGCGGCGCCCACGAGTACGGCCCTCCCGGTCGTCAGCGGATCGGCCGAAGAAGGCCAGTCGCTGTCGGCTTCGAATGGTTCGTGGAGCAACAGTCCGACGTCGTTCGCCTATCAGTGGCAGGATTGCAATGCGTCGGGGGAAGCGTGCTCGAATGTGAGCGGCGCGACGTCGGCGAGCAACAAACTGGCTTCGGGTGATGTTGGGCACCGGGTGCGGGTCGTGGTGACAGCCACGAACGCGGGTGGTTCGACGCCGGCGTCCTCGGCGGCGACAGCGGTCGTCAGCCACGAAACGGCCAAAGGCACTGAAACGCATTGCTTTGAGAATCCGGAATATGAAGGCACGGCACGGATCGAAGCGTGCGGCTACCCGGGCTTGCACAACGTCGGCGTGATGACGGTCGCGGATGGAACCGGAGCGGGCAGTCTGTTTCAGGGAAGCTATGTAGGCACCCCCGGCTACTACACATGCCAGGCGATGGTCGAAAGGGGCGAACTGACCAAGATCGCGGAAGGGATCGATCCCGCAGAAGGGGCGACCGTCGAAAACAAGTACATCGTCGGTGGGGTGACGATCAGTCACAACCACGTAACCCTCAACCACGACTGCATCACGAGCCACAACAGCACGACCATCAAGGTCGAATGTGGCGCGGAATATGCGAAGGTCGATGATTCGGACATCTTCGGTGAAGACGCGGCCACGAAGTCCAGTGCTACCGCGATCTCCGACGATTGTGGCTGGCAGGGGAATCATCAGCTGGTGGTCCTCGAAAAGGACGCGATGTGGAACTGCACGGAGTGTCTACACGGCAACTTCGAAGCGACGAACAGCTTCGTGCTGACGAACGGCGAACTCCCGGACGGGGAACCGAACCATCCGCACACCGAGGACGCGTTCATCAACCAGGGCGCGCCAGGCGCGTATGGGCTCGTCTCCTTCGGTCACGACACGCTGCTGAATCCGGCGGCGCAGACCGCGATCGTGTTTGCTGCGGTGCGTAACGGGACTTTCAAAGAACCATGCGAAAATGTGATCAAGATCACGAACAGCCTGCTGTCGGGTTCTGGTCAGATGCTGCAGTTCTGCGGCGCGGAGGCCTCGGCTGCGGGCGGCGAAATCCAATTCACCGGCAACCGCATCGCGCGCTGCATTCAGGGCATCGAAGGCTCGCCTGAACGCTGCCGGATCCCCGGCGAATGGAGGGCCGACACCGGCGCCGCCGCGACGATCTTCGGCGAAGAATACGGCTACTTCCCGCACGCAGCGGCGAACTATCCTGGCGAGCTCCTGGGCTGCGAACCGAGCTGTCCGACGGGCTCCGCGTTTGCCTGGACGGGCAACTACTGGGACGACGACCTCGGAGCCGTCGCCACCTCCGGATAAGCCACACACGCCACGATCGCGGTCGCCGCCTGCCGCGCAGCGCGGCGCCGCGAGCGGCGCCTGACGCGCTGGTAGGCTACCGCGCCGGTGTACGAGCAAATCAAAGCGGTCGTGCCGCGCAGATATCGCTATCTGGCGCGTGCTTGCTGGTGTAATGCCATATCGCCGATATTCGCGGGAGATTCGGTTGAATGCCCGCTCTGTGCGAAGGCTTCCCGTCGGTGGATCTCGTTGGGCTTGGACGAGGGAATGTGCCCGCGGTGCATGTCGGAGCCGCGCCACAGACTGCTGGGCCTGTACCTGCGCGACGAGCTGGAGTTGACGCGGCCAGCGAGAGTCTTGCATTTTGCGGCCGAGTATTGCTTCGTCCGGTACTTCGCCCGACTGCCGACGGTGACGCACATCATTGCCGACCTGGACCCTCCGCGGGGAGGACAGGTGATGGACATCACGAACATTCCACTCGAGACGGATTCAGTTGACATCGTGATCTGCTCGCACGTGCTCGAGCACGTGGAGGCCGATGACCTCGCGATGCGCGAGCTGCGGCGGGTACTGCGCCCCGACGGTACCGGGTTGATCATGTGTCCGGTCGACTACGACCTAGAGTCGACCTACGAAGATCCGTCGATCGTCAGCCCAAAGGATCGGCGTGCGGCGTTCAACCAGAGTGATCACGTGCGGGTCTACGGGGCCGACTTCGATGACCGTCTCCGCGGCGCCGGGTTCAGCGTCGAAGCGCTCCGTTATCGAGACGGTCTGGGCGAGCGCGCGACGCGCTACGGCCTCACAGACGAGATCATCTACGTCTGCACCTAGATCGCGGCTCCGCCAGGCGCGGGACGATCCCCCGGAAAGCGGTTTAGGGGACCGTCCGCCCGGGAAGTTGCTTACGGGGCGAGCTGCCCGAAGCGTTGGAAGGTTGGTCAGGTGCCGGCGGCGGCCGTCCGCGCTGGTAGGGTAGTGTCGGCCGACCTCGAAAGAAGCATCGACACGTCCGTCCTTCTCGATGCTGGTGGACCTGAGGAGGGAAGAATCAGTGCCGGACCGAGGGGATGCAATTCGTATGAAGCTCAGTCTGCTCGCCGCGCTTGTCCTCGCGATCCTGGGGGTCGTTCCAGCGCAAGGATTGGCGTCCAGCTCGAGCGCTGCGCCGCACTCCGCCCCGCGAGTCGAGCAGCTCGAGGCGTTTCCGGTCAGGATGGCGAGTACGGGAGCGGCCAGCGTCGTGCGGGTCCGTCTGAACGCGGGAAGGATTGCGCGCTCCGTGACCGTGGGCATCTACAGCAACGGCCGAGGCCGTCCCGACACGCTGGTCAGCCAGGGGCGCGTGGGCGCCCTCAGCGCGCACGCGTGGAGCACGCTCCCGGTTGGGCCCGCAACGCTCGTCTCGGGACAGACGTACTGGCTGGCCGTCCTGGGCGAGATCACGAGCTCTCGCCGCGTGGGTACCGCGCCCGGACCGTGCCTGAGCGGCGCTCTCAGTCGGCGCGAGCACCTTCGCGCCCTCCCGCCGCGGTGGGCGGCGGGCGGCCTCAACAGGCGGCGCGCGTGTCCGATTTCGGCCTATCTCGTGCCCGCGGTCGCACACTCGGCACGCACGCCTGATACCGAAGGCGCCCCGAGCGAGCCGGGAGGCTCGATCTCTGGAGCTCCCGCGAACACTTCCGCTCCGTCGATCGGCGGCGTGGCCGTCGTCGGGGAATGGCTGACCGCGAGTGTTGGAACCTGGAGTCCGAGTCCCAGTTCGTACTCCTACCAGTGGGATGACTGCAACGCGCTGGGGGAAGGCTGTCTGGGCGTTGGTGGGACGAACGCAGGGAGCTACAGGCTGAGCGCGACCGACCTCGGGGGAACGGTGCGCGTCGCTGTGACAGCGGGCGACGCGGCCGGGGCGACCGTGGCGAGTTCAGCTGCGACGGAAGTGGTCGTTGCGTCGCCGCGCAGTACCGCGCCTCCGGTGATCAGTGGCCAGGCTCGCCAAGGCGCGACCCTCACCGCGACCCCGGGAAGCTGGGCGGGCAGTCCGACCGTCTATGCGTACCAGTGGCAGGACTGTGGTGCGGCGGGGGGCGGATGCTCGAACGTCAAGCGTGCGACGGCGAGCACCTACGTCCTCGGCGCCGGCGATGTGGGTCGCACACTGAGGGTCGAGGTGACGGCCACCAACGCGGCGGGAGCCGCCACGGCGGCGTCGGACGTCACGGACGTCGTCGGTCCCAGCGTCGAAAAAGAAAAAGAACACGAAAAAGAAAAAGAACACGAAAAAGAAAAAGAACACGAAAAAGAAAAAGAAAAACCGGCAAACCCGAGCACTGCTTTGAGAATCCGGAATACGAAGGTACGGAACGGATCGAAGCGTGCGGGTACCCGGGCTTGCACAACGTCGGCGCGATGACGGTCGCGGATGGGGCGGGGGCGGGCAGCCTGTTTCAGGGAAGCTATGTAGGCACCCCCGGCTATTACACGTGCCAGGAAATGGTCGGGAGAGGTGAACTGACGAAGGTCTCGGAAGGGATCGACCCCGCAGAAGGAGCGACGGTAGAAAACAAGTACATCGTCGGTGGGGTGACGATCAGCCACAACCACGTAACCCTCAACCACGACTGTGTGAGCACTCGCGGCACTGAAGCGATCAACGTCGAATGTGGCGCGGAATATGCGAAGGTCGAGAATTCGGACATCTTCGGCGAGGACGCGACCGCGAACCTCACTGCTACCGCGGTCTCCGATGATTGTGCGTGGCAGGGGAATCATCAGCTGGTGGTCCTCGAAAAGGACGCGATGTGGAACTGCACGGAGTGTCTGCACGGTAACTTCGAAGCGACCAACAGCTTCGTGCTGACGAACGGCGAACTCCCGAACGGGGAACCGAACCATCCGCACACCGAGGACGCGTTCATCAACCAGGGAGACCCGGGCGCGTATGGGCTCGTCGCCTTTGATCACGACACGCTTTTGAACCCCTCGGCGCAGACCGCGATCGTGTTTGCGGCGGTGCGTGACGGGACCTTCAAAGAACCGTGCGAAAACGTGATCAGGATCACGAACAGCCTGCTGTCGGGTTCCGGTCAGATGCTGCAGTTCTGCGGCGCGGAGGCTTCGGCTGCGGGCGGCGAAATCAAATTCACCGGCAACCGCATCGCGCGCTGCATCCAAGGTATCGAAGGCTCGCCGGCACGCTGCAGGATCCCGGGCGAATGGAGGTCCGACAGCGGCGCGGCGGCGACGATCTTCGGTGAAGAATACGGCTACTTCCCGCACGGAGCGGCTAACTATCCCGGCGAGCTCCTGGGCTGCGAACCGAGCTGTCCGACCGGCTCCTCGTTCGCCTGGACGGGCAACTACTGGGACGACGACCTCGAAGTCGTCGCCAGTTCCGGATAGCCACGAGCAGCACCACCGCCCCGGCGGCCGCTGCAGGTCGGTTTGCACTCAGCGCAGGCGCTTGATCAAACGCTTGCTCTGCAGCAGCGGAGCGGGCCTTCTGCTCGGGCCTTGCGTGGCCAGCCCGAGCCAATACTTCAAAGGGAGCTCGCGTGTGATCGTCGTCCGCGGCGACGGCCAGGCGCCGGCGCGCGAGGCGCCGCCGTCGCTGTTGAAGGCGCGCTCGTAGCCGGCTGATCGAAGCGCGCGCAGGACGCGTCTGTCATAGGACCCAAACGGGCACGCCGCCTCGGTGACATTTCGGCCGAGCACGTCTGCGAGCATCTGCCGCGAGGACTTCAGCTCGTCGAGCAGCTCCTCGTCGCCGAAGGTCCGCCATGCTCGATGGTTCACTCCCTGGCTGCCGATTTTCATCCCTGCATCTCGCAAGGTGATCAGATCACCCGCATCCAGGTACCCGGGCGCCCCGATTCGCCCCGTCAGGGGGAAGAAGCGTGCGACCATGCCACGCTCGATCAGCGCTGGTAGCGCGAGCTGCACGTCTGAGGCATTGCCGTCATCGAACGCGAGGCCGACCCCGGGCGGCAGCGGAGCGTCGATGATCGCCTCGAACCACTCGAGCGGAACCCACACGCGCCGCTCTGAGTCGCTGATCTGGTGGGGTGGCTCGCCGAGGCCGTGGAATGTGATGATCAGCTGACGCGGTTGAAACCAGCGCACGGTACGCGGCCGCGCCGTGCGCGTCGAGCCGGCGGATCCAGCCTGCCAGGACGGCCCGTCACGGTAGCCACGGTGCGGGGCCGTCACATTCAGCGTCCTGCCTGGCCCGCGTCTCACGACATCCCCAACGGGCTTGGGTGGGCGTCGCCTTCGCTCCCGACCGTGTTCGTCGCGTACGAGCAGGAAGTCGACATTGCTTCAGTATCGCGGTACCACAGCTCGAGCATCAACAGCGTCCAGATTTCTCGACCGTGGTCGAATTTGCCGCCCGTGTGCTCGTCGAGCAGTCGCCGAACCTCACGGTCATCGCACCAGCCTCGTGATCGGGCGCGCCCGTCCAACAGCACCTCGCGGGCGTAGCCGCGCAGGTCGCCGCGGAACCAGTCAGACACGGGCAACTGAAAGCCTCGCTTGGGTCCGTCGAGGATCTGATCCGGTATCCAGCCCCGAAGCGCCGCGCGCAGCACTCGCTTACGCCGTCCTCGCGCGACCTTGAGCTCCGGCGGCAAGGACGCGGCGAGCTCCATCAGCTCGTGGTCGAGCAAGGGCGAGCGGCCCTCAAGCGAGTATGCCATCGTCGCGATGTCGATCTTCACCAACAGGTCGTCGGGCAGATACGTGGAGACGTCGACGTCGAGATACTGGTCGAGCAGATCAGTGGCGCTCGAGGAGTGCCACGGGCCCAGGATCGAATCGGCCGCCTGCGATTGTCCAAGCAGGTCTCGGTACTCGGGCGTGTACAGGCGCTCGCGCCGGGTCTCGGTGAACATCGACCTTGCCGCCACATAGCGGCCCTCGCGGTCAAGCCCGGCGGCGATCGCAAAGCGACCCAGTCGGCTTCGCATCCGGCGCGGATCTCCGCCGAGGGGCACGCGGGAGACAGCGGCCGCCACCGCCCGCCTGAGCGCTCCCGGCACCCGGTCGAGCTGTGCGAGCGCGAGGTTGGTTGTGTAACGGGGATAGCCGCCGAAGCTCTCGTCGCCGCCGTCGCCGTTGAGTGCGACGGTGACCTCGTTTCGCGCAAAGCGTGCGAGGTAGAACGACGGCAGCGCTGAGTGGTCGGCGAACGGCTCGCCGTATTGCCTGACGATCTCGGGCAGCATCTCGATCGCGTCGGGCCGGACCGTCAACTCATGGTGGTCGGTGGCAAACTTCTGCGCTATCACTCTCGCCTGCGGAAGCTCGTTGAAACGCTCCTCCTCAAACCCGATCGAGAAGGTCTTGACAGGCGTCGCCGAGTTTTCGGCCATCGCGGCGACCACCGCGGCGGAGTCGACACCGCCGGAGAGAAACGCGCCCATCGGGACGTCGGCCACCATTCGGCGCTTGACGGCGGTGCGGATCGTCGCGCGAATCTCGTCGTGCAACTCCTGCTCAGACTGGGGCGCGCGCCTGCGCGAGTAGTCGAGCTGCCAGTAGCGCTCGATCTGCGAGACCCCGTCGCGATACACGAGGGTGCTAGCCGGCATCAGCTTGCGGACGGCGGCGAACGCGCTCATCGGCGCCGGCACGCACCCGTAGGTGAGATACCGATCGAGCGCCTGATGGTCGATATCAGTGGGGATCGCGTCGTTCTGCATCAGCGCTTTTAGCTCTGAAGCAAAGCTCAGCCCGCTCGGAAGCTCGCTGTAGAACAGGGGCTTCTTGCCGACCCGATCGCGGGCCAGCAGCAGCTGGCGCCTTCGGTCGTCCCAGAGGGCGAACGCGAACATCCCGCTCAGCTCGCGAACGCAGGCTGGGCCAAGCTCCTCGTAGAGATGAACGATGACCTCGGTATCGCCCTCGGTGGCAAACCGGTGGCCGCTGCCGCGCAGCCGCCTGCGAAGCTCGCGGAAGTTGTATATCTCACCGTTCAGCACCACCGTCACCGAGCGGTCCTCATTGTGCACCGGCTGATCGCCCGTCACGAGATCGATCACGCGTAGCCGTTGGATGCCGAGCCCGAGCCCGTCGGCGAAGTGCAGGCCGCGAGCGTCCGGGCCGCGATGTGCCTGTGCCGCGCACATGCGTTCGACGGTCTCGCGCTCCACGGGCGCATTGGAGGCGAGTGCGATGCCGGCGATTCCACACATTCGAGTTCTCTAGCGCTCGCGGGTGGAGAGCGGGACGAGGCGCCCCCTGAAGCGCGCGCGTCCAGCCAGTTCATGCCAGGCGCGCGTGCGGAGCTCGCGTCTGACGAAACGACGGAACTCCTCATCCTCGACTCGCGGGACGCGCCGCACTGCCGCGCTCAGGTATCCGTAAAGGAACGCGATCCCAGACAGCCCGCGCGGCCTTTCGGTGGCCACTTTGAACGATCGCAGGGTCACCCACGCAAGCGTGTACTGAACGATGTAGTAGCACTGTCCGTGTCGAGCGCGGCCTCTGAGGGTGCCGTCGGCGCTGCCCCACGGCCGATGGTGGCGGACCACCAAATCAGGGAATGCACGGGTGCGATACCCGCGCATGCGGGCGGTCGCCTCGTCGATCGTGTCCCAGCCGAGGCGTTCGTCTACCCCGCCGATCGCTTCTAGACAGGCCCGCGAGTAGCACTTCAGACTGCCGGGAATGTGATGCTCGACAGCGAGTGGCACCACCCGCCAGCCGTCCCCGCTGGGGTCGGGGTCGGCATACACTCCTCCTGCCAGGCCCAGCTCGGGGTTGCGCTCGAACTCCGCAAGCAGGCGCTCGAAGTAGTCCGCGGGGAGCTCGGTATCGCCGTCGAGCTTTGCGATATGGGTAAAGGACCGCCAGTCGGTGCTCTCCAGGCCGACGTTGAAGGTCCGCGGTGCGGCGGCGGTAGCGAGACGATCCTTCACCTCTGGATCCAGTTCAGCCAGCGAGCGGCCGCTGACGACTTCCAGAAAGTCGATTCGCTTTGCCAGTCGCTCGAGGATCACGGGCGTGTCGTCGGTGGAACCGTCGTCGACGATCACCCATCGGTCCGGCGGACGCGTCTGTTGCTCGACAGCTGCGGCGACCAGCTCGACGAACGCGGCCTCGTTGTGGACCGGAGAGACTAGGAGCAGTCGCTGCGCCATCTGCCAAGTCAACGTCCCCGCCGGGCCCAAACTTGTGGGGCATATCGCGCGACTCGGGACCTCGAGCTCGGGGCCGCGGGCGGCGCGGGGACCGCGCAGGCTGTATGCCGGGTGCGGTTCGGCCGCCGTTTTGACAGGAAACGGCGGAGCAAGTATCATCCGCCGTCGCAAATCGCGCGACCAATACAGGGACTACAGAGAGTTGTATGGATGCAACGCAAACGGCTAATCGGATTGGCAGTGCTCGGGGTCGCATTGGTGTGCGGTGCGCCAGGGGTCGCGACGGCGTCGGCAAAGCGCGCATTGCAGCTCGAAGTCCCGCACGAAGCACTGACGTCAGGCACGCGCGTCGACACGGAGCTCAACTTCACGATGGCGACGTCCCGTGGGCCGGTCGCGTGTAAGACCTACGCCGAAGGGCCGATCACGAGCGGTGGCCTGAAGGACGTGTTCACGGCCGAATACAACTACGATCGGTGCGAAGGCGAAGGCACCCTTACGGAAGGCGGCCTCGGAGTCTCGGGACTCACCTTTTCCGTCGGCGGCAGGGCGACCGTAGATCTCACGGCAGGCGTCGACTGGCCTGAACCGGACGAAGCGTGCATGTATGCCAAGAGCAAACTCAAGGGGACGAACACGGTGAGCGGCGCGCTGGGCGCGACGTTCTCCGGCAAGCTCTCGGGCAGCAACTGCGGCGAACGCGAGGTGCGGGTCACCACGACCTACTTCTACATGAACCTCGCGTCGCCGGAATGGGGCCAACTGGAAGCCTCCGTCAGCGGCCGGTGATCCGCTCGCGTTCGGGCTAGCCGATCGCCTGGAGCCTGTCGCGACCCTCGGCCATCGCCCGCCTGATCCACGGCCACGGCCTGACGCCCGGCGAGGGAACGGCAGTCGGGCTGAGCGGTCGGTCTGCCGGGAGCGCGAGATCGATCCGGGTCGGAGCGTCGGTTTCCAGCAAACGCTCCGATGCGCCCACACCGTCCGCGAAGACGAGCTCGGTGTGTTCGTCGCCATGGGTGAGCCGGTGGCCGGCCGCCCCGCCGAGCGCTTCGGGGACGAGGACACGCAGCGCGCGCACCCCCGCGGGCACCTCGAGCGCGACTCGCCGCGCGAACATCCTGACCAGCATCAGCTCTCCGCAGAAACGCGTTGTACAGCTGTGACTGGCGATCGATCGGAGTGGCCCCCACCGCACCTCGCCGAGACGATCGATCTCGCTCGCAGCGTCCGCGAGGATGTCGAGCCCCTGCGCGAGGTCGCCATGGTGCCCGTAGAGGATCAGCGGCTGGCCAAGCATGGCCCGCAGCGCGAGGTCCTCCCGCGGCGCACCGATCGGGTAGCGGGGGAGCACCGGCAGTCCGCCCGCCACCATCTCCGCGGGCTGCCAGCCGGCGAGAGGTGTCGGGGCGGGCCGGCCGTCGAGCCATGGATAGGGGCGGCTGATACACGCAGCGTCGAAATCCAATCGGAACATCGCCCTCAGCGCCGGCTCCGAGCAGGCACCGTGGGGAGGCGCCATCACGCGGTCAACGCTGACTCCGCGGCGTCGCTCGAACGACGCGATTCGCCGCAGCGCCTGAGCGATCGCTGCGAGCGCCGCGGCGTCGCTCTCGAGACGGGCCAGCTCGCACGCGACGTGATCGTTGCCGTGCACTAGCAGCGAGATCGCCGCAGCGTTACTCGCCAGCAGCGACGCCGTGCGGCGGTCGGCCAGCCAGGCGTCGATCGGGACCGTCGCGACCGCCACGTGATAGCCGTTCTGCGTTGCGTGCGCGGCCAGCTGGCGGTAGTTGAGGAAGCCATAGGACGGACGGTGGAGGTTCGGATCATCGATCACAAACGACGCTCGCAGCGGCGGTGCTTGCCATCCGTCAGAGCCAAGAACCTGGGTGATGAAGTGAACGAGTGGCAGCAAGCGCATAAAGCAGCCAGCTCGCATGTGCTCGCGCAGCGCCTCACCTTCATCCAGCGTTGCAAGCGGGTAGGCGCTGAACACGAGCGGGGCGTCCTCCTCGAGCTGCCACCACACCGGGTCGTTCTCGACGCTTGCCAGTAGACGTCCCGTCGGAGGGATCTGGGGCAGCTGCCCAGCTGCCGCGCGCTCGGGGATCGCTCGTCCACGCAACGGCCGCGCAAGAGCGCGGTCGTTGCGCATTACGACCGACACGGCTTCGCCCGATGCTCTCCAGGCCGCGCCCGCGTCGTTCTGTCGCGGCGATCCATCGAGCGGTAGCGAGAGCTGAGGTGTCTCAGCCGAATGGCGCGTCGGCGAAGCTGAACCGAGAACGAGCAGGCCATCGACGCGGCCGAGGCTGGTCGCCTCTCCCTGCACGAAGCTGACCGGGAACGCTCGTTCGAGTGCCGCCAGAATCCGCTGTTGCCCGCTGTCCAGCGTCGCTCCGGTTGCCGGTTGTTCACCGCTCGCCGCGGCGATCACCCCTACCCGCTTGCGGGGTTCCACGAAGCCGAGCTCTGCCGGATCCGGGCTCATGCGGCTGTCATCGCTTGCAGTCTGACGTTCACCGCGGCGCCGACTCGCATACGCTCAAGCCCCGGGGCGTCGCCCGGCGCGCCGCTCCAACCTGTCGAGAACGGGAGTCCGAAGTTCCTCGACCGGAGCAGACGGGCGGGCACGGAGAATGCAACGAGTCAAGAGCGGTCGCCCTTTCGAGACGGCCGATACTCGCGATGCAGAAGATGCGCGTCGATGGCGGCGTTCTCTTGGGTGGGTGGGCGTCCATGTGTTGCACAGCTTTCCGCACAAGATCGGCGCTGGCCGGATCTGTACGACCGCTTGGTATGAGGCCGCCGGTGCCGCGGCCGCCGGTACGGAGATCACGCTCTACGCCGGTGCGGTGGAGCGGCCCTTGCCGCCGAGCATCACGACCAGGACGACGTTGTCCAGGGGACGCGTACGCCTCCCTTATCGTCTGCTTGGCACGCTGCGCACTATCGCCCTCCACGATCGCCTCGTGGCGCGGGCGCTGCCGGGGCTCAGAGACAGCATCGACGTAGTCCACACCTGGCCGCTGGCAGGTCTGGAGACGCTTCGTGTCGCCAAGCGCCTGGGTATCACGACCGTCGTCGAGCGACCGAACGCTCACACACGATACGCCTACGAGGCCGTCGCCCGCGAGTGCGATCGGATCGGCGTGGCGCTGCCGGCCGATCAGGAGCACGCGTACAACGCGACCAAGCTCCGAAAGGAGGAACTGGAATACGACCTGGCCGATCACCTACTCTGCCCCTCCGAGTTCGTCGCACGTACGTTCCGAGATCAGGGCTTTGGGCCGGACAGGCTCGTGCGTCACGCATATGGGTACGACGAGAGGCGCTTCTACCCGGCGGCTGACCGCGGGGAGAGCACGCCGGGCCTGAACGCGCTGTTCGTCGGCGTTTGCGCGGTGCGCAAGGGGCTGCACTTCGCACTCGAAGCGTGGCTTCGCTCCGCGGCCAGCCAAACGGGCACATTCGCGATCGCCGGTGAGTTCCTGCCTCAGTACGCGGAGGCGCTCGCGGAGATGCTCTCGCATCCCAGCGTGCGCGTGCTCGGTCACCGCGAGGACGTTCCCGAGTTGATGCGCAGCAGTGATGTCCTGATGCTCCCGAGCATCGAGGAGGGCTCTGCGCTGGTCTGCCTCGAGGCGCTCGGCAGCGGTTGCGTGCCGTTGGTCTCCACGGCGTGCGACGGCGTCTTCGTCGACGGCGAGGATGCGCTTGTGCACGCGGTCGGCGACGTCGAAGTGCTCGCCGGTCAGCTCAGCATGCTTGACGGAGACCGTGAGCGGCTCGCGGCGATGCGCGCGAGGTGCATCGAGGTCGCGCCGACGCTCACCTGGTCGATGGCGGGACGCCGCTTGGCGCGAGCGTATGAGGAGGTAGCCGCAGCGTCCCCGGCCGGCCGGGCTTGAGGTAAGCGACGCTCACCGGCTCGGCCCGCGCGCCGGGTCGATCGGACCCAACCTAGGTCCGTGTCGGCACTCGCCCGAACTCGACCCTCGCGTCGCCGGTGTCCGCTCGTGCCGGTCCGGCCGGTTCGACGGCTGTCGCCGGCGGTGATCCGAAGGGCGGGGCGCTGCGGCCGGCCAGCGTCAGGAAGGCGAGTTTCGCCGCTGCCCGGCGAGCGCTTGCATCAGAGCCGCCCCGATGCGGGCTGGCGGCTCGAATCAGATATCGCGCTGCGAGCGCCGCAAAGTACATCTGGCGGCGGCCGGCGCCGAAATGCTTCCGTGCGTAGAGCTTGCGTGAGTAGGCTTCCTGGGCGAGCATTCGCGGCCGGACGCCGCCCTTGCCGGCGTGATGGATGATCGTCATCTGAGGGATGTGACGGACCTGCCAGCCGGCGCGCTTCACCCGCAGGCACAGGTCCGGCTCCTCGCAGTAGAGGAAGAAGCGTTCGTCGAGCAGCCCAGCGCTCAGCAGCGCCTCGCGGCGCACGAGCAGAAATGACCCGGTTGGCCAGTCGCACTCGCTCTCGTGGGCGTACGCTCGGTCGTGGACCTCGCGCTCGCACGCCCATGCGGGCCGGACCGGCCAGCGCTCCGAGGAGAACGCGTCACCAACTGCTCGGGTCACGCTCGGAAAGCGGTGAATCGACCTGCAGAGGGTCCCGTCCGCCTGGATCTGGCGCACACCGACGACGCCGACATGCGCCCTCGCGTCGAGTATCCTCACGAGCTCTCCGAAGGTGCCCTCCACCACTTCGGTGTCGGGGTTCAACAGCAGCAGATAGCGCGCGCATGCCTGTTCCAGGCCGCGATTGTTGCCCGCGGCGAAGCCGCGATTCGCTTGGCTGAGGACGCGCACCTGGGGAAACAGCGCGGCCACCAGCTCGCGAGTGCCGTCCGTGCATCCATTCTCGACCACGATCACCTCGATGCTCGCGTCGCCGGCGCGATCGAAGACGGACCGCAGACAGTTCTCGAGCCAGTGTGCGTCGTTGGCCGAGACGACGATGATTGCCAGGTCGACCATGTTCGGCTGGGACGACACGCTGGTCAATCAACGAACCCCGTGTCGCCTTCTTCTGCGCGGGCGGAACTCGATCAGCGCGCTGCCGCGCCCATTCCGGTGTCAACCAGGGCGGGGGCGGCGCCACGCTCGAGCCGTTCGGCGACGAGCGCGTCGAGCTGCTGAGCGCGATCATCCCAGGTGTTCGAAAGGGCGAAGAGTCTGCGCTCGGCGCGACCGCGCGAGGGGTCAGCGAGCGCCCGCTCGGCGATCGCGATCGCGTCGCTGAGATCATCCGCGTAGTTGACGAGCGGCGGCGGATAGTTCCTCAGGGCATGCGACCCCGTGCCGAGGATCGGGGGGCCGGCATAAAAGTACTCCCAGACCTTCAGCGGCGACTGGTAGCGAGTGAACAGGTTGTCCTTGTAAGGGAGCAGGGCGAGGTCCAGATGGCGGACGTACCCGGTCAGCTCCTGTTTGGATCTGCGTCCGATGAGGTGAATGTTCGACCGCGACTCCAGTGCCGCGCGCGCCTCGCTCGAGAGTCGCGGGCTGATCAAGCCGACGAACACGAGCGATCCCTCGCTGAACCGGTCTGCGAGCCTGACGATCAACTCGTAGTCGAGCCGGTCGTCAATTCCCCCGGTGTACCCGAGCAGGGGCCGCGGGAGCGTCGTGTACTCCGGCGGCTCAACCGCTCGATCGAATGCGTCGCGCAGCTCGGCCGGGAACCCGAAGGGAATGAGCTCACACTCCCAACCCCGCTCGCTGAGCAGTTCACGCGTCGCCGAGGAGGTCGAGCAGATCACGTCCGATGCCGCGCACAACTCGGCTGCCTGCCTCTCGCACTCCTCGGGATCCAGGCCGATGAGCTCGGCGCTGGCCGACGGGTGATCCATGACGACGCCGACGCGAAGCAGCTCATCGGCCGCGCCGCGGAGATCCGGGAGCCGGTGCCACGCCAGCACGATCGGTTTGGCCAAGCCCGCCTGCCTCACCGCCCTGGCGACCTGGGCGCGAAGGAGCGGCCGCGAGAGCGCGCGCATGCGTGGGTGCTCGATGGGGGGGAGAACGACCGGGCTGAACACCTTGAGCGGCCCGGCCGCGCGCACACGACGGCGCGCGAGGGCTCGCATCTGTACGACGCTGCTGCGACGCAGCCCATAGCGAAACGGGCTCAGCGGGCTCAGCGCCGGGTCGACGTACAGCACCCTGTGTCGATTCGCAAGCGCCGTGGCGAAGTTGTGGGCGGCATTGAACTGACCGTGCCAGGCGGTCGGCGCATAGATCACGTAGCTGCGCTCGGACACGCTCATCGACGCTTAGCTCCCGTACCCGGCGAAGGCGGATTCGCGGTCATGTGCAGGAGCAACGACTGGATTCGGCGATAACTTACGAGCGCGACGCTCGATCCCGGCCGGCGCGCCGCGGTGCTCGCCGCGTGGCCCGTACGCGGTCTCGTGGTTGCTAGCATCCGCCCGGCCGATGCGCCGCGCGTCAAGCGACGCGGGCGCCGGGTTGCTCGGGCCGCGGGTGCCGGCCTCCCAAGTCTCTCGGCATGAATCCAGTGAGCCAATCAAACATCGTCCAGGCTCTCGCTCGAGACAGGCCCGCATTTCACCTCGGTGGCGCGGCCCACTGGAACTCGACGCCTGAGACGCTCGAGGCGATCCACGCTTCGGTCAAGCTGGGAGACACGACGATCGAGACCGGCGCTGGTGCGTCCACGGTCGTGTTCGCAAGCGCCGGCGCCGCGCATACCGCGATCAGCCCTGATCCGCAGGAGCATGTGCGAATCGGTGAGTACTGCCGGGAGATCGGCGTGGATCACGCTGGCGTCACGTTCATCGCCGGCTCATCCGATGACGTGCTGCCGTCGTTGCTCGGCGACGCGCGCACGCTCGACGTGGCCTACGTCGACGGAGCACATGTGTTTCCGCTTCCCGCGATCGACTGGTACTACGTGACGCGTGCGCTGAAGGTCGGTGGCTGGTTGGTGATGGACGACATCGCGATCCCCGCGGTCGCGGACATCTTTCGCCACATGCGCAGTGAGCCCGGCTGGCGCCTCGAGAGGATCCTCGATCAGCGGGCGGCATTGTTCCAGCTGCTGAGCCCGCCGCCGGAGGAGGACTGGAGGGATCAACGCTACAACAGGAAGTACCCGGATTTCGCCTTCGCGGCGCTCCCCGAGCGGGTGCGCCTGCAGGCCGCGTTCGGGCTGGCCGACACGCGCAGCAGGCTGGCCGAGCGCTATCCGGCCCTGCGAGCCGTCGGTCGGCGGTTGAGGTAGCGGGGCGCCGCAGCCGGCAGGCGCGAGTCACACCCCGCGGTGCGCCAACAGCCTCCAGCCGAGATGGGCCCGCAGCCGGTGGACGGCCCCCGTGGCGAGGAAGGGGGGAAGATCAGGGACCGTCCCTGCCCGATGCGCCGGCGCATCTGAAGCCCGCGCCACTCGCGCAGGCTCCTGCTCTGAGGATAGGTGTCCAGCGCGAAGGCAACGAGCTCCTCGACGAGCTGCTGCTCACCGCCGCGGTCGATCGCGCGGCTGGCCCGCCAAAGCGCTTCCCGGGCCAGCACGCGCGAGACCAGACGGTGCAGGCGCTCGAGCTCCTCGACGCCGCGCGCGCCGTCGCCGAAGAACGAGTCGAAGCCCAGGCGGCGTTCCTGCAGCGGCACGAGCGGGCCCTCCTGTGTGTGGGACATGCTCGAGGCGTGCACCCGATAGACGGCCTGATGCGCGCGGAGGTGCGCGACGTCGCTCACCGCCGCGATCCGCAGCCAGAGGTTCAGGTCGGGGGTGTGCAGGCACTCGGGACGGTAGCCGCCGACAGCGCGCTGCGTGCTGCGCCGCATCACCGCGGTCGGCATCGAGACGCAGTTGTGACCTGAGCGGCACCGCAGCTCGAGCCAGTCGCGACCGGCCCAGACGGCCGTGCTGCTCCACCGACGCGAGGGGCGCGGTACGGCGCGGCCCTCATAGGCGTACAGCGCCCTGCCGTAGGCCAAGCCCACCTGCGGGTGGGTCGCCATCACGGCGGTCGCTCGTTGCAGCGAGCCCGGCAGCAGCAGGTCGTCTGCGTCCAGATGCACGACGAACTCGCCCTGCGCCCAGTCAAAGCCCTCGTTCACCGTGGGGATGAACCCGGCGTTGGCCGCGTGCCGGCGAAACTCGACACGCTCATCGCGTTGCGCCAGGCGCCGCCCGACATCGGCGGTGTCATCGCTCGAGCAGTCGTCGAGCACGAGCACGCGAGCGTCGACCCCTTGCTGCTCGAGCACGCTCGTCACGCACCCCTCCAAGAAGTGACCGTAGTTGTGACAAGGCACGATCACGCTCACGCGCGGGACGCCGCTCGGCGACGCGGGCTCGCCGGCCGGAGCTCGAGCCCGCGTGCGCGATGCGCCAGGGTGCGCGGAGCCAACGCCGCGACGCCGATACGTCGCGGGCCGGGGCCGCCGGGAGTTCAGCTGCATACGCCGAAGAAACGCTCGCGCGGCCGGAGAGCTTTCGGAGTCTCAGCGCCCGGGCAGCGCGTTGTAGGCCGCGATCAGGGCCTCGCCCTGCGCCGGCCACAGCAGGCTCATGCCTCGCGCTCGAGCTCCGTCGGCGCGGGCGCGCCACTCGGCGGGCGAGCTCAGGAGCTCGACGAGCGGGTCGAGGAAAGCCTCGACGGTGTCGGACTCTACGGCGACGATCGCATCCCCGCCTGTCACCAGCGTCTCGCGCAGCGCGGTCGCGACGACTGGGAGCCCGACGACCAGATACTCACGTATCTTCACCATCGTCGAGCCCTGGTTGACATCGGTTGGTGGGGCGGTATCGAGGCCGACGTGCGCCGAGGCGAGCAGCGCCGGGACCTCCTCGAGCGTGACCCACCCTGTGATCCGGACGCGGTCGGCGACGCCGAGGCGAGCGGCCGCGTCCTCCACTGCTCCGCGCTGCGGTCCGTCGCCGATGATCAGCAGCTCGGCGTCGAGCCCGCGTGCGCCGACGAGTTGCGCGAGGATCTCGACCGCCCGATCGGCGCGATCCTGCTCGCCGAGCGCCCCGAGAAACACGAGCGTCGCGCGACCGGAAGGGGCAGAGCAGCGGTGGTCGGCGAACCACGGCGGCGGGCAGTTCCGCACCACCACGACGCGGCGGGCGTCGCCGGCGACGAGTTCGCGTTGGGTGTCGTTGGTAGTGATCGTGAGATCCGCCGCGCGTGCTGAGGCGGCGCGCATCCAGGCGAGCACCGACTCGAGCGAGCTTCCGTGGCCGAGCTTGGCGCGCAGCATGCCGGCCGTGTCGTCGTGGTGGTCGAAGACGGTCGACCAACCCCGCAGGCGCGCGAGGCGCAGCAGCGGAAAGAAGAAGTCCGGAGGATTGTGCACATGCAGCGTTCCGCGGCGTTTTCGCGCGATCCGGGGCAGGATCGCCGCCGTGATCACGCAACAGGCCGCCAGATACTCCAGCGCCGTGCCCGCGAGCCGGCCCTGGCCGTCGATCAGCGGAAAGCGCCAGACGCGAACACCGCGGATCACCTCGCGGGCGGGGCTGCCGGGCTCGCGGGGCGCGAGCACCTCGACCGGCGCGCCACTCGCGGCGAGGCTCTCCGCCTCGAGGCGAACGCGGACATCAAGCGGATAGGCGTTGTTCTCGAGCACCATCACGATCCCCGGGGGGTCGCGACGGTGGCGGGCTTTGGCATACGGTCGATGACCCACGTTCGACAAACGGTCCTGTAGGAGGCGGGCTTGCGGGCTTCTATCGCGGGCACCGGGGCTGCCGCGCGGACCGCCGGCGGGACGCCCCGGCAATCTGCGTCCTCTGAGAAGACGCGAGCGGAAAAAGTCGGCCATCAACGCCGTTGCTTGAGAAGCCGAGGATCGTGGCGCCGGAAGAACATGGTGGTCGAGCCTCGGAGGTACCCGCCGCGCCGGAAGAGCGAGAGCGCTCCGATCGGCGTCGCAGGAGGCCTTGTACGGTCCGCCAACGACAGCCGGAGGAAGCCAAGAGATGGAGTTCGCACGCGCCCTACGCAGACTGAGGAGACACCCATGGTGGCTGGCGTTGGGGGTCCTGGTCGCCGTCGGCGCTGCGATACTCAGCGTCTACAACGTCGAAGGCGGCCGCTTGAAGGCGCGTGCGCTTCAGCATTCGGCCGCCAGCACGCAGATACTGGTCGACTCTGAACCGTCTTCGCTGGGCAGCATCTCGCAGTCCTTCGAACAGCTCAGCGCTCGAGCCGAGGTCTACGCGAACTTCATGGCCTCGCCGGCGCTCCTGCAGGTCATTGCCCAGCAGGTGAACCTCACCGGGGGCCAACTGTTCGCCGCGGGACCGATCAACGCGGCGGAGCCACGCGTGGAACAGGAGCCGACCGACCTCAAGCGCAACGTCCAGATCACCGGCGAGACCAAGCCATATCGGCTGAACTTCGAAAGCCAGCCGAACCTGCCGACGATCACGATCAACACGCAGGCGCCCTCCACCTCTCAGGCCGTGGCACTCGCCAACGCGGCAGCCGCCGGATTGGAGCACTATGTCGCGAATGTCGAGGTCACGAACGGGATTCGGCAGCACTCGAGGATCGTGATCCGTCAGCTTGGTCCCGCGACCGGCGGGGTGGTCGACGGCGGAATCAGCAAGACGCTGGCGATGCTGGTGTTTGTGCTGGTGATGACGCTCTGGTGCGCGCTGATGCTCGGCGTTGCTCGCTTCCGCGAGATCTGGCGGGCGAGCGCCGCGGCGGAGGAGCCTGACGGCGGGCAGAGCGAGCCCGCAGATCACGAGGGCAACGGCAGGGCCTTCGCGGAGGAGGGGGAGCTCGAGGGGATCTTCAACGGCGCCGACGGCGCCGAATTCCCCGCGCCCGCCGGCGTCGAGTTCGCCACGCGCGCTGACCGTGGCGACGATCGCCCCGCGGTCGTTCCCGAGCGCAGCATCCGATGAGCGCGTCTCGCGCAACCGACCGCTAGCTCATGACGCCGGCAGCCGCAGTCGTTGGCGCTCGCACCGTCCCCGCGCCGCCGTCCGGCGCCACGCGTCCCCGGAGTCGCGCCGCGATCCCCTGCCGGGGGGACGCCTTTCCCCACACAAAGCGGCCGCTGCCGTGGCTTCTGGCAGCGTTCGTGGCGATGGTGTTCCTGGTTCCGATCGAAGGGACGGAACTCAAGATCCATCTTCCGATCGACTCCCATCCCGACCGCTTCGCCGTGATCGTGCTCCTGCTGGGGTGGCTGTGGTTCGGCGGCGACCAGCGGGCCTTCATGCGAACGCGGAGGCCAAAGCTCTTCGTCCTCGCGGTATGCGTCTTCTTGGTGATGGCAGTAGCGAGCTTCTTCCTCGACGCGCCGCGCATCATCAACCTCGGCGAGTTCGCCCTGGCCGAGAAGCGCTTCGCGGTGCTCGGGTCGTTCCTGATCGTCTCGTGGTTCGCCCTGACAGCGCTTCGATTCGAGGATCTGAGGGGATTCGTGACCTACATGATCGGGCTCGCCGTGCTGATGTCGATCGGGATGATCATCGAGCGACGAACCGGCTACAACGTCTTCTACGAAGGGGTCGGTAGCCTGATCCGTCCGTTCGCGACGGTTATGCATTCGCCCACCGACCTGCATCCTTCGCCGGCCACCGAAGGGCGCGTCAGTGTCGTCGGTCCCACCATCCATGGCCTCGCCGCCACCGCGATGCTCGTGATGGTGATGCCGTTTGCGGTCGTGCGTGTCCTCGATGCGACCTCGCGGCGGGCCCGCTGGCTGAACGGGACGGCAGTCGTGCTGATCGTGGTGGCGGCGGCGGCGACCGACCGCAAGACGGCGTTGCTGGTGCCGCTCGCGCTCGTCCTCTACATCACGTGGTATCGCCCGCGAGCGATGCTGCGCGTGCTGCCGCTCGGCGCCGTTGTGCTCCTCGGCCTCGTGCACTTCGCCGCGCCAGGGACGCTCGGCCGAGTGATCAACGTCGAAGCGGCCGCCAAGAGCGGTTCGACCCAGCACCGGGCGGACGACCTCTCCTCCGTGATGCCCGATGTGCTCACCCACCCGCTGCTCGGGCGCGGATACGGATCGATCGACGTCGACCAGGCGACCCAGTTCCGGATCAACGATGACCAGTACATCGACGAACTGTGGGAGACCGGCGCCCTGGGATTGATCGCCTTCATCGCCATGATCCTGGCTCCGGTGGTCATGGCGCGCAACGCGATTCGCACGCGGGAGCCGACCGTGGCCTCGCTCGCACTCGCCGCGTCCGCAGGATGTGTAGCCTTCCTCGTGGTCTCGGCGCTGTTTGACTCGATGGGCTTCACCGAGGCCCCGTATATGTTCTTCCTCGTCGCTGCGCTCACAACGATCGCGTCGGCGGGCCCGGAGGGGAACGTGGAAGCTGCGCACGAGCCGCGGCGGGAGCCCGCCGGCAGTCGCGCGCTTCCGGCAGCTGTGCCTGCGGCCCCCGCCTGAGCGGAACGGCGCCTATGGCCGAAGTCTAGGGGGAAGGTGCTTCGGGAGGAAGGTGCTTCGGGCGGGCGAGCAGCCCGGCGCGCGGCGCGGCGCGAAGAAGCGGGTGTGCGTGCAGCGGTTCGCGCCGAGATCGGTCACGCGCGATCGTCAGTGTCGCCGTATCACCCGCGGGTGATCGTCACTTCACCACGCACCCTTCGCGTACAGCACCGCGGGCACGGTCCGCAGCAGGATCCAGAGGTTCAGACGGAGCGTCCGGCGATGCGCATATTCGATATCGAGGCGGACCATCTCGTCGAGCGTAACCTGCGATCTGCCGCTGACCTGCCAGAGGCCCGTGATCCCCGGCTTGACGGCGAAGCGGCCGAACCAATTCCGGGGATAGTGTGCGACCTCATAGGGGATCGGCGGTCGCGGGCCAACGAGCGACATGTCCCCGCGCAGGACGTTCCACAGCTGCGGAAGCTCGTCGAGGCTCGAGCGCCGCAGCATGCGTCCGACGCGCGTCACACGGGGGTCGGCGATCATCTTGTAGTAGTGGTCGCGGTCCTCGCCGTCGGCAGCGTCCTGCTCGATCGTCGTCTGGTGGGCGCCGTCGTGCTTCGGCGGTTCACCCTTGATCAGCCGAAGCACGAACTCGCGGTGCCGGTCGTGTGCAGCGTCGACTCGCATCGAGCGAAACTTGTTGACGACGAACGGCTTGCCCCCACGGCCGATGCGCTGCTGCCTGAAGACCGCGCGTCCTGGCGTGTCCAGGCGGACAGCGATCGCGATCGCGAGGAGCAGCGGTGACAGGATCACCAGGAGCACGGCAGAGCCGACGAGGTCGAGCGCTCGGCAGCTGGCAGCGACGAGCCTGCTCTCGCCCGCTGGTGCGGCGAATCCAGACGCGCGGGCGTCTTCCTTCGGCGCTGTGGTTCGTTGATCTAGTGCAGGGGATGACACTATGAACCAACGTTTTTGGCACGCGTGATCTTGCGCGGCCTGAGCCCATTTGCACGCGCAGGGACCGGCATCGCCGGCGCACGACGTAAGAACGATCGCCGGCCAGTCGTTCCTATTCAGACATGAACGCGATGCCCAGACCATCCAGTTCGGCCTTCGCAGGACCCCGCCGGCCCCCCGGCCGGAGCGTCGCGCAAGCGGCCCGGCGATGAGCGCCCGCCGGTATGCCGGCGCGCCAGCAGAGCTGCCGAGCAGCAGGCCCCGGCTGTTGCTCCCGCGGAGAGCCCGGGCGACGTGCCTCTCCCGAGGAGGAGGTGTGGCATGACAGCCGCTTCACCGTCGGGTGAGGAGCTGCGCACCGCGGCCGCCAGCGGGCTGCGCTGGTCGGCGATCTCGCGCCCGCTGATCGAGGTCGTCCAGTTCATCTCGATCGTCGTACTGGCCCGTCTGATCACGCCGGCCGACTTCGGGCGCTACGCGATCGCACTGATCTTCGCCGAAGTCGCCAAACTGCTCGTCGCGGGCGGCATCGGCACCGCACTCGTGCAGCGCAAGGACTTGGACCGAGAGCACGAGGAGACCGGGTTTGCGATGGCGCTCGCCGGCGGCTTGACGATGACCGGGCTGACGCTCCTGCTCGGCAGTCTCGTGGTGGCGCCGATCTTCGGCGCCGGCACCGGTGTGCTGGTCCGCATCATGGCGCCGCTGTGCTTGATCGAAGCGCTGGCGACGGTACCGGTCGCGACGCTGCGACGGAGGATGGCCTTCCGACGGCTGAGCGAGCTCGAAATCCTCAACAGCACCGTTCGCGTCCTCGTCGCCATCGGGCTCGCGCTGATCGGGCTGGGCGGCGCGGCGCTCGTGCTCGGTGTCGTCGCGGGGGCTGTCCTGGCTGCGATGCTCGCTTGCTTGAGCGCGCCACTGCCGCGCGTGCGGATGCAACGGCAAGCCGCGCGCGAACTGCTCGACTACGCGGTGCCCGTGGCGCTGTCGACGATCAGCTGGGTCGGCTTCGGCAGCGTCGACTACGCGGTCATCGGCGCCCGCCTCGGCCCGCTGCGGACCGGCTACTACTTTCGCGCCTATACGCTGGCGGTCGAATACCAGAGCAAGATCGGCCTGTTGATGAACCAGGTGGGCTTTCCGGTGCTGGCGCGAACGAGCAGCAACGCCGAACTCGCTCAGCTGTATCGCCAGATGATCCGCATGCTGACGATCGTGCTGTTCCCCGCGCTCGTGCTACTCGCGATCACAGCCCCCGTCGCGGTGCCGTTTCTGTTCGGGCCACGCTGGGCGCCGGCGATCGTGCCGGCGCAGATACTCGCCCTCGGCGGAGCGTCGATGATCATCTTCAACGCTGTCGGAACGGTTTTGATGACGACCGGCCGTGTGCGCGCGCTTTTGGGATACGGGTGGGCACAGTTCATCGCGTACGGGCTCGCGGTATACCTGGTCGCTCCGCGGGGCATCACGGCCGTGGCGATCGCGGGTGCGATCGTCCACGTGGTGTTCGCGGTGCTCGCCTATGCGTTGATGCTGCGCGGATCCGATGAACACCCTGTTCGCCGCCTGTGGAGCGACATCGCGCCGGCGACGATTTCGTGTCTGGGACTGGTCGTGGTGGCGCTGCCTGCGAGCCGCGCCCTGACCGCCGCGCACCTACCCCCCGTAGCCTGGCTTGTGGCGGTCGCGCTCGCCGGCGGCGTGCCGTATCTGATCATGCTACGAGTCTGCTTCCCTGCGATCTGGCGCGCTCAATGCTCGATCCTCGAGCGTATTCTGCCTGGCAACCGCAGGCTGAACGGCGTCAGGCGTCGACTGGCCGCGGCGGCCGCGGTTCACTGACGCCGATCGATGCTCAGCAGAGCGCGACCTCGTCGCCGTCGCCCACCTGCAGGCGCAGGGCGCGGGGCATTGAGAAGTCGCGGAAGATGCGTGCGCGCCGACCGACCACGCTGGCGACGAGACGTCCGCCGACGTGCAGGAGGCTTGCGTCGGCGAGCACGATCGAGCGCTCCAGCTCGGACCCTTCGATTCGCACACCCTCCGCGATCGAGGTGTGCGGGCCGATGTAGGAGTCACCGATCTGCACGTGGGCGCCAATCAGGACGGGCCCGATGATCACGCTCGAGGTGACCCGGGCGGTCGGATGGATCTCGACCTGTCCCTCGAAGCGGTTGCCGTCCGCCGGATTCGCGATCGCTTCATGTTCGAGCTGGTCGAGGATCGTGCGGTTCATGTCGAGCAGGTCGAGCGCATCTCCGGCGAAGTGTCGCCACTTGCGCGCGACCTGGACCTCGGTGGTGCCGCCGTCACGGGCGAGTTGTTCGGTGATCGCCGCAAAGTCGAGCAGTTGCGCCGCCCGCCCGGGGTTCGGCACCTTGGCCAGCACGCCTGGGCCGAGCAGACACACACCGGCTACGCCTGGAGGCTGCTCGGGCGCTTCGCGGGGATCCGCTTCGACGAGTCGCAGAGCTCGCGGTCGCGTCGGCGCCTCATCGGTAGCCGCCTGGACGAGCAGCAGGGCGTCCTCGCGCTCGTGCTCGAGCGACCTGAGCAATGGTGCGAGCGGCTGCCCGAGTAGACCGTCGGAGCGGTGCAGGATGCACGATGCCCCGCCGACGAAGTCGGCGGCTGCCGCCAGCGCCGATGAATCGTCTCCGTTTGCCTGGCGCGTCAGGAGGCGGACGACGACCGCCGCTGATCGCTCCGCTGCGATGCAGGCAGCGATCTCCCCTGCGGAGTCGGTAGGGGCGACCACGGCGGCTTCGGCGACGCCCGCTTTCGACAGAGCGTCGATTACGTGGCAGATGATCGGTCGGTTGGCGACGTGTTGCAACGACGCGGCGTTCGTCGCTCCAAATGACGGGCCCCCGAGGCGGGTCGACTCGGGAACTACGACAATCCCCTTTGCGAGCACGTCCACCGAACGGATGTCGCGGCCCGATACTCACGCAGAGATTTTCGAGCGAAGCGATTCGTGCCTCGCTGGTCTGGAGCGGCTTACGCGGCCGCGGCCGCGGCGATGTGATCGGGCGCCTGCGGCGCGCCGTTCTGCAGCATCGATTTCGACGCCAGCTCGACCGCAGCCACGATGTCCAAACCGAGCGCGAGATTCGAGCGGGGTTCCTCGCCGGTGCGGATCGCACGGGCGAAATCCTGCAGCTCGAGTCGCAACGGCTCCTGGGCATCGACGCGCGGGATCACCACGTCCCCGCTGCGGTAGACGAGCTGATGCTCGCCGAAGTTCGAGGGAGGACCGACGTCCATCCCGCGGTCGTACACGCGCACCGGCTCATCCGCGGCCGTGTCGTCGTACTGCACCATCCGCTTGCTGCCGACGACGATCATCTGCCTGACCTTGCGTGGCGCCAGCCAGGAGAGCTGCACGTTCGCGGTTGTCCCTGTTGTGAAGGTGAGGGTCACGAACGCGGTCTCAGGCACCCCCTCCCGGAATACGCAGCTCCCGAGCGCAGACACCTCGACCACGGACTGTTTCAGCCAGTACAGAAGAATTGACAGGTCGTGCGGCGCGAGGTCGCAGACGACGCCGTCGCGCTGATACTTGCCGAGGTTCATTCTCGAAGAGGTGACGAAGTGGATGTCGCCGATCACGTCGGTCTCGATCAGCTCGCGAACCGTGTTGACGGCGGGACTGTAGATGAAGGTATGCCCCGGCATCAGTGTTAGCTCTGTCGTCTTGGCAAGCTCAGCCAGTTCCAGGCCGTCGCTGACGGTCATTGCGAGCGGCTTCTCGACGAGCACGTGCTTGCCGGCGAGCAGGGCCCGCTTGGCGAGCCGCGCGTGGGTTGTTGGCGGGGTGGCGATGACCACGGCCTCGACTGCGTCGTCGGCGAGCATCTCCTCAAAGCTCGCAATCATGCGGGCCTGCGGATGCCGGCGGCCCAGAGCACGCAACGGGCTGGCGTCGCGGTCACAGAGGGCGTGCAGGCGGAAGTCCTGCATCTCCGACAGGTTGCGCGCGAGGTTTGGCCCCCAATAGCCGCAGCCCACGACAGCGACGCCGAGCGGCGCCCGCGGCAGGATCCGCCCGCTGGGCGCCGCGAGATCGCTCGCGCCGCCCAGTAGGTCGCCGTTCCAGGGGTCGGCGGTCATATGGTCCATCAACGGTTCCTCGTGCTCTGGGCTTGCGCGAAGTCGACGGTCGCCTCCGCCACACGTTCGGCCTCGGTGTCGCTCATCGCCGGATACAGCGGCAGCGAGCAGGCTCGCTCAGCCAGTCGCTCACAGACCGGCAGGCTCCCGGGCGCGAGACCGAGGCCCGCGTAGGCCTCGGTCAGATGGATTGGAGTGGGATAGTGGATCGCCGAAGCGATCCCGAGCTGTGAGAGGTGATCGCGAAGCGCGTCCCTGTGATCGCTGCGGACGACGAACAGGTGGTAGACGTGGTCGCCATGCTCAGCGGGCCGGGCGGCGATCTCGATTGCACCGTCGTGGCCGACGAGGCCGTCGCCGATCAGAGTCGTGAGCATCGCGCCGAGTCGCCGACGCTGCTCGTTCCAGGCCTCAAGGCGGGCGAGCTTGGGCCGCAGGACGGCCGCCTGCAGCGCATCCAGCCGCGCGGTCGTACCGACCAAGCGGTGGTGGTAGCGCGGGCTCTCGCCGTGGGCGCGCAGCAGGCGCACACGCTCCGCCAACTCCGGGACGTCGGTCACGACGGCGCCCCCGTCACCCCAGGCGCCGAGGTTCTTTGTGGGGTAGAAGCTGAAGCAGCCGATCGCCCCGAACGTGCCGATGCGGCGGCCGCGATAGCGCGCGCCATGAGCCTGGCAGGCGTCCTCAAGCACATGCACGCCCCGGTCTCGAGCGAGGGTCATGATCGGGTCCATCTCGACCGTCGCACCGAACATGTGCACCGGGACCACGCAGCGCACCTTCGGCCCAAGGCTCCGCTCGACGAGCTCCGCGGTAATCAGGTGCGATCGCGGATCAACGTCGATCAGCTTCGGTGTGGCGCCGACGATCGTCACGGCCTCGGCAGTAGCGATGAACGAGTTGCTCGGCACGATCACCTCATCGCCCGGTCCGATCGCCAGCGCCCGCAGTGCGAGCACGAGCGCCTCGGTGCCCGAGGAGACCCCGACGGCGTGCGCCGACTCGCAATAGGCGGCGAACTCGCGCTCGAATGCCTCCACCGTCTCCCCGAGTGTGAACGCGCCTCGCTCGGCCACGTCCCGCACGGCGTCGAGGAGCTCCTCGAGCAGCTCCGGTTCGGCGAAGTCCAGCCTCGCCAGCGGGATCGGCGCGAGCGTGTCGCTTTGGCTACCGGTGCCGGAGCTCAGCATGCGACGCTGGTCGCGGGCGCCGAACCGAGAAGCGTGAGCTCTCGCTTGAGCGCGCACCGGCCACGGTGGTGCAGGCCGTGGATCGAGCTCTCCGAGCGACCCATCTGCTCGGCGATCTCAGGCGGCGACAATCCAACGATGTGGCGCATGACCATCACCTCGCGCTGCTCCTTGGGCAGCGCATCGAGTGCCGCGTAGAAGTCGCGCGCTCGCTCGCGAGCGCCGTCGTCGGCGTGCACGTGCGCGCCGATGACCTCCTCCGTCGGCGTCGGCCGGCGGCGTCGGAGGTGGTCGAGGGCGACGTTGCGCGCAAGGCGAAGCAGCCAGCCGGAGAACGGCACCCCGCAGTCTGTGTATTTGCCGATCACGAGGATCAGCTTCATGAACACCTGCTGCGTGAGATCCTCCGCCTCCTTCTCGTCGCGCACGATGCTTCGCACGTAGCCGTAGACGTTGTCTGAGAAGCGGATGTACAGGAGGCCGACCGCCTCGCGGTCGCCCTCCTTGGCGCGCGCAATAGCCAGGCGGATCTCGCGTGCGGCCTCCTGCGATTCATCGAGCGTCCTGCGCGCTCTGAAGCCCGGCTGTTCATCCATGACGTCAAGGCTGCGTAGCACCGCACGCCCCCTATCCTTGTCGTTGTCCCGAGCGGTCCTTCGCGCAAGATCATGAGGATGTGATCGGGTTGTCGCAATGGCCCGATGTTCGTCGCGTGCGTTCATTAACCGAACGCCCACGGGTTCACCTCACGGGCCCGGACCCCCGGATCTCGGCTCGGCGGTCGCGCTCGATCGCCCTCATGTGTGCCGCCGCTGCGTGCTCAGCGCGACGGCTGCATCACGATCGGCGCTGAGAGCGCGCGCCCGTAGCGAATCAAGTCGGCGGCGCGCTCGGCGATTGCGATCGTTGGGGCGTTGGTGTTGCCGCGGGGAACGGCCGGCATTACCGACGCGTCGACGACGCGCAGCCCCTCGAGGCCGTTGACGCGCAGATGTGGGTCGAGCACCGCATCTGAATCGTGCCCCATCCGGCACGTTCCCACTGGGTGGTAGAAGGCGAACGTCGTGCGCGCGATGTGCTCGCGCAGCCGGTCGGTGGTGACGTCTTGCGGCGCTGTGAAAGGCTCCGCGCAGTAGCGGCTGATGGCTGGCTTGCCAGAGATCTCAAGTGCCAGCCGCAGCGCCGCGAGCATCCGCTGCAGATCCGCCGCGGCGCTGTAGAAAGCGTTGTGCACGGTCGGCGCGTCGGCGGGATCGCCGGAGGCGAGCCGAACCGAGCCCCGGCTCTGCGGCGTCAGCAGGCAGGGAGAGATCCACGCGCCCTGTGCCTCCCCGGCGCCGGTGAGGCGGTCGTCGAGAAAGTCGACGGCCACGAAATGAAACTGCGTGTCGGGTGCCTCGGCGTCTGCGGTCGCCCGTGCGAAGGCGCCCGCCTCGGAGAGCCCCGCAGCGAATGCGCCCGTCTGGGTCGTGAGCATCAGCCTGGTGCTGCGCCAGCGCCGCCGGCTCTCACGACCCGCCGGCTCGGGTGCCATCCAGAGCAGCTCCGTGGCGGCGTGGTCTGACAGGTTCTCACCGACGCTGGGCAGGTCGACGCGCACGTCGATGCCGTGTCTCTCCAGGTGCGCGCGGGGCCCGACGCCTGAGAGCATCAGCAGCTTCGGGGAGTTGTACGCGCCGGCGCAGAGGATCACCTCGCGTCGCGCTCTGAGCCGCAGCTCCTCGCCGTCCCGACGGGCGCGCACGCCGACGGCCGATCGGCCGTCGAACGTGATGCTCAGCACCTCAGTGTGTGCCATCACGGTCAGATTCGCGCGCGGCTCGGCGGGGTGGAGGTAGGCGTCGGCGGTGCTCGCGCGCATCCCGTCGCGCTGTGTCAGCTGAAAGACACCTGTCCCGTCCTGCTCGGCGCCGTTGAAATCGAAGTTGCGCGCGAGGCCTGCTTCTGCTGCGGCGTCGATGAACGCCAGCGAGGCCCGGTTCACCGTCTGCGGGTCGCTGACCGACAGCGGGCCACCGACCGCGTGCCAGCGGGACCGTCCCCGCTGGTTGTCCTCGGCCTTCAGGAAATACGGCAGCAGCTCGGGCCAGGACCAGCCGTCCACACCCCAGTCGTCGTAGTCGCGCGCGTTACCGCGCATGTAGATCATCGCGTTGGTGGAGGAGGATCCGCCGAGGACCCGCCCGCGCGGCAGGTTGATCAGCCGGCCATCGCATCGCTGCTCGGGCGCCGAGATGTAGCCCCAGTCGAACTGCGCGCGGGGGAGCTTCAGGTAGCCGGTGGGGATGTGGATGTTCTGCTCGGCGTCTGGCGGTCCGGCCTCCAGCAGCAGCACGCTCACGTCGGCGTCCTCGCTGAGGCGATTGGCGAGCACGCAGCCGGCGGAGCCGGCCCCGACGATGATGTAGTCGTAGCGGCGGTTGGCGCCCTCTGCAACGGCAGTCGCCATCGTGGCGGCTATCCCGCGAGGGCCCCGGGACCGCCGCGCGCGGTCGCGGCGCCGGCGTCGACGAGGCCGGCGCCGTAGAGGCGTTCATCGCCACCGCCGCCGAGCTTGCGCGCGGTCGCGCGCAGGCGCATCGTGATCTGCGCGGGTGTCGGGTGGCGTCCGAGCACGCCGCTGGCGATGATCAGCGCGGCGGTCGCGGCGACATGCGGCGTCGCCATCGACGTTCCTTCATAGCCGGAGGGCAGGCCGAAGCGGCGGACGGAGCTGCCGCTGAACGTCACCTGGTAGACGTCGCGGCCGGCGGGCTCTTCGGGATGGCAGTTGGGGTCGCCGGGGAGGTCCGCGTCGGGGCCGCCGCCCGGCCCCACGAGCGTCAACCCGGCGCCGTCGTTGGAGTAGGAGGCGAGGCAGCCGTGTTCGGTGGTCGCGCCGACGGAGACGACATCGGGGGCGCGCGCGGGATAGGCGATCGCGGCGTGGCCCTCGTTGCCCGCAGCGGCGACGATCAGCACGCCGCGGTGGTGGGCGTAGCGGATCGCTTCGATCAGCTCGGGGATGTCCGAGGCGGTCACGCCGGGGGAGAACTCGAGGCTGAGGTTGATCACCTGGGCGCCGTGCCTGGCGGCGAAGTAGACGCCTTCGGCGATCGTCGAGGCTTCGCCTTCGCCCTCGCTGTCGAGCACGCGCACGGGCATGATGCGCGCGCCATAGGCGAGCCCGGTGACGCCGTAGTGGTTGTTCGTCTCCTCGGCGATCGTCGCGGCGACGAACGTCCCGTGGCCGTTGCTGTCGTTGGGGTAGGGATCTCTGTCGACGAAGTCATAGCCCCGAACGAACTCGAAGCGGCTGAAATCGGGCGAGCGGCGGAAGCGCCCTCGGTTGGCATAGGCGACGCCGGTGTCGAGCACCGCGACGGTCACGCCGCGCCCGCCCGGTGCGCCGTCGGCGGCGAGGTTCGCCCAGGCTTCGGGCGCGTTGACGCCGAACTGGCCGTCGAAGTTCCACTGCAACTGCTGCCAGCTGCCGGGCTTGCCGCCGGGCTTGCCGACGTCGTCGGGAATCCAGCCGCCGGAGACGTGCGCGCGGTAGTCGGGAACGGCCCAGCTGACACCGGGCTCGGCGCGCACGCGGCGCAGCGCTGCCGCGAGGCTCGTGCCGCGGCCGATCCGCAGCAGGCGTGTGTGCACGGCCGGGGCGGCGACGCTCGCGGCCCGCGCGATCGATCCGCCCGCGGCAGGCGCGCTCGAGCGGTAGCCGACGACGACCTCGTTCGCGCTGTACGCGCCGGCTTCGCCCGCGAGCGCACTCGGGGCGCAGGCTGTGAAGATCGCCAGCGCAACGCACAGGCCGAGTCCGATCGGCCTCCGACGCGGTGATCTGGGTTGGCTCGAGCGGCCGATTGTGGAGAGCATGGGAGTTTGGGTAATGATGATGTTCCGACGGCCGACGCGCGCAGGCACTGTCGCAGACGGCACGGGCGATATCGATGAGCGAGCGCTTCTTCCCACGCGACGACTACTTCATGCGGCTCGCGCTGCGCGAGGCAAGGCAAGCATTGGAACACGACGACGTGCCGATCGGCGCGGTCCTCGTGCATGACGGAGACGTCGTCGCGGTCGCACACAACGAGCGCGAGCTGCGCCAGGACCCGACGGCGCACGCGGAGATCATCGTCCTGCGCGAAGCGGCACGGCTCGCGGGCAGCTGGCGCGTGCTCGACACGGAGCTGTACGTGACGCTCGAGCCGTGCGCGATGTGCGCGGGCGCGATCGTGCTGGCGCGCGTTGCGCGCGTCGTCTACGGCGCGACCGACCCGAAGGCGGGAGCCTGCGGCAGCGTGCTCGAAGTCCTCGGCGAGCCGCGTTTGAACCACCGTCCGGAGGTCTCCGGCGGCCTGCTCGCACCGGAGTGCGGGGAGATGCTGAGCGACTTCTTCGCCGCGCGCCGGTGAGCGCCCGGGGTGTGCCTGCGCGAGCGATCGCCGGGCGTGCACACGCGCCGATCATCTAGCCTATGGCGGTCCCCCTGGAGGGGTGGCAGAGCGGTTGAATGCGGCGGTCTCGAAAACCGTTGTGCGTCTTATTGGCGTACCGGGAGTTCGAATCTCCCCCCCTCCGTTGTAGGGCCATGTTCGGCGTAGGTACGCGGTATCTGGGTGCTCTGCGCCAAGTGATGAGGTGGACCAGCCGAGCGCTGGGAGGGGCTGGCAAGCGCTCCTGAGGGACGCTCGCTACCCCACGGCTACCCCGCAGAGCGGGTTTCTGGAGGGCCGATGAACGCCTCGATGGCCGTCCAGGCAGCACCGTGTGCCAGAGGCCCGAGCCGCAGAGTCCATGCGTCGCCCAACTCCTGTCTCAGGGGGACTTGAAGGTGCTGCCGTTGAAGGCGAAGTCGCTGGGCTTCGGCCCGTTGCAGGCCCGTCGCACCGTGGTAGGTGGCGTCAATCCCGTAGCGACCACCCTCGATTGGCCAGACCGACAAGCGGTCCGGAGCAAGCGCAGGTCCAGTCTCGGCCGGCAGCGTCACATGCATCTCATCGGTGGGGCAGCACAATCGCCTGACAGACGCACTCGCTCTCTCGGCGCCGCGTGCCCACCGGTCGTTTACGGACGGATGCTCCAGTGAGCGGCGGCCGGCCCGCGCGTCGATGCCGCACCGAATCCCTCACGTGCGATGGACTCGCTGTCGATCAGTTTTGTGTGAAGCTCGCACTGAGTCGATCCGCAGCGGTGACGCTCCTCGCCGTCCTCTCGATGTTCTGTATCGCGATGGCCGTGAACCATCATCGCCAGTCCGACGAAGCCCGGCAGGACGGCGAACAGGAAGCGAGAGCGGTGCAGGAACTACAGCCGTCACCGGCCACGCCCGCCCTACTGGCGAGGTTGACCTTGCCAGCGGGCTTTCATGACGCGGCATGCCCTGACTCCATTCCGTACAGCAGCGAACGCTGTTTCGCGCGGCGTACCCCTCTGAGTGCAGCTGAGCGGGTTGCGACGTACACGAGCACGTTCGCGAAGATGCTCCGTCGCGAGGCGCTGACGGCCGTCGAAATCGCGCCGCAATGCAAGACGACGCCTCGCAGCGGACGCCGCCGAGTTGCTCTCGTGACCTGCGAAGCCCAAGGCACGCTAGGCCCTGACCGGGGCTCGCTCACTCTGCTCTCGACCAACTACGCGCAGGGAGCGCAGCGCATACGGGGGTTCGCCGAGGGTGTCCTCGTCACAGTTCGCGCGTTCGGACGGTCGTGACCTCCGCATAAAGCTGGCAGCAGTCGGCGCGCCTGGTGGACAGCCGTGGCGCAGGGCGGCGAGCGAGTTCTAGCGTTCGCACGGCGCGGGGCAGGGCGTGGCGGCCGCGACGATCCATTCGATCGGGACCGGACCCCAAAAGCGACTGTCATCAGATTCGCCCCGGTTGTCGCCGAGCATGAACCAGTGACCAGCCGGGATCTTGATCGGCGTCGGGAAGTCGCACTCGGGGCTCGAACCGCACGGTTTGGTGGCGTAGCTTTCGGGCTCCTCCGTGAACTGTTCCGCGCCTGGCGGCTTGCGAAAGGCACGTCCGCCGCTGATGTAGATTTCGTCGCCCGGTCCAGCGACGATGCGTTTGATGAAGGTGACGCCTGTGTCCTCCTTCGGGACTGGTTCGGAGCATGCTTCGGCGCCGAGTTTGACCGTGTGCGGTTTCGGTCCGCACTGCTCCTGCTCTGCGCCTTCCGGTGGATGAAACACGACGACGCTGCCAATTGCGGGCGATGACGTGACCGGGGACACCAGCGCTTTCGACCCGATCGGGTACGTGGGTTCCATCGACCCTGAGGGGATGCGGTAGATCCTGCCCACCGGGACCAGCGCTGCCGCCCCCGCCTTCGGCGGCGCGATAATGACGGTCATCGTGGAGGTCTTGCCGCAGCCGACAGCGCAGAGAACTACGATCGCCGCCGCCGTGATCACCCAATGCCGCATTCGTGGAGCCTAACCCGCTGCAGTCAGCGCAGCGCGCGGACGGTTCTAGACGCCTGGGTCTGTCCGTCGCGGACGATGGGATCGGAATCGCGGGACAGCGAGATGCGAGCGCCGCCTCCAAATATCGTGCGAAGCACCACCCAGTAGCGATAGAACTTGTCGAGCGGAACCTGTGAAGCCGCCCGCAGCGGATCGCAGCAAGCGTAGAATCCGGCCATGGCAACGCCCGCGACAGCGGCACCGGTGTCGCGGTCGGCGTTCGTGTGTGCGGGTGCCTTGACTGCCTTGCTCTGCGGCTGCGGCGCGTCATCGCACAAGACCGCCACGCTCCGCTCGGGGCACTGTGTGGCGACGATCGTCGGGGTCAACGTCAACGGAACGGAACCGGTCGTTCCACCGTCCACGCTCGAAAAGGTTGCGTCCAGTAAGGGCGGTCCGTGCGCGGCACTGACCGCCGTCAACCTCCCGCCTGGTGCATCGCCCCAGGCCAGGTACGCGGCTGGAAAAACGCTTGTGGCCATTTCTGGCTGCCTTGCCTGCCACAAGATCGGCAGCAGCGGTAACCCAGGTCCGGGCGCGAACCTCACGCACGTCGGCTCTCAGCTCTCGCAGAGCCAGATCGAGACAGTGCTGGTTGACCCGAAGGCACCGATGCCGTCATTCAAGAACCTCCCACCGACGAAGCTCGCGGCGGTCACCACGTTCCTCACGCGGCTTCGCTGAAGTCGCGTCGGGACTATTCGTGCGGGGCCTTTTCCGGGGTTTCGCCGCCTTGGATGTTGTTGTGCGACAACTGGCTCTGCTGATGCGCGAACTGCCGGAGTTCCTTCCTATCCAGCTGCGCGACTCCTGACGCGAACAGGATACGGCTCACGCCCGCCACGGCGAGCATCAGCACGACGATGAGTACCACGAGCAGCCGACGTCGGAGAATGATCCACTCCATGAGCGCGTCGCGCTCAAGGCGTCTGAATCGACTGTTCTCACGCACCTGGCACCCGCAGAGAAGTTACCCCGTGCTCGCTTGCTGCGCTTGATGATGCAAGACGTTGGTCCACTCCTCGTCAACCGAATTCACGGTCCCGAAGCCGACGCCCGCCGGTCCGAGCACGCTGGTCGTGATCGCAAACGGGATCGCCTCGCAGCCGCTACCCGTGACGATCCGCTGATCGCGCCCACATCCTGTTGGCCGACCCCCGCGGCAAGAGTGGGCTGACGGATCCCGGGGCAGGCCGGCGTCAGGAGACGAGGCCGGGGGAGTCCGCGAGTCGGTGCATGCGCTCGTGCGCGAACTGCACGATGGTCGCGCCCTCGCCGACGGCCGTCGCGCAGCGCTTGATCGAGCCGGCACGCACGTCACCGGCTGCGAAGACGCCCGGCACACTTGTCTCCAGCAGGCCCTCAGCGCCGGCGGCGGTGCCCGTCAGGATGAAGCCGTCGGCGTCTCGCGCGAGGACGTCGCCGAGCCACTCGGTGCAGGGCTTGGCGCCAAGGAACAGGAACAAGAACGAGAACGGCAGCTCGTCTCCATCGGAAAGGGTGGCAGCGTGCAATTGCCCGTGTTCGCCTTCAAGGCCGACGATCTCCGAGCGGTCGCGTACAGCGACGCCGTAGCGATCGAGCTCGTCGATCAGATACTGCGACATCGTCTCCGCGAGGTTGCCGCGGCGATGCAGGAGCGTGACGAGCGCGCCGCCGCGGGCCAGCCAGACGGCGGCCTGCCCCGCCGAGTTGCCGCCGCCGACGACCGCCACGCGCTGGGCTGTGCAGAGCTGGCCCTCTGGTGGTCCGGCGGCGTAGAACACGCTCAATCCCTCATACGCCTCGAGTCCGGCGACGGGCAGGCGCCGGTATTCAGCGCCTGTGGCGAGCAGCACCGCGCGCGCAGCGATCTCGTTGCCGCCGTCGAGCGTCACGACGTGGCGTCCGATGCCGGGCCTCAGTTCCCGGGCGCGGTAGGGCGAGGCCATGCGGGCGCCGAACTTGCGTGCCTGCGTGGCGGCGCGGCTGACCAGTTCGCTGCCGCTGATCCCGGCCGGGAAGCCCAGGTAGTTCTCGATCCGGCGCGAAGTGCCCGCCTGACCGCCGATGCCGCCGCTCTCCATGATCAGCGTGTCCAATCCCTCCGAAGCGCCATAGACCGCTGCAGCCAGTCCCGCGGGACCGCAGCCGACGATCAGCAGGTCGACCTTTTCGCGCGGCGCGAGCTCGAGGCCGATTCCGAGTGCCCGTGACAGCTCGCCATTGCTCGGGTCGATGAGCTCGAGCCCGCCCGGCAGCCGCACCAGTGGCAACTCCGTGGCTGAGTCTGCGCCGTCGGTCGTCTCGGTCGTATCGACCCAGGTGTGCGGGAGCCGCTGGGCTCGCGCGAACTCAAGCAGCCGGCGTGTGGCGGGCGAGTCGCGCGGACCGACGATCTCAGGACCGACGCCGCTGCGCGCCTGCAGCAGCTCGCGCCGTTCGACCAGCGCGCCCAGGATCAAGTCCGAGAGCGCGGCGTCATCGAACAGCAGCTCGCGCAGCTTCTCGCGCGGAACCGCGACGTAGCGCATCGGCCGGGTCACGACCGCGGTGACGAACACCGCCTGCCCGCTGAGAAGGTTGACCTCCCCGAGAAATCCTGGAGCGGAATGGCGAATGATCTCGTTCCCGTCGCCGTCCAATATCGCGGCTTCGCCCTCGACGATCGCGATGAACGGGTAGGTCGCATCACCGATCTCATACAGCTTCTCGCCCACCTCGGCTGTGTGCTGCTCGCCGTGCCCGGCGAGCATCTCGATCTGCGTGCTCGACAGTACTCGAGCCGCCGGAGCCGCCGGGTCACCAGCATGGGAGGTCATCTCATGAGAAGCCTAGCCGCCTCGGCGAGGTTGGTGCGCGAACGGATGCGCAATCGGCACGACACTCGCAGGACGATGGGGGCGATCGGCGAGCGGCGTCGCTCGCCGTGAATGCCCGTCCGCGGTCCTCGCAAGCAGCTCGAGCGCTCAGGCGGCGCGGCCGGCTGAGCAGCTGCTAACCGGTCGCAGCTGCGACTTCGTCGCCGGTCGCTGCCGTCGCGGCGTCAGCGCTCTGCGCCGGTCGATCTGTGAGCTCCAGCTTGCGCGCGGACCGCTTGGCCTGCTTGTCCACTCGACGCTCACGGAGCTTGCTTTCGCGCGTGAGCTTCGCCATCGTCGTTCGCTTCTTGCTCGAAGCCATCTGTGTCCACCTTTTGTCGTTGGCCGGCGCCCCGCAGGGGTCGCTCGGGTTTCACTCGCCTGGCTGTCGCTCGACGGTCGCACCGGCCGGGAGCAGGTAGCGACGAGGCGTCAGCGGCTGCGATCCGCCTCGGTCGGCGAGCCGCGATCCGTGCAGGCCTCGCCTCGGCTCCGCCGCGACCGTCGCCTCAGGGACGCCCGCGTGGGCGATGATCCATGCGATGATCGCCGCGGATTGAGCGCCCTCGGCGATGATCGCGGCTCGCTCGATGACCGTGCCACCGGCGGCACGCGGCCGCGACAGCCGCCGCACGACCGTACGGATTGCATCATCGTCCACCGCGCACTCCTCACAAGCCTCTCAGGGGCTGCGATCGCGAGGCAGAGAGGTCAGAAGGACCGGGCGAGCGCACAACGTCGACCCTCTGGGGAGACCCGACTGACAGCTTCACACTACCAAGGCCGACGCAGCACGACCGCGCGCGGTCGTTGTTCAGGCTTCGAGCGACGCGAGGAAGCCGAGCAGCTCGGGCACGACGACCGACGCGTTCTCGCGCTGCGGCCAGTGCCCGGCGCCGGGGACGATCAGCGCCCGGCTGGGCGGCGCCAGCAGCGCGGCGGTCTGCTCGTAGAGCGCGTGCGCGCCGAGTGAGTGCGTGCCGGTGACGATCAGGCCGGGAACCGCGCCGACGCGTTCGGCGGCGGCGGAGGGGCGCAGCGGGATCGCACGGTAGTAGTCGATCGCGCCGTTCAGCGTGACCTGCGAGGACAGCGCCTGCCTGGCGCGCGCAAGCGTCTCCTCGCGCGCGTCGCCCGACCATTGCGGTGACCAGCGCCGGTACAGCCGCTCGAGATAGGCGAAGTCGTTGCGCCGGCAGCTGCGGGCGGCCCACGGCAGCTTCAGCGCGAAGAAGTGGCGCACTTCCCAAAGGGCCTGCGGCGTCGGGCGCAGCACGCTCGGGTGGGGGATGCCGAACGTGACGATCGCGCGCACGCGCTCGGGCTCGAGGCCGGCGGCGACGTAGCTCAGCAGCGCGCCCCAGTCGTGCCCGACGATCACCGCGCGCGGGATCTCGAGGGCATCGAGCAGCGCGAGCACATCGCGGCCGAGCGTCTCGGGGTCATAGCCGCGGCCGGCGACGATCGTCTCGGCGTGGTAGCCGCGCAGCCACGGCACGCTCACGCGCCAGCCGTTGTCGAGCAGCGCCTGCTCGATCTCAGACCACGAGTAGGGGGTGTCGGGGAACCCGTGCAGCAGCACGATGTCCGGGCCCTCGCCCGCCTGCGAAACGACGTGGCGCCGCCCATCGTGGGAGACCGTGCGGAACTCGATCGGGCCAGTCTATGCCGGTCGCTGATCTGCAGACCACCACGTGTGCCCGTCGCTCAGCGCGCGCGAGCCCCGCGCGACCCGGCTCGCGCGACTACGTGATCCGTGCGCGCGGGACGTCGCGGACGTCGCTGTGCGAGCCGCGATCGCGGCGCTTGAAGGTGACGGTGCGGTCGCGTCCGGCGCGCTTGGCGTCATACAGCGCGGAGTCGGCGCCGCGCAGGAGCTGTTCAATGCTGCCCGGCGCGATCGCGGCGAGGATCCCGGCGCTGAGCCGCACGGTCGGCAGCTGCGAGGCGTCGCTGGCGGCGAGCGCGACACGGACGCGCTCGCTGTAGGCGACGGCGGCGTCGGTGTCGCAGCCGGGCAGCAGCACGACGAACTCCTCACCGCCGATGCGGGCGGTGACGTCGACACCGCGAGACTCCGAGGCGATCACCGCGCCGACATGCGCGAGCACGCGGTCGCCTACCTCGTGGCCCCACTCGTCGTTGATGCGCTTGAAGTAATCGAGGTCGAACACCGCGACCGCGATCGCGCGGTGCGCGCGGCGCGCGCGCGCCAGCTCGAGCGCGGCGCGTTCGTCGAAACCGCGGCGGTTGAGCAGGCCGGTGAGCGCGTCGGTGCGCGCTTCGTCGTCGAGCTGCGAGAGCAGCACGTCGTTGCGCCCCGCGAGCGCGAGCACGACCGCGGAGACGACCGAGACCGAGACCATCACGTCGACCCAGCGGCCGGCGTAGCTGCTCGCTTCGGGCAGCACCAGCAGGGTGATCGCGTGCGCTACGCCGACGCATGTGACGATCGTGATCGCGCCGCGGCGGCCGAAGAAGAACGTGCTCCAGAGCACCGGCCACATGTACAGCACCGCCCCGTCGCCCGCGCCGGGGGTGGCGCTCAGCGCGTAGGCGATGAGCACGACGCCGAGCGGTCCCAAGGGCGCGAGCGCGCGCCGCGAGAGCCTCGGCCCGTAGCGCACGAGGGCGAGCACGATCACCGCGGAGACGATCACCGGCGTGATCGCGAAGCTCGGGTCGCCGGGGATGATGCCCTCGATCGCGCCGTCGAAGGCGGCGCCGCCGTACATGCCCGCGGCGGTATACGCCATCAGGCGTTTGTCCATGCGGACGTTCTCGAGCGAGCGACTCATCCGTCATGTATCGGCGCGAACCCGCCGGAACCCGAGTCTCAGGCCCGCTGTTTGCGGCGAAAACGCGCCTCGGCGCGTGCTTCGGCGGCGCGGGCGGCTAGCCTTGGGGCATGATGACGACGGCCGAGCCGATGACGACGCGTGGCGCGCACTACACCGCGCTGCTCGAGGCGATCGATCGCCAGGGCGTGACGAAGCTGCACGCGAAGGAGCGTGAACAGCTGCTCGAGGCGGCTGACGCGCTGCTGTTCGGCGAGCCCGAGGCGCATGCTCTGCTGAGCGCGGCCGAAGCGCTGATCGAAGCGCTCGAAAGCAGCGGGCGCTGGTCTGATGAGCGCTGCGATCAGCTGCGCGAGCACCTCTACGGCTGCGACGCGCCGAGCACCTGACGCGCAGCCGCGGGCGTGGCATCATCCGGGCATGGCCGTTGCGGTCGAGCGTGACGTTCGCGTCGGGCACCGGGAGCGCGCTCCGGACAGTGGGCGCGGACAACGGCGGCTGCGCCGGCAGGTGCTCGTCCTCTACGTGCGCGGGCGCGACGGTGCGGCAACGCTGCTCGAGGCCGCGCGGCTCGTACACACCGCGGTGATCGAGCTGACGGTCGTGACGTTCGCGCCGCAGGAGACCGGCCCGCCGCGCTGCGCGGCATACACCGGTGCGTACAACCGGGCCGTCCGCGCGGAGGCCCGCGCGGAGCTCGAGGAGGCGCGACGGTTGCTCGGCGGGGCGGGGGCGGGGGAGCGCGCGCACTACGGCGTGCTCGTCGAGGGCCGCGATCGGCCACTCGATGAGTGGGCGCCTGCGCGCGGGTTCGAGCTCGTGCTGCTGCCCGGGCGGCGGCTCGGCCTGCGGCGCCGGCGGCGGACGATCAGGCGGCTGCGGCGGGCGGCCGGCGTCGAGGTCCGCGTGATCTCCCCGTCGCGTCTCAGCGGTCGCTGAGCCCGGCGCGTCAGCCGCCGCGGCCGCGACCCATGCCGCGGCGCATGCGGTGCACGCGGCGGAGCTCCTGGACCGCCTCATCGAGGCCGCCGAGCGCGTCGGAGGGCCCGTCGAGCAGAAGCTCGGGCTCGAGCCGGTGGCGCACGAGCTCGCCGGCGATCGCATCGACGCGCTGCGCGCCCGCACCGGGGCGCGAGCTGACGACGCGCTCGAGCCGCGCGCCGCGGAACAACAGCCCGACGCCGTCGTCGAGCGCCCATCCGCCGACGAGCGTGCCGTCGCGCACGCCGGCGAGCCAGACGGGCAGGCGCTCGGGCTCCCCGTCGGCATGGACGGTCAGCGAGCCTTCAAGCAGGCCGAGGCCGTCGATCACTTCCGGCGGTCCGCTGGAGCGCGTCACGCCGCCTTCAAACCAGCACATCGCGCCGGCGCTCAGCCCGGCCAGCACCGTGCCCCCGCGCCACGCCTCGACGAGCAGGTCCGCGAGCTCGTGCGCCTGCCAGATCGCGAGCAGATTGCGCATCGAGCCGCCGCCCACGTAGACGATGTCCTGTTCGAGCACCGTCTCCTCGAGCGAGCGCTTGGACTCGCGCAGACGGAACAGCGACAGGTGCTCGGCCACGCAGGTGCGGTTGGAGAAGCGTGCCTTGAACGCGTTGATCTGCGCGGTCGTGTCACCGGAGGCCGTCGGCAGGAACAGAATACGCGGCTCGCCCGCGCGCGCGAGCGAAAGCACGAAGTCATCGAGCAGCGGGTTGTTCGGCTCCATCGTGAAGCCGCCGCCTCCCATCGCGAAGATCAGCCGCTCCTCGAACGGCACGCCGGCGCGCTCGATCATGCCGGGACCGGCCGCGGGGCCTGCGACGCCGGCGCGCGCCCGCCGCGTTTGCGCGGCGGCGCCGGCTTGCGCGGACCGGCGGGCGCGCCGAGGTAGGAGACCTCCAGCGGTGTCTCCCGCACGCGCGCGCCGGCGGCCTCGACTCGGAACGCGCCACCTTCGGGACGCGAGCTGACCGCGCGCTCCAGGCAGGTTCCGCGGAAGTGCAGCGCGACGCCGTCCTCGACCGCGTAGCCGGGCCGCATGCCGTCGGCGACGGCGCGGTGATACTCGGCCCGGCGAGCCGGCTCGGCGTCGTAGTGGACGCAGTTGGAGTACGGCAGCAGCCCCAGCCCGCGCACCGGCCGCGGCGCGCCGTGGAACGCGCTCAGCGCCTGCTCGAACCAGCACAGCGACCCGGCCGAGGGCCCGCACAGCACAACGCCGCGGCGCCACGCGCGGCGCAGGATCGCGTCGAGCCCGTGCGCGCGCCAGGCGCCGAGCATGCTGAGGACGTTGCCGCCGCCGACGTAGATCAGGTCCTGGGCGAGCAGGTGCGAGGCGAGGTCATCCTCGACGCCGCCGGTGCCCTGATCGCGGCGGAACAGCGACACGTGGCTCGCCTCGCAGGCGGGTGAGAAGCGGCGATAGAAGCGCACCACGTAGTGGTCGGCGTCGCCCGACGCGGTCGGCAGGAAGCACACCCGCGGCCGCGCCGCGCCGAGCAGCGAGAGCACGTAGTCATCGAGCAGCGACCCGTCCTTCTCCATCGAGAAGCCGCCGCCTCCGAGCGCGACGATCTGTGGAGCTGTTGATGGCATCGCTCACTCCGCTCGCGGGATCGGGCATGGACACGGATCTTGCCCGACAGGCTGCCCGAGCACGGCGGGCGCCGATATGGACCGGAGTCTGAGATTCCGCCTGGGAGCGATCGACATTCGGCCTAGAGTGTCCGGCGATGAGCGCCGCGAGCCCCCCGATGCCGTCAGGCGCCCCCGCGCAGGCGGTGATCTCGCTGCGCGGCGTCGTCAAGCGCTTCGGCGAGATCGTCGCCGTCGACGGGCTCGACCTGGAGGTCCCCGCGGGCGTCTGCTTCGGCCTGCTCGGGCCGAACGGCGCCGGCAAGTCGACGACGATGCGGATGCTGACCGCGCAGACGCTCGCGGACGCGGGCGAGATCAACGTGCTCGGCTATCAGCTGCCCGGCGAATCGAAGCAGTCGCGGCTGGAGATGGGGGTCGTGCCGCAGCTCGACAACCTCGATGTGGAGCTCACCTGCCAGCAGATCCTGATGGTGTTCGCGCGCCTCTACCGGATCCCGCGCGCGGAGCGCCCGGATGCGGTGCAGCGCGCGCTCGAGCTCGCAAACCTCGTTCCTCGCGCCGAGACGATCGTCAAAGAGCTCTCCGGCGGGATGCGGCGACGCCTGCTGGTCGCGCGCGGGCTGATCCACCGCCCGCGTCTCGTGCTGCTCGACGAGCCGACGGTGGGCCTCGACCCGCAGATCCGCCAGGAGCTGTGGTCGCTGATCGACGGCCTGCGTGCGGGCGGCGTGACGGTGCTGATGAGCACCCACTACATCGAGGAGGCCGAGCGCCTCGCCGACACGGTCGCGGTGATGGCGAGCGGGCGCGTGATCGCTCTCGGCACGCCGGCGGCGCTGACGAGCGCGCACGCCGGCGAGCAGGTGCTCGAGGTCTACGGGCCGCCCGAGCATCTCGCGCAGGTCAGCGAGCTCGCCGCGGGCAACGGCTGGCAGAGCAGGCGCAGCGGCCCGGCGATCGCGATCCTGCGCGCGGAGAGTCTCAACGGCCTCGCGCCCGAGGGCGTGCTGCGCCCGGCGAACCTCGAGGACGCGTTCGTCGCGCTGACCGGCGAGGAGATCGAGTGAGCGTGCAGGCGCCCGCCGGCGAGACCGCGCGCCCGGTCCGGGTCGGCCGTCTCGAACCGGCGGCGCTCGCGGGCGTGATGAGCCGCGATGTCGCGATCTTCGGGCGCAACTGGAAGGCGACGACGTTCGCGTCGATCGTGCAGCCGACGATCTACCTGCTCGCGTTCGGTCTCGGCTTCGGCTCGCTGCTCGGGCACCTGCAGGGGCTCAAGTACGTCCAGTACGTCGGCACCGGAGTCGTCGCGACGGCGGTGCTGTTCTCCTCGGCCTTCCCCGGCATGTTCAACACGTTCATCCGCTGGCAGTTCCAGCGCACCTACGACGCGGTGCTGGCCGCGCCGGTCGATGTCGAGGAGCTGATCACCGCGGAGGTCCTGTGGATCTCGATCCGCGCGGGCGTCTACGGGATGGCGCCGCTGCTCGTCGCGATCGCGTTCGGGCTCGAACCGAACGTCGGGATGCTGCTCGTGCCGTTCATCGGCTTCGTGACCGGCTTCGGCTTCGCCGGCTTCGGCGTGACGGTCGCGGCGGTCGCGAAGACGATCGACAACTTCAGCTACATCACGAGCGCAGTGCTGACGCCGCTGTTCCTCGTCGCGGGCACGTTCTTCCCGATCTCGACGCTGCCCGCGCCGCTGCCGACGATCGCTGCAGTTCAATCCGCTCTATCACTGCGTGCAGCTCGTTCGCGATGCCTCACTCGGCGATCTCGGCCCCGCCGACATCTGGCACGCCGCCTTCCTGATCGCGTTCGCACTGCTGATGTGGCGCCTCGCGATCTCGCGGCTCGGCAAACGGCTGATCGACTAGAGCGCTTACAAAACTCTGAGACTCCTCACACGCTGCTCATATGACGCCCGGCGATGCTGCCCGCATGAGCTATTCACTGGAGACGCAAACGGCCCCCTCGTCGACCGTCGCGGGCGCGCCGGCGGCGACATCCGCAGGCGACCGGCGGGGAGCCCGGGCGCGTACGCGGGCGTTCGCCCTGCATGCGCCGCGGCCGGAGCTGCTGTCGGTGATGGCGCTCGCGGCCGTCCTCAACCTGTGGGCGCTGAGCCGCAACGGCTGGGCCAACGACTACTACAGCGCGGCCGTGCGCTCGATGAGCTCGAGCTGGCACAACTTCCTGTACGCGTCGCTCGACTCGAGCGGCGTGATGACGGTCGACAAGCCGCCGCTGGCGTTGTGGATCGAGTCGCTGTCGGTGCGCGTCTTCGGCTTCCACTCGCTCAGCCTGCTCGTGCCGCAGGCGCTGATGGGGGTCGCGAGCGTCGCGCTCGTCTATGACCTCGTGCGCCGGCGCTTCGGCCGCGCCGGCGGCTTCGCCGCCGCTCTTGCGCTCGCGGTCACGCCGATCACCGTCGGCATCTCCCGCCACAACAACCCGGACGCGCTGCTCGTCCTCTGCTGCGTGGCCGCGCTGTGGTGCGTCGTGCGTGCCTTCGACGAGGCTCCGTCACGCCCCGGCACGCGCTGGCTCGTCCTCGCGGGCGTCGCCGTCGGCCTCGGCTTCGAGACCAAGATGGGCGTCGCGCTGACGGTCGTCCCCGGGATCGCGGCCGCCTGGCTGTGGATCGCTCCCGCGGCGCGCGGCCGGCTGCACGCGCTCGGCCAGCTGCTGCGCGGCGGCGTCGCGATGCTGCTCGTCGGCGGCGCCTGGCCGGCGCTCGTCGAACTGACGCCCGCGGCCGACCGGCCGTGGATCTCCGGCACCGCGGACAACCGCGTGCTGTCGCTGATCTTCGAATACAACGGCCTCGGCCGCGTCGACGGACAGAGCGGCGGGCCGGGGGGCACGGGCGGCAACATGTTCGGCGGCACCCCCGGGCCGCTGCGCCTGCTCAACTCCGCGCTCGGCGGGCAGGTCGGCTGGCTGCTCGGCTTCTCGCTCGTCAGCGGGGTCGGGATTCTGCTCGCGAGCCGCCTGCGCCGCTCCGACGCGCGCAGCGGCTGGCTGATCGCAGTCGGCGGCGCGTTCCTCACCACCGCCGTCCTGTTCAGCGCGGCGAGCGGCATCTTCCACCCCTACTACGTCTCGCTGCTCGCGCCGTTTGCCGCCGCGCTGCTCGGTGCCGGCGTGGGCCAGCTGCTCGGCGGCGGCCTGAACGCGCGGATCGTCGGCCCGCTCGCGGTGACCGCGGGCGTTATCACCGAGCTCGTCGTGCGCGGCGACTACCCCGGCCAGCTCACGTGGCTGCCGCCGGTGCTGATCGTCGTCTGTGCGTTGGCGGTGCTGGCGCTGCTCGCGTCCAGCTCGCGCCGGGTGCGCACGATCGCGCTCGCCGCCGCGCTCGCCGCGCTGCTCGCGGCGCCGACCGTGTGGGCCTTCGACACGCTCGGCTACGCGACCAGCGGCACGTTCCCCGCGGGCGGGCCCGCGTCTGCGCTCAGCGGCGGCTTCGGCGGCCCCGGCGGCGGCGCGGGCGGCTTCGGCGGGCGCTCGATCGCTCCGCGTCTGAGCGGCGCGGGCGCCGGGCAGGCGCTGTTCGGTCCGGCCGGCGGCGCGGGCGCGGCGGGCGGCGGCGCAGGAGCACCACCGGTTGCGGGCGGCTTCGCGGGCGGCGGTTCCGGCACCGCGAGCGCGGGTATCCCGACAGGAGCGCCCCCGTCGGGCTCGCTCCCCGGACGCTCGGCTGGGGGCGCGGCAGGCTTCGCCGGCGGTGTCGGCCCGGCCGGCCCCGGCGGCGGCGGTGGCGGCTCGCTCACCGACGTGCTCTCCTACGCTGCCGCGCACGGCGGCGGCACGATCGCGGTAGCGAGCCAGTCGAGCGCCGCCTCGGCGATCATCTCCGAGCACGCGAACGTCGCGGGCATCGGCGGCTTCTCCGGGCGCGAGAGCGACGTCACGGTCTCCTGGCTCGCCCACGAGGTGCGCGCGGGCAAGATCACGTGGGTGCTCGATGAACAGAGCGGCGCGGGCGGCGCGGGCCGGCTTCCCGGCGATACGCGCACGGGTTCGAACACCGCGATGGCGGCGGTCGCGAAGGCGTGCACCCGCGTGACGCTGTCCGGCGCGAGCGGCACGAGCACGAGCACGAGCAGGGCCGGGGCCACGAGCACGGCGCTGTATGACTGCAAGGACGCTGCCGCGGCGCTCGCGCGCATCGGCCGCGCGTAACAATCAAGCTCGTGAAGCTGCTGATCGTTGATGACGACCGTGCGGTGCGCGAAGCGCTGCGTCGCGCGCTCACGCTCGCCGGCTACGAGGTGCAGCTGGCCGAGGACGGCGAGCAGGCGCTCGAGCAGATCGTGCAGTCGATCCCGGATGCGGTCGTGCTCGACGTGGGCCTGCCGGGGATCGATGGCCTCGAGGTCTGCCGGCGCGTGCGTCTGCTCGGCAACCGCGTGCCGATCCTGCTGCTGACCGCGCGCGACGCGGTCGCCGACCGCATCGACGGGCTCGACGTCGGCGCGGATGACTACATGGTCAAGCCGTTCGACGTCGGCGAGCTGCAGGCGCGGCTGCGCGCGCTGCTTCGCCGCGCGAACCCGGAGACCGACGGCGCCGGGCTTTCCTTCGCCGAGCTGCGCCTGGACCCGATGCGCCACGGCGCGCAGGTCGGCGAGAACTTCGTCGAGCTGACGCGCACCGAGTATCAGCTGCTCGAGCTGCTGATGCTCAACCCCCGCCACGTGCTCTCGCACAGCCTGATCTATGACCGTGTGTGGGGCTATGACTTCGGCCCGACGTCAAACGCGCTGCGCGTCTACGTCGGCTACCTGCGCCGCAAGCTCGAGGACGCGGGCGCGCGCGAGCTGATCCACACCGTGCGCGGCGTCGGCTACGCGTTGCGCGAGCCATGAGCGCCGCGCGCCGGCGGTGACGCTGCGCACGCGCATCGCGGCCGTCGCGGGCCTGTCGGTCGGCCTCGCGGTGCTCGCGTCGGCGATCGGCCTGTACGTCGCCGTGCGCTCGGACCTGCGCGGCGAAATCGACAGCGCGCTGCGCGCGCGGGCGCGGGCGTTCACGATGCCGAGCGCTCCCGGCGGGCAGGCCCCGATCGCGGGCGGCGGCCCGAGCGGCGGCGGCCCGCTGCCGGGTGCGCCGCCGGGGCGGCGGCGACGGGGATCGCCACGAGCCGCACTTCCCCGGAAGCGTCGAGCCGGCGCCGTTCGGAGCTGCTTCGGGCTTCGTCCAGTTCGTCGCGCCGAACGGCACGATCGACGTGCCCGCCGGCCAGGGCTCCACATCACCGCAGCTCGCGCTCACCGCGGCCGACCGCGCGATCGCGGCGAGCGGCAGCGGCAGCAGGCTCAGCGATCGCACCGTCAACGGCACGAAGCTGCGCGTGCTCACGACGGGCACGGGAGCCGGCGGCGCGGTGCTGATCGCGCGGCCGCTGACCGAGGTCGAAAAAGAGCTCAGCAGGCTGCTGCTGATCCTCGCGCTGATCGGCGGCGGCGGCGTCGTGCTGGCGGCGCTGCTCGGCGCGATCGTCGCGCGCACGGCGCTCGCGCCGATCGCGCGCTTCACCCGCGAGACGGAGACGCTCAGCGGCAACCTCGACCTCTCGCGCCGGCTCGAGGTCGAGGGTCGCGATGAGCTCGCGCGCCTGGCCGAGAGCTTCAACACGACGCTCGACGCGCTCGAGCGCTCAGTCGCCGCGCAGCGCCACCTGATCGCCGACGCGAGCCACGAGCTGCGCACACCGATCTCCTCGTTGCGCGCGAACATCCAGGTGCTCGCTGAGTCCGGGCGCCTGCCGCCGCAGGAGCAGGCGAGCCTGCGCGCGGACATCATCGACGAGCTCGACGAGCTGACCGCGCTCGTCGGCGACGTCGTCGAGCTCGCCCGCGGCGCCGCCCCCGTCGGCGCGGCCGACGACGTCCGCCTCGACGAGGTCGCGCGCGCAGCGGTGCAGCGCGCGCAGCGCCGCAGCGACGTGACCTTCCAGCTGAGGCTCGAGCCGACGATCGTCAGCGGCCAGGGCGAGCGCATCAACCGCGCAGTCTCGAACCTGATCGACAACGCCTGCAAGTGGAGCCTCGACGGCGGCGCCGTCGAGGTCTCGCTGAGCGGTGGCGTGCTCAGCGTGCGCGACCACGGCCCCGGCTTCGAGAAGGCCGACCTGCCGTTCGTGTTCGACCGCTTCTACCGCGCCGAGAACGCGCGCAGCCTGCCCGGATCGGGGCTCGGCCTCGCGATCGTCCGCCAGGCCGCCGAGGCGAGCGGCGGCTTTGCCGAGGCGCAGAACGCCCCCGACGGCGGCGCGCTGCTGCGCGTAGGCTTCGGCGCGCCGGTCGAGCTCGCCCGCGATTGAGCGACGCGTGAGCGCGGCAGTCCCGTGCGCGCGTGCGCCCGATCCGTCCATGGCGATGATCCCGAGATCCTGAATCGATACCTCAGTTGGAGGAGATTGCGAAGGATCGTCTAATAGAGGCGACGAGTGACCGCAACTTTCGGGGCCCTTCGGAGTCTCCGGGGGTATAGCCGTGTCCGATTTCAGCCGTGTTTCGATAGGGAGGTAGCCGTGAGGCCCCATTTTCGTGTTTCGCTCGTAGCGCTGCTCGCTTGCGCGCTGGCAGTCGTTCTGGCACCGGCTGCCGCTCAGGCCGCGTTTGGCATCGAAGGGTTCACAGCAACCAACTGCAAGGCAGCCGCCTCCGGCTGCGCCGGCACCGAAGTGCCGACCCCGCCTCCTTTTGAAGCGCCGTATTGGTTCCCGAAAGAACCGACACACAAAGAAGCGGCCGAACAAGGCTTCACGCAGGCAGGCGGCCGCGTCCCGAACGGCGTGACCGATTTCAAGGTAAATACCAAAGGCAGCTACCCGAACGCCGAACCGGAAGGCGCCCCCGTAAACCATGTGCGGGTCGACGTGGCGTCGGGCCTCGCCACTGCACCTGCCGCCGTACCGACGTGCGCGGTCGCCGAATTCGGGGACACGGAACCGCTTCCCGGAACTGGCTTCTACCCCGCGCCAACCTGCGCGACAGCGACAGAAATCGGCTCCGAAAAAGTGACCGTCTACGTCGCTTCGGAGACACTTGACCTTCCCCTCGAAGGGGTCGTCTACAACCTCGTCCAGCCCGAAGGCCTCGCGTCGTTCTACGGCGCCGCGCTAAAACTTCCAAAGGTCGTGACTGCGGGCGTGCTCGAAAACGAATACTTCCCGTACCTTGAAAGCATCGGCAAAGCGCCGAGCAAAGCCGAACAGAAAGTCGCCGAGGAACAGCAGTACTACGCCCATTCGCTGATCAAAGGCAGCGTTGAATGGGGTCAGGAATCAAAGGGAACCGGCGCGGGTGACTACCACGACTACTTTGAAGTCGAAGTCTCTACTGCACTCCCCCTCATCAGCTCACGGCAGCTCTTGGTCGGCACTCGCGGTGCCGGCGACTTCATCACCAACGGCACCAGCTGCCCAGGCGACAATACGACGTTCGTGACGCTCGAAAACACGGCGAAAGAAGTCGTGCGCAGGCCTTACACAACGCCGATCGGCCTCAAGGGCTGCAACCTCAGCGCGGAAAAAGGCGAACTCGAAAAAGAAGGCATCACCGGCATTGAACAGCTGACTTTCACCCCATCATTCGCGCTCACGTCGGGCTCGTCGGTGAGCGATCAGCCGAACCAGATCACCACCGAAGTGTCGATGCCGAGCGAACCGACGAAACTCGCACAGTCGCAACTCAAGACAGCCACGATCACGCTACCTGAAGGGATGACACTCAACCCCTCTGCTGCTCATGGACTTGAAGCGTGCACGCCCGCTCAAGCCAACGAAGAACCCGACGGGAGGTTCAACTCGAACTTCGGCGTGAACTGCCCGGCAGGCTCTGAACTGGGGACGGTTAGCCTCAATGTCCCGACACTGCCTAACGGCTCGTTCACCGGAGCGATGTACCTGGGTGGACCGTCGTCGGGCCCGATCACCAAATCGCCGTACGTCATTTACGTGGTCGCCAACTCGAAGCGTTATGGCGTCTCGGTCCGTATCAAAGGTGAAGTGATCCCGAACCCGGTGAACGGTCAGCTGACGACCGTGTTCAACGAAAACCCCGAACAGCCGTTCACCAAGCTCACCCTCAACTTCAACCGCGGAGCGCTTACCTCCGTCGCGAACCCGCTCATCTGTGGAACGCCGACGGGTGCGACGAGCTTCACGCCGGTCGCAGCAGGAGCCGTCCCGACGGCCACGGCTGCGTTCGGCGTACCGATCACAGGCTGCGCCGCATCAATCCCGTTCGCACCAGAACAGGAAACCCCATACGAAATCATCACAGCCGGTGCTCACACCTCCTATGCGCTGAACATCGTGCGTCCGGAAGGTCAGCAGTATCTGCAGAAGATCAAGACGAGCCTGCCGCTCGGCGTGGTCGGGGAGATCCCCACGGTCACGCAGTGCCCCGAAGCACAGGCCAACGCGGGCACGTGTCCGGCATCGAGCAGGATCGGTACCGCGACGACGCAGTCCGGATCAGGCTCGGCACCGTTCACGAACACGGGCACGGTTACCTGACCGGTGCGTACAACGGCGCCCCGTATGGGCTGTCGATCGTCGTACCAGCGATCGCCGGGCCGTTCAACTTCGGCCCGATCGTGACGCGCTCGACGATCAACATCGATCAGAAAACCGCTCGCGTGACCGCGGAATCGACCCTGCCGACGATCGTGGCAGGAATCCCGCTGCGGCTGCGCTCGCTGAACATCAACATCAACAGACAGGGCTTCGCGCTCAACCCGACCAACTGCGAAGTGCAGCCGGAAGGCACGAGCTCGACGCTGACCTCGACGTTCGGCGCGGTCGCGACCGTGAACACGCCGTTCCAGGCCGAAGGCTGCAGTGCGCTCGGCTTCAAGCCGACATTCACCGCCTCGACGAGCGGCAAACCGACCAAAGCCAAGGGCGCGAGCCTGGTCACGAAGATCACGATGCCGGGAGGCAACGCGAACATCAAGTACGTCAAGGTACGCTGCCCAAGCAGCTCCCCTCGCGTGGCTCGACGCTCAAAAAGCGTGCCTCGAAGCGGTCTTCAAGGCGAACCCGTACAGCTGCTCGCCTGAATCGAACGTCGGCACGGCGACCGTCGTGACGCCGACGCTGCCGGGCAAGATGAAAGGCCCCGCCTACCTCGTCTCGCGCGGTGGAGCGGCCTTCCCGAACCTCGAACTCGTCCTTGAAGATCAGGGCGTGCGCGTGATCCTGGAAGGGAACAGCGACATCAAAAACGGCATCACGACGACGACGTTCGCGACCAACCCGGATGTGCCGGTGTCGAGCGTCGAAGTCAACCTGCCGCAGGGTCCGCACTCGGCGCTCGCCAACTACGGCAGCCTGTGTGCGCCGTCGCTGGTGATCCCGACGCAGATGATCGCCCAGAACGGCAAGACGTTCAAACAGAACACGAAGCTCACGCCGACCGGCTGTGGCGTGCAGATCGTCGGTCATAAGGTCGTCGGCAACACCGCGTTCCTGACGATCAAGACGTTCGCCGCCGGCCGCATCAGCGGCAGTGGCAAGGGCGTCAAGACGGTCGCGCGGCACCTCAGCGGGGCGACCAACACGGCATCGCTGAAGGTGCCGCTGTCGGGTAGGCCCGGCAGCCGCCAGATCCGCGTCGGCTTCTATGCCAAGAAGGGCCACGGGCACTCCGCCGCGTACATCAAGGTCCACTTCAGGTAGCACCGGCTGCATCCGTGGTCCCAGGAGGGGGCGGCCGTCGGCCGCCCCCTCTGCATGTCCGGCGCGGGACGTTCGCTCCGGTCGGCGCCGGATTGAAATTCTTCGCCTCGCCGTTCGCCGATGCCGTACATTTGACGGATGGACGTGGTGGTGGGTACGGATACCTCGGGGCTCTCGGGTGAGCTTGACCGCCTGCTCGGCGGCATCCGCCGCCTGACCGCGCTCGCCGACGACGCGACCGACGCGGAGACGATCGTGCGCGCGCTCGCCCGCGAGCTGATCGCGGCCCCTGGCGCCGAGGAGGTGCACGTCCATCACCTCGCCGCGGCGGGCGTCGAGGAAGAGGTCGTCGACGTCTACCTGTTCGAGGCCGCGGCGCGGCTCAGCTACCTCATCCCGCGCGCCGAGCGGCCGCCGGGGGTGAGCTGGGTGGCGAGCACACAGCAGAGCTTCCTCGCGGCCGACGTGGAGGAGTTCGCCGCGAGCGTCCCGCGTTTGAGCGCGACCGGGGCGATCAGCTGCGCGCTGCTGCTGCCGCTCGCCGAGCGCGGCGAGGTCGAGCTCGTGGTGATCCTCGTGCGTCGCCTCGCGGGGGTCTTCGCGGGGGCCGCGATCGAGCACGCGCGGGCGCTTGTCGATCAGGCGGCGACCGCGCTCGCGCTGCTCGGCGCGCGCGCGGAGGCCGGTACCGATGCGGTCACCGGCTGCATGAACCACCGCGCGATGCGCAGGCGCCTGGACGAGGAGATCGGCCGCGCCGCGCGTAGCGGCGCACCGTTGTCGTGCATGCTGATCGACCTCGACGACTTCAAGCTGATCAACGACCGCTACGGCCATCAGGCGGGCGACGCAACGCTACGTGGCGTCGTGCAGGCGCTCGTCGGCGAGTTCCGCGCGTTCGATCGCGTCGCGCGCTACGGCGGCGACGAGTTCGTCGTGATCCTGCCGAACGCCGAGCTCGAGAGCGCCGCCGCGGCGGCCGCGCGCGCGCTCGAGCGTTTGCGCGAGATGACCTCCGATGCGGATCTTGCGCACGGCGTCTCGGCGTCGATCGGGGTCGCGCAGTGGCAGGCGCCGATGGGCACCGATGAGCTGCTCGAGGCGTGCGATGCGGCGCTCCTGCGCTCAAAGCGCCAGGGTAAGGGGCGCGTGATCCGCGCCGCCGAGCTGCCCGGCTCCTAGCCGCGCGCGGCGCCCGCGAGCCGGGTTCGCAGATCGACTCTGCGAGACTGCGAGCTGTCCATGTAGACCGCAGATCGTCGGGAGACTGCTCATGTCGGAGAACAGCTTTGGCGCCAGGGACACACTCGAGGTCGGCGCGCGGAGGTTCGAGATCTTCCGCCTGGACAGCCTGCAGCAGCGCTATGACGTCGCGCGGCTGCCGTTCTCGCTGAAGATCCTGCTCGAGAACCTGCTGCGCACCGAGGGCAACGGCTCGGTCACCGCCGAGGACGTCGAGGCGCTCGCCGGCTGGGACGCGAACGCGCAGCCGAGCAAGGAGATCGCGTTCAGCCCCGCGCGCGTTCTGATGCAGGACTTCACGGGCGTGCCCGCGGTCGTCGACCTGGCGGCGATGCGCGACGCGATGGCGGCGATGGGCGGCGATCCGGCGAAGATCAACCCGCTCGCGCCGGCCGAGCTCGTGATCGACCACTCGGTGCAGGTCGACGCGTTCGGCACGCGTGACTCGTTTCGCTTCAACGCCGAGCGCGAGTTCGAGCGCAACCAGGAGCGCTACGCGTTTCTGCGCTGGGGGCAGGGCGCTTTCGACGACTTCGCCGTCGTGCCGCCGGATACCGGCATCGTCCACCAGGTGAACCTCGAGTACCTCGCACGTGTCGTGTTCGACAACGAGGCGACCGGCCAGGCCTATCCGGACACGCTCGTCGGGACCGACTCGCACACGACGATGGTCAACGGCCTCGGCGTGCTCGGCTGGGGCGTCGGCGGCATCGAGGCGGAGGCGGCGATGCTCGGGCAGCCGATGTCGATGCTGATCCCGCGCGTGCTCGGCGTGCAGCTGCATGGCGAGCTCCCCGAGGGCACGACCGCCACCGACCTCGTCCTGACCGTCACGCAGATGCTGCGCGAGCGCGGCGTCGTGGGGATGTTCGTCGAGTTCTACGGCGCCGGTGTCGCCGCCCTGCCGATCGCCGACCGCGCGACGATCGGGAACATGTCGCCGGAGTTCGGCTCGACCTGTGCGATCTTCCCGATCGACGCCGAGACGCTCACCTACCTGGAGCTGTCCGGGCGCTCGCCCGAGCGGATCGCGCTCGTCGAGGCCTACGCCAAGGAGCAGGGCCTGTGGCACGACGAGGGGGCCGAAGAGCCGACGTTCTCGGACAAGATCGAGCTCGACCTCGCGTCCGTCGAGCCGAGCCTCGCCGGGCCCAAGCGGCCACAGGACCGGGTCTCGCTGAGCGGTGCGCAGGGCGCGTTCAGGAGCGCGCTGCGCGACTACGTTCCCAGCGACGGCGAGCAGCTCGACGCGCAGGATGAGGCTGTCGCGGAGAGCTATCCCGCCTCGGACCCGCCCGCGAACGGCGCGCCTGGGCACGCCGCGCCCGGGCAGGCGGCGCCGGCCTCGAGCTCGCTCGCGGCCGCCACGCTCCCGCACAACGGCACCTCGACGACCGTGACGCTCGACGGCGAGAGCTTCGAGCTCGATCACGGCGACGTCGTGATCGCGGCGATCACGAGCTGTACGAACACCTCCAACCCGTCGGTGATGATCGGCGCGGGGATCCTCGCCCGCAACGCGCTCGCGCGCGGCCTGCGCTCCAAGCCGTGGGTCAAGACCTCGCTCGCGCCGGGCTCGAAGGTCGTCACCGAGTACCTCGACCGGGCCGGTCTGACCGAGCCGCTCGAGCAGCTCGGCTTCAACCTTGTCGGCTACGGCTGCACGACCTGCATCGGCAACTCCGGCCCGCTGCCCGATGAGATCTCGGCGGCCGTCAACGATGCCGACCTGGCGGTCGTCTCGGTGCTCTCGGGCAACCGCAACTTCGAGGGCCGGATCAACCCGGACGTGAAGATGAACTACCTCGCATCGCCGCCGCTGTGCGTCGCCTACGCGCTCGCCGGCTCGATGGACGTCGACATCGTCGCCGACCCGCTCGGCCAGGACGCGGACGGCAACGACGTCTACCTGCGCGACATCTGGCCGTCCGAGCACGAGGTCGCAAAGACGATCGGCGAGGCGGTCCGCGCAGATATGTTCCGTCGCAGCTACGGCGAGGTGTTCGCCGGCGACGAGCGCTGGAACGGCCTCGCGGTGCCGGAGGGCGAGCGCTTCGCCTGGGATCAGGAGTCGACCTATGTGCGCCTGCCGCCCTACTTTCAGGGCATGCCCGCGCAGCCTGGCGTCGTCGCCGACATCGCCGGCGCGCGCGTGCTCGCCGTGCTCGGCGACAGCGTCACGACCGACCACATCTCGCCGGCCGGCTCGATCAAGCGCGACGGCCCCGCCGGCGTCTACCTGCAGGAGCAGGGGGTCGAGCCGCGCGACTTCAACTCCTACGGCTCGCGCCGCGGCAACCATGAGGTGATGATGCGCGGCACGTTCGCGAACATCCGCCTGCGCAACCTGATCGGCGGCGGCGAGGCGCTCCCCGAAGGCGGCTTCACGCGCCACTTCGCCGGCGGGCAGGGCGGCGGCGCAGAGCAGATGTCGATCTACGACGCGGCGATGCGCTACATCGGCGAAGGCGTCGAGCTGGTCGTGCTCGCCGGCCGCGAGTACGGCTCGGGCTCCTCGCGCGACTGGGCCGCGAAGGGGACCAGGCTGCTCGGCGTGAGAGCCGTGATCGCGCAGAGCTTCGAGCGCATCCACCGCTCGAACCTGGTCGGCATGGGCGTCCTGCCGCTGCAGTTCCCCGACGGTGAGAGCGCCCAGTCGCTCGGTTGCAGCGGCGAGGAGACGTTCTCGATCAGCGGCCTCGCGGCGGCGATGGCGGACGGCGGCAGCCCGCCGAGCGAGGTGCACGTGCGCGCCGAGCGCGCCGGCGGCGAGGTGGTCGAGTTCGACGCGCGCGTGCGCATCGACACGCCGCGCGAGGCGGAGTACTTCCGCCACGGAGGCATTCTTCAGTACGTTCTGCGAGCCTTGCTCGCCGGATGAGCCCAGCGCCGCGCAAATCGCCCGCCAAACGCTCGCGCCCGGCGGCGGCCGCGGGCGTGACGCCGCTGCTGCGCGACCTGCTCAGCGCACGCGGCCCGTCCGGCTATGAGACCGCGCCGGCCGCCGTCTGGCGCGAGGGCGCCGGCGCGTTCGCCGAGGTCGGCACCGACCTGATCGGCAGCTCACATGCGGTCGTCGCGCCGAAGCACGGCTTCGAGCAGCAGCCGCGACGCCTGCTCGTGATGGGGCACATCGATGAGATCGGGCTGATCGTCACGCACATCGACGACGACGGCTACCTGTGGTTCCGCGAGGTCGGCGGCTGGGATGCGCAGATCCTCGTCGGCCAGCGCGTCGTCCTGGACACGCGCGAGGGGCCGCTGCCGGGCGTCGTCGGCAAGAAGCCGATCCACCTGCTGCGCGACGAGGAGCGCAAGAAGGTCGCCGAGATCCGCGAGCTGCACATCGACATCGGTGCGCGCGACGGCAAGCAGGCGCGCGCACTCGTGCGCATCGGCGATGTCGCCGTGATCGACGCCGAGCCGGTCGAGCTTCCCAACGGGCGCCTGACCGCGCGCGCGCTCGACAATCGCCTCGGCTCATTCGTCGCGCTCGAGGCCGCGCGGCTGGTCGCCGAGGCGGGCGGCGCCGAGTGGGAGGTCGTCGCGGTCGCGGCGGCCCAGGAGGAGACGACGTTCGGCGGCTCGCGCACGAGCGCCTTCTCGCTCGCCCCCGACGCGGCGATCGTCGTCGACGTCACGCATGCAACCGACGCCCCGGGGATCGACGTGAAGGAGGCGGGCAAGCACGAGCTCGGCTCCGGGCCGGTGATCACGCGCGGCTCGACGCTCAACCACGCGCTCGTCGAGCTGCTCATCAAGGCCGGGGAAGTCGAGAAGATCCCGTTCACCGTCGAGGCCTCCGCGCGCGCGACCGGCACAGACGCCGATGCGGTGCACATCAGCCGCGGCGGCATCCCGACGGGCCTCGTGTCGGTGCCGATCCGATACATGCACTCGCCGGTCGAGCTCGTCCAGGTGCAGGACGTGCACGCGAGCGCGCAGCTGATCGCCGCCGCGGCGATGCGCATGAAGCGCGACGTCTCACTCGCGCGCTGAGCGGCAGTCGCCCTCCGGCGCGCTCAGCGCAGCGGCGCCGACGCCGCCGGCACCGCTAGGCGGCGGTGAGTGCGGACATCTCGCTGGGCTTGTAGGCCTCGCCGGCCGCGCCGCCGATCACGAGCATGCGCAGGCCCTCGGGCCCCGCGTAGACCTTGCGCTTGGTCTCCGCGGCGACGCGCACGAACGTCTCGCTGTCGAGATCGACGCGCTCGCCTTCGACGTCCATCCAGCCGGAGCCGCCGAGTGCGAGGAAGACCTCTTCCTGTGCGCTCTCGGCGTGGTCGTGTTCGGGGTAGTCGCTGTAGTTCGGCCCCATCTGGATCACCTGGAAGCCGAACGCGGTCACGCCGAGCTCTGCGCGTGCCTTGACGAACCCGCCGCCGAAGGCGGCCTCCATCTCACTGATTTTCTTCGCGGTGTAGTTGGGCATCGCGCCACCCTATCCGAACGGTCAGCTGAACGGCAGCAGGATCGCGAGCTGGCGCGACTGCGCGAGCAGCGTGCCGTCGGGCGCCCAGATCCAGCCGTCCTCCTCGAAGAAGCCGTCGTGGATGACGCTCGTACGCGTGCGCACGAGGCACAGCTCGTCCTCGCCGGGAGCCCGCTGCGGCGCGCGAAAGTGGACCGTCAGATCGACGGTCGGTGCGGCCAGCGGTTCCGCCGTGCGCATGAATGGCGCGGGAATCTGCGCGTCGCTGAGGAACGCGAGCAGGCGCGCGTCGATCGGGCGCGGCTCGGCGAGGCCGAGCCAGGCGGTGATCTCCATCGGCTGCTCGCCGCCGCTGAACGGCACGCCTTCCAGGCGCGGCTGGATGATCATCTGCTTGGTGAACGGCGGCGCGCCACTCGCGATGAACGCCCCCGTCTCGCGCCGGGGCTCGGGCGGGGCGACGTCCGGCATAGCGATGTCGGCGATCTCCGGGCCCTCCCATGCAACCGAGAAGGCGGCGAGCGCGAGCGCGATCAGCTTGCCGCCCTGCTCCATCCGCGCCGAGAGCGTGCTCAGCGAGCGCCCCTCTCGCTCGAGCACCGTGCTGATCCGCACACGGCCGGCCTCGGGCGCGCGCGCGTAGTGGATCGTCAGCGAGCGAGGCTCGCGCTGCGCGTCATCGACGGACTCGATCAATGCGCGCAGCAGCATCGCCGCGAGATAGCCGCCGTGCGGGCCGCGGCCGGCGCGCCAGTCGGGGAGACCTCCGCGCCGAACGTGCTCGCGCTCCCCGAGGTCCGCTCGCGCCAGACGATCGTGTCCCGATCAAACTTGCCGACCCGCGTCGGCCGCGCGCCGGGCTCTGCCCGCTCAGCCACGGACCAGCCGCTTGTAGGTGATCCGGTGCGGCCGGTCGGCGGCGGCGCCGAGCAGCGCGCGCCGGTGCTCCTCGTATGCCTCGAAGTTGCCCTCGAACCAGGTCACCTGCGAGTCGCCCTCGAAGGCCAGCACGTGCGTCGCGACGCGGTCGAGGAACCAGCGATCGTGCGAGATCACGATCGCGCATCCGGGGAATGCGAGCAGCGCGTTCTCGAGCGCGCGCAGGGTGTCGACGTCGAGATCGTTCGTGGGCTCGTCGAGCAGCAGCAGGTTGCCGCCGCTGCGCAGCAGCTTGGCGAGGTGCACGCGGTTGCGCTCGCCGCCGGAGAGCTTGCCGATCCGCGCCTGCTGGTCTGAGCCCTTGAAGTTGAAGCCGGCTGTGTACTGGCGCGAGTTGACCTCGCGCTCGCCGACCTTGATCTGCTCATAGCCTTCGGAGATCTCCTCCCACACCGTCTTCGCCGGATCGAGCGAGTCGCGCGACTGATCGACGTAGGCGAGCTTGACGGTGTCGCCGAGCTCGAGCTTGCCGCTGTCGGGCTGCTCCTGGCCGGTGATCATGCGGAACAGCGTCGTCTTGCCGGCGCCGTTTGCGCCGATCACGCCGACGATCCCCGCGCGCGGCAGGTCGAACGACAGCGACTCGATCAGCAGGCGCTCGCCGAAGCCCTTGGAGAGCTCGCTCGCGGTCAGGACCTTGCCGCCGAGGCGCGGTCCCGGCGGGATGTGGATCTGGACCTCCTCGAGCTTGACGTTGCGCTCCTCGGAGACGAGCTCCTCATAGCGCGCCAGACGCGCCTTGGACTTCGTGCGTTTGCCCTTGGGGTTCGTCCGCACCCATTCGAGCTCGGCTGCGATCGTGCGCTCGCGGCCCTTTTCCGAGCGCTCTTCCTGGGCCATGCGCACCTGCTTCTGCTCCAGCCAGCTCGAGTAGTTGCCCTCGTAGGGGATGCCCTTGCCGCGGTCGAGCTCGAGGATCCAGCCGGCGACGTTGTCGAGGAAATAGCGGTCGTGGGTGACCGCGACGATCGCGCCCTTGTACTCGGAGAGATGCTGCTCGAGCCAGGCGACCGACTCGGCGTCGAGATGGTTGGTGGGCTCGTCGAGCAGCAGCAGATCGGGCGCGCGCAGCAGCAGGCGGCAGAGCGCGACGCGGCGGCGCTCGCCGCCGGAGAGCTTGCTGACGTCCGCATCCGCGGGCGGCAGCCGCAGCGCATCCATCGCATATTCGAGCTGCGTGTCCAGATTCCAGGCGTCGGCGGCGTCGATCTTCGCCTGGATCTTGCCGAACTCCTCGGCGGTCTCATCGGAGTAGTTCGCGGCGAGCTCGTTGAAGCGGTCGAGCAGCGCCTTGGTCTCGGCGACACCGTCCTCGACGTTGCCCTTGACGTCCTTGCTCTCGTCGAGATGGGGCTCCTGCTCGAGCATGCCCACGCTTGCGCCGGGCGCCAGCGCGGCCTCGCCGCGGTACTCCTGATCGACCCCCGCCATGATCCGCAGCAGCGTCGACTTGCCCGCGCCGTTGTAGCCGAGCACGCCGATCTTGGCGCCCGGATAGAAGGACAACGAGACGTTGTCGAGCACCGTCTTCTCCGGCGGGTGGATCTTCGACAGACGGTGCATCGTGAAGATGTACTGAGAGGACATTCGCACGCAGGATAGGCGCTCGCGCAGGGCGCTAACGTGTTCCCTTCATGCCCACGACCGTCCTTGACATCGAGCAGCACCTGCTCCTCCTTGAGCTCGAGGCGCCGTTCGACAAGCGCGACGTGCAGCTGGCACGGCGCAAGATGGCCAAGCGCTGGCACCCCGATGTCGCGCCCTCGGGCAGGCAGTTCGAGCACGAGCGCCATCTCAAGGCGATCAACGAGGCCGCCGATCAGCTCGAGCGTCTCGCCGAGGGCTCGCGCGGCGGCAAGGTCTCACGCAACGCCGTCAAAGTCAGCGCGGCGGCTGCGCGCAGGGAGCGCGAGGAGGCCGGTCGGCGCGCATATGAGGCTGAGCAGCGCGCTCGCGCGCATGCCAAGGATCGCGCCGAAAACGATCCGTTCGGCGCGCGCGTGCCCGACCACTCGGTCGTGCACCGCTATGCGCGCTGCAACTCCTATCCGGAGTGGGGCGTCGGCACGGTCGCGGGGATCTACTTCTCCTCCGAGCCGGCGCGGGAGGGCGAGGAAGTGCAGCAGTGGGCACGCGTCAAGTTCAGCCATGGGATCCGCACCGTCCCTGCCGGCAGCATGAGCTTCGTCGACTTCTCCAAGCCCGACCCCGCCGAGGAGCGCGTCGAGCGCTTCCTGGTCGCGGCCCAGCGGGCGATGGCCGAAGGCGAGTACCTGCTCGCCGCCCAGCGCCTGATCTACGCCCGTGACGCCGAGCCGCGCAACGTCGCCGTGCTGCGACTGATGACGCTCGCGTTCTGGCAGGCGGGCAAGCTCGAGGAGGCCGCGCGAGCGGTGCGCGACTGGGCGCGCGTCGACGGGCAGCACCCGGCGGCGCATCGCTTCGCGGCGCGGATCTACGAGGACATCGGCGCGATCGACCTCGCCGAGGAGGCAGCTGCGCGCGCCACCGATCGCGCGCCGAGCGACGCCGAGGCGTGGGAGCGCCTCGGTCGCCTGCGCCTGCAGTTGGGAGATCGCGAGGGAACGCTGCAGGCGCTGCGCACGGCGATCACGCTCGGCGCCGGCGATGAGGTCGGCGAGCTGATCGAGCAGGCGCTCGCGATCGAGCCGCGCGTGCCCGCCGCCAAGTAGGCGTGCCGCGCTAGAGGATGTTGACCGCGCGCGAGACGATCAGCCCGATCGTCACGAGCGAGACGAGCGACTGCAGACCCATGATCGACTTCGCGAGCGGGGTCAGCGGCATCGTGTCGGTGGGGGAGAAAGCGGTCGCGTTCGTGAGCGAGACGTACAGGTAGTCGATGAATTTCGGGCGCCACGCGAGCGGCTCGATGCGGTCATCGGACATCTGCGGAAACAGCAGGTCGGGCGGGCCGTCGAGTCCCGCCGCGCGGCGCCCGCCGCCGCCGCGATCGATCTCCCAGTACCAGAGCGCGAAGATCAGGAAGTTGGTGATCCAGATCAGCACCCCCGAGCCGATCAGCTGGCTGCCGTTGGAGACGTTGTGATGCAGCAGGAAATGACTGAGGGCGGCGAGCGAGTAGACATTCGCGGCGCTCACGAACGCGGTCAGTCCCAGCGCGAGCTGCCGGCGGCGCCGGTGTCCGTGCTCGAGCTCGCGCGGGGTCGCGAACAACAGGCCGATCAACAGCGCGCCCTCGAGCGCCGGGATCAGCGAGCGCGGCCCGATCGTGAGCCGCGTCGGCAGCGCGAGCTGCACGCCGATCGCGGCCAGCAGCGTTAGCTGCGCCGGCCAGACCGGCTCGCGTGCGGGTGGCGGCGGATACGGTCGACCCGGTTGGACTGACGCTGCCTGCTCCACCAGCGAGAGCGTAGGGGGCGCTCCGGAGGTGATCGGCGCGGTGCTGCTGCTCGCGTGCGCGACGCCCTCGCGCTAGCCTGGGTGACGTGGGCATCGACAATCCCGTTCACATCCTGTTCGTCGGCGTGGTCGCGCTTGTCGTGCTCGGGCCCAAGCGCCTGCCCGAGCTGGCGAAAGCGCTCGGCAACGGGATCCGCGAGTTCCGCGAGTCGGTCGACATCGGCGCCAAGCACGAGCCCGTCGCACCGACTCAGCGCGAGGACGCCGAGGAGCGATAGCAGCGCGAGCGCTGCGCGCCCCGCTCAGAGCGCGCTGAATTCGAGCGACTGGTACGGTCCGCCTCGATGAGAGCAAGCACCGAGCGGGCCGTGATCGTGGCGATCCTCAGCTGCCTGGTCGGTCTGGCCTGCGCGGCGCCGGCGAGCGCGAAGACCTCCACGAAGACGGAGTGCGCGATCGCGGAGCTCGTCGAGCTGTTCGGCAGCGAAACGACCCCGGCAGAACTGACGGCGCCGCTTGAAGAAGGGATCGTGACGAAGTTCGCGGTCCTGCGCAGGGCGTCCGTTCCCGGCGATCTCGCGCCGGCGCTGAGCCCGCTCAGCGGCGAGCTCGACAGCGAGCTCTCCGGCTACTACGCAGCCGAGGTGCGCGGGCTCAGGGTGCTCCCGAACGGGACTCGCTTCTACCTCGTCCCGGGCCTCGTCAAGCCGCTGCAGATCCCGCCCGCGCGCTGCCTGCCGGCGGCGGAGCGCCACAAGCGTGCGCACCTCGTCGAAGAACAGAGCAAGCGCGCGCTGCAGCCGGTGTACTGCATCGGCCAGGTCGGCGGGCGCGAAACCGAGAGTTCGAGCGACTGCGTCGCGTTCGATGAAATCGAGCACTCCAGCCGCCCGTTCGTCGCGGGGCTGAACGAAGAACCGACGGCCGAACTCGTCCCCGACGGCGTCGCGTCGGTGCGCATCAGCTACCCCTCGGCCCCTGCGATCCTCGCCGCGGTCAGCGAAAACGCCTACGTCTTCGCGCCGCCCACGGCGCTGGTGAGCGAAGCGAAGCGCGTTCTCAAGAAGATCGTGCAGGGCCTCACGGGCAAGTCGCCCCGCACCACGGCCCAGCGCAAACGGGAGGCACGGCGCCTCGAGCGCCAGCTCGAAGCGGTGCTCGTGAAGGTCGAGCCGACGAAAGTCGAATGGCTCGATGCGGCGGGTGGGTTGGTGCGCAGCACTCCGCGCCCGAGCGGGGGTCTTGGCGGGCTGATCGGCGGCGACACCGCCAGCTCGATCCCGCTCTAGCGAGGCGCGTCGCCGTTGTGGTCCGCGCGGCCCGCTAGGTTCGGGTGATGCGCCTGATCGTCGCCCGCTGCGAGGTCGCCTACGTCGGCCGCCTCAGTACCGTCCTGCCCGAGGCGGTCCGCCTGCTGATGATCAAGCCGGACGGCACGTTCATGGTCTGGGCCGACGGCGGGGGACCGAACGTCAAGCCGCTGAACTGGATGATCCCGCCGACGGTGATCGAGGAGGAGACAGACGACGACGGTCGACTCACGCGCCTGCTCGTGCGCACCCTCAAGGCCACGGCCAAGCATGGCCGGCAGGACCTGCTGGAGATCGGGATCAGCGAGATCCTCTAGACGTCGAGCACGAGCTCGACACGCTGCTCGCGCTCGAGAAGGCGGGCCTCGAGCGCGAACTGCAGGAGCTGCTCGCCGACGCGCCCGAGTGCTGCGGCGAGGGTCTGCGGCTGGTGCGGCGCGAGTGGCCGACGGACATCGGCCCCGTCGACCTGATGTGCCGCGACCGCGAGGATCGCTGGATCGCGGTGGAGATCAAGCGGATCGCGACGATCGACGCGGTCGAGCAGCTGACTCGCTACCTCGAGCGCATTCGCCTGGATCCGGCGATGGGCTCGTGTCGCGGCGTGCTCGCGGCGCAGACGATCAAGCCACAGGCGCGGGTGCTCGCGAACGCGCGCGGGATCGACTGCGTGGAGGTCGATCTGGAGGTCCTGCGCGGCGAGCGCGAGCCCGACCTGAAGCTGTTCGCGGCCTGAGCGCGCGCGGCGCAGCGTGAGCGCGGCGATCAGCGATCCGGGCAGTCGCGGCGGCTGGCTGATCGCGCCGGACAAGTTCAAGGGCACCCATTCCGCGCACGAGGTCGCGACTGCGATCGCACGCGGGCTCGGCGACACGGCGGGCATCGAGCTCTGCCCGCTCGCCGACGGCGGCGAGGGAACGATCGAGGCGCTCCTCGGCGCGCGCCGAGGCGAGCTCGCCGTTTACAGTGCCCACGATCCGCTCGGGCGCCCGCTCGAGGCGGCGATCGCCCTGCTCGACGGCGGCGCGCAAGCCGTCGTCGAGGTCGCTCGCGCGTCCGGGCTCGCGCTCCTCGAGGAGTCCGAGCTCGATCCCGAGGCGGCGTCGACGTTCGGCACCGGGGAGCTGATCGCGGCTGCGCTCGCCGCGGGTGCCCGCAGCGTCCTGATCGCGGCGGGCGGCTCGGCGAGCACGGACGGCGGCGCCGGTGCGATCGAGGCGATCGAGGCCGCCGGCGGGCTGCGCGGCGCAGAGCTGCTCGTGCTCGCCGACGCCGACATCCCGTTCGAGCGCGCGGCCGAGGTGTTCGCGCCGCAGAAGGGGGCCGACCCGGCGGCGGTCGAGCGCCTGCACGAGCGCCTGCAGCGCCAGGCGGCAAGCCTCCCGCGCGATCCTCGCGGCGTCCCGATGGGCGGTGCCGCCGGCGGCCTCGCGGGCGGGCTGTGGGCGCGCTACGACGCGAGGATCCTCGCCGGCGCGGGTTGGGTGCTCGAGGCCGTCGGCTTCGCGCAGCGGCTCGCTCGCGCCGGGGCGGTGGTCACCGGTGAGGGCCGCCTCGACGCGACCACGCTGCACGGCAAGGTCGTGTTCGAGGTCGTGCGTCGCTCGCGACGCCGCGCGCTGCCGGTGCATGCGATCGTCGGCTCGTGCACGCTCAGCGCGCAGCAGTCGGCGCAGCTCGCGCTCGCATCGGTCCGCTGCGCGAGCAGCATCGAGCAGCTCGAAGCGGCCGCGCGGTCGCTCGCGGCGAGTCTCCCCGAGCAATAGGCTGGGGTCCTTCGCATACGCCCTGACGAGAAGGAGCCAGTCGATGACCGCTGATGAAGCCGCTGCAGAGGAGCCCGTTCTGGTCGAGCGACGCGGCAACGTGCTGCTGATCACGCTCAACCGGCCGCAGGTCCGCAACGCGGTCAACGCGGCCCTCGCGGCGGGCGTTGCGGGCGCACTGGACGAACTCGACGCCGACGAGACGCTGTCGGTCGGCGTGCTGACCGGCGCCGGAGGTTTCTTCTGCGCGGGGATGGATCTCGGCGCGTTCGTCAAGGGCGAGGTGCCGTGGTTCGAGGATCGCGGCTTCGCCGGGATCGCACAGCGCTCCGCGCGCAAGCCGCTGATCGCGGCAGTCGAGGGCTTCGCAGTTGCCGGAGGGCTCGAGATCGCCCTCGCCTGCGATCTGATCGTCGCCGCCGAGGGTGCGAAAATGGGGATTCCGGAGTCCAAGCGCTCGATCATCGCGGCCGGAGGCGCGCTGCTGCGCCTGCCCAGGCGCATGCCCTACCACCTCGTGATGGAGCTGGCGCTGACCGGCGACCCGTTCCCGGCCGACCGCTTCTACGAGCTCGGCGTTGTCAACCGCCTCGCCGAGCCCGGCACCGCGGTCGACGTCGCACTCGAGTTCGCCGCGCAGCTCTCCAAGAACGGTCCGCTGGCATTGATCGCCTCGAAGCAGATCCTGCAGGAGCAGTGGGACTGGACGACCGCGGAGATGTGGGAGAGGCAGATCGCGATCACCCGTCCGGTGATGGAATCCGAAGACTCCAAAGAGGGCGCGAGCGCGTTCAAGGAAAAGCGCGAGCCGGTCTGGAAGGGGCGCTAGGGTGGCGCCGCGCCGAGGTTACTTCTTGGCTTTGGAGCTGACGTTGAGCTTGTAGTTGCGGCTCGCGTCGATCGCCGGGTTGGCCGCGTCGGCGATTTCCACAGTGATGTTGTAGGTGCCTTCTTCGGTGGGGGTGCCGGTGATCAGGCCGCTGTCGGTCGTTTCCAGCCCGCGCGGCAGGCCGGTGGCGGTGTAGGTGTAGCTGCCGGAGCCGCCCTCGGCGGTGAGTTGGACGCCGTGCCCGTTGTTGTATGGCATGCTCGTCGTGCCGGCCGGGAGCTTGGCCGGTTCGATGTCCAGCCGGACGGTGAGCATCGCGTGGACTGTCGCGGTGAGTGCGGGCTCGGAGGAGTCGGCGACCGTGATCGTGAAGCTGCTCGTGCCCGCGGTGGGGGAGGTGCCCGAGATCAGACCGGTTTCGCTGAGGTGGATGCCGCCGGGGAGCGAGCCGCCGCTGAGCATGTAAGTGTAGGGGCCGGTCCCGCCCATCGTCGTGAGCTGCGTTTCATAGGGCTCGGTGGCGGTCGCCTTGCCCAGGCTGGCGGCCACGTCGAGGCCGACGATCAGGGTGTATTCGCGGCGCACCGTGCGGGCAGGGTTGGAGGAGTCGCCGGCTTCGATCGTGATCGAGCTGGTCCCGGCCCTGCTCGGCGTGCCGTGAAGTTCGATCGAGCCTCCCGTTTCGCCGGCGAGGTTCCAGCTGAGCCCTTCGGGCGGGCTGCCTGTCTCGCTGAAGCGGTAGGGGCCTTCCCCGGCGGACGCGCTGAATGTCACGGCGTAGGCCTTGGTCGCCGTTGCGGCCTTCAGTTTCCCCGGGGTCAGCTTCAGGGGTTTGGCGGCCTTGCTCGAGACCGTCACAGCAACCTGCTTGGTGGTTGTCGCGCCGGCGTCGTTGGTGAAGATCGCCTCATACAACGTCCCCGACTGGGCCTTCGTCGTCGGCGGGGTGGTGTAAGTCGTGCTCGTCGCGGCGGCTATTTCGCCGAACGTGGCCTGCCCCGGAGCCTTGGAATACCACTGCACGGTCGTGGCACCACACCCTGCCGGGGTCGAGGCGGACGCGCTGAACGTCGCCGTCGCAGCGGGCGCGACAGTCTCCGGCCTGGGCTGCGTTTCGATCGCCGGGGCGATCGAGCAACTCGAGGGGCTGGCGACGACGGCGAAGATCGTCCCGTACAGGTCGCTCAGCGACGGGGTCGTGGTCGCGTTGACCGTGACCGTGATGCACAGCGGGCTCCCGCTCGGCGTGCTCTGGTCGGACGCCGGAGCCCACTTTCCAGTCGAGGGATCATACCAGTCGACTTTCGCGCCCGCCGCCACACCACAAACCTTGAACACGACCGACTTGAAGGAGCTCCCCGGCTTGCCCTGCACATCGAAATAGCTGGTCCCTTCGGTGAGCTGCACTACCGGGTCTTTGGAGTAGGTGCCCGCTTCCAAGGTCCCTTCGCCTTCCCCGCTCGCCGTCAGCGTGCTGCCCGAAGATGATTCGACCGGTTCGGTCGTCGCGCTCCCGTCCGCTTCGCTGCTGGACGCGGACTGCGGGTCTTCCAGTTGGCTGTCCGTCGGCACGACGGCCGCCGATTCCCCGGGCTCGCTTTCCCCGATGGCGTTCTTCGCCACGACTGTGAACGTGTACGCCTTCCCCGCTTCCAGATGTTCAAGCGTCGCCGAAGTCGTGTCCCCAGCCACCGTCATCGATTCTCCACCCGGCTCAGCCGTGACCACGTAGGATTCGATTTCCGACTCCCCATCATCCGTCGGCGCCTCCCAGAAGACCTTCGCCGAATCGATTCCGGCCGTTGCCGCGACAGCCTGCGGCACAGCAGGCACATCCTGCACGGTCAACGTGAAGTCCTGGGTGGCTTCTTCCCCGGCAGCGTCCTTGGCCGTCAACACCAGGTCGTAGGCTCCCGCGCTCCCGGCGGCGGGCGTGCCGGCGATCGTCGCCGCGCCTTCGCCGTTGTCCTCGAAGCTCACGCCGTCTGGCAGCTCCCCGGACTCTTTCAGCTCGACGGATGCGCCACCGCTCGCGGCGACTGCGAATTCGTCCTCCTGTCCGACCTTGAAGTCAGCCGAGCCCTCCGATGTGATCGCCAACGGCTCAAACGTGAACTGGTCTGCGCCGCTGAGTGGGCTGAGCGTCGAGGCGTCTCCGCCGCCCAGGATCTCGACGCGGAGGTCGGCCAGCAGGTCGCCGGCGCCGGAGTCGTATCTCGACAGATCCGGGGAGGAGAGCTCGATCTCCGTCGAGCTGACCGGGGTCACTTCAACCTCTTCCAGCTGGCCGCTGGCTTCCTCATCGAGGAACTCGACCGCGGCGATGCCGCTGCGTGGCAGCACGAACCCCGTGCCTTCAACCTCCAGGGTCTCTCCGCCGTTGATCGAGCCCGTATGCGAGCCGTCGGCTGAGTTCTTGACCGCTGTCACCGCTGGGCCTGCGGCCACGAAGCTGTCGTCGCCGTCCCCATCGCCTTCGGTCACGTTGCTCGACGCGTGGTCTGCGCCGTCGCTGACCGTCGCCACGACATCGGTCAGCACACTGTTGTCGACCGCCTTGGCAGCCTCGCTCGACAGGTCGGGTGTTTCGAGCAGCACCTCATCGGAGCCGATCGCCTCCGCGTCCACTCCCGCGACTTCGGTGGTTCCTTCAGCGACCCGGAAACTCACCGTCGTGCTCCCTCCCGCCGGCGCGCCCAACCATGCCCCCTTGACCTTCATGATGTCGCCGCCGAGCACCGAGCCGGTGCCCGATCCCGTCGTTTCGTCGATCGCCGATTCGACCTTCGGCAGCTCGGCCGTATAGGCGGCGCCAGCCTCGCCTTCGGCGGACTGGACACCGAGGCCTTCAGCTTCGAGGACCACGGCAACGTCCGTCGCGAGGCCGTCCTCTCCGGAGGCGATCTTGCTTGCGTACTTGAGGAGATTCGGCGAGGTCAGAGCGATTTCCGTCGCGCTCACCGGCGTGACATCGACTCCTTCGAGGGTCACTCCGGAGCTCTCGAAGATCACCTTCGCCGAGCTTTTCTCGGGCGGCAGATCGAAGCCCGAGCCGCTGATGCGAAGTTCTTCCCCGCCGGCAATCGCACCGGAGCTGGTGGTGGTGGCCGTGTCGTTGCTCACCGAGTCGATCGTCGGTGCGAGTGCTTCGTAGAGGTTGCCGGCTTCCCCTTCGCCCGAGTTGCCGACGGTCGTGAGCCCATCTGCGATCGTGAGGATGGCCTTCGTTTCAAGCGCATGCTTGCCGGCGGGGATCTCCGACGCGAAGTTGGCCATGTTCGGCGCGAGGACTTCGACTTCGGTAGCGCTGACGCCCGTCACGTCCACCGGCACGCTGGCTGCATCGCCGCCGTGATAGAAGGTCGCGGTCGCTGTATCTCCCGCGGGGATCGAAAGCCCGGTGCCCTTGATCCTGAGGGCTTCCGCGCCGAGGATCGGGCCCTGATCGCTGCCGGTCTTGTCGGCCACGATCGATTCGATGTGCGGGAACAGGAATTCGTAGGTGTCGCTTCCGTCAGGTGGTTCGTGGTCGATGCTCTGGACCTGTTCGCTGCCTGATTTGCCGATCGCGACCACGACCTGGGCGGGGAGTGCGGACTTTCCCCCTTCGAGTTTGTCCTCGTAGGCGGCCGCGTCGGGGACCGTGACCTGAAGTTCGGTTGCGCTGACCGGCGTCGCGGCGACGTCTTCGCCGAGTGGCTCGCCGCCTTGGGCGATGAACCCGACCTTGGCTTCGTCGCCCGCGGGGACGGTCAGTCCGGTCCCCTTGATCGACAGCGTGCTGCCGCCGAGCGCTGAGCCCTGGTTCTTGCCGGTGCTTGAATCGACGACCGATTCGATCTTGGGGAACAGGAATTCGTAGGTGTCGGTTCCATCGGCTGGTTCGTGGTCGATGCTTTCGACCTGTTCGCCGGCGGCGTTGCCGATGTTGAGGGCGACCTGCGCGGCGAGCGCAGACTTCCCGGGTTCGAGTTTGTCCTTGTACTTGGCCTCGTCGGGGACGGTGATCTGGAGTTCGGTCGCGCTGATGGGTGTCGCGGTGACGTCTTCGCCAAGCGCTTCGCCGTGTGTGGCGACGAACGCGACCTCCGCTTCGCCACCGCCAGGGACCGTCAATCCGCTCCCTTTGATTGTCAGCGTGCTCCCGCCCAGCACCGAGCCCTGGTTGGTCCCGGTGCTTTCATCCACGACCGATTCGACCTTGGGCGCGAGCACTTCGAATACGGCGGCTTCCTTGAAACTCTCGACGACGTTGCCTTCGGCGTCTTCGATGAGAGCGCGGAGTTCGAGCTTCAGAGCATTCTGTCCGGAGGGGATCTGGTCCTTGTACTTGGCGAGGTCCGGAACGGTGACTTCGAGTTCGGTGTCGCCGGTGACTGTCTCGTGGGCGGTCCCGACCACCTCGCCGTCGGGGTAGAGGTTGAACGAGATGGTCGCGAGGCCGCCCGCCGGCACGGTGAAACCCGAGCCCTTGATCTTCAGCGTGTCCCCGCCGAGGATCGATCCCTGGGCGGTGCCGGTCTGTTCATCGGTTGCGGAGGTGATCGCCGGCTCGCTGGCGAGGTAGGTGTCATTGCCTTCGTCCTCGCCGAAGAGCCGTTCGCTCTCGATCTTTTCACCGTCGATTTCCAGCGTGACCCGCACGGTCAGCTCGAGCGCTGACGTGCCGTCGGGAATCTTGGGCTCGTACTTGGCGAAGTCGGGTGTCGTCAGGAACAGGTCTTCGGTCCCTCCGGAGGTCGCCGTGACGGGTTCGCCGAGGACTTCGCCGTTCTGTTCGAAGGTGACGGTCGCCGTGCCGCCCGCCGGCACCTCGAAGCCGGACCCCTCGATCCTGAGCTGCTCGCCACCGAGGATCGAGCCGTAGTTGGTGCCGGTCGTTTCGTCGATCACCGAGTCTACGGCCAGGCTGAGTGCTTCATAGCTGTCGCCCGTTTCGTCGGGGCCGCCTTCGCCGCTGCGCTGGGTGCGGCTTTGCTCTTCGTCTTCGGTGCCGCCTTCGCTGCCTGTAATCCTCACCACGACATCCATCCCGAGGCGATCGTGACCCGAGGGGATCTCGGAGGCGTACTTGGACAGGTTGGGCGCCTTCATCTGGATTTCGGTGGCGTCGCTCGGCGTGACTTCGATCGGTTCCCCCAGCGGCTGGCCTTCGTGGATGAAGGACACCGTCGCCTTGCCGCCGGCGGCGACGAAGAACCCGGTGCCCTTGATCGTGAGCGTTTCGCCGCCGGCGATGGAGCCGACATCGACGTTGCTGGCGGCGTCGGTGATCGCGGCGATGTGCGGCAGGAGCGCTTCGTAGACGGCGCTCGGGTTCGCCGCGCTGGTCAGGTCGAGGTCTTCGCCTTCCTCGTCCTCTCGTTCGAAGTGCACCCGCACGGAGATCGGCAGGCCTTCTGCGCCTTCGGGCACGCTGGATGCGAGGCTCGCCATGTTCGGTACCGCCACCTGGAGTTCGGTTTCGCCGTTGGGGTCGACGTCCTCGGTTCCGACGACTTGCCCGCCCGATTCGAACTCGACTTCGACGTTCCCGTCTTCGGGGTCGAAGCCGGTGCCCTTGACGGTCAGTTCGTCTCCCCCGATCAGCGGACCCTGCTTCGCGCCGGTGGCGTTATCGGTCACGGAGGTCACCGTGGGATCTTCTTCTTCCTCCTTGGCTTCGCGTTCTTCCTGGCGGAATTTCGCTTCTTCTTCGTCTTCGGCGTGGGAGAAGCGTTCCGCCGTGAAGGTACCCTTGGGCCCTTCGACACGGACGACCTTGAATTCTTCGTCGGCGGTTACTTCGTACTCGGCTTCGGTGCTGGTCCAGTGGCCGGAGATCGAGTTTTCCCCTTCGAGCGAGCCGCTGAAGGTGACAAGCAGGGACGGTTCGTCGCTGTTCCGGAAGAGACCGCCGAAGGGAACCGTGACCGAGACCGAGCTTCCGGAGATCGATCCGGTGAGGAACCCGAACGGCCCGCCGACGATCTGGGCGGTGCCGCTGAGTGTGCCGCTGATCGACTGGCCGATGTTGAGTATGTCGGCGAAGTCGGGCACGCTCTCGTTGCCCGTGCCGAACACCCATTCCCCGGCGATATTCGGCTTGGGTGTGTGTTTCGTCTTCGCCCAGGCCGGGGTCGTGCTCGCCAGGAAAAGGACGAGCAGCGTGGTGCCCAGAAGCGCCCAGTAGCGGCGCGGCAGCCTGCCGCCCGGCAATACCCCCAACCCTGTTCGATGCACCTTCGCCCCCTCCGTGGCGCAGCAGTCGGTGTGCAAGCTAGCATCCTCGACTGGTCCCCGCACAGCGCGCTGCACCCCACTACGTAGAAATACGTAGATCGCGTGACGGGTCCACCGATGCGAGCGTGGGCGAAGCCCGACGGGAGCTCTATCTAGTTCAGATGCCGCGCCGCTTGCGCCGGCGCTGCGCGATGATCTGGCGAAAGCGCCGCCACAGCGCGCCCATCAGCGCTCGCCCGGGGTCTTGCGCGGGTATTGCGAGATCGGCTGGCGCAGGTCGATCGCGGTCGTCACGATGCGGTTCTGTTCATCGATGTGCGCGGCCGGGTAGCCCTCGCCGGGGCTTGCGCGCTCGGGCCGCCCGATGTAGCCGAAGTGCATCTCCTGCGGCATGATCTGCATCAGGCGCGGGAACATGTGGGCGCGCGCACCCATGTTGCGCGGCTCCTCCTGCACCCACAACACCTCGCGCAGGCTCGGGTAGCGGGCCATCAGCGCGAGGATCTGGCCTTCGGGGAACGGGTAGAGCAGCTCCACGCGAGCGACCGCGAGTCCCGGATGGCTCGGACGCTCGGGGTGCCCGACGAGGTCGTAGTAGATCTTGCCGGTGCACAGCACCAGCCGCGTGACCTGCTCGTCGCTCACGCCGGGCTCTGCGAGCACCGGCTGAAAGCTCGTGCCCTCGGCCATGTCCGCGATCGCGCTCGCCGCCTGCGGCAGGCGCAGCAGCGACTTCGGCGTCATCACCACGAGCGGGCGCTGCTTGGCGATCCGCGCCTGGCGGCGCAGCAGGTGGAAGTACTGCGCCGGCGTCGTCGGGCTCGCGACGCGGATGTTGCCCTCGGCGGCGCCGCGCAGGAAGCGCTCCAGGCGCGCGGAGGAGTGCTCCGGGCCGGAGCCCTCGTAGCCGTGCGGCAGCAGCAGCGTAAGGCGCGAGGTCTGTCCCCACTTGGCGAGGCCGGAGATGATGAACTGGTCGACGATCACCTGCGCCGAGTTGACGAAGTCGCCGAACTGCGCCTCCCACAGCACGAGCGTCTCGGGGGCCTCCTGGCTGTAGCCGTACTCGAAGCCCATGCACGCGAGCTCCGACAGCGGGCTGTTGTGCAGCTCGAGCGGCGCGAGCGCGTCGGGCAGGCTCTGGATCGGGCAGACCGTCTGGCCGGTCTTGGCGTCGTGGAGCACCATGTGGCGCTGGCTGAACGTGCCCCGCTCGGTGTCCTGCCCGGTCAGGCGCAGCGGCGTGCCCTCGGTCAGCAGCGACGCGAACGCGAGTGCCTCGGCGTGCGCCCAGTCGACCGCCGCCGGCGCGTCCGCATCGACCGCGAGCGCCTCGCGCCGGCGCTCGAGCTGTTTGACCAGCTTGGGATGCACGGTGAACCCGTCGGGCACCCGCAGCAGCTGCTCGCCGAGCTCGCGCAGGCGCGCCGCGGGGACCGCCGTCTCGACCTCGGGGCTCGGCGAGCGGTCGAGCTGGTACTCACCGGTGCCGTGCTTGCCGCCGTTCTCGGCGGCGGCGGCGATCTTCGCCTTCAGGCGCTGGTGCAGCAGCGTGAGGTTGTCCCACACCTGCTGTGCCTGGCGCTCGACCTCCTCGGGCGAGACGACGCCCTCGGCCTCGAGCCGGTCGGCCCACAGCTCGGAGACCCGCTTCTTGCTCTTGATCTTCGCGTACATCTCAGGCTGGGTGTAGGCGGGCTCATCAGACTCGTTGTGCCCGAAGCGGCGGTAGCCGATCAGGTCGATCAGCACGTCGTGGCCGAACTCCTGGCGGAAGGCGAAGGCGAGACGCACGGCGCTGATACAGGCCGGCACGTCGTCGGCGTTGACGTGGATGATCGGCACGTCGAAGCCCTTGGCGAGGTCCGAGGCCCAGCGCGTCGAGCGCGCGTCGTCGGGGTCGGTCGTGAAGCCGACCTGGTTGTTGGTGATGATGTGGACCGTGCCGCCGACCTTGTAGCCGTCGAGCGCCTGCAGGTTGAACGTCTCCGAGACGACACCCTGTGCCGGGAACGAGGCATCGCCGTGGATCACGATCGGAACCGCTGCGTTGGTGTCCTGGTGCGCGTGCGGCCCCACGCGCGAGGTCTGTGCGGCCCGGGTGGCGCCCTCGACGACCGGCGAGACGTACTCGAGATGGCTGGGGTTGGACTCGAGGTTGACGCGGATCGTGCCGCCGTCGGGGAGCTGGTAGGTGCCCTGCGTGCCGTGGTGGTACTTGACGTCGCCGGTGCCGCCCTGCGGGATCGTCGTCACCGCCTCGAGCGTCGAGGCGCCCTCGAACTCCGCGAAGATCGTGTCGTAGGCGCGGCCGAGGTTGTGCGCGAGGACGTTCAGCCTGCCGCGGTGGGCCATCCCGACGACGACCTCCTGTCCGCCGTGCGCGGCCGACAGCTGGATCAGCTCATCGAGCATCGGCACGGTCATGTCGAGACCCTCGATCGAGAACTGGTGCTGGCCGAGATACGCCTTGTGCATGAAGCGCTCGAGCGCGTCGACCTCGACGAGGCGCTTGAGCAGGGCTCTGCGCTCGTCGCTCGTCAGCTCGTGGCGAAACGCGCCCGACTCGATGTGCTCGCGCAGCCACACGCGCTGGCGGTGCGAGGCGATGTGCTCGATCTCATACGCGATCGTGCCGCAGTAGGTCTCACGGAGGTGCGGCAGCGCATCGGCGAGCGTTGCTCCGGGCACGTACATCTGGAAGATGTTCGCGGGGATCTTCGCCTGGATCTCGGGCGTCAGCCCGAGCGCCTCGGGGTCGAGCCCGGGGTCGCCCTCGGGCTCGCTGCCGAGCGGATCCAGGCGCGCGGCGAGGTGTCCGTGGCTGCGAACGCGGCTCACGAACGTGCTCGCGGCGTGCACGGCCTGCAGCATCTGCTCGCCGCCGGGCGCGCTCAGCGAGTCGGCGCCGGCGCTCGCGGCGGCGGACGCGGCAGCCGCCGGCGCCGGCAGCGGCGGCGGCGCTCCGAGCTCCACGCCGAGCGAGGCGAACACGCTGTCATAGAACTCGTGCTCGCCCTGCAGGTACTCCTCGACGCGCGCGAGGAAGCGCCCGGACTCGGCCCCCTGGATGATGCGATGGTCGTAGGTCGAGGTCATCGTCATGACCTTCTCCGCGCCGATCATCTCGCCGATGTTGCGCAGCCCGACCGGATAACCGATCGACCCGGTCGCGACGATCGTGCCCTGGCCGGTCATCAGGCGCGGTACCGAGGCGATCGTGCCGAGCCCGCCGGGGTTCGTCAACGTGATGTTCGCGCCGACGAGGTCATCGGCGGTCAGGGTGTTCGTGCGCGCCTTCTCGACGAGCGCGTCGTAGGCGTCGAGGAAGTCCGCGAAGGCGAGGCGCCCGGCGCCCGCGATCACCGGCACCATCAGCGTGCGCGAGCCGTCCTTCTTCTCGACGTCGACCGCGAGCCCGAGGTTCACCTGGCCGTCGAGCACGCGGTGTGGCTTGCTGTCCTCCTCGAGGAAGTGGTTTGCCATCACCGGCATGTCCTCGCCGGCGCGCGCGATCGCGTAGGCGATCAGGTGTGTGAACGACACCTTGCGAGCACCCGCCTTGAGCTCGCGCCGGCGCCCGTCGAGCGCGGTCACGGTGAACGTGCGGAAGCTCGTCGCCGTGGGGATCGAGCGCGACTGCTCCATGTAGCGGGCAAGCGCCGCCGCGCCGCCCTTCATCAGCTGCGAGCCGGCGTCCGCGCGGCGTTGCGCCGCTCGTCGGTCGCCGCCGCGCCGTTGCCGGCGGCGGCTGCGAGCACGTCGGACTTGGTGATCCGCCCGGTCGGGCCGCTGCCGCTCACCTGCGCGAGATCGACGCCCTCGACCGCTGCCGCGCGGGCGGCGACCGGTGACACGTTGACGCCGTCGGGGACAGCGCCGGACGCGCCCGCGGGCTGCTCGCGCGGTGCCGGCGGCGCTGTCGCCGGAGTCGCTGCAACCTGCTGCACCGCGCCGACGGCGATCCGCGCGATCACCTGCCCGACGGTCACCGTGTCGCCCTCGGCGACGAGCATCTCGCTGACGGTGCCGCTCGCCGGCGCGGGCAGCTCGAGGTCGACCTTGTCGGTCGAGATCTCGACGATCGTCTCATCGAGCTTGATCGCGTCGCCGGGCTTGACTCTCCATTCGAGAATCGTTCCCTCGCTGACCGACTCGCCGGCGGCAGGGGTGACGACATCGACGATCTGCGCGCTCGCCGTGCTCGCGCCCGCGGCGGCGCCCGCGCTGTCAGCGGGCGCCGCCGGCCGGCCGGAGCCTCCCCGGCGCCGCGGCGGGCGGCCGGTGCCGGCCGTGCGCGGCGCCGCGCCGTTGCGCCGTTGCGCCGTTGCGGCGGAGCGCGGACGCCGCCGCCGACGGCGATGCGCGCGATCACCTGTCCGACGGTCACCGTGTCGCCCTCCTGCACGAGGATCTCGCTGACGGTGCCGCTCGCAGGTGCGGGCAGCTCGACTCGACCTTGTCGGTTGAGATCTCGACGATCGTCTCGTCGAGCTTGATCGCGTCGCCGACCTTGAAGTGCCATTCGAGGATCGTTCCCTCGGTTACGGACTCGCCTGCGGCGGGCGTTACTACGTCGATCGTCTGCTCAGCCGTCGGGCTCGCTGCCATCGGTTGTCCACTCTAGCGTGGCGGCTCGGCGGACGACGCGCGTTGGCGCTGCTCCTGGGCGAACTGGTATGAGCCGAAGAATGGGCCGATGCCGCCGAGCACCGCGACCGCGACGGCGAGCTTCAGCGAAACGACACGCAGGCGCGCGGCCGCGATGCAGGCGAGTGACATGAAGATCCACAGCAGCCCGTGGCTGAGGCCGAGCACGAACGTCGTCGGTTCCGGCTTGCCGATCACGAACGCGCTGATCAGCAGCGCGATGTACACACACGAATGGATGAACGACGTCCACTTCAAGCGCGTGAATGTCAGCGGGCCGACCGCGTCGCGCGGCTTCGCGCTCACTCCGACAGCCAGCGCGCCATCAGGGCGAGTGCGTCTCCGGCCTCGGCGGGCCAGTCATCGATCTCGCGCGGCCACCACGCGAACGCGTCGTGCTCGTGATCGGGCGTGACGGTCTCCGCGACGCCCTCGGCGAGCCATGCCTGCCCGACGAACATCACCAGCTTGTGAGGCATCCGGATCAGCGCCTCGCCGCGCACGCGCTCGGCCGCGACCGCCCACTCCTCCTGCAGCTCGCGGACCATCGTCTCGGCCGGACTCTCGCCGAGGTCGACGGCGCCGCCCGCGCCGAGCGCCCAGCGCCCGGCCCAGGAGGAGACCCACGCGGCTCGGCGCCCGGCCAGCCAGCGCCCGTCGGCCGAGCGGGTCACGCACAGCGCGGCGACGCTCTGGGAGGCGTCGCCCGCGACCAGGCGCAGCGCCCAGCGCAGCGGCTGCAGCTCGATCGCGATGCCCTGCTCGTCGCTGCGATAGTCGATCAGGCGCGCGGACAGGCCGTCGTGACTCGGCGAGCCGCGGTCCTTCAGTTCCTGGATCGCCGTGTCCGCGGCCGCCGTCTGCGCTGCTCCCGGCTCGAAATGATCCTCGCGCCAGTGTGCGTGGATCTGCTCCAGCTCCCACGGGCCGCGGGCGAGGATCTCCGGAAAGCTGCTGGCGGGCTCGGCTGGCGCTGACACTCACGGAAGGCTAGTGAATGTCCGCCCCGTGGAGCGCCTGTCGGCGGGGCCGGCGGGCCGGGCGGAGTCGCGGACGGCGGCGATCGCGGGTGCGGCGTTCGCTGCCCGTACGTTTGCGCGCGGCGCGGCGGCGCGGTCCATAGACTCGCGGCGGTGATCGCACGTCGGCGCAAGCACTGGGGCTGGGGCTGGGAGGATCAACAGCCGAGCGCCGCGCAGGCACAGGCGACGGCGACCGCGCTCGGGGAGCGCCTCGGAATGACGCTCGGCCCTGTCGAGGAGCCGCTGGCGATCGAGGCGGTCGTGCTTCGGCGACCGCGGCTGGAGCCGCCGCCGGCGCTCGCCGAGATCTGCGCGACCGATACGTACGCGCGCTGCTCGCACGCGCTCGGCAAGTCCTACTCGGACGTCGTCCGTGGCTTTCGCGGACAGTTCGAGCATCCACCCGACTTCGTGGCCACGCCTCGCGATGAGGGCGACGTCGAGCGGGTGCTCGAGTGGTGCACCGGCGAGCGCGTGGCGGTCGTGCCGTTCGGCGGCGGCACGTCGGTCGTCGGCGGCGTCACCCCGGCGCTCGACGGCGGGTACAACGGCGTCGTGTCACTCGACCTCGGCGCGCTCGACCGCGTGCTCGAGGTCGACGAGGTCTCGCGCTCGGCGAACATCCAGGCCGGTGTGCTCGGGCCGAGCCTCGAGGCCCAGCTCGGCGAGCGCGGGCTGACGCTGCGTCACTTTCCGCAGTCGTTTGAGTACTCGACGCTCGGTGGCTGGATCGCGACCCGGGCCGCCGGTCACTTCGCGACGGTGTGGACGCACATCGAGGACCTGCTCGAGTCCGTCCGCGCGATCACCCCGAGCGGGACGTGGGAGTCGCGGCGTCTGCCGGGCTCGGGCGCGGGCGTCAGCCCCGACCGCATGCTCGTCGGCTCGGAGGGGTCGCTGGGGGTGATCACGGAGGCGTGGATGCGGGTCCAGCCGCGGCCCTCGCAGCGGCGCTCTGCGGGCGTGAGCTTCGCGACCTTCGCGGCCGGCGCCGAGTGCGTCCGCGCGATCTCCCAGGCGGCCCTGCACCCTTCGAACTGCCGCCTGCTCGACGCGGGCGAGGCCGGCCTGACGATGGCCGGCGACGGCTCCGATGCGCTGCTCGTGCTCGGCTTCGAGTCGAGCGACCATCCGGTCGACGAGGCGCTCGCGCGCGCCCTCGCGCTGTGCGCCGAGCATGGCGGCGTCGCCGCGGCTCGCGACGGCTCGGGCAGCGGTGACGCGGTCGGCTCCTGGCGCGAGGCGTTCCTCGGCGCGCCGTACGTGCGCGACACGCTGATCGCCGCGGGCGTGCTCGCGGAGACGTTTGAGACGGCGATCACCTGGGAGCGCTTCGCGGGCTTTCACGAGCAGATCATCGCCGCCGGCGAGCAGGCCCTGCGCGACGGGGGTGCGGGCGCAGGCGCAAGCGTGTTCTGCCGTTTCACGCACGTCTATCCGAACGGACCCGCCCCCTACTTCACCGTGCTCGCGCCGGCGCGGCGCGGTGGCGAGGTCGAGCAGTGGGCGCAGATCAAGCAGGCCGTCTCCGACGCGATCATCGCGGCGGGCGGGACGATCACGCACCATCACGCGGTCGGCCGCGACCATCGCCCGTGGTATGACCGCCAGCGCCCGGACGTGTTCGCGAGCGCGCTCGCGGGCGCGAAGGCGGCGGTCGACCCGGCGGGCATCATGAACCCCGGCGTGCTGCTCGACCCGCCGCGATGAGGGTCGCCGTGCTCGGCCCGGGCGGCGTCGGCGGGCTGATCGCCGGAGCGCTCGCGCGGGCGCGCGGCGACGGCGAGGTGATCGTCCTCGCCCGGCCTTCGACGGCCGCCTTGATCGCCGCGCGCGGCGTGCGCGTGAGCAGCGTTGCACTCGGCGAGTTCGTCGCGCATCCGCGCGCGCTCGTACGCCTCGAGGAGCCGGTCGAGGCGCTGATCGTGGCGAGCAAGGCGACCGGCCTGGAGGCTGCGCTCGAACGCGTGGCGGTCGCGCCGCAGATCGTGCTGCCGCTGCTCAACGGGCTCGACCACCTCGCGCTCCTGCGGCGCCGGTTCGCCGCGGATTCGGTGCTCGCCGGCGCGATCCGCGTCGAGGCCGACCGGCCGCAGCCGGGGGTGGTCGTGCACACGAGCCCGTTCCTGCGTGTCGACATCGCCGCGGCGAGCGCGCCGGCGGACGCCTGCGCGCGTGAGCTGGCCGCGCTGCTGAGCGACGCTGGCATACCGGCGCGCGTGCTCGACTCCGAGGCCGAGGTGATGTGGGGGAAGCTCGTGCGGCTGAACGCGCTCGCGTGCGTGACGAGCGCCTACGACAAGCCGCTCGGGGAGATCCGCTCGACGCCGGCGCTGCGGGCGGACCTGCTTGGGGCGATCGAGGAGGGCGCGGCGGTGGCGCGGGCGGAGGGCGCGGACATCGAGGCGGCGACGGCGCTCGCGGAACTCGAGCGCGCGCACGACACGCTCGGCAGCTCGATGCAGCGCGACATCGCCGCCGGGCGAGCCCCCGAGCTCGACGCGATCCCCGGTTCGGTGCTGCGCGCGGCCGCCCGCCACGAGCTGCCCTGCCCGACGATCGCGCGGCTGGTCGCACTCATCCAGGCGCGGATCGAGGCTACGCCGGGCGGCTAGCACGCTCGCGGTCGTGGCGCAGGACCGCGAGCAGCTCGGCGTAGGGACCGACCAGGTAGGCGTCGTCGTCCGGGGCCAGGCGGGTGTCTCGGCGAGGGGGATGCTCGAGCGCCGCTGAGCTCGCCGCGCGCCGGATCGCGACGATGCGAATTCTCCCGGGCAGCTCGCGCATCGCGAGGCCGTCGAGACCGCCGCCCGCTGTCACCGTCAGGCGCGCGAGCAGGAACGGGTGGCTGCCGACGTAGAAGGTGAACAGCACGTCCAGTCCGAGCGCACCGCCGACGAACCACGGCGCGGCGATCGCGGAGGTCGACCAAACGTGGCGGAAGCCGAAGCTCTGCTCGAGCCTGTGCCCGAGCTGGCGGTCGAAGACGCGCAGCACGACCGGCACCTCGGTCCAGCGAGCGCCGAGCTGGTCGCGGATCGCGAGGCCGGTCTCGATATTCGTGAGATCGTCGGAGGTGAGGATCGCGACGGCGGCGGCATCGGACAGGTTGACCGCCTGGAGCGTGCGCGCGAGCGTCGCGTCGCCGAGCACGAGCGGCGCCTGCAGCGCGCGCGCCTCGGTGAGGTAGGGGTTGTTCTCCATCCGCTCGATCACGACCACATCCGCACCTGCCGCGAGCAGGCCTTCAAGCACCTTCATGCCGACGCTGCCGAGGCCGACGAGGACGACGTGCCCGCGCATCCCCGGGATCCGCCCGTGGCCGAGCGACTGCGCGAGCCGGCGGCTGACCAGCGCGTTGGTGAGCAGCGCGAACATCGTCGTCACGAGCGTCACGCCGGCGACGATCAGAGCGATCCCGAAGGCCTTCATGTCGGTCGGCTGGGCCGCGAATGAGTAATCGCCGTAGCCGACCGTCGCAACCGTCTCGACGGTGAAGTACGCGGCGTCGAGCAACGGCAGCGGGGAGTGCCCCGGTGGTTCGCGGTAGCCGATATGCAGCACGAGGGTGGAGATCACAAGCAGTGCGAGCGCGAGTGCGAGCGCGATCCGCAGCGGACGGTCGACGATGCTGCTGAGGGCCCCGCCGGAGCGCTTCACGAAGCTGCGTACGCGTGCGCGCGACGCGGCGGCCGCGCTCGCGCCCGCGTCGCCCGCGCCGAGGCCGGCTGCGGCGAGCTCGGCGCTGGTGCCGAGCAGCGTGACGCGGTCGCGCGCGGAGACCTCCTGGTCGCGCCCGGGGCAGGCGATCAGCTCGTCGTCGGCCTCGGTGACCACGCCGATCGGAGCGAGGCTCCCGTACAGCTCTCTGAGCGTGCCGTCGTTCGTCGCGACCACCTCGGCGGCGACGAACGACGTGTCGCCGAGCCGGAGCTCGCGGGCGCGTCGTCCGAGGCACGCTTCAACGACCGCAGGTGCAAACAGCGCGGCGACATCGAGCACTCCGACCGAGCCGAGGACTGCCTCGACAGCGTGCGCGACCGACGGGTTGTCGAGGTCGGCTACGACACGCACCTCGGGGCGCAGGTCGCGTATCTGCAGAACCGTCTCGAGCGTGCGCAGATCGGTGCTCTCCGCGCATACGACCGCCGACGCGCCGGCAACGCCCGCGTCGAACAGCGGCTCTGAGAGGTGACCGCCACGCGGCAGGTGCGGGATACCCCAGCCGCGCACGATCCGCACCAGGCGCTCACCCGGCTCGTCGCTGAGCACGACCACTCGCGCGCCTGCCAGGTGCAACTGCTCGACCGTGCGTAGCGCGACATCGTTGAGGCCGCAGACGATCACGTGGCCGACCCACTCGCGGCACTGCCCGACGCCTGTCGCTGAGAGTCCTGCCGGTGCAGCCACCGCGCAAGTCTGCGCGCCCGTGGTCCGGCTGGCGTTGGCCGCGCGTCCAAGAAACGGCGCGCCGTGGCTGCTCGAATGAGGCCGCTGTCAGTCCGCTTCGAACGGCGAGCGCCCGGGCGAGCCGGGCGAGAAGATCGGGATCGACTGGGTGGCGATCGCCTCGACCGCCTGCTCCTCGGCCGCGCTCAGCTCCTCGTCGTGCTCGCCGTCGCAGAGCACGCGGAAGTTGCCGGTCACGCCGCTGTCTCCGTGGATCGTGATCCCCGGCAGGATCTCCTCGCCCTCGTCGAGGCCGAGCCGCTCCATGTCGAAGTGCGCGAGGCCGATGCCGTGGGCGGTATGCGTCGGGTTCTCGCGGTCGTGCGACGCGATCGCCTGCGCGAAACGCTCGAGGTTCTTGGCGATCTTGCCCGTATCGGCCATTGTCCGGGAGGGTAGCGCGAGCGCTGTACATTGGGAGCGATGGCCGGTGCCCCCCTCCTCGAGAACGACGCCCGCGGGCCCGGCGCAGACGGCGCGGCGGACTCCGCCGGCGACGTGATCCGCACCGTCTCCCTGCGCAAGGTCTATGCGGGCACCGACTTCGCGGCCGTCGACGGCCTCGATCTGAGCGTGCGCGCGGGCGAGATCTTCGGACTGCTCGGGCCCAACGGCGCGGGCAAGACGACGACCGCGGGGATGCTGACGACGCGCGTGATCCCGACGTCCGGCGCGGCGTATGTCGGGGCGATCGACGTCGTCGCGCAGCCGGCGCTCGCGAAGCAGCTGATCGGGATCGTCTCCCAGCAGAACACGCTCGACCGGCAGCTGAGCGTGTGGGAGAACCTCTACTTCCACGGGCGCCTGTTCGGCATCTCCGCCGCGGAGTCGCGGCGCACCGCGGATGAGCTGCTCGACAAGCTGCGCCTGTCGAAGTGGGCGAAGGCGTCGGTGTTCGCGCTCTCCGGAGGAATGGCGCAGCGGCTGATGATGGCGCGCGCGATCTTCCATCGCCCGGCCGTGCTGTTTCTCGATGAGCCGACCGCCGGCCTGGACCCGCAGAGCCGCCTCGCCCTGTGGGAGATCCTCGGCGAGCTCAACGAAGAGGGCCAGACGATCCTGCTGACCACGCACTACATGGAGGAGGCGGATGAGCTGTGTGACCGCGTGGCGATCATGGACCACGGCAGGATTCTCGCGCTCGACACCCCCGCCGAGCTGAAGCGCTCGGTCGGCGCCGACACGATCGTGGTGGTCAAGGCGAGCGGCGAGATGCAGGGGCTCGCCGATGCGCTCGCCGGTGAGGTCCCCGAGGTGACGAACACGCGAGTGATCGACGGCGGCGTCGAGCTGCACGTCAAAGAAGCCGAGCGGCTCGTGCCGCGCGTGGTCAACGCCGCCGAGGGCGCCGGCTTCGACCTGGCCGACCTGTCGGTCTCCGAGCCGAGCCTCGAGACCGTGTTCATCAGCCTGACCGGCAAGGATCTGCGCGACTGATGAGCGCAACGACGATCAAGCCGAGCGTCGCGGCGCCCGAGCATCCGCGCATCGTGATCGAGCCGGCGCGCTCGACGATGGCCGCGAGCCGCTCGGCGCTGACGGCGCTGATCCTGCGCGACCTGGTCGTGCTGAGGAAGCACTTCCTCGAGTTCGCGATCCGCGTGATCGTGCAGCCGTTCCTGCTCGTGTTCGTGTTCCTGTACGTGTTTCCGACGATCGGCCAGGGCGTCGGCGGCGGCGGCGGACCGGTCGCGGAGTCGGCCTTTGCAACGGTGCTCGTTCCCGGCGTGATCGGGATCACGATCATGTTCCAGGGAATTCAGGCGGTCGCGATGGTGATGGCTCAGGAGTTCGGCTACACGCGCGAGATCGAGGATCGCGTGCAGGCGCCGTGCCCGATCTGGCTGGTCGCGATCGCGAAGGTCCTTTCCGGCGCGGCCCAGGGGCTGATCGCGGCGCTGCTCGTGTTCCCGATCGCGCGCTTCGTCCACGCGAGCGGCGTCGAAGCCCATCTGTCGGTCCACTGGGCGATCGTGATCACGCTGATCCCGCTCGCGTGCGTGACGATGACGTCGTTGGGACTGCTGCTGGGGACCGCCTTCGAGGCGCGCAACCTCGGGCTGATGTTCGGCTTCGTCGTGCTGCCGCTGACGTTCCTCGGCGGCACCTACTACCAGTGGACAAAGCTCTCGCCGGTGCAGGTCGCCGGCGTCCACTGGCTGCAGATCATCGTGCTGATCAACCCGCTGATCTACGTCAACGAGGGCCTGCGCGCGGGGCTCACACACGCCTCGCACATGCCCCTGTATGTCGTCTACCCGGTGCTGATCGGCTTCTGCGCGGTGTTCCTGACACTCGGGCTGCGCAAGTTCCGCGGCCGCGTGCTGTCGTAGCCGGAGCCGATCCCAAAGCTCATCCCGCCTCGCGCGCCTCCAGGCAGCGCTGCTGCGCCTCGCGGTAGGCGAGTTCGTAGGTGTCAGCGTCCATCGCTCCCGCGCGTGCGAGCAGCAGCTTGCACTCGCGCAGCGCCGTGCGCGAGAAGCCGCACACGCGCTCGCCGAGCGCCCGCGCGTCGTCTTGCAGCGTCTCGCGCGCGACGACCCGATCGACGAGGCCGATGCGCAGCGCCTCGGCGGCGTCGACGTACTCGCCGAACAGGCAGAGCCGCCTGGCGGCCGCCGCGCCGACGATCGCGGGCAGCAGCGCCGGCGCGGAGCCCGGCAGGATGCCGTGGCGCAGCGCTCCGAGGCCGATGCGCAGATCGGCGCTCGCAAGGCGGTAGTCGGCGCCGAGGGTGAGCATCGTGCCGCCGCCGAGGCAGTGGCCGTGGACGGCGACGATCAACGGGACCTCGAGCTCGCCGAGCGCCCGCGCCATCCGATTCCATGCGGCGAACGTGTCCACGTCGAGCTCGCCGAGCGACAGCTCCTTGACGTCGAGCCCGGTGGAGAACGACGGACCGTTGCCGCACAGGATCACCGCGCGGATCTCCTCATCGCCGGCGAGCTCGCTGACGCGCGCGGCCATCGCGATGGTCATCTCGCCGTCAAACGCGTTATGCGCCTCCGGCCGGTTCATGCGGAGCCAGGCGATCTCGCCGTCGCGCTCGAGCAGCACCCGCGTCACGGCAGAACAGACTACTCGCGGGCGCGCGCGGCCCGGCGGCGGGGCTCGCCTGGCCGCAAGCACGGCGCGCCCGAGCCCGCTCGATGCCCGCGATCGTCCCCAACCGCGACAGCCCCGGCTCACCCCTTCAGCGCACGCCCGATGACGAGCGGCTTGACCACGGGTGGCACGCCCTTCCAACGCGCGGTCTCGTGCTCGGTCGCGAAGCGCGCGGCTTCGATCGAGGCGATCGTGTCGCGATTGCAGCGACACCCCGCGGCGAAATGGCGCCACGGTGTCTCCAGGCGATCCTGCCAGCGGGCCATGCGTGGCGCATGCGAGCGGACGTGCTCGATGAACAGGAGCTGGCCGTCGGCGCGCAGGACGCGTGCGATTTCGGCCAGGACGCGATCCGGGAAGTCCACGGTGCACAGCACGAGCGTCGAGACGACGGTGTCGAGCGACCCGTCCTCCAGCGGGATCGCTTCCGCGGATGCGTCCAGCGTGCGCGCCGCCCTGCCGCTTTCGCCGAGCCTGCGCTCCATGCGGCGGCGCATCGGCTCGAACGGCTCGGCGAGGATCAGCTCCTCGACGCGGTCCGGGTAGTGGGGGATGTTGGCACCCGTGCCTGCCCCGATCTCGAGCGTCCGCCCGCGCGCCCGCGCGACCAGCTTGCTGCGCAGTCTTCCCATCGTGAGCTTCTCGCCGCGACGGCTGATCCGGTCATAGGTGGCCGCGAACACCCGGTCCCACCGATGCTCGCCGTGGACCGCTCCTGCAGGCGCGGGCTCGTAGCTCATGACAGACAGGAGCCTAGCGCCCGGCATCGGGCGCATCGCGGACAGGCCCGGTCCCGTCCAGCCGCGCGCTCAGCCCTGCGCAGCCGCTGCGCCCGCGGGGACGACCTCTGCGAACTTGACCGTGTCGATGAACCGCCGAAAGCGCGCCAGCTTGCCGTCGTGGATCTCCCAGACGTGGACTGCGGGCTCGTCCAGGGACTTGCCGCTTGCCTTGCCGGTACCCGTGTGGCGGACGATCGCCGCGACGGATGCGCCCGATGCGATCGATGTATTCCTCGGGCGTGACCGCGAAGCCGTCAACGTCAGCTGCGATCGGGCCAAAGACGTTCTGCAGCACCGCCTCGCCGCTGCGGTAGAGGCCCCCGTACCGCATGCCCTCGGCCGCGAACCATTCGACGTGCAAGCCCCACATGCCGGGCGTTTGCAACTCAGCTTGCCCTGTCTCTCGGCCGGCGTGGGAGGATGCCCGCATGAGGCGCAGTTGCGTATCGCGGGCAGCCCTGGGAGGGGTTTTGATCGCGGGCTGTGGCGGGGTGGCTGCGCATGCGCGCACAGCGGCCTCACAGGCGACGGCCTCCGTAAGCCCTGACCCGTCGCAGATCGCGGTCGTCCGACTTCACACCGGCAATCCGCCGCGCGGCGACATAGTCGTGATGGACCCGTCGGGTCGCCGGCGGCGTGTCCTGGTGCCGGCCGCCGGGCATGGCCGCGTGGGTGTCGCGGTTGCGCACCTGGCCTGGTCGCCCGACGGGCGCTGGCTGGCGTTCACGGGAGTGGTCAGCCGCCGCGCCAAAGGCGGCGATCAGGCGACCGATCTCTTCGTGGTTCGTGCAAACGGATCGGGTCTGCGCCGCCTCACGCGCACGGGTTCCGCGAGCGACCCCGTATGGTCGCCGGACGGACGCACGGTCGTGTTCGCGGAGCTGACCCACGTTGGCGATCCGAACGTCGTCACGAGCTTCGCGGCGCCGCTCATGAGCGTAGATCGCGACGGAACGCACCTGCATAAACTTACGCCGCTCGTGCAAGGCCAAGCTGATCGCCCGGGATCGTTCTCGCCGGACGGGACACAGCTGGTGTTCACGCGCGTCAACGTGAGCGCGCTCGCGAGCGGCGGCGGTGTCCAGACTTCCATTGAGGTGGTGGGCAGTGACGGTTCCGGCGTGCACCAGCTCCTCGCCGATGCCAGCAGCCCGTCCTACTCACCCGATGGCCGCCAAATCGCGTTCGTCAGCAACCGCGATCGTGACGGAACCATCCGAACCGGGGAGGACGAATCGGAATATGCGAGCGAGCTCTACGTGATGAACGCCGATGGGACCGGCGTCGACCGTTTGACCCACTCATCCGCACTCAGCGAGCTCGCGCCCACCTGGTCGCCCGACGGCTCCCGCATCGCCTACGCCGTGCAGGCCGAAGGCTTCACCAAGACAATCGCGGTCATCAATGCCGACGGCACCTGCGGTCGGGAGATCGCCGGCGATCCAAAGGGAGGTGTCTGGTTCACCGAACCCTCATGGAGGCCCGGCAGGCCACGCGTGCCCGAAGGGGCGATGAGGTGTTCGACTGGCGGCTAGCGCCGACTGGAGGGAACGCTGCCACATCCAGACGTGCCGCAGCTCATCAAAAGCTGCAATCGGTCCACGGACAGGCCAAGCCCTACCAGGTTCGACAGCTGATGCGGCTTGTCGAGCGCGACGATCTCAGGTTGAGGAATAGGCCATGAGCGACTGCCACATCAACGTCTTCTACAGCGATGAGGATTCGGCCTACGTGGCCGACATCCCCGATCTGGAGGCCTGTTCGGCGGTCGGCTCAAGCGCCGAGGAGGCTCTTGCTGAGGTGGAGCGAGCCAAGCGAGCGTGGATCGAAGCGGCGCAGGAGGCCGTCAGGCCGATTCCCGAGCCGCGATACCGTCCGGCGATCTATACACGCTAGGCGCGCCGCGCGCTGCCCTCGGACGGCTTCACGCCTGCTCGATGATCTCCACCCGATACCCGTCGGGGTGTTGTCCGTAACTAACCACAGATGTCATGAGGATCTGTGCCGGAACAGACGGGGTCTTCCGGACCGTCGGTCTATTCGGGGCCGGGGTACATCCTCATCTCGCCGCACCGTCCGGCAGGCGCTTGATTGCGTCCGCCAACAAAGGTCGCGAGGCCTGGGTCAGCAGGGTGTTGCTAGCCCCTGATCTCTTTGACTTTCGGCGACGGCGCCGGTGGAGCGGGTTGTTTGGGCTTTGAAATCGACGGCATCGTGGCCTCATCGTATCCCGATACCGACGAGCCACAAAAGAACGTCAACGAGTAGCGCGATGCTCGCCAGCCGAAAGAGCTTGAACCGGTTGTTCAGCCTGCTCAGGTTCCTCTGGTGGCTGCCCGCGTTGCCCAACGACGTCGCTCGGCACATCTCGGTCACGTCTACATCCGCGACGAAATAGTCATTCTCGAGTACGGCAGGATCGTAGACGAACTCCCAAGCTTCGGACGGCCACAGGACACCAAGCGAAAGGCCGATGACGCCGATGAAGGTCAGCAGACCGAAGATATTCGCCCAGTAGCTGGCAGGGGTGTCGTGCGAGCGCAGCCGACCCAGGAAGGCCGATGCAACGGTCGCAGCCGCGATCAAGACGCCGGTACGGCTACGGAGCTCGTCGACCGCTGTGCTCTGCATGTTCAACCCGCGAACGGACTCGTCATACGAGAGCTTGACACGGGCGTCGATCTCGCGGGCCGTCATCAGCTCGAACGCTAGGCGCCGCCAGCGACGGAACGCACGATCTACTGCTCGATGATCTCCACGCGATACCCATCGGGGTCGCGCACGAAGCACAGTCGCGATCCGCCCTCGCGGATCGAGTACGGCGGCTTCTCCGGTGCGATGCCCTGATCGGCGAGCTTCGCGAGCGTGCCGTCGAGGTCGGCGGAGGTGATCGCGATGTGTCCATAGCCGCTGCCGAGCTCGTAGGAATCAACGCCGAAGTTGTGCGTCAGCTCGAGACGCGGCATGTCGCCGTCGCCGGGCTGGTTCATGAACACGTTGACGGCCTCGTCTTTGATCGGGATGCGGCCGACCTCCTCGAAGCCGAGGGCGTTGTAGAACGCGACCGAGCGGTCGATGTCGGTGATCCGGTAACAGGTATGGATCAGGGGCATGCGCGGAGTCTAGATGTAGACGCGAACGCGCGGCCGCTGCGAAGCGTCATCGCGGCTTGCCCGCCCCGCGGGGGGAGGCGGCGCGTTCTTCCTGTGCGCGTGCGTGCTGCTCGCGGCGTTCGGCCGTTTCCTGTTTGCGGCGCTTGGCGGTTTCTTCGTGATGTTCGCGAGCGCTGCCGTTGTGCGCGTGGTGTGGATGTTCGCGCGTCTGCGGCCGGCGCGCGGCGGCTCTCCGTCGCGGGTGGCTCGACTGTTGCCTCGGCGCGTGCGCGGGCGCTGCGGCGCCGCCGCTCGCCTGTGCGCCCGCGCCGGCGCGTGCCCGCCCCTGGTGGCTTGGCGCGGCGCTGTGATGTGCGGCGGCGCGCGCGCTGATCACGAGGCTTCTGGCGCGCATGCGCGCCAGGCGCTGTGCCTGAACTTCGCGGGCCTCGTCGGCGAGCAGCTGCAGGTCCTGCGCCGACTGGGACGTCGACAACGTCGTCGCCGGCGCGACGACGTTGCGCTGCACGGTGACCGTGCGGTGGTCGTCGACGGCCACGAGCAGCGACACGGCGAGCGCGGCGCCGATGAAGAACGCGATCGGCACCGCAAGCCAGCGTCTGTCGGTGCGCGGGCGGGTGGGCGCGCTCACGCGGCCTGCCTGTCGTTGCCGGTCCGGCGTCTGCACGGCGCCTCCCCATCGGGCGAATCGAGCTGCGCCCGAGAGTCTAGACTGGCCGCGTGCGAACGCTGATAGTCGGCCACGGTGGGCGGGAGAGCGCGCTGGCCTCGCGCATGGCCGAGCACAGCGAGCTGTACGCGTTCGTCGGTCACGAGAACCCGTCGATCATGCGCCACGTCGCACGCTCGGGGGGAACGCACATCGTCGGGGACGTCTGCGATCCGCGGGCCGTCGCGGCGTTTGCGCGCGCGAACGAGATCGAGCTCGCGATGGTGAGCGCGGACGAACCGCTCGCCGCGGGCGTCGTCGACGCGCTGCTCGCCCAGGGCACGGGCGCCGTCGGCCCGACCAGTGCGGGCGCGGAGATCGAGTGGAACAAGACGTTTGCGCGCTCGCTGCTGGCGGAGGTTGCGCCCGAGGCGGCGCCGCTGCTGCGCGTCGTCCACGACGAGCGCGAGCTCGAGCAGGCGATCGCGTTCTTCGGGTCCACCCCCGTTGCGATCAAGCCGCCGGGGTTGACGGGCGGCAAGGGCGTCAAGGTGATGGGCCCGCATCTCGCCGACCACGAGCAGGCGCGCGAGTACGCGCGCTCGCTGCTCGAGCGCGGAGGCTCCGAGCAGGGCGTGCATGTGGAGGAGAAGATCATCGGCGCGGAGTTCACGATCCAGGCGATCAGCGACGGCAGCACCGTTGTGTTCCCGCCGTCGACGTATGACTACCCGTTCCGCTATGACGGCGATCGCGGGCCGGGCACGGGCGGCATGGGCTCGCTCTCGATGGCGGGCGCGACGCTGCCGTTCATGAACGCGGCGCACTACGAGCAGGCTTGCGCGGTGATCGAGCGGGTCATCGAGCGCCTCGCGCAGCAGGGCCGCCACTTCACGGGCGTGATGAACAGCGGTTTCTTCGCGACCGCCGACGGCGTCAAGGCGATCGAGTTCAACGCGCGCTTCGGCGACCCGGAGTGCATGAACATCATGAGCCTGCTCGAGGGCAGCTGGCCGGAGGTGATGCAGCGGATCGCCACCGGGAGGCTGCGCGTCGCCGACGTGCAGCTCCGCCCAGAGGCGTCGCTCGTGCTCTACCTGGTCTCGCCCGACTACGCGCTGCGCAGCGGGCCCGTATACGAGTTCGCGCTCGACCGCGAGCAGATCGAAGCGGCGGGCTGCGACGTGTTCTTCTCCTCCGCGGTCGCGGCCGGCGAGGGCACCTACCGGACCGTCGGCACCTCGCGCGCGGTGGCGCTGGCGAGCACCGCGCCGACGCTCGAGCAGGCGCGGCTGCGGGTGGCCGCGTGCGCCGGCACGGTGCCGGTCCTCGAGTGGCGCCGCGAGGTGGGGCAGGAGAGCTATCTGGAGGGCTTGCGGGCGCTCGTCGAAACGGGCGCGCGGGCGGGCGGCGAGCCGCTGCTGCCGAACCCGATCTGAGGCTTTCGTGCAAGGATGGCTGGGTGCTGCTCGAGCGCTCATGCCATCCGCAGTTCGTCTCCAACACCTACCTGCTGGCCGACGGTGACGGCGGGCCGGCGTTCTTCATCGACGCGGGCGGGCCGGTCGAGCCGCTGATCGAGGCCGCCGAGCGGTTGGGGCTGACGCCGACGCACGTGCTGCTCACCCACCACCACTTCGACCACGTCAGCGAGGTCGGCGCGCTGCGCGAGCGCTGGCCGCAGCTCGAGGTGCTGATCAGCTCGCGCGAGCACGACCTGCTCGCGGGCGCCGCCGGGGATAGCTCGATACCGCAGATGGGCGCGGTCGAGGCCGGCGAGACGCTGTGGTTCGGCAATCTCGAGGTGCGCGCGCTGCACACCCCCGGGCACACCGGCGGGATGCTCTCGTTTCTCGTCAGCGAGCGGCCGGCGGAGGAGGGGTCGGGCGCGTCCCCCCGCGGCGGCGGTGCTCCGGGAGGCTTCGCCGGCGCGGGCGCGGCGGTGTTCACCGGCGACACGCTGTTCAAGGACTCCGTCGGCGGCGTCAAAGCGCCCGGTCACACCACCTACACCGATCTGCGCGACTCGATCATGGGCACGCTGATGGAGCTGCCTCCCGATACGCTCATCTACCCCGGCCACGCGCTTGAGACGACCGTCGCGCAGGAGTGGGAGTCCAACCCGTTCGTCCGTATCTGGCGCGGCGTCGACGCAGAGGGCTCCGAGCCGTGCACCGCGCTCGGCGAGCCGGCGACGCTCGTGCTGCTCGGCCCGGACTACGACGGCGGCACGAAGGCCTGGGTGCGCTGGCCGGACGGCTCGGATGACATCGTCCCGGGGTCGCGCGTCCAGAAGTCCGCCTGAGGACGGCCGCAGCCGCGCCGCGGCCACGTAGCATGGGGTGGATGGCGCGCGAGAACGAGAAGATTCCCACCTCGCGCGTGCGCCGCACGGCGACGGTCGCGACGCTCGCGGCGAGCGAGGCGGTCAAGCAGTTCGGCACGCGCGCCGCGAACGTCACGCGCGGCGAGGAGGCCTCCGAAGAGGCGATGGCGCGGCGCCAGCTGGAGACCGCCAAGCAGATCGTCGCGGTGCTCGGGACGATGAAGGGCGCGGCGATGAAGCTCGGCCAGGTGATGTCGTTCCTCGACGTCGGCCTCGTTGCCGAGGAGCACCGCGAGGAGTTCCAGCAGGAGCTCGCGAAGCTGCGCGACGCGGCGCCGACGGTGTCGTTCAAGCAGATGCGTCGCGTGATCGAGGACGATCTCGAAGCTCCGATCACGGAGATATTCGCGTCGTTGGAGGAGGAGCCGATCGCGGCGGCGTCGATCGGGCAGGTGTACCGCGCGACCCTCGCGGACGGCCGTGCGGTCGCCGTCAAGGTCCAGTATCCGGGCGTCGCGGCGGCGGTCAGGGCCGACCTGCAGAACCTCGACATGATCATGCGCGTGCTCAAGCGGATGACGCCCGGCCTCGATGCCAAGGCGATCGCCGAGGAGATCAAGGAGCGGATCGTCGAGGAGCTCGACTACGAGCTCGAGGCGCAGAACCAGCGCTCGCTCGCGCGCATCTTCGCCGGGCACCCGTTCATCGTCGTCCCTGAAGTCATCAGCTCGCTCTCCCGCGAGCGGGTGCTCGTCAGCGAGTTCGTCGCCGGCGTCGGCTTCGAGGAGCTCAAGCACCGCCCGCAGGCCGAGCGCGATCGGATCGGCGAGATCGTCTTCCGCTTCTTCCTCGGCTGCCTGTACCGCCACCGGCAGTTCTCCGGCGATCCCCACCCCGGCAACTTCCTGCTGCTCGACGACGGGCGCATGGCGTTCCTGGACTTCGGCCTGTTCAAGCGCTTGGCGACCGAGCCTGTCGAGCTCGAGCTCGCCTGTCAGCGCGCGGTCGTCGAGAACGACGCGGCGGCGTTGCACGCGCTGCTCGCGCAATCCGGCTTCCTGCCCGAACCCGAGCGCGTCGACCGCGAGCAGCTGCTGCAGTTCATCAGGGACGCCGTCTGGTGGTACACGACCTCCGACCAGGAGGTGCAGCTGACGCCCGAGATCGCGACCCAGGTGATGATCGAGAGCTCAGACCCGCGCTCGAGCCACTTCCGCGAGATGCGCCATCAGGACATGCGCCCGGAGCACCTGTTCGGCCGGCGCATGGAGGTGCTCACGCTCGCGGTGCTCTCACAGCTGCGCGCGCGCGCCAACTGGCACCGGATCGCGCGTGAGTGGATGTACGGCGATCCGCCCGTGACCGCGCTCGGGCGCGAGGAGGCCGAGTTCTACGGTCACCACGACGTCCGCGCGGCGAGCTGACTACACAACCTGGATCTGGAACAGGCTCGTCGTGCCCGGGCGCCCGGAGGGCAGGCCGGCGGTGATGCCGACGCGCTGACCGCGCTTGCACCAGCCGAGCTCGACGACGCGGCGCGCCGCGTCTGCGATCAGCTCCTCGGTGGTCTCATGGCGCGGCATCGAGGCGGCCTGCACGCCCCACATCAGGCAGCAGCGGCGGACCGTCTCTTTGCCCGGCGAGAGCGCGTAGATCGGCACCGTCGGGCGGTGCGCGGAGACGAGCCGCGCGGAGCGCCCGGACAGCGTGGGAACGACGAGCGCGTCGAGGCGCAGCTCGCGGGCGGCGTCGCAGAGGTTGTGCGCGATCGTGTGCGCGGGGTCGAATTCGGTGCGGTGCACGCGCGACTCGTTCCAGCGCTCGTACGGCGCGATCGACTCGGCCTGCACGGCCACCGCGGCCATCATTTCGACGGTCTCCACCGGATAGGCGCCGACGGCCGTCTCCTGCGAGAGCATCACCGCGTCGGTCCCGTCGAGGATCGCATTGGCGATGTCGGCGACCTCCGCGCGCGTGGGACGCGAGGAGCTGACCATCGAGTCGAGCATCTGCGTCGCGGTGATCGACGGTCGCGCCATCTCCCCGGCGAGCTGCAGAAGCTGCTTCTGCACGATCGGCACGTGCGCGATCGGCAGCTCGATGCCGAGATCGCCGCGCGCGACCATCACGCAATCGGCCGCCTTGATGATGTCGACGGCATGCTCGACCGCCTGCGGCTTCTCCATCTTCGCGATCAGCGGCAGGCGCGTGTGGTCGCGCACCGATTCGACGTCCAGCGGCGACTGCACGAACGACAGCGCGACCATGTCGACGCCGATCGACTCGCCGTGGGCGAGCAGATGCAGGTCCTCCTCGGGCACCGCCGGCAGCGACGCGACCGGACCGGGGATGTTCAGCCCCTGGCGCGAGGCGACCGCGCCTCCGACCTCGACCTCGACCTCGACCTCGCAGTCGGCGGAGCGCACCGCGACGACGCGCAGCCGTACCGAGCCGTCGGCGAGATACAGGATCGAGTCGCGCTCGACGGCGTCCGGCAGCCCGGCCCAGGAGATGCTCATGTGGTGGGCGTCGCCGGCGAGCTCCTCCTCTCCGCACGTGAACGTCAGCTGCTCGCCCGGCGTCAGCTCGACGACATCCTCGCGCAGCGGCCCGATCCGCAGCTTCGGGCCGGGCAGATCCTGCAGGATCGCCACCGGGCGCCCGACGCGGCCGGCGGCCGCGCGCACGCGGCTGACCGTCTCGGCGTGCTCCTCGAGCGTCCCGTGCGAGTAGTTCAGCCGGGCGACGTCCATGCCCGCCTCGATCATGCGCACGAGCGTCTCCGGCTTGCGCGAGGCCGGCCCGATCGTCACGACTATCTTCGTGCGGCGCATGCGCGCAAGGTATCGGTCGCCGCCGCGCGCCGCGCCGCGGCTTCAGATCGGCTGCGCGGCGTAGCATCGGGGCATGCTCGGCCCGTCTCGCCAGCCGCCGCGTGTCGGCGCCCCGGTGCGGATTCTGCATTTCGGTGGCCAGATCGAGCGCGGGACGGTGCTCGCCGTGCACGAGCTCGGCAGGCGCCTGGAGGTGCGCGGCGAGACCGGCGAGCTGCTCGAGTTCGTGCTCAGCCCGGCGACCGCGCGATTCGTCTCGGCTGCCAGCGCGCAGGGGCCGCGGCTGGAGCTGCTCGCGAGCACGCCGCACGGCTGAGGCGGCGTCGGCGCGGGCAGCTGCGCGATCAGCGCCCGCGTGCTCGAGGAGCGATCGCAGGCGCGCGGCGGCGCGATATCCCACAACTGCGGTATGGACTCGCGCGGCCCGCTCGGCGAGCATGGGGGCGATGCTCGCGTCATGCGTCTCGCCTTGCCGTCGGGGCGCCCGGACTCCTCCGCGCGGCGCGCCTGCAGGCGGCCGAGCGCGCGCTCGATGCTGAGCGCCCGCACCGCGTCGGCGCGCGCGTGTTGAGCGATGATCGAGATCGTCGCGATCAGGCTCGCAGGCGGGCGCGGGCACGAGCATGTCACCGACGTGCTGTGGCGGGGCGCGAGCACGCGCGCGCTCTCCGACACGTCGCTCGGGCAGAGCACGACGCAGGGGCTCGTCGACTGGCTGACCGCGCGCGCGGGCAACCAGGCGGTCGTCGCCGACGGCTCGCGCTACCTGCAGGTGCTCGTCGTCCGGCTCGCCGATCGGGCGCCGCACGTGCGCGCGCGCAGCGAGCAGGAGTGGACCGACGCGCTGCTCGCGCTGCCGTCGTTCTAGCGCGCCGCCCGACCCGCCGGGAGGCGGCGGGCGCCGCGTCGCGCGCCCGGCGGCGGCCGGCGCTCAACCGCCCATCGCCGCGCGGGCAGTCTCCAGCTCGTGCGCGATCCGCTCGCTGCCGCCGTGGTAGAGCGGCCCGCTGCCGTCGCTCAGCAGCCGGCTGATGATCGCGAGCCCGCGTGCATACAGCGGCGTATCGAGGCGCAGCAGCTCCGCGAGTTCGCCGATCGCGGTCACGTTCGCGAGCAGCGGCGCGCGCCTCGACACCGCCCACCAGCGCCGCTGCGGCCCTTCGCTTGCGAGCACCAGCCGATCGAGTCCTGACGCGATCCGTCGACGCGTGCGCCGCGATGTCAGTTGCGCGGCGCGCGCGGCAAGCAGCTGCGAATCGCTCGGGTCGGCCCCAGCGATCAGCGCGCGCTCGAGCGAATCCGCGTGGATGCGCGCGCGCAGACGGGCGCGGCGACTGGGCAGCAGCAACCGTCCGGTGAGCCGCGCGTAGTCGATCGAGAAGCTCTCGGTGGCCGGGTAGGCCGTTCCCTGCGGTAGCATCGGTGACACCTCCGTAATGAGATAGCCGGTGTTGTAACCTACCATAATCAAACAGTGGTTTCAATGACAGATACCTCGCCCCCAGCTCCCCACGCGCTCGATCTGGTGATCGATTTCGTCAACACGCTCGACCTCGACGCGGGCTCGGAGGAGCTCAGCTCACCCGCTGCGCTGTCGGCGTGGCTCGCCGAGCGCGGGCTGCTCGAGCCGGGCAGCCCGCTCGGTCGCGACGAGCTGCGTCGCGCGCTCGAGCTGCGCGAGGCGCTGCGCGGGCTGATGCTCGTGCACAACGGCGGCGAGCCGGACGATCGCGCGGGGCGCGAGCTCGAGCGCGCGGCCCGCCGCGGTGGCCTCGGCGTGCACTTCGCGGGCGACGGCTCGGTCACCCTCGACGCGCAGGGCGAGGGCTTCGCCGGGGCGATCGCGCGCCTGCTGATACCTGTCGCTGACGCTCGCACGGACGGCTCGTGGCCGCGCGTGAAGGCCTGCCGCGCGCCGAACTGCCGGTGGGCCTTCTTCGATCGCTCGCGCAACCGCTCCGGTGTCTGGTGCGACATGGCCGTGTGCGGGAATCGCACGAAGGTCAAGGCCTACCGCGAGCGCGCACCGCGCGCCGCGAGGCGGACCTAGCAGCGCAAGCGCGAAACGACGGCGGCCGCGCGGCTCGGTCATGCTTGGGCGGCGATGAGCCGAGAGCGATGGAGCGCGGTCGACGCGTACATAGCCGAGCGGCTGCTCGCCGACGGCCCGGTGCTCGGGCGCAGCGCAGCGGCAGCCGCGAGCGGCGCGCGCGCACCCGGCGGGATCCCGCCGTATCTCGGCAGGCTGCTCGAGCTGCTCGTGCGCATGCGCGCCGCCAGGACGGTCCTCGAGATCGGCACGTTGGCCGGCTACAGCACGATCTGGCTCGGCCGCGGGCTGCCGCGCGATGGGCGGCTCGTGACGCTCGAGGGGGATCCCGAGCACGCGGCGCTGGCGCGCGCGAACATCGACGCGGCCGGGCTCGCGGAGATCGTCGAGGTGCGCCTCGGCGCGGCGCTCGACACGCTCCCGCTGCTGCTCGGCGAGGGCGCGGGCCCGTTCGACCTGATCTTCATCGACGCCGACAAGCAGAACAACCCCGCGTACCTCGAGTGGTCGCTGAAGCTCGCGCGGCCGGGGACCGTGATCGTCGTCGACAACGTGATCCGCGCCGGCGTGATCCTCGATCCCGATGGCGAGGACGCGCGCCTGGGCGCCGGCGGGATCCAGGCCGTCCGCCGCTTCTATGAGCTGCTCGGCGCGGAGCCGCGGCTTGACGCGACGGCGATCCAGACCGTCGACGCGAAGGGCCACGACGGCTTCGCGCTGGCGCTCGTCACCGCCTGACGGCGCCGCCCGAGCGCATTGCACGGTCGCTCGATCGGCGCGGCGGCTCCGATCGGTCGCGCGAGGCACACGGCCCTCATGATCCAGACGGCGCCGCCTGCGCCGCGGGCACGGGAGCTCATCGCCCGCGCGCTTGCAGCAGAATGCACGCAGCGATGATCATCAAGGCCAGCTCGTCTGCGTTTGCGGCCACAGCGGCGTCCCTGACGGACGCGATCGCGCGCCGCGGGCTGACGCTGTTCGCGGTCATCGATCACGCCGCGGGCGCACGCGCGGTCGGCCTCGAGCTGGCCGACGAGCAGGTGCTCGTGTTCGGTAACGCGCAGGGCGGGACGCCGCTGATGCAGAGCGATCGCCGCGTCGGGATCGAGCTGCCGCTGCGGATGCTGATCTGGCGCGAGGGCGAGGACGTGATGCTCGCCTACCGCGACCCGCTCGAGCTGGCCGGCGCGTATGACCTGCAGGGGCACGCTCAGACCCTCGAGCAGATGTCGAAGCTGCTTGGCGAACTCGCGGACGAGGCGGCCGCCGCCTGAGCTCACGGCGCGGCGACATCCGGGAAGTGCTCGGCGCAGTGCGCGCGCAGGATCTCGCGGACCCACGCGCGCTCCGCGGCGGAGGCGACGCGAAAGCGCGCGAGCAGCTCCTGCTGGCGCTCGAGCGGCGCGCCCGCGATCACCCAGCGAACGGCGAGCCGCTCGAACAGCAGCTCGAGCGCGCGCGCGGCGGCGTCCTCGCGCGTCGCCGCCGCGCGCGCGGCGCTCGCAGAGGCCGCCTCGGCGTACTCCCTGCGCGAGCCCGCGGTCAACGAGCCGCGCAGGCTGAGGACGTTGCCGTGCTCGTCGCTGTACTCGCTGACGGGCGCCGTCAGCTTCTCGTGCCGGCGCCCGCGCCTGCCCACGCTCAGCCGGCGTCGGCGGCCCGCTCGAGCTGCCCGCGGACGTCGCCGGTGACGGCGTTGGCGTGCCCCGGCCAGGCCGCGGCGGGCTCGAGCGCGGCAAGCTTGCGGATGCTCTCGCGCGCCTGCTCGGTGTTGAAGTTGTAGACCGCCATCGGCACCGCCGGCGCACAGTCGCGGCCCCAGCGGTCGAGCGTGTAGAAGCAGTCGCTGCTCAGCGCGAGGCGGTCGTGCTCGCGCCACAGCGCGATCATCCCGGGCGCGTGCCCGGGCAGATGCACGACGCGGAAGCCCGCGATCTCATCGCCCTCCTCGACCGTGCCGGCGATCTGCACAGGCCCGCCGTCCCAGGCATAGCGGTGCAGCAGCAGGTGAAACTGGCGCATTCCCGGCGGCAGGCCCCTGAGCCCCTCGGGCCAGTAGCGAAAGCCGCCGCTGCCCTCGGCGTCCTGCACCTCCTCGGGGTGACAGAAGACGGGCACGCCGAGCGCGGCCGCGACGCCGCGGTGGTCGGTGTGGCCATGGCCGAGCACGATCCGGCGGATGCCGCCGAGCTTCGCGCCGGCGCTCGCGACGGCGCGCGTCATCGTGCGCGCGCCGGCGTCGAACAGCGTCACCCCGCCGTCGTCCTCGATCAGGTAGACGTTGCAGCGCGCTGGCTGGCCCTGCACGACCCAGACGCCCTCCGCGACGAGCTCGGCGGGGCCGGCTCCGAGGCTGGCGCTGATCCGCGTCTTGGCGTTGAACGCGCCCGTCAGGCGGCGCTCGGCGATCGAGCCCTGCGGCGGCATCATGCCGATGCTGGCGCGCGAACGTCATGCTGTCGCTGAACGCGTCGTTGCTCTGGATCAGGCCGTCGCGGACGCACAGCAGGTCGAAGCCCTCGAGCTCGATCGGGTTGCCCGTCGGCTCGACGCCGCCGAAGCCGCCGGGCCCGGCGAAGGTGCCGCGTCAGGCGCCATTGCACGCCGCAGCGCTCGCCCTCGCTGGTCGTCGAGACGACCTCCATCTTCAGGTCGGGGACGGCGTCGAGCAGGCCGCCGATGAACTCGCGCACGCCCTCCGGCGCGAGCACGTCGACCTGGCCGCGCACGTTCTCGCGGCCGCCCTCGGCCCACAGCGCGAGCGCGCTCTCGAGATCGCGCTCGTCGATCGCCGCGAAGTAGCGCTTCGCAACGCCCTCGGCCTTGCTCCCGGATATCCGTTTGCGCGTGGCCGCCGCCTGCTGCATGCTCGCGGCGACCTCCTGCACCTTCGTGCTCGCCTCGCTCTCGCTCTCCCGATCGACCATGCGGCCTCCCTTTACGCCGCAGAAGAGCCTTAGTCTAGTCTCCGCGAGGTGCCCGATGTGATCAGGCGGCGTGAGCTGGGGCGCGGCGAGCGCGTGCTGCCGGGGGTCTTCCGGCTGCGCCTGCCGCTGCCCTGGCCGGGCGTGCCGCATTGCAACGCCTGGGCGGTCAAGGCGGGCGACGGGCTTCGTGCTGTTCGACACCGGCATGCACGACGCCGAGTCGCTCGCGCATCTCGAGCGCGCGCTGGCGATGTGCGAGCTGCGCCTGCAGGACGCCTCGCTGATCGTCTGCACCCACGCCCATTCCGACCACTGCGGGCAGACGAACCCGATCATCGAGCGGGCCGGCTGCGAGATGTGGATGCACCCCAACCACGAGCAGCTGACGCGTATGAGCGAGGACCCCGAGTCGGTCTTCGCGCGCCGCCTCGAGGTCGCTCGCCAGAGCGGCGTTCCCGAGGAGCCGCTGCGCCGCTATGCCGCCGAGCGCAGCTCGCGCGGCTCGGGTATCGCGGGCGTGATCAAGCCCGATCGAGACCTGCTCGCGGGGATGACGATCCCCACCGACGTGGGCGAATGGGTCGTCTATGAGACGCCCGGGCACGCGCCCTCGCACGTCTGCCTGTTCCAGCCCGAGCGGCGCCTGCTGATCTCCGGCGACCACCTGCTCGGGCGTATCTCGCTGTACTTCGACTACGGCTACTCGCCCGACCCGGTCGGGCAGTTCCTGAGCTCGCTCGACGTCGTCGAGCGGCTCGGCGCGCGCCTGTGCCTGCCCGGCCACGCGCGCACGTTCGCCGATGTGCACGCCCACATCCAGGGCAATCGCGCGCTCGTCGCAGCGAGCACCTCGACGGCGTGCTCGCGGCGGTCGGCGGGCGGGAGCTGACGGCCTTCGAGGTCGTGCCGCACGTTTCGGCGAGTCGCTCGCCGGAGCAGAACACGCAGTGGCTGCTGTCGATGACGCTCTGCTATCTGACGCACCTCGAGGCGATCGGCGAGGTCCGGCGCATCCCCGGCGAGCCGGAGCGCTGGACTGCATAATGCGGCGATGCGAATCGATCAGATCCTCAGCGCCGGCGCGCCGCCGTTTCTCGTTCGAGTTCTTCCCGCCGAAAACTCCGCGCGGCGAGCAGAACCTGTACGCGGCGCTTGCCGAGCTGAAGACGCTCGAGCCGGCGTTCGTGTCGGTCACCTACGGCGCGGGCGGCTCCACGCGCGAGAAGACGATCGAGATCGTCAAGCGCATCCGCGAGGAGTACGGGCTCGAGGCGATGGCGCATTTCACGTGCGTTGGCGCGACCGTCCCGGAACTGCGCGCGACGCTCGATGAGATGCACGCTGCGGGGATCGACAACGTGCTCGCGCTGCGCGGGGACCCGCCGGCGGGGGAGGAGCTCTGGACGGAGACCGAGGGCGGCCTCGAGTACTCGCGCGAGCTCGTCGAGCTGATCTCGGCCGACTACCCGTTCGCGATCGGCGCGGCGTGCTTCCCCGAGACCCACATCCACGCGAGCAGCCCTGAGGGGGACCTCGAACATCTCGTCGAGAAGGTGCGACGCGGGCGTCGACTTCCTGATCACGCAGGTGTTCTTCGACAACGCGCTGTACTTCGAGTTCCTCGAGCGCGCGCGCGGCGCGGGCATCGAGGTGCCGATCATCCCGGGCGTGATGCCGATCACGCAGGTCGGCCAGGTCGAGCGGATGGCGGCGATGTGCGGCGCGAGCGATCCCCGACGGGGCTGCGCGAAGAGCTGCACGCGCGCGGCGAGGACCCCGAGGCGGTGCTCGACTTCGGCGTCGCGTACGCGACGCTGCAGTGCGCCGAGCTGCTCGCCGCGGGAGCGCCGGGGATCCATTTCTACACGCTCAACCGATCGCCGCGCGACACGCGCGATCCTGAGCGCGCTGAAGCTCGCGCGGCCGTGGCTCGCGGCCGCGCCTCAGCCGCTTTCGATCTCGAGCCCCTCGGCGACGCGCGGCGATCCGTCGGCGGCCTCGTAGCGCACGTCGACGGAGTCGTTCTGGCGGTACGTGCCGACGCCCCAGGCGCCGAGCAGCCAGCGCCAGCCGCTGATCTTGTCCTTGCGCAGATCGCGCTCGAACACGAGCGCGCCTTCGCGCACGCTGTAGTCGACGCCGAGCTGTTGCGGCACGCCGTTGAGATAGACCTGATAGCTGCCACGCACCTCGCGTGGGAGTTTCACGCGCGAGATCGTCATCGCGGGGCTCCGGCAGGATACGTGCGGCGCGGCTGGCGGCGGCCGTACTCGCGCTGGCGCTCGTGGGCGAGATCGACGAGCTCGCAGACCTGCTCCGGGCGCGCGAGGACGTGCAGCAGTTCGAGGTCGGCGCCGTCGATACGTCCGTCCGCGAGCGCGCGGTCGGCGAGCCACTCGAGCAGCCCGTCCCACTCGCCGTCGCCGAGCAGGATCACCGGGAAGTGGCGGATCGTCGCGGTCTGGATCAACGTCAGCGCTTCGAACAGCTCGTCGAGCGTGCCGAAGCCGCCCGGGCAGACGACGAACGCGCTCGCGTAGCGCACGAACATCACCTTGCGCGCGAAGAAGTGGTTGAAGCGCAGGCCGATGTCGACGTAGTCGTTGAGCGCCTGCTCGCGCGGCAGCTCGATGTTGCAGCCGATCGATACCGCGCCGGCGTCGCGCGCGCCGCGGTTCGCGGCCTCCATCAGCCCGCCGCCACCGCCGGTCATGACCGCGTAGCCGGCGCGGCCGAGGCAGGCGCCGAGCTCGCGCGCGAGCGCGTAGTGCGGGTGCTCGCGCGGCGTGCGCGCGGAGCCGAACACGGTGACCGCGGCGCCGACCTCGGCGAGCGCGTCGAAGCCGCGCGCGAACTCGGCGGCGATGTCGCGGATCCGCTCGTCGTCGGCCGCGCGCACCTCCGCCGGCTCGTGCTCGAGCCACAGCAGCAGCTCCTCGTCGAATGTCGGCGAGTGCGTCGCGGCGGCTTCGCCGGGCTTGGCCATGCGCGCAAGCGTACGCGCTGCGCTCGGACGCGAACACCGCGGCCCGGGTACGCCCGCTCCGGCGCGTACCCTGAGCGGGCGATGAGCGACTCCCCCACGCCTCGCGAGATCCCGTACACGGTGCGCCGCTCCGAGCGCGCACGGCGGGTCCGCGTCAACGTCCATCCCCATGCGGGCGTCGAGGTCGTGCTGCCGGCGCGCGCCCCCGCGCGCGCGGCCGCCGCCGCGGTCAGCGAGCTGCGCCCATGGATCGAGCGGCGCCTCCGCGAGGCGCGCGACGCGCTCGCCGAAGCCGAGCGCGCACTCGCCGAGCACGCCGGCTCGCTGCCCTATCTCGGCAGACACCTGGAGCTCGTCCCCGAGGCCGGCCGCATGCGTGTCCACCGCAGCGGCGAGCGACTGCTCGTGCCCGCCGGCGACGCCCGGCCGGCGCTCGAGCGCTTCTATCGCCGCGCCGCACGCGCCGAGATCTCCGCGCGGCTCGACCACGCGACGGCGCTCGCGGGCACGAGCTACAGCGGCCTCGACATCCGCGGCCAGCGCACGCGCTGGGCCTCGTGCTCTTCGAACGGGCGCATGAGCTTCAACTGGCGGCTGCTGCTCGCGCCCGAGCGCGTGCTCGAATATGTCGTCTGGCACGAGGTCTGCCACCTTGAGGTTCTCGACCACTCGCCGCGCTTCTGGGCGCTGCTCGAGCGTCGCTGGCCCGGGCACCGCGCCGAGCGCGAGTGGCTGAGGCGACACGGCGCCACGCTGGTGCTGGCGACGTGATCGCCGACTCATTCAGGAGGGCGACCGAGCGCTTCCCGCTGTTGCGTCGCATGGTCAAGTCGCCTGGCGGGCAGCATCTCGTGCAGACGGCCAGAGGCGCGCGGGTCGTGCGCGAGCCGCTGCGCTTCGCGATCCGCCAGCTGATCATCCCGGGCACCGGCGAGTACCGCCTGCGCGGCTCCGGCGAGCGGATCTTCCTGCGCCACGAACGCGCGTTGACGGCGGCCCGCGCGGCCGCCGCGCCGGCCGCGGACGTGCACATCCTCAACGAGATCTTCGGCGGCACCGGCGGCCAATACGCCTACGATCCGCCGCCGCCGCTGGCAGACGCGTTCGCTGCCGGGCATCCGCGCAAGGTGATGGATCTCGGCGGCAACATCGGGCTGTTCGGCGCCGACGCGCTCGGGCGCTGGCCGGGGACGACGATCCACAGCTATGAGCCCGACCCCGCCAACCTGCGGCTGCTGACGCGCGTCGTCGCCGTCAACGGGCTCGGGTCCCGCTGGGCGGTGACCGGCGCCGCGGTCGCCAGCCACACCGGCGAGATGACGTTCGTCGCCGATCGGTTCGCTGAGTCGCACCTCGCCACGGACACCGACGAGCCGACCGGCGCCGCCACGGTCACGGTCCCAACGGTCGACCTGTTCGAGGAGGATCACGACGTCGACCTGATGAAGATGGACATCGAGGGCGGCGAGTGGTCGATCCTGACCGACGCGCGCCTGCCGACCCTGAAGGCCGATGTGATCGTGCTCGAGTGGCACGCGGCCGGCTGCCCCGAGCCGGACCCGCGCGAGGCGGCCGCGAGGCTGCTGCGCGCTGCCGGCTACGGGCGCATCGAGGAGGTCGAGGTCGGTACCTACAACGGCGTCATGTGGGCCTGGCGAGAGGCTGCGATCGACGCATAGGGCGAGCCCCCTCGGGCGAGCGCGGGCCGGCGCGCTACCCGCGCTGCGCGATCGGCACGTAGTCGAGATCGCGATCGCCGGTGTAGATCTGGCGCGGGCGCGCGATCTTCTGCTCCGGGTCGCCGACCAGCTCCTTCCACTGCGCGATCCAGCCGCTCGTGCGCCCGATCGCGAACATCACCGGGAACATCGCGACGGGCAGCCCGAGCGCCTCGTAGATCAGGCCGGAGTAGAAGTCGACGTTCGGATAGAGCTTGCGCGAGGTGAAGTACTCGTCGTCGAGCGCGCGCTTCTCGAGCTCGGTGGCGACCTCGAGCAGCGGGCTCTTGCCGCGCACCTCGAACACGTCGTCGAGGTATTTCCTGATGATGCGGGCGCGTGGGTCGTAGTTCTTGTAGACGCGGTGGCCGAAGCCCATCAGCCGCTCGTTGCCGGCCTTGACGCCCTCGAGGAAGTCGGGAATGTTCTCGACCGTCCCGATCCGCTCGAGCATTCGCAGCGCCTGCTCGTTGGCGCCGCCGTGCAGCGGCCCGTACAGCGCGGCGACGCCCGCGGCGATCGCCGAGTAGGGGTCGACCTGTGTCGAGCCGACGGAGCGCACGGCGCTCGTCGAAGCGTTCTGTTCGTGGTCGGCGTGGAGGATGAAGAGCACGTCGAGCGCGCGCTCGAGGCGGGGATCGGGCTCGTATTTGAGCTCGGTCATCTTGTACATCATCCCCAGGAAGTTGCCGGCGTAGTTGAGGTCGTTGTCGGGGTACACGTACGGCTGGCCCATGTTGTGGCGGAACGCGAACGCGGCGAGCGTCGGCATCTTCGCGAGCAGCCTGATGATCTGGATCGCGCGTGCGCGCTCGTCGTGGATCCTGTTCGCGTCGGGGTAGAACGTCGACAGCGCGGCGACGGACGCGACGAGCATGCCCATCGGGTTGGCGTCGTAGCGGAAGCCCTGCATGAAGTCCTTGACGTTCTCGTGCACGAACGTGTGGACGGTGATCTCATCGACCCAGCCGCTGAGCTCGTCCTGCGTCGGCAGCCTGCCGTTGATCAGCAGGTAGGCGACCTCGAGGTAGGTCGACTGCTCGCACAGCTGCTCGATCGGGTAGCCGCGGTGCTGCAGGATGCCGGCGTCGCCGTCGATGTAGGTCACCGAGCTGCGACACGACGCCGTGTTCATGTACGCCGGGTCATAGGCCATCAGCCCGAAGTCCTCGTCGTCGGTTTTGACCTGGCGCAGGTCGATCGCGCGTACGGTTCCGTCCTCGATCGGCAGCTCGTAGGTCTTGCCGGTGCGGCTGTCGGTCACCGTGAGCGTGTCGGTCATGTGCTTCTCCTGGTCGAGGTTTCGCCTGCGCTGAGGTCGATTATGAGCAACCGGGGCGCGCCCTCGTACCGCGACGCCGCCGTCGATGCGCTCAGCCGCGGGGCAGGACCTGGTGGGAGACGACCGTGCGCACGCGCGCGGGCGACGCCGGTGCCCGCTCGCCGTGGGGACCACGCCGCGGCGAGCGCGGCAGGCGCGAGCGCGGGTGATGCGGGTGGCGCGGGCGCAGCTGCGGGCCGATGCCGCCCTCGCCGTCGGCGGCGACATCGGGCGTCTGCCCGACGGCCCACCGCACGATCATGAACAGCGCGACGATCGGGATCTTCAGCAGGAACATCAACCAGATGAACGTCCAGGTTGTCACGGTCGCGATCGTATACCCGGCGGAGGATCCGTACAAGCCCCGGATGCGCGATCCGTGGAAACCCACGATGTGCTGGCGCGCATGCTGTGCACCGCGGCGCGGCGGGACGGCGGCGCCGGTCAGCTCGCGCGCGGGCGCCTCAGCCGCGCAGCTGCAGCGCGGCGCCGCTGAACTGCGTCATCGCGTGCAGCTCGCCGATGCGCGCGGCGATCTCCTTCGCCGTCAGGCGTTGCAGGCGCTCGGTGCCGAACTCCTCGACGTTGAACGACGCGAGCACGCCGGCGTGCGCCATCGCGCGCCGCAGCAGCTGATCGGAGAGCTCCTCGTCGGGATGCGCGGCGATGTAGCCGACGAAGCCGCCGGCGAACGTGTCGCCGGCGCCGGTCGGGTCGACGACGGTCTCGAGCGGATAGGCGGGCAGCGCGAAGAAGCTCTCGCGCGTGACGAGCGCGGCGCCGTACTCGCCCTGCTTGGCGACGATCACGCTCGGCCCGCGCGCGCCCGCGCGCCCGTTGCCCTCGGCGGGGGTCCACGACAGCACCTCGCGCGCGGCCGAGACGAGGTTCGGCCGGCCGGTCAGCTGGCGCAGCTCGGCGTCGTTGAGGATCACGCAGTCGACGCTCTCGATCGCGCTGACGAGCGAGTCGCGGGCGATGTCGATCCACAGGTTCATCGAGTCGAGCGCGACGAAGCGCGCGTCGGGCAGCTGCGCGCGGACGTCGCGCTGCAGGTCGGGCTGGATGTTCGCGAGGAACAGCACGTCGCTCGCGCGCGAGTGCTCTGAGAGCTTCGGCTGGAAGCCCTCGAACACGCCGAGCTGGGTGTCGAGCGTCTCGCGCGAGTTGAGATCCCAGCCGTACTCGCCCTGCCAGAAGAACGTCCGCCCGCCGGCGATCAGCTCGACGTCGGAGACGTCGACGCCGCGGGCGCGCATGACCGCGAGCTGCTCCTCGCCGAAGTCATCGCCGACCGGGCCGACGACGCGCACGTCGTCGAAGAACGACGCGGCCAGCGCGAAATGCACGGCGGCGCCGCCGAGCATCCGCTCGCGCTCGCCGAACGGCGTCTTGACGGTGTCATAGGCGATCGATCCGACGACGGTGATGGACATCGCGGGGCACCTTAGAGCACCACGCCGGGAATGTTGACGCCGCCATCGCGCGGAGATCGAAAATCCGGCCGCGTGGTTTTGCGTCGAGCGCATTGATCTGCCCCATGTGGGGCGATAGGATGCGCGCGCGAGAGCACGCGTCGCGGGGAGGGCGGAGGAGTTGGCGAACCGGCTGTGCAGCAGGGGTGATCCACGGCGCAGACGCCGGCGTACGCTGCTCGGCTTGAGCGTGATCGCGACCCTCAGTGCGTGCGTCGCGCCGTCCGCGGCGCTCGCCGGCTCGAGCTCGGCCTCGGGCTCGGTGACGCTCGCGCAGGCGCCCAGGCCCGCACTCCACGCCGGGCCCGCGCGGCGCGACGGCGCCGGCGAAGCGGCTGTGCCATCTCGGCTGTCGAGCGTCCCCTCGAGCACGGAACCGTATGCGGCGTGCCCGGCGCCGAAACCGCGATACGCGGCCTGTCAGTCGGTGATCGTCCCGCGCGCGGCGAGGCTGAAGGGGCTCGGCCCCGCCGCCTCGCCGCTGACGGGCGGGATCGAAGGGAGCGGGCTCGCGCCCGCCGACCTGCAATCGGCCTACGCGCTTCCCTCGGCGACGGCGGGCGTCGGGCAGACGGTGGCGATCGTCGACGCGTTCGATGACCCGGTCGCCGAAACGGACCTGGCGACCTACCGCTCGGCCTACGGGTTGCCGCCGTGCACGGGCGCCTCGGGGTGCTTTCGCAAGGTCAGCCAGACCGGAGGAGACAATTATCCACCCCCGCCCAAACCTGAAAACGGCGCGTGGAACGCCGAGGAGTCACTCGACGTGGACATGGTCTCGGCGATCTGCCCCAACTGCCACATCCTGCTCGTCGAGGCGGAAACGAACAGCTTTGAGAACCTGGCGAGCGCGGAGCAGGAGGCCGTCAGCCTCGGGGCGACCGAGATCAGCAACAGCTGGGCGGGCGACGAGTACAAGGAAGAGGCCGAATTCGACGCGGACTTCAACCACCCCGGGATCCCGATCACGGTCGCGAGCGGCGACGACGGCTACGACAATCACGAAGAAGGCGTCGAACTGCCGAGCTATCCGACGAACTCGCCGTACGTGATCGCGGTCGGGGGAACGACGCTGACGCCCGCGGGCGACGCGCGCGGCTGGTCGGAGAGCGTGTGGCCGAGATCGGGCAGCGGGTGCAGCCTGTACGAGCCGAGGCCGTCCTTCCAAAAAGGGATCAAGGCGTGCAACCGCCGCGACAGCAACGACGTTGCGGCCGTGGCGGAAGATCTCTCCGTTCGCGACACCTCACGGGCCGAAGGGTGGGGCGGCGAACGCTGGCTGACCGTCGGCGGCACGAGTGCCTCGACGCCGATCATCGCGGCGGTCGAGGCGCTCTCCGAAAGCGCCGAGCGATCGCTCGGGCCGGCTGCGTTCTACAAGAGCCCGGGCTCGCTGTTCGACATCGTCTCGGGCGCCAACGGCAGTTGCGCCGAACCGTCGCAGTGCACGGCCGGCGGCGGCTACGACGCGCCCAGCGGCAACGGGACCCCCGCCGGTGCGCTCTCGCTGTCGGCGCCCGCGCCACCTCCCGTGCTGACGGTCGACGCGCGCGGCTCGGGCTCGGGCCTGATCGTCTCCGCGCCCGCCGGCATCGAATGCGGCGGCACCTGCGAGGCCTCCTTCGCGAAGGGCACGCGAGTGACCCTGACCGCGACAGCGGCGGGCGGATCGAAGTTCGAAGGCTGGCTCGGGCCTTGCAAGGGCACCGCCACGTGCACCGTCAAGCTCAAGCAAGGGACGGCCGTCAGCGCGAGCTTCCGCGGCCCGCCGCCGCCGGGATGGACCGTCGCCCAGCTCCCCGCGCCCGCCGGCCGCGAACCCTTCCTGCGTGGCTCGGACGCCCAGTTCTCGTTCTTCGACGTCGCGCTGTCGGCGAGCGGCGAAGTGCGCGCGAAGACGATCTTCAATCCGCCCAGCGGTTTCTGCACATATGCGAGCTCGGACACCGGCGGCGTGTTCATGGAACGGAGGACCGACTCGGGCTGGGTCTCCGAAGGCGTCCTCACCGCGCCGGCCGTCGAAACGCCGATCGCGCCGCGCTGGACGAACTGCGCCGAGTTCGGCGCGATCACGAAGCTCTCGGGTGACGGGAACACGCTGCTCGTCGCGCCGGAACGCACCGCGTCCCCGACCGAAGAGGAACGCTGCGTCGCGTTCGTCTACCGCCACGGAAGCGACGGCTGGGCACTCGACGGCACGCTGTTCCCTCCGGGCGTGGACGCCGCGGGCACGCCCGCGCCCGAAGGGTGCGACTACTTCGCGCTCGAAGGCGCGATCGACGACGACGGCAACCGTGTCGCCCTGCAGGCCGGACACCAGGTCGATGTGTTCGTCCGTGGCCAGAGCGGCTGGTCACTCGAACAGCAGGTCCCCCGCCCGGGGGGCGCCGGCTGCTACCTGACGCTCGGGCCGCGCGAGATAGCGCTGTCGGGCGACGGCGACACGCTGCTCGTCGGCGATCCCAACTGCGAACAGAACGGCGTGCAGGATGTCGGCAGCGTGGACGTGTATACACGCTCGGGCGACGGCTGGACGCCGGCGCAGTCGATTGAGCCGCCGGAATCGCAGGCGCGTGGATTCGGCTCGGTGGTCGCGCTGTCCGACGACGGCTCGACGGCCGCGATCTCGATGGAGCAGAGCAGCGGGCTGGCCGCTTTCGCCGGCGCCGCGTGGGTCTACGAACACGATGCGGGGGGATGGCAGGCGCGCGCCCGCGTGGCCGCAACGGAACCGGAAGCGTACGCCGGCTTCGATTGTCTGAACATCGTCGCGGGCGGTCAGCGGATCATCTGCGGCGGCTTCGACGCCGTCGGCTTCAACGCCGAACAAGGCTCGATCTACGCGTTCGAACGGCCCGCCGCGGGCTGGGGCGCGCCGGTCGCCCCGCCGCAGCGCGTGTTCGCGCCTGAAGGCCTCGCAGGCGACGCTCTCGGCGACGCGAACGCGCGCGGCTGGCAGGAGTACGCGGTGAGCGACGACGGCTCGCTGCTCGATGCGCCGATCGAGGTGACGAACGTCGCCAGCGGCGCCTACCCGGACGACATCATCGGATACGAGTTCACCGCCCCGCCCGTGTACTCGGCGCCGAACATCACGAGCATCTCGCCGGCGTCGGGCGGCGCGGGCACCGAGCTGATGATCGCGGGCACGGACCTCAACGGCGCGAGTGCGCTGTCGATCGGCGGAGTCCCGGTGGCGTCGTTCACGGTGCGATCGCCGACGCTGATCACCGCGGTCGTGCAGGCGGGCGCCCGCTCAGGGCCGGTCTCGTTGACGGCCCCCGCCGGCAGCGCGAGCGGCGCCGAAAGCTTCACGTTCGTCGCACGCGAGGGGCGCCCGCAGGTCAGCTCGGCGACGCCGGCCGAAGGCCCGACCGCCGGCGGCACGGCGCTCACGATCCGTGGCAGCAACTTCGGCCTCGACTCGACGGTCACGGTCGGCGCGGCGGCGGCCGACGTGAGCGTCCGCTCGGAAACGGAAATCACGGCTGTCACGTCCGCGCAGTCCGCCGGCAGCGATGAAGTCGTGGTCAGCGATGAAGGCGGGGCGTCGACGGGGGGTCCGTCGTTCACGTACGTCGCGCTGCCACCGGTTGTCTCCTCGATCGCGCCGGCGGAAGGATCGACGGCGGGCGGCACGGCCGTGACGATCAGGGGCGCGAACTTCGAAGCGGGGGCAACGGTCACGATCGGCGGCGCGGCGAGCGAAGTGGTCGTTCACTCAAGCGGCGAAATCACCGCCGTCACCTCTGCGCAGCCCGCGGGTACGGAGGAGGTCCTCGTCAGCGACGAAGCGGGCAACTCGCAAGGTGGCCCCACGTTCACCTACACCGTACCGCCGACCGTCTCGTCGGTCACGCCCTCGGAAGGGCCGGTCAAGGGCCGCAGGAAGGTCACGATCACCGGCTCGCACTTCGTGCCGGGCGCCACCGTCACGATCGGCGGCGCGGCCACCGCGGTGCGTGTCCACTCGGAAACGAAGATCACGGCGACGACCGCGCCCGAGCCCGCGGGCAGCTACGAAGTCGTTGTCAGCGACAGTCACGGCATCTCCAGCGGTGGCCCGAGCTACACGTACGTCGACCCGTCCGCGGATGCCGCCGTGCCCGCGCTTGAAACCGGTCCCGCGATCGATCTGGGGTTCGTCGGCTAGCCCGGCGCATGGCGCTAGCCTGGGCTCGCGATGCGCGCGATCCAGATGAGCGAGTTCGGCGGGCCGGAGGTGCTCGAGCTGGTCGAGCTGCCGCTGCCGACGGCGGGCCCGGAAGAGGTGCTGATCAAGGTCACCCGCGCCGGCCTCAACTTCGCGGACACGCACCAGCGGACAAACTCCTACGTGCAGAAGGCGACGCTGCCGATGATCCCGGGCTCGGAGGTGGCGGGCGTGCGCGAGGACAGCGGCGAGCGCGTCGTCGCGCTGACTGGCGGCGCGGGCGGCTACGCGGAATACGCGAGCGCGCCGAAGCAGCTCGTGTTCGGAATCCCGGACGGGCTCGACGACGGCACGGCGCTCGCGATGATCATCCAGGGCACGACCGCGTGGCACCTCTACCGCACGTCCGCCCGCGTCGCGCCTGGCGAGAGCGTCGTGATCCACGGCGCGGCCGGCGGCGTCGGCTCGATCGCGGTCCAGCTCGGGCACCAGCTCGGCGCGGGCCGCGTGATCGCGACGGCCTCGAGCGAGGAGAAGCGCGCGCTGGCGCTCGAGCTCGGCGCCGACGCGGCGCTCGACCCGGCTCGCGGAGGGGCTGGCCGAGCGGCTGCTCGCGGCGAACGACCCGCGAGCCGGTCGACGTCGTCTTCGAGATGTCCGGCGGCGCGGTGTTCGACGCGTCCTACGCGGCGCTCGCACATTTCGGGCGGCTCGTCGTGTGCGGGATCGCGACGAGCGAGCAGAACGAGGTGCGCAGCGGCTCGCTGCTGCGCCACTCGCGCGCGGTGATCGGCTTCTACCTGTTTCACTGCATGGAGCGCCCGGGAATGTTCGCGGAAGCGCTCGCGGATCTGTACGCACGCGCGGGACGCGGCGAACTTCAAGCTATCGTCGGGGGCATCTACCCACTCGAGCAGGCCGCCCAGGCGCAGATCGACCTGCGTGAGCGCCGCACCACCGGGAAGCTGCTGCTCGATCCTGTCGCTTGACCCGTAAGCTCTCTCCGTCACCGTAATGGCCAAGTCCTTCGCCGATCTCGGACTCTCCGAGTCCACACTGCACGCGCTCAGCGACGTGGGCTATGAGGCACCCAGCCCGATCCAGGAAGCGGCCGTGCCGTCGCTGCTCGCGGGCCGCGACGTGATCGGCCAGGCCCAGACCGGCACCGGCAAGACGGCTGCGTTCGGCCTGCCGATCATGGAGTACATCGACCCGTCGGAGCCGAGCGTGCAGGCGCTCGTGCTGACACCGACGCGCGAGCTGTGCATCCAGGTGACGCAGGCGCTGCGCACCTACGGCGCGCACTCGGGCATCGATGTCGTCGCGGTCTTCGGCGGCGCCCCGATCCGTACCCAGCAGGCGCAGCTGCGCGCCGGCGGGCACGTCGTCGTCGGCACCGTCGGGCGCGTCCTCGACCTGATCTCGCGCCACTCGCTCGTGCTCCACGACTGCCGCTTCCTGGTGCTCGACGAGGCCGATGAGATGCTCGATCTCGGCTTTCTCGAGGATGTCGAGAAAATCCTCTCACTGACCCCCTCGAGCCGCCAGACGGCGCTGTTCAGCGCGACGATGCCGCCGCCGATCCAAAAGCTCGCGGACCGCTACATGTATGACCCGGAGATCATCAAGGTCGAGGCGGCGACGCTGACGATCGACACGGTCGCGCAGTTCCAGCTGCCGGTCGAGACGAAGGCGAAGCCGGAGAAGCTGATCGAGGTGCTGCGCGCGGAGGCGCCCGAGCAGGCGATCGTGTTCGTGCGCACGAAGATCCGCTGCGACCAGCTGTTCCGCACGCTGCGCGACCGCGGCATGAACGTGCGCGCGCTGCACGGCGACATGTCACAGGGCTCGCGCGACGGCGTGATGCTCGCGTTCAAGGGCGGGCGCGTGCCGATCCTCGTGGCGACCGACGTGGCCGCGCGCGGCCTCGACATCTCGACGGTCACGCACGTGATCAACTACGACGTGCCGACCAGCCCGGACACGTACGTGCACCGCATCGGGCGCACCGGACGGGTCGGGCGCTCGGGGCGCGCGATCACGTTCGTCGAGGATCGCCAGAAGCGCGAGCTGGAAGCGATCGAAAAGCACATCGGCACGGCGATCACGCAGTGGGAGAAGGGCGCGGTCGCGCCGCCGACGCCGGTGCGCGAGCGCCCGCGGCGGCACTCCAAGCCGCAGGTCTCGCGCCGCGCCGAGGCCGAGCCGTACGCGAAGCTCGTGCTCGGCGGCGGCCGCGCGGCGGGCCTCAGCGTCGCCGACATCGTCTCCGCGGTGACCTCCTCGGCCGGCCTCGACGGCGAGGCGGTGCGCGACGTGCTCGTGCTCGACCGCTTCTCGTTCCTGTCGGTGCCAGCGTCGGAGTCAGAGCGCGTGATCGAGAAGCTCGACGGCCAGCCGATCGCATCGCACCCGGCGCTCGAGCTGAGCCTCGAGCGCGTCGAGTCGAGATAGGCTTGCCCGATGTCAACCTTCACGATGCACACAACCGAAGGGCCGATCGTCTTTGAGCTGTTCGACGAGGATGCCCCCAAGACCGTCGAGAACTTCCGCAAGCTCGCCGGCGACGGCTTCTACGACGGGCTCACGTTCCACCGCATCATCAAAGACTTCATGATCCAGGGCGGCTGCCCGGAGGGCACCGGCACGGGTGGCCCGGGCTACACCTTCGAGGACGAGTTCAACTCGCACAAGGTCGTCCGCGGCGCGCTCGCGATGGCGAACGCGGGCCCGAACACGAACGGCTCGCAGTTCTTCATCGTCACCGCCGACGCGTGCAGCTGGCTCGACGGCAAGCACACCGTGTTCGGCCAGGTGACCGACGGCATGGACGTCGTCGACAAGCTCGAGGGCGTCCCCACCGGCGGCGGCGACCGCCCGTCCGAGCCGGTCGGCATCGCCACGATCGAGCTGTCCGAGTAGGCGCGCGGGAAGGGAGTGCCGGACGCGGCACTCCCTTCGATCGCACGTCTGAGGGCACCGCTGCGATCGAACTGGCAGAATCGACGGCCACATCGAGCAAGCAATCGAGGGGGTCGGGCATGAGACGCATGAGCGTCACACTCGTTCGCGGTCGCGGCGATCTGCATGCTGACGGTCGCCGCGGGCGTCGCGCAGGCTAACCAGTTCATCGCCAAGACTGGCGAAATCGAAGAAGGTGAATTCAAGATCAGCGGCGCCAGCGGAAGCGAAAACCCGCAGCTGTTCAGGATCGCCGACATGGAAATCATCTGCACGGCGGGCCGCGAGCAGGGAACGCTGATCGCGCCGAACGAAACGCTCGAAGTTCAGCTGCAGCTCAAGGACTGCACGACCGAAGTGCGGGACGGCGTCCTCACGGCACGCGCGAAGGTCACCGTGAAGAACCCACTGCTGCTCTCCTACGCCGCGGCCGCGGGCGGCGGGACCCAGGCCGAGGGCCCGATCACGTTGGAGATCAAGGCTCTGAGCTGTGAGGTGACGCTCAGCCCGCACGAGTCGGGTCCGACGGAGTACGAGAACGAAAGCGATTCCGTCACGAGGCTCCGCAAGTTCCCCAGCGGCTTCCAGCACAAGCTGAAGATCAGCGCCGCCGTGGGGTTCCTGGCCACGGAAACGACGCTGGGCTCGTGCCCCGGAGTCGAAACGTTCGGGGGCTCCGGCGAGTCCGGGCCCAAGCTCCCGGTCTATGAGGGGACGATCTTCGACGAAGCCAAGGGCGCCGACCTGGGCTTGGAAGAAGGGGAAACGCTCCCGGAAGGTTGGAACAAAGTCAAAAACGTCGAATAGCGATCAGGGCGAACCCTCGCTCGAGCCGTCGGAGGGGAGGGCCGCATGCGGCCCTCCCTCGGGGCCGCACATGTGCGGCCCCGCCGGGCGGCGCATGCGCCGCCCGGAAGATCCCCTTGACCCTCGCGCGGGACGGCCCGAACACAGGTCCGCGCATCCGCCCTGGCCAGCCGGACAGGAGTAGTCTGTGCGCCAAGGAAGTCATACCCCATTCGGGGCACAGGCGATTTGGGAGGCTTGGATGGCGAGCGTCGAGCAGCACGTCGAGCAGGAGATTCTGCAGGCCGATAACGGCGCAGCGGACGCGGTCGCGGCGCCCTCCGCGGACCCCATCGCGGTCGAGAACCCGGCGACCGGCGAGATCATCGCGACGGTCCCCGACCTCAGCGCCGAGGATGTCGCGGCGATGGCCGCGCGCGGCCGCGCGGCGCAGCCGGAGTGGGAGGCGTACGGCTTCGACGGGCGCGCGCGCATCCTCCTGCGCGCACAGAAGTGGCTGATGGACAACTCCGCGCAGGTGATCGCGACGATCATCTCCGAGACCGGCAAGACCTTCGAGGACGCCTCGCTCGCGGAGATCTCCTACGCGGGCAACGCGTTCGGCTTCTGGGCGAAGAACGCCGCCGAGTACCTCGCGGACGAGCGCGTCAAGTCCGGCCAGCTGCTCGTCAAGGGCAAGAAGCTCATCCTGCGCCACCGCCCGCTCGGGCTGATCGGCGTGATCGGCCCGTGGAACTACCCGCTGACGAACTCCTTCGGCGACTGCATCCCCGCGCTCGCGGCCGGCAACAGCGTGATCCTCAAGCCGTCCGAGGTGACGCCGCTGACGTCGATGCTGATGGCACAGGGCCTGCGCGAGTGCGGGCTGCCGGAGAACGTGCTGCAGATCGCGACCGGTCGCGGCGCGACCGGAGCGGCGCTGATCGAGCACGTCGACATGATCATGTTCACCGGCTCAACGCGCACCGGCACGAAGGTCGCCGAAGCGGCCGCGCGGCGCCTGATTCCGGCGTCGCTCGAGCTCGGCGGCAAGGACCCGATGATCGTGCTCTCCGACGCCGACCTCGAGCGCGCGGCGAACTTCGCGACGTACTACTCGATGCAGAACGCCGGGCAGACGTGCATCTCGATCGAGCGCGTGTACGTCGAGGAGCCCGTCTATGACGAGTTCGTCGCGAAAGTCTCAGAGAAGGTGCGCGCGCTGCGCGTCGGCCCGTCGAACGGCCCCGGCTCGGTCGAGGTCGGCGCGATCACGTTCCCGCCGCAGCTCGAGACGATCGAAGATCACGTCGCCGACGCGATCACCAAGGGCGCGCACGTGCTCACCGGCGGTCACGCGCTGCAGACGGGCGGCGGGCGCTTCTACGAGCCGACCGTGCTCGTCGACGTCGACCACACGATGAAGTGCATGACCGAGGAGACGTTCGGCCCGACGCTGCCGATCATGAAGGTCGCCGACTCCGAGGAGGCGATCCGCCTCGCCAACGACTCGCCGTACGGCCTCGGCGCGTCGGTGTTCTCCAAGGACGTCGACCGCGGCGAGCAGGTCGCGCGCCGCCTCGAAACGGGCGCCGCGAACGTCAACGACGCGATGATCAACTACACCGTCCTCGAGCTGCCGATGGGCGGCGCGAAGGCGTCCGGGCTCGGCTCGCGCCACGGCGCGGGCGGGATCCGCAAGTACACCTCCCAGCAGGCGATCGTCGTCACGCCGAAGCTCGCGCTGAAGCGCGAACCGCACATGTACCCCTACAAGGCGCGCAACTCGAAGCTGCTCGCCGGGCTGTTCAAGTTCCTCTACGGCCGCGGAGACCGCGGCTGAGCGGAACGCAGACGGGTCGCTGCGGCGACCGGCCCGATGGGCGCTATGCGGACGGTGACGCGGCGTCGGCGCTGAGGGCGACGCCGAGGATCGCCTCCATCTTCGGGATCGTCGTCTCGGCGCTCGTGTGGTGGATGGTCGCCATGCCGAGTTCCTCGGCGGGCGTGAGGTTGAACGGCAGGTCATCGACGAACACGCAGTCGGAGAGCTCGGCGCCGGCGCGCTCGGCGCCGAGTTCGTACATCCGCTTCGACGGCTTGCGCGTGCCCTCCTCGCCGGACAGCACGACGCCGTCGAACAGTTCTCCGAACTGCGCTGTGGGGTAGCGATCGACGCCCCACGAGTTCGACACGAGCGCCGTGCGGATGCCCGCGCGGTGCGCCACGCGCACGGCATCGACCATCGCCTCGTCGGGGAGCACGCCGGCGAACAGGCCGTCGACGAGGCCGTCGGGCTCGACTTCGAGCAGCGCCGCGAACTCGACCTCGAAGTCCCCCTCGCCGAGCTTGCCCTTCTCGAGCGCGATCAGCAGCTCGCGCGCGACCGGGTCGTCGCGAAAGCGGCCCTTCAGCTGCTCGGGCTCGATGCCGAGCTTCAGGCAGTGGGCGTGGAAGGACACGAACAGGTTGGTCGTGAGCACGCCGCCCCAGTCGATCAGCAGCGCGGTACGCCGGTCAGGCTCCATATGCGACCTCCTCAGCTCGCGCGGCGAGCTCCTGCACACCCTCGCCGAACCCCTTCAGGTACGGGTCATCGGTGCTGCCGGCGATCGCGCGCTTGTAGTTGCCCTCCATGAACACGATGCTCTTCCACAGCGCGAGCGTCGTGTACCAGCGGATGTTGTTCATCGAGCGCCCCGAGCCCTGTTCGTAGCGCGCGATCAGCTCGGCGCGGGTGGGGAAGCCCTCGGCGCGGGTGACGCTGCCGAGCGCCTCGCGCAGGCCTTCTTCGGGGTCGCCGGCCTCGGTCCACATCATGCACAGGTAGCCGAGATCGGCGAGCGGATCGCCGATCGTCGCCATCTCCCAGTCGAGCACCGCTTCCAGGTGCGCCGGTGCGCTTGAGGCGAACAGCGTGTTGCCGAGGCGGAAGTCGCCGTGCACGATCGTCGCCGGCCCCGATTCGGGGAGGTTCTCGGCGAGCCAGCCGCCGACGTTCTCGACGGCCGGGATCTCACGCGTCTTGTTCAGCTCCCACAGGCCGGTGAAGCGGCGCAGCTGGCGTTCGAGATAGCCGGTCGGCTTGCCGAACCCCTCGAGCCCGACCGCCTGCCAGTCGACGGCGTGAATCTCGATCAGCGCGTCGATCAGCTCCTCGGCGATCCCGCGCCGCTGCTCGGGGTTCTCGAGCGCGGCCGGGACAGCGGTGACGATCACCTCGCCGGGGACCAGCTCCATCACGTAGAACGGCGCGCCGATCGTCGCCTCCTCGTCGCACACGGCGAGCACCGCCGGCACGCGCGCCTGCGTGCCGCTGAGCGCGCGCAGCAGCCGCGCCTCGCGCAGCACGTCGTGGGCGCTCGGCGGCAGCGGCGGGCGCGGTGGGCGGCGCAGCACGACCTCGCGCCCGCCGCGCTCAACCAGGTAGGTGACGTTGGAGTGGCCCTCGCCGATCGGCGTCGCGCGAATCTCGCCGGCGCCGATGCCGTGCGCGTCGAGAAACGCCGCGAGCGGCTCGAGTACGAGCAGGGGCGGGCGGCTGTTAGCCTCCCCGTCCGCCCGGGTCTGGACGATGTCGTCCGCTGCGATCGGTGCGCTCATCAGACCCCAAACCTACAAAGACCGCAACCTTCTCTGCGCTGAGGTGTCTCAAGCGACCATGCCCCGAATCCGCTCACTCCTGCTTTCGCTGCTCACGATCGTCCTGCTGGCGGGGGCGCTCGCGCCCGGCCAGGCGCTCGCCTCGCACAGGCAGCTGACGTTCTTCGAGGGTTCGAGCGACCTGCTCGAACCGGCCACGCGACCGCAGGCGCTCGCGCAGCTGCAGGCGCTCGGCGTGCACGCGCTGCGCGTCGAGCTCTACTGGGAAGCGGTCGCGCCGGCCGCGACCAGCGCGACGAAGCCGAACTTCGACGCGACCAACCCTGCGAGCTACGCGTGGGGGCAGTACGACGTGCTGCTCGCCGAAGCGAAGCGCCTGCACTGGCCGGTGCTGCTGACGGTCACCGCGCCGGCGCCGCGCTGGGCGACCTCGAACCACACCGCGCCCTACGTCACGCGCCCCGACGACCAGGACTTCAAGGAATTCATGACCGCTGTCGGGCGCCACTACGGCTCGGAGGTCTCGCTGTTCTCGATCTGGAACGAGGCCAACCACCCGGCGTTCCTGATGCCGCAGTGGAACCCCAGCGGCACGCCCGCCTCGCCGCGGCTGTATCGCGGCCTGTACCAGTACGGCTACGAAGGACTGCAGGCGGCGGGCCTCACGCACCCGAAAATCCTGTTCGGCGAAACCGCGCCGACGGGGTACGACAAGGTCAACGTGCACAAGGAAGGCTCCAAGGCGCTGCTGCACCCGGTCGCGCCGCTCGCGTTCCTGCGTGAAGCGCTGTGCCTGAACTCGAAATACAAGAAAGCCGGCACCTGCAGCCTGCTGCATATGACCGGCTACGGCCACCACGCCTACACGCTTCCCGCCGGCCCGTTCGCGCGCCCCTCGGGAGCCGATGAAGTCACGATCGGCGTGCTCTCACGGCTCAGCCACGCACTCGACCGCGCCGCCGCGGCGCACGCGATCCCGGCGCACGTGCCGATCTACCTGACCGAGTTCGGCGTCCAGAGCCTGCCGAACAAGCAGCTCGGCGTGCCGGTCGCCGAGCAGGCCGAATACGACGCGATCGCCGAACGGATCGCCTATGAAAACCCGCGCGTCGCCGCCTTCTCGCAGTACCTGCTCAAGGACGACCCGCTCGGCGGCCCTCCGGGCTCGAGCGTGCACGGCGGCTACGTCGGCTTCCAGACGGGCCTCGAGTACGTCAACGGCAAGCCCAAGCCGCTCTACAGCGCGTGGCCGATCCCGCTGACCGTGACCAAGCTCAGCCACGGCTTCTCGCTGTGGGGCCTCGTGCGCCCGGCCGGCGGCGCGACGAGGGTGACCGTGCTCGTGCAGGGCAAGGGCGCAAGGGGCTATCGCAAGCTGAAGACGGTCGCGACGAACAGCGGGGGCTACTGGAGCTTCAGATCGAACACGCAGGGCGTCCACTGGCGCGTGCAGTGGGTCAGCCCGGCGGGCGTCAAGTACGAAGGCCCGCCGATCCGCGCCTACGCCGCCTCCTGAGCGCGGGCGCAGCCCCCGCGCGCCGGGGCCTCTGCGCGCGGGCGGCGGCCTACGATGAGAGGCGATGCCCGAGCTTCCCGAGGTCGAGATCACCGCGCGCCTGCTCGACTCGGCACTGCGGGGAGCGACGATCGAGTCGGCGCTCGCGCCGGGGATCAACGCGCTGAAGACGTTCGATCCGCCGCTGACGGAGCTTGCGGGCAGCCAGATCACCGCCGTGCGCCGGCGCGGCAAGCACCTGATCCTCGAGAGCAGCGGCGGGCTTGTGCTGCTGATGCACCTGATGTCCGCGGGGCGCCTGCAGCTCTACGACAAGCTCGCCGGCCCGCGCGACCGCACCTCGCGGCTGCTGCTGAGAGTCGACGCGGGCGGGCGCGAGGCCGCCGCTGAGCCGCGCGAGCTGCGCCTGCGCGAGTTCGGCTCCAAGCAGGCCGCGTGGGTCAAGCTGCTCGCCGCGGAGGAGCTCGAGCAGGACGCCGCGCTCGCGACGCTCGGGCCGGAAGCGTGGCCGGACCCGCCGCCGCTCGCCGAGCTGCTCGACGCGCCGCGGCCGCTGCACACGCTGCTGCGCGACCAGCACGTGATCGCCGGCATCGGGCGCTCGTGGGTCGATGAGGTCCTGTGGCTGGCGAAGCTCTCGCCGTACAAGCGCGGCGGCGACCTCGACGCGGCGGAGGCCGCCCGCCTCAGGGACGCTGTGCTCGCGGCGCTCGGCGGCGCGATCGCCCGCTACGAGCAGACCGTGCGGCTGCCGATCCCCGACAAGCTGCCGATGGCGCTGCAGGTGCACCGCCACCAGGGCGAGCCGTGTCCGCGCTGTGCGACGACGCTCGAGGCGGTGCACTTCGAGGACTATGTGATCGCCTACTGCCCGACGTGCCAGACCGACGGGCGGGTGCTCAAGGACCGGCGGCTGTCGCGGCTGCTGCGCTGAGCGGGACGCGCCGTTTGGGCCACTCGGGCCTGGGTAGAGCAGATGCATGCGAAATTCAACGGCAGTTCCCCCAAGCGAACAGGCCGAGCTCGCAGACCCGCGCGAGCCGGCGCGATACGCGGCACCGGCGGGCGAGCCGGCGGCCGCCCCCCGGCCGAAGCGCCGGCGCAGGAACCGGCGCGCACGCGCCGCTCTCGCTTCGCGCGACGGCGCTCGCATGCGGGCGCGACCGCGGCGGGCGCGCTGGGCGAGGGCTTCATGCTGCTCGCGCGCCTGGTGATCGCCGCCGCAACCGCGATCGCGGTGCTGATCGGCCTCGCGATCGTGCTCAGCGACCTCAACGCCAACCCCGGCAACTCGATCGCCAAAGGCATCCACGAAGGCGCCAACTTCTTCGCCGGCGCGTTCACCGGCCTGATCACGTTCAGCGGTCACCCGAAGCGCGAAATAACCGTCGACTGGGGCATCGCGCTCGTGGTCTTTCTGATCGCCGGCGCGCTGATCGCCGACGTGTTCCGCGCGTTCGGGCGCGGTGGTCTGCGCTTCGAACGCACGCGCCGCTCGGCCGTCTGAGAGAGCGCCGCGCGGGCAGGCTAGGATCACGCCCGTGACCGAACCCGGCGATCAGGCCCCCGACTTCGAGCTTCCCGACGAGGACGGCCGCGCGGTCAAGCTCGGCGACCTGCGCGGGCAGATGGTCGTCGTCTACTTCTACCCGAAGGCCGACACGCCGGGCTGCACGACGCAGGCGTGCGGCGTGCGCGACAACCAGGCGGCGTACACGAAGGCGGGCGCGACCGTGCTCGGCATCTCGCCGGACACGGTCGCGAAGGTCAAGAAATTCCACGACAAGCACGCGCTGACGTTCACGCTGCTCGCCGACGCCGACCACGCCGTCGCGGAGTCATACGGCGTCTGGGTCGAGAAGTCGATGTACGGCAAAACCTATTGGGGTGTGCAACGTTCGACGTTCATCGTGAACGCGGACGGCGAGATTGCCGCCATCCTGCACAAGGTCAAGCCCGGTGAGCATGACGCACTGGTGTTGGCTGCGCTGGCCGCGGCCTAGTCGCCGGGTTCGGGTTCGTGCCTCCTGAGTGCCAGCCTGACGCGTCACAGGCGGGCGACCATCGCCGACCTAGTCATCACGCGGGCGGAAAGGGACGCCGCCACACATGAAGGGCCCCAAGTTGGGGCCCTTCAAATCCAAGTGGCCGGAGCCGCTTGACGCCTGCCTTTCCTGCTGCGGAATATATCGGTCGGACAGCCGTACTGCTTGAACTGGGGGGCTGGGGCTCGGACCCAGATTTCCTGAGGGAAAGGCAGGCGTCTTTCCTATTAGACGACCCCCCACCGTGCGAATGACGCGCCTGCATTGCGGTCATCCGTAGCTTGGTTTCGGTCGGGTGGCGTCAAGCCTCCTGGCTCGAGTCCGTGTACGCGAGCAGCAGCGGTTCGGGCTGGCCGAAAAATCGAACGCGCTCTATGAGTGCTGGCGACGGACTTCCCGTCGTCAGTCGCTGGGCCGGCACCGAGGAAGCGAGGGCGGTCACGGTTGCCCACGGAACGCAGACCCGCGGCCCGAAGAGGGTGAGATTCGTGCTTCCGGGGAGGGCGGCGCACGGCGAAAGGATTCCGCGTGCGCCCGCGGCGACAAGCCGTTGTGCCTCGGCTTGACATCGCTCGTGGTCGTCGCCGACCAGTGCCTCGGGCTCGAAGCCTGCAGCAGCGGCGAGATCGAAGGTGCTGTAGTCGACAATCGCACCGTCGTCCACTGCGAGTTGCCACAAGGTCGTTCGATAGTGGGATGCGGCCTCGGCTGATCGCAGATCCTCGTGCCGCAGTGCCTCGGCCATCGGTGCCTCCGCGTCGAGGCACATGTATTGAGCGCAATCCTCTCCGGCAATGTTCCATCTGCCGCTGCGCCTGTTTGGATTGACCCAAAGCGGGACGTCGTACGAGGTCGCTCTGTACGCGATACCTCGCCAGTCGGTGAACTTCGGCCGTGGCCTACGTCGCATACTGGTTTCTCCCCGACCGAGCGGCGCTCACCAAAGCATCTTCGGCGTTTGGGTCCCCGAGCAGGCTGACTGGCTTCCGCCCACCGAGGTCGCGCCGCGGGCGGTCGAACCAGGCGATGATTCCCTCCTCGTCCCAGTTGTGTCGAAGGATTGCTACGAGCCGGGCGAAGATCCGGAGTTCTCGCTTCGGCGCGCCACTGAGCTTCTTCCACCGCGAGAGCGTTCTGCGGTTGACACCGATGACCTCGGCGATGGCCTGGTCAGGAATGTTCGGCAGCCAGTGCTCGAGATCGGCCATCACGAGCCCGGTGTCGCCCTTGACGCCGTTCACGTGCTCGTCAAGGGCGTCGCGTACCACGTGCCGGATGCGCTCGAGGAGGATCATCAGCCTGTCGCTCACGTCCAAGTCCCCGGGCACATCGCGGTCCAGCTCGTCACGGATATCGAGCAACGTGGTTGCGAGCGTGACGAGCTGATCCTTGTCGTAGTCGTCGCTCTCGATCCCCGTGCGAAGCCCCTTCATCCTGTCGGCGAGCCGGTTCCAACGCTCGCGGAAAGCGCCGTCTGTCTCCGGTGACTGGCGCACGTGCTCAACAGCCTTGATGAAGGCCCGCTGAACATCTTCGAGTTCGCGGTCGTACTGGGCCAGGCGTTGGGCGTAGGAGGCGGTCATGTCAAGCTCTGCATTCATTGTGTCCCCTGTCTGTCGTCATCGTGAGACATTATAGCGACATCTTGCGACGCGCGGCGGACGGCACGGATCGCGTCGATCACGACGGGGCATGCCAGACCGAAGACCAGTTCCGGGCCCCGACCCCACCGCCTCCGGCAAGATGGTGCGAATGACTCCCGGCGAGAAATCGGACCCACCGACGTTGGCCGAGCAAGAACTCCTTGAGGCGAAGCGCGACCCGCGCCTCGACCGCGGCAGGGAGGCCATGGTCGCTGATTGGTGGTCTGCCATGAGAGCTGCTGAGCGGACGCGAAGACTCGGAATATGGGGGCTACACGAGCTGACGTTGTCGCTCGAGCGAGAAGAGACGCGTGTGGGGTTCCGTCGCGGCGACCCCGGCGCCCAGCGGAAATCGCGTCCGCCATCGACGCCGCCGGCGAGCGAGCCGCGCTCGCCGAAGCGGAGCAAGGCAACGAGGCTCCCGAGCTCAACGCCATGACACTGGTCGCGATGGTGAGCGCCCTCGATGCGATGGTTGAGCAAGTCGGCGAGCGCCTGCTCGCTGTCGAAGTAGAAGACGAACCTCGTCACCTTGCCGGCGCGGATGTGGAACAGGCTCGCCCCCTTGCGCCCCAGTTGGCCGAACTGGTCGAGCTCCAGTCCACTCGTCTTTCCTCGGCTGAACACATGGATCAGCACGAGCACGCGCTCGTCGTCGAGCTCGCGGTGCTCCTCCCCCCACTCCTTCCACGTGCTGAGGAAGTCACGCCAGGCCTCGATCATCGCGGGCACACCCCTCCAGCTTCCGCGCGACGGCCCGTCGGCGATGACGAATTCGATCTCCGCGTGCGCCCACTCGACCGATCTGAAATCTCCGCGTTCCCACGCCGCGTGGATCGAGCGCACGAGGTCGAGGTTGTCCGACGCCGGCCAAGCCTGGCAGATCCCGCTCCCAGGCCCTGCCAGCCCTGGACAGAGCCATCAGTTCCGATCAACTTCCCGGAGGCGCGGATTCCGCGTGTCCAGCGCCGAGTTCGGCCCGACCGCGGCCGCATCGTGGCTGCGGGATACTCGCGTGGGATGTCGCGCGAGAAAGTCGAGATCGCAAAGCGAGTCGTGGACGCTTACAACCGGCGCGATGTCGATGCGTTGTTCGCGGATCTCGCGACCCCCGACTTCGAGTGGTACCCGGCGCTCATCAGGGCTCTCGATGGGGGCGGCATCCGCGGACGCGAGGGCGTCGAACGGTTCGCCCTCGACACCGAGGAAAACTGGGAGGAGCTCCTGATCGTCGCTGAGGAGTTTCGCGATCTCGGCGACCGCGTGCTTCTGCTCGGCAGGATGAAGGGACGCGGCAAGGGCAGCGGCGTACCGGTCGATCAGCCGTTCGCGAGCATCCTCGACTTCAGCGGTGACAGGATCCGGCGCAACCGCGTGTATCTCGATCGTGCCGAAGGACTGCAGGCGGCAGGACTCTCCGAGTAGGCGCCGCACAACCGGGCCCTGGAAGGCCCTGCCAGCCCTGTGCGAAGCGACCAGTTGTGATCAATTTCCCAGAGCTGCGGATCCCGCGCTAGGGTCCAGCCGTGGGCAGCGAGACCATCACCGTCGGCGCGCTGAGCGTCCGCTTTCTGGTCGGCTTCGTCCGGCGGTCCGCCGGATCTGGCGGCGATGGGCAAGGTGATGCGGCGCCACGGGCTCACGCCGGCCGCTGCCGGGCACTGCCCAAGCTGGGCACACGGTTTAGACGGTCCTGCCGGCACCGAGTGACGCAGGTGCTCGACAAATCGAAGAATCCCGATAAGCCGCGCGGCCGCGGGGAGCGTGACGCCTGGTGCCGGCGTCGTTGGCGAGGACCGCACGGGCGCGGGTCCTCCGGTACGCTACATTTGATACATGCGAACCCAGGCCGAGCGCGCGGCTGAGAACCGGAAGGTCAAGCTTGCCGATGTTCAGCGCCAGGTCAAGGACGGCACGCTGAAGATCCGCACGATGACCGCCAAGGAGCGCAAGCGCTTTCCGCCGCCGGCGCCCAAAGGATCGGGCCGGTGACCGCTTTCTTCGTCGCGGGCCTGGAGTCTGACGGCGAGCTCGCCGAGGCGGCGTACATGAAGCTGCGCGAGCGCTCGCAGGTCGCGATCGGCTCCGATCCGAAGCCGCGGCGAATCTTCAGCCTGGACTGTCGCTTCGAGGGGTGCGACTGCGAGATCGAGGTGGGCAAGACTCTGCCCAACAGCGGCGGCGTCGTCGTCGCGATCCTCGACCATGGGCGCGAGGAGGCGTACGTCGTGTATACCAACGACGAAGCAGGCCCGGCCACGCGCGTCGAGCGCCCGGTCTACGCGGTCACCGACTTCTCCTGAGCCCCGGCAGCGGCGAGCCGCTCGCGTCCGCTGCCGCGAGACAGGCTGGACGTTGCCGGGCGAGCGATCGTCCCGCTCAGCGCGTCATCCCGCCGACGAGCATCCCCGAGCCGAGGTGCGCGCCGAGCACCGGGCCGACCTCGGTGCAGAACAGCGGCCCGGCGCCGAAGATCGCGCTGCCCTCGGCGACGAGCCGCTCGGCGTCGGCGGGCGCCTGGGCGTGCTGCACGATCCAGTCGCTCGCGCCGCGCTCGTGCAGCTCGCGCAGGTAGGCGACCATCCGCTCGAACGCGCGACCGTGCGTGCGCACACGCCCGACGGGCGCGATCTCGGTGCCGAACGTGAGGATCGGCTTGATTTTCAGCGCCGTGCCGACCATCGCCTGCGCGGCGCCGATGCGCCCGCCGCGCCTGAGGTACTCGAGCGTGTCGAGGCAGAACCAGATGTCGAGGCTGCGCCGCGCCTCGTGAACGGCGCCGACGATCTGCTCGAGCTCGGCGCCCTGCTCGGCGAGCGTCGCGGCGTGCAGACGAGGCAGCCGAGGCCGCCGGCGCCGGTTTCGCCGTCGAGGATCTCGACCCGCCCGGGCGGCCCGTCCTCGGCGAGCAGGCGCGCGGCTTCGCGCGCGCTCTCGCACGTCCCGGACAGGCCGCCGGCGATGTGCACGGAGATGATCTCGTGCCCGGCCGCCAGCAGCGGCTCATAGCACGCGAGGAAGTCCCCGACCGACGGCTGCGAGGTCGTCGGCAGCTCCGGCGAGTCGCGCAGCCGCGCGTAGAACGCTGTCGAGGTCCTCGTACTCGTGCTCGGGGCGCAGCTCGCCCTCCCAGCCGACGTACAGGCTCACACGGCTGATCTGCAGGGCGCTCGAGCAGCTCGCGCGGCAGATACGTCGTGCTGTCGGTCACGACCGCGACGTGACCGCTCGGCTGCGCCCGCTGCTCGGCTTGCGCGCTCATCGCCTCGACCCGATCGTTCCTGGCGCCGATCCGCCTAGCGGATCAGGCTCTCCGTTCGCGTTGCCGCGATCGTCTCGCGCAGCGTCTGCAGCGCGTCGTGGCGCGGGCGCCAGCGCAGCTCGCGGCGCGCCTTCGCGGTGCTCATGATCACGGGCTCGCGGAACGCCGCGACCCACTGCGCCTGGGCGGGCAGGAAGCCGAGGCGCCCGACGAGCTCAGCGACCGCGTCGACGGCGAGATCGGGCACCGGGATCGAGTACCAGCCGAGCTCCTCGGCGAGCACCTTGACGCTCAGCTGGCCGGGGCCGGCGAGGTTGTAGACGCCGGGCGCGCCGCGCCCGAGGACCCCTGCGCGCATCGCGCTGGCGACGTCGTCGTGATGCACCAGCTGGAACGGGACGCCCGGATCCGGCAGCACGGGCTTGAGGATCGGCATCCCTTCGAGCAGGCTGAGGACCGGCCCGGGGACGCGCTCGGAGATCTGGCTGTAGGGCAGGCTGTCGATCAGCAGCGGCGCCTGCGGCCCGCCGATGATGCAGGGGCGGAAGACATACGCGGCGGTGCGGCCGCCATCCAGCATGTCCCGCAGCAGCTCCTCGACCTCGGCCTTCTGCGCGGAGTATTCGTGGGCGGCGGTGCCGCGCGCCGGCGTCTCCTCGGTGAGCGGCTGCGGGTTCTCGGCGTGAAAGCCGTAGGCGGCGACCGAGGAGGCATAGACGAGCCGTTTCGCCCCCGCGGAGGCGGCGGCGTCGAACACGTTGCGCGAGCCGTCGAGGTTCACACGCCGGCTGCCGGCGGCGCTGCCCATGATCATGAACGCGAGATGCACGACGACGTCGGCGTTCTCCACGAGCGCCTGCACGCGGCGGCGGTCGAGCACGTCGCCGCGGCGGTAGCTGACCTTGGCCCAGCCGTGCGCGCGCGGATCGAACGGCCGGCGCGCCATCCCGATGATGCTCGCGACCTCGCGCGAGCGCTCGAGCGCGGCGACGACCGCCTTGCCGAGCTCCCCGGTCGGCCCGGTGACCGCGACCGTGAGCCCCTCCCCGCTGCGCGCGCCCCTCGCCATTGGTGGTTTGTATCGCATCGCGGGTAGCTTTCCGCGCGTGCGGGCTATCAACGCGCAATGTCCGGCGGACCGGCGGTGGCCACGCTGCTCGCGCTAGCGCTCGACGCGGCCGATGCGCGCGCAGCGCTCGCGCAGAGTTGGCCGCCGTTCGTGCTTGTCGCCGGGCTGCTGCTGATCGGGCTGATCGCCAGCAGCGACGGGCTGTTTGCGGCGGCGGCTTCACGCGTGGTGCTGCTCCCGGGAGGGCCGTTCGCGCTGCTGTTCGCGTGCTTCGGCCTGGTCGCGGCCGTGACCGCGGTGCTGAACCTCGACACCGCGGTCGTGTTTCTCACGCCGGTGCTGCTCGAGACCGCGCGCCGGCGCAGCGTCGATGTGATCCCGTTCCTGTACGGGTGCGTGTTCATGGCGAATGCGTCCTCGTTGTTCCTGCCGGGCTCGAACCTCACGAACCTGCTGGTGCTCGCGCATCAACCGCTCTCCGGCGCGAGCTTCTTCGCGCGCATGCTGCCGAGCGCGCTCGCGGCGACGCTGCTGACGGCGGCCGGGTTGGCGCTGATCCACCGTCGCCGCCTCGGCGTCCGCGGCGAGCGCGCGCGCGAGCGCCCACTGCCGCTGCGCGTCGGCGCCGGGCTGTGGGGCGTGCTGGCAGCCGCGGCGCTGATGCTCGCGCTGCGCAACGCCGCGCTGCCGGTGCTCGCGCTCGGGCTCGCGCTGCTCGCCTGGCGCGCGCACGGCCGCGAGCTCGCCTGGTGGCAGAGCATCTCGCAGCTAGGCCTGCCGATGCTGCTGGGCCTGTTCGCGCTGGCCGTCGCGCTCGGCGCGCTCGCGCGCGCGAGCGCGCTTCCGGCCCAGCTGCTGCACTCGGCGAGCGCGCCGCTGACGGCGGCGGTGGCGGCGATCGCGAGCGTGCTGTTCAACAACCTGCCCGCCGCCGCCGTGCTCTCCGCGACCCCGCACTTCGACACGCGCGCGCTGCTGCTCGGCCTCAACATCGGCCCCAATCTCGCGGTCTCGGGCTCGCTCGCGGTGCTGCTCTGGTGGCGTGCCGCACGCGCTGCCGGCGAGCGCCCTTCGGCGCTTGCGTACACGCGCCAGGGCGTGCTGCTCGCGCCGCTCGCGCTGCTCGGTGCTCTCGCAGTCGGCGCAGCCTAGGCCGTACGCTTGAGCGGTGCCCGCACTCGTGGCGTCCACCTCGATCGGCCAGAGCCTCAACTCCTTCCTGACGCCGTCGGGCAGTTCTTCTCCGACCTCGCCGCGGTCCACTGGGGCGCGCTGCTGCTGGGGCTGCTGTTCTTCGGGCTGAACCTGACGCTGCGCTCGCGCGCGTTCTTCAACAGCCTGCGCGCCGCGTATCCGGCGGTCCGCTTCCAGTGGCGGCGGATCTGGGGCGCCTACTTCGCGGCGGTCGGCTTCAACAACGTCGTGCCCGGCGCGCGGTGGCGATGTGATCAAGCTGTTCCTGACGCGCTCCTCGATCCCCGGCTCGCGCTATCCGACGGTCGCCGCGGCGTTCTTCGTGGAGTCGATCTTCGACGTCTCGCGTCGGCGTGTTCGTGCTGATCTTCGCGTTCACCCAGGGTGTCTTCCCGAAGCCGCCGGACTTCTCGAAACTGAGCTCCTTCGACATCTCCTACCTGGCCGAGCACTTCCGCCTGACGCTGTTCCTGATCACCGCGCTCGGCGATCGCTCGGCCTCGTCGCGTTCGCGCTGCTGGCGGTGCGCGCGCAGGCGTTCTGGGCGCGCGTGCGCCAGGGCTGACGATCCTCGGCGACCGTCCGCCGCTACCTGCGCGAGGTCGCCGCCTGGCAGGCGCGGCGGGTGGCTGTGCCGCTCCGCGGCCTTCTGGTTCCTGCTCGACGCGTTCCGCGTCGGCGGCTCGGTCGAGAACGTGCTGCTCGTGTTCGCCGTCAACCAGGTCGCCGGCGCGGTGCCGTTCACGCCCGGCGGCGCCGGGCGTGCAGCAGGCGCTGCTGGTGAAGGTGTTCGCCGCGAACGCGCCGACGGCGGTCGTCGCGGCCTACTCCGTCGGCCAGCAGATCGCGATCGCCGCGTTCACGGCGCTGCTCGGGCTCGCCGCCGTGGTCTTCATCTTCCGCTTCCGCTCGTTCAACGAAGTGCTGCACGCCGGCCGCGCCTCACGCGAGGCAGAGCAGGCCGCCGAGCGGGCCGGGCGTCGCCGCCGGCGAGGACCCGGCCGCCGCTGGAGCCGTCCCGCCCGACCGGCCCGCCGCCGGCGCCCGGCGGCGGCCGAGCGGGCTCGCTACTGAAGGCCCTCGCGGGCCTCGCGCACGAGCGCGACCGCCTCGGGGAACACCCGCGCCATCACCGTCCGGATCTGCTCGGCCTGCGCCTCGGCGTTGCCCTGGAGGTTGACGCGCTGGACGGCCGCGACGGTCATGTCGACGGCGAGCTTGATCGCGTTGTCGGCCCACGCGAGCCGCTGGTTGCCCTGCATCTGCTCGGCGAACTCCGCGAGGCGTCGCTGGAGCTCCTCCGGATCGCCGAACAGGTCGCCGAAGCCGCCGCTCTCCATGCCCGCATCATAGACTGCCCTGCTCGTGCCCAGCGCAGAGAGATCCGCGAGCAGATCGCCGAGCGAGTCCGAGCGCGCGCGCGCCTGGGCGTGCCCGCGGCCGCCGGCGGGTTCCTGTTCCTGCTCAGCGCGATCATCATCAACTCGTCGTCAGCGGCGCGCCGACCGTCGGGCCTGCTGCAGGGGCTTGAACCGGCGCCCTCGGGGCGATCGCCAACCCGCCGTCAGCCCGCGCGCGCCCGAGGTCCATACTCCCCATCACGCCTTCGCGCTGATCGCCGGCAGCGTGCTCGACGCGGTCGCGATCGTCGCGCTCATGCTCGTGCTGCTGTTCCTGCTCGAGGCGCCGCGCTTTCGCCGCGCCCGAGACCTGGCCCGCGGCCGCGTCCCTGGTGATCGTCGGCGGGGTCGGCCGTGGCGGTGGTCGGCGTCGCGCACAGTCGTCGGCGCGATCCGCGCCCACGAATTCGCGCTCGGTCACGACTTCAGCGAGCCACGCGGTCGAACAGGCGCTCACGAAGGGCGCGGCGAACGTGATCGTCGACTACCTCGACCTGCTCGCGGCGCTCGTGCTGTTGGTCGGGATGATCATGGTGCTGCTCGCCGCCATGCGCGCCGGCCTGATGACGCGCTGGCTGCGCGGGCTCGGCATCGCCGCCGCGCTGTGATCCTGCTGCCGTTCTTCGGCGCCGACTCTCTGCAGATCATCCCGGCCGCCTGGCTCGTGTCGATCGGCTTCCTGTTCACCGGGCGCTGGCCGGGCGGCGACCCGCCCGCGTGGGCGGCCGGCGAGGCGCGGCCGTGGCCCTCGCCGCCGCGAGATGCGGGCCGCAAGGCTCGCGCGAAGGGCAAGGGCCCGCCGCCGCACGGCGCCGCGCGGGCGCCGCCCGCGCCGCCCACGCCGACGGCTCCTCGCGCAAGCGCCGCAAGCGCAGCGCCCGGCGCTGACCGGAGCGTCGCGGCGGAAGCGCCGCCGCGCCTGCAGGCCTGCGCGGTCTTCGATTAGCCGCACCGCGGTGCGGGATAAATCCAGTACAGAGTGAACTCCGAGCGCGCGCAACTGCGGCTCCCAGGTGCTCCCGCGACGGCTCAAAATTGCACTGCCGTCCCGGCAGCGGGCGGCGCGAAGGAGGCTCCCATGGAGGCAGCGACGATTCAGCGCGCTCCGCGCGAGGACGGGGCACGGCAGGCGAGCGTGGAGGCGCGGCTGGAAACCGGCGGACCCGGGGCCGCTCGGCCTGGCGGGGTTTGCGATGACGACATTCGTGCTGTCGATGTTCAACTCCAACCTCGTCGACGCGAAGGGGATGCCGGTGGTGCTCGGGCTCGCGCTCGCCTACGGCGGGATCGTGCAGCTGCTGGCCGGGATGTGGGAGTTCCGTACCGGCAACACGTTCGGCGCCGTCGCATTCTGCTCGTTCGGGGCGTTCTGGATCTCCTTCTGGGCGCTGAACGTCTTCTACGCGAAGGACATCGGCGGCAACGCCGGGCACGCGATCGGGGTGTACCTGTGGGCGTGGGCGATCTTCACGGCCTACATGACCGTCGCCGCGCTGCGCGTCAGCGGCGCGGTGCTGCTCGTGTTCGTGCTGTTGACGCTCACCTTCGTCCTGCTCGCGATCGGCGCGGTCGGGCGCGCACGAAACGGTCACCGCACTGGGGCGGCTACTTCGGTCTCGCGACTGCCGCCGCCGCGTGGTACGCGTCGTTCGCCGCCGTCACCAACTCGACGTTCGGGCGAACCGTGCTGCCGGTCTTCCCACTCGGCGGGCGCTGAGAGGAGGGGCGCCGCAGCACAGCAACGCCGAGCAGCGTCGCCGGTGGAAGAATGGTCCGCCGGGAAGCCGATGACTTCGAGACAGAGGAGCGGATGCGATGGCGACTGGATCCGACGCACGCGGTGCGGCGGCGGCGCTCGACGAGGAGCTCGCATCGCTGCTCGATGTCGAGCGCTTCGCCCCGCCGCCGGACGTTCCGCGAGCACGCGCTGCTCTACGATCCCGCCGATCTACGAGCAGGCCGCGAGCGACCCGCAGGCGTGGTGGGCGGAGCAGGCGCGAGCGGCTCGACTGGTTTCAGAAGTGGACCCGCGTGCTCGACGACGACGACCCGCCGTTCTACAAGTGGTTCACCGGCGGCACGCTGAACGTCTCCTACAACTGCCTCGACCGCCACGTGATCGCCGGCCGCGGCGAGCGCGTCGCCTTCCACTGGCGCGGCGAGGACGGCACGGAGCGCGACATCACCTACGCGGAGCTGCTCGCCGAGGTCGAACGCTTCGCCAACGCGCTCAAGGACCTCGGCGTGCGCGCCGGCGACGTCGTCGGGATCTACCTGCCGATGATCCCCGAGGTCGTCGTCGCGATGCTCGCCTGCGCGCGCATCGGCGCGCCGCACAACGTCGTCTTCGGCGGCTTCTCCGCCGAGGCCGTGCGCGAGCGCATGGAGTTCTCCGCAGGCGAAGGTGCTGATCACGGTCGACGGCGCCGCGCGCAAGGGCAAGACCGCGCCGGTCAAGGATCGCGTCGACGAGCTGATGGGCGACCTCGCGACGCTCGAGAAGATCGTCGTCGTGCGCAGCAAGGGCACGCCGTGCGAGATGCAGCAGGGCCGCGACCACTTCTACGACGAGATCCTCGCGGCCGCCGACGCCGACTGCCCGCCGGAGCCGCTGGACGCCGAGCACCCGCTCTACATCCTCTACACCTCCGGCTCGACGGCCAAGCCGAAGGGCATCCTGCACACGACCGGCGGCTATCTAACGGGCGTCTCCGCGACCCATCGCTACGTGTTCGACCTCAAGCCCGAGTCCGACGTGTACTGGTGCGCCGCCGACGTCGGCTGGGTCACCGGGCACTCCTACATCGTCTACGCCCCGCTCTGCAACGGCGCGACCTCGGTGATGTGGGAGGGCGCGCCCGACTACCCCGACAAGGGCATCTGGTGGGAGATCGTCGAGCGCTATCGGCGTGAGCATCCTCTACTGCGCGCCGACCGCGATCCGCGCGTGCATCAAGTGGGGCGCGCAGTGGCCGAACGAGCACAACCTCGAGAGCCTGCGCGCTGCTCGGCTCGGTCGGCGAGCCGATCAACCCGAAGGCCTGGCTGTGGTACCACAAGGTGATCGGCGGCGAACGCTGCCCGATCGTCGACACCTGGTGGCAGACCGAGACCGGGGCGATCATGATCACGCCGCTGCCCGGGATCACCGCGACCAAGCCCGGCTCGGCGACGCAGCCGTTCCCGGGCGTCTTCGCGGAGGTCCGCGACGAGTCCAGCGGCGAGCCGATCTCCGAGGGCCAGGGCCTGCTCGTGCTGACGCAGCCGTGGCCGTCGATGCTGCGCACCCTCTACAAGGAGCACGGAGCGCTTCATCGAGACGTACTTCAAGCGCTTCGGCAGCGAGACATACCTCGTCGGCGATGCCGCGCGGCGGGACGCCGACGGCTATCTGTGGGTGATCGGGCGGATCGACGACGTCGTCAACGTCTCCGGGCATCGCCTCTCGACGGCCGAGGTCGAGTCTGCGATCGTCGCCCACCCCGATGTCGCCGAGGCGGCGGTGATCGGCCAGCACGACGAGGACTCCGGCCAGGCGATCGTCGCGTTCGTGACGCTGCAGGGCGACCTCGAGGGCGACGAGCAGACGGTCGAGGGCATCCGCGCGACGGTCGCCGAGCGGATCGGCAAGTTCGCGCGGCCGAAGCGGATCATCTGGTCGGATGACCTGCCGAAGACGCGCTCGGGCAAGATCATGCGCCGGCTGCTGCGCGACATCGCCGAGGGGCGCGCGCTCGGCGACGTGACGACGCTGCGCGACCCAGCGGTGACGAGCAGCTCGAGGCGCGCGTCAAGGAGATGCAGGCCGAGGAGGACTGACGCGACGCGCGCCCGCGCTACAGCTTCGCGAGGTCCTCCTTCAGCTGGCTGAGATCGAAGCCCGCGGGGCTCTCGTCCTTCTGCAGATCCTCGCTCGAGATGTACGCCCACGCCTCATCGCAGTACTTCTCGAAGAACTCGACGGTCATCTGCTGCAGGGCGCCCCAGGTGACGATCTCGATGTTCGCGCGCCTGGCGATGCAGGGGACGTAGTGGCCGCCCTCGATCTGCGCGCCGGCGAGGACGCTCCACGGTTTTCCCCTGTTGAACTGTTCCATCGCCGTGCCCGGGAATTCGATGCCGATCCCGACCGCCTGGAAGAGATACATCGCCTGGTAGACGTGTGTCAGGTTCTTCGCTTCGAGCTTCACGAACGCGCCGATCCTGTGGCGTCTGCCGGCCGCGTCGATGATTCCCGTCTTGCGCCGGTAGCCGAGCACCTTGCGGACGTCTGAGCCCTTGTCGGTCGGGTTGTGTCCGGGCGGCCCGGCGCTCGGATCAAAGCCCGTGCCGGCCGCGTAGTCGCTGAGCACGCCCGCGGTCGTGAACGTCGCCGCGGCGCCGCCCTCGGCGCTCAGCAGCATCGTCTCGTGGGCCGGGCCCGCCCATGCGCAGTCGCCCCACTCGTCGTTGCCGAGCATGCCCCAGGCCTTCGCTCCGAACAGGGTCTCGTGCCCGAATTCGCCCGGCGCGGGCGGCAGCTTGCTCGCGTCGAGGTAGTTCGCGAACAGCAGGTCGCGCGCGTCGTCGCTCGCGGGTGTCTTGCCTAGCTTCAGTGCGGGCATCTCGTCGTCTCCTGTGGAGCATGTGGGCGTAGGTTCGCCGGACGGTCTCGGCGCGAGCGATTAGATCACATGGGATCGTTCGCAGAGCTTGAACTCATATATTCGTCCAGAGGCGCGCTCGCGCCTGATGCGCAGACCGCGTCGGCGCGGGCGCTGATCGGATCTTTAGGTTCGTTGAGGAAGCTTGCGCGGCGCCCGCGGCGGGCGCCACCGTCATCCAGCGCCGAATGAGGAGCCCGTGGCAATTTCCATAGACGATTCGCCGAGACCGGCCGCGGGTGATCCCGGCCCGGCGATTGAGACGAGCGGCCTGACCAAGCGATTCGGCGAGCGCACCGCGCTCGACGGCATCGACCTGCACGTGCCGCGCGGCAGCGCATTCGGCTTCCTCGGTCCCAACGGCGCCGGCAAGACGACGATCATCCGCACGCTGCTCGGCCTCACCGCCGCCGACGCGGGCACGATGAGCATCCTCGGCCACGTCGTACCCGACGATCGCGCGAGCGCGCTCGCGCGAGTCGGCGCGATCGTCGAGGAGCCGCGCTTCCACATGCACCTCAGCGGCCGCGAGAACCTCAGCATCGTCGCGGCCGTCCGTGGCGGCGACGCCGACGAGCGGATCGCGCCCGCGCTCGCACGCGTCGGGCTCAGCGAGCGCGCCGACCAGAAGGTCAAGAGCTACTCGATGGGCATGCGCCAGCGGCTCGGCGTCGCGCGCTGCCTGCTCGCCGACCCGCTGCTGCTGATCCTCGACGAGCCGACCAACGGGCTGGACCCGGGCGGGATCCAGGAGTTCCGCGAGATGATCCGCGCGATGGTCGAGCAGGAGGGGCGGACGGTGTTCGTCTCCTCGCACCTGCTCGACGAGGTCGAAAAGACGTGCGATGCGGCCGCGATCGTCGACCGCGGGAAGATCATCACGCAGGGCGCGATATCCGAGCTCGCGACCGGCGGCGCGCGCGACGAACTGATCATCTCCGTCGACGATGTGACCCACGCGCTCGGCACGCTGAGCGCCTCGCCGCTCGTCGCCGAGGTCAACGAGGACGGCGACGAGTTGCGCATCGTGCTCGCCGAGGGCCAGCGCAGCGCCGCGCAGGTGAACGCGGCGCTCGTGCACGCCGGCGTGGGCGTCGCGCGCCTGGAGCCGGTGCGGCACAGCCTCGAGGCGCGCTTCCTCGAGATAACCGCGCGGCTGGACGTGCCCGAGGAGGTGGTCACGTGAGCACCGCGGTCGCGATGCGCATGATCGGCGCGGACTTCCTCAAGCTGCGCAAGAAGCGCGGGACGCTGATCTGGGCGTTCGTGCTGATGATCGCTCCACTGCTGATCTTCTTCATCGTCAAGGCCGTCCAGCACTCCTCGAGCCCGGCCGAACATTCGCCCGCGGGCGGCACCGCGAGCTTCATCGATGCGGTGCGGATCCTCGCGCTTTTCTTCGGGCCGCTCGCGGCGATCATGATCGGCACCGACGGCGGCGCCGGCGATCTCGCGGCGGGCGTCTTCCGCGACCTCGTCGTGACCGGGCGCTCGCGCGTTGCGCTGTTCGCCTCGCGCGTCCCAGCCGCGCTCGCGCTCTGCTGGCTCGTCGTCACGGCGGGCTACGCGCTGGCGCTGCTCGGCACCTACATCTTTGCTTCCGGCACGCCCACGCCCGACGCGGCGCTCGTCGTCAACGGCCTGCTGTTCACGCTGTTCGCCACCGGCGTCATCTGCATCGTCGGCGTAGGCTTCGCCTCGCTCACCGGCTCGCGCCCCGCGGCGCTGACCGTGCTGATCGGCTGGCAGCTCGTCGCGAGCCCGATCTTCGAAAACATCAGCTCGCTCGGCTCCTCGCGCAAGCTCGTCCTGCGCCAGGCGATAGTGCACTTCAGCCCCGTTTCGCTGACCGACAGCGGCGGGCATCACCATGGGCCCGGCGGCGGTGAAGTCGTCTCGATGTCCACCGCGACCGCCGTGCTCGTGACGCTCGGATGGATCGTCGTGTTCTGCGCGCTCGGCGCGTGGCGCACGCGCCGCATGGACGCCTGATCGGGCCCGGCCTCAGCCGCCGGCCGCCCGGCGGTCCAGCGGCGTCGCACCGATCGGCCTGCCTCCGGCGGGCGCGCACCGCCCGCCGGAGGCTCTCAGACCTTGTGGTGCTCGGGCAGCCATGAGCCATCGCCCTGGCGGGCGAAGTCCTGGAACAGCCCGGGCGCCTCGATCTGCATGATCTCGGCGATCCGGTCGAACACCATGCGCAGCTCCTCCTCGGCCCCCTCGGCGGTGCGCATCTCGATCACGTGCCGCAGCGTGCGCGCGTTCGCGGTCCAGATGATGTCCGTGCTCAGGCCGGTCGGAGCCAGCCGGCGCAGCGCCGAGGTGACCTCCTTCTTGACGTGGAAGGGCACCCCCTCAGCGTCGATTCCGAGCTCCTTCGCGGCGCTCAGCTGGAATTCCTCGAGCTGCTCGACGATCGCGAGCACCTGCTTGCGGACGGGCTCGAGCGCGGGCGGCACGCGGAAGCCGATGTCGGTCAGGCGCACGTAACGCAGGCTCTCCTGGCTGAACGCCGAGCCGGCGCGATGGCGAATCAACTCATGTGTGAAAACACGGCTGACGTTTCTTATTGCAAAGCTGTAGTTCGCGTGCTCGAGCACGCTGCCGTGCGCCGAGCGCAGGATGTTCGCGAAGTACTCGCGCTGGTCGGTGCGCACGCGCGTGACGTTCGCGTTGAGCCCCGGCTCCCAGCTGCGGTAGCAGGCGCGCCCGCCGAACTCGACGAGCAGCTCGCCGCCGTTCGGCTCGCCGTCGCTCTCGCCGAGGCGACGCTCCAGCCAGGACTCGCCGCCGACGTCCGCGAGGTAGCCGCGCAGGCCCTCGACGTCGAGCGAGGGGCGGGCGATGAGGAACACCGCTGGCTCTGTCTCGTGCATCGGGCGGACGATGCTAGGGCCTGCTTCGGACATTCCGGGAGCTTCTCCTAGACTCTTTGGCCGTGGACTCCTCGGCAGCCGCAAACGGTGCCCCGATGATCGTCGAAGCGCAGGATCTGAGCCGCCGCTATGGCGCCGGCGAGGCGGCCGTGGACGCGCTCGCGGACGTGACCGTCGCCTTTCCGGCCGCTCGCTTCACCGCGATCATGGGCCCGTCGGGCTCGGGCAAGTCGACGCTGATGCACATCCTCGCGGGGCTCGACCGCCCGACCTCGGGGACGGTCCGCCTCGACGGCGTCGAGCTGACCTCGCTCGACGACCGCGCGCTGACCGAGCTGCGCCGCGAGAAGATCGGCTTCATCTTCCAGACGTTCAACCTGCTGCCGGTGCTGAGCGCCGAGGAGAACATCCTGCTGCCGCTGTCGATCGCGGGACGCAAGCCCGACGCGGAGTGGCTTGCGCGCCTGATCGACACGGTCGGCATCCGCGACCGGCTGTCACACCGCCCGGCCGAGCTCTCCGGCGGGCAGCAGCAGCGCGTCGCGGTCGCGCGCGCGCTCGTCTCGCGCCCGGCCGTCGTGTTCGCCGATGAGCCCTCCGGCAACCTCGACTCGAAAGCGTCGAGCGACGTGCTCGAACTGCTGCGCCATGCCGTCGATGACTTCGGCCAGACCGTCGTGATGGTCACCCACGACGCCCACGCCGCCTCCTTCGCCGACCGCCTGCTCGTGCTCGCGGACGGGCGCATCGTCCACGACGGCGACGCCGTCACGGCCGAGCAGGCGCTCGACCTCATGAAGTCCGTCGGCTGATGGCCAAGCTGGTGCTGAGAGGCTTCCTGCAGCGCAAGCTGCGGGTTCTGCTGACCGGCATCGCGATCGCGCTCGGCGTCGCGCTGATGGCGGGGACCTACATCCTCACCGACACCATCAACCACTCCTTCGCCGGCATCTTTCAGACGGCGAACAAGGGCAACGACGTGGTCGTCAGCCCGAGCGAAGAACTCGGCCATGAAATCACCTCCGAAGTCTCGCCGATCACCGAAGCGATGCTCGCGCGTGTCCGCGCGACCCCCGGCGTGGCAGCCGCGGCGGGCGCGATCTTCAGCCCGGTGACGTTCCTGAACACGCACGGCAAACGCCTGACCACCGGGGGGGCGCCGGCGTTCGCGGCGTCGATCGTGCCGCCGCGCTTTGAAGCCTTCAAGGCTGTCGCGGGCCGCTATCCCGTTGGCCCCACGGAAGTCGCGGTCGACCAGGCGACCGCCGAACGCGCGCACCTGAAGCTGGGTGGGCGCTTCGTGATCGCCGGCAGCACCGTCGCAAGCACCTACACGATCACCGGCATCGTCGAGTTCGGCGGCGGCGAATCGTTCGGTGGCGCCGGCGCGGCGCTGCTGATCCCGGCCCAGGCCCAGCGCGTCGTCGGCAAGGTCGGCAGCTTCGATCAGATCGACGTCGCCGCTCGCTCGGGGGTCACGCCGAGTGCGCTGCGCGACCGTCTGCGCGCGCTGCTGCCACGCACCGTGGAAGTGCGCACAGGCAGCGAAAAGGCGAGCAAGGAAACAGCGAACCTCGAAGAAAACCTCAGCTTCATACGGACCTTCCTGCTGGTCTTCGCCTACGTCTCGCTGTTCGTCGGCGCGTTCATCATCTTCAACACCTTCTCGATCACCGTCGCGCAGCGGACGCGCGAGTTCGGCCTGCTGCGCACGCTCGGCGCCTCGCGCGCGCAGGTGCTGCGCTCGGTGATCCTCGAAGGCGTGCTGCTCGGCGTGCTCGGCTCGCTGCTCGGCCTGCTCGGCGGGATCCTGATCGCACCCGCGCTCGACCAGCTGTTCAAGGCGTTCGGCGCCGACCTGCCCGACAGCGGCACGGTGCTCGAGACGCGCACGATCGTGGTCTCGCTGCTCGTCGGGATGACCGTCACGATCCTCTCCGGGCTGGTGCCGGCGGTGCGCGCGACGCGAATCCCGCCGCTCGCGGCGATGCGCGAGGGCATCGGCATCCCGCCGCGCCCGCTGCCGACGCGACGGCAGCTGATCGGGCGTTTCGCGGCCGCGGTGGTGATCGTCATCGCGATCGGCCTGATCTTCGGCCACGGCCTCGGGCTCGTGCTGTTCATCGGCGCGGCGCTCCGTTTCACGAGGCTGATGGTGCGGTTGCGTCGCGGCGGGGAGCGCCCGCCGAAGCGCTACCGCGTCGTCCCCGCCCTCGCCCGCGCGATCGGCGTGCTCGTCACCTGGCGCGGGATCACCGGGCGGCTCGCGCGCGAGAACGCGATGCGCCAGCCGGGGCGCACGATGGTGACGGCCGCCGCGCTGACGATCGGGATCGCGCTGGTGGCGTTCGTGGCGGTGCTCGCGGCGGGCACGAAGGCGACGATCGACACGGCCGTCAGCCGCTCGTTCGCAGGCAACCTGATCATCGAGAACGGGCAGGCGGGAAGCGAACAGGGGATCCCCGCGCTGGTCGCGCCGGCGGTCGCGAAAGTCCCCGGCGTCGGGCGCGTGACGCCGATCGCGTTCACCGTCGGGCGGCTGCGCGGCGCCAAGGAAAATGCGTCGATCACGGCGATCGAACCGAGCTCGTTCGTCGGCGTCTACCGGATCGAATGGGAACACGGCAGCAACGCGACGCTGCTCGGGCTCGGCGCGACGGGAACGGTGCTGACGAAGTCCTACGCCAAATCGCAGCATCTGAAGGTCGGCCAGCGAATCTCGGTGCTGACGCCGAGCGCCCGGCACGTGTCGCTGACGGTCGAGGGGATCGCGAAAGACAACGCCCGCCTGCTCGGCGACCTGACGATCACGCGCGCGCTCGCGCAGAGCTCCTTCGGGCAGCGCGAAGACGGGATCAACTTCGTCACCTACGCTCCCGGCTTCAGCGACGCGCAGGTGCAGCCCGCCGTCGACCGCCTGCTCGCCGCCGACTTCCCGCAGGCGCGCTCGCGCACGGCCGCGCAGTTCAAGCAGGAACGGGCCAGCCAGATCGACACGCTGCTGACGCTGATCTACGTGCTGCTGGCGCTGTCGGTGATCGTCTCGCTGTTCGGGATCGTCAACACGCTGATCCTCTCGATCTACGAGCGCACGCGCGAGCTGGGGATGATGCGCGCGATCGGCACATCGCGCCGCCAGATTCGCCAGATGATCCGCTATGAGTCGGTGATCACGGCGCTGATCGGCGGGGTCTTCGGGCTCGTGATCGGCGTGATCGGCGCGGTGCTCGTCACCAACCTGACGCTGTCCGGCTCGGGCTACGTGCAGTCGATCCCGGTCGGCACGCTGCTCGTGCTGCTCGTCGTCGCAGCGCTCGCGGGTCTGCTCGCGGCGCAGCTGCCGGCGCGGCGCGCGGCCCGGCTCGACGTGCTCGGCGCGCTCGCCTCCGAGTAGGCGCGCCCCTAGGAGGTCGCGGCGGACAGCGCGATCACGCTGTTGGCCGCGACGATGAGCTTGACGCGGCCGCGCGTGGCATTGAGCTGGATGCCCTGCAGCCCGCTGTGCAGCGGTCCGAGGGCTTCGACGCGCACGCTCGGCGTGCCGCGCAGCACGACCGCACGCGGCTGCGCGCTGTCGTTGTCGAGTACCAGCATCGGCGTGCCGGCCGGCGTCGTCAGCCGCGTCGCGTCGAGGCCGCGGACGCCGGCGAGGCTGGAGAGCGAGGAGCCGATCGGCAGCCAGCGGTTGAGCGCGGCCATCGCGCTCTCGAGCGGTCGTGTCAGGAGCTGTTCGCCATCGACGGTGAACGGGTCGTAGGGGTTGCCGCTGAAGTGGAAGCGAACCTCCTGGAAGCCGGTCTTGAGCGCGGCGAGCACGAAGCGCACCGCCCAGACGGCCGCGGCGGGGCTGTCTGAGACGCCCGCCTCGCCACCGCAGGAGGCGGAGTTGGCCTCGGAGATGATCGCCGGCACCCCCGCGCCGTGGGCGTCGGCGACGACCCAGGCGAGCCGCTGCGGCGCGTCCGCGGCCTGTGCCGAGAGCAGCCCTGCGAGCGTCACCGCGCGCGGGCTCGCGCAGGCGCTGAGGGGGTACATGTGCACGCCGACGGCGTGATCGTGGAGCGCTTCGAGCACGCGCGGGAGCTCGTGCTGCCACAGCGCCGGGCGCGCCAGTTCGGGCCCGATCACCGGGGCGCCGCCGAGCGCCTGCTGGATATAGGAGGCGACCTGCAGGTAGGTGTCCACTGCGAGCGCTTCTTCGCCGGGTTGCGGCTTGTCGAGCGAGGCGTAGTTGGGGAGGTTGTAGAGGTCGGGCTCGTTGCCGAGCGAGAAGTCGAGCGGGCCGGTGGCCGCGCTCTGCGCGCCGGCGACCATCTGCGTGGCCCATGCCAGCTGGCCGCTCTTGACGTTGATCCCGACCGTGAGGGGGTCCTTGGTGGCGCTCAGCAGGCAGTGCAGCTGGCTCCAGAAGGCGGCGGGCAGCGAGTACAGCGTCGCCGCTTCCCAGGAGGGGGGTGTCGCCTGCAGCGCTCCCGCCGGAGCGGTCTGATCCTGGCTCGCCCCGGCGAGCGCCAGCGGCGGTGAGCCCAGCCGCAGCAGCTCGGCGATCAGCGCGGCCGGCGGGCACGGGCCGCTGCCGAGGTCGGCGGCCATCACGGGGTACTCGAGCGACAGGCCGACCGGGGCCATCGTGACCTCGGCGCCGGCGCCGAGGTCCGGGGTGAGCGTCACTTCCGACGGCGGCTTCGGCTTTGCGTGCGCGCGCGCAGTCGGCTTGCCGGGGACTGTCGCCGCACCTGCGCTGATGAGGCGCGGCGCGCCGGCGAGGCACGACAGCGCGACCGCCAGCGCCCCGCCCAGCAGTGTCAACGTGCGTCGCTGACGCCGCATCGGCGGAACATAGCACCGGTCGATCGGCGATCGAGCTGTGCTCCGCGAGGCCACCGCGACGGGGCGGGCATCGCGCGCCCCGCGCGACGCTCTAAGCTGGCGCAGATGGCGAGCACAGCCCCGTCCGAAGCAGCCGATCGCGACCTGCTCGCGACGGCCTGGGATCTCGAGCCGCTCGTCGAAGGCGAGGGCCAGGACGGCGTCGCGCCGCGCCTGCAGGACGCGCTCGCGCGCTCACAGGCGTTCGCCGCGCGTCATGCGGGCAAGCTCGCAGAGCTCGACAGCGCCGGCCTGCGTGAGGCGATGAGCGAGCTCGCCGAGATCTACGAGCTCGTCGGCCGCGCGGGCTACTACGCGGCGCTGCGCTTCGCGACCGACACGGCCGACCCGGCCAACGGCGCGCTGCTGCAGCGTGTGCAGGAGCAGGAGACGACGATCCAGACGACGCTGCTGTTCTTCGAGCTCGAGTGGGCGGCGCTCGCGAATGAGCGTGTCGAGCAGCTGCTCGGCGGCGACGGCCTCGAGTTCTGCGCGCATCACCTGCGCAACGTGCGCCGCTACCGCGAGCATCTGCTGAGCGAGCCCGAGGAGAAGATCCTCGCCGAGAAGTCGCTGACCGGCGCGAGCGCCTGGACGCGGCTGTTCGAGGAGCTCACCTCGGCGATCGAGGTCGAGCTCCCGGGCGCCGACGGAGCGCCCGAGACGCTCGCGCTCGACGTCGCGCTGAGTCGCCTCGCGCTCGCCGACCGCGACGTCAGGCGCACGACCGCCGAGGCCGTCAGCGCGGCGCTCGCGCCGGGGCTGCGCACGCGCGCGTACCTGTTCAACACGCTGCTCGCCGACAAGGCGACCGACGACCGTCTGCGCCGCTATCCGAACTGGCTGGCCGCGCGCAACCTCGCCAACGAGGCGAGCGACGAGTCCGTTGCGGCGCTCGTCGAGGCGGTCCGCGGGCGCTATGAGATCGCGCGGCGCTGGTACCGGCTGAAGGCGAAGCTGCTCGGCATCGAGCGCCTCGCCGACTACGACCGCATGGCGACGGTCGGCGAGGACGCGGTCAGCTTCCCGTTCGCGCAGGCGCGCGAGATCGTGCTCGACTGCTACCACTCCTTCTCACCGGTGCTCGGGGAGCTCGCGGCGCGGTTCTTCGCGCACCATCGCATCGACGCGCCGGTGCGCCCGGCCAAGCGCGGCGGCGCGTTCTGCGCGGCGGCGGTGCCCGCGGTGTTCCCGTACGTGCTGCTCAACTACACCTCGCGCCGGCGCGACGTGCTGACGCTCGCGCACGAGCTCGGGCACGGCGTCCACTTCGCGCTCGCGGCGCGCCAGGGCATCTTTCACCAGTCGACGCCGTTGACGCTCGCGGAGACCGCATCGGTGTTCGGCGAGACGATCGTCTTCGGGCGGCTGCTGGAGGAGGACTCGACGCCCGCCTCGCGCCTGGCGCTGCTCGCGGAGAACCTCGAGGACACGATCGCGACCGTCTTCCGCCAGGTCGCGATGAACCGCTTCGAGGAGCTCGTCCACGGCAACCGCCGCGAGCACGGCGAGCTGTCGGTCGAGCGCTTCGGCGAGCTGTGGGCGGAGAGCCAGAGCGAGCTGCTCGGCGACTCCGTCGAGATCACCGACGGCTATCGCAGCTGGTGGTCCTACATTCCCCACTTCATCGGCAGCCCCGGCTACGTCTACGCCTACAGCTACGGCCAGCTGCTCGCGCTGGCGGTGTATGAGCGCTACGAGCAGACCGGCGCGGAGCTCGTGCCGCGCTACCTGGAGATGCTCGCCGCGGGCGGCTCGCGCAGCCCGCAGGAGCTCGGTGAGATCGTCGGCGTCGACCTCGCCGACCCCGGCTTCTGGGAGGCCGGCCTCGACCTCGTCGAGCGCCAGCTCGAGCAGGCCGAAGACGCCGCGCGGGCCTCCGGTCGGCTGTAGGCGCCCGCGGTGAGGATCCGCGCGGGCGCCGATGACCTGCTCGAGCGCGTCGCGCTGCGCCTCAACCTCGTGCCGCTGCCCGGCGCGTATGCGATGTACGGGATGGTCGCCGGCAGGGTCATCGGCGTCGCGCAGCGCGTCGGCGTGTTCGAGCGCCTGCTGCAGGGCCCCGCGACCGGCGGGCGCCTCGCGGAGGAGCTCGAGCTGCAGGTCGCGGGCACGCGCCTGCTGTGTGAAAACCTCGCCGGCCTCGGCATCCTCGAGCAGGACGGCCACACGTTCGCGATCGCCAGGCGCGCGCGCAAGTGGCTCGATCCGCAGTCCGGCTCCTACATCGGCACGTGGCTCGCGCACAGCACGAGCTACTGGGAGTGGTACGGCGAGCTCGAGCGGATCGTGCGCGACGGCGGCAGCTTCGAGATCCACGGCGAGGACGCCGCGCAGGAGGAGTACTGGCGCGTGTACATCACCGGCCAGTACGAGCTGGCGCGGCTGTCCGCGGCGGAAGTCGCGAAGGCGATCCGGCTGCCGGCCGGGGCGACCCAGCTGCTCGACGTGGCCGGCGCGCACGGCTGGTTCGCGGCCGAGCTGTGCCGGCGCCATCCGGCTCTGCAGGCGACCGTGCTCGACCTGCCCGGCAGCGCCCGCGTCGGGCGCGAGATCATCGCGGCCGCCGGCATGAGCGATCGCGTCGCGCACCGCGACGGCGACATGTTCGCGGCGCAGCTCGGCGGCCCCTACGACGCGGCGCTCATGTTCGACATCGTCCACCACCTCACCGGCGAGCAGATCGTCACGCTGCTGAGCCGCGTGCGCGCCGCGCTCGCGCCCGGCGCGACGCTCGCGGTGCTCGACATGTTCCGCTCCGATGCGAAGCGCCAGCGCGCCTCCGCGGCGGCGCTCGGCCTTTTCTTCCACCTCACCTCCGCGGCCGACCTGCACAGCCCGGCCGAGCTCGCCGGCTACATGCGCGAGGCCGGCTTCAGCGCGCCCCGGCGCGTGAAGATCCGCCGGCTCCCCGACCAGGCGCTGCTGCAGGCCAGCGCCGTCTGAGGCGCGCGGCGCTCAGAACAGCCCGGCGAATGAGGTGCCGGCGTGGTGGATCAGGTCGAACAGCGGCTGCGGGACGATCCCGAAGAAGATCGTCGCGGCGGCGGCGAGGAGCGCGACGAGCAGCACCTCCGGCTGCGCTGTGCCCTGCAGCGCCGGCTGCTCGTCGAGCTCGGGTGAGCCGCCGGCGAGCGCCGGCAGCGATCCGGGCGCGGGGACGCCCGGCCGCGCCGGCGCGCCCGCGTCCGCGCCCGCGGGCGATTCGCGCATCCAGATCGCGGCGATCACCGGCAGGTAGTAGCCGAGTGAGATCATCGATCCGATCACGATCACCACGCCGAGCCAGGTGTAGCCGCCGGCGACCGCTGCGTCGATCAGATAGAACTTGCCGATGAACCCGGCGGTCGCGGGGATGCCGGCGAGGCTCAGCATCGAGATCGTCATCGGCCAGGCGAGCAGCGGCCGGTCGCGGCCGATGCCGGCGAGCGCTTCGATCGAGTCGCCGAGGGCGGTTTCGCGCTCGCGCGCGATGATGACGGCGAACGCGGCCATGTTCATGAACAGGTAGACCGCGAGATAGAAGACGGTCGCGGCGACGCCGAGCTGCGTGGCGACGACGACGCCGACGAGCATGTAGCCGGCCTGTGCGACCGACGAGTAGGCGAGCATCCGCTTCAGCGATGACTGCCCGAGCGCGCCGACGTTGCCGACGATGATCGTGATCGTCGCGAGCGCCGCCAGCGCAGGGCCCCAGCTGGCCTGCGCTTCGAGCAGCGCGACATCGAAGAAGCGCAGCAGCACGCCGAGCGCGGCGACCTTCGTGGTGACCGCCATGAATGCCGTCACGGGCGTCGGCGCGCCCTCGTAGACGTCCGGGGTCCATTGGTGGAACGGCGCGACCGAGGCCTTGAAGCAGAGCCCGACGACGCACAGCGCGATGCCGGTCAGCGTCAGCGGGTCGGTCGCGAGCGTGCCGCTGGAGAGCGCCTGCGCGATCGCGCTGAAGTCGGTCGCGCCGGTCGCGCCGTAGATCAGCGCGAGCCCGTAGAGCAGCGTCGCCGAGCCGACCGAGCCGACGATCAGGTACTTCAGCCCCGACTCGAGTGAGTGCTCGCGTTTCATTTCGGTCGCGCAGAGCACATACAACGGGATCGACAGGAGCTCGAGGCCGACGAACAGGATCACCGTGTTCTGGGCGCTCGCGAGCAGCGTCATGCCCGCGATCGAGGTCAGCAGCAGCGCGTGGAACTCGCCGTGCGCGGCTTCCCTGGCCGCGAGCGAGCGCCACGCGAGCAGCACCGTGCAGATGCCGCCGACGATCAGGATCATGTCGAGCGCGAGCGCGAGGTCGTCGATGCGCAGCGCCGCGGAGACGATCGACTTGTCCGAGTTCCACTGCCAGATCGTCAGCCCGAGCGCCGCGCCGAGCGCGAGCAGGCTGAGCGCCGGCACGACCTGCGAGCGCACCCACTGCGAGCCGAGCAGCCCGACGAGCAGTACGAGCGCGGTGCCGCCGAGCAGCGCGAGCAGCGGCGAGAGCCCCGCGAAGTCGATGTGCGGGCCTTTCAGCGTGGCGGTGGCGAGCAGCGTCGTGGCGCTCATTTGATCACCAGCGTCTGCTGCGCCACGCTCGCTGTCGTCAGCGGCGCCGGCCGCGCCGCCACCTGGGCCTTGGCGACCGCCTGCTTGACCGAGCCTTCGCTGCGATGCAGCGCCAGCTGCGGGTACAGCGCGAGCGCGATGATCACGAGCACGATCGGCACCAGCACGAGGCTGTCGCGGAAGGAGATCTCGCGCGAGGTGACGTTCGCCCCGACGCGGTTGTGCATCGCGCGGATGAACAGCCGCAGCGCGTAGACGCTCGCGAACACCACGCCGCTGAAGGCGATGACCGCGATCGCGAGCTTGGCGTTGAAGACGCCGAGCAGGATCAGGAACTCGCCGACGAAGTTCGAGGACCCGGGCATCGCGAGCGTCGCGAACGCGACGATCAGGAACAGCGTCGCGAGCAGCGGCGCGCGGAACGCGATGCCGCCCATCGCGCGGATGTCTTCAGAGCCGCCCGCGCGCTGCGCGAGCAGCGCCACGATGAACAGCAGCGGCGCGACGACGAGACCGTGGTTGAGCATCTGCAGCAGCGCCCCCTGCGCGCCCTGCGGGTTGAGCGCGAAGATGCCGAGCGTGATGAAGCCCATCTGTGCGACCGAGGAGTATCCGGCGATCAGGCGCGCGTCATGCTGGCTGAACGCCTGCAGCGAGCCGTAGATGATCGAGAACAGGCCGATCAGCAGCATCAGCGTCTGAAAGTGCGCGGCGGCGCGAGGAAACAGCGGCAGCGCGATCGCGAGGAAGCCGTATGCGCCGACCTTCGAGAGCACGCCGGAGAAGACCATCAGCACCTCGATCGGCATCGCGCGATAGCCGTCCGGCATCCAGCCGTGCAGGGGGAAGGCGGGCATCTTCACGAGGAACGCGGCCGCGAAGAACAGGAAGATCCACTCCTGCGAGCCGGTGCTCAGCGGCAGCGACTGCAGCGTCGAGAGCACGAATGAGATGTGCCCGCCTCCCTGCTGCGCGGCGAGCACGCCGGTCGCGATCGCGGCGGCGAGCATCAGCAGCGAGCCGACGAGCGTGTAGATGACGAGCTTGATCGTCGCTTTCACGCGGCCCGGTCGCGGGTGGGCGGGGTCCCAATCCGTCCCGATCAGGAAGTAGAACGGGATCAGCATCAGGTCGAAGAAGGCGACGAACAGCGCGAGGTCCTGGGCGAGGAACGCGCCGAGCACGGCCGACTCGGCGAGCATGAAGTGGAAGTAGAAGAGCCGCGGGCGCTCGATCGCGTGCTCGGGCGCGCGCAGGTTGCTGGCGAGCGTCGCGGCCGCGAACAGCAGCGTCGTGAGCCCGATCAGGAAGACGTTGAGCCCGGTGATCGCGAGCTTGTAGTGGATCCCCAGTTCGGCGATCCAGACGACGTCGGTGACGTGCTGCAGGCCGCCGTCGGGTTCGTAGTCGGCGATGTAGCCAATCGACAGCGCGAGCGCGACGAGCGTGCCGAGCAGCGCGAGCACGCCGGGCGTGCTCCAGGCGCGCCCGCCGGGGCCCGCGTCGCTCGCTGCGTCCGCGGCCCGCGGCGCTGAGGGGCGTGAGGTGGCCGCCGAGACGAGCGCCCCGACGAGCCCGCACAGGGCCGGTATCCAGATCAGTATCGAGAGCGGTGGCATGACGGTCAGGCCTGCAGCAGGAAGTAGAGGCCGACGCCGCTCAGCCCGAGCACGAGCAGCGCCGCGTAGTAGCGCAGGAAGCCGCTCTGCGCGGCGCGCACGGCAGCCGATCCGGCGCGCACCAGGCCGGTGCTGCCACCGATGATCGTCTCATCGACGAACAGCCGCTCGAACGTGTCGCGCGCGAAGTTGCCGACCGCGGCGATGGGGCGCACGATGATCGCGCCGTAGAGCTCGTCGAAGTACCACTTGTTCACCGACAGCGCGTACAGCGCGGGCACGCGCGCGCGCACTCGCTCGGCGGTCCCTGGGCGCTGGACCCACACGCGGTAGGCGATCGCGATGCCCGCCAGGCCGAGCGCGGTGCCGAGCAGCAGCCCGAAGATCAGCAGCCCGTCCCTGGTGTGCGGTTCATACAGCGGCGAGGTCGCGAACGTCGGACGCAGGAAGTCGTCGATCACGAAGTCGACGTTCGGGATCTGCACGAGGCCGGCGCCGACCGCGCCGATCGCGAGCACGACCATCGCCACGCGCATCGACGGCGAGCGCTCGGCGATCGCATGGTTCGGACCGGGGAAGCCGACGTCGGTGTCCTCGACTTCGCCGGTGGCCGGGTTGGTGGGCGTCGCCGGATGGTGCAGGTGGCCGCCTTCGAGCTCGCGCGCCTCCGGCACCGGGTCGCCGTAGAACGCGCGGAAGATCATCCGGAACGTGTAGATCGCGGTCAGGAACGCGCCGATGTAGCCGAGCACGTACAGCGCCCAGTGCCAGCCGCCCTCCTCGCCCGTCACGAGCAGGATCTCGTCCTTGGAGAAGAAGCCGGAGAACGGCGGGATCCCGGACAGCGCGAGGCCGCCGACGATGAAGCAGCCGAACGTGAACGGCATCGCCTTGCGAAACCCGCCCATCTTCTCGAGTGACTGCTCGCCGCCCATCGCGCCGATGATCGAGCCGGCGCCCATGAACAGCAGCGCCTTGAAGAAGGCGTGCGTCATCAGGTGGAACATCCCGGCCGCGTAGGCGCCGACGGAGACGCCCATGATCATGTAGCCCACCTGGGACATCGTCGAATAGGCGATCACGCGCTTGATGTCGGTCTGCGTCAGCGCGATCGTGCCCGCGATCAGCAGCGTCGCCGCGCCGGCGACCGCGCCGACGTCCTGGGCGGCGGGCGCGAGTTCGAACAGTGTGTGCATGCGCGCGATCAGGTAGACGCCGGCGGTCACCATCGTCGCGGCGTGGATCAGCGCGCTGACCGGAGTCGGGCCCTCCATCGCGTCCGGCAGCCACGTGTGCAGCGGGATCTGCGCCGACTTGGCGAACGCGCCGACGAGCAGCAGCAGGCAGCCGGCGAGGATGTCGGCGTTGTCGCTGCCGTGGCCGAACGCGCCCGCTTCCGCTGCCTTGAAGGTCTTGAGGAAGTCGAGCGTGTGCGTGTGCCTGAAGATGAAGTACGTGCCCAGCACGAGTCCGACGTCGCCGATGACGTTGATCACGAACGCCTTGATCCCCGCCGCGGTGGCGGTCTTGCGCCGGTACCAGAAGGAGATCAGCAGGTAGGAGGCGGCGCCGACGAACGCCCAGCCGATGATCAGCAGCAGGAAGTTGCCCGCGAGCACGAGCAGCAGCATCGAGAAGACGAAGAAGTTGAGGTAGGCGAAGAAGCGCGTGGCGCCTCGATCGCCGTCCATGTAGGAGATCGAGTACAGGTGGATCATCGCCGAGACGCCGGTGACGATCAGGATCATGAAGACCGACAGCGGGTCGACGAGGATCGACATTTCGGCGTCGACCCCGACCGTCGACGCGTAGTTCCACAGCGATGAGACGAGCTGGCGGTGATCGGCCGCGTGGCCCTGCAGGGAGATCAGCGCGGCGAGCGCCGCCAGGAAGGCGAGCCCGATCGCGCCGGTGCCGATCCAGCCGGCCGCACGCGGCCCCAGCGAGCCGACGCGGCGGTAGCCGCCCGCGATCGCCAGCGTGCCGGCCAGCGGGAACGCGAGCACGAGCCAGCCCCAGGTCGTCGTGGTCATGGCGTCGTCTCCGTGCGGCCGGCGCCTGCGACGGGGAGAGCGGCCTGCCGGGCCGCCGTGGTCGCTGCTCCCGCCCTCACCCCTGCAGCTCCCGCATCTCATCGACGTCGATCGGCAGGTTGCGGCGGAAGATCGCGACGATCATGCCGAGGCCGATGCAGACCTCGCAGGCGGCCACGGTCATCACCACGAGCGCGAGGATCTGCCCGTCGCCGTTGCCCCACATGCGCGAGAACGCGACGAGCGCGAGGTTGCCGCCGTTGAGCATCAGCTCGAGGCACAGCAGCACGACCAGCGGGTTGCGCCGCGTCATCACGCCGACCGCTCCGAGCGAGAAGACGATCGCCGAGACCGTCAGATACCAGGCGATGCTCATGACGGTCGCTCGCCGATCCCCTCGGCCATCGTGCCCGTTCCCTGGGCGCGCAGCAGGTTCAGCGGCGTCAGCACCTCGGGCCGGTTCTCCTCGCCGAGGCCGCCGCGCCGGCGCGCGAGCACGACGCCGCCGACGGCGGCGATCAGCAGCAGGAACGAGGCGAGCTCGAACGCGAGCAGGAAGCGCGTCAGCAGCAGCTGGCCGATGTATGCAGGCGTCCCGTAGGTCTTCGGGCCGGGGACGTAGCCGGCGCCCTGCCCGGAGGTCGCCTCGAGGCCGGTGCCGAGCAGCGCGATCAGCAGCTCGATCAGGATCGCGCCGCCGAGCACCGCGCCGCCGAGCCGCAGCCCGGAGGCGACCGGGCCGCTGCCGCGCAGGCGCTCACCGATCGAGTCGCCGTCGCCGATGTAGGCGACCACGAACACGTACAGCACCATCACCGCGCCGGCGTAGACCATCACCTGCACCGCGGCGACGAATTCCGCGCGCAGCAGCAGGAACAGCACGGCCAGCGAGACGAGGTGGCTGACGAGCGCGAGCACGCTGTAGAACGGGTTGCGCAGCATCACCACGCCGATCGCGCCGGCGATCACGCCGATCGCGGCGATGAAGAACAGGACGGAGCTCATCTTGCCGCCTTCCGGGCGGCGCTTGTGAGACCGTCGCGCGCCGCCGCGGCGCCGCCTGTCGGAGCTGCGCTCGTCACTCGCCCTCGTTCCTCAGCGGCGTGCGCTCGAGCGGCTCGGCGAGAAGCATCTCCTTCGTGAAGATCAGGTCCGCGCGGCTGTAGTCCGAGAGCTCGTAGTCGTGGCCCATCGTGATCGCGTCGAACGGGCAGGCGATCTCGCAGTAGCCGCAGAAGATGCAGCGCGAGAGGTTGATCTCATACACCGCCGCGTAGCGCTCGCCGGCGGAGACACGGTTCTCGGGCGTGTTCTCGGCGGCGACGACGCGGATGCAGTCGGCCGGGCAGGCGGCCGCGCAGAGCGAGCAGCCGACGCACTTCTCGAGGCCGGAGTCCTCGAAGCGGTGCAGCTTGTGCCGTCCGCGGAAGCGCGGGTAGACGGGGATCTTGTGCTCGGGGTACTCGACGCTGTTGACGCCCTCCTTGATCCGTCCGAGCGTCGTCAGCATCCCGCGCGCGGTCTCGCGGAAGCTGCGCCAGGTGCTGCGCGCCGGCCCCGGCGCCGGCGTGCGCTGGATCTCGATCACGTCCTCGCCGGGATGCCAGCCGCCGATCTTCAGCGTCGCCGTGGCGCGCGTCTGCTCTGGCTGTGGGCTTGTCGGGTCGCTCATCAGTTCACCGACACCACGAGGATCGCGGTGACGAGGGCGTTGAGGGTTGCGAGTGGCAGCAGCACCTTCCAGCCGAAGCTCATCAACTGGTCGTAGCGCAGCCTCGGCAATGTCGCACGTATCCAGATGAACAGGAACGTGATCAGCGACATCTTGAACAGCACGACGAACGGGTCCACCCAGCCGGGCGGGTGGATCCCGAACGGCAGCAGCCAGCCGCCGAGGAAGACCGTCGTGACGATCCCCGAGACGACGAGCACGTTGAGGTACTCGGCGAAGAAGTAGGAGGCGAAGCGCCCGCCGCCGTACTCGGTGATGTAGCCGCCGACGAGCTCGGCGTCGGCCTCGGTGAGGTCGAACGGCGCGCGGTTGGTCTCGGCGAAGCCGGCGACGAGGAAGACGAGGAAGCCGACGAACTGGGGGACGATGTACCACATGCCTTTCTGCGCTTCGACGATGCCGGTCAGCGACAGTGTCTGCGCGGTCATGATCACACCGACGAGCGCGAGCGCCTGCGAGACCTCATAGGAGATCAGCTGCGCCGCGCCGCGCATCGCGCCGAGGAACGAGTACTTCGAACCGGACGCCCAGCCGCCGAGCATGATCCCGTAGAAGGCGACGCCGCCGAGCGCGAACACGTACAGCGGGCCGATCGAGACGTCGATCCCGTACAGCCCGACGGGCGTGCCGAAGATGCTCTGGACGTTGCCGAAGGGGATGATCGCGAACGCCGCGACGGCCGTGATGATCGAGATGATCGGCGCGAACGCGAACAGGAACCCGATCGAGGTGGTCGGGCGGAACTGCTCCTTGGTGAGCAGCTTGAGGATGTCCGCGAGCGGCTGCAGCGCGCCGTAGGGGCCGACGCGGTTGGGGCCGTAGCGGTTCTGGAAGCGCCCGAGCAGCTTGCGCTCGGCGAGCAGCACGACCGGCACCAGCTGCAGTCCGACCGCGAAGATCACGATCGACTTGAGGATCTGGATCCACCATTCTTCGTAGTAGCCGACGACCGCGAGCATCGGCGCTCAGCTCACCAGCTCGGTGCGCGGGTAGAGGAACTCGAGCGCCGGCGAGAACTCGACCTCGGGCGCGTCCCAGACAGAGCGATAGCCGGCGAGCGCGACCGCGTCCTGCGAGCCCGCAGCGGCGCTCGGCTCGTTGCGCGCGGGCAGCTCGCGGGCGGGCGCCGGGAACGCCGCGGCCGCGTCGCGCTCCTGCCAGCGCACCCCGCGTCCGCCGATCTCCTCGAGCGTCAGCCCGGCGTAGAACGGCACCGCGGCGAACAGCTGGCGCGATGCCATCGGCGCGCTCAGCACGTCGAGGTCGAGCCCGAGCCGCAGCGCGAGCTCGGCGATCACGTGCCACTCGGCGCGCACCTCGCCGGGGTGCGCGATCGCCGTGCGCAGGCGCTGCAGGCGGCCGTCCGGGTGCACGATCGTGCCTTCCTTCTCCGGGTAGGCCTCGGCCGGAAAGACGACATCGGCGTGCTCGCGCACCGTGTCCGTGAGGAACGAGGCGTGCGCGATCACGGTCGCGGCGGCGTTCAGCGCCTGCTCCCAGAGCTCGCGATCGGGCAGGTCGCGCAGCGGGTCGCCGTGGAGGATGTAGAGCGCGCTCAGCTCGCCCGCGGCGAGCCCTGCGGCGATGCCGCGCGCGTCGCGTCCGCCGTCGCCGGCGACGCTCAGCCCCGGGCCGCCGTTGGGGAGCACGCCGGCCTCGCGCAGCCCGCGCCCGTTCGCTCCCGTCGGCACTTCCAGGAGCCCGGCGCCGTCGCGGTCGGCGATCCCCAGGGCCGCCGCGATCGCGAGCAGCGCGCGCGCGCCGGCGCTCGCGCCCGGCCCGGCGGTCAGGCGCTCGCCCCACAGCACGACGACCTCGCGCCCGGCGGCCGCGTCATCGCCCGCCTCCGCCTCGGCGCCGCGCAGCAGCGCGGCGAGCGCGCGGAGCTGATCGGCCGGCGTGCCGGCCGCCTGTGCGAGCTGATCGACGTTCTCGCCGCCGCCCAGCGCCGCGCTGAGCGCGGCCGCGAAGGCGGCGCCGGCGCCGGGCGCGTAGCGCACCGAGATCGCCGCGTTCGCGTCCAGCGAGCTCGCGTACGGCGAGGCGACCGCGAGCTTCAGGCCGTGGCGGCGGACGCCCTTGCGCAGCCGCAGGTCGAGGATCGGCGCGTCGTTGACGGGCTCGGTGTCGAGCACCAGCACGGCGTGTGCGAACTCGAGGTCGAGGTTCGCGCCTGCAGCGCCGGGGCGCCGAGCGCACGCTGCAGGTCGAGCGCGAGCGTGCCGCCTCGGCGCGAGTCCAGATGGGGGCTGGCGAGGCCCTCGCGCAACAGCCGCGCGAGCAGGTGCCCCTCCTCGTTGGTGCTCTGTCCGCCGACGATCGCGCCGGTCCGCGCGCCGGCGCGGCGCAGTCCCGTCGCGGCCGCCTCCAGCGCGCGCTCCCAGGAGACCGCGCGCAGCTCGCCGCCGTCGCGCACGAGTGGCTGCGTGATCCGTGCGTCGACGTGAAATGACTGGTAGGCGAAGCGGCCCTTGTCGCACAGCCAGCCGTCGTCGACCTCGTCGTTCTCGCGCGCGAGCACGCGTAGCGCGCGCTCGTCGCGGACGGTCAGCGTGACGTTGCACTGCGCCGGGCACAGCGTGCAGATCGAGCCCGCGCCCTCGATGTCCCAGGGGCGCGCCCTGAAGCGGTACGGGCGCGAGGTGAGCGCGCCGACCGGGCACAGCTCGACGATGTTGCCGCTGAACGGCGCCACGTAGGGGTGGCCGTCGAACGTCGCGACATAGGAGTGGGCGCCGCGCTCGAGCAGTACCAGCTGGTAGTCCTCGGCGACCTCCTGGGAGAAGCGCACGCAGCGGTAGCAGAGGATGCAGCGCTCGCGGTCGATCGCGATCAGCGGCGAGAGCTCGAGTGGCTTGACGAAATGGCGCTTGGGCTCGATGAAGCGCGAGATGCCGCCGCCCCATCCGAACGTGATGTCCTGCAGCGGGCACTCGCCGCCCTTGTCGCAGACGGGGCAGTCGAGCGGGTGGTTGATCAGCAGGAACTCGACGACCGACTGCTGCGCGGTCTTCACGCGCTCGGTCTGGGTGTGCACGACCATGCCGTCCTTGACCGGCGTCGAGCAGCCGGTCTGCAGCTTCGGGATCCCCTCGATCTCGACGAGGCACATGCGGCAGGCGCCGACCGGCTGGCCGAGCTTGGGCTCGTAGCAGAAGACCGGGATCTCGACGTCGCCGTGCTTGGCGGCATCGACGAGCATCGTGTTCTCCGGCGCCTGCACCTCGCGGCCGTCGATCGTGAACGTGATCGTCCTCGGTTGCGGGCGGGGCATCAGGCGCCACCCCGATGGGTGCCGGGCGCGCCGTCGTGTGCCCCCGGCGCCTGCTCACCGCTGCCCTGCACGGCGAGCAGCGTGCCGGGCGGGTCCGCGAGCGCGCCCTGCGCGGCCAGCGCCGTGTCCGCGCCGTTGGCGCCGCGGCTGATCCGCGCGCTTTCCATGTGCGCTTCGAACTCGTCTTTGAACTTGGCGATCATCGAGCCGATCGGCATCGCCATCGCGTCGCCGAGCACGCACAGGCAGTTGCCGATGATGTGCTCCTGGACCGAGGCCATGATCTCGAGGTCCATCGGCGTCGCCTCGCCGGTCTCGATCCGCTCGAGCATCTTGACAGTCCAGTTCGTGCCCTCGCGGCAGGGGGTGCACTTGCCGCAGGACTCGTGCCGGTAGAACTTCGCGACCTTCAGCGCGACGTCGAGGATCGGCGTCGCGTCATCGACGACGATGATCGCCCCGGAGCCGAGCATCGTGCCCGCTTTGGCGAGCGAATCGAAGTCGTAGGGGACGTCCAGCTCGGCGGCGGTCAGCACCGGCGAGGAGGAGCCGCCGGGGAACCAGCACTTGACGGTGCGCCCCTCGTCGGGGCCGCCGGCGAGCCCGTAGATGATCTCGCGCGAAGGGATGCCCAGTTCGATCTCGTAGTTGCCGGGGCGCCGCACGTGGCCGGAGACCGACACGAGCTTGGTGCCGGTCGAGCGCTCGACGCCCAGCTTCGCGTACTCCTCGCCGCCCATCCTGATGATCGCCGGTACGGTCGCGAGCGTCTCGACGTTGTTGATCAGCGTCGGCCCTTTGTAGAGGCCCTGGTTGGCGGGGAACGGCGGCTTCAGGCGCGGGTTGCCGCGCTTGCCTTCGAGCGAGTCGAGCAGCCCGGTCTCCTCGCCGCAGATGTACGCGCCGGCGCCGCGGTGCACGACGAGCGAGAGCGAATGGCCGGAGTCGAGGATGTTCTCGCCGATGTAGCCCGCGGCGCGTGCTTCGGCGAGCGCCGCGTCGAGCGCGTCGGCCTGGTGGACGTACTCGCCGCGGATGTAGATGAACGAGCAGTTGATGCCGCCGGCGTAGGCCGCGATCACGAGCCCCTCGATCAGCGTGTGCGGCGTCTTCTGCATCAGTTCGCGGTCCTTGAAGGTGCCCGGCTCGGACTCGTCGGCGTTGCACACGAGGTACTTGTCCATCGAGCCTTTCGGCAGGAACGAGACCTTCGTGCCCATCCCGAAGCCGGCGCCGCCGCGTCCGCGCAGCTGTGAGGCTTCGAGGTTGCCGAGCACGTCCTCTGGGCTCATCGCGAGCGCCTTGCGCAGCGACTCGTAGCCGCCGCGGCGCTCGTAGACCTCGAGTGTGTTCAGCCCCGGCTCGTCGATGTCCGTGAACAGCAGCATCGGGGAGGCGCTCGGCGCGGCCACCGCTAGCGCACCTCGCCCTCGGCCGGGTGCAACGGGAACTCGCTGTCGTTCGCGCGCGGGTCGGCGACGAGCCGGCGGGCAAGCTGCTTGTCGGGGAGCACCGGCCCTCCCGCGCGCACGTCCTCGAGCAGCTGCGGCACGTCGGTGATCGCGAGCGGTCCGACGTAGACGCCGTCGACGGAGGCCATCGGCGCGATGTCGCAGGCGCCGAGGCACTCGAACGCGCGCACGTTGAACGTCGACGTCATCGCCGGCCGCGTCGCGGATCGCCTGATACAGCTCGTCGGCGCCGCGCAGCGAGCAGGAGATGTTCGTGCAGACGTACACGCTGTGGCGCCCGACGGGGGTCGTCTCGAGCATGTCGTAGAAGCTCGCGACCGACTCCAGGTAGGCGGGCGTGACGCGCATCACGCAGGCGACCTGCTCGAGCGCCTCGGGCGAGCACCAGCCGTGCACGCGCTGCGCCGCGGCGAGCGCCGGCAGCGCCGCCGAGTGGCGATCGGGGTAGTCGGCGAGGTGCGCCTCGATCTCCTCGCGCAGCGCCTGCGGCACCGCGGTGCTCGCCGGGTCGGGGATCTCCGCCGGGTCCTTCTCGAGGTCGACCGGCATGTCCCACCCGGGCACGCGCGAGCCATGCTCGAAGCGTCGCACGGTCATTGCGCACATCCTGGCCACGCAGGCCAAGTCGGGCAAGGACGCAGGGAGCGTGGCATGGTCCGCACGCGAGCGACCGAGGACGCCGAGCCGACGCCGGTATGCGTGGCCAGGATCATCGGTCGATGCCGCCGAGGATCGGATCGAGCATCGCCGTGGTCGCGATCATGTCGGCGATGTAGGCGCCCTCTGTCATCGCGGCGAGCGCCTGCAGGTTGACGAAGGAGGAGTCGCGCATGTGCACGCGCGCGGGCTTTGAGGAGCCGTCTGAGCGCACGAAGCAGCCCTGCTCGCCGCGCGGGCCCTCGATCGGGAAGTAGACCTCGCCGGGCGGCACGCGAAAGCCCTCGGTGACGAGCTTGAAGTGATGGATCAGGGCCTCCATCGAGGTCGCGAGCTCATGGCGCGGGGGCAGCGCGATCTTGCGGTCCTCGGTGATGTGCGGGCCCTCGGGCAGGCCGTCGAGTGCCTGCTCGATGATCTTCACCGACTCGTAGATTTCGGCCAGGCGCACGGCGAAGCGGTCGTAGTTGTCGCCGACCGTGCCGACCGGGATCTTGAACGCGAAGTCCTCGTAGGAGCAGTACGGGTCGGCCTTGCGCAGGTCCCACGGGTTGCCGGCGGCGCGCAGCAGCGGGCCGGTGACGCCGAGCGACAGCAGCGTCTCGGCGTCGAGCGGGCAGACGCCGCGCAGCCGCTGCAGGACGATCTCGTTGGAGTTGAGGATCGCGCCGTACTGGTCGGCGCGCCCGGGCATGATCGCGAGGAACTCGCGCAGCTTCTGCGCGAAGCCCGCGGGGATGTCCTCGGCGACGCCGCCGACCTGGATGTAGCGCGTGTGCATGCGCTGCCCGGATGACATCTCGAACAGGTCGAGGATCTGCTCGCGCTCGCGCAGGCAGTACAGGAAGATCGACACCGCGCCGAGGTCCAGCGCGCTCGTACCGAGCCAGATCAGATGCGATGCGATGCGGTTGAGCTCGAGATGGATCACGCGCAGATACTGCGCGCGCTTGGGGACCTCGACCTCGGCGAGTATCTCGACGGCGCCGCAGAACGCGAACGCGTTGAAGTAGTAGGACAGGTAGTCCATCCGCTCGACGATCGGGATGACCTTCCAGTAGGCCTTGTCCTCGGCGGTCTTCTCGATCCCCGTGTGCACGTAGCCGACGATCGGTTTGAGGTCGCGCACGACCTCGCCCTGCAGCGTGACGAGCAGGCGCAGCACGCCGTGCGTGGCCGGGTGGTGGGGGCCGAAGTTGAGCGTCAGCAGCTCCTGGCTGGTCTCCTCGCCGCCGGGCTGCGCCGGGCCATGTTCGATCGTGACCCCCTGGCCGAGCGCCAGGCCCTCCGACAGCGACGGGTTCTCGAGCGGGCTCACCGCGGCGCTCCGCTGCCCTCGGCTTCGTTGTACGTGAAGATCACCGGTTCGCCGCCGATCGGGAAGTCGCGGCGCTGCGGGTGGCCCTCGTAGTCCTCCGGCATCAGGATGCGGCGCAGATCGGGATGTCCGCGGAAGACGACGCCGAACATGTCATAGACCTCGCGCTCCTGGTGGTTGGCGGTCGGCCACGCGTCTGTGACCGAGTCGACCTCGGGCGCGGCGATCGGCACGCGCAGCTTGACGTTGATGCGGTCGACGCTGCTCATGTCGAGCAGCTCGTAGTGCACGCCGAGACGCGGCTCCTCGGGGTAGTAGTCGACGCCGTGCAGGCTCGCCAGGAACGCGTATCCGCGCCCGCGCAGGTGCGCGAGTGTCGGGCGGATCTGCGCGGGGTCGATCTCGAGCGTCGCGCGGCCGCGGAAGTGCGAGGTGTCGAGAATCGCCTCGCCCAGTTCGTGGGCAATCAGCTCCAGCCCGGTGGCATCAGGCACCGGGGACGATCTCCTCCGTGCCGACGGCGCCGTAGCGCTCGCGCCAGCCCATGTCGGGGTCGTCCTGGACCATCTTGCGGAGCTTGAGGATCCCGTGCATCAGCGCCTCCGGCCGGGGCGGGCAGCCGGGGACGTGCACGTCGACCGGCATGAACTTGTCGGCGGGCACGAGCGCGTAGTTGTTGAAGACGCCGGTCGAGCTGCAGCAGGCGCCCATCGAGATCGTCCACTTCGGCTCGAGCATCTGGTCGTATACGCGGCGCACGATCGGCGCCATCTTGATCGACACGCGGCCGGAGAGGATCAGCAGATCGGCCTGGCGCGGCGAGGCCCTGAATGCTTCAAAGCCGAAGCGCCCGATGTCCAGCCGCGAAGCGGCCGTGTGGAAGACCTCCATCGCGCAGCACGCGAGCCCGAACGCGAGCGGGAAGAACGAGTTCGAGCGCGCCCATGCGACGGCCTGGTCGAGCGTCGTCGTGAGGATCCGGTCTTCGACGTAGCGCTCCAGCTCTGAGCCCTCGAGGTGGGCCGGCTGGTTCAGGCCCTCGAGCGTGCCGCCGCGCAGCAGCTGGCGCGAGTTGAGATCGCGCACGCGCAGGCGCTCGGGGTCGACCGCGGCGAGCTTCTCGCGTTTCACCTCCACTCGAGCGCCCCCCGTCTCCAGACGTAGACGAACGCGACGAACAGGAGCGCGATGAAGACGATGATCTCGATCATCGCGAACGTGCCGTAGGCACGCAGCTCGATCGCGAGCGGGTACAGGAAGACGACCTCGATGTCGAACAGGATGAACAGCATCGCGATCAGGTAGAAGCTGATGCCGAAGCGCATCCCGCGCTTGACCTCCGACGGCAGGCCGCACTCGTAGGGGTCCTGCTTGTGGGGCATCGCGCGGCGCGGGCCGAGTACCGAGTTGAGGACCGTGAAGACCGCGCCCACGGCGCCGCCGAGAATCAGAAAGACGATCGCCGGGAGATAGCTTCGGAGCACCGCGCGCTGTTATATCACTGCTTGTGGCAGGGTGTTACATAGTGGCAATCGGCGCGATATCGCAGGGATGACCGAAGCGGTCGTGGCCGCTGCGCTGCTCGTCGCTGCGCTCAACGCGATCGCCGGTTTGCTGGGCGCGTGGCTGTGGTACCGGGGCGACGTCGCGGGCGCGCGCGGCCCGGGCGTGTTCTGGACGGTGCTGCGCGTCGCACAGGGCTCCGCGCTGGCGCTGGCGATCGCCGTCGCCTCGCTCGCGGCGGCCGGGCACTACTCGAGCGAACGTCTCTTCTATCTGTATGCGCTGCTGCCCCTGGCGATCGCGTTCATCGCCGAGCAGCTGCGTGTCAGCTCGGCGGAGACGATCCTCCAGCAGCGCGGTCTCGAGGACGCCCAGGCCGTCGGCGAGCTGCCCGCGGATGAGCAGCGCGCGGTGGTCACCGCGGTCGTCCAACGCGAGATCGGCGTGATGGCGCTGTCGGCGCTCGTGGTCGTGTTCCTCGCCCTCCGCGCCGCGGGCACCGCCCACGGGTTCTGAGCGGGCCACGGATAGGCCCTATATATTCCCGGCGCATGAGGCTCGCAGCAATGACGATCGTCCTGCTCGCGTGCGCCGCGGCTCTGGGCGCGTGCGGCACGCAGGGGATCCAGGTCGCGAAGACCAGTCCGTACTATCGCGGCGCGGTGCTCTTCCGCGACCACTGCTCGGGCTGCCACACGCTCTCGACGGTCGGTGCGCAGGGCTCCGCGACGAGCATCAACAACCGCGTCAGGACGAACGGGCCGAACTTCAACATCCGCAAGGAGAACGAAGCGCAGGTGCTCTACGCGATCCGCAACGGCGGCTTCTCCGGCGCGATCATGCCCGAGAACATCGTGCTCGGCGACGACGCGCAGGCGGTCGCGGCGTTCCTCGCCGAGTATTCCGGGCAGCAGGCACAGAAAGTGCCGACCACGAACATCACGCTGTCGACCAAATAGCGCAGGTCGTTGGTCTCGTTTCGACCGGGACGCTGAAGCGTCGGCAGTCGGCCCGATGCCAACTACCTGCTTGGCCGAGTGCAGCTCGCGATTACCGCAGGCGTGCTGGCGCGGACGGATAGGCTGCTGGCGTGCTCGATCTCAGACGCATCCGCGACGAAGGCTGACGAGGTGAAGGCGGCGCTCGCGCGGCGTGACCCCGCGCTGGTCGCGGTGCTCGATGAGATTCGCGCGAAGGACGAGGAGTGGCGTGCGGCGACAACCACGGCCGAGAGTCTGCGCGCGAAGCAGCGCGCCGATTCCGAGCAGATCGCCGCGGGCAAGCGCGCCGGCACCGACGTGAGCGAGCAGCTCGCGCGGATGAAGGATCTGAGCGCCGAGGTGAAGTCGCTCAGCGAGCAGGCCGACCGCGCCAAACAGGGCCTCGATGCGCTGCTCGCGCCGCTGCCGAACGTGCCCGACGCGACGGCCGCGGCGGGGCCCGAGGATGAGCTCGTGCGCGAGGTCGGGACGGTTCCCGCGCCCGCGTTCGAGCCGCGCGACCATCTCGAGCTGGCGGGCGCGATGATCGACATGGATCGCGGCGCGAAGCTCTCGGGGGCACGCTTCGCGTACCTCAAAGGCGACCTCGTGATGCTCGAGCTGGCGCTCGTGCGCTGGGTGCTCGAGAAGCTGCGCGGCGAGGGCTTTGAGCCGGTGATCCCGCCGGTGCTGGTGCGTGAGCGCGCGCTGTTCGGCACCGGCTTCCTGCCCGACACCGAGCAGCAGATCTACAGCCTGCCCGAGGATGAGCTGTTTCTCGTCGGCACATCGGAGGTCGCGCTCGCCTCGCTGCACGAGGGTGAGATCCTCGACGCCGAGCAGCTGCCGCTGCGCTACGCCGGCTTCTCGCCGTGCTTCCGCCGCGAGGCGGGGGCGGCCGGCAGGGACACGCGCGGGATCTTCCGCGTGCACCAGTTCGACAAGGTCGAGATGTTCAGCTTCGTCGCGCCGCAGGAGTCAAGCGCCGAGCACGAGCGCATTCTCGCGATCGAGGAGTCGATCCTCGGCGAGCTCGGGCTGCCGTATCGCGTCGTCAACATCGCGGTCGGCGATCTCGGCAACTCGGCCGCGAAGAAGTATGACTGCGAGGCGTGGCTGCCGAGCCAGGGCCGCTACCGCGAGCTCACCTCGTGCTCGAACACGACCGACTACCAGGCGCGGCGCCTGAACATTCGCCTCCGCGCCGGCAAGCACACGCAGACGCTGCACACGCTCAACGGCACCGCCGTCGCCGTCGGGCGCACGATCGTGGCCCTGCTCGAGAATGGCCAGCAGGGCGACGGCGCCGTCGAGCTGCCGCCTGCGCTCCTCGCGTTCGGGGCTCCGGCGCGGCTCGCGCCAGCCGCGCGCTAGCCGATCGCGAACACGAGCGAGCGCGCCGCGCCGTGCACGGGCGTGAGCGTCAGCCGGTAGACCCCGGCTGCGAGCACCGTGCCGCCGCCGAGACGGCGGCTGTCGTGGCCGCCGGCCGCGGTGAAGGTCAGCGAGTGATGCAGCGGCGACCATCTGTTGTGGCGGTGTGAGCGGATGCGCCTGGCGAGCGTCGCGCGCACCTGCGCGGTCAGGTTGATCGTGAACTGGAAGCCGACCTGCGACATCTTCGGCCGGCTGCGGTTCAGCGCGATCAGCGCGGCGCGCGTGAGCGTCAGCGCGCTCAGCTCGACGCTCGGTTTGGTGTCCGCGATGATCGCCAGCGGAGCGGTCGGCGTCGCTCCATAGACGCTCGCCGCCGGGGGGCTGTCCGCGCTTCGCCCGCGGCCGAGGATCGGCAGGCTCTGTTCGCTTTCGCGCGAGCCGCCTTCTTCTTCGGGGCCGGTCGGCGCTTCTTCGGGTTCTTCCGGCGGAAGCGTTTCTTCGCCGGCGGCTTCGTCTTCGGCCGATCGCGTGAAGCCGAGCAGCCCATCGGGCGTGCCGAGCCCGGACGGGCCGTCATATCCGCTGCCCGCCAGGCAGATCCGCTTCGCGGCGCAGCTTTCGGCCTCGGCGCTGAGCGTGCAGTTGGAGAGGCCGGTTTCGATCTGGAAGGCGCTCGCGCACGCGCCGTTTGAGCCGCTCGTGACGTCGTGCAGCGCGGCGGGCGCGGCGAGCTTGTTCTGGTAAAGCGTGCGCGCCGGATAGGGAGCTCCCTTGGCGCCGCCGGCGAGCGCGAACACGGATGCGATCAGCGGCGAGGCGAGGCTCGTGCCGCCGACTGTGCACCAGTCGGCGAGTTCGTGCAGTGTCCCTTCCCGTTCGTATTCGGAGCGGCACTCGGGGCTCGTGTCGTGCACCGCGACGCCGGTATAGGGGTCGGCGTCGGCGGCGATGTCGGAGACGGCGCGCTCGCGGTGGCAGCCGACCTGCCCCCAGCCGGCGACGTTCTGCTGCCACGGCTGGGCTTCGAAGATCGTGCTGCAGCCGCCGCCGTCGGCGCCGTCGCCGTTCCAGACCGTCTCGCCCGCCCAGGCGCCGCCCGCTTCGATCTGCAGCCGCGTGCCGCCGACGGCGACGACGTGCGGCGAGGAGGCGGGGAACTCGGCAAAGCCCCGTTCGGCGCTGTTGGCGGCGTCCCAGCCGAGATACCCGTCATCGCCGGCGGAGGCGGTGATGACGACGCCTGGATCGTTGAACGGGCTCGCTTTCTCGGCTGCGGCCGTCTCGCCTTCCTCGGGCCCGCCCCAGGAGTTTGAGATCTCGCCCGCGCCGAGCACGGCGGCGCTGTGCTCGGCCGCTTCGAGGTTCGCATACGCCGAGGTTTCCGCCTCGACGAGCAGGATGCTGCAGTTCTCACAGACGGCGTGCGCGGTCTCGATGTCCAGCGAGATCTCACCGTCCCAGCCGGTCGCGCGTTCGGCGGTTTTGCGTTCGCCGGCGCTGCCGCCGCGCGCGGATTCCAGTTCGCCGCTGGTTTTCGGGAACGGCAGCGGCGAGGCTTTGCCGTTCTGGTTGAGCTGGGTGAAGCAGCCGTTGCCGCTCGTGCAGGCGGGCAGCCCGAATTCTTCGTCATAGCCTTTCAGGTCGGCTTCCGCGCTCGGATCGTTGTAGGCGTCGACGATCGCGATCTTCTGCGCGCCGGCGCTCGTGTCCGGCAGCGCGTACGCGCCGTGCAGGTCCTGCGGGCGCAGGCCGATGTAGCCGGCCGCGACCGGCGAGGTGGCGGGCGCCAGCGCCGGGCGCGCCATGCCGAGCGGATGGGTGTGCGCGCGTGCGCTCGCAGTCTGCGGCACGAGTGCGAGCGCGAGGCAGGCGGCCTGTGCGCGCGCGGGCGGGCCGCAGAACGCGCGCGCGGTGTAGTCCGCGGGGGGCAGCGGCGAGAGCGTGCTCGCGCCGGCGCCGGGGGCGCAGAGCATCATCAGACCAGCCGCAATCGCGACCGGGCCAAGCGCAGCGGGGTGGCGCGTGCGGAGGATCATTCAGCCAGTCTGCTCCCGGGTGCGCTTCGGCACGCATGCCCTGCGACTTGAGTCCTGCACGAAGATCTGGACGGATGATCCAGCCGCGTGCACGGGATGCCGGTCCCCCGCCGCGCGACTAGGCTTGCAGGCGTGGGCTCCCCTTTCGGCCTTCTGCTCGGGCCAGAACCGCCCTCCCGCCGGGTGGGCGCGCTTGCTGCGCTCGCCGCGGTCGCGCTGTGCACCCTGATCGTCTACCCGCTCAAGCACGTCGCGCCGGTTGCCTCGCTGAGCGTCGTCTACCTGCCGGCCGTGCTGCTCGTTTCGATCGCCTGGGGCGTGTGGCTCGGGTTCGCGACGGCGTTGCTGAGCGCGGCCGCGTTCAACTTCTTTCATCTCCCACCGGTCGGCCACTTCACGATCGCGGACTCGCGCAACTGGGTGGCGCTGGTGGCGTTCGTCGTCGTCGCGGGCCTCTCGAGCTCGCTCGCGGAGCTGACGCGCGCACGCACCCGCGACGCGCAGGAGCGCCGCGTGGAGGCCGACCTGGCGGCGGAGATGGCGCGGCTGCTGCTGCGCGGCAACAGCCTCGCGGAGGCCCTGCCGACAGCCGCGGCGCGTCTGGCGCAGACGCTCGAGCTGAGCTCGGCGGCGATCTCGATGGACGCGGTCGACGGCGACGAGCGAAGCGTGGCGTTTCCCCTGCGCGAGGGCTCGCGGCGGCTGGGGACGCTGCTCGTCGGAGCGGACACATCAGAGAGCAACCTGCGCAGGCTGCAGGAGCGCGTCGTGCCCGCGCTCGAGGCGCTGCTGAGCGCCGCGCTGGAGCGCGAGAGCCTGCTCGGCGGCGTCGTCGAGACGGCCGCGCTGCGCCGTGCGGACACCGTCAAGACAGCGCTCCTGCGCGCCGTCTCCCACGATCTGCGCTCGCCGCTGACCGCGATCTCGGCGGCCGGCGAGGCCGTCGGCTCCCCGTCGGTCTCGCCGCACGAGCGCGAGGAGATGGCCGCCGTGATCCAGGAGGAGACCAAGCGGCTCTCGCGACTGGTCGACAACCTCCTGGACCTTTCGCGGCTCGAGGCCGGGGCCGCGGTGCCGCGCCGGGACTGGACCTCGGTCGAGGAGCTGCTGCGGATGGCGGTGCGCGAGCTCGCGCCCCGCGAGCGTGAGTTCAGCATGTCGATCGACGCGGAGCTGCCGCTCGTGAGCGTCGATCCTGTGCAGATGGAGCGGGCGTTCGTCAACGTGCTCGAGAACGCAAGGCGGCACTCGGGCGGGCATCCGGTCTCGGTCCGCGCGCGCGCGGTGCGCAGCCTCGCCCGCGTTCCCAGCGCGGTCGCGGCGACGGACGGCGACGGGCAGGGGCCGCGGGAGGCCCGCGGCGATCGCGTAATCGTGCGGATCGTCGACCGCGGCCCGGGGATCCCTCCGGCCCAGCTCGACCGCGTGTTCGAGCCGTTCTACCGCGCCGGCGCCTCCGGCGGCGAGCACCGCGGCTCGGGGCTCGGCCTGGCGATCGCGCGCGGCTTCACCGAGGCGAATGCCGGCTCGCTGTATGTCGAGTCGCTGCCCGGCCAGGGCGCGACGTTCGTCTTTGAGCTGCCGATCGAGGCGGCGTGAGCGCGAGCGCGGGCGGCGCGGAGGGCAGGCCGCCGCGCGTGCTCGTGGTCGACGACGAGCCGCAGATCGTGCGCGCGCTGAAAGTCGTGCTGCGCGAGGCGGGGTTCGAGGCGGTGGCCGCGGAAAGCGCCGCGCAGGCGCTCGACCTGGCCGCGGTCAGCCCGCCGCAGGCGGCGATCGTCGATCTCGTGCTGCCCGACGGCGACGGTGTCGAGGTGACGCGGCGGCTGCGCGAGTGGAGCGAGATGCCGATCCTCGTGCTCTCGGCGGTCGGTGAGGAGGACCAGAAGGTACGCGCGCTCGAGGCCGGTGCCGACGACTACATGACCAAGCCGTTCGGCGCGCGTGAGCTCGTGGCGCGACTACAGGCAGCGCTGCGCCGCACTGCGCCCGCGCCCGATGAGCCGACGATCACCGTCGACGGTCTCGAACTCGACCTCGCCGCCCGGGTAGTGCGCCGCGATTCGCAGCCGATCCACCTGACGCCGATCGAGTTCGAGCTGCTGCGCGTGCTCGTGCGCAACCGCGGGCGACTGATGACCCATCGCGCGCTGCTGGCGGAGGTCTGGGGGCCGCAGTACGTCGATGACATCCAGCCGCTGCGCACGCACATCGCGCGCCTGCGCGCGAAGATTGAGCCCGGCGGCGAGGACGGTCCGCGCTACGTCGTGACCGATCCGGGCGTCGGTTACAGATTCGCGCTGTAGAGCTCTAGCGCGGCCCGGCCAGCGATCGGGGCGCCGTGGGCGCCGGGGGAGGCGTCGCAGGCGCGTCCGCGCCGACCGTCACACAATCGTTATGCGCGCGGCTGAATTCGTCACACGGTCGTCACGCGGCGCCCCCCATAGTCAATGGCATGGACGTCGTGGCAGTCATTCTCGGGATCGCAGCGTTTGCGATTCTGCTGTTGCTGATCGAGGGAATCGACCGGGTATGAGCCCGTCGCTCCCGCTCGCGTTCTTCATCGCGCACATGAGCGGCGCCGACTTTTTCGGCCTCGTCGTCGCGGTGTTGGTGATCGCCTACCTGTTCTACGCGCTGATTCGCGGGGAGAACCTCTGAGATGACGTTGGCCGGCTGGCTGACGATCATCCTGTTCGTGTCGCTGCTGACGCTGCTCGCGTTCGCGCTGGGCGGCTATATGGCGAAGGTGTACACCGGCCAGCGCGTGTTCCTCTCGCCGCTGCTCGCTGGCCCCGAGCGTGTTCTCTACAAAGCGCTGCGCGTCGATCCCGAGCACGGACAGGACTGGAAGGCCTACGCGAAAAGCCTGCTTATCTTCTCGCTCGCGGGCTGGCTGCTGCTGTACCTGATCCTGCGTACGCAGGATGCGTTCTATGTGCCGCACGGGCTCAATCCCCTCGGCTACCACTCCGCGCCGTGGAACGTCACTTTCAACACCGTCTCATCGTTCCTGACGAACACGAACTGGCAGTTCTACGGCGGCGAGACGACGATGAGCTACCTCAGCCAGATGATCGGGCTGACCGTCCAGAACTGGCTGTCCGCCGGCGTCGGGATCGTGGTCGCGGTCGCGCTGATCCGCGGCATCGTCAACCGCAGCGGCAAGAGCCTCGGCAACTTCTGGCAGGACCTCGTGCGCACGGTCCTGTATGTGCTCGCGCCGATCGCGGTGATCGGCGCGCTCGTGCTCGTCTCACAGGGCGTGATCCAGAACTTCAGCACATACCTGACGGCACACACGATCACCGGCCTGACACAGTCGATCGCGATGGGACCGGTCGCCTCGCAGGAGGCGATCAAGCTGCTCGGCACGAACGGCGGCGGCTTCTTCAACGTCAACTCGGCGCACCCGTTCGAGAACCCGACGGGCTTCACCAACTTCCTCGAGATGCTGCTCGTGCTGGTGGTCCCGGCGGCGCTCGTGTTCACCTACGGGCGGATGACCGGCAACCGCCGCCAGGGATATGCGATCTACTCGGCGATGATGGTGCTGTTCCTGGCGATGGTCGTCGTGGCGTATGTCGCCGAGGCGCACGGCTCGCCTGCCCAGCACGCGGCGGGGCTGCACACGCAGGTGATCTCCGGCTCGACGGGCGGCAACATGGAAGGCAAGGAGCAGCGCTTCGGCATCGCCGGCTCGGCACTGTTCGATGTGGTCACGACGGTCACCTCATGCGGCGCGGTCAACAGCGCGATCGAGTCCTTCACCGGCATCGGCGGCTCGGTGCCGTTTGCGAACCTGTCCGCCAGCGAGGTGATCTTCGGCGGCGTCGGCACGGGGCTGTACTCGATGCTCCTGTACGTCCTGCTCGCGGTGTTCATCGGCGGGCTGATGGTCGGGCGCACGCCCGAGTGGCTCGGCAAGAAGCTCGAGGCGCGCGAGATCAAGCTCGCCGGCCTCGGCATCCTGATAACGCCGTTGGCGGCGCTGTTCTGCACGGCGATGGCGACGGCGTCGAGCGCCGGGCGCAAGTCGATCTCCGAAGGCGCGCTCTCAAAAGCGGGTACGAACACGCCGCAGGGCTTCTCCGAGACCTTCTACGCCTACCTCTCCCAGGCCAACAACAACGGCTCGGCGTTCGCCGGCTACAGCGGCTTCGTGCAGCCGCACGCCGGCAACCTCGGCTCGCACGGCATCACCTTCGCGAACCTGCTCGGGGGCTTTGACATGCTGTTCGCGCGCTACGCGCCGATCCTGTTCGCGCTCGCCGTCGCCGGCTCGCTGGCGGGCAAGCGCGTCACCCCCGCCGGGCTCGGCACGATGCGCACGGACAACCCCACGTTCGTCGTGCTGCTGATCGGCGTGGTCGTGATCGTCGGCGCGCTCACCTTTTTCCCCGCCCTGCTGCTCGGACCGATCGTCCAGGGCCTGACAGGACACCTCTACTGAGATGAAGCGCGACATCGTCACATCCGTGATCGGCATGATCCTGCTCACGGTCCTGCTCGGACTCGTCTATCCGCTCGTGATCACCGGCGTCAGCCAGATCGCCTTCCCGGGCAACGCCAACGGCCAGAAGGTCTACGTGAACGGCAGGCTGATCGGCTCGAAGCTCATCGGGCAGAGCTTCTCCTCGCCGGTGATCGGCAAGAACGGCAAGCCCGAGGAAAAGGAAGAAGAACTGGTCACCGAAGCCGACCCGCGCTACTTCCAGTCGCGTCCCTCGGCGACCGAAGGCGGCGCCTACAACGCCGCCGCGAGCACGTTCTCAAACCGTGGGCCGAACAGCACGATCACCGAGGAGGCAAACGCCGAAAACATCAAGGAATACCTCGCACTCAACCGCCCGTATGACCGTGGCCTGACGACGGCGAAGATTCCGGTCGATGCGATCAACACCTCAGCCTCGAACCTCGACCCGGAAATCTCACAGGCGAACGCCTGGATCCAGGCGCACCGCGTAGCCGCCGTCCGTCACCTGTCACTGGTGACGGTTGACGGACTGATCGCAAAGTACACCGCGGGCCGCGGGCTCGGTTTCTCAGGCGAGGAAGGCGTGAATGTCCTCGAGCTGAACCTCGCCCTCGACCGTCTCGTTCCGGGAGCCAAGTGATGTCAGCGCAACCGGCCACTCACGAGCGCCAGGCGATCTCGCTGTTCCGGCGCGAGATCGTCACACGCGCGCTGATCGACAGTTTCAAGAAGCTCGACCCGCGCGTGCAGCTGCGCAACCCGGTGATGTTCGTCGTGGAGATCGGCTCGGTGATCACGACGATCACGTGGCTGATCCAGGCGTTTGGCGGCAAGCCGCTCGGCGGCGGTCACGAGCCCGCGTGGTACACGTTCACGATCTCCTTCTGGCTGTGGCTGACGGTCGTGTTCGCGAACATGGCCGAGGCGTTCGCCGAGGGCCGCGGCCGCGCCCAGGCGGACACGCTTCGCTCGATGCGCAAGGAGACGGTCGCGCGGCTGCGCGACGGCTCGATGAAGCCCGCCGCCGAGCTGACGCGCGGCGACGTCGTGGTCGTGCCGGCAGGCGAGCTGATCCCGGGCGACGGGACCGTGATCGAGGGCATCGCGACCGTCGATGAGTCGGCGATCACGGGCGAGTCAGCACCGGTCATCCGCGAGTCCGGCGGCGACCGCAGCGCGGTCACCGGGGGCACGCGCGTGACATCCGATGAGATCGTCGTGGAGATCACCCAGGAGCCGGGCAAATCGTTCCTCGATCGCATGATCGCGCTCGTCGAGGGCGCCGAGCGGCGCAAGACCCCGAACGAGATCGCGCTCAACATCCTGCTGGCGGCGCTGACGCTGATCTTCGTGATCGTCGTCGTCACGCTGCGTCCGTTCGGGCTGTTCGCCGGGACGTCGATCTCCGAGACGACGCTGATCGCGCTGCTCGTCGCCCTGATCCCGACGACGATCGGCGCGCTGCTGTCGGCGATCGGGATCGCCGGCATGGACCGGCTCGTGCGCCGCAACGTGCTCGCACTGTCCGGGCGTGCGGTCGAGGCCTCGGGCGACATCGACGTGCTGCTGCTCGACAAGACCGGCACGATCACGATCGGCAATCGGCTGGCGTCGGAGCTCGTGCCGATGCCCGGCGTGGCCGAGTCCGAGCTAGCGGAGGTTGCGCAGCTGGCCTCGCTCGCGGACGAGACGCCCGAGGGCCGCTCGATCGTCGTGCTGGCCAAGCAGTACGGGATCCGCGAGCACGACATGGGCAGCGTGCAGGCCGAGTTCGTGCCGTTCACCGCGCAGACGCGGATGAGCGGCGTCGACATCGACGGGCGGCGGCTGCGCAAGGGCGCGGGCGACGCGATCATCGAGCTCGTCAAGGGCGAAGGCGGCTCGCCGCCGCCGGAGCTGCAGGCGGAGCTCGACCGCATCGGCAACGAGGGCGGCACGCCGCTGGCGGTCTCGCGCGACAACCAGGTGCTCGGCGTCGTCTACCTCAAGGACACCGTCAAGGAGGGCATGAAGGCGCGCTTCGACCAGCTGCGCGCGATGGGCATCCGCACGGTGATGGTCACCGGCGACAACCGCCTGACCGCGGCGAAGATCGCCGAGGAGGCGGGGGTCGATGACTTCCTCGCGGAAGCGACGCCCGAGCGCAAGCTCGCGCTGATCCGCGAGCACCAGGAGGACGGGCGGCTTGTCGCGATGACCGGAGACGGCACCAACGACGCGCCGGCGCTCGCACAGGCGGATGTCGGCGTGGCGATGAACACCGGCACCCAGGCGGCGCGCGAGGCAGGCAACATGGTCGACCTCGACTCCAACCCGACGAAGCTGATCGAGATCGTCGAGGTCGGCAAGCAGCTGCTGATCACGCGCGGCGCGCTGACGACGTTCTCGATCGCGAACGACGTCGCCAAGTACTTCGCGATCCTGCCGGCGATCTTCATCGCCACCTATGCGACCGGGGGGGTGGGGTCCCATTCAGAAGGGCCGCTGGCCGTGCTCAACATCATGAACCTCGGCAGCCCCGAATCGGCGATCGTCTCGGCGGTCATCTTCAACGCGATCGTGATCCCGCTGCTGATCCCGCTGTCGCTGCGCGGGGTGCGCTACCGGCCGATCGGCGCGAGCGCGCTGCTGCGCCGCAACCTCTGGATCTACGGGCTCGGCGGGATCATCGCGCCGTTCATCGGCATCAAGCTGATCGACCTGATCGTGCACAACCTCCTCGGGGGCTGAGCGCCGAGCGCGTCGCGTGCTCGCCTGCGCCCCAAGCCGATGGCCGTCCCCTGCGAGCACAGTCGCGGTCGCCTGAAGGTGTTCATCGGCATGGCGGCCGGCGTCGGCAAGACCTACCGGATGCTGCTCGAGGGGCACGCCGAGCAGGACGCGGGGCGCGATGTCGTGGTCGGACTGCTCGAGACACACGGGCGCGCCGAGACCGCACGGGTCGCCGAGGGGCTCGCGATCATCCCGCGCCGACGCGTCCGCTACCGCGAGGCGGTGCTCGAGGAGATTGACCTGCAGGCGATCCTGCGGCGCGCGCCCGAGCTGTGCCTGATCGATGAGCTCGCGCACAGCAACGCGCCGGGAAGCGAGCACGCAAAGCGCCATCAGGACATCGAGGACGTGCTCGACGCCGGCATCGATGTGCTCTCGACGCTCAACGTCCAGCATCTCGAGTCGCTCAACGATCACATCACCGAGCTCAGCGGCATCCGCGTGCGCGAGACGATCCCGGACGCGATCCTCGGGCGCGCGGATGAGGTCGTGCTGATCGACCTCACGCCCGAGGCGCTGCTCGAGCGCCTGCGCGCCGGGAAGGTCTATCCGTCGGAGCGGATCGACGCGGCGCTCAACAACTTCTTCCGCATCGAGAACCTCTCCGCGCTGCGCGAGGTGGCGCTGCGCCAGGTCGCCGAGGAGGTCGGCGCCAAGCGCCTGACGACCGAGCTCGTCGGCTCGCGCGAGGAGAGCCTCGCGGCCGACGCGCCGCAGGCCGTCGGCGAGCGCCTGCTCGCGCTGGTCGAGCCCGACCCGCGGGCGCAGCGGCTCGTGCGCCGCGCCTGGCGCTCAGCCCAGCGCCTCGGCGCGGGGCTCGACCTGCTGTGGGTGCGCACGCCCGGGAAGGAGCTCTCAGCCGACCAGCAGCGCTCGCTGTCGGCGCTTCGCCAGCTGGCGTCGGTGCTCGGGGCGAGGATGATCGAGGAGGAGTCCGACGATCTCACCGACGCGATCGTCGCGGTCGCCGCAGAGCGCGGCAGCACCTACATCCTGCTCGGCGCCTCGCGCCCGACGCGTGGCATCGCGCGTCTGCGCAGGCCGCTGCCGCAGCGGCTGATGGGGCGCCTTCCCGGCGTCGACGTGCGCATCGTCGCCGACCGCTCGCGGCGCCCCGACGGGGAGAGCAGATGAGCTTCCCCGAGGTCGTGATCGTCGCGTGCGCCGGCGCGCTGTTCGGGATCGCCGCCGGCTACTGGCTGCCGCCGCACGGGCGCCTGCCGGCACGCAACCGCCTGCAGGCGGGGCGCCGGATCCTGCTGCCGTTCACCGGGCAGGAGATCTCGCGACGCTCGTTCGAGGCGGCCGTGCGCCTGGCGAAGGCCGAGAAAGCGATCATCATGCCCGCGTTCCTCGCGCGCGTGCCGATGAACCTCCCGCTCGAGACGCCGCTGCCGGTGCAGTGCGCGCAGGGAATGCCGCTGCTGGAGGCGATCGAGCAGCGCGCAAGCTTCCACGGCGTGGAGGTCGACTCGCGCGTCGGCCGCGGCCGCTCCGCCCGTGACGCGCTGCGCGGGCTGATCGAGCAGGAGCACTTCGACCGCATCATCGTCTCCGCCGATGAAGACCCGCGACGGGGCCTTAGCTATGACGATCTGCGCTGGCTGCTGGAGCGCGTGCCTGCCGAGATCCTGATCCTCAGGCCCGCGCCCGAGGACACCAACCGGATCTCCGTCCGCACCGTCGAGGGGCACTTCTGAGGCCGGGCGGCGCTATGAGAACGCGATCAGCGCCGCGGCGAACAGCACGTAGGCGCCGAGGATCAACCAGCCGGCTCCGCGCTGCAGTCCGCGGTTGAGATAGGCGCAGCCGAGCGCGAGCAGCGTCATCGCGAGATAGGCGAAGGCGACATACGTGGTCTGTGCGGAGGGCGCGCCGATGCCGATCACGCTCGTCGGGATCAGCAGGCCGGCGAGGACGTTGAAGGCGTTGCTGTTGAGGGACGTGCTGAGCACGGCCGCTCCGCGCTCGCGCCGGGCGAGATAGATCGCGGCGACGGCGTTGGGCAGGCTCGTGACGCCCGCGAGCACGAGCGCGCCGATGACGATCGGCGGAACGGCCGCGCGCGAGCCGAGTTCCGAGCCGGTGCGCTCCATCGCGACGCTCGCGGCGACGACGACAGCGACGGACGCGATCGCGAGGGCGACATCGCGCGCTCCTCCGCGGCGGGGATGGATCGCCGGCTCGAGCTCGAGCTCCTCCTCGCTGATCGCGACCGCGAGCCAGCTCGTCCAGGCCCTTGGCAGGCGCAGCGCGGATAGCCGCTCGCGCCGCATCCCCAGCACCGCGATGTAGGGCACGAGCAGCGCGAGCACGAGGATCAGCCCCAGCAGCGGCGAGCACACGCCTGTGACCACGAGCAATGTGACGAGCGAGGTCCAGACCGCGACGGACCCGGCGAGCTCGATCACCCGGCGGTGCAGGGCGATACGACCGGCAATGACCGCTGTGAGGCCGAGCAGGGCCGCGAGGTTGAAGACGTTCGATCCGATCACGACGCCGGCGCCGACGCGCTGGTCGTGGTGCGCCAGGGCGGTCACCGATGCTGTTATCTCGGGCGCGTCGGCCGCGAGCGCGGCGAGCATGCCGAGCAGCGCCTCGGACAGCCCGATCCTTGCTCCGATGCGCTCGAGCGAGGAGACGAGCAGCCAGCTCGTGGCGAGGCTGATCGCGGCCGCGAGCGCGAATGATGCGGCGAGCAGCGCGTCAGACACGGCATCGCCGGCACGCCTGTGCGACGTTCGTGGGAATCTCGGCTGCGATCACGTCGGTAGCGTCCCATAACGTCCTCCGGCGCCTCTGCTGGCGCAGCGGCTGGATCCGGGGCCCGCCGCCGCGCGATTGCCGGCCTGCTCGCGCCCCGCGCCCCGCGCCGTCGCTTGCAGCACAATGCCCCCATGCCTGACGAGAGAGGACGTCTGAAGGTCTTCATCGGCATGGCCCCGGGGGTGGGCAAGACCTACCGGATGCTCGAGGAGGGCAGAGCGGAGGCACGCAACGGGCGCGACGTCGCGATCGGCTACCTCGAGCCGCACGGGCGCGAGGAGACCGTGGCGCAGGCCGAGGGCCTCGAGCTGATTCCGCGCCGGGAGCTCGTCTATCGCGGCACGAGGCTCGAGGAGATGGACCTGCCGGCGGTGCTCGCGCGCCACCCGGAGCTGTGCCTGATCGATGAGCTCGCGCACACGAACGCGCCGGGTCTCGAGCACGAGAAGCGCTACGAGGACGTGCGCACGGTGATCGAGGCGGGGATCGACGTGTACTCGACCGTCAACGTGCAGCACCTCGAGAGCCTCAACGACCAGGTCACGCAGCTGACCGGCGCGCGCGTGCGCGAGACGATCCCCGACGCGGTGCTCTCGGGCGCCGATGAGGTCGTCCTGATCGACCTGACGCCGGAGGCGCTGATCGCGCGCCTGCGCGCGGGTAAGGTCTATCGCCCTGAGCGCGTGCAGACAGCGCTCGAGCGCTTCTTCAAGATCGAGAACCTCGCGGCGCTGCGCGAGACGGCGCTGCGCCAGGTCGCCGAGGACGTCGAGGTCAAGCGCTTCGTGCGCGCGACGGCGGCGGACTCCCCGCGCGCGATCGCGCGCCGCGACGAGGAAGGGCTCACGCTCGCGCCCGAGGCGGGCCCGCAGGCGATCGCCGAGCGCCTGCTCGCGCTGGCGACGCTCGCGCCGGAGTCCGAGCGCGTCGTGCGCCGCGCGTGGCGCTCGGCCCAGCGCCTGGACGCGGAGCTCGACGTGCTCCTCGTGCGTCCGCCCGGGCGTCCGCCGAGCGAGGAGGACCGCCGCAGGCTCGAGGAGCTGCGCCGGCTCGTCGCGATGCTCGGGGCGCGCCTGCGCGTCGAGCAGGGCGAGGACGTCGCGGCCGTCGCGATCGCGGTCGCGCGTGCGCTCGGCAGCACCTACGTGCTGATGGGCACGCCGGCGCCGAGGCGCGGGCTCGCGCGCGTCGGCACGATCTCCGAGCGCTCGCTGCTGATGCGCCTGCTGCGCGGCCTCCCGGGCGTGGACATCAGGATCGTCGCCGACCCGACGCAGCGCGTGGCCGAGGAGCATCCTCGCGGCGCGGCAGGAATCCAGGCGCCGGACGGCGAAGGGGAGGAGCGCGGCACCGCGCCACGGGCCGTGTAGGCGCCGCCCGGCCGCTCGCTACCGTGTAGCGGCGTAAGCATCGCCTAAAAGCGAGCACGATCGCGCAACCTTCGCCCCCGGCGTCTGTTGCGACCATCAGCATGAGACGAAACCACCCAGCCCTCAGACCATTTGCGCTCGCGCTCGCGCTGACCCTCACCGCATGCCTGCTGGCCGTCCCGAGCGCGATCGGCCGCGCGCCGAGCGAGCGCGCGCACGCCGCGAACTCGTATCTCACGGGGATCGGCGATGAGCACACCGAGATGTTCGGAAACCCGCTGTGGCAGCAGCTGCACACGAAGATCGCGCGCTACATCACGCCGTATGACGCGGCCGTCAAGCCGTACTACCTGCAGCAGGCGACCGCGTGGATCCACGACGCCGAAGCCCAGCACGTGCAGGTGCTCGTCGCCTTCTACCACTCCGAGTACACGCCGACGAAGATGCCCAGCCTCGCGACCTACCAGAGCGACGTCGCGAAGTTCATCAAGGACTTTCCCGACGTGCGCGAGTACCAGGCCTGGAACGAGGCCAACCGCGGCAACGTCGCACACTCCTTCGCGAGCCCCTCGGCGGTCGCGGACGCGAAGTACTACCAGGCGCTGCTGCGCGTCTGCAAGGGCTGCACGGTGCTCGGGCTCGACGTGCTCGACGCGGCCAACATCACGCCGACGCTGAAGTACATCTCCGAATTCAAACGCGAGGTCAGCCGTCTGGAGACGGTCAGGCCGGCGATCTCGGGACTGCACAACTACTCCGATGTCAACCGCCTGGAAAGTACGCGCACGCGCGCGCTCGTCAGGGCGCTCGGCGGGCAGGTGTGGCTGACCGAGACGGGCGGGCTCGTGAAATTCGAACCGGGCTTCCCGAACCACCATGGCGAAGGCCTCGCACGCGCGGCGAAAGCGCTCAACAAGATGTTCGCGATCGCGGGCGTGGTCCCGCAGATCAAGCGCCTGTACATCTTCGACTGGACCGGCGGGACCGCGAGCACGCACTTCGACGCCGGCCTGATGAACGCCAAGTACCAGCCGCGTCCGGGCTACATCGTCGTCTGCAAGGCCCTGCGCGCGGCGAAATGCAACCAGAAGGTCGCCAAGAACTAGCCCGCGAGGACCTGGCGCGTCGGCGCCGTGACGCCCTCGTCGCTCCGCGCAGGCGCGGGCTCGTCGCGGTCGCTGCGAAACAGCCACATCGCGATCAGGCCGAGCAGTCCCGCCGCGGCGGCGAGTGGGACGAGCGTCTTCAGCGGGTATCTCGAGCCGGTGTGCAGTGTGAGGTTGAACGCGGTGTGGTCGCCGGCGTTGTAGATGCTCTGCAGGCCCGCGTGGTCGATCCCGAGCAGCGTCGGCGCGAACGCGGCGAGCACCGCCCATACGACGATCGCGAGCACGCCGCCGCGCAGCGCGGCCGCAGACAGGCGCAGCCGTGGTGTCGCCCACGCCGCCGCCACCACCGCGCCGCCGGCGGCGAGCAGGAACGGCCAGATGCCGCCCCAGCCGCGGCCGAGGCCGTAGGCGGAGGCGATCGTCGGCTGAAACAGCGCTTTTGAGAGGTAGCGCGTCCACACGTCGACCTCGTTCTCATAGCCGACGAGCGGATGCGTGATCGTCGCGATCACCGTCGTCGTGATCGAGACCGCCGCGAGCGCGATCGTCGGCCCGGGGAAGCGCTTCAGCGCGAGCGCGATCGGGAAGGCGAGGAACGGCAGCAGTGTGTCGAGAAAGCGCGGGCCCATGAAGCCGCCGCCGAAGGGCAGGTAGTAGCCCGAGTTGTAGAGCAGAAAGCACGCGCAGACGCCGGTGATCGTCAGCGCCTCAGCGCGCTTGCCGCGCTTGAACAGCAGGACCGTGCCGACCGCGCCCATGACCAGCACCGGGGAGATCGTCAGCAGCCCGCGCGAGTCCAGCAGCAGCGTCGAGAGCACCCTCAGGCTGGGCGCGCCGATGCCGAAGAAGCCTTTCTGCTGGCGCGGCACGTCGGAGTAGGCCAGGTGCGTCCACGAGCGGAACGCGTAGTGGTTGTAGAGCAGCAGCGGGATGATCCCGATGAGGCCGCCGAGGACGTATGCGCCGCCGCGCCGCAGCACGCCGAGCGGCGTCAGCGAGTCCCGCCGCGAGAGCAGGAAGCCGCCGAGCACGAGCGCGGCGAAGAACGTCGGGTACTCCGATGAGAACGCGTAGCCCATCGCCAGGCCGGCGAGCGCCATCAGCATCGCGCTCGGCGGGCCGTCGCGCTCGCGCAGCATCACCCAGAAGGCGGCGAAGCTGAGGAACGTCGTGAACATGTGCGAGAACAGCAGCGTCGAGAGCGGCAGCGCCATCGTGCCGAGGCCGAGCGCGACCGCCGCGGCGACGCCGTAGCCGGGCTCGAAGCGATCCGCGACCTGCCACACGAGCAGCACCAGCAGCAGCCCCGGCAGCACGTTGCCCCACAGGCCGATCAGGTAGATCATCTCGTCGCCGGGGTGGTCCGGCGGCGCGACGTGCGCGTCCGTCCACGATTCCGCGTGCACGAGGTTGAGCGCGTCGTAGAAGGGCAGCACGAACAGCGCCAGCCCGGGCGCGCGGGCGGAGTAGTAGTGCCCCTTGTAGAAGACCTTGTCGCCGGTGTTCGCCTGGTAGGGGTCGATCGTCGTACGGTCGTCGTTGAGCGCGCGCGTGAGGTCGTAGTGGGAGGTCTGATTCCAGGAGAAGCTCTGGATCATCACCCCGTAGGAGAGCCCCACGAGCAGCACCGCGGCGAGCGCGAGGCGCCGTTTGGTGATCCGCGCGCGGGGTGGCCGCGAACTCGTGTCGCGGCGTCCTGCGGCGCCCTCGCCGTTGTCGTGCAGCTGTGGCTCAGCTGCTGGCATGGAGCGCCTTCGGCCCGGGGCCGATCTCATAGATCACGACCGAGCCGACGCGCCTGCGCGTGATGCCGAGCCCGGCGATCGGCTTCAGCGCCGCTTCTGCGGGCTTCGGCGGCTCGGGGATCACCCAGCCCTGCTCGGCGGGCAGCCCCTTCGGGATCTGCGTGTGCAGCACGACGGTGCGGATGCCGTAGTAGCGCAGCTTCTCGACGCTGGCCTTGTCGGGGAAGCCGTTCATGCCGCCGCGCAGGTCATCGACGGCGGGGATGTCGAAGGTGCTCTCGCCGATCGGGATCTTGTAGAAGCCGTTCGTCGAGAAGTACTGCCAGACGCGATCGAGCGCGCCGTCGGTGGGCAGGTCGAGCAGCGGGCCGGGGAGGCCGATCTCGGCTCGCGCCGGCTGCGGCACGACGGGGTGCCCGAGGTGCCCGGCGCCTTCGCCGAGGATCCCGATCAGCAGGATCGCGCCGAGCAGCGCGGGCAGCCGCGCGAGCGAGCCGCGCGTGCCCCAGCGGCGGGCCTGGGCGACGAGCAGCTGCACGCCGGCGGCGGCGAGCAGCGCGTAGAACAGCGTCGCGAGCGTGAAGATCCTGCCCGGCACGCGCACCCCGTTCCAGCCGGGGGCGTAGTCGAACAGCAGGCGGTAGGGGTAGCCGGCGTCGGTCAGCCCGAGGCCCATCGCGAGCACCGAGCAGGTCACCACCCCCAGCCCGAGCCCGATGCGCAGTCGCCTGCTGTACGGGTTGCCGACCGCCTCGTCGCCGTCGCCGTCGCCGTCGCCGCCGGCGCCGCGTGCGCGGGCGGCCCAGAACAGGCCGATCAGCGCGAGCACGAGGATCAGGCCTCCGGGGAAATAGACGTCCTCGTTCTTGGAGTGCACATGTGCGCGCGCACCGGCGGTGACGCTGCCCCAGACGCGGTTCTCCGAGGAGGCGGACACGAGCGCGGCGGGACCTGAGGAGTAGTTCTCGACTTCCTTGATCGTGCGCTTCGCCGTCGGGTACAGCGCGGCGACGCGCAGGTACGGGCGCGCCTGGTAGATGCCGATCGCGCCGACGGCGGCGATCCCGACGAGGGTGACGATGAGAAGCCGCCGGGGGATCAGCGGCCCGCGCGGCGTGGACGGCGATCGCGGCTTGCTCGCGGCGGCGGGCGGCGGCCCCTCGCCGCCGCCGGCGCCGTTGACGTCGGGTGACGGGCTCGGCTTCGCGCCGCTCTCACGCCAGCCCGGACCGGGGCTCAGTTCGCCGCGCCACCAGGCGATCAGGACGAGCAGCGCGAGGAACGCGAGGAGGTAGCAGTACTGCAGGCCGAGCGTGAAGCCGAGGCTGACCTGCCAGGCCGACAGCAGCCAGCCGCCGAGCACGAGCTTGCGCGAGCTGCGGCGGTAGCCGCGCAGCAGCAGGAACAGCGCCAGCGGCAGCCCGCCGGAGGAGATCACGTGCAGGTGGCCCGCCTCGGTCACACGGTAGGGCGCGTAGGCGAAGGCGAGGCCGGCGGCGGCGCCGCCGAGACGGCCGACGCCGAGCTCGCGGGCGAGCAGGTAGGCGCCGAAGAAGCACAGCGACCAGGCCCACAGGAACAGCAGGTTGTAGCGGACGAGCGCGGCGACGGTGCCCGAGCCGAAGAACGCGGCCGGGCCGTAGCCGAGCAGCGAGTCGGAGAAGGCGAGGCTGAGCGGGTGCGGGTAGAAGGCGTTGGAGTCGAAGATGTGCAGGGGGCTGTGCAGCATCGCGTGCCCGACCCAGGCGATCTGCCAGGCGGTGCGCACGGGGTCGCCGAGGTCCGGTGCGATGCGGCTCGGCAGGTGCAGCACGAGCGGCCAGCTCGTGAGGATCGCGAGCGCGAGGCCGGCGAGCGCGACCAGCAGCAGCTCGCGCCGCGGCAGCGTCGGCGAGGGCGCCCAGCGCCCTGCCCGCCTGTCCTCCGAAGCGCCCGCTCGCTGCTCCGCGGCGCGCGCCGTGGCGGCACCGGCCTCGGGATCGGGCGAGTGCGATGGCGTGCGCGGGGGACTGGGAAGACCGGTGCTCATGGTCTGCTGGTGTTCGGGGCCGCGCGGATCGGCGCAGCATACGTGAGCCGCCTGGGACATTGCGGCGCACGCTGCTCGTGCCGGTGTGACGTTCCGCGATCGCCGCTTGCGTCAGACTGCGTCCGATGAGAGTACTGGTGGTAGGGGCGGGAGGAGTCGGCTCGGCGTTCGCGGCGATCGCACAGCGTCGCGCGGTGTTCGAGCACGTGGTGATGGCGGACGTGTCGCTGGAGCGTGCGCGCGCGAGCGTCGAGCGCCTCGGCGAGCCCGACCGCTTCTCGGCCGAGCGCGTCGACGCGTCAAACCAGGCCGATCTGGTCGAGCTGATCGGGCGCGTGCGCCCGGACGCGCTGCTCAACGCCTGCGACCCGCGCTTCAACGAGCCGATCTTCGCGGCCGCGTTCGAGGCGAAGGTGACGTACCTCGACATGGCGATGACGCTCTCCCATCCCCATCCCGAGCGGCCGTATGAGCTGCCCGGCGAGATGCTCGGCGACAAGCAGCTGGCCGCGCACGAGCGCTGGCAGCAGGGGGGCCTGCTCGCGCTCGTCGGGATCGGCGTCGAGCCGGGCCTGTCGGACATCTTCGCCCGCCACGCCGCCGATGAGCTGTTCTCGAGCATCGGCGAAGTCGGCGTGCGCGACGGCGCGGACCTCGTCGTCGAGGGCTATGACTTCGCGCCGACGTTCTCGATCTGGACGACGATCGAGGAGTGCCTGAACCCGCCGCTGATCTGGGAGCGCGAGCGCGGCTTCTACACGACCGCGCCGTTCTCCGAGCCGGAGACGTTCGAGTTCCCCGAGGGGATCGGCCCGGTCGAATGCGTCAACGTCGAGCACGAGGAGGTCGTGCTGATCCCCCGCTGGGTCGACTGCGAGCGCGTGACGTTCAAGTACGGGCTCGGCCAGGAGTTCATCGATGTGCTCTCTACGCTCCACAAACTGGGGCTCGATTCGACCGAGCCGGTATCGGTGCGCGGAACGGAGGTGGCCCCGCGCGACGTCGTCGCGGCAGCGCTGCCCGACCCGGCGACGCTCGGCGAGCGGATGAGCGGGCGCACCTGCGCGGGCACCTGGGTGACGGGCACCGGCAAGGACGGACAGCCGCGCTCGACCTACCTCTACCACCTCGTCGACAACGAGACGACGATGCGCGAGTACGGCAGCCAGGCGGTCGTCTGGCAGACCGCGATCAACCCGGTGCTCGCGCTCGAGCTGCTCGACCGCGGCGACTGGAAGGGCCTCGGCGTGCTCGGCCCGGAGGCGTTCCCGCCCGCGCCGTTCCTCGCGCTGCTGGCCGAGTACGGCTCGCCGCACGGCGTGCTCGAGAAGACGCTTTAGACCACCCGCCGTGCGGTCAGCCGCCGGGCGGTGCCGGTGGCTTCTCCTCCGCCTCCGCCTCCTCCTCCGGCGTGAGCAGGTGCACCCCGTGGGTGACGTGTTCGCCGCCCATCAGGTGTGTCGGCGCGCGCTCGACGGGTGCGTCGAGCAGGCCAGGCGGCGCGGTTTCCATCTTGCGCGAGAAGAACGGGCGGAAGGCGGGGCGCGAGACGACCATCACGAGCCCGCCGAGCACCATGCCGATCAGACCGAACCACAGCGGCAGCGTCAGGCCCAGATAGATTTTGCCTTCCGCGTTCGCCTTGTGACCGTAGTATTTGATCGCGTAGATCCCGATGCCGTACATGATCACGCAGCCGATCAGCGGGAGCAGGCCGACGAGAATGAACTTGCGCGCGCTGCCGAAGATCTCTCGCCGGTAGTAGACGATCGACGCGAGCCCGGTGGAGCCGTAGTAGAAGCACACGGGGATCCCGAGCGCGACAACCGCGAGTTCGAGCACGGTTTCGGAGATCAGGATCAACGGGATCGCGACGGCGACCGACAGCACCCCGAAGCCCCACGTCGAGACGGTCGGCGTGAGGAAGCGCGGGTGCACCCTGCCGATGATCGGCGGGATCGCGCCCCACTTGGCCATCGAGAGCGTGGTGCGTGCTGTCGGCAGGATCGTCGTCTGTGTCGAGGCGGCGGCGGAGGTGAGCACGGCCACGATCAGGAACCTCACGCCGACCGAGCCGAGCACCCCTTTGCCGAGCGCGTGCAGCACGTCGCTCGCGTTTTCTTCGTTCGAGATGAATTCGGTGCCGTGGTATGCCTGCGCGCCGGCGGAGACGACGAGGTAGATCGCGACGAGCAGCAGCGTCGAGACGACGGCCGCACGCCCGGGCCCCTCGTTCGCGTCTTCGGACTCCTCGTTGACGGCCACGCCAGAGTCCCACCCCCAGTAGATGAAGATCCCCAGCAGCATCGCGACAACCAAGTCGGTGAAGTTCATCGCAAACGGGTTGAACCAGTCGAGCGTCGGCTTGATCGAGTTCGCCGCGGCGTTCCCCGAGTACACGTCGATCAGCGCGACGGCCGCGAAGATCACGAGCATCGTGAACTCGAAGCCGAGCAGCACCTGCTGCACGCGCGCGGACAGCTCGATGCCGCGGTGACAGATCCAGGTCATCAGCCAGATCCACAGGATGCAACCGACGAGCGCCGCGCCGACATGCGCTTCGGCCCAGTGCCATTCGAAGAGCTGGAAGGTGTACGTGGCGGCGATGTAGCCGAGCGAGGCCATCACGAGCACGTCGGCCAGGAAGATCGCCCAGCCGTTCAGCCAGCCGAAGCCGGGCCCGAACGCGCGTGTCGTCCATGCGAATGTCGTGCCGGAGTCCGGGTCGGCCTTGTTGAGGTATTTGTAGGCGAGCGAGATGAGCAGCATCGGAACGAACGATGCGAGCAGCACGGCGGGTGCGTGCGTTCCCACGCCTTTGTCGGCGACGATGAACCCGAGCGTCGCCGCGAGCGAGTACGCGGGCGCCGTCGAGGCGACGCTGATGACGATGTTCGAGACGTAGCCGATCGCGTTCTTCTTGAGGCCCTTGCTCTCGACCTGGCCGGACGCTGGCGCTCCTGCTAGGACGGCGGTTTCGGTGGCCATCGTGGCTCCTCTCCTGGTTCGGAGCGTGGGCCCTACCTCGGCTAGAAGGTACGCCCCGACGCGGCGGAAGTACAAGTGTCGCAATCCCCAAAGCGCGCAGCGTGCGCCTGTACATTCGTACAACGGCGAGCATCGCTGCTGAGCTGAGTCGTCACTTGAGCGGGCGATCCCGAGGCAGTAGTGTTGTCCTGAGTGTCTAGCCGTGCCGATCGGCGCAAGGCCGTAAGAGGGAGAAGATGACATGGGAGTGCTCAGAACCTGAACGGCCCGTCCTCCGGCGGGCATCAGGACACCGAGTCCGACCGCGACGACCTGGGCACCGGGCCCGTCGGGGCCGGCGCTGCACGAAGATCCGGACCGCCTGCAGCAGCTCGCGCGGCGCAACCTGTGGATGCACTTCACGCGCATGGGCTGCTACGACGAGCATCACGCGGTCCCGGTGATCGTCCGCGGCGAGGGCTGCTACGTCTACGACGAGCACGGCAAGCGCTACCTCGACGGCCTCTCGGCGCTGTACTGCGTCAACGTCGGGCACGGGCGCGAGGAGCTCGGCGAGGCCGCGCTCGCGCAGACCAAGCAGCTCGGCTTCTACACGAACTGGAGCTACGCGCACCCGCCCTCGATCGAGCTGGCGGCGCGGATCGCGGGACTCACCCCGGGCAACCTCAACCGCGTGTTCTTCACCTCGGGCGGCTCGGAGGCGGTCGAGTCGGCGTGGAAGCTCGCGAAGGCCTACCACCACGCCCGCGGCGAGCACAACCGCCACAAGCTGATCTCGCGCAAGCTCGCCTACCACGGCACCTCGATGGGCGCGCTGACGGCGACCGGGCTGCCGCCGCTGCGGATCCCGTTCGAGCCGCTCACGCCGGGCGGCATCCACGTGCCGAACACCAACTCCTACCGCTGGGAGGAGGACCGCGACCCGCTGTGGGCCGCCGACGCGATCGAGGAGGCGATCGAATTCCAGGGCGCCGAGACGGTCGCCGCGGTGATCCTCGAGCCGGTGCAGAACGGCGGCGGCTGCTTCGTGCCCCAGGACGGCTACTTCCAGCGCGTGCGCGAGATCTGCGACCGCCACGGGGTGCTGCTGATCTCCGATGAGGTGATCTGCTCGTGGGGCCGGCTCGGGCACTGGTTCGGCTGCGAGCGCTTCGGCTACCAGCCGGACATGATCACGACCGCGAAGGGAATCAGCTCGGCGTATGCGCCGATGGGCGCGGTGATCGCCGGCGATCACATCGCCGAGCCGTTCCTGCAGGGCAAGGAGGCGTTCAACCACGGCTTCACGTTCGGCGGGCACCCGGTCTCGTGCGCGGTCTCGCTCGCGAACATCGACGTGATGGAGCGCGAGCAGCTGTGCGAGCACGTGCTCGAGAACGAGGGCCGTTCCGCGCGATGCTCGACAGCCTGCGCGACCTGCCGATCGTCGGCGATGTCCGCGGCGCGGGCTACTTCCACGCGATCGAGCTGGTCAAGGACAAGGACACCAAGGAGACCTTCAACGACGAGGAGTCCGAGCAGCTGCTGCGCGGCTTCCTCTCCGGTGAGCTGTACAGGCGCGGCCTGATCTGCCGCACCGACGACCGTGGCGATCCGATCATCCAGCTCTCGCCCCCGCTGATCGCGGGAGCCGAGCAGTTCGAGGAGATCGAGTCGATCCTGCGGCCCGTGCTCAGCGAGGCATCGGAGCGGATGGGGCAGTGGAGCTCACTGTCGCGAGCCTGATCGGCGAGCTCGGCCTGAGCTCGTCGCCGGCGAGGAGTCGCGCAGACGCCAGGTCCGCTGGGTGCACAGCACCGAGCTGCCCGATCCGACGCCGTGGTTGAAAGGCGGCGAGCTGCTGCTGACGACCGGCATGCAGCTGACCGGCCCGAAGCTCCAGCGCGAGCTGGTCGAGCGGCTCGCCGACCACGACATCGCGGGGCTCGGCTTCGGCGTCGGCTTCGCGCACAGGCGGATTCCGGCGGCGCTTGTGACCGCCGCGCGCAAGCGCGGATTCCCGTTGTTCGAGGTCCCGTACGAGCTGCCGTTCATCGCGATCACCGAGCGCGCGTTCGCACAGCGACTGAACGAACGCTACGAGCTGCTGCAGCGCAACATGCTCGGCGACGTGCTCGGCGAGGCGCTGACCGGACACCTCTACCCCGAGGACCTGCAGGCGCGGCTGCGTCCGTTCGGGATCGGCGATCAGGTCGCGGTGCTCGCGTTCCGGCTGCGCGACCCGAGCGCGGCGGCGGGCGCGGTCGAACGGATCCTCGAGCGCGAGCGTGTCGCGGGCCCGTCGCGATTCGCGCGGGCCTGCTGTGCGCGGTGCTCGACGCCGAGCGCCTCGAGCCGGTCGCGCTCGCGCGCACGATCCGCGAGGAGCTGGGCGCGCGCTTCGGCGAGGTCCGCGCGGCCGCGAGCCGCGTCACCGCGACGCACTCGCTGCGGATGAGCTTCCACGAGGCGCGCTGCGCGCTCGAGGCCGTGCGCGTGCGCAACGGCGACGCGCCGGAGGTCGCCTCCTATGAGGATCTCGGCGCCTTCCAGCTGCTGCTCTCGCTGCAGGACGAGGAGGCCCTCAGCTCCTACTGCCGCAGCGTGCTCGGCCCGATCGAGCAGGGCGAGGGCGACTACGGCGATGAGCTCGTGCGCTCGCTCGACGTGTTCATCGAGCACAACGGGCATTGGGAGAAGGCGGCGGCGGCGCTGTACTGCCACCGGCATACGCTGCGCTACCGCATCCGCCGCATCGAGCAGCTGACCGGCCGCGACTTCTCCAACGCCCGCGACCGCATCGAGTTCTGGCTGGCGCTGCGCGGACGCGAGCTCGCGCGATGATGTCGGGCACTTGCCAAAGCTCCCGCCGGGAGCCTCGCCGCGGCGAAACGCGACCCAAAGGAGCGGGCAGCTGATGAAGATCGGGGTCCCCACCGAGATCAAGACCGACGAGTACCGCATCGCGATCACCCCCGCCGGGGTGCGCGAGCTGAGCTCGCGCGGACACGACGTGCTCGTCCAGCGTGGCGGCGGCGAGGGCAGCGCGATGAGCGACGCGCAGTTCGAAGCGCAGGGCGCGCGGATCGTCGCGGACGCCGACGCTGTGTTCGCCGAGGCCGAGCTCGTGCTGAAGGTCAAGGAGCCCCAGCCCGTGGAGGTCGCCCGCCTGCGCGAGGGCCAGACGCTGTTCACCTACCTGCACCTCGCCGCCGAGGCGGAGCTCGCCCGGGGGCTGATGGACTCGGGCGCGCGCTGCATCGCGTATGAGACCGTCGAGGACGGCGCCGGGCGCCTGCCGCTGCTCGCGCCGATGAGCGAGGTCGCGGGCAAGATCGCCACGCAGGCAGGCGCGTTCATGCTCGAGAAGCCGCTCGGCGGGCGCGGCATCCTGCTCGGCGGCGTCCCCGGCGTCGCGGCCGCGACGGTGCTCGTGATCGGCGGCGGCGTCGTCGGCATGAACGCGGCGTTCATCGCGATCGGCATGGAAGCGGACGTGTTCGTGTTCGACCGCTCGATCGACCGACTGCGCGAGCTCGACGTGGCGTTCGCGGGCGCGCCTCGACGGTCTACTCCTCGACGCTCGCGATCGAGCAGATGCTGCCGGCGGCCGATCTCGTGATCGGGGCGGTGCTGATCCACGGCGGCCGCGCGCCGCATGTCGTCACGCGCGAGCAGCTCGGCCTGATGAAGCCCCACGCGGTGCTCGTCGACGTCTCGATCGACCAGGGCGGCTGCTTTGAGACATCGCGACCGACGACGCACACCGACCCGACCTACGAGGTCGAAGGGATCACCCACTACTGCGTCACGAACATGCCGGGCGCGGTGCCGATCACCTCCACCTACGCGCTGACGAACGCGACGCTGCCGTACGTGCTCGAGCTCGCCGGCGGCATCGACGCGGCGCTCGCGCGCAGCCCCGGCCTGCGCATGGGGCTGAACGTCGACCGCGGCAGGATCACCCACCCGGTCGTCGCCGAAGCGCTCGGGCTGGCCGCGCCGAGCGCCGTCTGAGCGGCGGGCCGCCCGCGGCGGGCGAGCCGCCGCGCCCTGAAAGCTGCACCGGCGCAACTAACCAGGTCGCGTCAGGGTGCCCACAAATCGCGCTCCACTGGGCCATCTTGCGCCCTCACGTCCAACCAAAGAGGGTGGTCGCGGCCATCAGCTAACTTGACAGTCTGTCAAGTCCCGTGCTACGCTGGCGCGCGACATGAGGTCAAGTCAAATGGAAATCAAACCGTCAACTCGCTCCGGCAACACCTGGTTTCCGCTTCGGAAGGAGGCTGTGGCAAGCGCCGCGGCTGCCTTCGCTCGGCCTCGTGGCCGGAGTTCGTAATCGCAGCGCCCCGGCGGCCGACAAGTGGCCAATGGGAAAGCAGACCGGCTTCGGGGCCTTCTCTCCATGAGGTGAAGGAGAGCTTGGCAAGCCGCTCGATTCCTATCCTAGAGGGACAAAGGAGCAGTGAAACATGAAACGCATCAAGATCATGGGCCTGTGTGCCGTCGCGGTGTTCGCGATGGCGGCCGTGCTCGCGGGAAGCGCATCGGCAGCACCCGTCTTCAAGGTATGTGAAAAGACCCCGAAGACCGAACCGGCGACAGGTGAATACAGCGGCAAGACCTGCGCAAACGCGACCGCGGAAGCGGGCGGCAAGTACCGACTCGGAGCATTCTCGAAAGCGAAAAAGACGGCCTTCACGATCAAGGGCGGCAAAGGCGCCAACTACGGCTGGCTTCCGTTCGAGTTCAACGGCAAAGGCGAAATCGTCGGAGACTCGTTCCCGGGCACGAAACTGAGCGCGACCGAATGCGCCTCGGAAAAGGGCAAGGGCATCTACAGCGAAACCGGCGCGACCTTCAAAGTCGAATACAAGGGCTGCAAGGACGGCTCGAAAAACTGCAAAACCGAAGTCGCGCCCCCGGGTAAAGGCAAGTCCGGCGTGATCGTCGATGAAGAACTGACGGGCACGATGGTCGACCTCCCAGGCGGCAGGGTCGGTCTCGACCTGCACGCCGTGAAACCGGGTGGGCCGCTCGCGCAGTACAACTGCGAAGGCCTCGAAATCAAAGCGACCGGCGGCGTGATCGGTGAAATCGAAGGCGCGACGACGGAAGCGGCGAAGGCGCCGAAGTTCAACTTCGTTCACAACCAGAACGGCGAAGTGCAGCAGCAGTGGCTGTACCCGTCGACGACGCTGAGTGAAGCAGAACAGGCTGAAGACGCCTACCAGTACACGAACGAAATATTCACCACTGGTAAAGCTACGGCTCCGGAACCGACGCAGCTGTACAGCATCGTCAGCGGCGAATCGGAAGGCACGATTCCCTCGCAGCAGGGAAGCAAGTCGGAAACGAAGGGTGAAGCGCTGAAGATCGTCGGTTAGCGGGCAAAGGCGATACGCAGCGCCCGGCGCGGGCCGCTGCGCACCGACGACAGCAGGCAGTGCGTGTGTGGGGCCCCCGGGCCCCACACACTCGTTGTGGCGGAGCGGGCGCGTGCGAGCGCGATCGGCGGTGGCGCGCCCGGCCTGCGAGACGGGCGCGGTGCGTGCCGGCAAGGAGCCGGCACCCGTGCGAGCGGGTCGTGAGCAGGCTCTTGCGGACCCCCACGGGCGGTGCTATAACCTACAAACACGTAACCTACGTGGCCGTAACAAGGATGAAGGGGAGATGCAGGTGGCGCAGGGGAGAGCAAGGAGCAGCACACACCTCGGCGCCGGGCGCGCGCGCACGCTGGCGGCGATGAGCTTCGCGGCGCTCGCACTGCTGCTGATCTGCAGCGCATCCGCGCGCGCCCTGTCCCAGCGGGGTCACATCCCCGCCGGCTCATTCGGCGCGACGCTTGCCGGCGAAGGTGATACCGCGATGTCGGACCCGTCGGCGGTCGCCGTCGATGAAGCGAGCGGCGACACGTACGTGCTCGACACCGGCAACAGCCGCGTCCTGCGCTTCGGACCCGCCCCTGAACGCAGGTTTCTCGAAGCGTGGGGCTACGGGGTCGCCGACGGCGCCAAGCAGTACGAGCAGTGCACGAGCAAATGCGGTCCCGGGATCGCCGGTGTCCACGCCGGGCAGTTCAACCTGCCGGTGGCGATCGCCGTCGACAACTCGCCCGGCCCGTCGCACGGCGACGTCTACGTCGCCGCCAACCGCACGTTCAAGGAGGCCGCGGTCGACAAGTTCACGGCCGAAGGAAAGCCGCTCGCACCGCTGCCGGAAGAAGAAGAACTGGTCGAAGGCGGCGTGGTCGGCGTCGCGGTCGCCCCGGACGGAAGCGTCTGGGTGGAGCGCGAAGACGAAGAAGCGGAGTTCCTGCTCGAGCACTTCGACGGCGCCGAAGACAACCAGCTGATGGCGATGGAAGAACTGGAACTGCAGGGCGTGCAGCTGACCGCGGGAGAAACCTATCCCAGCCGGCCGGGGTTCGCCGTCGACTCCCGGGGCGACGCGTACATCACATACGAGCGCGGCGGCAAGGACGCGGAAGAACACGGCAGGAACGAACAGTGCACGGCGCACGTGTGCACGACCGCCAAGGTGAAGGTCAGCGAAGAATCTCAGAGCCTCGAAGCGGAAATGCTCAGCAGCGAACTCGACGAGCAAGGCTCGACCGGGGTCGCGGTCGCACTCACGGGCGAAGCGCAGGCAGGCGACGACGTGTATCTCGACAACGGCTCGAGCGTCGCCGCGTTCAACGCCGCCGGGGCGCTGATCCAGCGCTTCGGCGGGGGCACGCTGCAGGGCGGCGCGGGCCTGGCGCTCGACGCGGCGACCGACGAAGTGGTGGTCGCCGACGCGACCGCTGCAGACCTCGAGGTGTTCGCGCCGGCGCCGCCCGGAGCCCCGATCGTCGAGGAAAGCAGCGTCGCCGCGCGCGTGACGCCCGAATCGGCCGAACTGCGCGCGACGATCGACCCAGACGGGGCCGTGACGCACTATCGCTTTCAATACGGCACCGCGAGCTGCGCCGCCGTTCCCGATCCGTGCAGCGAAGCGCCGGCGGCGCCCGGAGGCGAAATCCCGCTGCTCGGCGCGGGCTTCGGCGATCAGGCCGTGACGGACACCGTCGACGGCCTCCTGCCTGCCACCCGGTACCACCTGCGCGTGATCGCCGACAACGCGGACGGGGAAAGCGCCAGCGGAGAACGGACGTTTCTGACCGCGGCCACGCCACGCGAACTGGCCGACGGGCGCGCCTGGGAAATGGTCTCGCTCGCGGACAAGCACGGCAGCTCGGTCGAAGCGATCCGGCTCGCGGGCGGGCTGGTGCAGTCGGCCGCGAACGGCCGCTCGGTCACGTACGTGACGACTGGGCCGGTGTATGAAGAAGAAGCCGAAGTCGAAGGCAACCGCGATTCCGAACGCTCGCAGATCCTCTCCGCGCGGGGGGCGAGTCGCTGGACTTCGCACGACATCACGACGCCGAACGAAGTCGCGTTGGGCACCGAACCGGGACTGCCGCTGGAGTATCAGTTCTTCTCGCCGGAACTCGCCGAAGCGCTCGTCGAACCGGTGAGCCCGCAGCCGCTGTCGGCCGAAGCGACCGAAAAGACGGGGTACCTGCGCCACAACGCGACGTGTCTGGCCGAACGGGCGAGCTGCTTCGAACCGCTGCTGACGACGGCTGACGACACGGCCGGCAGCGCGTTCGCGCTGGAGACGTCGTTCGTCGGCGCGACGCCGGACCTGCACCACATCGTGCTCCACGCAAACGTCGCGCTGATCGCCGGCGCACCGAAAGAAGCGCTGTATGAGTGGTCCGCCGGGAAGCCCGCCGCCGAACGTCTGCAACTCGTCAGCCTGCTGCCGGAAACCGGAGCTCCGGCGCCGCCCGGAGCCGAGCTGGGCGGCGGGGCGAAGGAAATGCACAGCACGGCGATCTCGACGAGTGGCGCGCGAGTCATCTGGCGGATCGGCGGCGAGAACGTCGGTCACCTCTACACGCGCGACATGGAAAGCGGCGAAACGCTCCAGGTCGATGAACCCGAAGAAGGCGTCACGCCGCAGCTCGGCTCGATACCCGATTTCAAGACCGCGAGCGCCGACGGCTCCCGGGTCTACTTCACCGACGAGCAGCACCTGACCAAAAACGCGAGCGGCGTGGAACAGGGGAATATCGAAACGGCGCCGCGCAACCTGTACGTGTTCGAAGCCTCCAAGCCGAAGGGCCACCGCGTCACCGACCTGACGCCGGAGTCGCACGAGCTCAACCACGGCGAAGGCGCGGGCGTGCTCGGGGAGGCGTCGGTCGGCGAAGGCGCCGGCGGATCGTTCGTGTACTTCGTCGCGAACGGCAAGCTGACGAGCAACGCCGAAGCCGGCCACTGCCACGCGGAGGCGCCCGCGAGCGCGAGTTGCAACCTCTACGTCGTCCACGGCGTCCCCGTGCTCGAAGGGGGCATGACGCACGAGCGCTGGGGCGCGCCGGAACTGATCGCGCAGCTCTCCAGCGAGGACAGCCCCGATTGGGGCGCGCCGGAAGGGACGGAAACCGGTGAAGCGGGGGCGTACAACCTGAAGTCGATGACCTCGCGGGTCTCCCCGGACGGCGAACACCTCGCTTTCATGTCCGAGCGCCCGCTCACGGGATACGACAACACCGACCTCAACAGCGGCGCGGCCGACGAGGAGGTGTTCCTCTACAAATACGCCCCGGAAGGCGACGGGCAGCTGCTGTGCCCGTCGTGCAAAGCCGACGGCGAGCCGCCGGCGGGAGTGCACGACACCCCGGAAGTCGGCGAAGGGCTCGGGCTCGTCGTCGATCGACCTGAAACCTGGTCGACGGAAGCCGAAGAGGGCGTCGATCACTGGCTCGCGGGGAGCATCCCCGGCTGGACGAACATCGCCAAGCAGATCTCCTACTACCAGTCGCGCTATCTCTCCAACAGCGGACGCCTGTTCTTCAACAGCAGCGACTCGCTCGTGCCGGGCGACAACAACAACAAGGAGGACGTCTACGAGTACGAGCCGGACGCGGTCGGCAGCTGCGAATCGCAGGCGGGCTGCGTGGCGCTGATGTCCTCGGGGGAATCCAACCGCGAATCGGCCTTCCTCGATGCGAGCGAAAACGGCAACGACGTGTTCTTCGTGACGAACGGCCAGCTCGCGCCGCAGGACACCGACACGGCCGCCGACATCTACGACGCGCGCGTCTGCCGGGTGAGCGGCTCAGAACCGTGCCTGAGCCCGCCGCCAGCAGCGCCCAGGCCATGCGACGACGAAGCCGAATGCAAAGCGCCCGCGCCGGCGCAGCCGAGCTATCAGGCGCCCGCGAGCGCGACCTTCTCGGGGCCCGGCAATCAGGTTCACGGCGGCGCGGTGGAAGCCTCCAAACAGGTCAGGAAATCGACGCCGAAACCGTTGACACGAGCCCAGCGGCTCGCGGCGGCGTTGAAGAAGTGCCGCAAGCTCAAGCGCACGAACAGGCGCCTCGCCTGCGAACGACAGGCGCGCCGCAGCTATGGCACGAAGCGGCCGCGTACGAAACACGCGAGCGCCAGGCGCGAGCCTGCGGTCAAGACGTCCCGGCGGATCGGGAACTAGGGGACCGCGATGATTCAGAACCGCTCATTGCGCCCCGCCGTCCTGCTCGGCTGTGCGCTAGCCGGCGCTGCGTTGCTCGCCGCGGCGGCAAGCGGGGCGGCGCAGGCGGCCTCCGCGCACTGGGAGGTCGTGGCGCGCTCGGCACCCACCCATCTCGAACCCAAAAAGCAGGGTCTGATCACAGCGGTGATCATCAACCTCGGCAACGCCGGCGTGCTCGGCAGCGAAGGCGACCCCGTCGTCATAACCGACAAGCTGCCCGCGGGTGTCGTCGCGCTCGGACACATGAGCGCGGAAGCCGATACCGGAGCGGACGGCCAGCTGCGCCCGAAACTGAAATGCAGCGAACTCCCCGAACTGCGTTGCACGTGGTCCGGCAAGGTCCCGTCGTTCATCTCCCTCGAAGCGTCGATCCCCGTCGAAGCACAGCACGCGGGCGCACTCGGCAACAACGAAATGACGGTCAGCGGGGCGAAGACGGCGGAAGGCGAAATCGTGCCAGAACAGACAGACACCCATGCGCTGGAAGGCAGCGTGGAACCTACGCCGTTCGGGGTCGAAAGCTACGAACTGAAGGCAGAAGAAGAAGACGGTTCGGCCGATCTGCAGGCCGGCTCGCATCCGTTCCAGTTGACGACCACGCTCGAGTTCAACCAGGTCTTCTCGCACAACACGAGGCAGAACAAGGAACAGCCCGGGACGCCCGCGCTGCTGAAGAACGTCGACACGACCCTGCCGGTGGGCCTCGTCGCCGCGACCGTCGGCGTGCCGCAGTGCTCGGACGCGGACTTCCAGGCGGTTCGCCCGGGCTCCAGCGACGAGTGCCCGGCGGACACCGCGATCGGCGCGGTCGCCGTGACCTTCAAAGAACCGATCTACGAGACGCGCACCGAAACGGTCCCGTTGTTCAACCTCGTGCCCGCGCGCGGCGAGCCCGCGCGGATCGGCTTCGAGTTCGACGAAGTGCCGGTGGCGCTCGACACGTCGATCAAGACCGGCGACGGCTATGCAGCGGAAGTGGATGCCCGCTACACCTCCGAGCTCGCGGAAGTGATGGGCACGATCGTGACCGTCTGGGGCGTCCCGGCTGACGAAAGGCACAAGGGCGCGCGCGGCTGGGATTGCCTCGGCGAAGGCCACTTCGTCGAAGAACTGGCCGGCAAACTCGGCATCCCGATGCCGTGCGAAGGACTGGGCGATGCCCATCCGCCGGCGGCCTACCTCAACATGCCCACGACGTGCGGCCAGCCGCTTCTCACGTCGGTGCAGGCGCAGTCCTGGGTCTCCGGCGCACGCCCGGAACCGCAGCCGGCGCTGCAGGCCGCCAACCCGCAGACCCTGGAAGGCTGCGGCAAGCTGGCGTTCTCCTCGGCGATCGACGTGAAACCCGATCAACCCCAGGCCAGCACGCCGAGCGGTCTCGACGTGAAAATCGAAGTGCCGCAGAACACGACGCTTGAAGCCGGCCCGCTCGACCGCGATGAGGCCGACATCAAGGAAACGACGATGACGCTGCCGCTCGGCCTGCAGGTCAGCCCCGCGTCGGCCGGCGGCCTCGGCACCTGCGGGGTCGGCGAAACCGGCTTCGATGGTCTCGGCGGCGACTCGGGCGCGACGCTCGAAGACGAGCTCGCGGCACAGCAGTTCACCCCCGAAGGTGTGTCCTGCCCGAACGCGTCGAAGCTCGGTGAAGTCACGATCGACAGCCCGCTGCTCGAACACGAACTGAACGGGTACATGTACGTCGGTGAACAGGACACCAACCCGTTCGCCTCCCCGCTCGTGCTCTACCTGATCGCCGAAGACCCGGTCAGCGGCGTGCTCGTGAAGCTCGCGGGCGAAGTCCGGATCGCGGCGGACGGCCAGATCACGACGGTCTTCAAGAACACGCCGCCGCTGCCGTTCGACAGCCTCGACGTGCACCTGTTCAACGGTCCGCGGGCGTCGCAGACGACGCCCGCGTTCTGTCGCAATTACGAAAGCACCGCGTCCTTCGCGCTGTGGTCGAGCGGGTCCCCGGCGCACGCATCCGCGGGCTTCATGCCGCAGTCCGGCCCCAACGGCACGCCCTGCCAGACCCAGGGCCCGCTGCCGTTCGCGCCGAGCCAGACGGCGGGCGTCAGCAACAACCAGGCCGGCGCGTTCTCGCCGTTCACGCTGACGATCAACCGCCCCGACGGCAACCAGGCGCTGAACACGATCACCACGCAGCTGCCGCCGGGCGCCGCGGCGCAGATCGCAAAGGTCACGCCGTGTCCCGAACCACAGGCGGCCGATGGCAGCTGCGGCGAAGAAAGCCGGATCGGGTCCTCGACGACCAGCGCCGGCCTCGGCGGCGAGCCGTACTCGCTGCCCGGCAAGGTGTTTCTCACCGGCCCCTACGACGGCGCGCCGTTCGGCCTGTCCTCGGTCACCGAAGCGAAGGCGGGCGTGTTCGATCTCGGCACGGTGGTCGTGCGCTCGAGCATCAACGTCAACCCGTACACGGCGGCGGCGAGCATCGACACCGGGGCGTCGCAGTTCTTCGCATTGCGTCCGGTTACGGGCGAACAGAGCAGCTTCGCGGGGCTGCCGGAACTGATCGAGGGCACGCCCGCCCAGATCAAACAGCTGACGGTGACGATCGACCGCGCCGAATTCGAGTTCAACCCGACGAGCTGCGAGCCGATGGCGGTGACCGGCACGCTGACCGGCTCTGAAGGCGCCAGCGAGCCCGTCTCGACGCGCTTCCAGGTGGCGAACTGCGCGAGTCTGCCGTTCGCGCCGGCGATCAGGGCGGCGGTCGGCGGCCAGGGCAGCAAAGCCAACGGCGTCAACTTCGACGTGACCGTCGAATCGGCCGGGTTCGGCCAGGCGAACATCCACAAAGTCGACCTGACGCTGCCGAAGGCGCTGCCCTCGCGCCTGGAAACGATCCAGAAAGCCTGCCGAGCCCAGGTCTTCGAAGTCAACCCGGCGGCGTGCGACGAAGGCTCGGTGATCGGCGAAGGCGTGGTTTACACGCCGGTGTTCAAAAACCCGCTGCGCGGTCCGGCGTATCTCGTCGGGCACGCGGGCGCGGAATTCCCCGACGTCGAGTTCGTGCTGCAGGGCGAAAACGTGACGATCATCCTCGACGGCAAGACCTTCATCAGCAACGGCGTCACCTCCTCGAAATTCGAAACCGCCCCGGATGCGCCGTTCACGAGGTTCGAATCGAAGTTCCCCGAAGGCCCGCACTCGGCACTCGGCGTCGATTCGCTGATCACCGGGACGGCGCGCAACCTGTGCAGGACGCCGCTGTCGATCCCGACCGAAATCGAGGGCCAGAACGGAGCCCTGATCAGCGAGACGATGAAGGTCGGCATAACCGGCTGCGGCGGCGTGCTCGCGGAGAGGACGAGCCGCGCCGTGCGGCTCGCAAGAGCCCTGAAGGCGTGCAGACGGGACAGGCGGCGGAGCAGGCGCCTCGCCTGCGAACGACAGGCGCGCAAGAGCTACGGCGCAAAGCCCGCCAAGAAGCCCGTCAAGCCCGCCAAGAAGCCGGCGAACACGAAGTAGCTGCCAGGCCGTGCGTACGTGCCGGGCCGTGCGTAAGCGTGATTCCGATCGGCGCGCCGCGGCCCGCTCCCGCGGCCTGCTCAGCCGATGCGGCTTGCGAACTCGCCGACCGGACCGGGCACCGCCTGCGCGCCCTGGCTGTTCATGCCTTTGCGGATCTGGCGGAGGATCACGTGATCGACGAGCCGGCCGGGCAGGTAGCGCGTCAGCGCGACCGTGAATTTGCCGGTCCTGGTGGTCACGATGTCGCGCGCTGCGGGCTCCTCCAGCGCGGCGCGCACGAGCGCGGCGACCGCGCTCTCGAGCGTCTCTTCGGGTGAGCTGCCGTCGAGCGTGAGACCGAACTCGATCGAGTCCTTGTGGATCGGCGTGCGGATGAAGCCGGGGTACACGGTGGTCACGGAGATCGCGTCGCTGTGCTCGAGGCGCAGCGCCTGCGAGTAGGCGACGACGCCGTGCTTGCTCATCGCGTAGGCGGCAGCGAAGGGCATCGCCACGTAGGCCATGCCGGAGGCGACGTTGACGACGCGTCCGCGTGCGCGGCGCAGCTCCTCCAGCGCGGCGCTCGTCACGCGCCAGGGGCCGAGCATGTTCACGTCGATCACCGCGAGCGCCTTCGCGTCGGGTGGCAGGCCGGCGCTCTGCGGTGTCGCGAGCCCGGCGCAGTTGATCAGGACATCGACGCCGCCGAGGCGCGCGATCGCCGCGGCGACTGCCTGGTCGACGGACTCCTGCTCGCGCACGTCGCAGGCGATGATCTGCTCGTCGCCCGCGGGCGCGATGTCCAGCCCGATCACGCGGGCGCCGCGGCTCTCGAGCTCGGCCATCGTCGCGGCCGCGATGCCGCTGGCGGCGCCGGTGATGATGATCCGCTTACCCGCGATCATGCCGTCACCGCGGCCGGCTTGGAGCTCGTGAGCGCGTAGGCGTCCTCGTCGAAGTTGCGCGCGAGCCGCGAGAAGCGCCAGGTCCAGTCCGGCCACAGCACGCCGTTGCGCCCGGTCGCGTCGAAGTAGAAGCTCGAGCAGCCGCTCTCCCAGACCGTTCCCTGCATGCGCGCGTCGACGTCGCGGTTGAACTCCTCATAGACCTCCTCGCGAACCTCGATATTGCTCGCGGCGCGGCGCTCCATCGCCTTGATCGCCTGCAGCACGTGCTCGATCTGCGTCTCGATCATCAGCACCATCGAGCTGTGTCCGAGCCCCGTGTTCGGCCCGAGCAGCAGGAACATGTTCGGGAAGCCGGGGACCGCGGTGCCGAGGTACGCGCGCGGCGTGCCCTCCCAGGCCTCGCGCATCGGGCGACCGTCGCGGCCGCGGAGCTGGTCGGCGACCGGCGGGTCGCTGACGTGAAAGCCGGTGCCGAGGATGATCGTGTCGACTGCGTGCTCGCGCCCGTCGGCGTCGATCACCGAGCGCTCGCGGATCTCCTTCAGGCCGCCCGTGACGAGCTCGACGTTCGGCTGCTGCAGCGCCGGATACCAGCGGTTGGACGGCAGGATGCGCTTGCAGCCGAGCGCGTAGTCGGGGGCGACCTTGGCGAGCAGCTGCGGGTCGCTGATCTGCCTGCGCATGTGTGAGCGCGCGAGGCGTTCGACCGCGCCGAGCAGCCGCGGGCGCTTGACGAAGCCGAGCACGAGCACCTCCTTGCTCGCGTAGACCGCTGCCCGGATCAGCTGCTGGGCCGCGGGGAGGCGGCGGAACAGCGCCCGCTCACGGGCGGAGATCGGGCGGCTGCCGTGGGGCATGATCCACGGCGCCGTGCGCTGGAACACGTACAGCTTCTCGACCTGCTCCTGGATCGCCGGCACGTACTGGATCGCCGATGCGCCGGTGCCGATCGAGGCGACACGCCTGCCTGCCAGCGGATAGTCGTGGTCCCACTGCGCGGAGTGCATCACCTTGCCCCGGAAGCTCTCGATCCCGGGCACGTCCGGGAGCTTGGGCTCGGTCAGAGGTCCCATGCCGCTCACCAGCACGCGCGCCGTGAAGCGCCCGGCGGTCGTGTCGATCTCCCACAGTGTCCGCTCCTCGCTCCACGCGGCCGCCTCGAGCTCGACCCCGGTGACGATGTGCCGGCGGATATCGAAGGCCTCCGTGCAGCGGCGCAGGTAGTCGCGGATCTCGGGCTGCGCGGAGTAGGTGTTCGACCAGTTCGGGTTGGGCGCGAACGAGAATGAGTACAGATGCGAAGGGACGTCGCAGCGGCAGCCGGGATAGGTGTTGAAGTGCCATGCGCCACCCACGTCGGGTGCGCGCTCGAGCACGATGAAGTCCTCGATTCCGTTCTGCTTCAGGCGGATCGCCATACCGATGCCGGAGAAGCCGGCGCCGACGATGATGATCCTTCGGTGCTGTCCTGTTTCGTCCACGCTTGCCCGGGCTCCTTGGTTCTCTGCAGCTGACAGTGAGCGTACTTACAGTAGTGTAACATGCTGCCGTGTCGATCGAGCCGGTCCCGGGGACGCCGCGAATGACCGCGCCGGTGCGGCGCGAACAGCTGTTGGACGTCACGACCGCGATCGTCGTCGAGCACGGCTTTCACGCGGTCTCGATCCAGGCCGTGGCCCGCCGCGCGGGTATCTCGCGCCCGCTCGTCTACGAGCACTTCGGCGATCTCGACGGGCTCCTGCAGGCGCTCGTGGAACGCGTCACGACGCGGGCGCTCGAACACGTCTCCGAGACGACCGTCGAGGAGCTGAGCGCGTCCGCCCCGACCGAGCAGCTGCTCGACAGCCTCGGCAAATACCTGTATGCGGTCGAGCGCCACCCGAGCACTTGGCGGCTGGTGCTGATGCCGCCGGAGGGCGCACCGGAGCTGCTGCGCGCAAGCGTCGCCCGCGACCGCGCGACGATCCTCAACCGGCTCACGCGCGCGATCGGCCCGGGCCTGACGCTCGCAGACGGCGACCCCGACCCGGAACTGACCGCGCGCATCCTCTCGGCTCTCGCCGATGAATATGCGCGCGCGCTGCTGACCGATCCGGGGGCCTTCGAGTTCCAGCGCCTGATGCTCCACGCGCGCTGGTACCTCGATCACTTCAGCGTGCGCGCCGCCCCGCCGCAGCCGCGTGCGGATCGCTGAGCAGGTGGCTACGCGGCCCCGCGCATGCGGCTGCGCCGCGCCTTGTGGCAGAACAGCGCCCGATCCGCCTCGACAAGCACTTCCTCGACGTTCATGCCCGGCTTCAGCGCCGCGAATCCCGTGCCGAGCGTGACGGTGCCCCCGTCCGGGCGCCGGCATTCACCGGCGACGGCTCTGCGCAGGCGCGCCGCGACGCGGCTCGCGCCGGCCTCGTCGGTGTCGCGCAGGATCACCGCGAACTCATCGCCGGCCCAGCGGAAGGCCGCGTCGGGCCTGCGCATCGCGTCGGTCAACGTGCGTGCGATCGCCTGCAGCACGCGATCGCCGGCCGCGTGGCCGAAGGTGTCGTTGATCTGCTTGAAAGTATTGACGTCGCAGAGCAGCAGCGACACCGCAGCGCCTCCCGCGGCAGAGCTCTCGGCGGCCAGCGCCAGCGCCTCGTCGAACGCGCGGCGGTTGGGCATCGCGGTGAGCGGGTCGACGTGGGCGAGCACGTTGGCGTGCTCGCCGGCATCTTCGAGGCGCGCGCGATGCGTGCGCGTGCTCGAGACGACGACAGCGGTCATCAGCGTCATCACCGACAGCAGCCAGAACTCGGTGATCGTCCCGGGCACGTCGATGCTCCCGTACAGCAGCGGCGACAGCGCGGCGAGGCTCGCGAGCAGCGCGACCGGCACGCAGCGCCTGACCGGGTGACCGGTCGCCGCGCCGAGCATCGGCAGCATCAGCAGCTGCACATACGGCGCCTTGCCGCCGCCGGCGAGCCATTGCAACACGCCGATCTGAGCGATCCCGACGAACGACGAGCTGTACACGGAGGTGAGGCTCGGCTGGTAGGTGAGCGTGCAGCTGAGACAGCCGAGCACGATCGAGAGGATCGCCGCCGGCACCGCGAGGGCCCAGCCGAGCGCGCCCCACGCGACGGTCGGCGGATACAACGCCATCAGCACCAGCGAGGTCACGGAGCCGACGAGCGAGAGCACGCCCGAGCCGCGGTAGATGAGGTCGCGCTGCGCCCCGCGGTAGGCGTCCTCGCGGATGACTTGGCGCTGCTGAATGGTTGTCGCGGACATGGCCGATCTGGGACCTTCTCGGCCGTCGCGCGCGCCGGCTTTACGTGAGCTCAGGCCGAGCGGACACGCATCGCGCAGAGGATCGGTGCGTCCCTTGACAACTTTACAGACTGTAGGCTACAGTTCTGTAGGTACCGCCCTCAAGCCGTGAGTCCGTGTGGCACGGGAGTTCCTTTTCCCTCCATGTTCACGCGACCACGGCACTCCGCCGGGGCGGCCCGTTGCGTGGCTTCCCTCCGCGTCTCGGCGCCGCCCCGGCGCCCTCCTGCGCCGCCGGCCAGCACCCCCGCTAGGGCCAGAGATGTCCGAGCAGCCAGCGCGCGTGCGTCAGCAGCCGCTCGGGCGTGAACCTGGCCGGATCGACGAGCACGAGACGCGCGTACTCGTCGGCGATCGCCGAGAGGATCCGCGCCGTCATCTCCGGGTCGGGCGATTCGTTGCCGGGAATCGATCCGGGGCGAACGGCGTTCGTGAGGCCATCGAGCACGGTCGCGCGTCCGCGGATGATGCTCTTGCGCAGGAGCTCGGGTGCCCCGTCGGGAGGCATCAGCACGAGCCGCCAAGTGGTCGGGTGCCGGGCGACCGCGTCGACGTAGCGGGCGAGGCTCTCGAGCATCAGCTCGGCGGGGTCGCCGGCGCTGAGGTCCCCGAGCGCCGTCTCGGCGATCTGCGCACGCGCCCGGATCGTTTCGCGCGCGACGAGCGCCTCGAGCAGGCCGTGCAGGTCGCCGAAGTGCTCATAGACGATCGGACGCGAGACGCCGCCCCTACGCGCCACCGACTGCATCGAGACGCCCTGAAAGCCCTCCTCGGCGACGATTGCGCCGGTCGCGTCGAGCAGATCTTCACGGCGCGCGGGCGCGGTCATCCGCTTGCGGGGCCGAGCCCCCGGCTGTGCGACCGCTGCGCGCATAGATGAATGTTAGGGCACGTGTTGTTACATTTATGTAGGTTACAATTTCGGGCGGCAGCTGTCGCGTCGCGCCGGCTGCCCGCCGCGTCCGCTCAGCGTGCGTGCAGATGCCGCCGCCCGGCACGCGCCGTGCGTCGGGCGACCTCTGCCCCGGGGTCGCCCGACGCACGGCGCGCCGGCGCCCGGCGGCGCCGCTCGGCCGTGCCGGCGAGGGCAGCGACCCGGTGCTGAGACGCGTGCGAACATACACCGCAACTGCGACGAGAGGGAGCGGCGAGATGACGAGCACCGTGGAGACGCTGAGCAACTTCATCGACGGCGAGCGCTCGTCGGTCACCGGTGAGACCGAAGCGGTGCTCAACCCGGCGACCGGCGAGCGGCTGGCACAGGCGCCGGTGTCGAGCGCCGAGGAGGTCGACCGCGCCGTCGGCGCCGCCCGGCGCGCGTTTGCGGGCTGGTCGGCGACGACGCCGGCGCAGCGCGCGCAGGCGCTGCTCGCGCTCGCCGACCTCGTCGAGGAGCACGGCGAGGAGATCGCGAGGCTCGAGGCGCTGAACGCAGGCAAGCCGATCGAGAACGTCCTCAACGACGAGATCCCGGTGATGGCTGACAACCTGCGCTTCTTCGCCGGCGCGGCGCGCTGCCTGGAGGGACGTGCAGCGGGCGAGTACATGGAGGGCTACACCTCCTTCACCCGGCGCGAAGCGATCGGCGTGATCGGGCAGGTGACCCCCTGGAACTACCCGCTGATGATGGCGATCTGGAAATTCGGGCCGGCGATCGCGGCCGGCAACACGGTCGTGCTGAAGCCCGCCGAGACGACGCCGATGACGACCGTGCGCCTCGCGGAGCTCGCCGTGGACATCCTCCCCGACGGCGTCCTCAACGTGGTGATGGGTCCCGGCCTGCCGACCGGCGAGGCGCTGATCACGCACCCGGACGTGGACATGCTCGCGCTGACCGGATCGGTGGATACCGGCAAGCACTTCGCGCGCGCCGCCGCGGACACGCTCAAGCGCGTCCACCTCGAGCTCGGCGGCAAGGCCCCGGTTGTCGTCTTCGACGACGTCAGCCTGGAGGCGGCGATCGAAACGATCGCGGGCACCGGCTACTACAACGCCGGGCAGGACTGCACCGCGGCGACTCGCGTGCTCGCCGGCGCGAGCGTCTACGACGACGTCGTCGCGGGCCTCGCCGAGCAGGCCCAGGGACTGGTGATCGGCGACACGCTTGCGCCGGCGACGACGCTCGGGCCGCTCAACTCGGGGCGCCAGCGCGAACGCGTCGAGGGGTTCCTGCAGCGCAAGCCCGGCCACGCCGAGATCGTCACCGGGGGCGTCCAGCCCGACCGCCCCGGCTTCTACCTGGAGCCGACCGTCGTCGCCGGCCTCGAGCAGGACGACGAGATGATCCAGCGCGAGATCTTCGGCCCGGTCATCACCGTGCAGCGCTTCAGCGACGAGGCGCAGGCGATCGCCTGGGCGAACGCGACCCGCTACGGCCTCGCCTCCTCGGTCTGGACACGCGACGTCGGCCGCGCGCTGCGCGTCTCGCGCGCGCTGCGCTTCGGCTGCGTGTGGATCAACGACCACATCCCGCTCGTATCGGAGATGCCCCACGGCGGCTTCAAGGAGTCGGGCTACGGCAAGGACCTGAGCATGTACGGCGTCGAGGACTACACGGTCGTAAAGCACGTGATGGCCAACCTCGAGTAGGCCCCAGGAGCCCGATGGGCGGCTCAGGCGGCGGTGAAGCCGAGCACCAGCTGCGCGGTCTCGAGCGGCACGTCGAGCTGCGGGCAGTGCCCGACACCGTCGAGCTCGACCCAGTCGGCCTGCGGCAGCCAGTCCGTGCGGTAGCGCGCGGCGCTCGCGGGCAGCGGCAGGATCCGGTCGGCGCTGCCCCACACGATCCGCACGGGGCAGGCGATCCTGTCGGCGTCGATGCTCCAGCCGTCGCGCAGCGCGAGCGCGATCAGGTCATCGACGGCGTCACAGCCGGCCGCGCCGCGGATCTGGTGGGCGAGCAGCTCGGGCGGGATGTGCTCGAAGTTGGTGGCGATGTCCTGCGTTGCGCGGCGCCGGCCGCCGGGCGCCGCGAGGATCGCTTCGGCGTTGGGCGCGGCGAGCCTCAGCGGCTCCTTCAGCGCGGTGAAGTGCTCGAGCGTGTCCTTGTAGGAGTCATCGCCCCGTGCCCAGCCGCCGGCGGGCGCGAGTGCGACGACGCTCTGCGCGCGCCCGCGCGAGGCGAGCTGCAGCGACACGTAGCCGCCGAGTGAGTTGCCGAGGATGTGCGCGCTCGGCAGGCCGGCCTCGTCCATCGCCCGCTCGACCGCGTCCGCGAGCGTCGCGTTGCTGAGCTCGCCGGCGATCGGCGGGCCGCCGGCATGTCCGGCGAGCGTCACGGCGAGCACGTCGTGGTTTCGTTCGAGCGCGGGCAGGATCAGCTCCCATGTGCGCCACGTGTCGGTGAAGCCGTGCAGGCACACGAGCGGCGGCCCGCTGCCGCCGCGATGGGTTGGCGTGAAGCTCGAGTACACGGTCCCGGCACGCTACCGGGCGCGCGGCTGCGGGCGTCGCTTTGCGGGCGCGGGCCGGGCGGGCTGCTACGGTCAGCCTACGGGCGGCGAAGTCGTCCGTGAGGTTCTTTGTCTTTGTTGGCGCTCGATTTGCGCGGATGGGGTCAGTCGAATCTCCATCCGCAGCGGCGGCCGCACGGTCGCCAGAAGGAGCACCAACACATGACGCATGCAACTTTCGCCGACCTCGGCGTGTCCAAGGTCGTCGTCGATGAGCTCGCCAAGCGCGGGATCACCGAGCCTTTCGCAGTTCAGAAGATGGTCATCCCCGACGTGCTCGCAGGGCACGACGTGCTCGCGCAGTCGCCGACAGGCTCGGGCAAGACGCTCGGCTTCGGCGTGCCGCTGGTCGAACGCCTGCGCGACTCCGACGCGCGGCCCTCGGCGCTCGTCCTCGCACCGACGCGCGAGCTCGCGCTCCAAATCGTCGATGACATGCGCCCGATCGCGCATGCTCGCGCGCTGTCGATCGCGGCGGTCTACGGGGGAGCGGGGATCGTCAAGCAGGCGCAGCTCGCGAAACGCGCGCACATCGTCGTCGCCACGCCGGGCCGGCTGCTCGACCTGATCGACCGCCGCGACGTGTCGCTAAAGAACGTCCGCCTGCTCGTCCTCGACGAGGCCGACCGGATGCTCGACATGGGCTTTCGCCCGGTCGTCGACAGGATCGTGAAGATGACCGCCTCCGAGCGCCAGACGCTGCTGTTCTCGGCGACCCTCGAGGGTGAGGTCGGGCGCATCGCCAAGGCCTACACCTCGAACCCCCGTCGCCACGAGCATGCGCATCCGCTCGAGCGCAAGGGGGACGTCGAGCACCGCTTCGTCACCGTCACCCACGACGGCAAGGTCGCGCGCCTCGTCTCCGAGCTCAACGCAGTCCGAGCGCGGCCTGACGCTCGTGTTCGTGCGCACCAAGCGCGGCGCCGACCGGCTCGTCAAGCGGCTCGCCTCGAGCAGCGTGCAGGCGGTGGCGATGCACGGCGACAAGTCCCAGGGGCAGCGCCAGCGGGCGCTCGCGAACTTCGAGGCCGGCGTCGTCGACACGCTCGTCGCGACCGATGTCGCGGCGCGCGGGATCGATGTCGCGGGCATCACGCACGTGATCAACTACGACATTCCGGCGACCCGCGAGGACTACGTCCACCGCATCGGTCGCACGGCCCGCGCCGGCGCGAGCGGCGTCGGCGTGACGCTCGTCGCCCACGACCAGGCACGCGAGCTCGCGGGCATGGTCTCCGACCTCGGCCTGCATCGCGAGCTCGAGCTGGCCGGCATCTCCGGCAGCGGATCGCAGCGCAACGGAAGCTCCGCGGCGCCCAAGCAGGGCGGCGGGCGCCCGCCGCAGAGGAGCCCGCGCGGCGAGCGCTCCCGCTCGGGCGCGCGGCCGGGCAGGGCAAAAGGTCGTGGCGCGCGCTCGGGCCCGTCCTCCTACTCGGCCTCGCCGTCGCGCGGCGGCGGCTCGCGCGCCGCTCGCACCTCCAGCCGGCCGCGGTAGTCCGCCTGCGCTCGCGATCGGGCGCGCTCAGCTAACGTCGCGGGATGAGCACGCCCTCGCCGCAGGAGCCGGTTTCCCCCGCTTGCGCGCGCGTGCGCGCGGGCGCTCCGCCGGGCTCGGAGGAGGAGCTGCTCGCGCGGCATGACATCCTGCGCCTGCGCGCGCCGAACCCCGGGCTGCTGACGCTGTCGGGGACGAACACGTGGCTGCAGGGTCGCTCCCCGACCTGGCTGATCGACCCGGGCCCGCTGCTCGAGGAGCACCTGCAGCGCATCTTCGCGGCCGTCGAGCAGCGCGGCGGGCTCGGCGGCGTGGTGCTGACACACGACCACCACGACCACTCCGAAGCGCTCGCCGCAGTGCTCGCGCGCTTTCCCGCGCCGGTCGCGGCCGGTCGCGGCGAGGTCGACGTGCTGCTCGGCGAGGGCACGCGCTTCGGTCCCTTCGAGGCGGTCGCGACCCCGGGACACGCCCCCGATCACTTCGCGCTGATCGCCGCCGGCGCATGCTTCACGGGCGACGCGGTGCTGGGGGAGGGCAGCGTCTTCATCGCACCCGACCGCGGCGCGATGGCCGGCTTACCTGCTGGCCCTCACGCGGCTGCGCGCGCGTAACGACTTCACCGTCCTGTGTCCTGGCCACGGGCCGCCGGTACGGGATGCGCATGCAAAGCTCGAGGAGTACGTCGGGCACCGCATCGACCGCGAGAACCGCCTGATCGTGGCGCTCGGCGAAGGGCGGCGTACGATCCGCGAACTGCTGCTCGCGGCATGGCCCGAAGTGCCCGAGTTTCTCTACCCGGCGGCGACCGCGACGCTCGCCGCACACCTCGACAAGCTCGAGGAAGAGCAGATCCTGCCGGCAGGAGTTGAGCGCCCCGAGTACGAAAGTACACAGTGGTGAACCCGCCCGAGGCCCTAACCGCACTGAAACCGTGGCCGGAAGGCTCGCTCGGGTCGATGGTGACGGCCTCCGGCCAGCACGCGACCTCGCTCGATTCGCCGTTCCCGCCGATCGCCGACTACGGCTTCCTGTCGGACTGTCACACCGGCGCGCTCGTCGCCTCCGACGGCTCGATCGAGTGGATGTGCCTCCCGCATTTCGACTCGCCGTCGGTGTTCGGCGCGATCCTCGACCGCGGCGCGGGCAGTTGGCGCGTCGGGCCCTACGGCGTGTACGTCCCGGCGGGGCGCCGCTACATCCCCGGCACGAACATGATCGAGACGACGTGGATGACGCCGCAGGGCTGGCTGCGCGTGATCGATGCGCTGACGATCGGGCCGTGGCACGACAACAAGCACGGCTCCTCGCACACGCGCCCGCCGACCGACTATGACGCCGACCATCTGCTCGTGCGCATGGTCGAGTGCATCCAGGGCCAGGTGCAGGTCGAGATCGTCTGCGAGCCGATGCTCGACTACGGCGTGATGCCGGCGCGCTGGAGCGTTGCGCAGTCGGGCGAGGAGGGCGTGTGCATGATGGACGCGACCGATGACGTGACCGCGTTCAGGCTGTTCAGCGATATCCGCATGGGCATCGAGGGCAACCGCGCGCACGGCCGCCACACGATGAGCGAGGGCGAGAAGCGCTTCTGCGCCCTGTCCTGGACGGAGGGCCGCGGTGGGCCGCACACCGTCGAGGACGCCGAAGGGCATCTCTCGCGCACGAGCCACTTCTGGCGCGAGTGGCTCGCGGAAGGGACCTATCCGGACCACCCCTGGCGCTTTCACCTGCAGCGCTCGGCGCTCGTCCTGAAGGGGCTGACGTTCATGCCCACCGGCGCGCTCGTCGCGGCGCCGACGACCTCGCTGCCGGAGACGCCGGGCGGCGAGCGCAACTGGGACTACCGCTTCTGCTGGATGCGCGACGCGTCGTTCACGCTGTGGGCGCTGCACGCGCTCGGCCTCAACTGGGAGGCTGACGACTTCATCCAGTACGTCGCCGACATGGATCGCAACGAGGACGGCTCGCTGCAGATCATGTACGGGATCAAGGGCCAGAAAGAGCTCGAGGAGTCGACGCTCGAGCACCTCAAGGGCTACGAGGGCGCGCGCCCGGTGCGCATCGGCAACGGCGCCTACAACCAGCGCCAGAACGACGTCTTCGGAGCGGTGCTCGACTCGGTCTACCTGCATTCCAAGAAGCGCGATCACATCCCTGAGCGCCTTTGGCCGGTGCTCGCCGACCAGGTGCGTTGCGCCGCGCAGGCGTGGAAGGAGCCCGATCAGGGGATCTGGGAGGCGCGCGGCGAGCCGCTCCACTACGTCTCCTCGAAGCTGATGTGCTGGGTGGCGATGGACCGCGGCGCGCGCCTGGCCGAACGGCGCGGCCACGTCGACGACGTCGAACAGTGGCAGGCGCTCGCCGATGAGATCAAGGCGGACATCCTCGACCGCGGCGTCGATCAGCGCGGCGTCTTTCGCCAGCACTACGAAACCGACGCGCTCGACGCATCCAACCTGCTCGTGCCGCTCGTGCGTTTTCTTCCCCCCGAGGACGAGCGCGTGCGCGCGACCGTGATGGCGATCCGCGAGGAGCTGACCGAGGGCGGGCTCGTGCTGCGCTACCGCACCGAATCGACCGACGACGGGCTCAAGGGCGAGGAGGGCACGTTCCTGATCTGCTCCTTCTGGCTCGTCTCGGCGCTGTCTGAGATCGGCGAGCACCGCGAGGCCGAGCACCTGTGCGAGCGGCTGCTGTCCTACTCCTCGCCGCTGGAGCTCTACGCGGAGGAGCTCGAGGCGTCCTCCGGGCGTCATCTCGGCAACTACCCGCAGGCGTTCACGCACCTCGCGCTGATCAACGCGGTCACGCACGTGATCGCCGCCCAGCAGCAGCCCTGATCGCAGCGGCGGCTCAGTAGCCGGGCTCGCCCGGCAGCAGGATCCGCGCGACCTCGCCCTCGAGCACGACGCGCGGCTCGATCGGCTGCACCGTGCGCTCGCGCGCGTAGACGAGCAGGTCGGCGACGGAGGCGAACTCGCCGAGCTGCTCGAGGTGCTTGATCGTCGGGAACACCAGCTCGATCTCGCCGGCGCCGTAGGCATCGAGCGCGGCCGCCGGCGCAAACCAGCCGAGGTCGACGCACTCCTCGCCGTCGACGCGCGGCTCCTGGCCGGCCGGCAGCGAGGCGAGGAAGAAGTGCGTGTCGAAGCGCATGAGCACCGCCGCGGGCGTGATCCAGCGCGAGAACTTGACGAGCGCGTCCGGGCCCTCGAGCGCGATCGCGGCCTCCTCGGCGAGCTCGCGCACGGCGGCCGCGCGGTGCGCCTGATCGCCGTCGCCGTCGTCGGTGTCGACGGCGCCGCCGGGGAATACCCACACCCCGCCCATGAAGCGCGCCTTCGGCGTGCGCCGCACGAGCAGGACCTCGAGCGCCTCCTCGCCGCCGCGCAGCAGCAGCACGCTGGCAGCCTGGCGCGGCCTCGTCGGCGGGCCGGGGTTGTACGCCTCGCCCGCGCCGGGCTGTGCGCGCTGGCTGTGCTCGCCTGGGGGCATCGGCTGACCCTACCTGTCGGTAGTCTTAAGCGCATGAGCAAGTCCACCGAGAGCGCCGGCCGATGAGCGCAACCGAGACCCTGCAGCGCTGGATCTGCGAGTCCTGCGGCTTCATCTACGACCCCGAGGAGGGCGACCCCGACGGCGGGATCCCCGCGGGGACGGCCTTTGAGCAGATCCCCGACACCTGGTTCTGCCCGGTGTGCGGAGCGCGCAAGCGCGACTTCGTCGTCTACGAGGACTAGGGATCGCGACCGCGGAAGCCGATTGGGCGCGCCTGAGCGCGTTCGACGCCGCGCACGTCTGGCACCCCTACGGCGCGATCCCCGGCGCCTCCGCGCCGCTCGCGGTCGCCTCCGCGCAGGGCGTGCGCCTGACGCTCGCAGACGGACGCGAGCTGATCGACGGGATGGCGTCGTGGTGGTGTGCGATTCACGGCTATCGCCACCCGCGGCTGGACCGCGCGGTCGGCGAGCAGCTCGAGCGGATGGCGCACGTGATGTTCGGCGGGCTCACGCACGAGCCGGCGGTGCGTCTCGCGGAGGCGCTGCTGGAGCTCGCGCCCTCGGGCCTCGAGGCGGTGTTCTTCGCGGATTCGGGCTCGGTCTCGGTCGAGGTCGCGATCAAGCTGTCGCTGCAGTATCAGCGCGCGCGGGGGCGCCGCGCGCGCACGCGGCTGCTGACTGTCAGGGGCGGCTACCACGGCGACACGCTGGGCGCGATGGCGCTGTGCGACCCCGTCGGCGGCATGCACAGCCTGTTCGTCGGTACCCTCGCCGAGCACGTTTTCGCCGATCGCCCGCCCGACGGGTTCGAGCGGCCGCTCGATCCGCGCTGGGCTGAGCACGTCAGCGCGCTCATCGCCGCGCACGCCGACGAGCTCGCCGCGGTGTTCCTCGAGCCGGTCGTCCAGGGCGCGGGCGGCATGCGCTTTCACTCGCCCGCGTGTGTCGCGCTGCTGCGCGAGCTGTGCGACGCGCATGGCCTGCTGCTGGTGCTCGATGAGATCGCGACCGGCTTCGGCCGCACGGGCGCGATGTTCGCCTGCGAGCACGCCGCGGTCACGCCTGACGTGATGTGCGTCGGCAAGGCGCTGACCGGTGGCTACATGACGCTGGCGGGGACGCTGTGCACGGCCGCGGTCGCCGAGGCCGTCTCCCGTGGCGAGGGCGGCGGGTTGATGCACGGCCCGACGTTCATGGCCAACCCGCTGGCATGCGCGGTGGCGCTCGCCTCGCTGGAGCTGCTCGGGGAAGGCGGCTGGCGGGCGCAGGTCGCGGCGATCGAGGCGGGCCTCCAGGCGGGGCTCGAGCCGCTGCGCGGGATGCCCGGCGTCAACGACGTGCGCGTGCTCGGTGCGATCGGCGTGGTGCAGCTCGAGCAGCCGGTCGATGTTGCGGCGGCGAGCGCCGCGGCGGTCGCGCACGGCGTCTGGCTGCGGCCGTTCCGGGACTTGATCTACACGATGCCGCCGTATGTCACGAACGCCGAGGAGCTCGCGGCGATCACCACTGCGCTGACCGCCGCGGTCGGCGCCTGCGCTACGCCCTGATCTCGACCGGTTCGCTTGACACGGCGGCTGAAAGTTCGAGTCCCGCCGGGTTACCGCTCCGTGGTTCGTAGCCCATGCCAACGTTGAATTCCCACAGCCAGGCGTCTTCGAGGAACGTGCCGCCTTCGAAGCTCGTGTACTGGGGTACGCCGCCGCTCTGGCGAAACGCGTACGTGGTTTTGCCGGATATCACGTTGACGTTGCCGCTGACTTCGGCCAGCAACGGCCCGCCGATGCGGATCGCGACGCCTTCGCAGCTGAATTCGGCCGAGTAGGTCGTTTCCTGCTGGACGAGCAGCACCCCGACCGTCGGCGTACCGGTGCCTTTGCCGGCCAGGTAGCCGAGCTGGCCCTTGAGCGGGTTGCTGGTGATCGCCCCGGCTTCGGCTCCGGCTGAGTTGCATTTGCTCCCGGCGGCTTCGCAGCCCGTGAACGAGACGACAATGTTCTTCTCTTCTTTGCTGCCGGTCAGTTCGCCCGTCAGTCGCGTCGATTTGCAGTCCATCCATTCCGGCACTTCCTGGGCCTCGAGTCGGCTCTTGCCGGCCTTGCTCGTGAAGGCGCGGCTTGCGCCAAAGCCTTTCTCGAGTTCGAATTTGCCTTTGCCGCTGGCGTTTTCTTCCGCGCAGGTGCTGTTTTCGAATTTGCCCGTGAAGTTCTTGCCGACTTTCGCGGCTTTCTGGCAGATCATGTATTCGGGCAGTTCTGCGGCCGCGCTCGCCGCCAGGACCGCGCCGGCGCCGCTGGCGGCGATCAGACACAGACCGACGATGCCGATGCGCTTCATCTCGCCTCTCGTTCTCGCGTGTGCGTAGAAGCATCCGCCTCGTGCCGCTCCCGCGCAGAGCCACGAAGCATAGCCGAGCGCGGCGACGGATCGACCGACAGTATGACCGATTCGGCTGGTTCGACAGCGTCCCGTCCCGGCCGGCGCGCGAATCGCTCAGACTCGCAGCGACAGGCCCGCCCCGGCGGCCGCGAGATCTGCGACGGCGGGGCTCGGCACCTGTTCGAGCCCCTCGACAGCGACCTCACCGAGGCGCTCGATCGTGGCGCGGTTGGAGCGCTGCATGACGGTCGCGCGGGCCGGCCACGGGGTCAGCACGACCGCGCGCACGTCGAGCCCGGCGGCGCGCGCGACGTGCACGGTGAGCAGCGTGTGGTTGATCGTGCCGAGCCCCGGGCGGGCGGCGATCACGAGCGGCAGGCCGAGCGCGCTCGCGAGGTCGCAGACCGTGAAGCTGCTCGCGAGCGGCGTCAGCAGGCCGCCGACGCCCTCGACGACCACCTCGTCCGTGTGCGCATCGGGGGCGGCGCGGGCCGCCGCGATCAGCTGCTCGGGGGTGATCACATCGCCGGCCAGCTCGGCGGCGAGGTGCGGCGAGACGGCGGGGCCGTAGCGCAGCGGCGAGACCTCCTCGCTGCGCATCTCAGCGACCTCGGCGAGCAGCTCGTGGTCGGCGGGCCAGGGTCCGCGCGCGGCGATTTCGGCGGGATCGTCAAGCCCGGTCACGACCGGCTTGTGGGCGCGCACCGGGCGCCCTTCGGCGCGCGCCGCCGCGAGCAGCGCGGCGCTCAGCACCGTCTTGCCGACACCCGTGTCGGTGGCGGTGACGAACAGCCCGCGCACGCCGCGGCTCGTCGCTCAGGCGGCGCGCTCGAAGTCGAACGGCGCGCGCGCCGCGCGCGCCGGCTCGGCGCTCGGCGCGTACGCGCCTGCTCCCGCGGGCGGGTAGGACTCGACCTCTGTGACGATCCGTTCAGGCGGCGGCGGCGACATCTTCGCGGGGTCGAGGCCGAGGTCGCGCGCGACCGCGCCGAGTACGCGCGCGGCCTTGTGCAGGTCAGAGGGCGTGTGCGAGGCCATCGCCGTGAGCCGCAGCCGCGAGCTGCCGGCGGGAACTGTCGGCGGGCGGATCGCCTGCGCGAACACTCCGCGCGCGATCGCCTCCTGGCAGAGGCGCATCGCGTCGCGCTCATCACCGACGATCAGCGGCACGATCGGCATGTCGCGCTCGACGATCGGAAAGCCCTGCTCGGCGAGCGCGCGGCGCAGGGCGCGGGCGTTCGCGTGCAGTCGCTCGACGCGGTGCGGGCGCTCCTGCAGCAGCTCGAGCGCAGCGAGCGCGGCGGCGATCGCGGGCGGCGGCGGGGCCGTCGAGAAGATCAGCGGGCGCGCGGTGTTGATCAGGCAGCGCACGATTTCGGCGCTCGCGCAGGCATACGCGCCGTAGGAGCCGAGTGCCTTGCCGAGCGTGCCGACGACGACGTCGATCTCGCCCTCGAGGCCGGCCTCGGCGACGGCGCCGCGACCGTTCGGGCCAAGGTTGCCGATCGCGTGCGCGTCATCGACGACCGTGCGCGCGCCGTAGGCGCCGGCCAGTTCGGCGATCTCCGCCAGCGGCGCGACGTCGCCGTCCATCGAGAACACCGAGTCGGTCACGATCAGGGCGCCCCCGCGCTGCTCGCGGCGGCGCAGGCACCACTCGAGGTGCTCGATGTCGCGGTGGCGGTAGACGACGACCTCGGCGCGCGAGAGGCGGCAGCCGTCGACGATCGAGGCGTGGTTGAGCTCGTCGGAGAAGATCGTGTCGCCGCGGCCGGCGAGCGCGCCGATCACGCCGAGGTTGGCGAGATAGCCGGAGCCGAACAGCAGGCAGGCCTCGCTGCGTTTGAACGCCGCGAGGCGCTCCTCGAGGCGGCGGTGGATCGTCATCGTCCCCGAGACCAGGCGCGAGGCGCCCGCGCCGACACCCCAGCGCGTCGCCGCCTCGCCGGCCGCGTCGCGCACGCGCGGGTGGTCGGCGAGCCCGAGGTAGTTGTTCGAGCAGAGCAGCAGCACCGGCTTGCCCTCGAGCAGGATCGTCGGCCCCTGCGGGCCGCTGACGAGGCGCAGGCGGCGCGTGAGACCGAGCCGCTCGATCTCTGCGAGGCGCTGTTCGATCTCGCTCATGCCGTGCTCGGGCCTAGCTGACCGGAACGCGGTTGGGGGCGCCGTCGGGTCGCGGCGGGACGGAGCGTTTGGCGCGGTATCGCAGCTGCGAGGAGGGGTCCCACAGGCGCACGTTCAACTCGATTGGCGCCGTCGCGGCGTGCTCGTCGATCAGCTCGTCGATCACGTCGGGCGTCGAGCCGGCGAGCCACTGCGAGCGGTTGTCGGGGCGCGGGTTGGAGGCGTTGTCGGGCTGGCGGGCGACGTTCAGGCCGAGCTGCTCGAACATCTCGCGGTCCTGCTCGGGCTCGTTGCCGAGCGTCGTCAGGAAGTTGCCCATCATCACGCCGTTGATGCCGGCCCGCACCGCCAGCTGCTGGAGTTCGCCGAGGTTCTCCACGCGCCCGCCGCAGAGGCGGAACAGCGCCTCCGGCAGGATCAGGCGGAAGATCGCGATCCACTTGACCGCCTCCCAGGGGTCCATGTACTCGCGGTCGCCGAACTTCGTGCCGGGACGCGGGTTGAGCATGTTGATCGGCACGCTGGTCGGGTCGATCGCCGCCAGCTCGAATGCCATCTCGACTCGCTGTGCGCGCGTCTCGCCGAGGTTCAGGATGCCCCCGACGCAGGTCTCGAGGCCGGCCTCGCGGACGGCGTCGATCGTACGCAGACGGCCCTCGTAGCGGACCGTGCTGGTGACCTCGTCGTAGTAGCTGTGGGCGGTCTCGACGTTGTGGTGGACGCGCTGGATGCCCGCGTCGCGCAGCGCCTTCGCCCGCTCCGCGGAGATGTGACCGACCGACGCGCAGCGCTTCAGGTTGGTCTGCTCGGAGACGAGCCGAACGCCCTCGAGGTACTTGCCGAAGTCGCGCTTTGACAGCCCTTGCCCCTGCGTGACCATGCAGAAGCGGTGGGCGCCGGCGGCCTCCGCGGCACGCGCGTGCTCGAGGATCTGCTCGGGCTCCATCATCGCGTGCATCGGCGTCTCGGCGTCGGCGAAGCGCGACTGCGCGCAGAAGCCGCAGTCCTCGGCGCAGCCGCCAGACTTGGCGTTGACGAGCGAGCACATGTCGGTCGAGTCCGCGAAGCGCTCGACGCGCGCCTTCCAGGCGCGCTCGATCAGCGCCTCGATCTGTGCATGGTCCTCGAGCTCACCGAGTTCCAGCGCCTCCTCGCGGGTGATCAGCGGTGTCATGCGCGACACCGTATGACCTCGGGCGGACGCTACTCGCCGCGCCAGCGGGCCGGACGGCGCTCCGCGAAGGCGCGCATCCCCTCGCGCAGATCCTGCGAGGCGAACGACGCGTGGCGCAGCTCGACGAGCTGCGCTTCGACCTCTGCCGGCAGCTCGCCCTCGGCGCGCAGCAGCTCGGCGATCACGCGCTTGTTGCCGGTCTGTGCGAGCGGCGCGTTGCCGGCGAGCTCGCCCGCGAGCTCGAGCGCGACGTGCTCCAGCTCCGCGACCGCGGCGACGCGGTTGACGAGGCCCCAGCTCAGCGCGGTCGGCGCGTCGATGTGGCGCCCGAGCAGGAACAGCTCGCGCGTGCGGGCTGCGCCGATCGTGTCGATGAAGCGCCGCAGCCCCGTGTGCGAGTAGACGAGGCCGAGCTTCGCCGGGGGCATCCCCAGCATCACACCCTCGTGCGCGACACGCAGATCGCACGACAGCGCGAGCTCCAGGCCGCCGCCGATCGTGTGCCCGGAGAGGACCCCGAGCGTGGGGTAGGGAAACGCTGCGAGCGCGTCGATCGCCTGCGTGAACGGGTGCGCGACCAGTCGCTCGGCGCGCGCTTCGAAGTCCTCCTCGGGGATCTCGCCGATGTCACCGATGTCATAGCCGGCGGAGAACATCTCGTTCGCACCTGTCACGAGCAGGCAGCGCGCGTGCGCCGCCGGGGCGGCGAGCTCGTCGAGCGCGGCGCTGATCGCGTCGAGGATCGGGTGGTCGAGCGCGTTGCGCTTGGCTGGGTTTGAGATCGTCAGGCGGACGACCTGCTCGAGCGGTTCGTCGATCAGCAGCTTGCCGTCGGCGAGCGCGCGTGGGGGTGCGGCGGGGGACACGGGGCCGACAGGCTAGCCGAGCGCCGGGGCCCCTGCGCGCCCGCCCATCGACATCTCCACGCGCTCTAGTCGAGCACGACGAGCGTGTCGCCCTCGTTGACCGCCTGGCCCTCCTCGCAGCAGATTTCCTTGACGGTGCCCCCGTCCTCGGCCTCGACCGGCATCTCCATCTTCATCGACTCGAGGATCGCGACGGTGTCGCCCTCCTCGACGGTGTCGCCGACGGCGCACTCGATTTTCCATACCGTGCCGGTGATATGAGCCTCAATGTCAGTCATCTGCTCCTCCATACGGCGATCGCGAACACGGGAGCAAGACAATAGATCGCGCCCCCGACCGATCGGCGCGCCCGCCGACGCTGATCGTCGCGGCGCACAACGAGGCGGACAGGATCGGCGCGACGCTGGCCGCGCTCGCGCGGGCGTTCCCGGGCGCACGCGCATGGGTCGCCGACGACGGCTCGACCGATGCGACGGCAGCGCTCGCCGGCGCGGCCGGCGCGCGGGTCGTGCGCAGCGAGCGGGTGATCGGCAAGGGCGGCGCGATGACGCGCGCGGCGCACGCGGCGCTCGCCGACGCGGCGGGCGGGCAGGCAGACGGCGCGGCGGCGGCCTTCATCCTCTGCGACGGCGATCTCGGCTCCTCGGCCCTCGCGCTGGCCGCGCTGACCGGGCCGCTCGAGCGCGGCGAGGCGGACGTCGTGGTCGCGCTCTTCGCGAGACGGGTCGGCGGCGGCGTCGGCCTCGCCCGTGGCTTCGCGCGCTGGGCGATTCGCAGGCGTTGCGGGCTCGACACGCAGGCGCCGATCTCCGGGCAGCGGGCGCTGAGCGCGGGCGCGCTCGCCGATGTGCTGCCGTTCGCGGCCGGCTACGGCATGGAGATCGGGATCACGATCGACGCGGTCCGCGCCGGGCATCGCGTGCTCGAGGCGGAGCTCGATCTGTCCCATCGCGCGAGCCGCCGCACGCTCGGCGGCTTCGCCCACCGCGGCCGTCAGCTGCTCGACTTCCTGCGTGTCTACATAGCGCGCGCGTAACTATGGGCCGCCCGCAACGTAGACCGTTCAGATGAGTGAGTTGGCGCCGATGCGCGAGCAGGTCTATGCCGATCCGCGGCCGAAGGAGTACTTCGACCGCTTCCACGAGCGTGGACGCACGCGCGAACCGGACTGGGTCTATGACGCGGTGCGGATGGTGACCTCGCTGTACGCGTTCGCGTTCCTGCGCACGCGCGCGATCTCGACCGAGAACGTACCCGGCCGCGGCGCTGTGATTCTCGCGCCGAACCACTTCTCGTTCATGGACCACTTCCTGATGGGCTGCTACATCCGCCGCAAGGTGCGCTTCATGGCGAAGTCGCAGCTGTTCAAAGGCCCGATGCAGTTCATCTACACCCACGGCGGCGTGTTCCCCGTGCGTCGTGGCGCGCGCGATGAGGAGATGTTCATCACCGCCAACGCGATCCTCGAGCGCCAGGGCGCGATCACGATGTACTGCGAGGGTGGCCGCTCGCGCACCGGCAAAGTCGCGACCGAGGCCAAGCGCGGCATCGGGCGCCTGGCGCTCGAAAGCGGCGCGCCGGTCGTGCCGATCGCGATCTATGGCTCATCGCGCGTGCGCAACTGGAAGCGCCTGCAGTTCCCGAAGGTCACCGTGCAGTACGGCGAGCCGCTGCGCTGGGAGGCGGTCGAGAACCCGACGCGCGAGCAGCAGCAGGCTGTCGCCGACCAGGTCCTGCTAGAGATCCGCTCGCTGTACGCGGGCCTCGAAGAGCACGGCCGCAAGGGAATGATCCGGCTCGCACGCGAGCGCCGGCGCGCGGATCGCATCGCGCCGGGCCGCGCGCACGCGACCTGAGCGTCCGCGTCGGGCCGCGCGCGCCGTCGATCACTAGGGTGGAGCCGCGATGACCGCGACCGCCGACGGACCCGACCTGCTGCGCGCGGGACTTCTCGAGGGAGTCTCGATCGTGCTCGCCGGTGCGCCGATCGACCCCATCGATGACCGGTTCTCGGCGGCTGTCCGCGACACCTGCAGCGGTTTGGGTGCGCGCGTCACCGCCTGTCGGCTGCCGGCGGGCGTTGGCGGGGAGGGGGCCGGCGAGGATCCGCTCGACGGCGAGCTCGCTGCCGCGCTCGCGCGCGCAGGCGAGGTGGACATGCTCGTGGTCGACGCCGCCGCGGTGTTCGCTGCATCGGACACTCCCCGCACGGCGCTCGCGGCGTGCCTGGAACTGAGCTGGTCTGCGACGCAGGCGGTCGTCGAGCGGGCGTATCTGCCGCAGGCGCGAGGAGGGCGAATCGTCTACCTCGCGCCGCCGTCATCAGCTGCGGCGGAGCACGCTGACGCGGCCCGTGCGGGCCTCGAGAACCTCGCGCGCACGCTCTCGATCGAGTGGTCGCGACACGCGATCACGACCGTCGCGATCGCTCCGGGCGAGGCGACATCGTCAGGCGAGGCCGCGGCGTTGAGCGCGTATCTCGCGTCGCCCGCGGGTGCCTACTTCTCGGGCTGCCAGCTCGACCTCCGGGGGCCCGGCACCTCGCCGGCGTCGATTGCGCGCTTGAGGGCGCCGAGCACGCCAGCTGGAGGCTAGGTGACGTCGGCCTACGGCGGCGGGAAGCTCGTCCTGAATTCCGTTTTGATTTCTTCCTGGAAGCGGCGCACCACGGTGGAGTTGCAGACGCGGGTGGGCTGCCCGCCATCGACTTCGCAGATCTGGGCCGTGACGATCTCCGCGCCGGCATCGAGCGCTTGGCCGGCGACCGAGGCCGGGTTGGACAGGGCCCCGTCTATCTGCTGCCAGGAGAGCCCCGCGATCACACCTGGATCGGGATAGGAGCCGATCGTCGACCAGGTGTTTGCGACGTCCAAGAACGGGATGCCGTACGGGCAGCCTTCGTAACCGTCATAGGCGCTGATCAGTTCCTGCTCGGCTGGGGTTGGGGTCTGCAGGATCGTCCATGGGAACGACGGTTCCCCGTTGCACGTCGGTTCGCCCGGCTGGTTGGTGTAGCCCTCGACGGGCACGAACGCCACGTAGGAGCTCTTGTAGTGCGAGGTGTAGAAGGTGAGCGTGTGTGTCGAGTGGTCGAAGTCGATCGGAGAGGACACGCTCACGGGGAGCGTTGAGAACTTGCCGAACTCTGCCAGCGCGACAACCATCGACCACCGCTGGACTGCGCAGAAGGGGCAGCCCTCGGCGCCGAAGTAGAACAGCTCCGGCTTGCCTTCGAGCGTCAGGGACGGTCCCGTGATCGGTTGGGGGATCGCGTCTAGTTCGTGTTCTTCGTTGGCGAGGTAGTTGCTCGCGGCCTGTTCCACGGTTGATTGCGGAACCGTCGCCGTTGCGCGGGTGATCTGCTTGCTGAGCGTGCTGAAAGCCTTCTTCCATTTCGACACGGTCGCCCCGGGCGCACTGGTCGAGCCCTGGACCTCTTCCAGGGCGATGTGGGCGAGGTTGCTCTGGGCTTCGGAGATTTCGTCCTCGATCGCGAGCACGGCCGCGCTCGAAACCGTCTGATCTGTGAGGATGCGCTTGAGTTCCTTGTTTGCCGTCGAGGAGTTCGTGTAGACGGCCTCGCCCTCGGGTGGCGGGACGGCGTCGCTTTCATCGACCCAGAGGCCTGCTGCGGTCGCGACCCCGAGATAGGCGGCCGCCGCCCCGAGCGCCGCTTTCGCGCGGATGTCGCCCGTGCCTTGTAGTGAGGTCGCGCTGGATCGGGCCTGCTGGAGCTCCTCAAGCGGCGGTGTCGAAGCCATCGCCAAGCTCGCAGTCAGCAGAAGCACGGCCGCCGCACCCCCTGCTATCGAGGTCACGCACCGAAGCCATCTGCATGCCGTCAAGACAGCCGCCCTCCCAAAACTCGTGTGCGGCGCGGGCGAGCACCCGCCCAGTTGTCCAGCCCTCTCTATCCGATCACGCCGCCCCTGTCAACCACGTCTCTTGCGCGGCGCTATAGGGCAGAGTCTGTCAGCGGCGTAGCCCACCGAGCAAGCCGCCCGAATCGACACAGGCAAGCTCCCCCACTCCACCGTTGCTCGCCCCCGTGGCAACTGCGCCGCGCGCGGGCGCTCGCGCCTGTGCGGCACGCTTAGCTCGCTAGTCCCGTAGCCCCCGGCGTTCATCGACTAGCGCCTGCAGCTGCTCGCTGACCTCGTCGGAGATGGGCTTCAAGTGCGAGTTCCTAAGCGTGATCACGCGCATAGAGGAGGTCGCGACCACGTCGGCCATGCGCTCGCGGCCGGACAGAATCGCCATCTCTCCGAAGACGTCGCCCGGACCCAGCGAAGCAATGATCTCGCCGGCCTTGACTACGTCGGCGGTGCCCGTCTCGATGACAATCAGCGTGTACCGGTACTCGCCTTCGCGAACGATCAGCTCGCCGGCGGACACCGGCGTCTCGCTCGCGCAGGCGCTCACGGTGTCGAGGGCCTTGTCGGACAGCGACGAGAAGAACGGGAGCCTCCGTAGGCGATCCGGATCCATCAACTCTCAACCTTTCGCGACAGCGGTTCAACGGGGCTGGCGAGATGCGCGCTGGGCCGCGCCGCGCCGATGGCGCACACTACCGGCCGCGCTGCGGCGCAGTGGCCCAACCGTGGCGGCCGTTAGTTCTGCTTTCCCGCGAGAGCATTCGCTGAAGCTACCGCTCACGCTCGAATGCAGCTGCGCTCCGAAGGTCCGACACGACGCCCGCTCCTTGCCCGAGCGACCGCAATAGGAGAGGAGCAGGATGCCCCTAAAGCGTTCCGTCCGACGTTGATAGTGCATGTCGTCTCGCTTGCAAGCCGAGCTCTCCGTCTGGCCACGGGTTTCAGGCCTCGGCAAGGCTCGCGAGACGCGTGGGCTTCGCCAAGAGCGGTAGCGCTGTTCCAACTCGGTGGGCATACCCGCTCGTCGTCCTGAGCGATCGGCTGCGCGGCTCTCGCTGGGACGCTCGCTTGGTCACGAACCGCAGCGGTCCGGGATACTTCGCCGCACCGTGTCCGAGGAGTCCACGACCCCCGGTTTGGTGGAGCTTGCCGGCCGTTCCTTCGCCGCAGCTGGTCGTCATGATCTTGACGCACTCATGAGCTTCTACGCCGCCGACGCGGTGTGGGACATGTCGAACGTGGGCGTCGGCACGTTCGAGGGCACCACTGCGATCAGGAGTTTCTTCAAGGACTGGTGGGCGACCTGGGAAGACCACCACCAGGAGATCCGCGAGTTTCAGGACTTCGGCAACGGAGTACTGTTCGCAGCCATCCAGGAAGATGGTCGCCTTCCCGGTAGCGATCGCCGTGTCGAGCACACGCGGGGCTGGGTCGCTACGTGGATGAACGACCTCGTGGTGCGGATGACCGCCTACCTCGACATCGACGAGGCCCGTGCAGCCGCCCAACGCCTCGCGCAGGAGCGGGGGTAGGCAATGTCGCAGGAGAACGTGGAAGCGATCCGGCGGGGCTTTGAGCTCTGGAACATTGCCATGGGAGGTGGTGACGAGGCAAGCCGGCAAACTGCCCTGCGCCAGATGGTTGAGGAATATCACCCAAACGCGGAGCTCGACTACAGCCGGACACTGCCGGACTTCTTGCCGACACGGGGCAGGAAGGCGATGGTCTCCTGGACCGAAGGTGCGCGCGAAGCGTTCGGGGAGGTCAGCGTCGAGCCGGTCGAATACGTCGATGCAGGGGACGCGGTTGTCGTTCAGGTGCGAATGCTGGCCAAGGGCGCGTCGAGCGGAGCCAGCGTCGGTGGCGAGTTCGTATACGTGTTTCGCTACCAGGACAAGCAGGTCATTTCGGCGACTAGCTACTTGACGATGCCAGAGGCCCTCGAAGCCGTAGGGGTGGCGGAGTAGGCGAGGCGTTGCGGGCGGGGGGGGCTGGAGGCGTCAGGTGCCGGTGTCCGGTGACGACTGCTTCGATAGCAAAGCGGGCGTCCCGACCGACAGGTTTCGCACTATCGCTTCGGACTGCCATGAAGGAGGGCCTCCTCGGTGGCAAGCTCCGCTTGTCATCGAGAACCGACCTCGAGGAGGCCCGTTTATATGTTGCATGCTGGGCTCGATCTAAGCCGCAAGAAGCTTGATGTTTGCCTGCTCTCCGATCAGGGGGAGCATCTGGACCAGCTCGCCGTTCCGCCCGACGTCGACTCGCTGAGAAGGCTCGCTCGCCGCATCGAGGAAGTCCATTGTGAGCAGGTCTGCGCGGTGATCGAGTCGATGACCGGCGCAAGGATCGTGCACGACACCCTCGAGCAGCAGGGCTGGTCTGTCGAGATCGCCGACGCGCAGAAGGTCAAGGGGCTGGCGCCGCTGGCGTGCAAGACCGACAAGATCGACTCGATGGTTCTCGCGGTGCTCAGTCACCGCGACCTGGTGCCAGCGATCTGGCTGCCCGACCCGAGCGTCCGCGAGGAGCGTGAGCTCGCCCGCTTTCGGTTGCATCTCGTCAAGCACAAGTCGGCGCTGAAGAACCGCATCCACTCGACCCTGATCAACTTTGGCAAGCCGTGCCCGGTCACCGACCTGTTCGGCCTCGAGGGCCGCCGGCTGCTGAAGCGCCTTGAGGTGCCCGAGCCCTGGCGGGGCGCATGACATGTGCCACGGATAGATCGCGTCCTTGCCGTAGAAGCCTTTGGCCGCATAGCCGCAGCGCTTGATCGTGACCGTCCTTAGTGCGGACGCTGCGCCGACGCCGATCATCAGTGACGCGAAAGCAATCAAGATGCACCGCCATCCCCTGAACATACGCGTGTGCCTAACATGAAATCGCTGTCGTTCGACAGCGGCTTCGGCGCGCGATCGCATCGGCGACGTCTCGATGGTGCCGATCACCGGCACCTCATGAGCGCCCCACCGCTTTTGCACTCGCCCTGCGCGCCCGAAGGTCGACTGCCGCGATGCTCGCGGAAACACCGAAGCAGCGCATCGCCCCGCTCTCGCGGCTGACCAAGTGTCTGAATTGAGTCCTCGCTGACGCTCGCTGCGGACGACAAGCGGCACTCCTCGAACGCGTGCCGTCCTGCAGGCGCTTGTCACTAGAAGCGACACTACATTCGTGATCGAGCCCGGCGATCGAGAGACGACTCGGTGCATTATCGGCGTCGGACGGAGCGCTTTAGGGGCATCCTGATCCTCTGCTCCGGCAGGCTGAAGCAACCGCTCAGGCGCGAAAGCGGCGGCGCCCCGAAGCTCCGACACGACGCCGGCTCCTCGTCCATCTCAGCAGTCTCGGTGGTCCTCACCGACACGCTCGCATCCATGACGAAGCACTCGTGTGGGGCGTTCGCCGACGTCGCCCTCTCACGGGGCACCTGCTCCTGACCGTTACTCCCCCAGGCCCGCGGCTTTGAGGGCCTCCTGACGGTCGACGAAGATGCGAACGTGGCTGATCTTGCCGGCGACCAGGTCGTACACGTTGGTTAGAGGCGCTCCCAAGCGAATGCCACTGGCGCGGCCCGTGGAGCTAAAGCGCAGGAACGCGATCACCCGCTTGCTATCGACCTCTTCCACGCCGTCAAGCTCGATCCGGAAATCGGGTCCGGCTTCCTCGATGTCCCCAAAGTAATGCCTGATGCCGTCGATTCCTTCGAACACCCCTCCAACGGCCGCCACTGGCGTCTCCAACTTGATGTCCTCGGTGCAGCAGGCGAGGTATCCCTCGATGTCCCTCGCGTTGATCGCCGCGATCGCGCGCTCAACCAATCTCACGTTCTCCTCCGACATCGCCTACCCCCGCTCCTGGGCGAGGCGTGCGACGGCAGCACGAACCTCGCCGATGTCGTTGTTGGTCGTCAATCGCACGAGGAGGCCGTCGGCCGACCAGTGGATGGCCCATCCCTCCCGCTGATGGACTTGACCATCGACGCCGACCGGGCGACCCTCTTGGTGAACCACCGCAAGCACGACCCCGTCGTCGAGGACGACGAACTCTTCGACTTCGAAGCGAAGCTCGGCGAAATAGCCGAACCATTCGTCCAAGAAGCCACGAATTGCCGCTCGTCCTTCGACGACCTCGAACCCCGCAAGCAACGCATCGGGAGCAAAGAAGCTCATTACCGCGTCGATGTCACGCCGATTCACAGCCTCGAAGACAACACGCGTAAGCTCAGCCAAGTCGGGGCTCGTGGACTCCTCAGACATCGTGCGTGAGAGTATCCAGGACCGTCGCCTTCGCGGCTAAAGCGAGCGTGCGCGCTCAGCCAAGCAGACGCCACCTTCGGACGACGAGCAGCACTCCTCGAAGCGTGCTGGCCCGCTAGCGCTTCGCCCCAGAAGCGACGCTGCGATCGAGCCCGCGCTCGACTGGCAACGAGCTGCATTGTCAGCCTCGGACAGAGCGATCTAGCCCCACCCGACGCAGGCTTCGATCATCCTACGACCGTGACCACGCCGGAAGCATCGCGCGGTCACCCATCAGCGTGACATCCCGCCGCTCACTGCTTGAGAGTGGTGCAGATGAAGTAGAGGTCGAACTCGAACCGCTCGATCCGGACCGACTGCGAGATGCGAGCGAGATCCCTCCACGGTTCTGAGTACGGGTCGCCGGGGAAGACGGTGGCGACGAGCTCGGCGGCGGGCGCAAGGAGGCGCCCGATGCGATTGTCGGGCACCCCTGCGTCCATGATCGCCAGGCGACCGCCCGGACGGACAGCGTTCCACGCAGCGTCGAGCGCCGGGTCCCGGTCCGGCAGCACGGAATAGCTGAGCGAGAAATACGCGACGTCCACCGGCTCGTCCAACGCGAGCTTCGCGGCGTCCTCGTGAATCAGCGTGACGTTTCGCCAATCGCGACGCGAGATCGTCTTTCGTGCCTCAGCCAGCATGCCGGCGGAAGCATCAACTCCGATCACCTCGCCTTCGCTGCCGACTGCCTCTCGTAGTGGTCGCAGGTTCCGGCCGGTGCCGCATCCGACCTCCACGACTCGCTCCCCCGGCTTGAGCCCGAGGCGTCTAATCGCGCGGCGGCGGAACCCCGGCGCCAGCAGAATCGTCCACTCGCCGAAGCGATACCAGGGCGCGATGCGGTCATAGCGTGCGACCACGCGCTCGAGTGGCTGGCGAGCAAAGCTCGACCGCGACATCGACAAAGCATCCCATCGCAGACAACCAGCGGCAATACCAGCCTCGGACGGAACGGTTTAGGGGCATCCTGCTCGTCTACTCCGGCAGTGTGACGCCACCGCTCACGAGCGGAAGCGGCAGCGCTACGCGGACCCGACACGAGGCCTGCTCCTCGTCCATGTCGGCAGTCTGGGCGGCCTAGAGCCAGACGCTCGCTCAGTCCGCAAAGCACAAGCGCCGAGGTGGCCCATGCCCCTAGGCACAAGCCGCCGACACATGGTTATCGTCCCCATCGCGAGTCCCCAGAGAGCTGGGACGACGAGTCATCATTCCGGCTGGCGTCATGATTTCTTCGGGGTCCGACGTCCCACCGAGGAGCGTTGGTCGCGTTCTAGAGCGAAGGTGATGATTCAGTGACCTCTTGCTCCTATAGCAACTGATCACCGTCCGATTCAGACCGCCGATGGCCGCAAGGGCTGGTTGCGGGAGGCCAAGCAGCGCTTGGGTGCCAGCGCGCCGAACAGGCCAAGCCGATTCCGCGCTGCGCCGCGCTCGGGGTCCCTGATCAGTCTGCGGCACGCCGAAGCCGTGCCGATCTCCGGCCGGGCCGCCGAGACAGTGTCCGATGTCACCTACAGAGGTAGGCTCGACTGATTGACTTGACCCACTAGCGGCATCCGGTCCGCTTGGTGTGGAGGTGCACGATGAATAAGCTCGGAGCCTTCCGAGGCGCAGGTGCGCCAACCTGTCTTGCGCTCATCTTGCTGTTGACGGCTGCGACTAGCGCCTCTGCAAGGTCCTATGCCACGACGGCATGGGGCGGCAACTCCTATGGACAGCTCGGCAACGGAACCGCCGCCGAATATGACGGTCTGCCTGGACCCGTGCGTGGACTGAACGGCGTCACGGCGATGTCGGCCGGTCAGTTCCACAGCATGGCGCTGCTCGCAAACGGAACCGTCGTGTCGTGGGGGGAAAACGTCTTCGGCCAGCTCGGGGACGGGACGAACGTCTCCAGCTACGTTCCGGTTCAGGTGGGCGGCCTGACGGGCGTGAAGGCCATCTCCAACGGTGTGTGGGACAGCTTTGCCGTGCTTGGTAGCGGCTCGGTGATGGCGTGGGGCGAAAACGCGCTCGGCCAACTCGGCGACGGCACGAACACGAACAGGCATCTGCCGGTGCAGGTCAGCGGCTTGGGCGGGGTCAAGGCCGTCGCGGGCGGGTTCTTCCAAACTCTGGCCCTCCTCGAAGACGGAGAAGTCAGAGCGTGGGGGAACAACCTGTTCGGTGAACTCGGCGACGGCAGCACCACGAATAGCAACGTGCCGGTGTCCGTGGGCGGCTCGGAACCGCTGACGGGGGCCGTCGCGGTCGCAGCCGGGGAAAATCACAGTCTCGCGCTGATGGGCGACGGCACCGTGATGGCGTGGGGCGCCAACTACGACGGTCAGCTCGGCAACGGCACGATCCACGGCTACAGTGAAGTGCCGGTCGAAGTGAGCGGCCTGAGTGGGGTGACGGCGATCGCGGCCGCAGGCGGCTACAGTCTGGCCCTGTTGGAGGACGGGACGGTCATGGCGTGGGGTGACAACGTCTTCGATGAGCTAGGAGACGGGGACACGAGCGAATTCAGCGCCGTACCAGTGCCAGTCCGCGGCTTGCGCGACGTTACGGCGATCGCGGCGGGAGCACGACACGGCGTCGCGCTGTTGGCCGACGGCTCGGTGAGAGCGTGGGGCAGCGACGAACTCGAACAGCTGGGCGACGGCCGACACGAAAACAGCGACGTCCCAGTCGCGGTCCGCAACGTCTCAGCAGTGAGCGGAATCGCTGCGGGCGGCTATCACACGCTGACCTACAGCGAAGAGAGCCCGCCCGAATATGGGCGGTGTGTGAAGCTCGCGAAGGCGGCGAGGGGCAGCTACGCAACGGCAGCCTGCACCGTGCCCGCGACGCCGACCAAGTTCGGCTTCGAATGGGAGCAGGGCCCCGGGCCGGACGCCGGGTTCATCACCCAGCTGAAGTCCCCGGGAACCGCAACGATCGAAACGGTCGGCAAAGCATCGATCGTCTGCAAAGACGAGAAAGGAAAAGGCGAATTCACCGGCCTGAAAACCGTAGGCGAGGTCGTCGTCGTCCTCGCCGGCTGTGAATCCCAAAGCCACAAATGCACCACCGCCGGTTCGGCCGAAGGGGAAATCGTGAGCGGAGCTCTGGGAGGCGAGCTCGGATGGGAAAACAAGGCCTCGGGACGCGTCGCCGATGATCTCCACGCCGAAGGACAGGGACCGATCCTGAGGTTCACCTGCGGCGTTGTAGCCGGCGAAGTCCGCGGCTCGGTGATCGTCAAAAGCGCGTCGAACAAGATGGCATCCACCGAAACACTCAAGTACAGGGCGAAATCAGGCAGACAGAAGCCAGAACAGTTCGAAGGCGGCTCGGTCGACGTGCTCGAAACCTCGATCGGCGGCAGCCCCTTCGAACAGTCGGGTCTATCGCTCACCACCCTGCAAACGGATGAAGAAAAGATCGAGACGAACGCCTCGACCTAGGACGACTGATCCGCTTCCGGCCTCGGCCTGAACGGTCACCGTGCCGCGCTAATTGGCGCGATACAGAACGCGGCGGTCCGCGCTCGAGAAGCCCGGACCGCCGCGCAGTTCCACCGAGAGGACTCGCCCCTGAGCTGGCCAGGCGCTCACAGAAGGCCAAGGCCCGTGGCACCGACGGCGGCTACGGGCTCGGCTACGCGAAGAGCACCCGCGAGACGCTCGGCGCCTACACCGGAGGCTTCCGGCTCGCGCTCATTTCCGGTTTGTGGCCAAGGCAGAAGCGCGGACGCCGCCGGGTCGCGCTAACGCAACGGACGAGGTGCAGGCGTCGCGTCGGACCTTCGGAGCGCCGCTGCTTTCGCGCGTGAGCGGTAGCTTCAGCCTGCCGGAGCAGAGGATCAGGATGCCCCTAAGGCCTTCCGTCCGACGCGGATAATGCAGCTGGTTGCCTACAGAGACGCGGACTGATCCTGGACGGCCTGGGGCACGCGCGACGAACATCAGGTTTCAGGCGTGGCAGGCGCTTGTGCCACTCCGATGGTCTGTCGGGCGTTCGCCATTCATACGGTTGGACCTCAAACTCGTGGCGGCCTGCAAGCGGTTCGCCGTGCTAGTCGGGGCCGGGACGCCACCGCCACCGCCACGGTAACGCTGCCGGGGCACCTCGGCGCGCAGCCTCAGGGGGTGCGCGCCGTGATTGTCCTGTCTCCGCGGGGTCCCGTCAGCGTGTCGGTCCCCAAGAGCTCGACCGTGCCGAACCTCGCCGTTTCGGCGAGGGCGCCCGAGCCGGCGCCGAATTCAAGCGAGCTGTTGCCGACTTCCGGCGTCAGCGACCCGGTGAGCGTGTTCACCAATCGCTGAACGCGGCGCCTCGTGCACACGATCTTCAGTTCCATGCCGAACATCTCGTCCCTGACGGGCGGCCCCGCGAGCAGTTCGGTACGCCACGGTGGGTTGGCGAGGACTTCGATTTTTTCATCGGGCGGACAAACGTCTTCCTCCAGCGCATGGCAGTCCGAGAACGCGAACGAGACCATCGTGTCTCTGCCGCCGCCGCCGCCAACCGGGTTTTCGATGGTCTCCGTGTCTTTGACCTTGCAAGCGAGCTGCAGTTCCCCGCCGTGTCCGTAGAGCGTGAGCATACCTCTGGTTTTGACGGGCTCTTGCTGGCCTTCGCCGATGAGTTTGCCGTTGCTGTACCAATGTGGCGGGTTTCCTGGCGTCGTAAACGTCTCGGTGCTGCCGTAGCTGGTGCCGTTGGCGTCGTCCGCGACGACCCGGAAGTAGTAGGTCGTGAGCGGGGACAGGCCCCCGGGCGAGGCGGACACCGCGACCGCAGTGTTCCCGGATCCGGGCCACGGCAGCGAGCAGGGTAGGACTGTCGAGCCGGTGAGGGTCGGACTTGTGCTGTATTCGATTTCGCAAGAGGTCACGTTGCTGCCGTTGGGATTTACCGTCCCATTCAGCGTCGCCGAGGTCTGGGTGACCTGGGATGCAGACCCGGTTACAACCGTCGGTGCTGGCGGCGGCGGTGGTGTGAACACATAGACCGTCCCCTTGTGTTGCGAACCGTACGAATTATCTGGCTGGCCCACGACGACGGTGTCGCCCGACACTGCAACCGACGCGCCGAACACGTCACGTTCCGCGCCGTTTGAGGCGGTCAGCTCCTCCGTTTGGTTGGCGTTGACCCAGCCTCCCGACGGCTTTTCAAAAACATACGCGTCACCCTGGCCAATATGGCCGTTTACTTCGCGGCCCGGCGCGCCGGCTACGACCGTGTTGCCCGACACAGCAAGCGAAGCGCCGAGCTGGTCGCCAACGACGCCGTCTGACGCGGTCAGCTCGGCTGTCTGGGTCGCGTTGGTCCAGCCCGACCCCGTGTCTTCAAACACGTAGACGGCGCCCTGGTACCTGTTCGAGCCGACCGTGTGGCGGTCCGATCCGGCAACGATTGTGTTCCCCGACACCGCAACCGTCTGGCCGAGCCCATCGTATGCGGCGCCGTCTGAGGCGGTCAGCTCGGCGGTCTGGGTGGCATTGACCCAGCCAGTTCCCGGCTTTTCAAACACGTAAGCCGCGCCCTGGAAGGCTTCCGAACCGACCTCGTGGCCGCGTGCGCCGGCGACGACCGTGTTGCCCGACACACCAACGGATTCGCCGAGGTAGTTGTCTGCGGCGCCATCTGAGGCGGTCAGCTCAGCGGTCTGAGTCGCGTTCGCCCACGCGCCCGACGGCCTTTCAAAGACATATGCGGCACCTTGGCCGGTATTGCCGTTTATGTGGTTGTGATTGAGCGCGCCAGCGACGACCGTGTTGCCCGACACAGCAACCGACCAGCCGAGGTAGTCTTCTTCGGCGCCGTCTGAGGCGGTCAGCTCAGCTGTCTGAGTCGCGTTGGCCCAGCCCGTTCCAGGCTTTTCAAACACGTACACGGCACCCTGTGCCACGTGCGGGCCGACATTGTTTCCATATGCGCCAGCGACGACCGTGTTGCCTGACACGGCAACCGCACCGCCGAGCCAGTCGCCACCGGCGCCGTCTGAGGCGGTCAGCTCAGCGGTCTGAGTCGCGTTCGCCCACCCCCCCGACGGCTTTTCAAAAACATACACGGCACCCCGGTCCTGGCCGTTGATGTCGTGGGCCGGCGCCCCGGCGACGACCGTGTTGCCCGACACCGCAACCGAAATGCCGAGAAAGTCGCCTAGGGCGCCGTCTGAGGCGGTCAGCTCGGCGACTTGGATGAGCGGATCGATCCGCAGCGGATAGCGCGCGTCACTCGCGTCGATGCGCAGCAGAAGCCGCCTGCCTCGCAGCTGCAGCCAGATGCGCAGCGGGTGCCCGAGGGCGTCGCTCGCGTGGAGGCCCGTGTAGCGCAGCGCGGCTTTCCCCGCACGGGTCAGCGTGACGGTCTGCCCGCCCTTGGCGAGCGCGGCGTGGGCGTTCCCGGAGAGCGTGATCGAGAGCGTCAGCGGACCGGCAGAGTGCCGCGCGGGTGCGTGCGCGAGCGCGAACCCCTGCTCCAGCCCGAGCGGCCCATTTACATACCACTCGCTCAGGCCCGCATGCGTGTAGACAACGCGGTTCCCCTGGGCACGAGGCGGTACCGCCCCCACCGCCCGGAGCGCGGAGCCATAGCCCACCCCGCGCAGGCTGAGCCCGACGAATGTCGCGCCCGTGCTGACAGACACCGCGGAGCTCGTGAAGCTACTGCTGAGTTGCTGTGCGGGGTTCGAGGCCCTGAACCCGCCCTCGCCTGCGCTGAGGCGGTAGGCGGGGATATCGTCGCCCAACGCCGCAGACACCGGCCCCTGCGCCGCCAATGGAAGACCCAGAAGACCCTTCTGCAAGAAGCCGTGAGGGCGTGCGAACATCGCCGACACCGACGGGCGCCCGCCGGTCAACCCCTGATGGAGCGCAGCCCCAAGCGCCAGCACGAGCACCGCGGCTACCGCCAGCGCACGCCAGACCGTCCTGCTCGCGGGCGCCGCCCGATCATCTACCCAAACGCTCGCTGTGGATTGCGCAGCACGACCGGACGTAAGCATTGTCGACCCCCTCGCTTTCGCACCGAAGCACCTGCCAGCTTGCCCCCAACTTCGAGCGTCGCAGTGTACCAAGCAGTCAAGAAAGGCGGGTTCGCCGGATCGGCGGTCTCCCAGTAGGCCGCCGGTAGGCGGGGGCTGACGGCGGCTGTGCCGACGACTGGCACGGGCCGCTGCGCTCGGCACGCCAAGCGCCTTCCGGGCGATGCGGGCGCCGTCGCGCCGCGGCGCTTGGTCCCGCGCTCCGGACGAGACGCAGGCGCCGTGTCGAATCTGCGGTGCGCCGCCGCGGCGGCTACGGAGCCGGGCAGATCGCGCGACACGCATGGGGTGCCACGCGATCCCGCCGGGTTCAGCCGGTCATCCCGCCGAAGATCCCGCCGGTGACGTGCAGCGTCTGGCCGTGGACGTAGTTGCTCCACGGCGAGCACAGGAAGAAGACGCCGCCGGCGGCCTCCTCCGGCGTCGCGGGGCGCCCGAGCGGGATGATCGCGGAGGCCATCTGGCGCATCTGCTCGGGGATCCCCAGCTGGATGCTCTCGCCGTCCTTCTCCATCGTGTTCTCATCGACCTTGGCCTGCGTCAGGCGCGTATCGATGAAGCCGAACGCGACCGCGTTGACGTTGACTTTGAACTGGCCCCACTCCTTCGCGACCGTTTTGGTGAGCCCGACGACCCCAGCCTTGCCGGCGGAGTAGTTGGCCTGCCCGGCATTGCCGAACGTGCCCGAGGTCGAGGAGATGTTGACGATCTTGCGGAACACCTCCTTGCCTTCCTCGCGCTCCTTCTTGGCGGGCTCGCGCAGATGCGGCGCGGCCGCGCGGATCACGCGGAACGGCACGACGGTGTGGATGTCGAGCATCGCCTGGAAGTGCTCGTCGCTCATCTTGTGGATCGGCGCGTCGAGCGTGTAGCCGGCGTTGTTGACGATGATGTCGATCTTGCCGAACGAGTCGATCGCCTTCTGCACGAGCTGGTCGGCGGCGCCGGGCTTGGTCAGATCGCCGGCGAAGACCGCGGTCTCGCCGTTGATCTCGCCCGATGCCTGCTCGGCGACGTCGCCGTCGAGGTCGTTGATCAGAACCTGGGCGCCCTGCGCGACGAGCAGCTCCGCGGTGGCGCGTCCGATGCCGCGGGCCGAGCCCGTGACGATCGCCGACTTGCCGTCGAGTACTCCCATAGCTTCGCTTCTCCTTGTTGTGTTGAGGTTCCCGGAGGTTATCCGAGCGCCTCGCCCGGGCTTGCCGCGATCGCCGGGTCGGCGCTGCAGGGCGCTCGCGACGACGTGAGCTCAGGGAGCGAGCAGCGTGAAGCGAACCCCCAGCGCGCGGTAGGCGCGCGCGGCGCGGCGGTCTCGGGAGACAAGTTCGAGATCGTGCTCGAGTGCGGTGAGGGCGATCAGGCCGTCATACGTCGCGCCGCCGCTAATCTGTGCGCTCGCGAGCACCGCGGGTGCCGACGCGTGCGCGTCCGCGTCGAGCGCGACTCTTGCTCGCGGCAGCCGTCTGTCGACAATCATGGCGGCGGTCTCGGCGTCGAGGCGTAGCGGCGGAGGGAGTCGAGTGAGGACGCTGTATGTCTCGCTGGCGACGTGCGCGATCGTGCTCGCGGACTGGCTCAGCGCGTCCTGGGCGAGATCATGCGCGTCGTGGTCGGCGAGGATCGCGGCGATCGCGACGCTGCTGTCGACGGCCTGCGTCACCGGTGCTCGCGCGTCGCCTCGAGCATCCGGCGCACGTCGCCGTCGGAGATCGATGTGCCTGTGGCGGCGACCACGGGGCCGTTCGGCCCGTCGCGCACGACGGGCGGCGTGTGACTCGCGACGAGCTCCAGATGACCGTCGACGACATCGATCTCGAGCGGCGTATCCGGAGAGAGGCCGAGCTGCTCGCGCATCGGCTTCGGCACCACGATGCGTCCCGCACGATCAATTGACACCTGCATGGCACAAGAGTACCATTTCAGTGGCAGCGGCGCTCAGCGGACGATGACGCCGAAGTCCTGCGTATAGACGCCGCCGGCCTGTCCGTGCGCGAGCGAGGCGGGCGGGTGCGGCGAGACGCCGATCGCGGTTTCGCGGAAGTGCGCGTCGAGGATGTTCGCGCGGTGCCCCGGCGATGCCATCCAGGCGGCGACGATCGCCTTCGGCGTCGCCAGCCAGAGTGTGCCCCAGGCGATGTTCTCGCCGATTTCGAAGCCGATCCGCGAGCTGTAGATGTAGCCGGCGGCGCGCATCCGCGCGAGCGGCGTCTGCCCGCCGGGGCCGATGTGTTCGAAGTAGTCGTCGAAGGCCATGCTCTCGGTGTGTCCCTGCGCGGCGCGCTCGAGGTGCTCGTTGCCGCGCAGCGCGCGCTCGCCGTGGGCGGCGCGTTCGCGGTTGACGAGACACAGCGTCGCGGCGCGGACCTCGGGCAGGTTGCTGGCGCTGGGGACGAGCTTGGTGTTGCGGCACGGCCCGTGCTGCACCGCGCGATGTGTGACGCACGGCTTGTGCTCGCCGCGGCTGCCTGTGCCCTGGTGGCTTTCGTGGAAGCTGCTGCTGTTGGCGCAGTGGGCGGCGCGTGCGATCGGGCCGGCGCCGAGCGCCGCCGAGCCGGTCGTGCAGGCGGCGATCGACAACGCGCTGAGCGTCGCGAGGGAGCCGAGGCGGGCGATGCGGATGCAGGCCACACCGACCTATCGGTCGCTGTCGCGCCCTACATGAGCGTGTCCAGAAAAACTGGACACATTTCTTGCAGGACGTCTGTGCGACGGCGGATCGAGGCGCTCGCGCGGCCCTCAGAGCGACAGCGCGCGGCCGAGGATCTCGCGCATGATCTCGTCGCTGCCGCCGCCGATCGGGCCGAGGCGGGCGTCGCGGGCGGCGCGCTCGATGAAGTACTCGCGCATGTAGCCGGCGCCGCCGTGGATCTGCAGGCAGGCGTCCATCAGCTCATACGCTGCGCGCTGCGTGAGCAGCTTCGCCATCGTCACCTCGCGCAGCGGATCCTCGCCCTCGACGAAGCGGCGCAGCGCGTCGTAGGTGACGCAGCGGCAGCTGTAGAGCGAGGCGGCGAGGTCGGCGAGCTTGTGGCTGATCGCCTGGTGCCCGGACAGCGGGCGGCCGAAGGCGCTGCGCTCGCGCGCGAACGCGGCCGTGCGCTCCCACGCGAGGCGCATCGCGCCGACGGCGCCAAGCGCCATCGCCAGGCGCTCCCACTGGAAGTTGGCCATGATCAGCTTGAAGCCCTCGTTGAGCTCGCCGAGCAGGTTCTCCTCGGCGACGAACACGTCCTCGAAGCTGATCGTCGCCGTGTCCGAGGCGTGCCAACCGAGCTTCTCGAGCTTGGCCGAGCTGACGCCGTCGCCGCGGTCGACGATGAAGAAGGAGATGCCGTGGTGGCCGCCGGCCTGGGTCGTCTTGACGGCGGTGACGATGAAGTGCGCGCGCACGCCGTTGGTGATGTACGTCTTCTCGCCGTTGATCACCCAGCCGCCGTCGACGCGCTCGGCGCGCGTGAGGATCGAGGCGACGTCCGAGCCGGCGCCGGGCTCGGTGATGCCGAGCGCGCCGATCCGCTCGCCGGCGATCGCGGGCACGAGGTAGCGCTGCTTCTGCTCCTCGGAGCCGAACTTCCAGATCGGCGGCGTCGCGATGTTGATGTGCGCGCCGATGCCCGCCGCGGTGCCACCGGAGCCGATCGCGGCCATCTCCTCGCACAGCACCGCCTCGTGCAGGTAGTCGCCGCCCTGCCCGCCGTAGCTCTCCGGGTACTTCAGCCCGAGCAGCCCCTGCGCGGCGAGCTTCGGGAAGACCTCATCGGGGAACCAGCGCTCGTCCTCCCACTGCGTCGCATGCGGCGCGAGCTCGCGCTCGATGAAGCCGCGGGCAGACGCGCGCAACTCCTCGTGCTCGGCGGTGAATGGCGGGTTGAGCGGGGTCATCGGCGGTGTTCGCGACCTCGCCATTGTCGCCGATCCCCGCCGGCGCGGTGCACTGCGGTCATCGCGCCGGAGCCGGATCGGGCAGCAGCCGATCGATCAGCGCCCCGGCGGGCCTTGCGGCGAGCTCCTCGCCGAGCTCCGGCCGATAGCCCAGCAGTGCGAGGCTCGGGGCGATTGCGAAGTCGGCGGCGTTGAGCTGATCGCCGCACAGCACCCCTTCCTCGATCCAGGCGTCGACGCGGTCGAGCAGCGTGGGGATTGCGGCGAGTAGCGCGCGCTCGTTGTGAGGGCTCGCGCGGAAGGACCGTCCAGCCATCCGCGAGAGCGGGCCGCGCAGCGCGTCAGACCTCGTCAACAGCGCGCCGAGGCGGCCTTCCGCCCCGCGCCGGTGCATCGCGCCGAGCCCGTGCGCGGCGGTCGCGAGGGCCACGCGGCGGGCGGCCATCTGCAGAACCTCATCGCCCCACTGCTCGGCCTCTTCGACTCTGCGCCTGCGCTCGGGGTCCGCGGGGAACAGCGCCGGCTCGGGGTAGGCGCGCTCGAGCCGGCGGGCGATCTCGCGATTGGTCTGGATCCGCTCGCCTGCGAGGCGCAGGGCGGGGACGGTGCCGAGCCGGTCGAGCAGCGCGAGCTCGCGGTGCGTGCCGCCGTCGACGGTGCGGATCGGCGTCCGGTGCCCCGCGAACCCGCGTGCGCGGACGAGCAGCGGGTGCAGGCCGGTGGGCAGCTCGACGGTGTCATACGCGACGCCCTTGTAATCGAGCATCAGCGACGCCGTCCGGCAGGCGTGTGAGCCTGGGATCACGTAGAGCGTCGCGGCCACCGGCTGATCCTCTCACCGTTCGGCGGCCGGCGCCGTCAGGCGTGGCCGACAGGCTGGGTCGTCGGAGCCGGCCATCTGCGCGAGCACTGCCCGCAGCGCGGAGGGTGTCCGCCCCAGTTCGGCGCGGGTCACGCGCACGAGATGGCTCTGGTCGGCGAAGCCCAGCTCGGCGGCGAGTCGCGCGAGGTTCTTCTCGCCGGCGGTGAGGCGCTCGAGCGCGCTGCGTGTGCGCAGGCGCATGCGGTGGCGGGAGATCGTGTGACCGGTCCCCGCGCGGAAGATGCGGCTGAGGTGATGGGGCGAGACGGCGAGATCGCGCGCGAGTTGGGGCAACGAGCGCTCGGGCGTGGCCGCGAGGATCTCGCGCGCGCCGTCGACGACGGCGCGACGGGAGCGGTCGGTCGCGGGCCGGCCGCTCGCCACGCGCCGCGCGTCGGCCGCGGCGAGTGCGCCGGCGGTCAGCTCGATCGCCAACTCCAGCAGCGCGTGCGGGTCGGCGCCGGCGCGCCCGGCGCTCAACAGCAGCCGGTGCTCGAGGTCGAGGCGCGGCGCGATCGCCAGCGGCACGCCCGGCAGCGTCGGCTCGCCGCCCCACAGCGATGCGACCAGGGCGGGGGAGACGAACAGTGCGGTGCAGTCGTCGCCGGCGCCCGTGCGGGTGGTCGAAGCGCTGCTCCTGGCCCGGGTTCATGCAGTACGCGAGCGTCGGGTCGAACAGCGCCTCGAGGCCGTCGGAGCTGCGCACGAAGCAGCCGCGCCGCACGAACACGACGGCGTGTCGACCGGCAAGCTCCGGTGCGCATCGCCACGGCCGCGGCCGTGGCGGCATGCGACATCGGCGAGTTCGATCTCGTCGCGGCGAAACACGGTGTCCGCGCTCAGCACGCGACCGATTTTCGCAAACGCGCACGAATGTCCAAGACCACATAGCGCGCCGCTGCGAGGCTGCGGTGCAGTGCCGGCACCCCGCCACCCGGGGCCGAGCGACCGACAGGAGAGAACCGATGGCGAGCATCCGCAAGGAAACAGTGATCGACGCGAGCCCCGCGGACGTGTGGGCGGCGCTGCGCGATTGGGGCGCACTGCATGTGCGTCTCGCGCCTGGCTTCGCGCTCGACACCCGCATCGAAGGCGAGGATCGCATCGTCACGTTCTTTAACGGCGCGGTCGCGCGGGAGCGGCTGGTCGACCGCGACGAGCAGCACCGTCGGCTGGTCTGGTCGATCATCGACGGCCCGTACACGCACCACAACGGCGCCGCGCAGGTGCTCGCGGAGGGGGCCGAGAAGGCCGCTTCGTGTGGACCGCCGACCTGCTGCCGCACGAGCTCCGCGAGCGGACCGCCGAGCTGATGGAGCGCGGCACGAGCGTGATAGCAGGGACGCTCGGGCGCGACGCGGGCCGGGCGAGCGACAGCTAGCGCCGAGCACGAGTGGCTCGGCGCACGCGCGTCGCTCGGCGCGGGTCGCCGCCGGTGCCGATCGGCGTGTGCTCGCGTAGCCCGAATCGAACGCCGGTCAGCTCCTCCGAGGCCTCCCACAGCCGGCGCGCGGCGGCTGCGTCCTTGGCGGCGTCGGAGCGCCCGACGAGCTTGGCGGGGCCGCGCTGCTCCATGAAGCCGCCGGGCCCGGCGAAGCTGTTGGGGGGGATCTCGGCGGTCGCGGCGTACAGCGTCGGCAGCGCGCCGCCGGCCTCGTCCTGGGCGATCACGCGGTTGCCGATGCGGCCGACAGGTCGAGCGAGCGACGGCCGCCTTGAACTGCAGGTTGGTCGCGGCGTAGCCGGGGTGCGCGGCGTTGGCGAGCACCGTCGAGCCGGCGTCGGCGAGGCGCCGCTGCAGCTCGGCGGTGAACAGCAGGTTGGCGAGCTTCGACTGCCCGTAGGCGCGCGCCGCTTTGTAGGGCCTGCGCTCCCAGTTGAGATCGTCGAAGTCGATGCGCCCGACGCGACGGGCGGTCGAGGAGACCGTCACGACACGGCCGCTGACGTGCTCGAGCAGCAGGTTGGTGAGCGCGAAGTGGCCGAGGTGGTTGGTGCCGAACTGCAGCTCGAAGCCCTCGGCGGTGCGGCGTGAGCGGCGGCGCCATCACGCCCGCGTTGTTGATCAGCAGGTCGATCTCGCCGTCCCATCCGGCGGCGAACTCGCGCACCGACGCGAGGCTCGCGAGGTCGAGCGCGCGCACCTCGGCCTAGCCGGGCATCGCCGCGGCGGCGGCTCGCCCCTCGCGGTCGAGCGCACCGCCAGCACGACGTGCGCGCCGGCGCCTGCGAGCGCGCGCGCTGCGGCGCGGCCGATGCCGCTGTTGGCGCCGGTCACGATCACGTTGCGGCCGGTCATGTCAGGACGTGGGAGTGCTTGAAGTAGTCATGGGCAACAATGTAGTCTATGACAACAATGATGTCAACGACAACTTCATCGGCTACGCTGCGGCCGTGAGCGAGCGCCCCTACCACCACGGCAACCTGCGCACCGCGCTGCTCGCCGCAGGCCGAGCGCACGGTCCGCGAGCGCGGCGTGCAGGAGCTCTCGCTGCGCGAGCTCGCGCGCGAGACCGGCGTCAGCCATGGCGCGCCGCGGCGGCACTTCGCCGACCGCCAGGCGCTGCTCGACGCGCTCGCCGAGCAGGGCTTCGCGCGCCTCGGCGCCGAGTTGCGCGGGGCGGCGATGGTGCGGGCGATGACTTCCAGGCGCGCGCTGCAGGCGACCGCGGCGGCGTACATCCGCTTCGCCACGCGCGACGCGGCGCTGCTCGAGCTGATGTTCGCGGGCAAGCACCGCGAGCCGACGGGAGCGCTGGCGAGCGCTGCCGAGGGCGCCTTCGCGGTGCTGTTCGAGCTGATCGAGCAGGGCCAGCGCGAGGGCGCGCTCGAGTCCGGTGAGCCGGAGCGCGTCGGCCTCGTCCTGTTCGCGACGATCCAGGGGATCGCCGCGCTGCTCAACGGCGGCATGGTCGGCGAGGAGCATCTCGACGAGCTCGTCGCGGATGCGATCGCGCACTTCCTGCGCGGCTCGCGCACGAGCGTCTGAACTTCATCTGCTACGGCCGGCGCATGCGCCGGCCGGCCCGGCCGCACATGTGCGGCCGGGGGCAGGGCCGCATGCGGCCCTGCCTGAGGATCCGCTCGCTGGCATCATCTCAGTCGTGCGCAGAGCTCGAGCAAAACCGCTGGAGGCGCCGCGTTCGGCGCGCGCCAAGGCCGACGCAATCCGCCCTGATGGAGTGGTATCAGGCGCACAAGATCGAGCCCGCGCTGGCCGTGTCGGGCGCCGGCGCCGCCGCTGTGCGCGGGTTTGCCGTCGGCCTCGCGCTCTCACAGCTCAACCGCCGCCTGCGCCGCCGGCTCGCGCCGACGACGGTCGTCCTCGCTCGCCGCGGCTGGGGCCTACAGCCCGTAGGAGCGGCCGATCACCTCGAGCATGATCTCGTCGGTGCCCGCGCCGATGCGGTTCAGGCGCATGTCGCGCCACACGCGCTCGACGTTGTACTCCTTCATGTAGCCCGCGCCACCGTGGATCTGGATGCACTCGTCGGCGACTTCGCAGGCGATCCGCGAGGCGTGCAGCTTGGCCATCGAGATCTCGCGCACGGGGTACTCGCCGTTGGCGAAGCGCCAGGCGGTCATGTACACGAGCTGACGCGCCGTCTCGATTTTCGTGGCCATCTCGGCGAACTTGTGACGGATCACCTGGAACTGGCCGATCGACTTGCCGAACGCCTGGCGCTCTTTCGCGTACTGGAGCGTCAGGTCGAAGCATTTCTGTGCTCCCGCGACGCTGCCCGCGGCGCCGATCATGCGCTCGCCCTGGAGCTCCCACATGATGTGGTAGAAGCCCTTGCCGACCTCGCCGAGCACGGCCGTCGACGGGACGCGCACGTCCTGGAACGCGAGCAGGGCGGTGTCGGAGGCGTGCATGCCCATCTTTTTGAGCTTCTTCTCGCGGATCACCCCGGGGAGTCCATCGGCACGAGGAACAGCGTGAAGCCGTCATAGCCGGCGTCCGGGTCGGTCTTGGTCACGAGCACGATCACGTCGGCGCGGTGGCCGTTGGTGATGTACGTCTTCGAGCCGTTGATCACGTATTCATCGCCGTCGCGTACGGCGCGCGTCTTGATGCCTTTGACGTCTGAGCCCGCGTCCGGCTCGGTGATGCCGAGGCAGAGGATCTTCTCGCCCTTGATCGCAGGCACCGCCCATTGCTGCTTCTGCTCCTCGGTCCCGAGCGCGAGGATCGGCGGCATCGCCATGTCTGTCTGAACCGCGATGCCCATCGCCAGCCCGCCGCAGTTCGCGTTCGCGATCGCCTCGCCGAGGACGATCGCCGAGAAGTAGTCGCCGCCCTGACCGCCGTACTGCTCGGGCTTGTCGAGGCCGAGGAGGCCCAGCTCGCCCATGCGCCGGAACACCGAGTCGGGAAATGTCGTCTCCTCCCACTCGTCCGCGTGCGGCGCCAGCTCTTTGATCGCGAAGTTCGTGATCGACTCGCGCAGCTGTTCGTGCTCGTCGGTGAAGATGAAGTGTTTGCGGCTGGCGTTGAAGTCGGGCTTCAGGACGCTCTCGGCGGTGGCGGCCATCGCGGGCGGTCTCCTTGGTTGGTTGTCGCGGCCGGTCGCGGGTGCGCGCCGGTCGTGGGGCTGCTAGACGCTAGTGCAGCGGACGGCAAAAGTAAACAGTAGGGCTTCTCACTACCTATACGCGCGCCAGCGGCTACGATGCGCGGGTGCCCGCCGAGCAGATCTCCACCGAGAAGGTCCTCTACGCGCTCGCAGACGGCGTCGCGACGATCACGCTGCACGACCCCGAGACGCGCAACGCGCTCTCGGCGGAGATGCTGGAGGGCCTGATCGAGTCCTTCGAGCGCGCCCGCGCGGACGATGAGGTGCGCTGCGTCGTGCTTGCCTCCTCGCACGAGCGCACGTTCTCCTCGGGCGCGAACCTCGGCGGCTTCGCGGCGGAGATGGCGCTCGTGCACAAGCATTTCGCGGGCGAGCGCTTCGTCGCCCTGTTCAAGCTGATCGGCGGGCTTCCCAAGCCGACGATCGTGGCCGCGCGCGGGCACGTGCTGGCGGGCGCGCTCGGGATCGCGCTGGCGTGCGATCTGATCGTCGCCTCCGAGCAGGCCACCTTCGGCACGCCGGAGATCAACGTCGGCGCGTTCCCGTTCATGATCATGGCGCTGATCTACCGCAACGTGCCGCGCAAGCGCGCCAACGAGCTGCTGCTGCTCGGTGAGCGCTGGAGCGCGCAACAGGCGCTCGAGGCGGGGATCGTCAACCGCGTCGTGCCCGACGGCGAGCTCGACGCGACGGTCGCCGACTGGGCGGCGAAGCTGGCCGGCAAGTCGCCGGTGATCATGCGCCTCGGCAAGGAAGCGATGCGCCGCCAGCTCGACATGGGACTCGACGACGCGCTCGACTACCTGCGCGCGCAGCTCAGCCTCGCGCAGTCGACCGAGGACATCGTCGAGGGCGTCGGTGCGTTCTTCGAGAAACGCGAGCCGCAATGGAAAGGGCGCTGATGAGCACGACCGAGCCGACCGCGAGCTCGCTGCTGCGACCGCTCGTCGAGGACCTGCAGGAGCGCCGCGCGCGCATCCGCCTCGGCGGCGGCGAGGAGAAGATCGCCGAGCAGCACGCGCGCGAGAAGCTGACCGCGCGCGAGCGGATCGGGCTGCTGATCGACGACGGCACGTTCGTCGAGCTGGGCATCCACGCGCGCCCGCACTTCTCCCAGCGCGCGATGGACAACGTCGAGGCACCCGCCGACGGCGTCATCACCGGCTACGGCAAGATCGACGGGCGCCTCGCGGCGGTCTGCGCGTATGACTTCACGGTCATGGCCGGCTCGATGGGGATGACCGGCGAGCTCAAGGTCACGCGGCTGCGCGAGCTCGCGCTGACGAAGCGGATCCCGTTCGTGTGGCTGCTCGACTCCGCCGGCGCGCGCGTGCAGGAGGCGGCCGGCGCGATGTTCGCCGGCTCCGGGCACCTGTTCCGCGAGGAGGTCGTGATGAGCGGCGTGATCCCGCAGGTGGCCGCGCTGATGGGCCCGTGCGCGGCCGGAACGGCCTACATCCCCGGCCTCGCCGACTTCGTGCCGATGGTCAGGGGCCGCGGCTCGATGGCGCTCGCCGGCCCGCACCTCGTGCGCGCGGCGGTCGGCGAGGACGTCACGCAGGAGGAGCTCGGCGGCTCGCGTGTGCACTGCCGCAAGTCCGGCGTCGGCGACATGGAGGTCGCAGACGACGAGGAGTGCATCCGCGAGATCCGCCGCTACCTGTCGTTCATGCCGCAGAACTGCGAAACACGCGCGCCGCTGCGAGCGGTGCTCGACCCGATCGAGCGCCGCGAGGAGGAGCTGCTCGACATCCTGCCCGAGTCCAACCGCAAGCCGTATGACATGTATGCGGTGATCGCGAAGATCGTCGACGACGGCGAGATCTTCGACATCAAGCGCCAGTGGGCGCGCACGATCATCACCTGCTTCGCGCGCTTCGGCGGGCGGCCGGTCGGGATCGTCGCCAATCAGCCCAAGCAGCTCGGCGGCATCCTCGACAACGACTCCGCCGACAAGGCCGCGCGCTTCGTCAACCTCTGCAACGCGTTCGCGATCCCGCTCGTCTTCCTGCAGGACGTCCCCGGCTTCATGGTCGGCTCGAAGGTCGAGGCCGAAGGTATCATCCGCCACGGCGCGAAGATGCTGCACGCGGTCGCCAACGCGACCGTCCCGAAGATCACGGTGATCACGCGCAAGGCCTACGGCGCGGGCTACTACGTGATGAACGGCCGCGCGTATGAGCCCGATCTGATCGTCGCCTGGCCGAGCGCCGAGATCAGCGTGATGGGCGCCGAGGGCGTCGTCGAGATCGCGTTTCGCAAACAGGTCGAGCAGGCCGAGGACCCGGCCGCGAAGAAGGCCGAGCTGATCGAGGGCTTCCGCAAGATCTTCGACGTCTACGTCGCCGCCGGCAACGACGTGATCGACGACGTGATCGATCCCGCGCGAGACGCGCGAGACGATCTGCCGCGCGCTCGAGATGTCCGAGAACAAGAAAATCGAGCGGCCGTGGAAGCGGCAGGGAGTGGTGCCGGTATGAGCCTTGACGATCCCGTCGTGATCACCTGCTCGATCTCGGGGGCGATCGCCAACCGCGAGCAGTGCCCGGCGATCCCGTACACGCCGGATGAGTACGCGGCGGAGGCGCGGCGGATCGTCGATGAGGGCGGCGTGCACATCCACATCCACGCGCGCAAACCGGACGGCACGCCGAGCTATGAGATCGAGGACTTCAAGGCGATCACCGAGGCGATCCGCGCGGAGGTTCACGACGCGGCGATCATCAACTTCTCGACCGGCACGATCGGCGTGCCGCTGGCCAAGCGGATCGAATACCTGCGCGCCTGCCCGCCGGAGGTCGCGGCGCTGAACATGGGCTCGATGAACTACGCGAAGTACTCCAAGGCGCGCAAGCAGTTCGTCTTCTCGATGGTCTTCGAGAACCCGTTCGCGGAGATCATCGCGCTGCTCGGGGCGATGAACGAGCTGAACATCAAACCGGAGCACGAGTGCTTCGACGTCGGCCACGTCGGCAGCCTCGCGCCGCTGATCGACATGGGCGTGCTGAGGACGCCGCTGCACGTCGACTGCGTGATGGGCGTCGTCGGCGGCATCCCGCCGACCGCGCGCAACCTCGCGGCGATGGTCGACAACATCCCCGCGGGATCGCACTGGGGCGTGATCGGAATCTCGCGCGATCAGTGGATGCTCGTCGCGGCGGCGCTCACGCTCGGCGGCTCGATCCGCGTCGGCCTCGAGGACAACCTGTATCTGCCGAACGGCGAGATGGCGCGCTCCAACGGCGAGCTGATCGCGAAGGCGCGCGAGATGGTCGAGAACGTCGGCCGGCGCCCGGCGAGCGTCGCGGAGGCGCGCGCGATGCTGAACATCGCGGCGCCCGCGGGGGTCGGCGCATGAGCCTGCCGCTGGAGGGGGTGCGCGTGCTCGACCTGTCGCGGCTGCTGCCGGGCGGCTTCTGCTCGCTGCTGCTCGCGGACTTCGGCGCGGACGTGCTGAAGGTCGAGGACACCGGCATGGGCGACTACATCCGCTGGTCGCCGCCGTTCTATGAGGGCCCGCACGAGAGCGCGCGCTCGGCGCTGTTCCTCGCGCTCAACCGCAACAAGCGCTCGATCCGCCTCGATCTGAAGAGCGACGGCGGCCGCGAGGCGCTGCTGCGCCTCGTCGGCGAATACGACATCGTGCTCGAATCGTTTCGCCCGGGGGTGCTCGAGCGCCTCGGCGTCGGCTACGAGCAGATGCGCGAGCGCAACCCGGGGATCGTCTTCTGCGCGATCTCCGGCTACGGGCAGACGGGGCCCAAACGCGACGCCTCGGGACACGACATGAACTACCTCGGCCTGATCGGCCTGCTCGGACTGACCGGCGCGAGCGGCGGCGAGCCGGTGCAGGCGGCGGGGCAGATCGCAGACCTCGGCGGCGGCGCGCTGATGGCGGCGTTCGGGATCATGGCGGCGCTGCGCGAGCGCGACGGCTCGCCCGCCCATCCCGGCTCGGGGGAGGGTCAGCTGGTCGACGCCTCGATGGCCGACGGCGCGCTGTCGTGGCTTGCGATGGTCGCGGGCGCGTACTTCGCCGACGGCTCGGTGCCGCGCCGCGGCGATCTGCCGCTGGCCGGCGCGCTCGTCTGCTACCGGCCGTATGAGTGCGCCGACGGCTGGGTCTCGCTCGGTGCGCTCGAGCCGAAGTTCTGGCAGGCGTGGTGTCGCGGCGTCGGCCGCGAGGAGCTCATCGCGGCGCAGTTCGAGCGTCCCGGCTCAGACGCCCACGCGCAGGTCAAGGAGATCTTCCTCGCGCGCACGCGCGCGCAGTGGGAGCAGTTCGCGCGCGAGCACGACTGCTGTCTTGAGCCGGTGCTCGAGCTCGACGAGGCGCTTGCGTCAGAGCTCGTGCGCGAGCGTGAGATGGTCGTCGAGATCGAGCAGCCGGGCGCCTCACAGCCCGTGCGCCAGCTCGGCGTGCCGGTCAAGCTGACGCGCACCCCGGGCGAGCACGGGCGCCTGCCCGGGCCGGCGCTCGGCGAGCACACCGAGGCGGTGCTGCTCGGCGCCGGCTACTCGCAGCAGGAGGTCGCCGAGCTGCTCGCCGCGGGCGCGGTCGCGGGGGCCCCGTCCGCGCCCCAGGACTCGATCATCCGGGCATGAGCGCGGGCGCAAACGGCGCGGCGCCGCGCGAGCTGCTGAAGATGAGCGAGCTCGCCGAGCGCACCGGCGTCAGCCCGGGCACGATCCGCTACTACCTGCGCGAGGGCCTGCTCGGCGGCGGTGAGGACGTGCTGCGCACGAGCCGCAACATGGCCTACTACCCGCCCGACTACGTCGAGCGGATCGCGCTGATCCGCCGCCTGCAGGAGGAGCGCTTCATGCCGCTGCGCGTGATCAGGGGCGCGCTGCAGGAGGACCCCGAGCGCGTGCACGCGCTGATCGAGCTCGAGGACCGCATCCTCGAGCGCGCGCTCGCGAGCGCGGAGGACTCGCGGCGCGTTTCGCGCACGGCCGTCGAGCAGCGCTACGGCGTGCCCCGCAACGTGCTCCAGCGGCTCGCCGAGATCGGCGTGCTGACGCCGAGCAAGCGCGGCTATGACGGCGACGACGTGAAGATCATCGAGGCGATCGCGAGCTTCCGCGCGGGCGGCTATGACGAGGCGCTCGGCTTCACCGTGTATGACACGCTGCGCTACCGCGAGGCGCTCGAGCCGCTGGTGCTCGAGGAGGTGCGCGCGCTGCTCGAGCGCCTCGCCGGCGAGGTCGAGGTCGAGCGCGCGATGGAGATCGTCGCCGCCGGCGTCGAGCCGCTGCGCGAGCTGCTCGGCGCGATGCACTCGAAGCTGCTGCTCGCCGAGCTGCGCCGCCAGCGCGGCGCCTAGCGCGAGCGCGCGCGGGTCACGGCCGCATCACACCGACGCGGCTGCCGAGTACGCGCCCGGAGGGCAGCTCGACGTAGGTCTCCGAGACGTCGTTGTGGCTGTCCGCCTCGAACAGCAGCCCGTCGGGGTCGAAGATCTGCACGTACGCGAAGCGCCCGTGCAGGCCGGTCACGTCGATCCACTGTTCCGGGTAGGAGGAGGGATAGATGTCCGACCAGCCGACCGAGGTGCCGAGCACGTCATGGCGCATGTAGCGGTTCTGGCTGCAGGCCGGGTACACGGCGGCGCGCGGCGAGCGCGCCGACGGCTGGGTGCGCGCGAGGTCGCGCAGGCAGTAGTCGACCTTCGGCCCGCGGCGCACGAGGCGCGCGGCGCCGTGCCTGCCGCCCAGGGACCACAGCTCGAACGTCGCGGCGTGGCGCAGCTTCCAGTAGCTCGCCGCGCCGACGTCGCCGTATCCGTAGCGCTCACCCGGGATGTACTTGAAGGTCAGCTTGGCGCTGGTGGGAAACAGGTGCGCGCGCCCGTGACGGTCGTAGATCGCCTGATAGACGACCATGCCGCGCCGGCCGCTGCGGTCGGCGCGGAGCTCGAGTGGGCCCGCGCCGCGGTTGTTGACCGAGCTGGTCGCACGCAGCAGCACGCGACCGGGGATCGTGTGGCGGTCGAGCTGCAGTTCGCGCGGCGCGGACATGATCAGGTCCGGGCAGCGCAGGCGCGGGCGCCGGCGCGAGCACGGGTTGCTCGCGGCGCTCGCGCCGCGGGCGCGCGGGTGCGCGCTGTGCGCCGCGCGCGTCTGCGGCGGCAATGTCCGCGCTGAGGCCGGCGCAGACCAGGCCGGCGCTGCGGCGGCGATGATCGTCGCGAGCAGCGCCGCCCGGGGCGGCCGGCGCCGGGGGGCCGGTCTACGCGCCGACGGCGCCAGGGCGGACGGCGTCGAGCGCACCCGCGAACCCTCTCACAACCGGCGTGCGCGAGCGCCTACCAGCGCGCGCGGTGGTGCTCGAGGACACCGAGCCCGCGCGCGAGCTCGAGCCCGCCGGGCAGCGTGCCGGAGAACGTCCCGAACGGCGCGCGGTAGTCGCTGCGCACGATCAGCAGGTTCTCGCTGCGGCTGCGCTCGGCCTCGGCGGCGAAGCGCAGCTGCGAGCCGTCCGCGCAGTCGATCTGCGCGAGGTCGCTCGCGAAGCTGACGGGCGGCGCCTCGTGGGGCGCGCCCGCGACCCAGATCGCGCGCTCTGAGCCGTGCGCGGGGTCGTTGACGCCGCTGACGAGGTTCCACGCGAGCGCGACGCCGCCCGAGCTCTCACCGACGCCCGCGCTCCAGTGCCACTCGGTCTTGCGCGCGTGGTGGCCGATCGTGTCGTCGATCACGGCGAGCGCCTCGATCTCGCGCACGGCGCCGCCGTCGAGCGCGAGCGTGCCGCGCGCGGCGACGCCGGCCTGCTTGCGCGTCCACACCTGCTCGGAGCCGTGCGGGCAGCGCACCTGGATGCCGGGCTGTTCGGCGAGCTGCAGCGCGAGCTCGACGCCGCGGTCGCGGACGCGCAGCTGCGCCGGTTCCCCGTCGCGGTGGCTGCCGTGGGTGATCTGCAGCTCGCGGCGCCGCGGCAGCTTGCGCGTGCGTTCGCGCAACGGCCCGTCGTCGCGCATGTGCAGCGCCCAGAAGGACTGGCGCGCGGGGCCGATCTGGACGATCGCGGCGCACGCCATCAGCTGCTCGTTGAAGATCGCGACATAGCGCCAGCGCTTCAGCGGGCGCGTGCCGCGAAACAGCTTCGGCGTTATGCTTGGCGGTGTTGACTGACCAGTCAATCTGTCGTGCAGATGGAATCGAGCGGGCGAGAGGAGGGGCTTTGAGGGTCGCGGCAGTGCAGCTCAACTCGACCGCCGATCCGGCCGCGAACCGTGCTGTCGCCGAGCGCCTGACGCGCGCGGCCGCAGCGGACGGTGCGATCCTGATCGTACTCCCTGAGAAGTGGACCGCGATCGGCAGCGACGAGCAGCTGCGCGCGGCGGCCGAGCCGCTGGACGGCCCGACGCTCGCGTGGTCGCGTGCGCTCGCGCGCGAGCTGCGCATCGATTTGATCGCCGGCTCGATCCTCGAGCTCGTGCCCGGGCAGGAGAAGCTCGCGAACACCTCCGTGCACATCGATCCCGACGGCGAGGTGCGCGCGGTCTACCGCAAGCTGCACATGTTCGACGTCGAGGTCGGCGGCCGGCGCTACCGCGAGTCCGAGCTCGAGCAGGCGGGGGATGAGATCGTGCTCTCGGCGAGCGCCGCGGGTGTCGAGTTGGGGCTCTCGATCTGTTATGACCTGCGCTTCCCGGAGCTCTACCGGATCCTCGCCGTGCGCGGCGCCCGCGTGCTCGTCGTGCCCGCGGCGTTCACGCTGGCGACGACGCGCGATCACTGGGAGGCGCTGCTGCGCGCACGCGCGATCGAGAACCAGGCGTTCGTGATCGCGGCCAACCAGTTCGGCGCGCACCCCGCCGGGCAGCACTCGGGCGGGCGCTCGATGATCATCGACCCGTGGGGGGTCGTGCTCGCACAGGCGCCCGACAGCGCGTGCCACGTGCTCGCCGAGCTCGACCTCGAGCGCCAGCGCGAGGTGCGCGAGCGGCTGCCCTCGCTCGCGAACCGCCGCCCGGGCGCCTACAGCTGGCCCGAGCCGGCCGGGAGCCACGCATGAGCTCGAGTCGCCAGCAGCTCTCAACGACGAAGGCGAGCACGGACAAGCGCCGCCTGATCCTCGACGCGGCCGTGCGCGTGTTCGCGCGCCAGGGCTTTCACGCCTGCCGCGTGTCCGACATCGCCGATGAGGCGGGCGTCGCCTACGGCCTCGTCTACCACTACTTCGCCTCCAAGGACGAGGTGCTCGACACGCTGTTCCTCGAGCGCTGGAACGTGATGCTCGAGCTGATCCGCGAGGTCGACGCCGAGCAGCTGCCGGTGCGCGAGAAGCTGACGGCGATCGCCTCGTTCATCGTCGAGAGCTACCGCCACGACCCGGACCTGATGAAGGTGATCATCGTCGAGGTCACGCGCGCGGCGAACTCGTTCGGCAACACGCACATCGCGACGATCCGCAGCGCGTATGACCTGATCGGCGAGATCATCACGAAGGCGCAGTCCGACGGCGTGTTCCGCGCGGAGATCGATGCGCGCTTTGCGGCGATGGCCTTCTACGGCGTCGTCGAGCAGCTGCTGACCGGCTGGATCTTCGGGCTGCTGCCCGAGGGCGATGAGCATTTCGAGCGCGCCAAGTGGCTGGTCGTCGAGACGGTGTGCGGCGGCCTGGAGCAATAGACTCCCGCACGATGGAGAACGAGATGGTCAAGCGACTGATGTGGTCCGGCCTGGTGGCGGGCACCGGCGCGCTCGCGAGCATCATCGCCCACCGCCTCGCGGGCATGCTCTGGAGGCGTCTGTTCGACGAGGAGCCGCCGGAGTGAGCAGCGCAGTTCCCCCGCCGCCGGAGCAGGACGAGCAGACGAAGAACATCGCGACGGCGATCGCCGAGGTCTCTGAACGCGCGACGCTGCTCGTGCGCGAGGAGATCGAGCTCGCCAAGGCCGAGGTCACCGAGAAGGGGATCAAGTTCGCCAAGGGCGCGGTCGTCGGCATCGTCGCCGGCGTGTTCTTCCTGACCGCGATCGTGTTCGCGCTCGTCGGCTGCGCGTGGCTGCTCTACTACTACCTGCCCGGCAACGAGTTCACGTACTTCTGGGGCTTTTTCGCGATGGCTGTGATCCTCGTCGTGCTCGGCGTGATCGCCGGCCTGATCGCCGCGCGGTTCGTCAAAAAAGGCTCACCGCCGGTGCCGACGATGGCGATCGAGGAGGCGCGCCTGATTCGCGACACGGTCAGCGCGAGCTCCAGCGAGGAGCGATCGCCCACGGCCGCGCCGGTTGCGATGGGGGGAGGCGAGAGCTGATGGCCCAGGCCCGCCAGCGCTCACCCGCGGAGATCCGCGACTCGATCGAGAGCAACCGCATGCAGCTCGCGGTCTCCGTGCAGAACCTGCGCGGCGAGGTCACGCGGCTGACCGACTGGCGCGGGCACGTCGAGCGCCATCGCAGCGAACTGCTGCTCGGCGCCGCCGCCGTCGGGTTGCTGCTCGGCGCGCGCATCGTACGTCGCCGTCGTCGCGGCCGCGACTGATCAGCCGAGCTGCGCGCGCGGGATCCCGCCGACGCCGATCAGCCCGGGGCCGGTGTAGGTGCCGATCACCGGCCCGACCTCGGAGGCGAACAGCGGCTCTGAGTCGAAGATCTCGCGGCAGCGTTCGACCAGGCGCTGGGACTGCTCGGGCGCCTGGATGTGCTGCACGACCCACGCGTCGGCGCCGGCGTCGCTCAGCTCCTGCGCGTAGGCGACCATCCGCTCGAATGCGCGGCCGGCCGTGCGCACGCGCTCGACCGGCACGATCTCGTACTCCAGCGACAGGATCGGCTTGATTTTCAGCGTGCCGCCGAGCCACGCCTGGGCCTTGCCGACGCGCCCGCCGCGGCGCAGGTACTCGAGCGTGTCCAGGCAGAACCAGATCCGCAGCCGCTCGCGCGTCGCGCGCACGTGCGCGCTGACCGAATCCTTGTCGGCGCCGCCGCGCGCCGCCGCGCAGGCCGCGAGCAGCAGCATCCCGAGGCCGCCGCAGGCGGTTTCGCCGTCGATCACCTCGACGCGCTCGCCGAGGCCGCGCTCGGCGAGCAGCGCGTGCGCCTGGCGCGCCGCCTCATACGTTCCGGAGATGCCGCCGGCGAGATGGATCGCGACGACGTCATAGCCGTCGCTGAGCAGCGGCTCCCAGACCGCGAGGAAATCGCCGATCGAGGGCTGTGAGGTGCTCGGCAGCTCGGAGTCGTGCGCGAGGCGCTCGTAGAACGCGTCAAAACCGCCCATCTCAAGCTCACGTTGAGGTTCACCCTCCCAGCCGACATACAGGCTGACCTGGTGGATCGCTTCGGCGTCCGCGAGCTCGCGCGGGAGGTAGTGGGTGCTGTCGGTTGCGACCGCGACGGAAGCCATGCGGCGCGGGACGCTACAGCAACGCCTGCGCCAACTCCCCCGACTCGTACATCTCGGTGACGATGTCACAGCCTCCGAGCAGCTCGCCGTCGAGGAACAGCTGCGGGATCGTCGGCCAGTTTGAGATCGCCGAGAGCTCCTGACGGATACGCGGGTCGGGCAGGATGTCGACGGCCGCGAACGGCGTGCCGAGCTCCTGCAGCATCGCGACCGTGCGCGCGGAGAAGCCGCAGGCGGGCGCCTCGGGGGTGCCCTTCATGAACAGAATCACCCTGTGCTCGGCGAGCGCCTCGGTGATCGCCTCGCGAATCGGGTTGGACTGCTCGCTCGGCGCCGCTGCGGCGGGCTCGGGGGCGCTCGGCATCATCGGCAGGGACTCGGGCTGGCTGGACATGGTGGCTCCTGGCTTTCTCAGTGGGTCTGGATTTGCGAAGGCGTCTGCGTCTTCAGCGCGAGCGCGTGGATCGCTGCGCCGACTTCCGCGCCGAAGATCGCGTAGACGAGGCGGTGCTGCTCGATCCGGCTGAGCCCGTCGAACGCCGCCGCGGTGACCGTCGCGCGGAAGTGATCGCCGCCGCCGGTGTAGTCCTCGACGTCGGCCTGCGCGCCGTCGATCGCGGCCTCGATGCGCTGCTTTATGTCCTGCTCGGAGGGCATCTCGCCCCTAGGGTAGAGGATCGCCGGTCACGTCCAGGCGAGCCTGCGCCGTCGCTATACTTTGGAAAGTCATGGAGCCGTCAACAGGAGCGAGCGCGATGATTGAGATCACCGACAAGGGTGCCGAGAAGGTCCACGAGTTCCTCGCCTCACAGCAGGCGGACATGAGCGTCGCGGGTCTGCGCGTCGGCGTCCGCGGCGGCGGCTGCTCGGGCTTCCAGTACCAGCTCGCCTTCGACGAGCAGCGCGACAGCGACGTCGTCTTCGAGAGCCACGGCCTGAAGCTGCTCGTCGACGGCGAGAGCCTGCAGTTCGTGCGCGGCTCGACGATCGACTACGAGGAGAGCCTGCAGGGCGCGGGCTTCAAGGTCAACAACCCCAACGTCGTCGCCGCCTGCGGTTGCGGCTCGTCCTTCCGCGTCGCCGAGGAGCAGCAGGTCTCAGCCGTCTGAGCGCGCCGGCACACGGCGCGCGCAGAGGAGTGTTAACGGTTACGCCCAGGTGGCGCAGGGCGCGGCGGTTTAGCTGGACGGCCAGCCGAAGATCAGACAGGCCGGCCGCCGCCACGTGCCCTGGCCGCCGCAGCCACGGGGTTGACGGATCCTCGGAGCGTGTGGTACGGTCGCGGCGACATGATGTCAAGCGTCGCAAGGGGTGCGGACTGCCCAGGCCTCCAGCAGGGCTCGACTCCGCAGAGGGAGTGGGTCCGTTGGAGTGTCTCGACGTCGTCACGGCTTGACCTTGACGGAACTGTCGTTTTCTGCCATGGTCAGGCGTACAGCGCCGTTGGCTGACGTATGGGCAACGGCTTCGGCTGGCTTCAGGGCCTCTCTGTCCTGAAGAAGGGGAGTGTTGAGGCTAGTCGTTCTTATCCTAGAGGGAAAAGGAGTAGTGAACATGACACGCATCAGGATCGTGGGGCTGAGCCTCCTTGCGGTGTTCGCGCTTAGCGCGGCCGTCGCATCGAGCGCATCGGCAGCAATGATGCCCGAATACCGGGTGTGCACGAAGGCCGTGCCGAAGGAATCCGGTAAATACAACACGAAGACGTGTACCGGTGAAGCCAAAGGCGGCAAAAAAGAAGGCGACTACGAACTGACCGCCTGGAACACGGGTAAAAAAGTCACCTTCACGGGCAAGAACGGCAAAAGCACGCTGTACAGCTACATCAAAGGCTTTGGTGTGGTCGGTACCGTGACCTGCTCGAAGGCGAAGAACGCGGGCCAGCTCACCGGCCCTGACAGCGGCGAAGTCGTCGTCACGTTCGAAAAGTGCACCAGCTCCGGCGAAACCTGCACATCCGCAGGCGCCCCGAAGACCGGTGACATCGTAACGTTCAAACTGAACACGTTAAACATTTTAGTGAACCCGACCACGGTCGCCAGCCGTGTTGAAGGTGCCGGTCCTGGCGGTAAGTCTGCAGAATTCAAGTGCGGCGCCGAGGAAATCTCGACGACGGGCAACGCAGACGGTACGGTCAGCGGTGACGTCAACACTGTCAGCAAGGACTCTTCACAGACCTTTGCTGTCAACGGTGGTGGCGAACAGGAAGTCAACGCTGAAGAAGGCGGAACAGCAGGCGAAGACGTCCTCGTGACCAAAGTGGTCGGCGTGGGAGAATTCAACTCAGGCGAGGAAACCACCTCTTCCCTCAAGGGCGAAGCGATGGAGATCGAAGCTCCCTGAGCTGACAGGCAGTAGTGCAGTAGCAGTCAGAAGCACCTAGTAGGCAGAGAGTGTGTGGGGCCCCTCGGGGCCCCACACATGCGTTAAGGCGCGGACGCACGATCGGCGCCGGGGACGCGACGAGCGTAGGAATGACGGTTACGCTGGTTACCGCGACCGCCCCGGTCCGTCGACGCGAAGAGCGTAGGAATGTCCGTTACGCCGGTTGCTGCTTGACAGCCTTGGCGGGACGCCGTACGCTGCGGAGCGAGGGTATGTTCATGGGAGAGATCATGGGAAATGTGAGCGGCAGGGCCGGCGGCGCTCGGGCGATCGCACACGCGGCACGGCCGTGGCGGCGGTTGCTGGCGGCGGCCGGCCTGTTTCTCGCGATGCTCCTGCTCCATGGAGCCCCCGCCCAGGCCTTCAGCCAGCGGGGCCACGAATTCGCCGGCTCGTTCGGCGAAAGCGGCGAACCGCTGAACCACTCCAAACCGACGGCGATCGCGGTCAACGAAAGCACGGGCGATGTGTACGTCCTGGAAAGCGCGAACAACCGCGTCGTCGTATACGGGCCCGGCCACGAATTTCTCGAAACATGGGGCTTCGGCGTCAGCAACGGCGAAAAGGCCCTCCAGCGGTGCAAAGAACAGGCGAAATGCCTCCCAGGGCTCGCGGGGTTCAACAAGGAAGGGCAGCTCGACGCTCCCCCGGCGATCGCCGTCGACAACAGCGCCGGCGTCTCCAAGGGCGACGTCTACGTCGTCGCGAACCGGACCTGGAAGAAAGCGTCGATCTTCAAGTTCACCCCGAGCGGCGAACTTCTCGGCAACCTGGTCACGAAGGCCGAAAGGGAAGAAGAAATCGAACAGCCGATCTGGGGCGTCGCGGTCGACCAGTCCGGGACCGTGTGGGTCGACCGCGAAGATGAAGAAGAAGAATTCAGCCTCGAGCGCTACGACAACGGGACGCTCAGCGGGCGCACCCTGGAAGAGCCGGAAGAATTCGAGGTCGACGACGAAAGCGAAGTTCCGCTCAGCGAATTCGTCAACACGGCGGAACTCGGGCCGGAAGAAGTCGGCCTGCTGGGAACTGCCTTCGGAGAACTCGAAATAGAAAGCGTCCGGCGTCCGGTGCGGCCCGGATTCGCGATCGACTCCGCCGGGGACTTCTACCTGACCTTCGAGCCCTTCGGCTGGGATTTCGAAGAACTCGAAGGACTCAAAGAAGAACACGAGCACCCCGAAACGCTCGAACATCCGTGCCTGGCGCACAACTGCTTCGCGGAGAAGTTCGCGCTCACCGGCACCTCGCCGAAACTCAATGCGGAAACGGTGGTCCCCAAACTCGACCGCGCGAACACCACCGGGCTGGCGGTCGACGTCTCCAGCGGCGAAGCGAGCAACGATGTCTTCATCGACAACGCCTCGAGCATCGCGGCGTTCACGCCGAGCGGCTCGCTGATCCAGCGCTTCGCCACCAAAGAGCTGGAAGACGGCGGCGGCAGCGGCCTCGCCGTCGACTCAGCCACGCACGAAGTGCTCGTCGGGGATACGGTCGCCGGCAGGATCGACACGTACAAGCTGGAAAAGCCCGCCGCCCCGAAGATCGAGGCGGGCAGCCCGATCTTCACCCACGACAGGGCGACCTCGGCCGAACTGCGGGCGACGATCGACCCGACCGGCGGCAGCGAACTCCACTACCTCTTCGCCTACGGCACCGGCAACTGCACGAGCAGCCCGGGCTCCTGCACACAGGTCGCGCCGGAACTCAAGCCGGGCGAACAGCTCCAGGAAGGCTTCGGCGAACAGACCGTCGCGGTGCACCTCGGCGGGCTCTCGCCGAGCACCGTCTACCACTTCCTCGTGATCGCCGAAAGCAACCTTGGCAAGGTCACGAGCGAAGAAGGCACGCTCACGACGCAGCCATCGGCGGTCGAGGCGAGCATGCTCGACGGCCGCGCCTGGGAACTGGTCTCACCGGCCGACAAGCACGGCGCATCGGTCCTAGGTCTTGAAAAAGAAGGCGGTCTGATCCAGGCGGCTGCCGACGGCCGCTCGCTCGCCTATGTGGCCGACGCGCCGGTCGGCGGCAACGAATTCCTCGGCTACCGGGGGCCTGAACCGACGGAGATCCTCGCCAACCGCAGCGGCACGCAATGGTCCTCGGAAGACATCGCCACCGAAAACGGCATACCGGCGCAGGGCCTCGACCTCGGCGGCCCGTGGGAGTATGAGTACTTCTCGCCCGAACTCTCGAGCGCCTTCGTGGATCCATACTCCGCCGTACCCCCGTCAACGGAAACGGAAGCGCCGGAACGAACCGTCTACCTGCGCCAGGACGAAACCTGCGCCGCCACCCCGAGCACCTGCTACGTGCCGCTGGTAAGCGCCGCCGACGACACCGCCAAAACCTCGTTTGCTGAAGCGAAACTCAAATTCGAGGGGGCATCGCCGGACCTGCGCCACGTTGTTCTGAGCTCGGTCGTCGGTCTCACATCGACGGCCGCACCGTCCGGTGAAGCGCTGTATGAGTGGTTCGCGGAAAGGCCGCCCTCCGAACGGCTGCAGCTCATCAGCCTGCTCCCCAACGGAGAAGAGGCGCCGACATCGGCGATCGCGGTCGGCGCTGAGCTGGGTGGCGAGGCCAGGGCGAGCGCGGTCTCCGAAAACGGCCTTCGGGTCATCTGGACGAACGCCAGCCCCAGCAAAATCAATTCGGAAAAACACATCTACATGCGCCAGCTCAAACCCGAAGAAGGGGGAAAGAACGGCGAAACGCTGCAGGTCGACGAACCCGACACGGGGGCTCCGAGGGTCGGCGGGAAACTGATCGGCAATGATGAACCCAACTTCCAGTCCGCGAGCCCGGACGACTCAAAAGTGTTCTTCACCGACGCGCAGCGGCTGACCGCGAACGCCACCGGTGGGCGCAGCGAAAATGAACTCGATCTGTACGTATTCGAACCGGCAAAGCCCGCCGGCGAACGCGTCACCGACCTCTCGCCGGTGCTCTTCAAAGGCGAAGGCGCCGACGTGCAGGGCGGCGTGCTCGGCACCGGCGAACACGGCACGTATGTCTACTTCGTCGCAAACGGCGTGCTTGCGGCAGGCGCGGAACAGGGTGCCTGCCGCTCTGAAGCGCCGAGCGCGGACGAAGCCGGCTGCAGCATCTACGTCGTACACGACGGCGCCGGAGGATGGGAAAAGCCTCACTTCATCGCGCGACTCTCATCAGAAGACAGTCCCGACTGGGGGCGCGGCGCAACCCCCCGGGAATACCGCCTGATGCAGCAGACCGCCCGTGTCTCGCCGAACGGCGAATGGCTCGCGTTCATGTCCGACCGCCCCCTGACCGGATACGACAACGTCGACGCGAACAGCGGCAACCGCGATGAGGAGGTCTTCGAGTATCACTACGGCTCGTCCGCGCCGGTATGCGTGTCGTGCAACCCGAACGGGGAGCGGCCGGTGGGGGTGCTCGACACCACGTCGGCAGGCGAAGGGCAGGGGCTGATCGTCGATCGCCCCGAAGCCTGGGAAACGAGCTCGTCCTTTGGTGAATTCGAAGGCATCGACGGCTGGCTCGCCGGGTCCGTCCCGGGATGGACCGGTATCGGCGACCTGGCATTCGGCCCCTTCCACCAGCCCCGCTACCTCTCCAACAGCGGCCGGCTGTTCTTCAACAGCGCCGACGCGCTCGTCCCCCTGGCGAAGCCCGCGCGGAGAGAGACGATCGGCGGAAATGAAAGCGAAGTCGGAGCCGAGAACGTCTACGAGTACGAGCCCCAGCACCTCGGCAGCTGTACGACCGACAACACAACCGGTGGATGCGTCGAGCTGATCTCCTCCGGGGAATCCGAAACCGAATCGGCGTTCCTCGACGCGAGCGAAAACGGCGAAGACGTGTTCTTCCTGACCGCCGCGAAACTCTCGCCGCTCGACCCCGACACGACCTTCGACGTCTACGACGCCCGCGTCTGCGGGGAAGGCGGTGCCGAACCTTGCCCGACGCCCCCTCCGGTGGAATCGGAACCGTGCAGCGGCGAAGGGGCGCACAACTGCCGGCCGCCGTCGGGTGGGGCGCAGGTGTTCGCGGCTCCCGCCAGCTCGACGCCCTCCGGCTCCGGGAACGTCGTCCCCAAGGCGGAAACACCGAAACCGAAGGTGGAAGTGAAAGGCAAGAAGGAAACGAAGCTGACGCACGCGCAGCTGCTCGCGAAAGCGCTGAAGACGTGTCGTACGAAGTACAAGGCGAAGAGCAAGGCGCACAAGCGCCACGCATGCGAACAGCAGGCACGCAAGAAGTACCCGGTCAAATCCAAGAAGAAGAAGGCGGGCGCGAAGTCGTGACCAAGCACCGGCTCATCGCCATCAGGACGATCCTCTGCTCGCTCGCTGTCGCGCTGGCGCTCGTGGCCTACGCCGCCCCGGCGTACGCCGAAGAAGCAAACCCCCACTGGCACATCCTCACGAGGACAGCGCCACGGTACCTGCACCCCGGCCAGAAGGGCTGGGTGATCGCGGTCATCGCCAACGTCGGGGACGCCCCGGTCGTGGGAACGGAAGCCGATCCGCTCGAGATAACCGAGGCCCTGCCGGAAGCGGTCGCGGGCGTCGGCGAAGTGATGGCGCTTGAAAAGATGGCGGGATTTTCCGAGCCGGGGACGAACTTCGGACCGAATAAGCCGGCACTCGAATGCGAATCGCTGCCGGCGCTGCGCTGTCCGTTCGTCGGCGCGATCCCCGTCGGCACCGCGATCGAAGTGCACATCCCGGTCGAAGCAAAGCTCGCAGCGCCGCTCGGGGCAGGCGAGACGAAGGAACTGGGAGAAGGCCGCGTGACGATCGCGGGCGGCGAAACGCCAGGCGGCGGCGAAGCTCCGGAAAAGGTCGGCAAGGCGCCGATCACCGTGAGCAACGGCGAAGCGCCGTTCGGCGTCGAAAGCTACGAACTGAGCCCCGAAACGCCGACCGGCTCACCGGATGACCAGGCCGGCTCACACCCCTTCCAGCTTACGACCACGATCGCGTTCAACCAGACGTTCACGGTGGAAACAAAAGCCGGCAATGAGAAAGAACTCCTGCCCGGTGTCGCCGAGTTGCCCAGGAACATCAAGACGGTCCTGCCACCGGGCCTCGTCGGCAACACGAACACGAGCGTGATCCCGCAGTGCACGGATCTCGACTTCTCGACGGTCTTCCAGGGGAACTACAACGACTGTCCGCCCGCGACGGCGGTGGGCTTCGCGGTCGTGACCTTCAGGGCCGCGGGCCAGGCGCCGGGGTACGTGACCGAAAGCCTGCCCGTCTTCAACCTCGTGCCGGGTCCCGGCGAACCCGCGCGGCTCGGCCTCGAGTTCGCCCACGTCCCGATCACGCTCGGCACGACGCTGCGGACCGGCAAAGGCTACGCGGTGGAAGTCGAATCCAAGAACACCTCCGAGCTCGCCGAAGTGCTGAGCGTCTCGGTGACGGTCTGGGGCGTGCCCGGCGCTGCCAGCCACGAACAGGAGCGCGGATGGGCGTGCATGGGCGGAGGCTGGAGGTACTATGGCCTCGACGGGCCCCATCCGAAATGCCCGGCGGCGGGGCCGCAGCCGGCGCAGCCCTACCTGACGCTGCCGACCACGTGCGAAGCTCCGCTGGAAACGTCGCTGCAGGTCCAGTCCTGGAAGCCGGGCGCGAAATTCGTGGAAGCTCCCAAGGCGGCGGAGGAAACGCTCGAAGGGTGCAGCACGCTGCCGTTCAGCCCCTCATTCGAAGTGCAGGCCGAAGGCTCGCCCGGTGTCGCCGAGCACAGCGCGAGCACACCGACCGGCCTGACGGTGACCGTCGACGTGCCGCAGGCGACGACGCTCGAAGCGACGGAAGCAGAAACCCCCAAGGCCGAGGCGGACGTCAAAGCGACGACCGTGACGTTCCCCGAAGGCGTGCTGGCCAACGCGGGGCTGGCCAACGGCCTGCAGGCATGCACCTCCGAACAGGTCGGCTTCGAAGCGCCTGAAGAAGAAGGCACGCTCAACGCCCAGCTGGAAAACAACCTGTTCACGGCGGAACCGGCCAGTTGCCCCGAAGCGTCGAAAATCGGCACCGTCAACATCGACGCGCCGCTGATCAACGAACCGGTCACCGGCTCCGTGTACCTCGCGCGAGAGGACACGAGCCCGTTCAAGTCGCCGCTCGTGCTGTACCTGATCGCCGAAGCCAAGAAGGCCGGCGTGCGCGTGAAGCTCGCGGGCGAAGTCAAGATCAACCAGGAAACAGGCCAGCTGACCTCGACCTTCCGCGGCACCCCGCCGGTGCCCTTCGAAACGCTCGAACTGAAACTTCCCAACGAAGAAGGCGGGCGCGCGTCGAACTCCACGCCGCCGCACTGCGGCTCCTACCCCACCAGCGCGCAGTTCACGACGTACTCCGCCGAAGGCGCGCTGCCGGCGACGACGACGACAAGGTCCTCGAGCCCGAGCGGCTTTGAAATCACCCAGGGTGCTGAAGGGGGGCCGTGCCCGCCCACCCCGCTGGCGTTCACGCCGGGCTTCGCAGCCGGGTCGAGCAACCCCCAGGCCGGCGCGACGACGCCGTTTGAAGTCACGATCGGCCACGCCGACGGCCAGCAGGCACTCGAAACGATCAACACGACGCTGCCTGCGGGTGCCGCGGCGCTGATCGCCGAAGTGACGCCGTGCAGCGAAGCGCAGGCCGAAGCCAACGCGTGCCCGCCGGAAAGCCTCGTCGGGCACACGACGAGCGTCTCGGGCCTCGGCGGAAGGCCGGTCACGCTCGGCGGCCAGCTCTATCTCACCGGCGCACTGAAAGCCAACAGCCTCCACGGCGCGGGTCCGTTCGGCCTGCTCGCGGTCACAAACGCCGAACATGTCGGGCCGTTCAACCTCGGCGACGTCGACGTCTTCTCGACGATCAACATCAACCCGGAAACGGCCGTGGCGACGGTCCAGAGCGCGCAGATTCCGAAAATGATCAAAGGCGCGCCGGTGCAGCTGAAAGAGCTCAACGTCGTCGTCGAACGTCCCGGAGACCAGCCCTTCCAGTTCAACCCGACGAACTGCAGCCCGCTCGCGACGACCGGGGCGCTGAGCGGCTACGAAGGCGGGGTCCAGCCGATCTCGGCGCCGTTCAACGCGGCCAACTGCGCGAGCCTGCCGTTCGCGCCGAAAATCACGGCGACGGTCAGCGGCCAGGGCAGCAAAGTCAACGGCGTGACCTTCGATGTCACGATCGAAACCCCGGGGCTCGGCCAGGCCGACATCCACAGGGTGGACCTGACACTGCCGAAGGCCCTGCCCTCGCGCCTTGAAACGATCCAGAAAGCCTGCAAGGACGAAGTCTTCATCGTCAACCCTGCCGCCTGCGACGAAGGCTCGGTGATCGGCGAAGGGATCGTCCACACGCCCGTCTTCAAGAACCCGCTGAGGGGCCCGGCATATCTCGTCTCCCACGGCGGCGCCGAATTCCCGGATGTCGAGTTCGTGCTCCAGGGCGAAGGCGTGACGATCATCGCGGACGGCAAAACGTTCATCGAAAACGGGATCACCTACTCGAAGTTCGAAACAAACCCCGACGCGCCGTTCACGAAGTTCGAATCGGTCTTCCCCGAAGGCCCGCACTCGGCCCTCGGCGTCGATTCGCTGATCACCGGCACGGCACGCAACCTCTGTGCACAGAAACTCTCGATCCCGACCGAACTGGAAGGCTGGAACGGCGCCCAGATCAAGGACACGACCCCGATCGAGATCACCGGCTGCAGCGGGCACCTGGGCGAAAAAGCCAAGAAACTCACGCGCGCACAGCTACTCGCGAAGGCGCTGAAGACATGCCGCACGAAGTACAAGGCGAAGAGCAAGAAGGCCAAGCGCCTCTCCTGCGAAAAGCAGGCGCGCAAGAAGTACGGGCCGAAGAAGAAGCCGGCCAAGAAGAAGGCCAAGAAGTCCGCGAAGTCCGCGCACAAGTAGGCGCGTCGCGGGTACCGCGGCGTCTCGCGTGCTCGACCCGCGGGGACCCGCTCGGTCCCGATGATCGGGACTTGACGCGCAGGCGGGTTTCTGAGAGGGTGGCGCCACGTCGCATCGCGGCGGTCGCGGGCGTGCCGGGCCTCGCTCCTTGGTAGCGCCGGCTGCGCCCGCTCATCACGGAGAGGGAGGGTGCAGAGATGAGACGGATCCGGATCATCGGCGCGTGCCTCGTGGCGACGCTTGCCATCGGCGCGCTGGGCGCGGGCACCGCGTCGGCGCAGCCGACGTACAAAACATGCATCAAGGCTTCGCCGAAGGGGAGCGGCAAATGGAACACCAGGACCTGTACCGGCGAATCCAAAGGCGGCGAGAGGGAAGGCGACTACGAACTCGGCGCCTGGAACGAAGGTAGAAAAACCACGTTCACCGGGAAAGCCGGCCGTTTCACGTACTACAGTTACATCAAAAGCTTCGGCGTGGTCGGGACGGTGACCTGCTCGAAGGCCAAGGTCGCAGGCGAAATAACCGGGCCGAGCACCGGCACGGAGGTGATCACGCTCGAAAAATGCACGACCAGCGGCGAAACCTGCACATCGGCAGGCGCCCCGAAGACTGGCGACGTCGTGACAGCAGTGCTGAACACCGAACTGGCGGAACTGGGTGGCGGCGTGGTCGCGGTCAGGGTCAAAGGCGTCCCCGTGTTCTCAGAATCGAAGTGCGGAGCCGACGAATGGATCATCAGCGGCGCGATTGACGGGGACGTCTCCGGTGACGTCAACACGGTCAGCAAGGACTTGACCCAGGACTTTGGCGTCAACGCGGGTGGCGAGCAGGAAATCAGCGAGGAAGGCGATGTCCTCATCATCAAGGTCGTCGGCGTCGGTGAATTCGAAACCGGCGTGGAAAACACGATGTCGATCAGGGGCGAAGCGATGGAGATCGAAACCTGAACCGGTGCTAGGCGGGCTCGTTGTCCAGCGAGCGCCACAGGTAGCGACAGGCGAGCGTCCGCTGCGGGCGCCAGGGCTCGGCGATCTCCTCCATCGTCGATGGGTCGGGGAGGCCGTCGAGCCCGTAGGCGCGTTCGATCGCGCGGCGGATGCCGAGGTCGCCGACGGGCAGCACGTCGGGGCGACGCAGGTGCGACATCAGGAACATGTGCGCGCTCCATACGCCGATGCCCTTGACGGCGACGAGCTCGGCGATCACCTCCTCGTCGGGGAGCTCATCGAGCCGCTCGAGCTCGAGCTCGCCGGAGACGACGTGCTCGGCGAGCGAGCGCAGGAAGCCGACCTTCGCGCGCGAGAGCCCCGCCGCGGCGCGCAGCGCTTCGGGATCGTCGGCGAGGACCTGCGCGGGCGTCGGCGGGCGCCCGTCGAAGCGCTCGGTCAGGCGGCCGAAGATCGCCGCGGCGGCGCGCACCGACAGCTGCTGGTTGACGATCGAGCGCACCAGCGCGCCGTAGTGCTCATCGCGCTCGGGGCGCCCTTTGCGCGCGTCGTCGAGCGGCCCGACGGCGTCGATCAGGCCCGCGAGCACGGGGTCGCTCGCGCGCAGATGGGCGAGCGCCCGCTTAGACAGCGCGCAGCGCCTCGAGCGTCACGGGCTCGCCGTCGAGCGCGTTGAGCGCCCGCTCGAGCGACATCGCCAGGCACGTGAAGCTTGGTGTGTCGCGCACGGTGAAGCGCGAGGCCTCGGTCGTGCGCAGCCGCTGCACGAGGTCGAGGAACGTGCCGACGTCGTCGGTGTCGAAGGCGACGACGAACTCCTGGTCGTCGAGGCCGAAGGAGTAGCTCGTGTGGTTGTCGACGCCCGGGTATTCGCGGCCGACCTCGATGTGGTTCTGCATGATCCGCCAGCGCTCATCGGCGGGCAGCGCATACCACTCGCGCGACTTCACGAACGGGTAGACGAACACGTACCTGCCGCGGAAGCCGCGCGGCCTCGTGCGCTCGTCTTCTGAGTATTCAGAGCTCTTGCGCATGCCCAGGAACGAGTACGGGATCTCCGCCCACTGCATCAGCCCGCTCTGGGAGAGCACGACGTGGAACTCGTGGATGCGATCGAGGTTCTCGGCCTCGGAGATCAGCAGCAGCTCGGCGTCGCCGCGCGTGCCGACGAGCGAGAAGGCCTGCAGCAGGTGCCCGTCGGCGAAGTCCTCGCAGGCGGCGGCGAACTCGCGCTTGTCCTGCGCCCGGCGCTCGCCCTCGCGGCGCCGCCAGGCGGGGTCGAGCTTCAGGAACGTGTACTTGACGAAGTGGCGCGTGCTCAAGGGCACGATTATCGCAGCCGCCCGATCCTCGGCGCCGGCGCCGCGTGGGGGTGCTCCGCTGGATACAGTGGAGGTCGTGCGAATTGCACTGCTTTCGCCGTATTCGTGGACGTACCCGGGTGGCGTCACGCGCCACATAGAGGCGCTCGCGTCAGAGCTCGCGGCCGGCGGGCATGAAGCGCGCGTGCTCGCGCCGCACGACCCCGACGATACGCGCTCGCGTCGCCTGCACCGCGGCGCGCGCCCGCAGCAGCGCGCGGTGCCCGCCGGCTTCGTCTCGCTCGGGCGCACGTCGGCCTGCCCTTCAACGGCGCCGTCTCGAACCTGTCGCACTCGCCGCGCGCGGTCGCGGCCCTGCGCCGCGAGCTGCGCGAGGGCGGCTATGACGTCGTGCACATCCACGAGCCGGTCGTGCCGCTGCTCAGCTGGGATGCGCTGTGCAACGCCGGCGAGCTGCCGCTGCTCGGCACCTTCCACACCTACTCCGAGAACGTCCTCACGAACGGCTTCGCCGCGGTCCCGCTCGGCGGCGCGCGGCGGATGAACCGGCTGCACGTGCGGATCGCGGTCTCCGAGGCCGCCGCGTGGACCGCGCGGCGCTTCTACGGCGGGCGCTACCGCATGATCCCCAACGGCGTGCAGCTCGACGGCGCCGGCGCCGATCGCGCCGCGGGCGCGCTCGCGCCGGGCGATCAGCGGGGCCCGCTGCGCATCCTGTTCATCGGCCAGGCGGTCGAGCGCAAGGGTCTGCCGGTGCTGCTGCGCGCGTTTGAGGCGCTGCGCGAGCAGATCCCGGCGACGCTGACGCTCGCGGGCGCGAGCAGCGAGGAGGTCGCGCACATGATGCTCGATGACCGCGGCGTGCACGCGCTCGGCAAGGTCTCAGAGCAGCGCAAGCTCGCCGAGCTCGCCGCCGCCGACGTGCTGTGCGCGCCGTCACTGCACGGTGAGAGCTTCGGGATGGTGCTGACGGAGGCGTTCGCGGCGGGCACGCCTGTGCTGGCCTCGGACATCCCCGGCTACCGCGACGTGCTGCGCGACGGCCTCGACGGCCTGCTGATCCCGGCCGGCGATGCGCTCACGCTCGCGGAGTCGCTGCGCCGGCTCGCGCTCGATCAGGGCCTGCGCACGCGCATGGCCGCCTCCGCTCGCGAGCGCGCCGAGCGCTTCGCCTGGCCGCACGTCGCCGCGGAAGTCCTCGACGGCTATGAGCAGGCGATCTCGCTCGCCGCGCAGGCCAACCGCCGCGCGCGCAGCGGCCGTCTCGCCGGCCTCGCCCTGCGCCATGGCCTGACGCCGGCTGACCTGCAGCCGCGCGTTCCCGCGCAGCGGCTGCCGTCGCTGGACGCCGCCGCCCCGCCGCTCAGCGGCCGCCCGCGCCACCTGCGCACGCTGCGCCGTGTGGCGTTCGCCGCGAGCTCGCTCGCCGGCGTCGCGCTGGCCGCGCTCGCGCTGCACCACGTCGGCGTAACCCAGGTCGCCTCCTCGCTGCTCGCCTCAAGCCCCGGGCTGCTGCTCGCCGGCGTCGCGGTGATGTGCGCCGCGATGGCGCTGCGGGCGATCTCCTGGCACTCGATCCTGCTCGCGGCGCCCAGCCTGCGGCGCGCGACGCGGCGCGACGCGATGCAGGGGACGTTCATCGGCGTGCTGATGTCCGCGACGCTGCCCGCGCGCCTCGGTGAGCCCTCGCGCGCGCTGATCGTCGCGCGCCGCCTCGGCCGCGCGCGCGAGACGCTGCCCGTCGTGCTCGGCACGATGGTCTCCCAGACGCTGCTGAACCTGCTCGCGCTGGCGATCCTCGGCGGTGTCACGCTGTCGAGCGTCAAGGTCCTCGACGGCCACCACCAGGCGCTCGTGCTGGTCGCGCTCGCGCCGCTTGCGGCGCTGCTCGCGGTCGCTGCTCGCGCCGGTGCTGATCCCGCCCGCGGCGCTGTCTCGATCGCGGCGCCTGCAGGCGCTGCTGCTTGCCCTGCGCGCCTCGCTGCTGCGTCTGCGCGACGGCCTACGCGTGTTCGCCCAGCCGCGCCTGGCGGCCTCCGCGACGCTCGCCCAACTCGGCGCGTGGGCGCTGCAGTGGCTGTCCTGCTGGCTGCTGCTGATGGCGCTCGGCCTCGGCTCGCAGGCCGGTGCGGGCGCGGCGGCGGCGGTGCTGTTCGCCGTCAACGTCACCTCGGTCGTGCCCGCCACGCCGGCCAACGTCGGCGTCTTTCAGGCGGCCTGCGTCGCGGTGCTCGCCGGCGCCTACCACGTCTCGACCCCCGAAGCGCTCGCCTACGGGATCGTGCTGCAGGTCGTCGAGCTCGCGACCGCGCTGATCATGGGCATCCCCGCGCTGCTCAACGAGGGCCTGTCGTGGCGCGACGTGCGCCTGCGCACGATGCACGCCGGGCCGGTCAAGCTCGCGCCGCTGCCGCCGGAGCGTCAGCGCGGCGCCGGCGGCGTCGTCCCGCGCGCCGAGCAATCGCTCACGCGCTGACGTGGCCGACGCCTGGGTCTACATCCTGCGCTGCGCCGACGGCTCGCTGTACACGGGCTGGAGCAGCGATCTGCAGCGGCGCCTCGCGCGCCACAACGCGGGCAAGGCCAGCCGCTACACCGCGAGCCGCCGCCCGGTCGCGCTCGCGCTCGCGCTGCCGATGGCCGATCGCAGCGCGGCGATGCGCGAGGAGGCACGGATCAAGACGCTCGATCGGGCCGCCAAGCTCGCGCTGATCGCCGCGCGCTGACGGCGGCGCGGGCGCCCGCGCGCGCGGGGTGTCGGGGTGCGGCGGCGAGTTCGGGCATGATGGGGGTATGGCAACACGACCCCCGGCGCGCAGCGTCAAGATCTCAGAGGATGAGCGGACCGGCTGGTCCTCGGACCGCCCGCGACGCGACGGCGCGCCGCCGCGGCCCGCCGACCTCACCGTCCACTGCCGCGTGCTCACGCCGGGCGACCGTCTGCGCTACTCACCCGGGAGCCTGCTCGTCGTCGTCTCCGCCTCCTCCGCCGAGCGCGACCGCTTCCTCGATCGGCTGATCGAGGACCGCGCCTGCCTGCTGTCACTCGACAAGGTCCGCGGGCTGCTGGCAGGGCGCGTCGCCGCGGAGGACATGCAGGCCCGCGCCGGCGAGCTGCTGCTCGCGGCGGTCGCCAAGCGCCTTGAGAACCGCGAGACGGTCGTGCTCGCAGCCGACGGCCTGACACCGGCCGAGCGCGAGCCGTTCCTGCGCATGGCCGCTGCGCTCAAGCGCCCGCGCCATCTGATCCTGCTGGAGATCGCGCGCGATCAGGTCAGCGAGGAGGACCTCGGCGACCTCAATGAGCTGCGGCGCGCGCTCGACGCCGGCGAGCTCGGCGGCGAGGGCTTTCAGACCGCGCTGCGCCTCGGCGGCGGCACCGCCGCGGAGGTCAAGCGGATTCTGTTCCGCCCGCCGCCGCGCGAAGACTCCTGAGCGCTCTGTAGCGAGCAGCGAGCAATTCGCAACATTCCTATGCAGGCTTTCAGGTTTCGCGTGCGCGGGCCGATACGCGAGGCGTGCAAAGCTCAACGATTGCGCCATCCCCGGCGAGCACGGCGTCGTCGCTGCGCAGCGAGCGCGGCTATGCGCCGGGCCGCACGCCGCAGCTGATCGACACGCGTCTCGTGCGCGTCGAGCTCGCGCGGCTGCGCGCGCCGCGTGCCGCGACCGAGATACCGCGGGCGCGCGTCAGCGGGTCGACGATCGCCGGTGCCTGATGGGCGCCGGAAGCCGACTCGCTCGGCGGGCGTGCTGGCTGTACCTCGTCGCGAGCGCGCTGCTGACCGCCGGCTACGCGCTCGCGCATGTGCTCGGCCCGGCGTGGCTGCGTAGCGGCCTCGTCTTCAACCTGATCGGCGGCTTGAGCGTCGCCGCGCTGATCCTCGCCGCGCGCCGGAACTCCGGCCGCAGCCGCCTGCCGCTGTATCTGCTCGCGCTCGGGCAGGCGCTGTTCGTGACCAGCGACGTGCTCTCCGACAACTACGAGCGCCTGTTCGGGACGCCGCTGCCGTTCCCTTCGATCGCCGACCCCTTCCACCTCGCCTTCTACCCGCTGCTCGTCGCGGGGATGCTGCTGCTGATCCGCGAACGCGGCGAGCATCGCGATCGCAGCGCCCTGATTGACGCGCTGATCGTGACGGTCGCGCTCGCGACGCTGCTGTGGGTCTATCTGATCGCCCCCTATGCCGACGACCGGACGCTGTCGCTGCTGAGGAGGCTCACCTCGATCGCCTATCCGGCGATGGACATCGCGGTGCTCGGCGTCGTCGCGCGTCTCGCCGCCGGCAGCCACCGCCGCGAGCCGGCGTTCGTGTTCCTGCTCGCCGCGAGCGTCGTGCTGCTGCTCAGCGACGCCATCTACGGCTGGCGCCTGCTCGGCGAAGTCAGCGGCACCGGCGCGATCCTCGACACCGGCTGGGCGACCTACTACGTGCTGCTCGGCACGGCCGCGCTGCATCCCTCGATGCGCCAGCTGTCAGAGCCCGGCCCCGAGGCCGATGCGCACCTGACGCGCGCGCGCCTGGCGCTGCTCGCCTGCGCGAGCCTGACGGCGCCGCTGTTGATCCTCGTGCGCGAGGCCCTGCACGAGCCGCTCGACCTGTACGTGCTCGTCGGCGCCTCCGCGCTGATGTTCGCGCTCGTGCTGATGCGCATGGCCGGGATCGTCCGCCGCAGCGAGGAGGCGACCTCCCGCGAGGCCGCGCTGCGCGTCGCCGGCGAGGCGCTCGTGACGGCGAGCACGCGCGAGCAGATCAGCGCGGCGGCGCTGACCGCGGCGCGCGCGGTGATCGGCTCACAGGGGCTCGTCAGCCTGTACCTGGGCGAGGGTGAGAGCACCGTGCTGGGCGCTGTCGCGGGCTCCGCGGGCGGGCCCGTGAGCGTCGCGCTCGCACAGCTCCCCGAAGCGGTGCGCGACGGGCGCCCGCAGGATCACGTCGCGCTCGAGGAGACCGGGCAGGCCTGCTTCCTTGCGCCGCTGCTCGCGCGCGAGCAGCTCGCGGGCGTGCTCGCCGTGAGCTGCGAGCGGCCGCTTCGGCGCGCCGTCCAGGAGAGCCTCGCGCGGCTCGCGCGCGAGGTCGCGCTCGCGCTGCGCATGGCGGTGCTGACCGAGGAGACGGTGCACGAGCGCTCCGAGGCGCGGCTCAGCTCGCTGATCCGCAACGCCTCCGATGTGATCTGCATCGTCGGCGAGGACACGTTCGTGCAATACGTCAGCCCATCGGTCGAGCAGACCTTCGGCTACCCGCCGGAGGCGATCGCCGACGAGCAGCTCGCGGCGATCGTCCACCCCGACGAGGTGCAGCGCGTTCGCCTGCTCGTCGCCGCGGTCGCCGCGCAGCCCGGCGGCCAGCAGGCGAGCGCCGAGTTCCGCATCCACCATGCGCGCGGCTCGTGGCGGACGGTCGAGGCGTTCGCGACGAACCTGCTCGGCGACGATGCGATCGCGGGCGTCGTGCTCAACATCCGCGACATCTCAGAACGCAAGGCCTTCCAGGCCGAACTCGAGCACCAGGCCTTCCACGACGCGCTCACCGGGCTGCCCAACCGGGCGCTGTTTCTCAACCGCGTCGCGCATGCGCTCGCAGCTCAGCGCCGCGACCAGCTGCCCGCCGCGGTGCTGCTGCTCGACATCGACGACTTCAAGAACGTCAACGACAGCCTCGGGCACGGCGCCGGCGATCAGGTGCTGCAGGAGATCGCACGGCGGCTCGAGGACTGCATGCGGCCGGTCGACACCGCCGCGCGGCTCGGCGGCGACGAGTTCGCGATCCTGATCCACGAAGCCGAGAGCGAGCAGGCGATCGAGATCGCCCACCGCGTCGTCGAGATGCTCGAGCAGTCGGTCCGCCTCGACAGCCGCCAGCTCGCGATCGCGACGAGCATCGGCATCGCCTTCAGCACCCCCGATCAACTCTCCGGCCGCGACGCCGATGAGCTGCTGCGCAACGCCGATGCGGCGATGTACATCGCCAAGGAGAACGGCACGGGCCACTACCAGGTCTTCCAGCCGGAGATGCACGCCAGGGCACTCGCGCGCCTGGAGCTGAAGAGCGATCTGCAGCGCGGCTTCGACGCCGGCGAGTTCACGCTGCGCTACCAGCCGATCATGGACCTCGCGCGCGGCGACATGGCAGGGATGGAGGCGCTCGTGCGCTGGGAGCATCCCGCGCGCGGAACGGTGCAGCCGCTCGATTTCATCGGACTGCTCGAGAGCACCGGTCTGATCATCGCGGTCGGGCGCGACATCCTCAAGCAGGCCTGCACGTGGGCCGCGCACATGCAGCGCGAATGCCCGCGCACGCCGCCGTTGTCGATCGCGGTCAACGTCTCCGCCTGCCAGCTGCAGCGGCCGGAGTTCATCGAGGAGGTCCGCGGCGTCCTCGCGGAAAGCGCGATCCCGGCCAACAGCCTGACGCTGGAGCTGACCGAGAGCGTGATGATGCAGGACATGGAGCTGAGCCTGCTGCGCCTGAAGTCGCTGCGCGCGCTCGGCGTCAAACTCGCGATCGACGATTTCGGCACCGGCTACTCCTCGCTCAACTACATCCGCCAGCTGCC
>CAWHAB010000009.1:0-10679 GCA_963827105.1 uncultured Solirubrobacteraceae bacterium | reverse complement strand
GGTCGACATCCTCAAGATCGACCGCTCGTTCCTGGCCGATCCCAACGCGGAGGTCGCCGAGCTGACCGCGCAGATAGTGCAGCTCGCGCGGATCTTCAAGCTCCAGGCGGTCGCCGAGGGGGTCGAGACGCCGACGCAGCTCGAGCGCCTGCTCGGCATGAACTGCGACTTCGGCCAGGGCTTCCACTTCGCCGAGCCGCTCAGCGGCGAGGAGATCCTCGCGATGGCGCGCCGCCAGGCGACGGTCCCGCTGGGCAGCGAAGATCGCGCCGGCGGCGCGCGCCGCAGGCCGCTGCGCTCGGTCGGCTAGGAGGCGCTGTCGCTGGCCATCGCCGGCTCGCCTGCGCCCGTCTGGGTGTCCTCGGCTTCGACCGCGCCGTCGGGCGGGTCGTTGTCGTCGAGCTCGCCGAACAGCGACGGGTCGCGGCTGGAGCCGCGGATCAGATCGTCGGGCGAGCCGTCCGGCAGCAGCCGGCCCTGGCGCGTGCCGAAGTAGATCGCCTGCGGATGGTGGGCGACGAGCGCGAGCGTCGACTGCTCCGGTTCGGGGGCGTAGCCGTCGGTGATCTTCATGCCGATCTGATCGAGTCCGAGCAGCTTCTCGACCTTCAGGTGCTCGGACTGCTCCGGGACCGCCGGATACCCCCAGGAGTAGCGCCGCCCCTGTGTGACGGGGATGTCGAGCATCTTGCGCGTTTCGTAGTGCAGCCACTCGGCCAGGCCCTCGGCGGTCTGCACGCCGAGGCCGTGCACGAACAGCTGCTCGGCGAACTCGCCGTCGGTCTCGAGCTTTGCCATCAGCTCGGTGACCTCGCCGCCGACCGTGACCGCCTGCACGGAGATCACGTCGAGCTCGGCCGGCGCCCTGCCCTCGACCGCGGGGCGGAAGAAGTCGGCGAGGCAGATGCGATCGCCCTTCGGCTGGCGCGGGCAGACGAAGCGCGTCAGCTCCGTCGCGCGATCCTCGGGGTCGAGCACGATGATGTCGTTGCCGAGCGCGTAGCAGGGGAAGAAGCCGAGCAGCGCGCGCGGGCGCAGGTATGTCTGCTCGCGCCACATCCGCTCCAGGCGCGGCTGGAAGTCATCGCGCAGCAGCGTCCTCCAGGCCTCGCCTTTGACGCCGCGCCCACCCCAGTGCAGCTTGAACAGCACGTGCGTGTCGAGGTGGCGGTAGACCTCCTCGAGATCGACGTCGATCTCGCGCACGCCCCAGAACGGCGGCGTCGGCACGGGCTCCTCGGTGCGCGCCGGGGAGCGCACCGAGTCATCCGCGAGGTTGACCTCCTCGACCGGCGCCTCGCCCTTGGCGCGGAACTCGCTGGCGCCGCTGCGCAGCTTCTCCACGAGCGCGCCGCGCGCGTCGGCGTCGACGAGCTGGTCCATCACCGCGAGGCCCTCGAACGCGTCCTTGCAGTAGAACACGCCGGGCTCATACACCTCCTCGGACTCCTTGCCGCCGGGATACAGGGCGCGGTAGCTGAACGCGCGGTTGATCGCGGCGCCGCCGATCAGCACCGGGAACTCGAGTCCCTTCGCGTGCAGCTCCTGGATGCATGCGGGCATCTGCTTGGACGTCGAGACGAGCAGCGCCGAGAGCCCGATCGCCGTCGCCTCGTGCTCCTGGGCGGCGTCGAGGATCGTCTGGATCGGCACCTGCTTGCCGAGATCGATGACCGTGTAGCCGTTGTTCGTGAGGATCGTGTTGACGAGCGACTTGCCGATGTCGTGGACGTCGCCGAAGACGGTCGCGAGCACGACCGTGCCCTTCGTGTAGCCCTCGATCTTGTCGAGGTATTTCTCCAGCTGCGCGACGGCCTTCTTCATCACCTCGGCCGACTGCAGCACGAACGGCAGGATCAGTTCGCCGGCGCCGAACTTGTCGCCGACCTCTTTCATCGCCGGCAGCAGCACCTCGTTGAGCGTCGGCACGGCGCCGATCTTCTCGACGCTGCGGTCGATCCAGTCCTCGACGCCCTCCTTGCGGCGGCGCAGGATGTGGAAGTGCAGCGCCTGCTCGGGCTCCATCCCCTCGGTCGGATCCGCGGCGCCCTGCGCCTGCTCCTCCTCGCCCTTGGACTCGAAGTGCGCGATGAACTTCTCCAGCGCGTCCTCGCGGCGGTTGAACACGAGGTCGTCCGCGAGCTCGCGCTCGGCCTCTGAGATCTCGCCGTAGGGGGTGATGTGGTTGGGGTTGACCATCGCCAGGTCGAGGCCGGCCTGGACGCAGTGGTGCAGGAACACCGAGTTGAGCACCGCGCGCGCCCCCGGGGAGACGCCGAAGGAGACGTTTGAGACCCCGAGCGAGGTCTTCACCTGCGGGATCGCCTGCTTGATCGCTTTGATCCCCGCGATCGTCTCGACGGCGGACGGACGCCACTCCTCATCGCCGGTCGTGAGCGTGAACGTCAGGCAGTCGAAGATCAGCAGCTCGGGATCGAGCCCGTGCTCATCGCAGCAGATCTCGCGGATCCGCTGTGCGATCTCGACCTTGCGCGCGGCCGTCTTCGCCATCCCGACCTCGTCGATCGTCAGCGCGATCAGCGCCGCGCCGTGGGCGAGCGCGGCGGGCACGACGCGGTCGAGCTTCGCGCGTCCGGCCTCGAGGTTGACGGAGTTGACGATCGCGCGGCCGGGGACCTGCTCGAGCGCGCGTTCGATCACCTCCGGCTCGGTCGAGTCGATCTGGATCGGCGCGGGCTGCGTCAGCGAGACCTTCTTGGCGACGAGGCGCATCTGTTCGTCCTCGTCGGCGCGCTCGGTCAGCGCGACGCACAGGTCGAGCACGTGCGCGCCGCCCGTCACCTGGTCCTCGGCGATCTGCACGAGCCCGTCGTAGTCGTCTGCGAGCAGCAGCTCCTTGGCCTTGCGCGAGCCCTGCGAGTTGACGCGCTCGCCGACCATCGTCGGCGCCGGCTCCTGGGCCAGCGGCGTCGCCGCGATCATCGAGGAGAGGTGCGCCGGCCGCGGCGCCGGGCGCGGCTGCACGGAGCGCCCTTTGACCCGCTCGACGACCGCGGCGATGTGCGCGGGCGTCGTGCCGCAGCAGCCGCCGACGATGCCGACGCCGTAGCGCTCGACGAACTCCTTCAGCGCGTCGGCGAGCGGCTCGGGCTGCTCGGGGAAGATCGTCTCGCCGTCGGGGCCCTGCAGCGGCAGGCCGGCGTTGGGGATGCACGCGACCGGCAGCGGACAGAACTCACCGAGGAAGCGGATCGCGTCGCGCATGTCCTCGGGCCCGGTCGAGCAGTTCAGCCCGATCACGTCGACGCGCAGCGCCTCGAGGGTGCTCAGCACCGAGGAGATGTCGGTGCCGAGCAGCATCTTGCCGCCGTTGGGCAGCAGCGAGACGGAGGCGTGGATCGGCAGCGTGCGCCCGCTGCTCCTGAACGCCTCGCGCGCGCCGAAGATCGCGGCCTTGACCTCGAGGATGTCCTGGGCGGTCTCGATGATGATCAGGTCGGCGCCGCCGTCGATCAGGCCGGCCGCCTGCTCGGCGAACACCTCGACGAGCTCGCCGAAGCGGATCTGCCCGAGCGTCGGGTCCTCGGAGGCGGGCAGGTAGCCGGTCGGGCCGATCGAGCCGGCGACGAAGCGATCGGGGCCGGCGGCGCGGCGCGCGATTTCCGCGGCCTTGGTGTTGACCTCGACGGTGTAGTCGGCGAGGCCCCACTCCTCGAGCTTGATCCGCGAGCCCTGGAAGGTGTCGGTCTCGACGACGTCGGCGCCCGCCTCGAGCATCGAGCTGTGCACGCCCTCGATCACGTCCGGGCGGTTCAGCACGAGCGCCTCGTGGCACTTGCCGGCGAGGCCGCCGTAGTCCTCGCTCGTCAGCTCGAACTGCTCGAGCGTCGCGCCCATGCCGCCGTCGTAGACGACGACGCGCTCGGAGACCGTTCTCAGGTAGTCGCGCTCACTCATGGCGCTCAATGCTATCGGCGATCAGTTGCACTCCTCGGACGGCGCTCGGCACGTTTCGGGCAGCGCCCCGCCCGGCCCGACCGACACGCTTGTAGGCCCACGGGAACGCGAGCATCGATCAAGCGTCCAAGATCCTGCGAGCGCGATCCGCGGGGGTGCACACTGCGCGCACAAGCGCAGGATGAGTCAAGGGGATTCACCATGACACCGGAGTTTCTAGTCGAGTCACTTCTCACCGATCAGACCGCGGCGACGGCCGTGATCACGCGCGATGAGCCCGCCGGCGAGGTCGCGCTTCCCGGCGTCGCGGATCACACACGAGCTCGTGCCCGACGAGGCGCTCGTCGCCGTCGTCGGCCTCAGCTACGCGGGTCTGCCGAGCGCGATCGCACTGCGCCGCGCCGGCTTTCGGATCGTCGGCATCGACACCTCGCCGAGGCGCCTGAACGACATCCGCAGCGGACGCTCGGGGCTGCTCGGCACCGAGCGCTTGGACCTGCGCAACCACCTGCAGGACCGCGACTTCGTGCTCACCGACAGGGTCGAGGCGGTCCACGGCGCCGACCTCGTGCTGATCTCGATGCCGACGACCGTCGATCGCCAGCGCCACCCGAACCCCGAGACGCTGCGCCGGACATGCGCGGCGGTCGTGCAGAACGCGCGGGCGGGACAGACGCTCGTGCTCAGCTCGACCGCGTATGTCGGCAGCACGCGCGAGCTGCTGATCGAGCCGCTCGCCGAGCGCGGCCTGCACGCGGGCGAGGACGTCTTCATCGCCTTCTCACCCGAGCGCCTGGACCCGGGTGTCGAGGCGCACGCGCAGCTGGAGACCCCGCGCGTCATCGGCGCCGCGAGCGATGCCTGCTTCGAGCGTGCGGCAGCGCTGCTGCGACACCTCTGCCGGATGCCGCACAGGGTCTCCTCGCCCGAGGCCGCGGAGATGGTCAAGCTGTATGAGAGCACGTTCCGCGCGGTCAACATCGCCCTCGCGTTCGAGATGGCAGACGCCTGTCGCAGTCACGAAGCTCGACGTGATCGAGGTCACCGAAGCCGCTGCGACGAAGCCGTTCGGCTTCGTCGCGCACTACCCCTCCGCGGGGGTCGGCGGCCACGGGATCGCCGTCGACCCGCACTACCTGCTGGAGCCGCTGCGCGAGCGCGGCCGCCCCGCGACGCTCGCCGAAGAGGCGCTGCGATCGGTCGCCGCGCGCCCGCGGCGGATCGCGATGCGCGCGCACGAGCTGCTCTCGCGCTCTGGCTGCCAGCTGCGCGACGCACGCGTGCTCGTCGTCGGCGCCGCGTACAAGGGCGGTGTCTCTGACTGCCGCCACTCACCGGCCGGCGAGATCATCTCGCGCGCTGCAGGCCGACGGGCTGCAGGTCGAATTCCACGACCCGCTCGTCTCGGTGCTGCAGGTCGACGGCGAGGCGATGTACGGCGTCGACCCCGACCCGCGCCGCGATGCCTCCGGCTTCGGGCCCGAAGACTACGACCTCGCGGTGCTCGTCACGGTCCACCCGGGCTATGACTACGGCTGGCTGCGCCGTGTCCCGCAGGTGCTCGACTGCACCTACCGCGAGCACAGCGGCCGTCGCCGCTTCCTGCCCTGAACGTTCCCCGATCTGCTCCCGCGCTCCGTCGGTCGACCCCACCGGCGGAGCGCAGCAGTTAACGAGCGACCGAGGACGCCGCTCCGCGCAGCGCCCCCGGCCCCGCAGTCACTTGATGAACAGCATCTCCGAGTACTTCGGCAACGGCCACAGGTCATCGGCGACGAGCTTCTCGAGTCGGTCGGCGACGTCGCGGACGTCGTCCATCGCGGGGATCACCGCGTCGCGCATGTACACCGCCTCCTTCTGCGCGGAGCCCTCCGGGTGGTTCTCGTCGAGGTTGGCGTCCTCGAGCTTCAGCTGCGCGAAGTGCAGCTCCTTGACCAGCGGCTCGATCTCACCGACGAGCTCGTCCAGGCCACTCTCGCGCAGCTCGTTGAGGTAGCGGACGGACGCGGGCAGCAGCATCGTGCGCGCGATCGCCGAGGCCGTCTCGGACTCGATGTTGATGTTCATCGCGTACTGCTCGGTGAACACCTCGTAGCGGGACTCGAGCTCGCGCTTGGAGAGCACTTTGTACTTTTTGAAGGCGGCGATCGTCTGTTTGTCGGTCAGCCACGGCAGCGCGTCCGGCGTCGTGCGCAGGTTCGCCAAGCCGCGCTTCTCGGCCTCCTTGTGCCACGCCTCGGAATAGCCGTCGCCGTCGAAGACGATCTGCTTGTTGGCCGCCCACACGCCCTTGACGACGCTGGTGACCGCCTTCTCGAGGGTCGCGCTCGAGCCTTTCAGGGCCGTTTTCAGCTTGTCGGTGAGATCGTCGACGGACTCCGCCACGATCGTGTTGAGCACCGTGTTGGGCCAGGCCGGTGAAGCATTCGAGCCAAGCGCGCGGAACTCGAACTTGTTGCCCGTGAACGCGAACGGGCTGGTGCGGTTGCGGTCGCCTCCGTGCAGCGGCAGCGCGGGCAGCACCGGCGTCCCGAGCCCGAGGAACGAGCCCGGCTTCGATGGCTGCACCTTGCCGGCCTCGATCGCGCCGAAGACCTTCTCGAGCTCGGCCCCGAGGAAGATCGAGATGATCGCCGGCGGCGCCTCGTTGGCGCCAAGCCGGTGGTCCTGTCCGGCGCTCGCGATCGAGGCGCGCAACAGCGCCTGATGCTTGTTGACCGCCTGGATCACGGCCGCGCAGAAGAACAGGAACTGCAGGTTCTCCGCCGGGGTGTCGCCGGGATCCAGCAGGTTCAGGCCGGTGTCGGTGCCCATCGACCAGTTGTTGTGCTTGCCCGAGCCGTTGACGCCGGCGAACGGCTTCTCGTGCAGCAGGCACACGAGGCCGTAGCGGCGCGCGGTGTTCTGCATGATCTGCATCGTCACCATCTGATGGTCGGAGCCGACGTTCGAGTTCTCGAAGATCGGCGCAACCTCGAACTGGTTGGGGGCGACCTCGTTGTGGCGCGTCTTGATCGGGATGCCGAGCTTCGCCAGCTCGAGCTCGACCTCGAGCATGTACGCGAGCACACGCTCGGGGATCGAGCCGAAGTAATGGTCGTCGAGCTCGTGCCCCTTCGGGGGTTTGGCGCCGAACAGCGTGCGCCCGGTGGTCACCAGGTCGGGACGTTCGAAGAAGTACTGCTCGTCGATCAGGAAGTACTCCTGCTCGCAGCCGGTCGTCGTGAACACGCGCGAGGCGCCGTCCACGCCGAGCAGGTCCAGGGCACGGATCGCCGCGCCGGAGAGCGCGTCCATCGAGCGCAGCAGCGGGATCTTGTGATCGAGCGCCTCTCCCGTCCAGGACGTGAAGGCCGTCGGGATGCAGAGCAGCGCGCCGTTGGGGTTCTCGAGCACGAACGCCGGGCTCGTCGGGTCCCAGGCCGTGTAGCCGCGGGCCTCGAACGTCGCGCGGATGCCACCGGTCGGGAACGAGGACGCGTCGGGCTCGCCCTGGATCAGCTCCTTGCCGGAGAACTCGGCGATCGCGGTGCCGTCGCCGGCGGGGCCGTAGAAGGAGTCGTGCTTCTCGGCTGTCGAGCCGGTCAGCGGCTGGAACCAGTGCGTGTAGTGGGTCGCGCCTTTCTCCATCGCCCATTCCTTCATCGCCTGCGCGACGGCGTCTGCGAGCGAGGTGTCGAGCGCCTCGCCGCGCGCGAGCGTGCGCTGCAGCGCCTTGTAGACGTGCTTCGGCAGCCGGTGGCGCTGCAGCGCGGGCGAGAAGACGTTCGCTCCGAAGACCTGGTTGTCGGGAAGGGTCAAGTCGGGCGAGCCGAGCGCGGAGCCGTTGGAGCTCCACTGTGCGGCGGTGACGTTCTGCTGGCGGGTCCTGGGCATGAGCGGAATCGATTCCTCCTCGACGAGCTCGGCCGCCACCGCGGCGATCTCGGCCAAGGGGCGCTCCAGGTTTTCGGCGATGTCGACCGCCAAGGCCCGTAATGGCGAGACGTACACGACGCGGGCTCCAACCGGTTGGGCAAGACCCTGGCGGGTTTTCTGGTCGCCATCGACGCCCTCTATCGCGCCCACCAGGCCGGCGACGACGTCCAGGTCGGCGCCCGGGTCGTCTACGTCTCGCCATTACGGGCCTTGGCGGTCGACATCGCCGAGAACCTCGAGCGGCCCCTGGCCGAGATCGCCGCGGCGGCGGCCCAGCTCGGCTTCTTGCCCCCCCACATCCGGGTCGCGGTACGGACGGGTGACACGACGACTTCCAGCGTCCGCTCATGGTGCGCCGGCCCCCCAGCTTCGTGGTCACCACCCCCGAGTCGCTGTACCTGCTGGTCACCGGCGAGCGGGGGCCGGAGGCGCTCGCACGCGTCGAGACGGTGATCGTGGACGAGATCCACGCCGTGGCTCGTGACAAGCGCGGTGCCCATCTGGCGATCACCCTCGAACGCCTGGAAGCGCTCTGTGACCGGCGTCCCATGCGCATCGGCCTGTCCGCCACCCAGCGCCCCATCGAGACCATCGGACGTCTCCTGGTCGGCGACCGGCCCTCCCAGCCGTCGTCGACGTCGGCCATCGGCGTCACGCCGACCTCGGCCTGGAGTCGCCTGACGGCGAGCTGGAGGCGGTGGCATCCGCCGAGCAGCTCCTCGGATGTGCTCGACCGCATCGCCGCTCTGGTGGCGGAACACCGCACCACCCTGGTGTTCGTCAACACCCGCCGGCTGGCCGAGCGGCTGGCCCATCAGCTTGGCGAGCGCCTGGGCGACGACGTGGTGGCCGCCCATCACGGCAGCCTGTCAAAGGACCGGCGCTACCGGGTCGAGTCTCGGCTGCGGGCCGGCGAGCTGCGCGCTCGGTCGCCACCGCCTCGCTGGAGCTGGGCATCGACATCGGCCCGGTCGAGCTGGTCTGCCAGATCGGGTCCCCCCGCAGTATCGCTACCTTCCTGCAGCGGGTCGGCCGCTCGAACCACAGCCGGGCCGGCACGCCCAAGGGGCGCTTGTACCCGCTGACCCGCGACGAGCTGGTCGAGTGCGCGGCCCTGCTCGCTGCCGTCCGGCCGGGCGCCTGGACGCCATCCACCCGGCCCGCCTGCCCCTCGACATCCTGGCCCAGCAGATCGTGGCCGAAGTCGCCGCCCGGAGTGGCGGACGGCCGACCTGTTCGAACTGGTGCGCCGGGCGGCCCCTACCCGACCTGTCCCGCGAGCAGTTCGACGAGGTCGTCGACCTGGTCAGCGATGGCATCGAGACCGGCGAGGCCGCCGGGGCGCCTACCTCCACCATGACGCCGATCAACGGCGAGTTTCGCGCCCGCAAGGGCGCTCGACTGGCCGCGGCCACCTCCGGCCGCGCCATCCCCGAGACGGGCGATTACCTGGTCCTCGCCGATCCTGACGACACCTTCGTCGGGACGGTCAACGAAGACTGGGCCGTCGAGTCGATGGCGGGGCGACATCTTCCTCCTCGGCAGCCACTCCTGGCAGATCCGCCGGGTCGAACCGGGGGTGGTGCGAGTCCGCGACGCAGTGGACTCGCTGCTGACGGTCCCGTTCTGGCTTGGCCGAGGCGCCGGCTCGCACGACCGAGTTGTCCGAGGAGGTGTCCGTACTGCGGACACAGGTCGACGGGTTCCTGGTAGCCGGCGACCCCGACCAGGCGCCCTGCTGGCTCAATGTTTACTCAGGGTTGGCCAACGCCTTGAACGAAAAGGTGCCGGGGTACGAAGTGATTTCGTTACTCCACAAGGTGCAGCGCCGCCACTCCGAGGATTTTTGGATCAACTACCTGCTCGGTGATTTCTTGGTACAGAATCACCCACAGGAAGCAGTCGGTTACTTGAGCGCCCTGATCGCTCTTCGGCCCAACAGTTCGCACGCCTATCTGCTATTGGGTCGGGTCTTGCGCGACACGGGAGACGCGTCGGTGCCCTCACGGCGTTCCGAATGGCGGTCTCCTGGACCCGCGCATGTGGGCTCCAAAGACGTGACCCGCGCACTCCCCACGAAGGGCGACCTGCACGAAGCTCGCGATATTTGGGGTAATCCTGGCCACCAACCCTCCGGACCATGACCGGTGGCATGGCTACGCCGCACTATGCCTGTTCCTTGGAAATGAGGAGGCCTATGCTCGCGGCCGACAAGCGCTGTTGAAACGATCCATCAGTGACAGCGACCATTGGACGGTCGCCGAGCGCAACAGCCTCTCGTGCCTGTTGCGACCCGCCGCAGGCGACGAACGACAACGCGTGCTGAAACTGGTGGCTCGCGCCACTCAAATGAGCGGCGCCAAACTCCCCTCATCCCGACAACGCTTACGTCCAGTTCATTAGCGGATTTTCGGAGTATCGACTTGGTCACTTCGCGCAGGCGATCCCACTCCTCGAGGAAGCCGCGGAACTGCTCGAACCACTGGGGCGCGTTCTTACTCGCCATGGCTCAGTTTCAAGCGGGCGAAACGAGTCAGGCACGCAAGTCGCTTGCCAGCGCCGTACGGGGATACAACTGGAAGGAACGGCAAGCCAACACTATCACGGGCTGGATGAGTCACGTCCTTCGCCGCGAGGCCGAAGCGGGCACGATTCTGCCGCACCTGGCGGCATTTTTGGATGGAACATACCAACCCCAACAGAACTCGACGAGCGATTGGCCTTTTTGGAAAAGTTGCTCTTCAGTTCCAAGGGCACTTTGGCTTAGCCGCTCGGCTTTACGCTGATGCCTTCAAGGCTTCACGTGATGGCCGTAGTAGCCGGAAGTGGCCCGGCCGATCATT